>CAWDHF010000005.1:7500-539025 GCA_963802065.1 uncultured delta proteobacterium | reverse complement strand
ACCCATGTCCCGCATCGGCAAGCTTCCGGTGAAGATCCCGGAGAAGGTCAAGGTCACCGTGGACGGACTCACGGTGAAGGTCGAGGGCCCCAAGGGCAAGACCGCGTTCCATGCGAACGCCCTGATGAAGTTCGAGGTGGGGAAGGACGAGGTCAAGGTCCTCCGTCCCGACGACTCCATCCTCGCCCGATCCCTCCACGGCCTGACCCGTACCCTGGTGCGCAACGCCATCGACGGGGTCACCAAGGGCTACGAGCGCACCCTCGACATCGTCGGGGTGGGGTTCAAGGCCGAGGGCAAGGGCAAGGAAGTGCACTTCGTGCTCGGCTTCTCCCACCCGGTGGTCTTCAAGCTCCCCGACGGGATCACCGCCGAGGTCGACCCGAAGCAGACCAAGGTCACGATCCGGGGGGCCGACAAGCACATGGTGGGCATGACCGCCGCCCGCATCCGCGAGCTGCGTCCGCCCGAGCCGTACAAGGGCAAGGGCATCAAGTACAGCTACGAGATCATCCGACGCAAGGAAGGCAAGACCGGCGCGGCGTAGTCGCCGACCGCTCATGTGCCGGCTGGGTCTGCGCCGGCGCAAGGAGGAGCACCCATGGCAGAGAAAGTCACCCCGCGCGAGAAGCGCAAGGCGCGCATCCGCAAGAAGATCTCCGGCACCGCGGAGCGTCCGCGCCTCACGGTGTACCGCAGCCTGAACCACGTCTACGCCCAGGTGGTAGACGACGTGGCCGGACGCACCATCGCCTTCGCCGGGACGACGTCCAAGGCGCTCCGGGATGCCGTGAAGGAAGACGACAAGACCGCCGCCGCGAAGAAGGTCGGCACGGCCATCGCCAAGGCGACGCTCGAGAAGGGCGTCACCCAGGTCGTCTTCGATCGAAATGGTTTCGACTACCACGGCCGTGTCGCCGCGGTGGCGGAGGCGGCCCGCGAGGCCGGCCTCAAGTTCTAGTCACCGCTGGACCGAGGGTCGAATGGCTGCTCCCATCATCAACGTGAACGATCTCGAGCTTACGGACCGCGTGGTCCACATCAACCGCGTCGCCAAGGTGGTCAAGGGCGGCCGGCGCTTCAGCTTCTCCGCGCTGATCGTCGTCGGCGACGGCCAGGGGCACGTCGGCGTCGGCCTGGGAAAGGCCAACGAGGTGCCCGAGGCCATCCGCAAGGGCGGCGAGCAGGCCAAGAAGAACATCTTCCTGGTCCCACTCGCCGGCACCACCATCCCGCACGAGGTGCTCGGCCACTTCGGCGCCGGGCGGGTGCTGCTCAAGCCGGCCAGCGAGGGAACCGGCGTCATCGCCGGGGGCGCGGTCCGCGCCGTGCTCGAGGCGGCCGGGGTGCGCAACGTGCTCACCAAGAGCCAGGGCTCGCGCAACCCGCACAACGTGCTCAAGGCGACGGTGGCCGGGCTGAAGAGCCTGCGCAACGCCGATCGCGTGGCGCAGATGCGCGGCAAGACCATTGCCGAGATGCAGGAATAGGGCAGGGGACGACGATGGCAGCCATCAAGGTGACCTTGAAGCACGGACTGGCCGGAATCCCGGCGAAGCAGCGGCTGATGGTGACGGGCATGGGTCTGAAGAAGACCAACTCGTCCAAGATCATCCCCGACACCCCGTCCACCATGGGAATGATCCGCAGGGTGGGCTACCTCCTGACCTGGGAGCGCGTCGACGCCCCGGCGCCGGTGGGGCGCAAGGCCAGGAAGTCGAAGGGCGTCAAGGGCGCCTAGCGCGCCGCGCCTCAAACGAGGGTAGAAAGGAACGCTCATGTCGTCGCTGAACCAGCTGAAGGCGCCCCGGGGCGCCACCAAGGTCCGCAAGCGCGTCGGCCGAGGCCAGGCCTCCGGCCTGGGCAAGACCGCGGGCCGCGGCGGGAAGGGCCAGAAGGCCCGCTCCGGCAACATGCACTTCGAGGGCTTCGAGGGCGGCCAGATGCCGCTCCAGCGCCGCCTACCGAAGTTCGGGTTCAAGAACCACTTCCGGCTCGAGTTCGAGGAGGTCCGGGTGACCGACCTCGGGCTGTTGCCCGCCGGGAGCGTGGTCGACCTCCAGGCACTCAAGGGCGCCGGGCTGGCCCGGGGCAAGGCCGACGGGGTCGTGGTGCTCGGCAAGGGCGACCTGGCCGGGGCCTACACCGTCCGCGTCGAGCGGGTGACTGCGGGCGCACGCGAGACCATCGAGAAGGCCGGTGGGAAGGTCGAGACCCTTCCGAAGCGGCAGACGATGGGTGAGAGGCAGAAGGCCGAGAAGTCCGAGAAGAAGGCCAAGGGCAAGGCGTAGGCGGAGCAGGGGGAACCGGGATGCTCACCAACAGTCTCGCCAACATCTTCCGCGTCCCCGAGCTGCGCAAGCGGCTCCTCTTCACCGTCGGGATGCTCGCGGTGTACCGACTCGGCGTCTTCGTCAGCACGCCGGGCGTCGACCGCGTCGCCATGCGCAAGGTGGTGGCCTCGCAGGGGGGCCTCCTCGGTCTCTTCAACCTGTTCTCCGGCGGCGCCCTCGAGCAGCTGTCCATCTTCGCGCTGGGCATCATGCCCTACGTCTCGGCCTCCATCATCCTGCAGCTCCTGACCGTGGTGATCCCGGCGCTGGAGAAGATGCAGAAGGAGGGCGAGGTCGGGCGCAAGCGCATCACGCAGTACACCCGCTACGGCACGGTGGTCCTGGCCGGCATCCAGGGCATCGGCATCGCCACCTACCTCGAGTCGCTCCGCGACCCGTCCGGCCTGGCCGTGGTCACCACGCCGGGCTGGTCCTTCCGCATCCTCACCGTCATCACCCTCTCGGCCGGAACCGCCTTCATCATGTGGATGGGCGAGCAGATCACCGAGCGCGGAATCGGCAACGGGATCTCCCTCATCATCTTCGCCGGCATCGTGGCCCGCATGCCCGACGCCATGTTCCAGCTCTACGCGGCCTACCAGGCCCCGGGGGCGGGCATGGACGAGCTGCGCCTGGTCATCCTCGTCGTGGTCATGGTCGCGGTGGTGGGCTTCATCGTCTTCGTCGAGCGGGCCCAGCGGCGCATCCCGGTGCAATACGCCAAGCGGGTGGTGGGGCGGCGCACCTACGGCGGCCAGAGCACCCACCTGCCGCTCAAGGTGAACACCTCGGGCGTGATCCCCCCCATCTTCGCCAGCTCGGTGCTGCTCTTCCCGGCCACGCTGGCCTCCTGGTTCCCATTCCTGCAGCGCATCTCCGACCTGATGCAGCCGGGCGGCTGGGTCTACAACACCTTCTACGTCGTGCTCATCATCTTCTTCGCCTACTTCTACACCGCGGTGACCTTCAACCCGGTGGACGTTGCCGACAACCTCAAGAAGTACGGTGGGTACATCCCGGGCATCCGGCCGGGAAAGAAGACAGCCGAGTACATCGACTACGTGCTCTCCCGCATCACCTTCGGCGGAGCCCTGTACCTTTCGGCGGTGAGCATCCTCCCGACCGTCCTCATCAACCAGTTCGGCGTGCCCTTCTACTTCGGCGGAACGGCGCTCCTCATCGTGGTCGGCGTGGCACTCGACACGGTCCAGCAGATCGAGGGGCACCTCATCACCCGCCACTACGAGGGCTTCACCGGGCCCCGCGGCCCCCGCATCCGGGGGCGCGCCACCGCCGGGCTGGGCGCCTAGCCGCGCCGGGTGGCGCACCGGGAGACGGGCATGATCCTCATCCTCTTGGGACCGCCGGGAGCCGGCAAGGGCACCCAGGCCAAGCTCCTGGCCCGGGACCTCCAGATCCCCCACATCTCCACCGGCGACATGTTCCGCGATCACAAGGCGCGGGGCACGGAGCTCGGCAGGACCGTGGACGCGATCATGGCCTCGGGCGGACTCGTCCCCGACGACGTCACCAACGCCATGGTGAAGGACCGGCTGTCCCGTCCCGACGTGGAACGAGGCTTCATCCTCGACGGCTATCCCCGGACCACGGCCCAGGCCGAGTACCTCGACCAGGTCCTGGTGTCGATGGGTCGCAAGCTCGACCGCGCGGTCTCGTACGAGATCGCCCCGGAGCTCCTGGTGGACCGCATGAGCGGCCGGCGAAGCTGCCCGACCTGCGGGACCGTGTACCACGTCACCGCCAATCCGCCCCGGCAGGCGGGCATCTGCGACCGCGAGGGCGCGGCACTGGTTCAGCGGGACGACGACAAGGCAGAGACCGTTGCGCGCCGGCTCCGGGAATACGAGTCCAAGACCGAGCCGCTCAAGCGCTACTACCACGAGCGGGGCAGCCTCTCGGAGGTCGCCGGCACGGGGGCCCCCGACGAGGTGCTCGCGTCGGCCCTGCGGGTCCTGGGCCGGTCGAGCTAGGCACCGTGCAGATCAAGACGGCAGACGATCTCGCGCGCATGCGCGACGCGGGCCGGGTCGTCCGCGCCGTGCTCGATGCGCTGGTGACCGCCGCCGTCCCGGGAGTCTCCACCCTCGAGCTCGACCGGATCGCCGAGAGCCGGACCCGGGAACTGGGTGCGGTCCCGGCGTTCAAGGGCTACCTGGGCTACCCGGCCAGCGTCTGCATCTCGGTGAACGAGGAGGTGGTCCACGGGATCCCCTCCGAGAAGCGCATCCTCGCCGAGGGAGACGTGGTCGGGCTCGACTTCGGCGCCATCCTGGAAGGATTCCACGGGGACGCTGCCGAGACCGTCCTGGTGGGCCGCGCGAGCCCGGAGGCCGAGCTGCTGGTGGCGGCCACGCGGGCGGCGCTCGCCGCCGGCATCGCGGCGACCCGGCCGGGGGGGAGGGTCGGCGACATCGGAGCGGCCGTGCAGCGCAGTGCCGAGTCGGCCGGGTTCTCCGTCGTCCGCGACTTCGTGGGGCACGGCATCGGGCGAAAGCTCCACGAGCCACCGCAGGTACCCAACTTCGGCGAGCCGGGCACGGGAGCCTGGCTGCGACCGGGGCTGGTCCTGGCCATCGAGCCGATGGTCAACGCCGGCCTGCCCGGCATCCGGACGCTGGAGGACGGCTGGACCGCCGTCACCGAGGACGGGAGACTTTCCGCGCACTTCGAGCACACCGTGGCCGTCACCGAGGAGGGTCCGGAGATACTCACCCGGGCGGGGAGATGACGCGCCCGAGCCTTTGCGGTGTGTGGCGCTTGCAACCCAGAAAATCGCGTGTTATAGGGCGCCCTCCGCATCGGGCGATGTGTAGGGTCCGGGTGCGTCAGGAGTCTAGGGTGCTCGAGGGGGCCGGGATTCGCCTCCAATGGTCCCGCCGGCAGGCAAGGCGGGGCTTTTCGTCTCGTACCAGAACTTTTTCGGTCGGGTGACAAGGTCATGAAGGTCCGCGCGTCGGTGAAGAAGATCTGCGACAAGTGCAAGGTCGTGAAGCGCAAGGGCGTCGTGCGGATCATTTGCGCCGCCAACCCCCGCCACAAGCAGCGCCAGGGCTAGCCTCGGGCTAGACCCAGAACCGGAGACAGAGGAATGGCTCGCATCGCCGGCGTCGATCTTCCCGCAGAGAAGCGCGTCGAGATCTCGCTCCAGTACATCTACGGAGTAGGCAAGGCCACCGCGAAGAAGATCATCGCCAAGGCGGGCATCGATCCCGTCATGCGGACGAAGGATCTCGACGACGACCAGGTCCGCCACATCCGTGAGGCCATCGAGGCCATCACCCAGGTCGAAGGGGACCTGCGCCGTGAGACCTCCATGAACATCAAGCGGCTCATGGACCTGGGCTGCTATCGCGGCCTCCGCCACCGCAAGGGGCTGCCGGTCCGCGGGCAGCGCACCCACACCAACGCCCGCACGCGCAAGGGTCCGAAGCGTGGCCTCGTGCGCAAGGCGGCCGCCGCACCGGCCCCTCGCTAGTGCACTCGGCGTGAAATCGAAGAGAATGGAGAGGCAGCGTGGCTGACGAGAAGCAGGCCGAGAAGGCCGAGAAGCCGGTGAAGAAGGCCGAGGAGGCGGTTCCGGCCGTCCCCAACCTGACCGGCATCGAGCCGGTGACCGCGTCCCCCGTGACCCCGAAGAAGGGGAAGAAGCGGGTCAAGAAGAACGTGGCCAACGGCATCGTTCACATCAACTCCACCTTCAACAACACGATGATCACCATCACCGACCCGACCGGGAACGTGCTGTCGTGGTCGTCGGCGGGCGCCCGCGGCTTCAAGGGCTCGCGCAAGTCCACGCCGTTCGCCGCCCAGGTGGCGGCGGGCGACGCCGCCGCCAAGGCCATGGAGCACGGCCTCAAGGCGGTGGTCGTCATGGTGAAGGGCCCGGGCGCGGGCCGCGAGTCGGCACTCCGGGCCATCGCCTCGGCGGGCCTGAAGATCTCGCTCATCAAGGACGTCACGCCCATCCCGCACAACGGCACCCGGCCCCCCAAGCGCCGGCGCGTCTGAGACGGACAGGAGACGAACACAGTGGCTCGTTACACCGAAAGCGTCTGCCGGCTCTGCCGCCGCGAGAATCTCAAGATGTACCTGAAGGGCGACCGCTGCTACACGGACAAGTGCGCCATCGAGCGCCGTCCGTACCCGCCCGGACAGCACGGCCAGGGTCGAATCAAGTTCAGCGAGTACGGGGTCCAGCTGCGCGAGAAGCAGAAGGTCAAGCGCATGTACGGCCTCCTCGAGTCGGGCTTCCGCCACGCCTTCGCGGGCGCCGCGGCCGCCAAGGGGCGCACGGGTGACAACCTGCTGCGCGGGCTCGAGCTGAGGCTCGACAACGCCGTGTTCCGGCTCGGCTTCGCCGACAGCCGCAACGAGGCGCGGCAGCTGGTGCAGCACGGCCACTTCCGCGTCAACGGGCGCAAGGTCACCATCCCGTCCTACGAGTTGCGCGCCGGGGACGTCGTCGACGTCCGCGATCGCAGCAAGAAGGTGGCCCGCATCATCGAGGCCATCGAGGCGGTGGACCGGCGCGGCGTCCCGGGCTGGCTGGAGCTGGACAAGGCTGGGTTCAAGGGCACGGTGCGAACCGCTCCGTCCCGCGAGGACATCACCATGCCGATCCAGGAACAGCTCATCGTCGAGCTCTACTCGAAGTGATTCGCCGGGCGCGGCCTGCCAGCCGCGTCCGTCGTCGTTCAGCGCAAACACGAAGCGTCGCGCGCCCCACGGCGCCCTGACCCCGCCGGGCTGCGGAGGAAGGGGAGGGGGCGGCGGCCAGAGGAGAAAGCCCATGGCGGACGCCATCGTCACGAAGAACTGGCGCGACCTCATCAAGCCCCGCGGGCTGGTGGTCGACCAGGAGTCCCTCACCAACACCTACGGCAAGTTCGTCGCCGAGCCGCTGGAGCGCGGATTCGGGATCACGCTCGGCAACTCGCTGCGCCGCGTCCTGCTCTCCAGCCTGCAGGGCGCCGGCATCACCTCGGTGAAGATCGAGGGAGTCGAGCACGAGTTCATGGCCATCCCCGAGGTGGCCGAGGACGTCACCGACATCATCCTCAACCTCAAGGAGGTCCTGCTCCAGATCCACTCCAACGAGCAGAAGACCATCCGCATCGAGGCGGAGGGGCCGCGGGAGATCAAGGCCGGGGACATCGTCGCCGACGGGCAGGTGGAGATCCTCAACCCGGGGCACCACATCCTCACCCTCAGCGAGGGTGGGAGGGTGCGCATGGAGATGACCGCGCGCCGGGGCCGCGGCTACGTGCCGGCGGAGCGGAACAAGGTGCCCGGGCAGCCCATCGGCACCATCCCCATCGATGCGCTCTTCAGCCCCATCCGCAAGGTGAACTACCAGGTCACCAACGCCCGCGTGGGCCAGCAGACCGACTTCGACAAGCTCACCCTCGAGGTCTGGACGGACGGCTCGGTCGCCCCCGCCGACGCGGTGGCCTTCGCCGCCAAGATCCTCAAGGAGCAGCTCTCCATCTTCATCAACTTCGACGAGACCGAGGAGCCGGCCATCGAGATCGCGGCGGTCCCGGAGCAGGTGCTCAACGAGAACCTGTTCCGCTCGGTCGACGAGCTGGAGCTGTCCGTCCGCAGCGCCAACTGCCTCCAGAACGCCAACATCAAGTCCATCGGCGACCTGGTCCAGAGGACCGAGGCCGAGATGCTGAAGACCAAGAACTTCGGCCGGAAGTCGCTGAAGGAGATCAAGGAGATCCTCGCAGAGATGGGGCTCTCCCTCGGCATGAAGCTCGAGAACTGGCCGCCCAAGTCCGCGCCCGTGGCCCCCAAGGCCTAGGCCCCAACGAACTCTCCGAGGGAGATTCCGAGATGAAGCACCGCGTAGCCGGCCGCCGGCTCGACCGAACCACCGAGCACCGGATTGCGATGTTCCGCAACCAGGTGACCTCGCTCCTGCGCCACGAGCGCATCGTGACCACCACGCCCAAGGCGAAGGAGCTGAAGCGCATCGCCGACAAGATCATCACGCTGGGCAAGAAGGGGACGACCCACGCCCGCCGGATCGCCTTCCGCGACGTCCGGGATGCCGAGGTCATGGCGAAGCTCTTCGGGCCCATCGCCGAGAGGTACGCCACCCGTGCCGGCGGCTACAGCCGGATCATCCACACCGGGAAGCGACACGGCGACAACGCCGACATGTCGATCATCGAGCTCGTCGACCGCGTCGTCGCGGCCGAGGAGAAGGGTGAGGCCGGCGAGGCCAAGGCGGCGAAGGCCGTGAAGGCCCCGAAGGCCCCGAAGGCCCCGAAGGCACCCAAGGCCGAGAAGGCCGAGAAGAAGTCCGACAAGAAGGCCGCCGTCGCCGAGAAGGCGCCGAAGGCCAAGGCCAAGAAGGCCAAGGGCGAGTAGCCCGGAAGGAGGAGTATCCGATGGCGGTTGTCCTTCGCCTTTCCAGGGCGGGAACGCACAAGGCGCCGTTCTACCACGTGGTGGCCACCGACTCGCGCAAGCCGCGCGACGGCCGTTACCTGGAGGACGTCGGCCAGTACGACCCGACCATGACCCCGATCCGCCTGCAGCTGAAGGTGGACCGCGTCGATTTCTGGCTGAAGGCCGGGGCCAGGCCGAGCCCGACCGTGGCCAAGCTCATCAAGCTGGCGAGGGCCGCGGCTCCGGCCAAGGCCTAGCCCGGCGCCGGGACCATGCGCGACCTGCTTCTCTGGCTCTCGAGGGAACTGGTCGACCAGCCGGACTCGGTCCGGGTGGACGTCGTCCAGCGCGAGCGAACCGTGGTCCTCGAGTTGACGGTGGACCCGTCCGACCTGGGACGGGTCATCGGCCGGGGCGGGAAGACCGCCAAGGCCATCCGCACGGTGGTCGACGCGGCGGCCCGTCGCGAGGGACGCCGGGCCGTGGTCGACATCCTCGACTGATGGCCTGGGTCCGCCTCGGTACGGTGGTCCGGGCCGTTGGCCTGGACGGCAAGGTCGGCGTGGCCGGAACCGAGGGAGCGCTGGCGCGGATGTCCAGCGTGGCGCTGCGCAAGGCCGGCCAGGCCGATGCGGAGCGCAAGGTCCTCTCCGCCGGTCCGCAGGGGCGGATCTGGTGGCTGCGCCTCGAGGGCGTGGATGGCAGGACGGCTGCCGAGGCCCTGAGGGGCACGGAGGTCTGGGGAAGGCGCGAGGAGATGGGCGACCCCGGCGAGGGGCGCCACTTCTGGGCCGACCTGGAGGGATTGCCGGTGGTCACGACCACCGGGGTGGAGCTGGGAAGGGTCGAGGAGCTTTTCGTGACCGGGGGCGTGGACGTGCTGGTGGTCCGCGGTCCCGGGGGAGAGCGGCTGGTGCCGCTGGCCCCGTGGGTCACGGTGGACCGGGAGCAGGCACGGGTGGTGGTGGATCCGCCCCCCGGGCTGCTCGACGAGGACGACGAGGAGGCGCGCAGGACGGAAGGGAACCGGACGTGAAGCGGCTGGAGGTGGAGATCCTGACCCTCTTCCCTCGGATGTGCGAGGGGTACCTTTCCGAGAGCATTCTCGGCAAGGCGCGGGAGGGAGGTCTCCTGGAAGCGCGGGTGACGGACATCCGCGAGTATGCCTCCGGAAGGCACCGGGTCACCGACGACGCTCCCTACGGAGGGGGCGGCGGGATGGTGATGAAGCCGGAGCCGCTGACCGCCGCCATCGAGGCCGCGAGGGGGCGGCTGCCCGGGGCCAGGGTGCTCCTGACGAGCCCCCGGGGCGTGCCGCTCTCGCAGCGGCTGGTCGAGGAACTGGCGGAGCACGGACGTCTGGTCATCGCCTGCGGCCGATACGAGGGAGTGGACGAACGCGTGAGGATGGCAGTCGACATGGAGGTCTCCACCGGGGACTTCGTGCTCACCGGCGGCGAGCTGGCGGCGCTCTGCGTCGTCGATGCCGCCGCGCGCCTGGTCCCCGGGGTGCTCGGAAACGAGAGCTCGGCGGGCCGGGAGAGCTTCGCGGGAGCCCCCCTCCTGGAGTACCCTCACTACACCCGCCCGCCGGTATTTCGCGGAGTGGAGGTCCCCGAGGTCCTCCTCTCCGGGGATCACCGGCGCGTGGAGCGGTGGCGCCGGCGCGAGTCGCTCCGGGTCACGCGGGACCGGCGCCCGGACCTTTTCGCGCGCCTGCAACTGGACGAAGACGACCGCCGGCTCATCGAGGCCGGCGACGACGAGCTGTAAGGGAGAAGCGACGATGCTGCGCAAGGAAATTGCCGACGTAGAGGCCAAGTACCTCCGCAAGGACCTGCCGGACTTCCGTGCAGGCGACACCGTGCGGGTGCACACGAAGATCAAGGAAGGCGACAAGGAGCGCATCCAGCTGTACGAGGGCGTCGTCATCGCCTCGTCCGGCGGAAGCTCGCGCGCCATGTTCACCGTCCGCAAGGTGAGCTACGGCGTCGGCGTCGAGCGAATCTTCCCGCTCCACAGCCCCCGCATCGACCGTGTCGAGGTCGTGGGCCGTGGCGCCGTCCGCCGCGCGCGCCTCTACTACCTGCGTGGACTGCAGGGCAAGGCCGCCCGGGTCCAGCAGGAAGACGGTCCGGGCGCGTCGGCGAAGCACTCCTGATCCCGTCGCGGGCCTTTCGCGCGGTCCGCACGCGGAGTAGAGTCCGCCTCCGACGTGCTCCTGCTCGAGATCGCAGCCCAGGGTGTTCGCGGATTCGCGCCCGATCGGGGGCGGGTCCCGCTGCGCCCGGGCTACAACGTGGTCGCCGTCGACGGATCGGCGCTCCGACGCGTCGTGTCGGCGCTCTTCCACCCGGACCTCCCGGCCGACCCGGCCCTTCGCTCGGAGGGGGCGGCGCCGGGTGGCGCGGCCCGGGCCGGCCTGACGCTGTCCGGAGACGATGGCGTCACCTGGCGCGTGGTCCGCGATCTCGCCGGGGGCTGCCAGTTGCAGCGCTACGACGCCGAGAAGCGGACGTTCCAGTCGGTCCTCCAGGACCCGGTGCGCATCGCCGAGGTGCTCCGCGCCGCCGGGGTGCCCTCGCCGGAACGCTTCGCGGCCGTGCTCTGCGTGGCGGCGGCCGACTTCCCGTCGCGCCAGGCGCCGACAGGCCTGGCCGGGGTCGCGCCGGCGGGACCGCAGCGCAGGGTCTCCACGAGTCCCGTCGAGGCCCGGCGCAAGCTCGAGGCCACCCGGGCGGAACTGGAGCAGGCGCGCGAAGCCGAGCAGATCCAGTCCCGGATGGATTCGGCGCAGTCCCACCTCTTCAAGCTGGAGGAGATGCTCAAGTCGGGTGAGCAGGTGAAGGAGCGCCTGCGGGACGCCCGGGCCAGGGTCGAGGCCTTCGCGGTCGGGGAGGCGGCTCTCGCGACGCTGGGAGACCCGATCGCCCGGATGGCCGCCTGCGCGAAGGCGACGGCCCGGCGCGACGACGCCATGGCGAAGGTGGCCGCGGAACGGACGGCGCTGGAGGGGATGCCGTCCAGCCCCCCCCCGCCGCTGCTGCGATCCCCCGGCTTCCTGGGGGGACTGGCGGTCGGCGCCGTCGCTCTCGTGGTCGGACTGTTCACCGACTTCCGGACCCTCGCACTCGCCGCCATCCCGGCCATCGGCTGGTCCGCTTTCGAGGGCCTCCGCTGGGTCGGCCGTGCGGAGGCCGCGGAGCAGGCGACGCGGCGTGCCCGCTGGCTCTCCGATCGGGAGCGGAAGGCCATCGACCTCTGGGAGCGGGAGACCGCTGCCGTCCGGGCCGTCGTCGCCTCCGCCGGGGTGGCGACGGTTGCCGATCTCGAGGATCTGCACGGCCGGGTGCTGGAGGCGCGGACGAGCCTCGCCGAGGCCGAGGCCGGATACGCCACCTGGCAGGGACGCGCCGAGACCCTGGACGCAGAGGCGGAGCGGGTCGCGGTCCAGCAGGAGATCGGCGCCCTCGAGGCGCAACTCACCAGCGAAACGGGCGGGTTCGTGCGGGACATCCACTCGCTGGAGCAGGAGATCTCGCGGCTGGAACGGGAGGTCGAGACCGGCCCGTTCGAACCGCTCGGCGAGGTTTCGGTGGGGGAGCCCGTGGCGGCACCTCCTCGAGGGGAGCCCCTGCGCACGCTGATGGAGCGGGCCTCCGCGGACCTGGGGCTGACGCCGGGAGCCGCCCTCCGGGCGCTGCAACCGCGCGTCCTGCAGGTCCTTCCGGCTCTCTCCGGACAGCGGCTCGCCAACTTCTTCGTCGACGAGCGGGGAAACCTCCAGGTCCAGGCGGCGGGGAAGCTCGTGCCGACGGCGACGCTCGGCGTGGCCGAGCGCGACCTGTGCTTCGCGGTGCTCAAGATCGCCTTCGTCGAGCAGGGGCTGGCAGCGGGGAAGTCGGTCGCGGTGATCGACGACGCGCTGGCCCTCCTGCCCGAGGGGTCGCGCCGCGCGCTGGCCCGCGTGCTCAAGCAGCTGGCAAGGGGGCGCCAGATCGTCCACGGGTCGAGCGACGTGGCCTTCCGGGAGGCGGCGGACCACGCCGGATAGCCAGGCCGTGGCGACCACCCGGGAGAAGGGGCTCGATGCCGAGCGGCTGGCCGAGAAATGGCTGGTCGGGCGCGGATACGTCGTCCTGGACCGCAACCACGCCACGCGCGGCGGGGAAGTGGACCTGATCTGCCGCGACCGGGGCGTGCTCTGCTTCGTGGAGGTCCGGAGCCGGACCGACTCCGGGCACGGCGCCCCCGAGGAGACGGTGGACCGCCGGAAGGCTCTCCGGGTGGTCGCGGCCGCGACCGACTGGGCCCGGCGTCACGGAGCCCTCGACGACGACATCCGCTTCGACGTGGTGGCCGTGACCGGCGCCGGAACCGGCGAAGATCCGCGGCTCGAGCTCTTCCAGGGGGCCTTCGACTCCACGGGAGGCGCCGCCGGATGAACGTCTCAGCCGGGGTCGGGACGCTCTACGTGGTCGCGACGCCCATCGGGAACCTCGGGGACCTGTCCCCGCGCGCCGCCGAGGTGCTCCGGACGGTCGACGTGGTGGTCGCCGAGGACACCCGCCGCACCCGCACGCTGCTCACCCACGTCGGGGCGCGGCCGGCGGACCTGCTCTCCCTGCCGGCCTTCGACGAGGAGGGAAGGGTGGAGCGCGTGGTGTCGCGGCTGGCCGCGGGCGCCTCGGTGGCCCTCGTCACCGATGCCGGGACGCCGGGGGTCTCCGACCCGGGGAGCCGGCTGGTGGATGCGGCATGGCGCGTGGGGGCGAAGGTGGTTCCCGTGCCAGGGCCGTCGGCGGCCCTGGCGGCGCTCTCCGCTTCGGGGCTCGCTGCGGATCGCTTCCTCTTCGCCGGCTTCCTCCCGCGCAAGGGCGGTGCGCGCGCCGAGGCCCTGCGCTGGCTCGGTGGGGTCCCGGCCACCCTCGTCCTCTTCGAGGCGGGGAACCGGGCGGCGGCTACCCTCGAGGATCTGGAGACGGCCTTCGGCGATCGTCCCGCGGCGCTCGCCCGGGAGTTGACCAAGCTGCACGAGGAGATCGCGCGCGGACGACTCTCGGAGCTGAGGGCCCGCTTCTCCGGCAACCTGCGAGGCGAGGTGACGCTCGTGGTCGCCGGGGCGGACGAGGCACCCGAAGAGGCGCCGGTCGAGCCGCCCGAGGAGGAGATCCTTCGCCGGCTGGCGGCCGGGGAGTCGCCCACCGAGGTGGCCCGGGCCATCGCGAAGCGGCATGGCTTGCCCCGGAGCGAGGCCTACGCGCTGGTCGAGCGGGTGCGGGGCCGGCGCTGACCGGCGGGCGTCATCAGTTCGTCTCCTCGGCGCCGCGCAGGCCGAGTTCCTTCATCTTCACCTGGAGCGACTTGCGGCTGATCTGGAGCTTCTTCGCGGCGCGGGTGACGTTTCCGCCCGTCTCCTCGAGGGCGCGCGAGATGAGCGTTCGCTCCAGCTCGGACTGGGCCTGGCGGACGATGTCCTTCATGGAGGCGCCGCTGGGGGAGGCGATGGCCCCGAGCGCTCCGAGCGGAGCCACCGGGCGTCCCGCCCCGGGGGCGCGTTCCCGGAGCGTCTCGGGCAGTTGCGCGACGGTGACGATGTCGCCATCGGCGAAGAGCACCGAGCGCTCCATGACGTTCTCGAGTTCGCGGATGTTCCCCGGCCAGCCGTAGTTTACGAGCACCTCCAGGGCTCCGGCGTCCACGCGTTCGACCCGCTTCCCGAGGCGCCGGTCGTACTTCTCGATGAAGTGCTGCGCGAGCAGCGGGATGTCCTCGCGCCGATCGCGAAGGGGGGGGAGCGCGATGGGCACGACGTTGAGCCGGTAGAAGAGGTCCTCGCGGAACCGGCCGTCGGCGATGAGCGACTCGAGGTTGCGGTTGGTGGCGGCGATGAGCCGCACGTCGACCCGCAGCGTCCGGATGCCGCCCACCCGCTCGAACTCCGACTCCTGGAGCGCCCGGAGCAGCTTCACCTGCATCTCGACGGGGATCTCGCCGATCTCGTCGAGGAAGAGGGTGCCGCCGTCGGCGAGCTCGAAGCGGCCGGGCTTCGACCCCACCGCGCCGGTGAAGGCGCCCTTCTCGTAGCCGAAGAGCTCGCTCTCGACGAGGTCCTTGGGAATCGCGGCGCAGTTCACCTTGATGAGGGGCTGGGTCCGGCGCGAGCTGCCCCGGTGCAGGGCCTGGGCGACCAGCTCCTTCCCCGTGCCGCTCTCCCCCGTGATGAGGACGGTCGACGGCGAGTCGGCCACCCGTGCGATCACGTCGTAGACCGCACGGATCGACGGGGACTGCCCCACCAGAGGGGGGCGCTCCCCCTCCACGGTGGGGGGGTGGACGTGTTGCCCCGCGAGCACCCGGGCGCGGGAGGCCTTGAGGATGACCTTGCGCAGGTCGTCCTGGTCGAAGGGCTTGGTGATGTAGTCGAAGGCGCCGGCCTTCATGGCCTCCACGGCGGTGTCCACGGTACCGTGGGCCGTGATCATGATCACCGGGACGTCGGGGAAGGCGGATGCCGCGTGGCGAAGCAGGTCGAGACCACCCATGCGCGGCATGACGAGGTCGGTCACCACCACGTCGACGGGGGCGCGGTTCATCGCCGCGAGGGCCTGCTCGCCGTCCTCGGCCGTCGTGACCTCGTAGCCGTCCCGCTTCAGCATCGCCGAGAGGACCCGGCGGATGTTGGTCTCGTCGTCGACGATGAGGACGTGCGCCACGGCCCGTCCTGTTAGCACGAGTGGCCGGGGGGTGCCATCAGGGCGGGCGGCGGCGGCGGCGGGCGCGCCGGGCGTCCGGGGAGGTGCCGGCGGCCGGCTGCGCGGCGCCGGCCGCCTCGACCGGGATCGAGGGGAGGGACACGGTGAACTCCGCCCCGCCCTCCGGGGCCATGGAGGCGGTCAGGGAACCGTGGTGCGCCTTGATGATGCGCTGGCTGATGGCGAGTCCGAGCCCGGTTCCCTTCTCCTTGGTCGTGTAGAAAGGCACGAAGATGCTTTCCCGGGCGTCCAGCGGGATCCCGGGGCCGGTGTCTCTGAAGCGGACCTCGACACGGGCATCGCGGAAGCGGGGCTCCCGCCAGCCGGCCAGATCGTCGCGAGCGAGGCGGGCCTCGACGTGCAATCGCCCGCCCCTGGGCATCGCCTGGAAGGAGTTGAGCGCCAGGTTGAGGAAGACCTGCTTCAGCTGCTCGGCGTCACAGTTGACCGGAGGCAACTCGGGCGCGGCGTCGATCGCCACCTCGATGCCAGGCGGGACCTGGGGCGCGAGGAGCTTGAAGGTGCGCTGCAGGATGTCGCCGACGTCCCCCGGGGACATGCTCGTCTTCAGCGGGCGGGCGTAGTCCAGGAAGGCGGTGACCACGCCATTCAGCCGGTCGACCTCCTCCACGATGATCTCGAGGAACTCCCTGTCGTCGATGGGGAGTCGCCGGGGATCGAGGTACTGTGTGGCGCCCTTGATGGCGGCGAGCGGGTTGCGGATCTCGTGGGCCAGGCCGGCGGCCATCTCTCCCAGTGCCGCGAGCCGGTCTCGCTCCTTCATCTGCTGGTAGAGCTTGGAATTGTCGATGACCACCGCGCACCGGTCGGCGAGCTCGATCAGCGCGGCGATCTCGTCGGAGGCGAATGCCTCCTGGACCCGCTCGTCCCAGCAAGCGAGGAAGCCGGCGACACGGTCGCCGGCGGCGAGCGGCATGCAGATGCCGGCCTTCATGAGGGCCATGGCCTCGCGGGCGTCGATGATCCGCTCGAGCTCCTGGGACACCTCGGGGGGCGCCGGGGCCGCCGCCGCATCTCCCTTCGCCGGCGGGTACTCGGCCTGCAACTCGGCCATGCGGCGATCGAGGTTCTCGAGCAGGAGCGCGCGCCTGCCGTCCCCTGCCGCCCGGAGCAGGGCCCGCGCGGTTCCGGCCTCGAGGAAGGGGACCGGCTCCGGCCCCCGGAAGGCCAGCAGCCGGTAGCCCGGGCGATCCTCGGAGACGAGCCAGAGGGATGCGTGGGTCACCCGTCGCGTCTCGGTGAGGCCATCCAGGACGAGGCGCTCCAGCTCGCCCGGATCGATGACGTTCACCACCCGGTCCCGAAGCGTCTCCAGCTCGCGGACGAGCTCGTAGCGCTCCGGGAACAGGTTCACCACCACCCACTCCTCGACCTTGGAGCGGATGGGGTCGAAGAGGGAGAGGATCACGAACGACGCGACCAGGGTGTTGAAGAAGAAGAGCCCGGGGCGCACGCCGACCCAGGAGACGAGCCCGCCGTAGATGCTCGCCAGCACCAGCCCGAGCAGCGTGACCACCGCGATCTTGCCCAGGAACTCGTGGAGGTCGAGGAGGCGTCGCCGCAGCAATGCCTGCAGGAGCAGGAACATGTACAGCGTGAGCGCCATGAACCCGAGCCCCTCGAGCGGATACGCGATGCCGATCCGGGGGAGGAAGTCGAGGAAGGCGAGCGTGCCCACCACCATGGCCCCGACGAGGACGTAGGTGAGACGGGCCCGGTCGGCCCGGGTGGGCGCGGCGGCCGTCTCGCGCCAGACCACGGACAGGACGGCGGTGAGGGCGAGCAGGACGAACCCGGCGACCAGGAGCGAGGCCAGGTCGGAGCGCGCGAGCGGGGAGACCGCGACCACCAGGCCGAAGATGGATCCACCCAGCATGAGGTCCCGGGCGCGCCGCGCCGGACGCCGCTTCACCCCGAGGAACTCGAGGAAGAAGGCCATCGCGGCCGCCGGGAGGAGCGAACCGGCGCCGATGGCGAGCCGCTTCCACACCTCGTGGCCGGCCTGGGCTCCGGGAAGACCGTGGAGGAACTCGGCCGCCGAGAAGACGAAGAGGTCGAGGGAGAGCAGCGCGAAGAGCGTGAAGGAGCGGGGGCGCGCGGAGCGAAGCAGCGCAGCCCCGGCCAGGGCCAGGGTGACGATGGCGGCGAGGAGCGCTGCCTGGTCGCGGATGTCCACCGGTTCGAATCCTAAGCCAGAACGGCGCGCCGGTCGCGCGCTTGACCGGCGGGCGGTCGTCCCCCAGATTCCCTCCAGGATGCTGTCCGTCGCACTGTTCATCCTCCTGGTCGCCGCCCCGACGCCTGCCGTGGTGAGGGAGGCGGACGTCCGCCCCCCCTCGACGAGGCGCACCCCGGCGGAGATCCGGTTCCTCCGGGCACGGAGCGCGCTCACGGCGGGGGACGCCCAGGCCGCCGAGCGGGACCTCCAGGGCCTCGCCCTCGGGCTCCCCGCGATCGCCGACCGGGTGGAGGCCCTCACGGCGGCCGCCGCCGAGGCGGGAGGCGACCCGGAGCGGGCCATCGAGGCCTGGAGCCGCGTCCCGCGACAGTCCGTGCTCTGGCCCCAGGCGCGCCTCTCCATCGCACGGCTGCTCGCCGCGTCCGGGAGGGGCAGGGAGGCGGTCGAGGCGCTCGAATCCCCTGCTCGTGCTTCCCGCGCCGGGAGACCTTTCCCGGGGGGACCCCGCTCCCCGCGCGCTGCTGATGGCCGGGAGGATCCTCTCCGAGGAACCCGGCGGCGCTCCCGAGGCCCGGAGGATCTTCCTCGAATGCTGGGCGGGCCACGCGCTCTCCGGGGAGGCGAAGGAGTGCCGGACCCGCCTGGAGGCGCTTCCCCTGCCCGATGGCGCGCCGCCCGGGGACGAGGACGTGCTCCGGAGGGCCGAGGCGCTCCTCGACTGGAATCGCAACGAGCTGGCGCTCGCCGAAGCCCGACGGCTCGGGGAGCGGCTCCCCTCCCTGGCGTCGGATGCGCCGCTCTCCTGCCGGGCGGCATTCGTTCGCGGCAAGGCCCTCCGGAAGCTCAGGCAGTACGGCGACTCGGCGAAGGAGCTCGGACCCGTGGTCGAGCTGTGCACCGACCCCGCGCTGCGGCCTCGGGCGCTCTACCTCCTGTCGGTGGCCCAGGCCAACGTCGCAAATGCCTCCGGGATCGAGACCTACCGGAGGTTCGCGCAGGAGTACCCCGAGCACGCCCAGTCCGACGATGCCCTCTACTTCGCCGCGGACCTGCTGGTCCGCGAGGGGGACGTGGACGAGGCCCTCGCCCAGCTCGACGAGCTGGTGGCGCGGTATCCCGAGGGCGACTTCCGGGCCGATGCCCTCTTCCGGACAGCGTGGCTGAACCGGCGCCTGGGAGACCTGGACGGGGCGCTGGCCACGTTCGCGCGGATCGAGGAGCTCTACCGGGCGACCGATCCTTACGAGCATGCCCGCGCGCAGTACTGGCGAGGCCGGACGCTCCTCCAGCGCAACGGGAAGGGGGACCGCGAGAAGGCCCGGAAGGCCTGGGAACAGGTGGTGCGGCTCTACCCGGGCGACTACTACGGCCTTCTCGCGCGGGCGCGCCTGGCCGAGACCGGACGCAAGGTCACCGAGCTCCACCCCCCGGGGACGAGCCGGAAGGGATTCCGCTACCGGTCCGGCCTCCTCGCAGGAGACCCCCACTTCCGGGCGGCCCTCCAGCTCCTCCGGCTCGACATGGACCGGGAGGCCGTCGAGGAGCTCAACGCCATCGACCGGAAGGCGCTCGCCGCGAGCAAGGAGCACCCCGAGCCGCTCCTCCTACTCGCCGAGTTGCTGGAGCGGGCCGGGGATTCGCGCGCCTCTCACCGTCTGCTCCGGGCCCAGGGACGGCAGGTGCTGCGGGAGCCCCCGGCCGGGATGGGACTCCGGGTCTGGCAGATGGCCTACCCGCCCGCCTGGCGCGACCTGGTGGTCCGCTTCGCGCCTCCGGCCGGCGTTCCGCCGGACCTCCTGCAGGCGCTCATGCGGGAGGAGAGCGCCCTCGACCCAGCGGTGGTCTCGTCGGCGGGGGCGGTGGGGTTGACCCAGCTCATGGTCCGGACCGCTGCGCAGACCGCGAAGCGCCTGGCGCTTCCCGCACCCTCCGTGCACGACCTGACCGATCCGCGCCTCAACATCCGGCTCGGGGCGTCCTACCTGGGGAACCTTCTCGATCGGTTCGGGGGGTCCGCCCCCCTGGCTCTCGCGGCCTACAACGCCGGGGAGGGGAACGCCCGGGCCTGGTGGCGGTCGAGGGGGGACCTGCCGCTCGACGAGTTCGTGGAGGAGATCCCCATCCAGGAGACGCGTGGGTACGTGAAGCGGGTCCTGCGCAGCTATGCCGCCTACCGGATGCTCTACGGACGAGACGGGGAGCGACCCGTACGGCTGGTGCAGCGGCTTCCCCCGCCGCCCCCGTAGGACCTCGCGCCCGGCCACCCGGGCGCGCTGCAAGGTCCCGTGGTAGGTTTTCCCCCGATGCTCGACACCTCGGTCCTGGTCCTCAGCAGGGTCTACCAGCCGATCCACGTGACCTCGGTCCGGCGGGCCGTGTCGCTGCTCTACCAGGGTGTCGCGCGAGCGCTCGACGAGCAGTTCCGGCTCTTCGATTTCGAGAGCTGGGCCGCGCTCGCCGCCGCCGCGGACGCCGAGGCCATCCACACGCCCACCCGGGCCGTTCGCGTGCCACGGGTGATCGTGCTGGTGGCGCATGCCCATCTGCCGAACCACCGGGTCCGCTTCTCCCGCCTGAACGTGTACGCCAGGGACGAGAGCACCTGCCAGTACTGCGGCAGGCGCATGCCGCGCTCCGATCTCAACCTCGATCACGTGGTCCCCCGCTCCCGCGGGGGTTCGACGAGCTGGGAGAACGTGGTCTGCAGCTGCGTCTCCTGCAACCTCCGAAAGGGAGGCCGGACGCCGGAGGAGGCGGGAATGCGGCTCCGGCGCCACCCCGTCCGGCCGCAGTGGACGGCGGTCTTCCGGGCCGCGGCGCGTCGCGCTCTCTACAGGCAGTGGATACCGTTCCTGGGCATGGTCGACGCCGCCTACTGGAACGTCGAGCTGCGGGACTGATCGATGAAGCGAATCCTCGAGCAGAGCTTCTACGAGCTCCTGGAGGTGTCGCCCTCGGCCACGCCCGAGGAGATCGAGCGAGCCTGGGAGCGGGCGCGGGTGCTGTACGGGCCCGGATCGCTCGCCGCGTACACGCTCCTCACTCCCGACGTGGCGGCGGGGCTGGCCGCTCGCATCGACGAGGCGTACGAGGTGCTGCTCGACCCCGAGGCGCGAGCGGCCTACGACGCCCGGCTCCCCGCGGAGGACGCCCGGCCGGCTCGCCCCACGCAGGAGGCGCCGCCGGCCCCGCTCCCGCTTCCCGTCCCGGCAGCTCCTCCGACCGACGTGGAACCGTCCCGGCCTTTCCTTCCCCCGGAAGGGTCACCGTGGACCGGGGAGCTCATCCGGCAGGCTCGCGAGGCCAGGGGGCTGACCGTGGCCCAGATGTCGGAGCGGACCAAGCTCTCCCGGCTCCACATCGAGGCCGTGGAGGCTGAACGCTTCGCCGAGCTCCCCGTTGCCGTCTACCTGCGCGGCATCGTGATGTGCATCGCGCGAGAGCTCCGGCTCGACGGCCAGAAGGTGTCCCGGTCGTACCTGGAAAGGGCTGCCGGAGCCTCCAAGGGTGGGCGATAGGCGCATCGCATCTTGACCGGGGCGGGGGGCGGGCTAGCATCACCGGATGCCGCTCATCGAGGCACCCGAGCAGGCCATGCGCCTGGCGCGCGCCATCTGCTCCGACGTGTCGCTCTACAACGAGGAGAAGATCGTCCGCTCCATCGAGCAGGACACCTTCTTCGACGCCTTGCGCGAGGAGATCGAGGAGGGGCGGGAGCTGTACCGCTCGCGCGTCGCTCCGGATCTGTACGGCCGGACCAACTACTACGATCGCGCCATCGTCGACGTCATCCTGCGCCCCAAGGGACACGTGAAGTCCCGGATCTGGTGAGGCGAGGGGCCGCTGGCCGAGCACCACGAGTTCCAGGCGGGGCGGGGCGAGGCGGGCGTCCGCCTCGACCTGGCCGTGTCACACCTGGCTCCCTCGCTGTCGCGCGCCAAGGTCCAGCGCCTGCTCGCCGAGGGACGCGTGCTCGTGGACGGGCGGCCTGCCAAGGCGGCGGCACGGCTCCGCGGCAACGAGAGGATCACCGTCGAGGTCCCCGACCCCGAGCCGTCCGGAGTGGTTCCTCAAGATCTCCCCCTCGCCGTGCTCCACGAGGACCGGGACCTGCTCGTCCTCGACAAGCGCGCCGGCATGGTGGTCCATCCAGCGCGGGGAACGCCCCACTCGACCGTGGTGAACGCCCTGCTGCACCGGCTGGGTGTGGCAGCTTCCGGCGGGGATCGGCCCGGCCTCGTCCACCGGCTCGACAAGGAGACCTCCGGCTGCCTGGTGGTGGCGCGAACCGAGGCGGCGCTGGCGGATCTCCAGGCCCAGTTCCAGGCCCGCACCGTCGAGAAGGTCTACCTGGTGCTGGTCCACGGCCGGCTCCCCGACACGGGACGGCTCGAGACCCCCTACGGACGCCACCCCCGCGACCGGAAGCGCTTCACGAGCCGTGAAGGGAGCAGGCGGGCCCTGACCGAGTGGCGGGTGCGCGAGCGCTTCGGGGACCGAGCCACGCTCGCCGAGGTGACCCTCCACACCGGGCGCACCCACCAGATCCGGGTCCACCTCTCCGAGGCCGGACACCCCGTGCTGGCCGATGCCGCCTACGGTGGAGCCCGCCGGGAGGCGCGGCTCGGGCCGGCCGATCCGGTCCGCCACGCGGCTGCGGCCGTGGGACGGCAGGCGCTCCACGCCTGGAGGCTTGCGTTCCGCCATCCGCGAACCGGGCGCCTGCGCCGGTTCGAGGCCCCGGTCCCACCGGACATGGCCGCTGCCCTGGAGATCCTCCGGCGAGGGTGAGGGCCGGTCAGCGGCCGCGCGGCCGGGCCTCGAAGCGGCGCATGGTGTCGCGGGCGCGACGGCTGGCGGGGTCGATGAAGAGGCCGGCTTCCTCCAGGGTTCTCTCGGTCTCCCGGTTGGGGTGACACCCTCCGGAGAGGGCGGTCCAGGCCGGCTGGCTCCAGTCCTGGAGCCGGGCCTTCCAGGGCTCCGGGGAGCGGACGTGCTCGAGCGCCCGGACCGATCCGCCGGCCGCGAGGACCCGCAGCATCTCGGACGCCGCTCGAGCCGGGTCCGACACCGAGCACAGGACGAGCCCGCTGGCGATGGTGTCGAAGGATCCGTCCTTGAACGGGAGCGCCTCGGCCCGGGCCCGGACCAGCATGGCTTCCGGGGACCGGCGGCGGGCTCGAGCGAGGCTCTGGGCGCACGGGTCGACCCCCACCGCCCGGGCACCCCCCGGGAGGAGGGGGAGGTTGCGGCCGGTGCCGCAGCCGAGATCGAGGGTCCGGCCGCGAGCGCCCTCGACCAGCCAGAGGCGCCAGGGGCCGAGCCCGAGGCGCTCGAGGATCGCCATCCCGGTGTCGTAGAGCCAGGGGATCTGTTCGGCACCGCGCATGGGGAACTCCTAGTCCAGGTAGCCCTGGGCCTGCAGGGAGAAGAGGTGGGCGTAGCGACCGCCCCGGTCGAGGAGCTCCCGGTGGGTTCCCAGCTCCTCGACCCGCCCTCCGTGGAGGACGGCGATCCGGTCGGCGATCCGGACGGTCGAGAACCGGTGGGAGATGACGATGGCGGTCCGCCCCGCGGCGAGCTCGCGGAAGCGGACGAAGAGCTCGTGCTCGGCCTCGGCGTCGATGCTGGCGGTGGGCTCGTCGAGGACCAGGATCTCGGCATCGCGCATGAAGGCGCGGGCCACCGCCAGCTTCTGCCACTGGCCGGCGGAGATCTCGTGCCCCGCCTCGAACCACCCGCCGAGCACGGTGTCGAGGCCGCTGGGCAGGGCCTCGACCAGCGAGGTGGCGCCGGCCCGCCTGGCCGCCTCGGCGATGCGCGGCCGGTCGTCGGCGTGGGCGGGGCTGCCGAAGCCGATGTTCTCGGCAGCGGTGAACTGGTACCGGACGAAGTCCTGGAACACGGCGCCGATGCGGGAGCGGAGGTCGCGCGGGTCGAGGTCCCGGATGTCCACGCCCCCGTAGGTGATCCGCCCCTCCGTAGGGTCGTACAGCCTGAGGAGCAGCTTCACCATCGTGCTCTTCCCGGCACCGTTCTCCCCGACGAGCCCGAGCGTCTCCCCCGGCTCGAGGCGGAGACTCACGTTGCGGAGCGCCCACCCGGGTCGCGACGGATAGCGGAAGGACACGTCCTCGAAGCAGATGGCGAGCGGCGCGCCGCGCGGCGCCGTCGCCGGCGGGTCGATGCGCGCCCGCTCCCCGGTGGTCGGGATGGCGAGGAACGCGAACAGGTTCGACATGTAGAGCGCGTCCTCGTACATGGCCCCCACGGCGGACAGGATCCCCTGGAAGGCCGACTGGCCCTGGCGGAAGATCACCAGGTAGAGGGTCATGTCGCCGAGCGAGAGCTCTCCGCGCGCCGCCCGGTCGGCCACCATCAGGTACATCCCGTAGAAGGCGCCGAGGGCCAGGATCCCGAAACCGGTTCCCGCCGCGAGGCGCCGGACCGCGAGCCGCCGGTCCTCGTCGTAGAACCTCGAGAAGAGGTCCCGGTAGCGCCCGAGGACGAGCGGCCCGAGGTCGAATAGCTTGACCTCCTTCACGTGGGAGTCGCGGGTGAGGATCCATTCCAGGTAATTGAGGCGCCTCCCCTCCGGGGCGCGCCAGGTGTTGACCCGGAAGGACTCGGCCGAGAGGCGGGCCTCGGCGACGAAGGCGGGTATGGATGCCCCCACGATGACGAGGACGCTCCAGGGGGAGAGGCGCCAGAGCAGGGCGGAGAGGGCTGCCAGGGTCACCGCGTTCTGGGCCACCCCAAAGGCCTGCATGACGAGGGCGAGGGGGCGCGAGGAGGCCTCCCGCCGCGCGTTCTGCATCTTGTCGTAGACCTCGGCATCCTCGAAGTGGCGCAGCTCGAGGGACAGGGCCTTCTCCAGGATGGCCACGTTGATGCGGTTTCCGAGGTGGGTTCGCAGGAGCTCCCGGAGCAGCCCCAGGAGCCGGCCGACCACGAGCGAGGCGGCCAGGAGGGCGAGCTCGACGAGGACCAGCCGCGCCACCCGGTCCCGGGCGCCGGGCGATCCGGAGCGGGCGGCCTCCATCACCCCGTCGATGATGAGCTTTCCCACCCAGGCGACCGGCGCGGGCAGCAGCGCCGCCACCCCGGTGAGGGCGGCGATGGCGACGGTGCCCCGCCGGTCGGCCTCCCAGACGAGCCGGAAGGTGCCCTGGACCTGCGCGAAGACGCCTGCCGCCGCCCTCAGCCGCCCGCCGAGGCCGGTGGGGCGGGAGGGGTCGGGGGTGGAGGACTTCGAGGGACGGGCAGGCGGCAAGGGCCCGGGCTAGATAACGCCTTCAATTTTTCGACGCCACGTCGTACATGGGTCCTGGATGAACCTGCCCGAGCAGAAGAGCGACGCCACCACGGCCACTCCCGCGTCGGATTGGTCCATCGAGCGGGCCATCCAGTACTACAACATGGCCGGCTGGGGTGCCGGCTTCTTCTCGGTGAACGAGAAGGGGCACATGGTGGTCCACCCGCACGGTCCGGGCGGTCCGACCATCGACCTCATGGACGTGGTCGAGGACATCCAGGAGCGAGGCCTGGGGTTCCCCGTCAACGTGCGGTTCATGGACGTCCTGCGGGCCCGGGTACGCTTCCTCAACGAGACCTTCGGCAAGGCGGTGGCCGAGCTCGGCTACGGGGGCGGCTACTACGGCGTCTACCCGATCAAGGTGAACCAGATGCGCGAGGTCGTCGAGGAGATCCTCGACGCCGGTTCGCCCTACCACTACGGGCTCGAGGCCGGCTCCAAGGCCGAGCTGATGGTGGTGCTGGGTTACAACGCCGATCCCGACGCCCTGACCATCTGCAACGGGTACAAGGACGAGGAGTACATGCGCCTCGCCCTGCTCGGCCGGAAGCTCGGACGCAAGGTGGTGGTGGTGATCGAGAAGCTCTCCGAGCTCCCCGCCCTGCTCAAGGCCGCCGAGGAGGTCGGCGTGGACCCCTGGATCGGGCTGCGCTCCAAGCTGTCCACCCGGGGCACCGGGAAGTGGGAGTCGTCCTCCGGGGACTTCGCCAAGTTCGGCCTGACCACGCCGGAGCTGATCGAGGCGGTCCGCATCCTCGAGGCCGCCGGCAAGAAGCACCTCTGCAAGCTCTTCCACTTCCACGTGGGCAGCCAGCTCACCGAGATCCGGGTCGTCAAGGACGCCGTCAACGAGGGGGCGCGCCTCTACGCCAAGCTGCGCAAGATGGGGCTCGGCATCGAGTACTTCGACGTGGGGGGAGGGCTGGGCGTCGACTACGTGGGGTCGCGCACGCCGGAGTACGCCTCCTCGATGAACTACACGCTCGAGGAGTACGCCGCCGACGTCATCTACAACGTCCAGCGCATCTGCGCGAACGAGGGCGTTCCCGAGCCGCACATCGTGTCCGAGTCGGGACGCGCCGTCACCGCCCACCACTCCTGCATCATCATGAACGTCTTCGGGAGCATCGAGATCGGATCCCGGGCCGAGATCAGCGCCGCCTCGGTGGTGCAGCCCGGTGAGCACAAGGTGGTCCGGGAGATGCGGGAGATCGTGGCGTCGCTCTCGCCCCGGAACCGCGCCGAGGTCTACCACGACGCCGTGGCCAAGAAGGAGGAGGCCCTGCAGATGTTCAAGCTGGGCATCCTGGGCCTGGAGGAGCGGGCCACCGTCGAGTCGCTCTTCTGGAAGCTGGCGCGGACCCTGGTGGCCCTGAACCGCGGCAAGAAGCGGCTTCCCCGCGACACCCGCGACCTGGGCGACAAGATCGCCGACCAGTACATGGCGAACTTCTCCCTCTTCCAGAGCGCGCCCGACCACTGGGCCTTCGACCAGCTCTTCCCCATCGTGCCGCTGCACCGTCTCGCCCAGGCGCCCACCCAGGACTGCACCATCGTCGACATCACCTGCGACTCCGACGGGAAGATCGACCGCTTCATCGAGGGGGAGGGCGTCGACGAGACCCTCTCGCTCCACGCCCTCGAGCCCGGGAAGCCCTACTTCCTCGGCATGTTCATGAACGGCGCCTACCAGGACGTGATGGGCGACATGCACAACCTGTTCGGCCGGGTGAACGAGGTCCACGTCTACGTGGACGACGACGACCCGGAGGACTTCTACCTGGGAGAGATCATCCGGGGCGATCACGTGGACAAGGTGCTCCAGTCTCTCCTCTACGAGCCGGCCGACCTGGTGCGCCGGGTGAAGACCGCGCTCGACGCCCGGATGAAGGACGGCAGCATCCGGCCGAAGGAGGGCGTGGGGCTCTCCCAGTTCTACGAGGGGGTCATGCGGGGCTACACCTACCTGCACGGGATGCAGGTGGAGGCCGGGGCGCCGAACCCTCCGGAACCTGGTCCCCCTCCGGCGGGCCCGGTCTCCACGGCCGAGCCGGTGGTGATTCCGGGTCCGGTGCCCGGATCCCTGCCGGGCTAGCCGGGTCCCGCTCCGGGCTCGTTCGCGCGGCCGCTCTCCCCGGCCCGGTCGAGCGAGAGCTTGAACAGGACCGGTCCGACGAGCTCGTTCAGCGCCACGGCGGCCACGGCCAGGGCGCCGAACTGGGCGCCGAACGAGGGGAACTGCCCCTGCATCTTCGCGGCGATTCCCAGGGCCAGGCCGGCCTGCGAGACCAGGCCGGCCCAGCCCCAGGCGCGCAGCTCGGGCGGGTCGCCCACGAGCCTTGCCGTGAGGCGCGCGCCGACGACGGCGGTTGCCGCCCTGACGCCGAAGAAGAGCAGTGCGGCCGGCCAGAGCGTTGCGAGCAGGCCCAGGTCGAGGTGGGCTCCGGCCGTGGCGAAGAAGATCACGTAGACCACCTCGCCGGTGTTCTCGATGGCGTGGAGCAGCTTGTCCCCCTGCCGGGAGAAGTTCTGCACCACGAAGCCGGCTGTGAGGAAGGTGAGCAGCCACTCGAAGCGCAGGTAGGCGATGGCGTCCACCACCACGAGCCCGATGAGGAGCAGCACGAGCAGCACCTGCCTGCCCACGAATCGGAGGTAGGCGACGAGCAGGAGCCCGAGGGTGGTCCCGATGGCGACGCTCCCGAGGAGCTCGTGGCCGAGAGCGCCGAACGCGCCGAGCGAGAGCGTCGCCCCCGGCTCGAGCAGCGGGCGCACCGCCGTCATCACCAGCGCGAGCAGGACCACCACGACCACGTCGGAGGTCATGACGAACCCGACCGTGAAGTCGGTGAGGCGGCCGGCCGGCCGGGTCTGGCTGAGGATGCCCATGACCGCGGAGGGGCTACGGGTGATGGAGACCACGCCCCAGAGGAGGGCCACGGCGAAGACCGCCGGGAGCTCCATCTCCCGCGTGAACGGGACCAGGTCCCGCGCCAGGACGAAGGTGATGGGAATCACCAGGAGTGCGAGGCCGTTCTGGACCACCGTGGCGGCGGCCAGGCTGCGGAACCCACGACGGACCGCCGCGAGCCGCAGCTCGGCGCCGCCGGCGAGCGCGATGAGGGAGAGCGCGAGGGAGTTGACGATCGAGAGGTCCGCCACGGTCTCGTGGTCGACCACGTGCAGCAGGTGGGGGCCGGCGACGATCCCCGCGAGCAGGAAGCCGGTCAGGTGCGGGAGCCGGAGCACCTCGAGGAGACTCGAGGCCAGGGTCCCGGCCAGCAGGAAGAACCCGACGGCGGCCAGGACGCGCCCGGTGCGCATCCACTCCCCGCCAGGGGCGCCGGGCAGCCGGTCGACCCCCAGCATGAGGGCGAAGAGGCCGATCAGGGCGACGAGCTCGACCAGCCGGGTGACCGGGCCCTTCACGGTGGGCGCGCTCACGGGGGCACCTCCCCGGCCTGCACCAGGGCGCGACGGAGGGCCGGAGGGCCGAGGAACTCCCCGGCCACCGCGGTGGCGACGGTGGTCGCGAGCACCAGGTCGCCGACCGCGCCGGGATAGCGAAGGTCCACGGAAAGTGCAATGGCGATGCCCAGCGGGCCGGAGGACGAGAAGGCGAGGGCGAGCCAGGGCCCGGCCCGGCGCGCCCGGGGATCCACGACCGCCACGATCGCGGCCACGAGGATGCCCGACGCCAGCCGGGCGAGCAGGGCGGCGCCCAGGATCCAGAGAGCGGGGGCGGCGGGCACGGTGGTGCGGGCTCCGGCGAGGAACAGGGCCGGGAGGAGGATGGCGCCCTCGACGCCTCCCGCCATCTTCCTCGCCTGCCGGCGCAGCGGGGAGGCGAAGGCCAGCAGCAGCCCCAGCGAGAACCCGGTTCCCAGCACCGAGAGGTCGACCAGGTCGGCGAGGCCGGTGGCGAGGAGCGAGAATCCGAAGAGCAGGGACCAGAAGGCCCCAGCACGGAGCGTCCGTCCGAGGAGTGCGGCGAAGGTGACGCCGAGCAGGCCTCCCAGCGCGAGACCGACCAGGGGAAGCGCCGGGAGACCTCTCGAGGTGTCGACCGAGACGAGGACGCTCAGCGCGGCGATGGGGACGACGTCGTCGGATCGGATCATCCCCGACACCCGGTCCAGGACCGGTCCACGGGCGTCGAGCCGCTCGGACGCCCAGCGGGCGACGTGGCGCGAGGTGTCGGCGAGGGCTGCGCCGAGGCAGACGGCGAGGTTCACCCGCTGGGCCCGGTCCGGAAAGAGGGCTCCCGCGGCCGGGATCCGGTCGAGGACCAGCCAGGCCGCACCCGCCACCGCCCCGAAGGAGAGGAGCCCAGCCACGACCCCCAGTGCGATGGCGCCCGCGCCGATGCGCCGCTCGCCGTCGACGCCGAAGGTCAAGCCCACGAGGAGCGCGATCCAGCCGGTGGCGAGGAGCAGGAGGGGCGCGAAATGGACCAGCTCGGCGCCGCCCACGAGACCGAGCGCCCCGGGCCCGGCGACGAATCCCAGCACGAGCCACTCGGATCCGGACGGAAGGCCTCGCCCGCGGAGTCCGCGCCCTCCCATGAGGAACCCGCCCATGTAGGCCACGAGGAGGAGGACGAACAGCGACTGCAGGGTGCTCACGCCGCCCCCGCCGCTCCCGGCCGCCGGTGACCCAGCTTCACCCCTTCGGCCCTCAGCGCGGAGGCGACGCGCACCGCGAGGTCGGCGCCCGGCCCGGCCACGCGATAGAGAGCGCCCGAGGCGTCGAGCCGCACCAGGTCGGCGGCGGTCCCCGGCCCCCCGGTGCGCAGGAGGATCTCGCGGACGAGCGCCTGGTCCTCGGTGGGGTCGACGGCGAGCTCGAACCTGGCAGCCGCCGCGAGCCCAGGGAGGCGGGTGGCGGAGACGAGCGCGGCGAGGTGCGGGACGAGGACCCGGCGTCCGGAGGAGTCCTCGACCTCCACGTCGAGGAGGCCGACCTCGCGCACGATCCCGCTCGTGGATCCGATCTCGGCGACGTGGCCGGTCCGGTAGACCCTGCCGAGGAGGCGCGGCAACCCGGCCGCGACGTTCGCCAGGGCCGGCGCGGCCGCCAGGGCCACGGCGAGCAACGCGGCCTGGCCCACGTTCGACAGCATCCCCTCGTCGCTCCCGGTCAGGACCGGCGCCGCGAAGACCGCGGCCACGACCACCATGGCGACCCGGAGCAACTGGCCGACGGGGACGGCGAGCTCGGCGGGAACCCAGCGCAGGTGGGTCTCGCCGGCGGCGACGCTTCCGAAGAACAGCCGGACTGCCCGGAGCGCGAGCCACAGGAGCGCTCCCGCCACCAGGGCGGCGATGGTGGAGGGGAGGGCCCCCCCCACCCGGGCAACCGTGTCCGCGGCCGGACCCAGGACCACCTTCCCGAGGCGAAGTCCCACGCCCCGCGTGAAGGGGAAGAGGGAAAGGGCGAATATCAGCCAGGCGTAGGCGATGAACACCTGCAGGACGAGGCGCCCGATGCGCACGGCCACGGCGAGGGCCCCCGCAACCCCGTGGGGACTGACCAGTTCCACCCCGCGCAGCCGGAGAGCAGGTGTTCGCCCCTTTCGCTCCCGCAGCGTTGCCTCGAGGCGGCGGTCCAGGTCGCCGATCTTGCGGAGGAGGAGGAAGGCCACCAGCCCGGAGAGGACCAGGAGCGAGACGTCGAATACCACCTCGGCGATGCGTGCGCGGCGCCTCTCGACCCGGAGCGCCCGGTCGACCGCGGCAGCCGCCGACCGGGAGAGATCCTCGAGGCCCTTCGCCCCTGCTGCGGCGACGTCTTCCGGCCCGAGTTCGAGGATCGGCGTCTTGCCGACCCGGATCGTGGCGAGGTCGCCCTGGATCTCGACTGCGGCTCCCTCGGAGGGATCGGCCTCCAGGGCGTCGGCAAGGGCCTGGCTGGCGGCTCGTGCGCGAACCTCCGGGGACACCCCGGCGCGGGCGGCGTGCAGGGTGAGGACCTTCCCGTCCCGCAGGGTCACGTCCGCGTGGTAAGGGCCACCGGGCGGTGCCGCCGCGGCGAGCACGGGGACGAGGGCGAGGAGGAGGACGGTGGGAAGGAGGAACCGGCGCGCACGTGCGATGGTGGGTGCGGCCAGGATCACCGCCCAAGACTCACGGAGGCGCGTGCTCCCGGTCAAGGGCAATCGGCCAGCGCCGATCGCGGTTGGTCGGCCCGTCCCCCCGGGGTAGATTGCCGACCGGAGGCTGGATGACCCCTGCAACGCTCCTCGCAACCCTGGCACTCGCCGTCGACCCGGCGGTCTTCGTGGCGGTGGCGCCCGGCTACCCGGGCACCACGGCCGAGGCCCAGGCATCGATGGACGCCTTCGCGGCGGCGCTGGCCGCCCGGGCCGGGCTCCCGGCGGGCTCGATCGCCGCCGCCTACTTCGAGAAGGACCGGCCGGGCGCGGAGCGCCTCCAGAAGCCGGATGCGGTCATGGGCATGGTCTCCCTCCCGTTCCTCCTGAAGGACGGCGATGCGCTGCACCTCGAGCCTCGCCTCGTGGCCTCCCAGAAGGGAGCCGGACCCACCGAGGTCTGGGCGCTGGTCGCGAAGAAGGGGCGGGTGACCGGTCCGGCGTCGCTCGACGGGTGGCAGGTGAACTCCATCGCCGGCTACGCGCCTGCCTTCGTCACCGGTGGAGCCCTCGCCGGCTGGGGCCGGATGCCTGCGACCGTGAAGGTGGTCCAGACGAGCCAGGTCCTCACGTCGCTCCGGAAGGCGGTGTCGGGCGAGAACGTGGCGATCCTCCTCGACGGCGCCCAGGCCGCCGCGCTTCCCACGCTCCCCTTCGCCGCGGAGCTCGAGGTGGTGGCGCGGTCGGCCCCGCTGCCCACCGGCGTCGTGGTGACGGTGGGCAAGCGGGTTCCGGAGGAGCGCTGGAAGGCGCTCGAGAAGGCCCTGCTCGGCCTGGCGGAACGCCCGGAGGGGGCGGCCGCGCTCGAGGCCATCCGGCTCCAGGGATTCGTGCCGCTCGACCCCGCCACCCTGTCCGCCGCTCGCAAGGCGTACGCGGCTGCCGCAAGGTGAGTCGCCTTGCACGGGCCGGCTGGCTCGGGTTGCTCCTCGGCGCCGGATGCGCCTCGGCGCTCAAGGAGCCGCCGCCCATCGCGACCCTGCAGCGGGCGCCCGCCGGGACCGTGCCGGCGAATGCGCTGCTCCAGGAGGCGGCCGAGGAGTACGCCAGGCGTCCCGACAGCGCAGCCGTCCGGCGGGCCGAGGGATTGTGCCTGGCGGCGGCGCAGGCCGACGAGTCGCAGACGGCCGGGCTGATCTGTGCGATCCGGGCCAAGTCCTGGCTGGCGGAGCGGGAGAAGGACGTCAAGGTCCGGACCGACCTGGCCGTGAGCGCGGTGCAGACGGGGCAGTGGTGCCTGCGGCGCGAGCCGGACTCCCCGGAATGCAAGTTCTGGCTGGCCGTGGCGCTCGGCCTTCAGGCGAGGGACCGCCCCACCACCGTGGAGGACGGGCTGAAGCGGATGGCCCAGCTCCTCCGGGAGGTGGCACGGCAGGAGCCCCTGCTCGACGAGGCCGGCCCCGACCGCGTGCTGGCGCTGCTCCTCCTGCGGGCACCGGGATGGCCCATCGGGCCGGGCGACGCCGAGGAGGCGCTCGTGCACGCCCGCAAGGCGGTGGAACTGCGCCCCGGCTATCCGCCGAACCAGGTGGCGCTCGGCGAGGCGCTCCTCAAGAACGACGAACGGGCGAGGGGACGGACCGCCCTGCTCCGGGCGGTGGAACTGGCGGGGCAGCCTCCCTGGTCGGCGGACCCCGACGTGCCGACGTGGGTCGCGGACGCCCAGGCGCTTCTCTCGAGGTGAAGGCGGACGACATGGCGAAGACGGAAACCCGCACCACGTTCTGCCGGATCTGCGAATCGCTCTGCGGCCTCGAGGTCGAGACCGAGGACGGACGGGTCGTGAAGGTGCGCGCCGACGACGACCACGTCGCAACCCGGGGCTTCTCCTGCCCGAAGGGGCTCCGCCAGCACGAGATCTACGCGTCCCCGGACCGGTTGCTCGCCCCGGAGAAGCGCAGCGGCGACCGGTGGGAGAAGATCGGCTGGGACCGGGCGCTCCGCGAGATCGGGACCAAGGTCCGGCAGCTCCGCGCCGACCACGGGCCGGACAGCATCGCGATGTACGTGGGCACGGCGGCCGGCTTCGGCGTGCTCCATCCGGTCTTCGCCCAGGGCTTCCTCACCGGGATCGGATCCCGGTCGATGTACTCGTCCTCGACACAGGATTGCGCGAACAAGTTCGCGGTGGCCCGCGAGATCTACGGCTTCCCGTTCACCCAGCCGTTCCCCGACCTGGAGCGGGTCCGCTGCCTCGTCATCGTGGGTGCCAACCCGGTCATCTCGAAGTGGAGCTTCCTCCAGGTCCCCAATCCGGCCCGGGCGCTCCAGGCCATCGAGGAGCGGGGCGGGCGGATCTTCGTCGTCGACCCGCGCCGGACCGAGACCGCCCGGGCGGCCGGCGAGCACGTCTTCATCCGGCCCGACACGGACGTCTTCTTCTACCTGTCGTTCCTCCGGGAGCTGCTCGCCGGCGGCGTCGACGAGGCCCGCATCGGGAGGTTCGCGAAGGGTCTCGACGAGGTCCGGGAGCTCTGCGCCCCATGGACGCCGGAGCGCACGGCGGAGGTCACCCGCATCCCGCCCGGGAAGCTGCGGGAGATGGTGGAGGCCTTCCGCACCGCCGACGGCGCCGCGCTCTACTCCTCCACCGGCGTCAACATGGGCTCCAACGGCTCGCTCGCCTTCTGGCTCCAGGAGGTCGCGAACTGCGTCTCCGGGAACCTCGACCGGCCCGGCGGGACCCTGGTCGGCAACGGGGTGATCGACTTCGCCGCCTTCGGGAAGAAGACCGGCACGCTGATGCGCAACGACCGATCCCGGGTCGGCGATTTCCTGTCGGTGAACGACGGCTTCCCGGGGGGGATCCTCGCCGACGAGATCCTCACCCCAGGTGACAAGCAGGTCCGGGCGCTCTTCGTCACCGGCGGGAACCCGCTCCTCACCATGGCCAACGCCGGGAGGCTCCGGCAGGCCTTCGAGAAGCTGGAGCTGCTCGTCACCCTCGACATCTTCAGGAACGAGACCGGGTCGGTGGCCCATTACGTGCTGCCCTGCACCTCGCCGCTCGAGCGCCCCGACCTCCCGTTCATCTTCCCGCTCATGCTCGGGATGCAGGAGCGTCCCTACCTCCAGGCCACCGAGGCGGTGTTGCCGCCGCCGGGGGACGTGCGCGACGAGGCATCCATCTACCTGGACCTCTGCAGGGAGAGCGGCGTGCCGCTCTTCGGCTCGCGAATCGCCCAGGGACTCCTCCAGGCGATGAAGGCGGTGGCGCCCCGTCCGGGGTCGCAGCCGGCCGTTCCGCAGCGGCTCCTGCTCTCGGCCATCCTCCGGGCCACCGGGCAGGGGTCGTTCCGCTCGCTCCTGCGCACGCCGCACGGCCGCCTGCGCGATCCGAACCGGGGAGGGGACTTCCTGGAGAAGCGGGTTGTCACCGACGACCGGCTGGTCGACCTCGCACCCGGGCGCCTGATGGAACAGGCGGGGAGGCTGGAATCGGTCTTCGAGCAGGAGAAGGGGCGCCGGGACCAGCTCAAGCTGGTGACGCGGCGCGCCGTTGGAACGCACAACTCCTGGACCCACAACATCCAGGCTTTCGCGGCCCCGGGTACCAACCTCCTCTACATCCACCCGGACGATGCGTCCCGCCTGGGGGTGGAGGACGGCGCCCTGGCCGACGTCTCCACCCGGGTCGCCACCGTGCGCCTGCCGGTGAAATACCTGCCCGACCTCATGGCCGGGACGGTGGCCCTTCCGCACGGATGGGGACACCAGCACGCATCGGGATTGTCGATCGCGTCACGGACGAGTGGCGTCAACGTGAACCTGCTCGCCGCCGACGGTCCCGAGGGGATCGAGCGGCTGAGCGGGATGGCGCACCTGACGGGCTTCCCGGTGCAGGTCCGGCCAGCCCAGGGCCCCAGGGACCCCACGAACTGGTCCGGGATCCCGCCAGGATAGGCCCGTTGACGCATCGGGCCATACCCGAAGGGGGTGGGGCGCCGTGCCGGTTGTGACCCTGCGTGACTCCTGTGGGTGCCGGCGGCAAATATGGAGGCGTTTTGCGGCGGGTGGGATATACCCGTGGTCTACATTCCCGCTCGAAGAGGCGGCCGGAAGCCGCCTTCACTGGGAAGGAGAACTATCCGATGAAGAGGATCCTGTTCGCTGTCGCAGTCGTGACGATCGGCCTCGCCGCCGGTAGCGTCGACGCCCAGACTTTCACGCCCGATACCTCGAAGAACACCTACAAGCTCCTGGCCTTCCGCTCCGTGGCGACGGGCCGTCTCGAGGGCGTCGTGGCCTCGGTCGACCCGGCCGGCCGAATGGTCGCCGTCAAGGGACCGAGCGGAACGGTTCGCACCGTTCGCGCGGGGAAGAGCATCCAGGGGCTCGAGAAGATCAACGTCGAGGACCGGATCGTGGTCGAGACGTACCGCTCCGCCACCTTCGTCACCGAGAAGGGCGGGCAGGCCGCGCTGCAGCCCGAGGTCCAGGCCGCGTTCGCGTCCGCTTCCCGGGCGAACGAGGTCGTGGAGGCCGGCGAGGTCTTCGCCGAGGGCACCGCCACCGTCTCCGCCGTCGACAGGGCCACGAACACCGTGACCTTCGCCGGCCCCGAGGGGCGTAGCTTCCCGGTCAAGGTCGAGAACCCGGCCCTGCTCGACGGCGTGTCGGTCGGCCAGAAAGTGGACTACCGGATCCTCGACGCGGTCGCGTTCGACGTGAAGGTGACGCCGAAGCCGGTCGCGCCGCCTCCGCCCCCGCCCTCGCACGCCAAGGTCGAGGGCAAGAAGATCGTCATCGACGACGTGATCTTCTTCCAGACCAACAAGGATGTCATCCAGGACAAGTCCTTCGAGATCCTGAACGACGTGGCGGCGATCATGAAGGCCAACCCGAACTTCAACGTCCGGGTCGAGGGGCACGCCTCGAAGGATCCCATCTCGGCGAAGCGCGGCAAGGCTGGCGCCGACTTCAACCTGCGGCTCTCGGACCTCCGCGCCAAGGCCGTGAAGGCCTACCTCGTGTCGAAGGGCATCGCCCCCGAGCGGCTCGAGGCGGTCGGCTTCGGCTGGAACCAGCCCATCGCGCCGAACGACACGAAGGAGGGGCGCTACAAGAACCAGCGCGTCGACTTCGTGATCACGAACTAGCCGGCGGTAGAAGACGCGTCGCACCTTGCGGCCGGCTCCTCACGGGGCCGGCCGCTCCTCTTTCCGGGTTCGGATCAGGCTCCGGCCGGCGACGTTCAGCGGCGGTATGACCACCCGACGGAGAGCGTGAGCCGGTAGTCGCTCCTCGACGCGCTCTCGTCGGGGGGGCGGGTGTCGAAGGTGTACATGAGGTTCAGCCCGACGTTGAAGTCCGAGAAGACCTCGTACTTCACCCTGCCGGTCGCCGTGCCTCGCACGCGCCCGAGGTCGTTCAGGATCGGCAGGAGGGACAGCACGATCTCGGTGTCGAGCTCGGGGCTCGCATAGCGGAAGGCCTGCCAGGTCGTGTCGAAGAAGCCGGCGACGGCGACGTCCGAGTTCACGCCGGTGTACTTCTCCCAGGCAACGGTGAGCCCCGCGGCCAGCCAGAGCTCCATGAAGCTGTTCCGTATCACTGCGTAGGCCATGTCGGCGCCGGTCGACAGTCGCATGTTGAGGCCGAGCTCGGCGTTCTGGTCGAGCCCGCCGAGCAGGCTGACGCGCCAGGGCATGAAGAAGTAACTGCCGGAAAGTGCCAGCGAGTTCTCGGTGGTCGCGGCCACCTGCTCGCTGCCCTGGACGTAGGTGTTGAACGCAGCGGACGCTCCGAACATCTCCCCCCGGAAGTCGAAACCGCCGCCTGCCGAGAGGGTCAGGGCCTTGTTCGCCTTGGCGAGGGAGAAGCCCAGGTCGGCGTTGGCGCGGACCCTGTTCCAGAACCCGTCGTTGACGGGCGTGATGGACACGACCTGGTCCAGGCGCACGGATTGGGTTCCGACCAGGAGTTCACCTTCCGGACACGGATGGAGAGGGCCGAAGTAGGTGGTTCCCGACGAGAACTCGACCGCGAACGGGTAGGTGCTCTCGATCTGGGTCACGCGGAGCCACTCGATGGAGACCCTCCCCATGTCGTCGGTTCGGAGGCTCAGGCGGCCGAGCGTCATCTGGAGGATCTCGCCGGGGACGCGGAGGCCTCCGCGGAGGGTGACGACGTCGGTCCGCTCCCGGGCCTCGGTGGGCGAGGCCAGCAGGAGCAGCCCCAGACAGGCCGCCCCCATCGGGACGGCGATTGCTCGGCGTGACATGGCGGGGACGGAGACTAGCAGTCGGGGTACCCCAGATCCAATGGCACGGGCGCACGGGTGCGCGCTAAGATTCACCGCTCGAAAAGGGAGGAATACACGTGTCCAACTTCTGGGACCTGGTCTGGCTCATCTTCTCGTCGTTCATCTTCATCTCGTACCTCATCATCCTCTTCCAGATCGTCGTCGACCTCTTCCGCGATCCGGAGCTCGGTGGGGGATCGAGGGCCATCTGGATCATCGGGCTCATCTTCCTGCCCGTCTTCACGGCCATCGTGTACGTGCTGAGCCGCGGGAGGAGCATGTCGGAACGTCAGCGCGCCAGCGTGCAGAAGGCCAGGTCGGACACCGAGAACTACATCCGGGAAGTGGCCGGGAAGTCGCCGGCGGACCAGATCGCGACGGCGAAGTCGTTGCTCGACGCCGGGACCATCACCCAGGAAGAGTACGCGACGCTGAAGGCCAAGGCGCTCGCGTAGGGAGGGCGGTATGACGGCCGGGTTGGTTCGTTGGCTGAAGCGCGCGGGGATCCTGGCGGCCGTCGTCGTCCTCACCCTGTTCGTGGGGCGCATCGTCGAGACCCAGCGCGGGCCGCCGCTCCGGGTGTGGCACACCCACGTCCCGGAGGAGCTGACCGTCGACGAGATGGAGCGGACCGACTGGGCCGGATACGTCAAGGCCGAGGCGGCTCTCTTCGATCGCCTCGAGGCCGAGCTCAAGGGGGGCCTCGAGGACGAGGATCGGATCCCGGGCAACCGCTACTTCGACGGCAGCCCGATCTACCCGCCCCGGTTCCAGCAGGACTGGAACCGTTCCTACGTGCTCGAGCCCGACGGTCCGCCGCTCGGTGCGGTCGTCTTCCTGCACGGGCTCACCGACTCTCCGTACAGCCTGCGTCACATCGCCCGCCTCTACCGCGCGGCGGGCTGGGTCTCGATCGCCCCCCGGCTGCCGGCCCACGGTACCGTTCCCGCCGCCCTGTCCACGGTGGAATGGGAGGAGTGGCACGCGGCGACCCGGCTCGCCGTGCGGGAAGCCCGGAGGCGGTCCGGCCCCTCGGCACCGCTGCACATCGTGGGGTTCTCGAACGGTGGCGCGCTGGCGATGATGTACGCGCTCGACGCTCTCGGCGACAAGGCCCTGCCGCGCCCGGATCGCCTGATCCTCATCTCTCCCATGATCGGGGTGACCAGCTTCGCCCGGTTCGCCGGCCTGGCCGGGCTCCCCGCCGTGCTGCCGCGCTTCGCCAAGGCGGCCTGGCTCTCCAACCTGCCCGAGTTCAACCCGTTCAAGTACAACTCGTTCCCGGTGAACGGCGCGACCCAGTCCCACCGGCTGACACAGGTCCTGCAGGGCCGGATCGCCCGGTACGAGCGCGAAGGGCGGCTCGGGGAGATCGCCCCCATCCTCACCTTCCAGTCGGTCCTCGACTACACCGTCCACACCAGGGCCATCGTCGACGCGCTCTACGCCCACCTTCCCAGGAACGGAAGCGAGCTCGTCCTCTTCGACCTCAACCGGGCGGCGCTGTTCAGCCCGCTGCTTCGCAGCTCGATGGAGACCCTGGTGGAGCGCATGCTCCCGGACCCGCCGCGGAACTACCGCACCACCATCATCACGAATGGAGGCCCGGACGACCGGGAGGAGGTCGCGCGAGTCATCGAGGCCGGCCAGACCACCGTCACCGTGCGCCCGCTGGGGCTCTACTATCCCCAGGACGTCTTCTCGCTCTCGCACGTGGCCTTGCCCTTCCCGCCGACCGACGCGCTCTACGGGCTGCAGCCCGACGGGACGGAGGACTACGGGATCGCGCTCGGCGCCATGGCGGGGCGCGGGGAGCGCGGGGCCCTCATCGTGAGCCTGGACGCGCTGCTGCGGGTGTCGTCGAACCCGTTCTTCGCCTACGTCGTCGAGCGCATCGACGAGGGAATCGCCCCGCGGCGGACGGACCCCTCGGCGCGGTGATCCGGGCCCGGCCCCACCGGGGGACCGGGGCGGCGGCTCACCTCGTGTCGGCGGACGGCGTCTCTCCGAGCCAGGCACGGGCGGCGGCAGCCGCCTGGTTCACCGAGGCGCCGAGCTGCTCGGTGGCGAGGAAGACGTTCTCCTCGCCGATGACCGCGAGCGCGCCCGTCCGCGCCAGCTGGGCCCGCGCGGCGGGGTCGATCCCGACCAGCATGAACCTGCCCCCGCGCTCCTGCAGGGCCCGGGCGTAGCGCTGGAGGACGGCGATGAACGTGCTCCCCAGGTCGGTCTTTCCGCGAAGGGCCAGGGCCACGACGGCGCGCGAGGAGCCCTCCACGGAGGGCAGCAGGTCCCCGACGCTCTTCGCGGCGGCGAAGAAGAGGCTGCCGTTGACGATCAGCACCGTCAGCCGGTTGCTGGGCGCCTCGCGGGGAGCGGGCCGGATCTCGGGCATCCCTCCGGGAACGAGCACGATCTCGCTCACCTCGGTCCGGTTCGACTCGCGGGTGACGTGCAGGAGCATGGTGACGGCCACGCCGAGAAGCACGGCGAAGTGCAGGGGCAGGAAGAGGGTGGCCAGGAACGTGAGCGTCATCGCCGCCGCGGGGGCCCACCCCGTCCTCCACGCCGTCAGGGCCTGCTCGATGCGCAGCCCCTGGAACCCGGCCACGATGAGGAGCGCCGCGAGGGCGGGCATGGGAACCATCTCGGCGAGCGGTGCGGCCACGAGCACGATGACGGCCACCGCGACGCCGCCGAAGACGTTGGTCCAGCGCGATCGGGCGCCGGCGCCGAGGATGAGGGCGGTGCCCGAGATCGAGCCGCCCGCCGGAAGGCCCCCGACGAGACCGGTGGCGATGTTGGCGGCTCCCTGGCCGAGGAAGTCGCGGGAGACGTCCGGGAACCGTCCGTCCGGATTGACGTAGGCCTGGCTGACTCCTGCGCCCTGGACGAGCCCGATGATGGCCACCGAAAGGGCCGGGAGGAGCATGGTGAGGAGCATCGCGGGCTGGGGTAGGGATAGCCCGGGGAGGCTGCGCGGGATGGCCGACACATCTCGCACGATCCGCACCGTCTGCCAGCCCTGGCCGGGATCCAGTGCCGGGAGCGAGAGCAGGGCCAGCAGGCCGGTGGCGAGGCCGATGGCGAGGACGAAGGCGAACTTGGAGAGGCGGGACCGGAGCAGGAGGATGATCGCCGCCAGGGCCAGTCCCCCGATGACGGTGGTCCGGACGTCGATCCGGTGGAGCCGCAGGAGGAGGTCGAGGGCCCGGGCCACGGCGTTCGAGAAGGTGCTGCGGTACCCGGTGAGCTCCCCGAGCTGCCCGAGGATGATGAGCACCGCCACGCCGTTCAGGAAGCCGGTCATGACCGGGTCCGAGACGAAGCGCAGGATCGACCCGGCCCGGAGCAGGCCGGCGACGAGCTGGATCGCCCCCACCAGGAGGACCAGGGCCGCCAGCGCCGCGATGCGATCGCCGGGGGCGATGTCCGCCAGCTCCGCTCCCGCGGCCACCGCCGTCGCAGCGGTGGTGGAGACGTTCATGAACACCGATCCGGTGGTCACCGCCGCGACCGGGACGGCGACCATCAGCGTGAAGATGCCCATCACCGGATTCACGGTGGCGAGGAGCGCATGACCCATGGCCTGCGGCACGGCGACGACGGCGAAGGTGAGGCCGGCCACCAGGTCGGGCTTGAGATTGGCGCGGGCCGGCGCCAGCGACCGGACCTTCTCCAGGAACGCGGGCATCAGGCTCTCCTGTCCCCGTGGCAGAACTTGAACTTGCGCCCTCCGCCGCAGGGACAGGGCTGGTACGGGTCGCGCCGGGCGTCCTCGGCGGCCACCCACGACATCACCTCGGCGGGCGCCTTCCCGCCCCGGAACAGGTTCGCCATCACCTGCATCGCGGGGCGCGTGTGCTGGAAGAACTTCTCCAGCCCGGCGCACATGTAGTTGTGGCCCGGCTCGCCGTCCGAGGATGTGGCGAAGCGGTCCTTGGGGCATCCCCCGTTGCAGAGGAGCCGCACCTCGCAGCGCTGGCACTGGCGGGTGAGCCGGTCGCGCTTGTCGTCGCCGAACCGGCGCAACTTGGGCGAGGCGACGAGCTGGACGAGCGGAGTCTCGTGGATGTTCCCGAGCTCCTGGCCGGGCTCGACGAAGTGGTCGCAGGTGTAGAGGTCGCCGTTGTGCTCGAGCGCCGGGCCGTAGCCGCAGGTCGGGGCGTGGATGCAGAGGAGGTGACGGCCGAAATGGGCCTCGAGCGTGACGTCGAAGAGCTGCACGTAGACGGTCCCCACGTCGCGGCGGACCCATTCCTCGAAGACGTCGACGAGGAACTGGCCGTACGCGGCGCCGCCCACGGAGCGTTCGGTGACGAGGGCGCCGGACTGCGTGTACAGGGGGCGAGGGGCCCGGCCGGGCCGGTCGCTCCAGCCCTGGTTGGCGACGGCGAGGGTCTCCTCGGTGGCGCGCTCGACGATGGGGATGAACTGGATCCACCGGGCGGAGAGCTCGTCGCGGAAGAAGCGGTAGACGTCCCGGCCTCGCCCCTGGTTCGCGGCGTTGACCGTGCAGAGGACGTTGAACGGCACGTCATGGGCGCGAAGGTGGCGCCACCCCGCGAGGACGCGGTCGAAGGTGCCCTGGCCGCGCCGGTCGAGCCGGTAGGCGTCGTGCAGTTCCCGCGGTCCGTCCACGCTCAAGCCCACCAGGAAGTCGTGCTTCTTGAAGAAGGCGCACCACGCGTCGTCGAGGAGGAGGCCGTTGGTCTGGAAGGTCTGCTGCACCACCTGCCCCGGCCGCCGGTACTTCTCGACCAGCTCGACGGCACGGGCGAAGAACGGGAGCCCCATGAGCGACGGCTCCCCCCCTTGCCATGCCACCGTCACCTCTGGTGTCCGATGGGCCTCCAGCAACTGTCGGATGTAGGCCTCCAGGGTGGCCTCGGACATCCGCTGCTTGTCTCCGGGGTACAGCGCATCCTTCGAGAGGAAGAAGCAGTAGGTGCAGTCGATGTTGCAGGTGGACCCGCTCGGCTTGGCGAGGAGGTGGAACGCCGGCGGCGAGAGCGCCGACGGGATCTCGACCGGTGCGGCGGGCTCGACGGGCATGCGCGGGGCCTAGGGGAAACGGCGAGGCAGCCGGACCGGAGACCGGCTGCCTCGCTCCGGTTTCATCGACTGCGAACGCGGCTCAGTGGTTGGCGCTGCCCGCCGCGTCCTCGAGCGACGCGAGCACCGCGTCCAGGTTGAAGGAGGCGGGCTTCTGGCGCGGCGGGAACTTCTTGAAGGTCTCGATCTGGCCGGCCACGAACCCCTGCATCAGGTAGATGAGGTAGGCCTTGGAGATCATCCAGTCCCAGTAGGTGTTGGAATTCTCGTCGGCCCGCTCGAAGGGATCGCGCCGCAGGTGGAAGACCTTCGGGATGCGCAGCTTGATGAAGGGCTCGGACCAGCACTGCAGGGTCTTGGCCCGCTGCTCCAGCAACACCATCTTCCAGTCGCCGATCCGCAGCGCCATCACGTCGCCGTCGTCGCTGATGTAGGCGAAGGAGTTGCGCGGGCTCTCCTTCACGGCTCCGGTGATGTACGGGAGCATGTTGAAGCCGTCGATGCAGACCTTGTAGGTCCGGTCGCCGATCTTGTGCCCCTCGAGCAGCTTCTCCTTGATGTTCGGCTCCCCGGCGGCCGCCAGGAACGAGCACAGCCAGTCCTGGTGGGTGACGATGCCGTTCACGACCGTGCCGGGCTTGATCTTGCCGGGCCAGCGCACGAAGGCCGGCACGCGCCAGCCGCCCTCCCAGTTGGTGTTCTTCTCGCTGCGGAAGGGGGTGATGCCCGCGTCCGGCCAGGTGTTGTAGTGGACGCCGTTGTCGGTCGAGTACATGACGATGGTGTTCTCGGCGATGCCGAGCTCGTCGACCCGGTCGAGCATCTTTCCGATGAGCTCGTCGTGGGCGACCATCACGTCGTTGTAGTCCCCCTGGCCGCTCTTTCCCTTGTTCTTCTCGGACGGGTGGGTCCGGAAGTGCATGGCGGTGGTGTTGTACCAGAGGAAGAACGGCTTCTCGCCCTTGGCCGCGTCGGTCATGAAGCGGAGCGCGTGCTCGGTGACCTCCTCGTCGATGGTCTCCATCCGCTTCCGGGTGAGGGGGCCGGTGTCCTCGATCTTCTGCCCGCCCTTGCCGTCGGCCCAGCAGTGGAGCACGCCGCGGGGGCCGAAGCGCTTCCTGAACTCCGGGTCCTTGGGGTAGTCCGGGTCCTCGGGCTCCTCCTCGGCGTTCAGGTGGTAGAGGTTGCCGAAGAATTCGTCGAAGCCGTGCATGGTGGGCAGGAACTCGTCCTTGTCGCCCAGGTGGTTCTTCCCGAACTGGCCGGTGGTGTAGCCGAGCGGCTTCAGGAGCTCGGCGATGGTCGGGTCCTCCTTGCGGATGCCGAGGTCGGCCCCGGGCATCCCGACCTTGGAGAGGCCGGTGCGGATGGGGTTCTGCCCCGTGATGAAGGCCGAGCGCCCGGCGGTGCAGCTTTGCTGGGCGTAGTAGTCGGTGAAGGCCACGCCTTCGTTCGCGACGCGGTCGATGTTGGGCGTGCGGTAGCCCATCTGCCCGCGGCTGTTGTAGCTGATGTTCCACCAGCCGATGTCGTCGCCCCAGAGAACGAGGATGTTCGGCTTGCCCGTCTTCGCCATGGACCGGTTCCTTTCCGTCTGCCGTTGGTCTCCGTCTGCGCCTCTGCTGCCTGCTTCTAGAAGAACATGCTCCTCGGGAGGAGGAGGGTGGCCGTGAGCCGGACCGACCAGCTCGGGCCGAAGTCGGGCCGGATCGCGTGCCAGTAGGCCTGGGCGGTGAGGTTGAAGGGCAGGGGACCGATCCATACGATCCGCCCGGCTCCCCCACCGAACGGGACGTCCCATTTCTGCCCGGACGGCGCTTCCCAGTTCGCGGTGATGATGGGAGCCGTCACGACGTACCAGCCGCTCTCGAAGTTGTAGTTCGCGAAGTACTGGACCAGGAAGTTGTTGGACTTCGCCCCCGCGACCGACCAGACGTTGTTCGCGAGTGCGCCGACCACCCAGGAGCCGGGCATGGCCAGGACCACGACCGACGGCCCGAGCCCCCACGTGGACTGGGAGCCGAGCAGGGGCGAGGTGGCGGTCGGGAAGGTGGCCACCGGTCCGGCGCCCCAGATCACGGCGCCCGGACGGGCTGGCGAGAGGAAGCCGGTGAACGTCAAGTTGCCGAGTCCGGTCGTGCTCCCGCTGCCCGTGAAGTTGGGCATGGTCACGATGGGAAGGATGGTGCGGGTGATGAGGTTCAGGTCCCGGGTGAGGTGGAACGGGACCACCGGCTGGATGTTGAGGACGTTCGCGACCTCCCGCTGCGGGCCGACGCCGAAGGCGATGATGTCCTGGAAGGGAACGCTGATCAGGTCCGAGACCGGGTTCTGGGCCGCCGCGGCAAGCTGCTCGTCGGTCGGGTCCGGAGGCAGGATCGGATCTCCGGCGCGGGCCGACCCGACGAGGAGAAAAGCGGCGAGCCCGGCGCAGATCCAGCGTCTCTCAGAACCCATCGCTACCCCTCCCAGGAGGCTCCGCGATCGATTCCGGAGACCGCCCGGAAGCCTAACGAGGCACGTACCGTGAGTCGAGTGAGATTCGTGTCGACCCCCTGTCCGCCCAGGCCGAACCCATCTGGGGCGCGTGTCTCGCGGTGATTCTCCGGGGTCCGGCTGTCTCCGGGCCCGGTCCGGACGGGCGATCGGCTCCCTCGGTACTCGACCGCCGGACGGGCATCGCCTATGAAGGCAAGGTGCCCGACATGCCGAAGCGAACCTGGCTGATCGTGGGGCTGGCCGTCGTCGCGTTCGCGGCGGCGTTCCTGCTCCCGGCGATGCCCCAGCCCCCCGCCTACCACGACTTCGCCGACTCACGGACCCTGCTCGGGGTGGCGAACTTCCTCGACGTGACCTCCAACGCAGCCTTCCTGCTGGTGGGAGCGGCGGGGATGGTGGTTGCGTTTCTCCCGCGTACCCGCCTCGCCACCGGCGCGGAGCGGGTGACCTACGCAGTCTTCTTCTCCGGCATGGTGTTGACCGCAGCTGGGTCGGCCTACTACCACCTGGCACCGGACAACGAGACCCTGTTCTGGGATCGCCTGCCCATGACCATCTCGTTCATGGCGCTCGTCGCGGCCCAGGTCGCGGAGCGGATCAGCTTGCGGGCCGGGGTGATCCTGCTCACCCCCATGCTGCTCGTGGGGGTCGGCTCGGTCGTCTACTGGCGTGAGACCGAGAGGGCGGGCGCCGGAAACGTGACCCCGTACGGCATCCTCCAGGGGTTCTCGGTCCTGGTCATGCTCGTCATCGCGATGCTCCCGTCGCGATACACCCGCGGGAACGACGTCTACGCGATCTTCGCCGCCTACGTGGCGGCGAAGATCCTCGAGGCGCTCGACTGGCAGATCCTGGAGGCGGCCGGGGTCAGCGGCCACACCCTGAAGCACTTCGCGGCGGCGCTGGCCGGCTACCTCGTCCTGAGGATGATCGCGCTGCGGAGCCCGGTGGGGGTCTCACCTACAGCGCGGCGATGACGGCCAGGAGCCACTGGGGCGAGGGTGCTGCCAGCGGATCGACCGCCGAACCGGTGAAGCGGAAGTTGGTGGTCCCTCCCGCCTGGTTGGCCTGGCGCCAGTTGCCGTCCGCGTCGCGGGTGGCGTTGAAGCTGCGCTGGCCGGACTGAGCGTCGATGGAGGTCCTGGTCGCCACGATTCGCACGCGAACGCCGGCGGCAGTCCCCTGGACGGAGATGCGTTCGGCCTCGCTGGCGACGGTGAGGGTCACTCCTGCGCCCGTGATCCGGGTGGGGGTGACCTGGAGCCGGACGGACTGGCCGGAAAGCCTCCCCGCCCAGCGGCCGTCGGCGGCCAGGGTCAGGTTGGTGTTGGGGCCGCGCACCCGGGTCGCATCGTAGGTGGCGGAAAGGCGGATCCGGACCTCGCCGGCGGGCACGTAATCGGCCTCCGGGGCAGCGGCGGCCTTCGGCGCCGGTGCCGCGGCGGGGGCATCGGGCTTGGCCGCGGGCGCCTGTGCGATGGCGGGGAGTGCCGAGGCTGCCAGTGCGAGGGCGAGGAACGAACGGGTCGGATTCATCCGGTTCTCCTTGAGCTTGTCACGGTGGGTGGGCTCGAAGGATTCCTAGCATGAATGAGGCGTGTCGAGCCGCCCTTCGATATAGTCCGGCCTTTCGAGCGAACCACCATCGGAGGGAGAAAAATGATCCGCCTCGTCCGCCTCGCCGTCCTCGCCTGCGCGCTCGCCGCCGCCGCCCCGGCGAGCGCCCAGTACACCTTCTCGCAGCCGGGCCAGCAGCCGCAGCCCGTCCAGCAGCTCCAGGTCTGGAACAACGTCGCCCGCGTGAACGTGGGCGTCAGCTTCTACAACTCGACCTACTGGAACTGCTTCTACTGGGGCTGGACGGTCTCCTGCAGCGGGGGCGCCTGGGCGAGCTACATCCCCTTCACGGTCGGTCCTCAGATCGACCTCAACCTTCAGGGGATGAACAACATCAGCTTCGGGTTCAACGTGATGATGGGAACCGTCTCGGGCCAGCTCACCACCGGGCAGAGCGCCTCGGCGAGCGCGACCGTCTGGCAGCCGACCCTCGACTACGTCGCCAAGTTCGGGCCGTCCACGCAGGATACCGTGGGCCGGTTCCGCATCGGCGGCGCAATGTACATCGGCCCCAACTCCACCTACGGCGGGGCCTTCCGCATCGGCGGCGGCGCCTCGTTCCTGAACGCGAACCGGCTCGGCATCGGCCTGGATCTCGTGCTGGAGGGCGGCAGCTACCAGGGGTACTGGATCGGCGGCCTCCAGTTGGTGGCCTCACCCGAGTTCCATTTCTAGCCGTCCGGAACGTGGTGGCGAGGCCGGCCCGGGGAACAGGGCCGGCCTTTCTCATGCCCGATCGGCGGCCCGGCTCAGCGCCTGCCGCCCGCCGGAGCGGCTCGTGCCGGCTGAGGTGCAGGCCGTGCGGGCTGGGGAGCGGCTCGCGCCGGCTGAGGTGCGGGTTGCTGCGGTGCGCTCCGCTGGCGGGCCGCCGCATCCCGGCCGAGGCCAGCCGGCGCCTGCTGTGGCGCCTGGCGGGGCGGCTGGTTCTGGCCTGGCTGCGGTGCCGGGCGGGTCGGCTGGTTCTGGCCAGGCTGGGGTGCCGGGCGGGTCGGCTGGCCGGCCCCAGGGGTAGGCGTGGGCCGGTTCGTGTTTCCGGGCTGGGGCTGCACGGGGCGCTGGGGTTCCCATCCCTGCCGGGTGTTCCGGTCCCAGTTGCCCCGGTCGTTCTGGCGGTACACGTTTCCGGACCGGTCGGCGAAGACGTTGTTGGGCCGGTCGACCGGTTGCGGTATCGGCCGGGGGGCCTGCGCCACCGGGCGCTCGGCGTTTCGCGGTCGATTCTGGGCCTGGTTGTAGATGTTGCTCCCGGGGCGCTGCCCTTGCGGGACGCCGGGGCGAGAGCCGGCCACGGGCGGCCGGGCGGCCGGGGCCTGGGGGCGCGGGGGAGGCGGGCGGGAGACGGGAGGGGGCCGGGCGCCGGGTGGCGGACGCCGAACCGCGGGGGGGGGAGGGCGAAAGCCCGGCGGCGGCCGGTGCCAGCCGTGCCGCGTCGGCGGGACGATGAACACCGGACGGTACACGACCGGGCCCCACCAGCCCGGCGGGCGCGGGCGGGGTCCCCACGCGGGGTGGAAGTGGATCCCGACCGTGAAGAACGGCGTCGCGGGGCTCACCACGAAGCCGAAACCCGTCCAGGGGTTGTAGACCACACGCACGCCGAAGGTGGTGGGGCGGGCGAAGAAGACCGTGGGGCCGATCCAGGGGCGGTAGACGAATCCGGTTCCGAACACGACCACGCCGCGGTGACGGTACACGCCCACGAATCCGGGAGTGTGTCCTACGAACACGACCTGCGGCGTCGACCGGTAAACGTAGACGTATCGCGTGTGGTAGATGTGGACCGTTGGCGGGACCTGGTCGATGTGGGGTGGCCGCTGGTCGGCCACCACGAACGGCCCTTCCGCGGCGGCGGCCGTGTACCAGACCCCCTGATCGCACGCCCAGTAACGGCCCGCGTCGAGGACCACCGCGTCGGGCGTGTTGATGGCGTAGGACAGCTCCGTACCCTCGATCCGCTGGAACTGGGGCGGTCCGTCGTAGGCCGCCTGGAACTGCTGGTCCCTCCGCACCTCGGCGGTCTGCGGGATGAGCGAGTCGGCGACCGCGTCCGCGGCCTCCTCCGTACCGGAGACGAAGGTTCGCACGTCGCCGATGTCGGAGTCGGGCGGGATGTCCGCGAAGGGGCCTGGGAGCTGGTCGGGGGGGACGTTCACCCAGGGTCCGTCGAGCGACGGAGCCCGGAACCACCGCCCGGAGGCCAGCACGTAGGTCTCGCCCGACAGCACGTCGACGAGCACGTGGCTCTCGGTGTTGGCCACGTAGAGCAGGTAGGCTTCGTCCCCCACCGGCCGGTACTGGGGAGCCCCCTCGAACACGAAGAGCTCGGTGGGCTCGGTGGCCACCACGATCCGGGGAGGCGTCGATGGTTCGAGCAGGGCCTTCTCGGCCGCCTGCTCCTCCGGGTTGCCTTCCAGCTCGATGGGCGGCGGGGGATTCCGGGCGAAGAATGCGCTCACCGCCGGCGAGGGCGCGGCCACCGGGGCGTACGGACCCGTGGCGGCGGTCGCCGAGTACCAGAACTTCCCACCCGACAGGTAGTAGCTCCGGGTGGCCGGATCGAACAGCACCAGCATGGGCGTGTTGACCACGCGCCGCAGCTCGGTCGACTCGACCGGCCGCTCGACGGGCGCCCCGTCGAACACGACCAGGACCGCCGGTTCCTGGGAGAAGACCATTCGCGGCGGCGTGAAGTCGAGCGCTTCCGACGCCTGGATCTCCTGCTCGTTGACGGCGATGCTCGCCTCCAGTTCGAGGATGGAGAGGTGGAGGTCCCAGGTGGGGATCTCCCGCTCGAGGATGGCCCGCCCCTGCTGCTCCTGCCCCTTGCTCATGTTCGCGAAGCGGACGCGCTGGACCTTGACGTCCTGGAGGCCGACGTCGCCGGCGACCTTGTCGATGGAGACCCGGGCCTCCACCCAGACGACCCCGAAGGCGGGAGGCCGGCCCTTCGGCGTCCAGGCGACGGCCGCGCGCGCGGCCAGCTGATCACCCTGGAAGCTCTCGATCTGGGGCTGGAAGATCTCGACGGAGCCGTTTTCCACGGCGATGGCACGAGGCCAGGTATTGGAGGGTGTGGCCGGGGCCTGGGCGAAGGCGGCTCCGGCGGCGAGGACGGCCAGGGCGATGGACAGGCGTTTCATGGGACACCTGGAGGCTGGGAGGACGAGTCGGGAGGGGACCGTCGCAATCTAATCCGGGCAATCCGAAAGCGACACGTGGAATCGCTGCAGGGTGTGCGCAGACGGCCGGGATCGGTAGAATCCACCCCCGCGACGGCCCGTGTGGGTCAACCTCCGCTACTATTCGGGACGGCAAATGAAATACGACGACCTCGGCGCCAACGAGAAGATGGCCTCTCTGCGGACGAGCCTCGCCGTGCAGCGCACCCGCATGGCGGCCGAGCGGACCCTCATGGCCACGATGCGGAGCTCGCTCTCGCTCATCGGTTTCGGGTTCACGATCTTCACCTTCTTCCAGGGGGTCGCGAACAACACCCCGCTCGGGAGCGGCATCATCCCGCCGCGGGCGCCGGCGCGCTTCGGGCTGGCGCTCGTCTTCATCGGCGTCCTGGTCCTCATCCTCGGAACCCTCTACCACTACAAGTACATGGTGCAGCTCCGCCGCCAGCGGGCCGAGTTCATCGAGTGCGGTTACCTGCCGGGCACGAGTTCCTTCCCCCTCTCCATGTCGCTCGTCGCCGCCTTCCTCCTCCTGCTGGTGGGGCTGGCGGCGATCCTCAGCATCATGCTCCGGGTGGGCCCGTTCAGCTGAGCGCGCCCGAACCCGATCACGCACCTGAATCGGACGTCTGCCCGGAGATCGATCGTGGATCCTGCCACCATCCTGAAGCTCGTCCTCGTCCTCGGCATCGTGCTGCTCGTGCTGGCGATCGGCCTCCGGGCACGTCCGGACGACTCGCTGCTGCTCCTGCGGCGGCCCGGCCTCGGCGTCCCGGCCCTGGTCGCGATGTTCGTCCTGCAGCCGGCCTTCGTGTTGTTCCTCGTCTGGCTCCTCGACCTCCGGGCGGGCGTGGGCGCCGCGCTGCTGGGATTCGCGGTCGCCCCGGTGCTGCCTCCGTGGGCCAAGAAGGGCTACGCCCTGGGGGCCGCATCCGGCTACGTCATCGGGCTCGAGGTCATGGCGACGGCCGCGTCGATCGTCGTCATACCCGTCATGATCTGGATCGTGAACGTCGTCTTCGGAGTGCAGACCGCCCTGGACCCCTGGGCGGTGGAACTCATGCTGCTCGTCACGATCGGCCTGCCGCTGGCGGTGGGCATGGCGCTCGGGAGGTTCCGGCCCGCGATCGCCCCGCGCCTCGCCTTCCTCGCCGATCGGGCCGGCAGCGTGGTCCTCCTCCTCGCCGGGGTCGTCCTACTCGTGGCCCGGGGAAGGGACATCCTTGCCGTCACCGGCCAGGGAACGATCGTCGTCAGCCTGGTGATCATCGGGTTCGGCCTGGTGTCGGGCCACCTCCTCGGCGGGCCCGACCTGGGCAAGCGCGGTGCGCTCGCGTCGGCGAACGTGTCGCGCCATCCGGGCGTCGCACTCCTCCTCGGCTCGAGCGCACTCCCGGAGCATGCGGCGGCGGTTTTCGGTGCGGTGTTGCTCTACCTCATCGCCAGCACGGTCGCACCCATTCCCTACGAGCGCTGGCTGAGGCGCCAGGCGCCCGGTGGTGGTGCGCAGGCAGCGGCCTGACCAGCGCAGCCGGCCTCCGCGGGGCCGGCCGCTTCCCGTTCGTGCTAGCATCTCGCGCCTTCGACCGGAGGACACCGTGAACCGATCCGTCGCCTCGCTCGCCGCCTTCGTGCTCGCCGTCGCCCTGCCCGCGGCGTCCCCCGCGGAGGAACCTGCGCCGCCCGCCACGGCGAAGCCGGCAGCCCCCGCCGTCCCCCAACCAGCGACGATCGCGGAGACCATGGTCGGCGAGGTGATCACGCTGCCGGCCAACCGCTCGGCGGCGTACGGACCGACGGTGGTGCGGGGCCCCGCCGTCAACCTCACCGACATGGGAAACGGGGAGTGGAAGGGCAACATCAAGGATCTGAGCGGGATCTTCACCGTCACGGAGACACGCATCTCGGGCGGCAACCTGAACATGGTGATGGAGCGGGATGGCGACGGATGGACCTGCCAGGGCACGGTGGACGGCAATCGCGTCCGCATCGTCCTCTCGCCGGATGGCCTGGTGGCGCGATACGGCAACCGGTTCTACGAGCTGAAGCGGGTCGCCGTGGACCTCTGGGCCACCGTACCCGTCGGGCCGGCGATCCGGGTGAAGGGGGACGCGGCCGGCAGCAGCCCGTTCTACCCGCAGTTCATCTTCGCGTTGCTCGCGGTCCTCTAGACCGGGCCTCGCGGGGGCGCCCGATGACGCAGGGCGCCAAGGGTTTGCGCATTTTGCCCCTGGGAATTCCGGGCGGGCCACGGTCGGAGTCGTTACTGACCTCGCCCTGCATCAGCAGTCTGCCCGCGATTCGGAGGAGCCCAAACAATGCCATATGTGAATCACGTGAGGTCGGGGGCCGGATCACGGCGGTCCCCCTGGAGGACCGCCATTCGCCTTGCGGCGGTCCCGGTTCTTTTCCTGTCGGTCATGATCGGCTCGCCGGCCACGGCCGGCGACACCGCGGCGCCCGGGCCCCGGGCCGGTGTGCTCGTACTCCCCAACGTCCGGATCCAGTCGGCCACGCCAGCACAGCTGGTGCAGGCGAGCGCCTGGACCCAGGCCCAGGGACGAGCGTTCAAGGACGAGGAGACCGGGCAGCTTCGCGCTCCGACTCCCGAGGAGTTGATCCAGGCGGCGAGGGAGCCGGAGGCCGTCTCCGCCCCCGTGGAGGTCCGCACGCTTCCCGACGGAACGCGGGTCGCGGCGCTCGGCGAGGAATCGATGGCCCACTCCGTGGTGCACCGCGACGCCAACGGCACACTCCACAAGGAGTGCGTCGCAGGGGCGAGGTCCGCGGCGAAGGCACTGGCCACCCCCGTCTCCCCGGGAGCGACGCGATGAGCACGATCGGGATCCGACGCTGGAGTTCCGTCCTCGCCTTGACCACCCTCCTGCTCGCCGCGACCTCCGCACGGGCGGCAGCGACCTTCGTGATCGTCAACGCCGACGGGCCGGGCGAAGGCTTCAACGACCCCACTCCTGCCTCGCCGGTGGGCGGCAACCCGGGCACCACCCTCGGGGAGCAACGCCTCAACGCGTTCCAGAAGGCGGCCAGCGTCTGGGGCGACTCGCTCACCAGCTCCACCCCCATCACCATCCTCGCCAACTTCGATCCGCTCTCCTGCACCGCCACCTCGGCCGTGCTCGGCAGCGCCGGACCGCGATTCATCTTCTCGGACTTCCCCGGCGCTCCGGTGGCCGGGACCTGGTACCACGCGTCGCTCACCTCCAGGCTGTACGGGGACGACCCGATCCCGGGGGAGGCGATGATCGCCGCCCGGTTCAACAGCAACCTGGGCAACGAAGGATGCCTGACCGGGTCACCTTTCTACCTCGGGCTGGACGGGAACCACGGGAACCTGATCGACCTCGTGACCGTGCTGCTGCACGAGTTTGGCCACGGCCTGGGCTTCTCCACCGTGACCAACAGTGGCACGGGCGCCCAGCTCGGCGGCCTGCCCTCCATCTACGACCACTTCGCCTACGACAACTCGCTGGGCAAGACCTGGGTCGCCATGACCGACGCCGAGCGGGCGTTCTCGGCGGTGAATCCGCGACAGCTGGCCTGGAACGGGCCTGTGGTCACGGGTGCCGCGCAGTCGGTCCTGGCGCGCGGGACGCCGGTGGTGGACGTCGCGGCGCCGCGCTCGGTGAAGGGGCGCTACCTCGTGGGCGAGGCCTCCTTCGGGGCGCCGCTCGGCGAGGAGGGCGTCGATCGGCAGGTGGTCCCGGTCGTGGAAGGGGGCACGCTGGGGACGGCCTGCGTGCCCTTCGACGCGTACAACCGCCGCGCCGCGAAGGAGCGGATCGTGATGGTGTTCCGTGGGACGTGCGCGTTCACGGTCAAGGTGAGGAATGCCCAGGATGCCGGCGCGGTGGCGGTGCTGGTGGTCGACAACACGCTCACCTCGCCGCCGGCGGGGCTCGGTGGTGCAGACCCGACCATCCGGATTCCCTCCGGAAGGATCACCTTCGGCGACGGAGTGGCGCTGCTCGACGCCATGAAGCTCACCGACGGCGGTCGCTCCTCCGGGGTGGTCGTGAAGATGGGCGTCGACTTGAGGCAGCGTGCCGGGGCGGACGTGGCCGGCCGCGTCCTGCTCTACACGCCGAACCCCCGGCAGCCCGGATCCTCGGTGTCCCACTGGGATGACAGTGCCTCGCCGAACCAGCTCATGGAGCCCGCGATCAACGCCGACCTGAAGCACTCCGTCTCGACCCCGGACGATCTCACGATGTCGCTGATGCGGGACATCGGCTGGTGATCCCGCCCGCGGGCCCCGGTGCCGACCGGGGCTCGCGGGTACTCCCGAATCCCAGCGGGGCAGGGCCCGCGTCGACCCACCGTGGGTCGGGACGAGACATCGGCACCCCCGGGGAGTGTCGGCGGGACAGGGGAATCGAACCCCCCAGGAGCGCCTCTCAGCACCCCTCACCGGTTTTGAAGACCGGGCCCGGCACCAGCCTGGGACGTCCCGCCGCGCTCGAAGGTATGGGATTTTCCTCCGGAGGGCCACAACTCAGGTGCGGCGCCGGTCCCGGACGACGGGGCGATGATGCTCAGCGCGGCGCCTTCGACGGCCGATCCCCGGCGGCGGGGGCGGCGTGCTCTTCGCCCCAGGGAGCGAGCCGCAGCGCGGATAGCTCGTGCGGCATGGCCCGGCGCAAGGCGCGGAAGTACTGCATGGGAGAGTAGAAGACGAAGTTCGAGGCCCGGCTCGAGTAGATGCAGGCGTAGTCCTCGATCTGCTCGCCGATGCGCGAGTTCTCGCTCCCTTCCTTGAAGGTGAGCCCCCAGTAGCGGTTGTAGCCGCTCTCGACGGCCGCCTGGAGGGCGCCGATGCGAGCGTTCGCCTCGCGCAGGGCTCCCCGCAAGGATTCCAGCTCCCGCTTCAGGCGCTGCCGCTCGTTCTCCATCACGACGGAGGACGGGTCGCCGTGGGGGAGGCGGAGCAACCGCCTCTCCACGGCGTTGAGCGCCGCGCGGTGGGCCGCTGCCTCGTCGTCGATGCGGAGGCGGAGGTCCTCCAGCCCGGCGACCTCCTCCAGCTCGGTGCGGTGCTGGTCGAGCCAGTCGATCTCCCGCTCCAGCTCCTCGATGACGAGGCAGGTGCGCCACTGGGAGCTCTTCTTCGAGCGCAGGATGTCGCCGTAGATGTGGTCGCCCACGTAGAGGACCCGGTCTCCCCCGGCGCCGAGCAGCTTCTCCAGATCGCCCCGGCTGCCGCCGGCATAGGTGTGGCCACGCTCGAAGGCGTGGACCTCGCCCGGGATCGGGGCGCCCCCGGCGTCCAGCTCGACGAAGGGCGCGCCGGAGGAGAAGAAGCCGGGCTTTCCGGAGGCCGTGATCACCGCGTCGAAGTAGTTGCGCCAGCTCGGATACTCGGGGAGCACGCCGTCGAGGACGTGGCGCATCACCGCCTCGGTATAGTCGAGGTGGGAATTGGTCAGGAGGAAGAGGCTCTTCCCGGCCGAGCGGAGCTTGTGCAGCGCCGGTCCGAGCTCCGGGTCGCGGACGATGAAGCGCGACAGGTCGGCCTTCAGCCGGGTCTTGAGCGTGCCGTCGGCGTGGATCTGGTCCATCGACTCACGGACGTCGGTGAAGAGCCGATCGTAGTCGAGCACCGGCCCGGCGGCCTCCTCGAGCTCGATCGTCTGCGCGAAGAGAGCCGCCTCCGGGAGCGAGAAGAGGGTGTCGATCCAGGCGAAGCGGGGCGAGGAGAGGGCCACCCGCTCGTCCCGGTAGAGCCGGTAGCGCTCCTCCTTCGGAACCGGCCTGAGGCCGTGGTAGGCCCGGCCCACGTGGTTGTGCCGGTCCATCTTGAAGATGTTCCCGGTGAGCTTGTCGATCACCAGGCCGCGGATGACGAACTCCGGCAGGTAGCGGAGCTGCCGCAGGCGCTCCGGCCAGCCGCGCCGTTCGATCATGCGCTCCACGGTCATGTCGAAGGCCAGGTCCTCGAGCTGGAGCAGCTGGTAGATCGCCAGCGTGTAGTCCATGTCGAAGCCGACCACCTCGATCTTGTCCATCCGGAGGTTCCGGTTGACGAAGATCTGCCGGGAGGCGGGGACGTCCCGGCCGTCGGCCCTCGGCCCGTCGAGGATGGAGCGGACCACCGGGTCGAGGTAGGCGGCGCCGGACCCGGGAAGGGGCTCGTTTCCGGTCCGATCGTCGCGTCCAGGCATCCCCGCGGAGATAGCACGGGGCCGCTCCGGGGCGAAGGATCCTTGCGCGGCTGCCGGGCTGTGGCAGGCTCGACGGGTGACGGTCTCCACGCGATCCCCGCGCCCCCCGGCGCGACGCCGGAAGGCCGGGCCGAGCGTCGTCGAGCTGGTCGAGCGGCTCGCCGCGCTCGAGGAGCGGCTGACCCGGGTGGAGGAGGGACGGGCGCCGCCCGGCGATGGGCGGGGCTCCGTGAAGCCGGCGTCGAAGCCCCTCCACCGCTGCCTTGGATGCGGGCTGCCGCTCCGCCGGCAGGCCGGGCGCTGTCGATGGTGCGGGCGGCCGCTGTGAGCGTCGTCGACCCGGGCGCCGTCGTCGCCCACACCCTCTCGAACGGACTCCGGGTCCGCGTGCTTCCGGACCGGCTGGTCCCGGCCGTCAGCTACTACACCTTCTTCGGCGTGGGTTCGCGCGACGAGCGCCCCGGGATCACCGGCATCAGCCACCTCTTCGAGCACATGATGTTCAACGGCTCGGAGAGGTTCGGTCCGAAGGAGTTCGACCGGGTCCTCGAGGCCCACGGAGGCGCCTCGAACGCCTACACCTCCAACGATCTCACGGCGTATCACGACGACTTCGCGAGCGACGCGCTCCCCGTCGTGATCGACCTCGAGAGCGACCGGATGCGGGCCCTGCGGATCACCGAGGAGGGGCTCGCCCAGGAGCGGTCCGTCGTCATGGAGGAGCGGCGGCTCCGGACCGAGAACTCGCACTTCGGCCTTCTCGAGGAGCAGCTCGAGGCGCTCGTGTTCCAGGCCCACCCGTACCGCTGGCCGGTCATCGGCTGGATGGACGACATCGCCCGGATCGGGCGGGACGACTGCCTCGGGTTCTTTCGCACCTACTACGCGCCCGGGAACGCCTCCATCTACGTCTGCGGCGACGTCGATCCGGATGACCTGCTGAGGCGCGTCGAGGCGGCGTACGGCGCGATCCCGCCCGGTCCCCCGGTTCCTCCGCCCGTCGGCGGAGAGCCTCCCCAGCGCGGCGAGCGGCGGGCGGCCATCCGCCATCCGGCTCAGGCTCCTGCGATGCTGGCGGGGTTCCGGGGCCCGGCGGCGCGGGAGCCCGACACGGCCGTGCTCGACGTGCTCCAGACCTGCCTCGCCACGGGGGAGGGTTCCCGGCTGAGGCGGCGCCTGGTGCAGGAGCAGGAGGTGGCGGTGTCGGTCGGGGTCGGGTGGACCTGGCGCGCCGACCCGGGCGTCTTCGCGATCTCGATGGAACTCGCCCCGGGCGCCTCGCCGCGGAAGGCGGAGGCCGCGCTGTGGGCCGAGCTCGACCGGGTTGCCGCCCGGGGAGTCACCGACCGGGAGCTCACCCGGGCCCGCGCGCTGCTCCGGAGCAGCCTCCTGCACGAGTTCGCGACGCGCAACGGGGTGGCGCACGCGCTGGGCCAGGCCGAGGCGCTGCTCGGCGACTGGCGCGAGGCGGGCAGGGCGCTCACGCGGTACCAGGCAGTCACCCGCGAGGACGTCCGGAGGGCCGCCCGCGACTGGCTCGCCCCCCCGCTCCGGAACGTGGTCTGGCTCGAGCCGGAGCCTTCGGCGTGAGCACCATCGTGCTGCCCGGGCTTCGACAGGCGCGGTTGCCGGACGGGCTCCGCATCGTGGTGGCCCATCGACCGGGCGTGCCCCTCGCCGCCGCGCGGCTGGCGGTCCGCGCCGGATCGGCGCTCGATCCGGAGGGCGGATTCGGTCTCGCCCACCTGGTCGCCCTCTCGGCACGCCGCGGCGCGGGTCGCCGCACCGGACGGGCCATCGACGATCTCGTCGAGTCCCTCGGGGCCAGCCTGGCCGGCGGGGCCGAGGAGGACGCCTCGGTCCACGGCCTCTCGGCACCGGTCGAGGTGCTCCCTCGCCTCATCGAGGTTCTCACCGCCGTGGTGGCGCATCCGACCTTTCCTCCCGCGGAGTTCGAACGACTCCGGCGCAGCGAGCGGGCCGAGCTGGCGCATGACTCCGACGAGGCCTCCACCGTCGCCGATCGGGCGCTGCTCGAGGCGGTCTACGCCGGACACGCCTACGGGCACCCCGTCGAGGGGAGCGAGAGGGACCTGGCCCGCATCCGGCGCCGGGACGCCGCGGCCTTCCATTCCCGTTGGTTCGGCCCCGGGTCTGCTCTCCTGGTCGTCTCCGGCCCCGTCGACGTCGACCGCACGGTGGAGGAGGTCGAGCGTCGCCTGGGGAGGTGGAAGCCGGCTCCGGCCACGCCCCCGGAGCTTCTGCCGGCCGCGCGCGGCGCGCGTCGGGTCGTCGTCGTCGACAAGCCCGACGCCACCCAGGTCCAGGTTCGCATCGGCGGCGTGGCCATCCCGCGGAGGAGTCCCGACTACTTCCCGGCGCTGGTGGGCAACGCCGTGCTGGGCGGTGGGTTCACCTCGCGTCTCGTCGAGTCCATCCGCGTGAACCGGGGGCTCACCTACGGCGTGCGCTCCCGCTTCGCGGTGGGGCGTGCGACCGGGCTCTTCGGCATCTCCACCTTCACGAAGAACGAGAGCGCGGGGGAGCTCGTCGGGGTGGCGCTGGAGGAGATGGCCCGCTTCGCTGCGGGGGGGCCCACCGCGGAGGAGGTCTCCCGGGCCGCGAGCTACCTGGCCGGGCTCTTTCCCCTCTCACTGGAGACGCACGACCAGTGGGCGGATCGCATCGTCGACGCCTGGATCTACGGCTACGAGGTCGAGGAGGTCCTCGCCTACCAGGATCGGATCCGTTCGGTCACTCCCGGCCAGGCGCAGGCGGCCACCTCCCGCCACCTGCCGCTCGAGGACGGCGTGGTTCTCGCCGTGGGCCCGGCCGGGCCACTCGAGAAGCAGCTGTCGCGCTTCGGGCCGGTGGAGGTCTGGCCCGTGCGGCGGGCGATGGGTTGGCGCCCCGACCCGTGACGCTCGAGGTCCTCCTCGTCGACGATCACGTCGTTGCGGTGGCGAAGCCGCCAGGGCGCATCGTCGTTCCGGGGCGAGGGGAGGCGGAGCGGACCATCCGGGAGGAGGCCGAGGCGATCCTCGGTCCGCTCTGGGTCGTGCACCGCCTCGACCGCGGCACGAGCGGCGTCCTGCTCCTCGCGCGAAGCTCCGACGTCCATCGCAGCCTCTGCGCCCTCTTCGAACGGCACCGGATCACGAAGCGCTACCTGGCGCTGGTCCGGGGCGCGATCGCGGGCGACCTCCGGGTGGACGTTCCGGTGGCACCGGGACGGAGGGGCCGGATGCGCGCAGGCGAGGGTCTGCCCGGCGCCCGGCCGTCGACGACTTTCGTCCGCCCCCTGGTCTCCTTCGGCGAGCTGGCCACGCTCGTGGAAGCCTTTCCCGCCTCGGGCCGGACCCACCAGGTCCGGATCCACCTCGCCCACGCCGGCCACCCGCTCGTGGTCGACCCCGACTACGGGGAACCCCCGCCCTGGCGGGTGTCCGGCGGAACCGCGACCCTCGACCGCACCCCGCTCCACGCCGCCTCGCTGGAGTTCCTCCACCCGGTCTCCGGTGCGCCGGTTCGCGTCGATGCGCCGCTCCCCGCCGACATGCAGGGCGTCCTGGCGGACCTGCGGACGGCCCGTCAGGCGTCGAAGAGCGGCTGACCCCGCTCGAAGGTCCGGACCGCGAAGGCGCAGACGACCAGCGCCGCGACGAGGGAGGCCCCGGTCGCGACGAGCACCTGGGACGGGACGATCGGCGTCCCGCGCACCAGCTCGTTCACGATCATCTGCTGCCCGAGGAACGGGACCGCGTAGAGGGACGGAGGCGGGCGTGCCGACTGGAAGGCGAGCGCCATCCCGGGAAGCGAGGGCAGGAGCATCAGCAGGGAGAGGGACGTCTGCGCGGCGCGGAAGGTCCGGGCCCGGGCCGCGAAGACCACCATCAAGGCGGCGGCGACGAGGACGATGGGCAGGCAGAGGAGGAAGGTGGTGAGGAGCATTCCCGGGTCGAGCTGGACCGAGAAGCCGATGCGGCTGGAGGGAACGGCCAGGGGGACGAGGCCGAAGCCGATGAGGGTCTCCGCGAGGGTGGCCATGCCGAAGGCCCCGGCGGCGGAGATCTTGGCCAGCACGAGCGACGATCGGGGAACCGGTGCGGCGAAGAGCGGCTCGAGCGACTGGCGCTCCCGCTCACCCGCCGTGACGTCGATGGCGATGGGCATCCCCCCCGTGAACATCGCCATGACCAGGAAGAACGGGATGGTGGCCAGGAGCATGGCGGCGCGGCTCGCCGGCGTGGAGACGTCCTCGCGCTCCAGCGCCAGGGGCTCGACCACGGAAGGGTGGATGCCCCGGACGATGAGCCGCTGAGCCGCGACCTGGCTCGACCAGGCATCCAGGAGCCGCTGGGCGGTGGCGGCCGCTGGCTTCGCCTGGTGGCGCGACTCGTCGAGGATGAGCCGGACCGGGGCTGGCTGACCGGCCCGGAGCTTCTCCCCGAAGTCGGGGGGGATGACGATGACCACCGGCACGTCGCCTCGACGGACCGCCTCCAGCGGGTCGGCCGGCGCCTCCACCACCCTCGCGCCCTGCTCGAGGAGGGCGACCAGGTTCGGTGCGTTCTCCCTCCCGGCCACGGGGATCTCGACCCCCTTCTCGTCGGCCTGCCGCGAGGAGTCGGAGACGAGGAAGAGCATGACCACGACGAGGACCGGGCCGAGCGCAGGAAAGAAGAGCGCGGTGAGGAGCGCCTTGCGATCCCGCATTCCCTCGTGCAGCTCCTTCGAGAGGACGACCCAGAACGAGGCGAGCCAGCTCATGCGAGACCCTCCTCCGAACCGATGGCAGCCACGAAGGCGTCCTCCAGGCTCTCCCTGCCGGTCTGGCGGCGGAGGTCGTCCGGCGTGCCGTCGGCCACCACCGCGCCCCGGGCGATCACCACCACCCGATCGCAGAGCGCCGACACCTCCTGCATGACGTGGGAGGAGAAGAGGATGCAGCACCCCTGCTCGCGGAGCTGCCGCAGCAGGGTCCGAACCTGTCGGGTGGCTGCGACGTCGAGGCCGTTCGTGGGCTCGTCGAGGACCACGTTGCGCGGGTCGTGGACCAGCGACCGTGCCAGCGCCACCTTCACGCGCTGCCCCTGGGAGAAACCCTCCGTCCTCCGGTCGGCGATGTCCTCCATGCCGAGCGCCGAGACGAGCTCGTCGGCGCGCCGCTGCAGCGCGGCGCCGGAGAGCCCGTGCATCCGCCCGAAGTAGAGGATGTGCTCGCGCGCGGTGAGGCGGGAGTAGAGTCCCTGCGCGTGCGGGAACACCCCGAGGCGGCGCTGTGCGGCGATCCGGTTGGCCGCGAGGTCGATCCCGTCCACCGAGGCGACGCCGGAATCGGGACGGAGCACGCCGTAGACGATCCGGAGCGCGGTGGTCTTGCCGGCGCCGTTGGGGCCGAGAAGCCCGGTGATCTGGGCGTCGGGGACTCCGAAGGAGATGCCGTCGAGGGCGCGAACGGCTCCGAAGGACTTGGAGACCCCTTCGAGCCGGATCACGGAGCGCCCCCCTGGAGGTCGAGGAAGATCGGGGCTGGCTGGAGGCGGTCCAGGCAGGAGACGTCGAGCCCGTCGTCGGTGCCGCGTTTCACGAACTCGGCGACGATGCGCGGCATGCACCCCCGGACGAACACCCCGTGCCCTTGCCCGGGAACGGTGACGCGTCTCGAGGCGGGAAGGCCCGTGGCCACCTGGTCGGCCCAGCGCGGTGGGGTCACCGGGTCGGCGTCGCCGGAGAGGAGCAGCGTGGGCACCTCCATGCGCGGGGCCTGGTGGAAGGAGGGATCGACGGTTGCGCGCGGCCACTCCGAGCAGAGGGCGCGAAAGGCCTCCCGGGCGCCGTTGCCCAGGAAGGTGGGCGCGGCCCCCGGGGGCGGGTCGGTGAAGTAGGGGACGTCCTCCGAGCAGAGGACGGACAGCTGCAGCGGGCGCGACATGCCGGCCTGGAGGTCGGTGACCGCCAGGATGCCCTGGGCCGCGAGGGGGGCGAGGTCACCCTCCAGGGCCTGGCGGATGAGCGGCGGGAGGAGCGCCGCGGTCTCGGTCTGGTAGAGGAATGCGAGGGTCACCTGCCGGACCGCGTCGCCGTCGACGGTGAGGTCGAGGGGCTCGCCGGTCACCGGATGGCGGGTTCGAACCTTCTCCGGCTGGCGGTCGAGACGGGCGACCAGCTCCCGGAATCCCCTGTCGAGGTCGGGGTAGCGGGCCAGGCAGGCCGGCTCGGCGGCACAGCGGGCAAAGAGATGGGAGAGCGCCCGCTCCGAGTCGACGTCGAAGTCGTTGCCGATGATCATCTGGAACGAGGCAACCCCGTCGAGGACGAGGGTGCGGGCCCGCTCCGGATGGGCCCGGGCGTAGGCGAGGGCCGCGCGCGTGCCATAGCTGAAGCCCACGAGGTTCACCCTGTCGTAGCCGAGGGCGGCCCGCACCGCGTCGAGATCACGGACGAAGTCGCCGGTTCCATAGCGGGTGAGGTCGACGGGGATGGACCGCGCGCATTCACCGGCTGCGCGTCCGGCCTCGGACGGGATCAGCTCCACGTCCCGGTCGGCCCGTCCCAGCTTCGGGCAGGAGAGCGGCCCCGATCCGCCCGTGCCGCGCTGATCGACGAGGACGATGTCCCGGTCCCGGAGCAGGCGTGCGAAGGCGGGGGCGATTCGCGGGTAGGTCTCGGTGATCGACTGGCCAGGGCCCCCGGCCAGGACGAACACCGGGTCGGGCATCGTCGAGGCACTCTCGGCGGGGAGTACCGCGATGCGGAGGGAGACCTTCCGTCCTTCCGGCCTGGCCCGGTCCTCGGGGACGTCGAGCGTTCCGCAGCGAGCGGCGATGCGGACGGCGGCGACCGGATGTGCGAGCTGGCAAGGGGCGAGCGGGACTCCGCTTCCGGGAGGAGAGGCGGAAGCGCTGCCGGCGAGGAGGATCGTGGCCGCCAGGGCCGTGGCGCGGATCACGGCGACCTCGGTGTCCCGGTCGGCGACGCTGCGGCCGGATCGGGCGGCACCCCGTCCCGGGTCGTCTCGCCCAGTTCGCCGGCGAGGACGGCGACGAGGGGGGAATCGGGGGACCTGGATCGGAGGAGGGCGAGCAGTTCCAGCGCCTCGTCGGTCCGGCCGTTCCGCACGAGGTACCGGGCCTTCTCCACGAGCTTCGCGGCCGCCAGGTCGTCGGGCAGGGTCGTCACCCGGTCGGTGAGGATCCAGATGCTCGGTCCAGGGCCCGCGTCCACCTCGGTGAAGAGGTCCTTCGTCTTGCGGATGAAGAGGAGGGTGCCCGGGTCCAGCTTCCGGCGTGCGTTCGCGGCGAGGAGGTCGGGCCGGTCGAAGGCCCAGGCCACGAGGAGCACGGTGCCCTCCTGGACCTCGGAGGCCGGGGCGAGGGCGGCGCTCTTCATCCATCCCTCCTCGCCGTCGGAGGCGCGGACGCGGGACCAGTCCTCGCGCCTCTCGACGAGGGCGACCCGTTCCCCGCGGTGCAGGACCCCGAGCGCGTTCGCGACCAGCGCCCTGGAACCCCCGGACTTCACGCGCGACTGCTCGCTGGGCTCCCGGCGCAGCGTGCTGAGGGCGGTGACGAAGCGGAGCGTCGGATCGGATGCGGGGTCGGAGACTGCCGCCGTCGGTGGGGAGATTCAGCCTGGCGGGGCGGTCATCGCGGCTGCACCCGGACAGGAGGGACGCCGCGGCCACCACCGCGAGCCAGGGCCTGGTCCTCATCGCTTGCCGTGGATCAGCGTCTTGACGCCGGCCCGGAAGGTCACCTCGACCTTTCCCGGGTCCTTCACGCCGGAGACGAAGCCACGGCCGAAGGTGGCATGATCGAGCACGTCTCCTGCCGCGAAGCTCACGGTGGGCGCATATCGCCGCGGCTCCCCGGTCCGACCGGCGAGCATCTCCTCGAAGGAGACCTTGGGCCCGCCGCGGGGGCTCCGCGGGACGGACGGCTTCGCCGCGGTGGAAGCGCCGCGAAACCGGTGGACGTTCCGGCAGGTGTTGCACTCGACCTTGACCGGGACCGCGCCGACCATGGCGATCACCGTGTGCGCGAGGAGGAGCTGGCACCTCGTGCAGAACGCATCCACCTCACCGCCGACCTTTGCCATGGAGGGCGGAGTATAGCCGCAACCGCGGGAAGGGCGCAGGGCGACGTTCGATGCTAGTGTGCGGCGACGCGCGAGGGGCCGATCACGGCCGGGGGAGGAGGCGTGGGGCGCATCCGGGCGGTCTTCGAGGATTTCGGCGGCCAGCTGCTCTTCGCCGGCGAGACCGTCGCGTGGGCGTTCCGTCCCCCGTTCCGCCTCGAGCTGCTCCTCGCGCAGGCCGCCGCCATCGGGGTCGGGTCCACCTTCATCGTGGCCGTGACCGGGCTCTTCTCCGGGATGGTGCTGGCCCTGCAGGGCAACTACGCCATGCGGCAGTTCGGCGCCGAGGGGTACGTGGGCGGCTTCGTGGCCATCAGCCTGGTTCGCGAGCTCGGGCCGGTCTTCACGGCGCTCATGGTCACCGGCCGGTCCGGCAGCGCCATCACCACGGAGCTCGGGACCATGCGGGTCACCGAGCAGATCGACGCCATGGAATCCATGGCGGTGAACCCCGTCCACTACCTGGTGGTCCCGAGGGTCGTCGCGGCCACGATCATGATGCCCATCCTCTCGGTGGTGTTCAGCGCCATGGGATACCTGGGCGGGTACCTGATCGGCGTGTACGTCTCGCTCATCCCCCCGGGGCCCTTCCTCGACCACACCAGGTCGATGCTCGACATCCCCGACATGACCCACGGGCTCAGCAAGGCGGTCATGTTCGGGGCGGTGGTATCCCTGATCGCGACCTATCGCGGCTACAGCGCCTCGGGTGGAGCCCGCGGCGTGGGGGAGGCGACCACGCAAGCGGTGGTCTGGAGCTCGGTCGCCATCCTGGTCGTCGACTACCTCCTCACCTTCATCTCCATCGGCTGACCCGCTTGGCGATGATCCGGATAGACGGCCTCTGCAAGGCCTTCGGTGACAAGGAGGTGCTCCGGGGCATCACCCTGGAGGTCCAGGAGGGCACCACTTTCGTGGTCCTCGGGGCCTCGGGTTCGGGCAAGACGGTTCTCCTCAAGCACGTCATCGGCCTCCTCAAGCCCGACCGGGGGTCGGTCCACGTCGACGGGATGGAGATGTCGGCGCTCACCGGGCGCGAGCTCAACGAGGCCAGGCGCGTCTTCGGGATGGTGTTCCAGGGGGCGGCGCTCTTCGACTCGATGACCGTCTTCGACAACGTGGCCTTTCCGGTGCGGGAGCGGGAGCGGCGAATCCCCCACGGCGAGCTCCTGGCCAGGGTCATCGAGAGCCTCCGAGTGGTGGACCTGGGCGAGGACGTGCTGGATCAGTGGCCGTCCCAGCTCTCGGGAGGCATGCGGAAGCGGGTGTCCCTGGCGCGGGCGCTCGTCGCCAATCCCAAGATCGTGCTCTACGACGAGCCCACCACCGGCCTCGACCCCATCACCACCAACTCGGTCGACTCGATGATCGACCAGGCCAAGGTCCGCCGGGGCGTGACCAGCATGGTCATCTCCCACGACATCGCCAGTGCATTCCGGGTAGCCGATCGCCTGGCCGTGCTCTACGATGGACGGATCGCCGCTCAGGGGACGCCGGAGGAGGTCCGGCGGAGCGACGACCCGTACGTCCAGCGCTTCCTCTCCCTCTGGTTCGAGAAGCAGTGACCCGGGACCGACACCCATGCCCGCCGTATCGAACAAGCCGACGCTGAACCGGGCCCTCGCGGTGGGGTTGCTCGTCGCCGTCGCCGGCGTGGTGTTCCTCGTCGCCTTCACCTTCTTCCGGAAGGGCGGGCTGGCGGCCCGGGACAGCTACCCGGTCATCGCGGTATTCGACGACGTGACCGGACTCTCCTGGAAGAGCCGGGTCCAGGTGGCCGGCATCCAGGTCGGCGAGGTCACGGAGATCGAGCTCTCCGGCGAGCGAGCCCGGGTCACCATTCGCATCAAGAACGACATTCCCATCCGCGCCAACGCGTGCCTGACCAAGCGCTTCCCCTCGGCGCTCCTTCCCGACGCGCTCCTCGAGGCCAGCATGGGCACCGCCCCCGCGCCGCTGCTCCGCGACCTCCCCGCCGAGCAGCGGGAGATCACCTGCATCCGCGAGGCCGCCAACGTGGCCAAGCTCATGGAGTCGCTCTCCAAGATCGCCGGGGACATCCAGGTCGTCTCGGCAGACCTGGCCAAGACGGTGGGCGGCACGCAGGGGAGCGTGCGGGAGATCATCGAGAACCTGACCCACGTCACGCGCTCCGTCGACAGGCTTCTGGAGGAGAACGCGCAGAAGGTGGCGGGCATCCTCGAGAACACCGAGGCCCTGACCGGGGAGCTTCGTGCGGTGGCGTCCCAGGACGCCGGACGCTACTCGTCCATCGCCAGGAACGTGGACGAGGCCAGCCAGCGCCTGAACCGCATCCTGGCCTCCGTCGAGGACATCGTCGGGCCCGGCCAGACACCCGAGCTGAAGGAATCGGTCCAGGGTGCGCGGCAGGCCCTTGCGAAGCTCAACAAGACGCTCGACGACGTCCAGTCGGTGACCTCGAAGGTGGCGGCTGGGCAGGGCGTGGCCGGCAAGCTGCTGGTGGACGAGCAGCTCGGCGAAAAGGTCGGCCTGGCTGCCGAGAACGTCACCGACTACGTGAACCGGATGTCGGCGTGGCAGCTCTTCGTGAACATCCGCTCGGAGTACCTGATCAACTACGGCGGCACCCGGGCCTACTTCGGCGTCACGCTGATGCCCAAGCCGGACAAGTACTACATCCTCGAGCTCATGACGGACCCGCGCGGCTACAACACGGTGGTCACCGAGACGGCGACCACGACGAACCAGGCGACCGGGACCGCGGTCACCACCACCACCGTCCGTTCCATCAACGAGCAGCGGCTGGCCCTGACTGCCATGTTCGGGAAGCGCTGGGGCGACCTGGTCGGTCGAATCGGCCTCATCGAGAGTTCCGGCGGCCTCGGCCTGGATCTCCTGCTCTTCCAGGACCGGCTGAAGCTGTCCGCCAACGTCTACGGCTGGACGCGTCCCACCGTGGACACCTGGCCACGCACCAAGGTGTGGCTCGACTGGCGCCTGATCCCCAACGTCTACCTCACCGGCGGAACCGAGAACCTCTTCAACGCCTCCAGCTTCGGGTCGGGGCGCGAGTACTTCATCGGGGCGGGCGTCTTCTTCACCGACCAGGACCTGCGGGCACTGCTGGTCGGCGGCGGCGGGGCCGCGGCCGGTGCGGCGGCCGGCGCGATGCAGTGATCGCCCGGCGGCCCTTCTCTACTTGCCGATGGCGTACTGCAGCTGGGCCCAGGCCGAGGCGAGGTCGAAGGCTGCCTTCACCTCCTGGGCCTGCGCCGACGTGTAGGAGGTCTGCGAGACGGTCACGTCGATGATGGTGCCGATCCCCGCCTGGTACCGTCCCTCGGCGAGCTCGAGATTCTCCCTGGCCTGGCCAACCAGCTTGTGGGCCACCGCGCGGCGGGCGCGGGCCTCGTTCACGGTGGTCGCCGCCTGCTCCACGTCGGTGCGCACCTGGAGGAGGAGGAGGTCCCGGGATGCCCGTGCAGAGGCCACGGCCCCGGACTGGACGTCCACCCGTCCCAGATCGGCTCCTCCGGCCAGGAAGGGCCAGGTGAGCGTGCCGAGGAGGTTCCAGGAGTTGGAGTCCGGGGCTGGCAGGCCGCCCGCAACCGGGTACCGGGAGTCGTTCCAGTTGTAGCCGGCCGATACGCCCAGGATGGGATACCAGGCCGACCGGGCGGCCGACAGGCCTTGCTCGGCCGAGGAGATCTGGAACTCCGCGCTGCGCAGGTCGGGCCGGGCGGCGAGCGCCTCCGCCATCAGGCGGGGGACGTCGAGGTCGATGTCGTCGGGAACGGTGGGCATCACCAGGGTTCGCTTCGACACGTCCTGTCCGACCGCCTGGGAGAGGGCGATGCGAGTGAGGATCACCCCATCGCGCGCCGTGATCTGCGAGATGAGCGATTGCTGCAGGTTGACGTCGGCGGTGGTGACGTCGAAGCGGGGGCGCTGCCCCACCTCGAACTGGCCCTGCGCGAGGTCGAGCTGCCGCTGGTTCGACGCGACCGTCTGGTCGGCGACCGCCACGAGCGCCTCGGTGGCGAGCACGGTGTAGTAGGCCGTCCGGACGCCGAGCTCGACCGCGTTCCAGGTCGCGTCGAGTCCCGCCGTGGCCGCGCGCTCCTGGTCCCGGGCGGCGAGGTAGGCACCCAGGGTGCGGCCGAAGTCCCAGAGGGTCTGGTTCAGGGTGAGGGTCGCGCCGTAGGTGGCGTACAGCGTGGAGGACGGGGCCGCCCCGAGGGCGCTGGCCGTGCCGCCCGCGCGGCCGCTCACGGTGCCCGAGGGGAGGAATCCGGAACGTGCGATGCCCACCTGCCCCTGGGCCTGCATCACCGAGGCCTGCGCCTGCGCGAGCTGGGGAGTGGAGCGGGCGAGCTCGAGCGCCCGCTCGAGCGTGAGCGGCGACGTGTCCGGCGCCGTGGCCGGGGCCGCCGCGACGGCGAGGGCGACGAGAAGCACGTTCATTCGAACCTCAGGGCGGTGATGGGGTCGAGCCGGGAAGCCTTGTGGGCCGGGTAGAGGCCGAAGACGACCCCGACCAGCCCGCTGAAGCCCACCGCGATGGCGATGACGTCCGCCCGGTACATGACCTCCCAGCCGAAGCTCGTCGCCAGGCGCCAGGCGCCGAAGACGCCGAGCGCGACCCCGATGAGACCCCCCGTGATGGCCAGGGCCAGCGCCTCCACCAGGAACTGGAGGCGGATGTCGGCGGGCTTCGCGCCCACCGCCATGCGGAGGCCGATCTCCCGGGTCCGCTCGGTCACCGATACCAGCATGATGTTCATGATCCCGATCCCGCCCACGAGGAGGGAGACCGCGGCGATGGCGGCGAGCAGGGTGGTGAGGGTGCGCGTCCCTTCCTGGCGGGCGCTGGCGATCTCCGACAGGTTGCGGATGGAGAAGTCGTCCTCCGCCCCGAGGGGAAGGCGATGGCGGTCGCGGAGCAGGGCGCGGATCTGGCTCTCGGCTCGCGCGGTGGTGTCGGCGCTGGTGGCGCTCACCGCGACGCTGCCCTCGATGAAGTTCTTGAGGCCGCCCTTGATCTTCTGCTGGAAGGTCGAGACCGGGACGACGACGATGTCGTCGTAGTCCTGCCCCCACTGCGACTGCCCCTTCTTGGCGAGCACCCCGATCACCGTGAAGGGGATGCTCTTGATGCGGATGGTCTGGCCTGTGGGATTCGCGTTCTCTCCGAAGAGCTTGCTGGAGACGGTCTGGCCGATGACCGCCACCTTGGTTCCCCCCTCCACGTCGGCGTGGGTGAGGAGGTTGCCGATCACCGCGGGCCAGGTTCGGATCTGGAAGTACTCGGGGGACGTGCCCAGGACCTGCGTTCCCCAGTTCTGCTCCTCGGACATGACCTGCGCATTTGCGCGCAGCTGGGCCGCGGCCGCCCGCACGGTGGGGATCTCGGTCTGGATCGCGAGGAGGTCGTCCCAGGTCACGGTGGGCATGGATCCGAAGCCGCCCATCGCGCCGCCGGCGGAACTCGTGCCGGGGAGGACGATGAGCATGTTCGATCCCATGGCGGCGAAGGTGGCCTCCACCCGGGCCTTGGCGCCGTCGCCGATGGCCACCATGGCGATGACGGCCGAGACCCCGATGACCACGCCCAGGGTGGTCAGGAAGGAGCGCATCTTGTTGCGGACGAGGGCCCGCAGGGCCACGCGGAGCGTCTGGAGCGGGTTCATGGCGCGTCCTCCTCGTCGCCTTCGGTCCAGGGCGGGACCACGGCGGGCTTCTGCTCCTGGCGCTCGTCGGAGAGCACCCGGCCGTCCCGCATCTGGATGACGCGGGAGGCGTACTGGGCGATGTCCGGCTCGTGGGTGACGAGCACCACGGTGATGCCGCTCCGGCCCAGCTCCTGGAAGAGCTGCATCACCTCGACGCTGGTGCGCGAATCCAGGTTGCCGGTGGGCTCGTCGGCCAGGATGACGCGCGGCTCGGTGACGAGCGCCCGGGCGATGGCGACGCGCTGCTGCTGCCCGCCCGACATCTGGTTCGGGTGGTGGTCGGCCCGGTCTCCGAGTCCGACCCGGGCCAGCGAGGCGGCGGCTCGCCGGCTGCGGTCCGCTCCGTTCACGCCGGCGTAGAGCAGGGGCAGCTCGACGTTCTCGAGTGCCGAGGTCCGGGCGAGCAGGTTGAAGCTCTGGAAGACGAAGCCGATGGTCCGGTTGCGGACCTCGGCGAGCCTTTCGGTGGAGAGGGTGGAGACCTCCTCTCCCTCGAGCAGGTAGGCGCCGCTGGTGGGGCGATCGAGGAGCCCGACGATGTTCATGAGAGTCGACTTCCCGGATCCCGAGGCGCCCATGATGGCGGTGAACTCCCCCTGATCGATGGTGAGGGATACGCCACGCAGCGCGTGAACCTCGACGTCGCCCATGTGGTAGACCTTGGCGACGTCCCGGAACTGGATGAGGGGTGGATGGGGCATGCGGCTCCGCCTACAGCCCGCGCCGGAGGTTCTGGAAGGCCGCCGACCCGCCGAGGGCATCGGTGATGACGACGTCCCCCACCTTCAGGTCTCCCTCGACCACCTCGGTGAAGGACCCGTCCGAGATGCCGGTCTTCACCTTCCGTGGAGCGGGCCCGTCGTCGGTGAGGGTCCACACCGTGCGTCGATCGGACGCCTCTCCGGGGCGGCCTCCCGCGGCCCCGGCGCGGAGCCCGCCCCCTCCGCCGCCTCCGGCACCGCCCGTGGCGGCGACGGAAGGACGGGGCCCGTTCGGGGCGCCGCCGCCCCTGGTCTCGCCGAGCAGGGAGGGCGGGGGGCGGAACCGCAGCGCCGCGTTCGGGACCTTGAGCACGTCATCCTTCTCCGCGTACACGAAGGTGACATTGGCGGTCATGCCCGGCTTCAGCTTGAAATCCGGGTTGGCGACGTCGATGACGGCATCGTAGGTGACCACGTTCTGGACGGTCTGGGGAGCGTTGCGGACCTGGCGGACCTTGCCGCGGAACACCTCGCCCGGGTATGCGTCGACGGTGAAGGACGCAGGCATTCCGGCCTCGAGGCGGCCCACGTCGGCCTCGGCGACGCTGGTGTCCACCTGCATCTTCGCGAGATCCTCGGCGATGACGAAGATGGTCGGGGCCTGCAGGGAGGCGGCCACCGTCTGGCCGACGTCCACGTTACGGGAGATGACCGTTCCGTTCGTGGGGGAGACGATGTTCGTGTAGGCCAGGTTCACCTCCGCCGACTTCAGGGCGGCTCGGGCCTGTGCGACGTTCCCCTCGACGGCCGCCACCTGGGCGTCGGCCGCATCGGCGTTGGCCTGTGCGGTGTCCAGGTCGGCCTGGGCGTTCAGCTTCCGGGCGGCGAGCTCCTTCTGGCGCGCATGCTGCCGCCGGGCGTCCACGGCCTGGACGCGTGCCTTGGCGAGATTCGCCTGGGCGGCGGCGAGGTTGGCGCGGGCCTGGTCCACCGAGGCCTGGTAGAGGGCCGGGTCGATCTTGGCGATGAGCTGTCCCTTCTTCACAGGGGAGTTCCAGTCGGCGTACAGGGCCGCGATGCGCCCCGAGACCTGGCTTCCAACCTGGACCGTCACGATGGCCGAAAGGAGGCCGGAGGCCGTCACCTTGGCGGTGACCTTGCCCTTCTCCACCTTGCTCGTCTCGAACTGGAGCTTCGGCTGTCCGTCGCCGGACCTGAGGAGCCATGTGGCGATGGCGGCGACGACGAGGACGACGGCCAATGCGACGGAGACGCTGCGCTTCCTGGTCATGGGGGGCGGATATTAGGCGGGCAGGCCGCCGAGGTTCACAAAATCGAGTGAAGAATCGTGAAGTCCGGGTTGTGTGCCAACCACCCGGGCATCGCTATACTTCCGCCGCGATGCGCCCCTGGCTCAAGATCGGATTCCTCGTGCTCCTGGCGGGCGTGGGAGCGCTCTGGCTGGTTCCGGATCCCGGGCAGGTCAGCGCCCTGGTCGGGGAGGCGGCGCCTCCGATGGCGCTCCCCGACCTCGCCGGCCGGGAGGTCTCCCTCGCCTCGCTCCGGGGCAAGGCCGTTGCGCTCAACTTCTGGGCCACCTGGTGTCCGCCCTGCAAGGAGGAGTTGCCGGCCTTCGCCAGCGCATGGCGGGCCTCGCGAGGGCGCTGCGTCGAGATCGTCGGGGTGACGGAGGAGTCGACGACGGAGGACGCTCTCGCCGAGGTGAAGCGGATGGACGTGCCCTTTCCGGTCGTCATGGACGGGGAAGGGGCCGTCGCCCGGGCCTATGGAGTCACCGGGTACCCCCGCACCTACGTGATCGATGCCGAGGGAAGGGTCCGGAAGATCTTCTCCGGGATCGTCTCCCGGGAACGCCTGGAGGCAGCACTCGCCCCTCACGTACCCGCTTCCTGTCCAGGGCCATGACGAAGGCAACCGACCGCCGTTGCCCGACGTGCCGCCGTCCCGCCGCGCCCCGCCGGGAGAACGGAGCCTGGCCTTTCTGTTCCGATCGCTGCCGCCTTGCCGACCTCGGGGGCTGGCTCGGGGAGTCCTACCGCATCCCCGGGGAACGGCCCGGGGACCGGGAGGCGGTCGGTTCCACCGATGACGAGGGGGATACGCCATGAAGCCGGTCGTCTACGTCGTGCGGGCGCTGCCCGGTGGAATCCCCGCGGAGGTTGCTTCCCGGGTCGAGCTCCGGGGAGGGGAGGCGCGCCCGGCCTCCCGCGAGCGCATTCACGCGGAGGGAAGGGAGGCCGAGATCCTGGTGGTCACCTACCTCGACCGCGTGGACGACGCGCTGCTCGACGGGCTGCCGGCGGTCCGCCAGGTCAGCTCCTACGGCGTCGGGGTGAACCACCTCGACCTGCCGGCCGCAGCGCGCCGCGGTCTCGTCGTCACCAACACTCCGGACGTCGTCACCGACGCCACGGCCGACCTGGCGATGGCGCTCCTCCTCGCCGCGGCCCGGCGGGTCTGCGAGGGGGACAGGATGATCCGGTCGGGTGGGTGGCTGGAGGCCGGCCCGGAATTCCTGCTGGGGCGTGAGGTCACCGGGAAGACGCTCGGCATCGTCGGCTTCGGCAGGATCGGCCAGGCCATGGCGCGACGGGCTGCCGGTTTCGGGATGCGCATCCTCTACTCCAGTCCGCGCGACGCCGGGGTCCCCGGGGCGACCCGGACCGACCTCGACGTCCTGCTGGCCTCGAGCGATTTCGTCTCCCTTCACTGTCCGCTCACCGACGCGACGCGCGACCTCCTCTCCCGCGAGCGCATCGCCCGGATGAAGCCCGGGGCCATCCTGGTCAACACCTCGCGAGGCCCGGTGGTCGACGAGGAGGCCCTGGCCGATGCGCTCGAGGACGGGCGGCTCTTCGCCGCGGGGCTGGACGTCTTCCGCGACGAGCCACGCGTGCCCGATCGGCTGCGCAGCGCCGAGAGCGCCGTTCTCACGCCCCACGTGGGATCGGGGACTGTCGAGACCCGGACCGCCATGGCCCGGATGGTCTGGGAGGAGGTGCTTCGCCGCGTCGCCGGACGACCACCGGCACACCGCGTCGTGGTATGACGCGCCGGTGAAGCGCTTCCTCCAGATCGCGGGCGGCGTCGCCATCTCGGGGGTGGCGCTCTGGCTCACGCTGCGTGGAAAGGACCTGGGGGCCATCTGGGCCGCCGTGCACCAGGCCGACTACGCCTGGCTGGCCCCCTACGTCGGAATCCTCGCAGCCATCCACCTGGCCCGCACCCTGCGCTGGGGCATCCTGCTCGAGCCGGTGGCCAAGGTCCCCTTCTCGCGCCTCAACGCGGTCTCGGCGGTCGGTTTCATGGCGCTCATGATCCTGCCCTTCCGGATCGGCGAGTTCGCCCGCCCTTACCTGATCGCCGAGCGGCCCAGGATCCGGGTCTCGGCGACGCTCTCCAGCGTCGTGGTGGAGCGGGTCGCCGACGGCCTGTTCACCGCCGCGCTGCTCGTCCTCACCCTCCTGGCCGTGGCCGAGGGAACCCCCGGGTTGCAGCTCCTGCGCGTGGCTGGCCTGGTGGTCTTCGCCATCTTCGGCGCGCTCCTGGCGTTCCTCGTGGTCGCGTACCGCAACCGCGCCCTCGCCGTCCGGTTCACCCACCGGATGCTCGACCCGCTCTCGCCTCGCCTGGCCGGGCGCGCCTCGGCGATGATGGATGCCTTCATCCACGGTCTGCGGGTGGTCCCGTCCCGCTCGAAGGTCGCGACCTTCTTCGTGCTCACCGCGGTCTACTGGTGCCTGAACGCCTGGGGCATGGGCGTGCTGGCCCGGGCCTTCGACCTCCACCTGACGCTCGTCCAGTCCTTCACCGTCCTCGGGGTCCTGGTGGTCGGGGTGATGATCCCGGCCGGCCCCGGGATGGTGGGGACCTTCCAGGCCGCCACCGTGCTCGGGCTCTCGCTCTTCGTCCCAAGCGCGGCGCTGGACACCCGCGGAACGGCCTATGCGAACGTTCTCTGGGCGGTGCAACTCGCCTTCACGACGGCGCTGGGGCTCTTCTTCCTCTTCTCGCGCCACATCCGGATGGCCCAGATCTTCTCCGCGCCCTCGGAGGTGGAGGAGGGGCTCGAGGAGGAGGAGAAGCAGTACGCCGCGGAGGGGGACGGGGCGGCCCCGCCGGAGGGGGCGGCTCGTTGACAGGGCACGGGGATGGACCTATAAGCGCCAACTTCGAAGGAAATCGGTGAGGTAGCTCAGTCGGCTAGAGCGAGGGTCTCATAATCCCTAGGTCGGGAGTTCGATTCTCCCCCTCACCACCAAGTGCCCTCACCTCATCGCTTTCCGTGACTCTCCGGGGGCCATCGATGCGAAATCTCCTGAAGGTCCTCGTCGCCTCCCTCGCGTTCGCGGCGGCGGCGCCGGCGGTGGCGCAGTACGAGTACAAGCCTCGCTGGCAGGTGGAGAAGGAGGAGAAGGAGCGGCAGCGGCAGCTGCTGGAGGACTCCGTCCCGAAGTTCCAGCGCTGGAGGAACGTCGCGCGCGTGAACCTGGGGGTCAGCCTCTTCTACTCGGAGTACTACAACTGCGCCTACTGGTACGGGTTCTACCCCGCCTACGGCTGCGGCTCGGGCTCGTGGGTGAGCTACGTCCCCTTCACGGTCGGTCCGCAGGTCGACCTGAACCTGGGCGGGATGAACAACATCAGCCTCGGCTTCAACGTGTTCCTCGGCAGCGCCACGGGTACCGTGTACTCCGGCTTCAGCGCCCTGAGCGTTTCGAGAAGCGTGACGATCTGGGAGCCGACCGTCGACTACGTCGCCAAGTTCGGGCCGCCGGCCAGCACGGCTGGCCGGCTCCGGCTGGGCGGCGGCATGTACATCGGCCCGAACTCGGAGCTCGGCTTCGCCTTCCGGTTCGGAGGGGGTGCCTCGTTCTTCAACCTGAGCCGCCTCGGCATCGGCCTCGACCTGGTCGTCGAGGGCGGCGTCTACAGGGGCTACTGGATCGGCGGGCTGCAGCTCGTGGCCTCGCCCGAGTTCCATTTCTAGCCGGGGCATCCCCCTCCAGACCTTCGTGAAGACGGCACCTTGCGGGGCCCACCCCGGGGAGGGGGAAGCGCCCGCACGGAAACCGCGGTAGAGATCGCGGGAAACGCTGGAGGGGGGACCGATGAAAGGCGCGCTGGCGCCCTGGATCGTCCGGTTGGCCGTCGCCCTGGTTGCACCCGCCGGGACCCCTGGCGCAGCCATGGCCGCGCCACGCACCTGCGATCTGGCGATGACCGTGACGCCCACGACGATTCCGGCCACGTCGCGCATGGCGCGAATTCGCATCCCCTCGGGTCCGTCCGGGGTCCAGCTCCGCTCCAGCAGCGGCGCCACCACCGTCCCGATCGACCTGGGCGCGGGGTTCCTCGTCGCGGAACTCACCGTCCCCCGCGATTCGCCACCCGTGGCGATACTGGCAGCCGTCGGCGAGGGCGCCTGCGGATTCCACGTCGTCCGGATCCAGGACGGGGCCGCGGGCGTGGCAACTGGCTCACCGGCGACGCTCGTCGTGGTCCATCCGCCGGAGGCGCGCGCCGATCGGGAGGCCGACGTCCTGGTCTACGCCTTCGCCGTCGACGAGCGCGGCACGCCCCGCCGCGGGAGGGCCCCGGACTTCCGGCCCTCCTCCGGCACGATCTCCGGCGTCGAATCGCTCGGTCGGGGCGTCTGGCGCGGGCGCTGGCGAGTCCCGGCCGGAGTGGCCGGTGCGGCCGGGGTGGAGGCCGGCTTCCCGCTCGAGGCTGCTGCCCGAGCCTCCCTGGCGCGCGTTCCGGGCGCGGCGGCGTCGATCGAGATCTCGCGCGAGGAGCCCGGCGTTCCGGGCGGTGTGGAGACGTCCGCGGCGCTGCTCGTCCGGGTCCGGGACTCCTCGAGGAACCTCACCGACGCGCCCCTGAGGCTGGAATCGGGTGGAGCCGAGCTGGGACCGCCGGTCAGGGTCGAACGGGGCGTCTACCGCGCGACCGTCCAGGTCCAGCCTGCCAGCCGGGGCAGCGAGATCACGATCACCGCCCGATCCGACGACGTCGAGACGACCTCGACGTACGTTTCCGCTCCCTCTGCGGTGGCGGTGGTCCAGGTCACGCCCCCGAGGCCCGTCCCCGCGGACGGCGCCGGGGAGGGACAGCTCGAGGTGCTCGACGTGGTGGTGCTCGATGCCCTGGGAAACCCGGTGAACGAGGCCCCCGTGGGATCGGGAGGCCGGGGGAATTCAGGGAGGCCTTCTCCGTCGGGGTGGGACGTTGGGCGCTGCCCTACCTGCCTCCTCGCGTCTCATCGACTACCGTCGAGCAGCTGGTCGTCCGGGCGGGTGCAGCCTCCACGACCGTGAGCCTCGAGCTGATCGCAGGCAACTCCCCGTTCTCCCTGGCGCTGAAGGCCGGGATGACGCTCGGGGGAGGGAGCTTCGGACCGGCCGTCGGCGGGGAGGCGGCCGCCTGGCTGCTGGGGGCGGTCCAGCTCGGCCTCGTGCTCGACGTGGGCTGGTGGACGCTCTCGAGCACGAGCGACGCCACGGTCGGCGGCGCCAGCGTGACCTACGAGGCCACCCGGAGCTATCTCCCCATGATGCTCTCCCTGGCGTGGCGGACGTCTCTGGGGGATGACTGGACGCTCTGGGCGACCGCGGGCGGAGGGGGCAGCTTGGTCGCGAACCGGGTCGAGCTCGGCGGGCAGCCGGCGGTGAGCGAGAGTGGATTCGCTCCGGCTGCGACCGGTTCGCTCTCGGCCGGACCGCGTCTCGGGCCGGGCCGGCTCTTCCTCGAGGCGCGCGCGACCTGGATCGGCGACCCGAAGCTCTCGACGCTGAGCGGGTCCGGCTTCACCTACTTCGGTCTGCTGGGGTACCGGTTCGATGTGGGCTAGGCGCGCCGCGTCCGTCCTCGCCGTGGTCGCGGCCCTCGCCGGCTGCGGGGGCACGGAGATCCCCACGCCGGCTCCCACCTCGGTGACCCCGGCACGAGGATTCGCCGGAAGCGCCACGCCCATCGTGATCGGCGGGTCGGGCTTCTCGGTCCTCGCCGTCCAGTCGTCGACCGGGGGCGCACCCGTGGTGGACGAGACCTTCCAGGCGTGGCTGGGCGGGCAGGCGCTCGTCGACGTCCGCCGGGTCGACGAGCAGACGCTTTCGGCCACCGTGCCGGCCGGGCTGGCTCCGGGTCCGCATTCGCTCCGGGTCCAGGGGCCATTCGGGACCTCCGGAGAGCTGGCGGCCGCGTTCACGGTGGAGGGATCCGCGCAGGCGACCCTCACGGCGGCCATCGCCGCTGCCCCTGCCACGGTCAGCCTGGGCCAGTCGATGACGGTCACCCTGACGGTGACGAACTCCTCGGCCGGCGCAGCCACGGGAGTGATTCCCTATGTGCCGGTGGTCTCCGGGAACGCGACGGTGGCCGCTCCCACCGGTCCAGTGCCGGCCTCCATCGCCACCCTGGCGCCAGGAGCATCCGGGACCTTCGCCTGGACGTACCGGTCCACGGGAGCGGGGACCCTGGCCTTCGCGGGAGGGGCGACCGCGACCGACAGCTTCTCCGGGCTGACGGTGACCTGCACCACCGATCCCGGCCGCCCCGCAACGGTGACCGTGCAGGGCCCGGCCGCGCTCACGGCGAGCCTGCCGGCCTCCGGGGCCGCCGCACTCGGCCAGGAGTTCACGGTCGCCATGACGGTCTCCAACACTGGAGGCGCGGCGGTGACGTCGGTGACGCCCGGCACGCCGGCCCTGGTTCCCGAGGGCCTGGCCACGCTGAAGCCCGGCACGGGTCCGGTTCCCGCCTCCGTCGCCTCCCTCGCCGCCGGAGGGAGCACCTCGTTCACCTGGACCTTCGTGGCCGGCTCGACGCCCGGGAGCCTGCAGATCTCCGGGAGCGCGACCGGCGCCGACGCGAACTCCGGGGCCACCGTGGCGTCCGCGACCGCGACCTCCGGGCCGTTCACCATCGGTGCAGCCGGCCTGCAGGCGACCCTGGAGGCGTCGCCTGCGGTGGCCAGCGCGGGACAGGCCGTCGCGGTCAGGCTGACGCTCCGGAACCCGGGGCTGGCCGACGTCCTCGACCTGGTGGTGGGGATCCCGGCCGCGAGCTCGACGGACGGGGCGAGCGCCGTTCGCACCTCGGGACCGACACCGGCGCCGCCCGCCACCCTGGCGGCGGGACAGACCGCCGTCGTCGACTGGTCCTTCCTGCCAGCGCTGACGGCCGGAGTCTCCACCGGGAACCTCTCCTTCCTCGTCACGGCGAGCGGCACCGACGCCTTCTCCCGTGGTCCCGTGACCGCCGAATCGTCGGCGCCGGTCACCGTGCAGGCGCCCGCCGTGGTGACCGCGACGTCCCTGGTCCCGTCGGCGTCCGCCGTGAACGTGGGTCAGGGCTTCTCGGTGACGCTGAACCTGGCCAAGACCGGGGCCGCGCCGGCGAACGTCACCGGAGCCACGCTCACCGGGGCGGGGATCGCCTGCGCGGGTGCGCCCGCGCCGGTGAGCGCCATCGCCGCGACCCAGGCCCTGACCTGGACGGGCTGCACGGCGACGGCGAGCGGGACGCTGTCGGCCAGCGCGAGCTGGGTGGACGCGAACGTGGGGGGAACGCCGATCGCCACCAACACCGTGACCGCACCGCTCACGGTGCAGACCGCTGCGGCGGTGACCGCGTCGTCCCTGGTCCCGTCCAGGACCACCCTGAACGTCGGGCAGGCATTCTCGGTCACGCTGAACCTGACCAAGAGCGGCGATGCCCCTGCGAACGTCGTCGGTGCCACGCTCACCGGGGCGGGGGTCGTCTGTACGGGCGAGCCGGCGCCGGTGAACGACATCCCCACGACCCTGGCCCTGACCTGGACGGGATGCACCGCGACCACGAGCGGGACCCTGTCGGCGATCGCGACGTGGGTTGACGCGAACGTGGGTGGAACGCCGGTGCCGACCAGCACCGTGACCGCGGCGATGACGCTCCAGACTCCGGCGGTGGTCACCGCGGTGTCGCTGGTGCCATCCGCGTCCACCGTGAACGTGGGGCAGGAGTTCTCGGTGGTCCTGACCCTCTCGAAGACCGGCGAGGCCCAGGCGGACGTCACCGGGGTCTTCCTGGACGGGGCGACCTGCACCGCGCCGGCGGTTCCCATCCTCGACATCCAGGGGATCCAGGCGATCACCTTGACGGGGTGCACGGCGGCGGCGAGCGGGCTGCTGTCGGCGAGCGCGAGCTGGGTGGACGTGAACCTGGGCGGGACGCCGGTCTCGACCAGCACCGTGACCGCGCCGCTCACGGCCCAGACTCCCGCGCTCGTCACGGCGGTGTCGCTGGTCCCGTCCGCGTCCACCGTGAACGTGGGGCAGGGGTTCTCGGTGGTCCTGACCCTCTCCAAGACCGGCGAGGCCCAGGCGAACGTGACCGCGGTCTCGCTGGAAGGGGCGGCCTGTACCGTGCCGGTCGTCCCCGTCCTCGACATCCCGGCAACCCAGGTGTTCACCTGGACGGGCTGTACCGCGACGGCGAGCGGGCTGCTGTCGGCAAGCGTGAGCTGGGTGGACGTCAACGTCGGGGGGACGCCGGTGTCGAGCGCTCCCGTCACCGCGCCGCTCACCGTCCAGACTCCCGCGTCGGTGACGGCCATCAGTCTCGCGACCGACCCGGCCCCCGTACCCGTCGACATCGGCTTCTCCGTCACGCTGCTGCTTTCCAAGACCGGGGAAGCCCCGGCGAGCGTCGTCCAGACCTCGCTGGCCGGGGCGTCCTGCACCGTGCCCGCGGCTCCCGTCGCCCTGGTCCTGCCGGTCCAGGCCATCACCTGGACGGGGTGCAACCCCGTCGCGGTTCCGGGGTCCTTGCCCATGGAAGCCACGGTGCGGTGGGTGGACGGAAACGACCCCACCGTCGTGCAGGCGCCCGTCACGCTCCCCGGGACCATCGTGGTCCAGTGACGCCTCCTGCAACGCCAGCACCCACCCCTTTCCTTTTCCGTTTCAGTGCGATACCCACGATCTCCCGGTAGGGACGCATCGATCTGGAGGTCGCCATGGCCGGAAAGCCCGCCGAAGAGTCGAAGTCCGCGGTTCCCGAGAAGCCCCGGAAGCCCACCCCGGGTGCACCCTCGACCGCCGCGCACCCGGTCTACAGCCGCGACGAGCTCCAGAGGATCCTCGCCGAGCGGGAATCCTGGACCGCCGGCGAGCTGGCCGAGACCCTCGCCCGGACCCCCAGGCGCAAGAAGGCGTTCCAGACCGACTCGGGCATTCCCATCCCCGACGTCCTCGACCCGGCCAGCCGCCCCCAGGAAGACTACCGGCGCGACATCGGCTACCCGGGTCGCTACCCGTTCACCCGGGGCCCGCAGTCCACCATGTACCGGGGCCGACTCTGGACCATGCGGCAGTTCGCCGGGTTCGGGTCTCCCGAGGACACCAACGCCCGGTTCAAGTACCTGCTCGCCCACGGCATGACCGGCCTCTCCACGGCCTTCGACATGCCCGCCCTCATGGGCTACGACGCCGACCATCCCATGTCGCGCGGCGAGGTGGGCAAGGAGGGCGTCGCCATCTCGACGCTCAAGGACTTCGAGATCCTCTTCGACGGGATCCCGCTGGGCGACGTCACCACCTCCATGACCATCAACGCGAGCGCGGTGGTCGCGCTCGCCATGTACGTGGCGGTCGGCGAGAAGCAGGGGGTCCCGAGGGCCCGGCTGGGCGGCACGGTCCAGGCCGACATGCTGAAGGAGTACATCGCGCAGAAGGAGTGGATCGTCCCACCCCGACCGGCGGTGAAGATGGTCGTGGACATGATCGAGTTCTGCGCCAAGGAGATGCCGCGCTGGAACCCGGTCTCCATCAGCGGGTACCACATCCGCGAGGCCGGGGCGACGGCCGTGCAGGAGATGGCCTTCACGCTGGCCGACGGCCTCGAGTACGTGCAGGAGTGCGTCGACCGCGGGATGGACGTCGACTCCTTCGCCCAGCGCCTCTCCTTCTTCTGGGACGTCCACAACGACTTCTTCGAGGAGATCGCCAAGTTCCGCGCCGCGCGGAGGATCTGGGCCCGCACGCTGAAGGAGCGATTCGGGGCCAGGAAGCGGGAATCCCTGCTCCTGCGCACGCACGCCCAGACGGCCGGCGTCTCGCTCACCGCGCAGCAGCCCTACAACAACGTGGTCCGAACCACCATCCAGGCCCTGGCGGGCGTGCTCGGCGGCACGCAGTCCCTCCACACCAACTCGCTCGACGAGACCTATGCGCTCCCCACCGAGGACGCGGTCCGGATCGCGCTGCGCACCCAGCAGATCATCGGCCACGAGTCGGGCGTGGACCGGGTCGTCGACCCGCTGGCGGGCAGCTACTACGTCGAGTACCTGACCGACGAGATGGAGAAGCGGGCCCTCGACTACATCCGCCGCATCGACGAGATGGGGGGCATGCTCCGCGCGGTGGAGGAGGGCTTCCCCCAGAAGGAGATCGCCGAGAGCGCCTACCGCTGGCAGCGCGAGGTGGAGAGCGGCGAGCGGGTGGTCGTCGGCGTGAACGAGTTCCGCACCGAGGGCGACGAGCCCATCCCGCTGCTCCGCATCGACGAGAGCGTGGCCCGAGCGCAGACGGCGCGCCTCCAGGCCATCCGGAGCGAGCGCAGCGCCGACAGGGTGAGGGAGACGCTCGGGGGCGTGGAGCGGGCCTGCCGCGACGGGGCGAACGTCATGCCGCCCATCATCGAGGCGGTGAAGGCGTACGCCACGCTGGGCGAGGTCTGCGACGTGTTCCGGAAGGTCTGGGGGCAGTACCGCGAGGATGGCCGTTTCTAGGCACTGGGCCGACGACTACTACGGCGACCTCTACTACGAGTCGGTCGCCGACCTGCTCACGGCCCGGATGTCGGGGTTCGAGGCGGAGCTCCTCCGGAGGCTCCTCGATCTCGGTCCGGGCGATCGGGTGCTCGACCTGGCCTGCGGCCACGGACGGCACGCCCGCGCCCTCTCGCCCGAGGTGGGGCTCCTCGTCGGCATCGATCGCAACCCGGACTACCTGGCCCGAGCCCTGCACTCGGGCGCCGCGCTCGTCCGGGGCGACCTGCGCGCGCTGCCCTTCCGGCCAGGGAGCTTCGACGCCGTGTACTCCTGGTATTCCTCGCTCTTCATGTACGACGACGAGGAGAACGCCCGGTGCCTGGCCGCGGCGGTCTCGCTCCTCCGGCCGGGTGGGCGCATCGTCGTCCACCACGACAATCCCGCGCGCCTTCGCCGTCACCCGGATGCGGCCGCCGACTGGGACATGCCCGGGGGAGGCAAGGTGGCGGAGGTTTCCCGCTTCGACCCGGCCACCGGGACCGATACCTGCACGCGCCGCGTCATTCGCGTCGACGGGACGGTGTTGGCGGGCGTGGCCCATTTGCGGTACTACACAGGCGAGGAGTGGCAAGGACTCGCCGGTCGATGCGGCCTCGATCTCCTCCGCATCACCAGCACCTGGCAGGCGGACCGGCCGGCGGAACGCCTCGACGAAGACGCCCCGGACCTCATCGCCATCGGGAGAAGGTCAGCATGAGCCAGAAGAACGAGCGAACCCTCCGCATCCTGGTCGCCAAGCCCGGCCTCGACGGTCACGACCGCGGCGCCAAGATCGTGGCGCGCGCCCTTCGCGACGCGGGGTTCGAGGTCATCTACACCGGCCTCCACCAGACTCCCGAGATGATCGCCTCCGCCGCGGTCCAGGAGGACGTGGACGGCGTCGGTCTCTCCATCATGTCGGGCGCCCACCTCACCCTCTTCCCGGCCGTGGTCGAGGCGCTGAAGGAGCGTGGCGCGGGAGACGTGGCCGTCTTCGGCGGCGGGATCATCCCGCAGGACGACATCCCGACCCTGAAGCAGGGGGGCGTCTCGCAGGTCTTCCTCCCCGGGACGACCACCCAGTCCATCGTCGACTGGATCCGCGGCAACGTGAAGCCGCGCGCCGAGGTCGCCTAGCTCCTCCGTCGGGCTCCATGGCGACCCGCATCACCGTCTACGAGGTGGGCCCGCGCGACGGGCTCCAGAACGAGGCGCGCGTCGTCCCCACCGACGGCAAGCTCGCGCTCCTGGCCGCGCTGGTCGACGCCGGGCTGACGCGCATCGAGGCCACCAGCTTCGTCTCGCCGAGGTGGATCCCGGCGCTGGCCGACTCGGCCGAGCTGGTGGAGCGGCTGCCGGCCCGTCCCGGGGTCCAGTACGTGGCGCTGGTCCCGAACGGCAAGGGGCTCGAGCGGCTCCTCGAGGCCCGCGGCAAGGCCCATCCGGCAGCACAGGTCGACGCGGCGGTGTTCCTCTCTGCGTCGGAGACCCACAACAAGAAGAACGTGAACAAGACCATCGACGAGACCTTCCGCGCCTTCGACGAGGTCGTCGGGCCCGCGCTCGCCGCGGGGCTGCGCGTGCGCGGGTACGTCTCCACCGCCTGGGGCTGTCCCTACGAGGGGAAGGTGGACCCCCGGCGCGTCGCAGCCATCGCCGAGCGCCTCCTGTCGCTCGGCTGCTGGCAGGTGTCGCTGGGGGACACCATCGGCGTGGGAACGCCCAACCAGACCCGCGAGATCGTGGGGCTCCTCTCGTCCCGGGCGCGTCCGGGCTCGATCGCGCTGCACCTGCACGACACCCGCGGCACGGCGCTCGCCAACGTGCTCGCCGGCCTCGACGCCGGCATCACGACGTTCGACGCCTCCGTGGGCGGGCTGGGGGGCTGCCCCTACGCCCCGGGAGCCTCGGGGAACCTGGCCACGGAGGACCTCGTCTACATGCTGCGGGGCATGGGCCACGACACCGGCGTGGACCTCGCGAAGCTCGTGGCGGCCGGTGCGCTGGCCCAGGAACTGGTCGGCCGGACCTTGCCGGGGAAGACCTTGCAGGCGGAGCTCGCCACCCTTGCGCGTAAGGCGAAACCCTCCGGGGAGGCACGGGAATGAGCGGCCGGGAGTGGGTGGTGGAACGGCTGGCCGGCATCGAGGTCTGGACCATCGACGGCGAGGCGCGGCGGAACGCGCTCTCCCGGGCCATGGTGCGGGAGCTGCTCGAGAACCTGGCCAGGGTCCGCGACGATCGGAGCATCCGCTGCATCCTGCTCACCGGGAGTGGAGGGAAGGCCTTCTGCGCGGGAGCGGACCTCAAGGAGCGGGCCACCATGTCCGCCGACGAGGTCCACCACTTCCACCAGTCGCTCCGCGACGCCTTCCGGGGGATCGAGATGGCTCCCCAGGCCTTCGTGGCCGCGCTGAACGGGGCGGCCCTGGGCGGCGGGCTCGAGATGGCGCTGGCGTGCGATCTCCGGGTCGCCGCCGAGGGCGTGGAGATGGGGCTCCCCGAGGTGGGCCTCGGCATCATCCCGGGCGGCGGAGGGACGGTGCGGCTCCCCCGGGCCATCGGCGTGGCCCGCGCCAAGGACCTCATCCTCACCGGGCGGCGCGTGGGCGCGGCCGAGGCGCTCGCCATGGGGCTCGTCTCACGGGTCGCCCCGGCAGGGACGCTTCGCGACGTGGCGCTGGAACTGGCGGGACTCGTGGCCCGCAACGCGCCGATCTCCATCCGGCAGGCCAAGCGGGCCATCGACGGCGGCCTGCACCTCGACCTCGACGCGGCGCTCGCCCACGAGAACCGCATGTACCAGGACTGCCTGGGCACCCAGGACCGGGTGGAGGCGCTGCGCGCCTTCGCCGAGAAGCGCAAGCCGGTGTTCACCGGAGAGTGACGGAGAGTGAATGGCTGACGACGAGAAGGCGGGGACGCCGGAGGAGCGCATCGCGCGGGAGCTGGCCCGGGTCCGCAAGGGCGGGGCCGAGAAGTACCACCAGAAGAACGCCGAGGCGGGGAAGCTCTTCGCGCGGGAGCGGTTGCGCCTGCTCCTCGACGAGGGCTCCTTCCTCGAGGACGGGGCGCTGGCCAACGCCCAGGACCCGGAGCTGCCCGCCGACGGCGTGATCACCGGGCTCGGCACCATCGACGGCCGGCCGGTCGCGGTCATGGCCAACGACTCCACCGTCAAGGCCGGGAGCTGGGGCTTCCGGACCGTGGAGAAGATCATCCGCATCCAGGAGGTTGCGGCACGGGAGCGCGTGCCGCTCTTCTACCTGGTCGACTCGGCGGGGGCGCGCATCACCGACCAGATCGAGATGTTCCCGGGCCGGCGCGGAGCGGGGAGGATCTTCCACAACGAGGTCCACCTCTCGGGAGTGGTCCCGCAGATCTGCCTGCTCTTCGGACCGTCGGCGGCCGGGGGCGCCTACATCCCGGCCTTCTGCGACGTGGTCTTCATGGTGAACGGCAACGCCTCCATGTACCTGGGCTCGCCACGCATGGCCGAGATGGTCATCGGCGAGAAGGTCTCGCTCGAGGAGATGGGCGGGGCGCGCATGCACTGCTCGGTCTCGGGCTGCGGGGACGTGCTCTGCAAGGACGAGGAGGAGGCCATCCGGGAGGCCCGCCGGTACTTCTCCTTCTTCCCCCGCAGCTACCGGGAGCTTCCCCCCGGCGCCCCGCCGCGGGCCCCGCGGGTCGACCCGGCCAGGATCCCCGACATCGTACCGCTCGACCAGAACCGGTCCTTCGACATCCTGCAGCTCATCGACGCGCTGGTGGACGAAGGCTCGTTCTTCGAGGTGAAGAAGCTCTTCGCCGGTGAGCTGGTCACCGGGCTGGCCCGCATCGAGGGGCGACCGGTCGGCATCGTCGCGAACCAGCCAAAGGTGAAGGGCGGCGTGCTCTTCGTCGACTCCGCCGACAAGGCCGCACGCTTCATCTGGCTCTGCGACGCCTTCAACATCCCGCTGCTCTACCTCTCCGACGTACCCGGGTTCATGATCGGCACCAAGGTCGAGCGGGCCGGCATCATCCGCTCCGGGGCCAAGATGATCAGCGCGGTCTCGGAGGCCACCGTCCCGCGGGTGTGCGTGGTGGTTCGCAAGGCCTACGGCGCCGGGCTCTACGCCATGGACGGCCCGGGATTCGCCCCGTCGGCGACCCTGGCGCTCCCCCAGGCGATGATCGCGGTGATGGGGCCGGAGGCCGCGGTGAACGCGGTCTACTTCAACAAGATCCAGGAGAAGCCGGAGGCCGAGCGCCCCGCCTTCGTGCAGGCCCTGCGCGACGAGTACAAGCGGGACATCGACATCGAGAAGCTGGCCAGCGAGCTCATCATCGACGCCATCGTGCCGGGCGCCGAGCTGCGGCACGAGCTGGCCCGGCGCTTCCACTACCACTCTCTCGGCTACGAGCCGCCTGCCTCCCGCAAGCGCGCCGTCCTCCCCGTCTGACCCGGAGACACCATGGACTTCCAGCTCGACGACGCGCACCTCCAGGTCCGGCAGATGGTCCGCGACTTCTGCGAGGAGGAGGTGAAGCCGCACGCCCGCAAGTGGGACGAGACCGGGGAGTTCCCCTTCGCGACGGTGAAGAAGCTCGGCGAGCTGGGGCTCATGGGCGTCACCGTCCCGGAGGAGCTGGGCGGCGCCGGCCTCGACATGATGGCGCTCGCCATCGTCATCGAGGAGATCGGCCGGTACGACGGATCGCTGGCTCTCACCGTGGCGAGCCACAACGGGCTCGGCTCCAGCCAGATCCGGTACTTCGGCAGCGACGCCCAGAGGCGGCGCTGGATCCCGCCGCTGGCCCGCGGGGAGAAGCTCGCGGCCTGGGGGCTCACCGAGCCCGGCTCCGGCTCGGACGCCGCCGGCCTGCGCACCAGCGCGGTGCGCAAGGGGGACGGGTGGATCCTGAACGGCTCGAAGATGTTCATCACCCAGGGGACGGTGGGCGACACCTTCGTCATCCTGGCCCGGACCTCCCCCGAGAAGGCGCAGAAGGGCATCACGGCCTTCGTGCTCGAGAAGGGCATGAAGGGATTCTCCCAGTCGGCAATACACGGGAAGCTCGGCATGCGCAGCTCCGACACCGCCGAGCTCCACATGGAAGACGTCGAGGTCCCCGACGAGAACCGCATCGGCGCCGTCGACCACGGCTTCCTCGACACCCTCTCCATCCTCGACCGGGGGCGCATCACCATCGGTGCGCTGGCGGTCGGGCTCGGGCGCGGCGCCCTCGAGGAGGCCAAGGTGTACGCCAAGGAGCGCAAGGCCTTCGGCAAGCCCATCGCCGAGTTCCAGGCCATCGCCTTCGCGCTCGCCGACATGGCCACCGAGGTGGACGCCGCCCGGCTCCTGGTGCTCCGCTCGGCCGCGCTGTGCGACGCGAAGCTTCCCTTCGGCCGCGAGGCCTCCATGGGCAAGCTCTTCTCCAGCGAGGCGGCCATGCGGGCGACGGGCAAGGCCATCCAGATCCTGGGTGGCTACGGCTACACCAGGGACTTCCCGGTGGAGCGCTACTTCCGGGACGCGAAGCTCTGCGAGATCGGCGAGGGGACGAGCGAGATCCAGCGGCTCGTCATCGCCCGCTCGGTGCTGAAGGACGCGTGACGAACGGGATGGCCACCATGGTCGAGAGGGTGCGGGCCGGCGACGTCCGGGCGGCCGCGCGCCTGATGCGCAACCTCGACGACCGGATCCCCGGGAGCCGGGCCGCCCTGAGGGAGCTCTTCGCCCGGCCCGGCCACGCCTTCGTGGTGGGACTCACCGGCCCGCCGGGGGCGGGAAAGTCCTCCCTCACCGACCGGCTCATCGCCTACCACCGCCGCGCCGGACGAAGCGTGGGCGTGGTGGCGGTCGACCCCACCAGCCCGTTCACGGGCGGTGCGATCCTCGGCGACCGGGTGCGCATGCAGGACCACGCCCTCGACCCCGGCGTGTTCATCCGGTCGCTGGCCACCCGGGGCAACCTGGGCGGCCTCTCCCGCGCGACCGCCGACGTGGTCACCGTGCTCGACGCCATGGGCAAGGACGTGATCCTGGTCGAGACCGTGGGTGTCGGACAGGACGAGGTCGAGATCGCCGGGCTGGCCCACAGCGTCGTGGTGGTCTCCATCCCGGGCATGGGCGACGAGGTCCAGGCCATCAAGGCCGGCGTGCTCGAGATCGCCGACGTCTTCGCCGTGAACAAGGCCGACAGGGAGGGCGCCGACCGCACGGTCAAGGACCTCCAGATGATGCTCGACCTCCGGCGGAGCACGGCCACCCGGGGCGGTCTCGACCACGACTCGGTGCACCGGATGACCCGGACCGGCGCCGAGGACCCGCACGAGGCGGGATGGTGGGAGCCCCCCATCGTGAAGACCGTCGCGACCCAGGACATCGGGGTCGTCGAGCTGGCGGAGGCGGTCGAGCGCCACCGCGAGCACCTCGAGCGGACCGGGGAACGAAAGTTGCGCGAGGTGGCCCGGGCCCGGACCACCTTCCTCGCCCTCCTGCGCGACCGGCTCATGCAAGGGGCCCTGGACCGCCTGGCCGAGCAGGAAGGGCACCTCGACGACCTGGCCGCCCGCATCGCGGACCGCAGCGCCGATCCCTACGTGCTGGCCGACGAGCTGGCGGGGAGGCTCTAGCTTGGCCGCGGAGCTCTCCGTGGAGGATCAGGACCGGGTGGCGCGCCTGGCCGAGCGGGTCCGCGCCCCCCTCGTCGACCGGGCCACGGCCCTCGCCGCCATCACCCACAAGTCCTGGGTGAACGAGCACCGGGGCGAGGGAGCGGAGGACAACGAGCGGCTCGAGTTCCTGGGCGACGCCGTCATCGACCTCCTGGTGTCCGAGTACCTCATGTCCCACTTTCCGCTGGCGCGGGAAGGGGATCTTTCCAAGCTCCGGGCGGCGGTCGTGGACGAGCCGGGCCTCGCCGGCATCGGGCGCGCGCTCCAGCTGGGCGAGCTGCTCCGGCTGGGACGGGGCGAGGAGCTCACCGGGGGCCGGGACAAGACCTCGCTCGTGGCCGACGCGATGGAGGCGGTCATCGCCGCGGTCTTCCTCGACGGAGGCCTGGCGGCCGTCCACCGGTTGATCGACCCGTTCCTCGAGGAGGCGTACGCGCGGGCGGTCAACGGTTCCATCGACCGCGACTTCAAGACGCAGCTCCAGGAGCAGGCCCAGGCCCGCTTCCGATCCTCTCCTCGATACCGGGTGGTCGCGGAGGTGGGGCCGGATCACTCCAAGACCTTCGAGATCGAGGTGGAGCTCCGGGGGGAGGTCCTGGGGAGGGGCACCGGCCGTTCCAAGAAGGACGCCGAGCAGGGCGCTGCCCGGGTCGCGGTCGAGGCGATCGCGGCGATGCCGGTGGAGGTGCCGCAAGCGACCGTCCCGGTGCCGACTCCGGTGGCCGAGCCGGAGTCCCCTGCCGCATCCGAGCCCACCGCGGCCGCTCCCGAGCGCAAGGCAAAGGCACGGAAGGCCAGGGCCGGCAAGGCGCCGACCCGAAAGCCCCCCCCGAAGCCCAAGGCCGGCCGATCGAGGAAGATTGCGGCAAGGCGGGTGCGTGACTAGCATCCCCGCATGACCAAGCTCGCACTTGCCCTCGCGCTGGCGCTCGCCGCCGCGCCCGCCGCCGCCGATGACCTGTACGCCACCTTCGACACCTCCGCCGGGAAGATCGGCGTGAGGCTCCTGCCCGGAGAGGCTCCCAAGACGGTGAAGAACTTCACCGAGCTCGCCGAGGGCAAGAGGGAGTGGACCGACCCGAAGACGGGGCAGAAGGTGAAGCGCCCACTCTACGACGGCACGGTATTCCACCGGGTCATTCCCGGCTTCATGATCCAGGGTGGCGATCCCCTCGGGAACGGCATCGGCGGTCCCGGCTACAAGTTCGAGAACGAGCTTCCCAGGCCGCCCGCCAAGCTCTTCGAGAAGCCGTGCGTCCTCGCCATGGCCAACGCCGGTCCGGACACCAACGGTTCCCAGTTCTTCATCACCGAGGGGTACGGGAGCTCGGTCTCGCAGCTCGAGCCGCGCGCCTGCGTCGAGGCGAAGGGAGGGGTGTGCGGCTACACCCGCTTCGGGCAGGGAGTCTGCGGTTGCGACCTGGTGGCCCAGATCGCTCGCGCCGGGAACTCCAAGGTCCGGCTCAACAAGGTCGTCATCACCAAGACGGCCCCCACCTGCAAGTAGGAGAACCGGACATGGCCAACCCCACTGCGACCTTCGAGACCTCGCTCGGCAACTTCACCGCCGAGATCTACCTGGACAAGATGCCGGTCACGGCGAAGAACTTCCTCGATCTCGCCAAGAGCGGCTTCTACGACGGGCTTCACTTCCACCGCGTGATCAAGGGCTTCATGGTCCAGTTCGGGTGCCCGCACTCGAAGGACCCGAACAGCCCGCGCGCCGGCACCGGTGGCCCCCCCCACGGCACCATCAAGGACGAGCACCCGCCCGAGCACAAGCTCTCCAACGAGCCGTTGACCCTTTCCATGGCCAACACGGGCGCGCCCAACAGCGGCGGCTCGCAGTTCTTCATCAACGCCACGCACAACGCCTTCCTCGACTGGTTCAGCCCGGGGGCATCCCGTCACCCGGTCTTCGGCAAGGTGACCTCGGGTGCCGAGGTGGTGAAGGCGATCGAGACCACGCCCACAAACCAGCGGGCCGGCGATCGCCCCGTCACGCCGGTGCAGGTGAAGAAGATCACGGTCTCCGGTTACTGATCCGACGGACCTCCGCAGCCCCCACCGGCCCGGGCGGGCGCCTCACGGGCGCCCCCTCGGGCCGGGTCGTGGTAGGAAGCTCCCGTGCCCAGCGAGAAGGTTCCATTCCGCGCCGGATTCGTGGCCATCCTCGGACGCCCCAACGTGGGGAAGTCCACGCTCCTCAACCAGCTGCTGGGGGAGCACGTGGCCATCGTCACCGCGCGCCCCCAGACGACCCGCACCCGCATCCTGGGGGTGGTGAACGGCGAGGGGTACCAGCTCGCCCTCTTCGACACCCCGGGCATCCACAAGGCCAAGGGTCCGCTCAACAAGCGAATGGTCGAGACGGCGCTCGGGACCCTGGGGGAGGTCGACGTGGCGCTCGTGCTGGTGGAGGCCGCCACCGGCCCGGGAGGCAAGGTGGAGGTGGGTGAGACGGCGCACTGGATCGCCGACGAGGTGAAGCGCAGGCGCAAGCCGGCGATCCTGGGCGTGAACAAGATGGACCGGGTTCCGCGCGAGACCCTGCTCCCGGTCATCGATGCCTACCGTGCCCTCCACGACTGGGCCGAGGTGGTTCCCTTCTCGGCGCTGACCGGCGAGAACGTCGACCGGCTGGTGGCCGCGCTGGCCAGGCACCTCCCGGTCTCCGAGGCGCCGCTCTTCCCGCCCGACGTCATGACCGACCAGGCCGAGCGGGTCATCGTGGCCGAGTACGTCCGCGAGCAGGTCATGGCGCAGACCCGGGACGAGCTTCCCTACGCCGCCGCCGTGGAGATCGAGGAGTTCGACGAGTCGGAGCGCCGGGACGACGGGGGGCTCATTCGCATCGGTGCGGTGATATGGGTGGAGCGCGAGTCGCAGAAGGCCATCGTCATCGGCAAGGGAGGCTCGATGCTGAAGCGCGTCGGCACCCGTGCACGGGAGAGGATGGAGCGACTGCTCGGCGCCAAGGTCTTCCTCCGCCTCACGGTGAAGGTCGAGGAGCGATGGTCGGAGCGGCTCGAGTCGCTGCGCCGCCTGGGAATCGCGCCATGAACCGTCCCCGCCCGCTCATCGCCTTCGTGGGGCGGCCCAACGTGGGCAAGTCCACGCTCTTCAACCGGATCGTCGGCCGGCGCGCCGCCATCGTCGAGGACCAGCCCGGCGTCACCCGGGACCGGAACTACGGCGACTTCACCTGGGAACACCGGCTCCTCTCCGGCGTGGACACGGGCGGCTTCGATCCCGTCTCCCCGGCCCGCAAGGACGAGTCGTCCGACCGCACGCTCATGCGCAGCGTGCAGGAGCAGGCCCAGCTCGCGGTCGACGAGGCCGCCGCGGTCGTCCTGGTGGTGGACGGGCGCGAGGGGCCCACCTCGGTGGATCGGGCAGTGGCCGACCTGCTTCGCCCCTCCGGAAAGCCGCTCTTCGTGGCGGTGAACAAGATGGACACCCCGGGAACGGAGGACGAATCGCCGCTGGCGGAGTTCTACGCCCTCGGTTTCGGTGACATCCACCCGGTCTCGGCGGAGCACGGCCGGGGCGTCGGGGAGCTGATGGATGCGATCCTGGCCGGGCTCGCGGCCAGGGGAACGCCGGCGCCGGACGAGCCGGAGGAGCCGGAGGAACATCAGGATCTGGAGGACGCGGAAGAGACCGAGGCAGGGGCGGAGGAGGCCGCCCGGGAGGATGCATCCCGGGAAATCCGGCTCGCCATCGTTGGCCGCCCGAACGTCGGGAAGAGCACCCTCGTCAACAAGCTTCTCCGGGAGGATCGCTTCGTGGTGTCGGAGGTCGCGGGGACCACCCGGGACAGCATCGACGCCACCCTCGAGCACGAGGGGCAGCGCTTCGTCCTCACCGACACGGCGGGCATCCGGCGCAAGCGCTCCATCGCCCAGAGGGTCGAGCGCTACTCGGTCATCCGGGCCATGCGCTCCATGGACGACGCCGACGTGGTCGCCCTCGTCCTCGACGCTCAGGAGGCTGGCGCGGATCAGGATGCGAAGCTGGCCGGGATGGTGGTCGAGAAGGGGCGTGCGCTCGTCATCGTCGTCAACAAGTGGGACATCGCCCAGGAGGCTGGAGCCACCCAGCGCTGGTACAAGGAGGAGCTGGGCAAGCGCCTGCCGTTCGTCGCCTGGGCTCCCATCCTGTTCGTCTCGGCCCGGGAGGGAACCGGCGTGACCGCGCTCCTCCGCGAGGCCGGCAGGCTCGCGCGGCAGTACCGGACCCGGCTCCCCACCCCGAAGCTGAACGAGCTCCTCGAGACCATCCAGGAGGCCCACCCGGCGCCGCTCTCCCACGGGCACCCGGTGAAGCTCTTCTACGTCAGCATGGTCTCCACGGCGCCCCCGACGCTCGTCCTCCAGGCGAGCCGCCCGGAGACGATCCCCGATCACTACAAGCGCTTCGTGGAGAACCGCTTCCGCGAGGCCTTCGGGCTCCGCGTTCCCCTGCGCTTCGTCTACCGGGAGCGGGCCCGGCGCGACCGCCCGCGCAGACCGAAACCGGGACGTCGCGGCGCTTGACGCCCTCCGGCACCGCGCCTAGATTGTCCCGACTTTTCGCAGGGATCACCGGGAGAACCATGTCGAAACACGCCGACGAGCTGACCCGCAAGGACATGAAGGCCCCCGACGCCTTCCAGACCGCGGCCGGGAAGGCCGCCGCCTGGATCTCGGGGAAGCAGAAGGCCATCGTCGCCGTAGTGGTGGGTGCGCTCGTCGTGGTGGCCGTCGTGCTGGGCGCGCTGTCCTGGATGGATTCGCGGACGGACACGGCTGGGGCCCTCCTCTACCGTACCCTCGACGACGCCGACGGACAGATCTCCAGCGTTCCGCTCCCGGGCGTGATCGTCCCCATCTTCCCCAGCGTGGAGGCCCAGTACCGGGCCGTCCTGGGACGGGCCGACGAGCTTCGCCGGACCTACCCCTCCACGGAGGCGGCCCGTACGGCGGCGCTGGCGGCCGGCGCGGCCAATCTCCGGCTCGCCGCCTGGGACGCCGCCATCACCGACTACGAGTCCTACCTCGCCAAGGCCGGGCCCGATGACTCCCTGTCCTTCCTGGCCATCGAGGGCATCGCCCGCGCCAAGGAGTCCAAGGGCGACCTGGCCGGGGCCCTGGCGACCCTCGAACGGCTGAAGACGCCCTCGCGGGCCGACCGCGCCTCGATCGAGCGTGCCCGGCTGCTCGCCCGGAGCGGGAAGCCCGACGAGGCTCGCAAGATCCTCGTGTCCTTCCCCCAGGACTTCAAGGAGTCGCAGCTCCGCCCCGACGCCGACAGGCAGCTCGCCGCACTGGGCGGGACCCGGTAGGTGATGCTCGCCGGCGCCGCAGCGACGGTCCTGGCGCTCGCGGTGGGGGCCTCCGCGGCGCCGCCTCCCATCCCGACCGACAGCCTCTTCGCGGTCGCGTGGCGGAAGACGCTCGTCGAGCCTTACCTCCTCGAGTACAAGCCCTTCGAGCCGGCCGGACCGGCCATCGACCCGCTGACCGGGATGGTCGTCGTCGCCACCCGCGACGGTTTCGTCCAGGCCTACTCGGCCGACGGGAAGGAGCTCTGGTACGCGCGTCTGGTTGGGCCGTACCTCGGCTCGCCGGCGGTCGGCGACGGGATGGTCTTCGTGGCCGGGCTCGACGGAAAGGTCTTCGCCTTCGACGCCGCCCGCGGGGAGTTCCGCTGGATGTATCCCTACCGGGAGGAGTTCGGCAGCCAGCCGGTGGTCGCCGGGGACCTCGTCTACGTCGCCACGCTCGAGGGCACGGTCCTGGCGCTGGAGGCCCGCACCGGCGCCTGGAAGTGGCACTTCCGGCGCGAGCCGTCCGGGAAGTTCATCATCCTCGGCGTGGGGCGGCCTGCAGTGGTCGATGGCACGCTCTACCAGGGGTTCGCCGACGGGAGCGTGGTGGCCCTCGACGCCGCCACCGGGGCGGTGAAGTGGGACCGGAAGGTCGGGCGCGGGCCCTTTCCCGACATCCTCGCAGACGTGCAGGTCTCGAAGGACCGGGTCTTCGTCGCCAGCTACGGCGGGCAGGTCGCGGCCCTCGACAGGCAGAGCGGGGCTCCGATCTGGGACGCGAAGGCTCCCGAGGCGTACAAGGCCAAGCTCGACGGAGACTTGCTGGTCGTCGTCACCACCCGCGACGTCCTCGGGTTCGACGCCAGGACGGGGACGCAGACGTGGAGCTTCACCCACGAGGGCGCGCCGCTGGCCAACCCGGTCATCGCGAGCGGCCTGGTCCTGGTGCCCATCGGCAAGGGGCTGGTGGCCCTGGATCGCAGGACCGGCCGGAAGGTCCGCTACTTCACCCGTGGATCGGGCGCCACCGCCACTCCTGCGCTCCTCGGGAGGCGGCTCTACGTGCTCTCCAACGCGGGCGAGCTCGTCGCGGTCGACTTGCGGTGAAGCGGGTGCGGGTGGTCGCGGCGGTGCTCCGCCGGGACGGCCGCATCCTCGTCACGCGGCGCCACGGGCATGCCGAGCGGGGCGGCCAGTGGGAGTTCCCCGGTGGGAAGGTCGAGCCCGGCGAGGAGGAAGCAGCGGCCCTGGTGCGCGAGATCCGGGAGGAGCTCGACTGCGGCGTGTCGGTTGGCGCCCTGCTCGCCCGGACGACCCACCGGTACCCGGACCTGGAGGTCGAGCTGGCCTTCTACGCCTGCGCGATCGAACCGGGTGGTGAACCGCGCCTCGTCGGCGCGGCCGCCATGGATTGGGTGGAGCCGGCCCGGCTCGCGACCTTCGACTTCTGCGAGGCCGACCTCCCCGTGCTGCCGATCTTGCTGGGGATGGAACCGTAGACAGCTACCGCCCCCGGCCTCCTCCCTGGCTTCCGCCGCCTCGCGACGGTGGAGGGGTCGATCGGGACGGCGGGGCGGCAGTCCGCTGGCGTACGGCCGCGTCGCGCCCCAGTCCGGCGGGAGCGCCCTGGTAGGAGGGGCGTGAGGTCGGGCGCGCTGCCTGGCGAGGCGGCGGAGTGGGTAGGGTGGCGGGCCATGTCGATTGCTGCTGCTTCGACGGCGTCGGCCGGGTCTGGGACGTCGCGGCGCCGGGCTGGGGCTTCCACCCCTGCGGAGTGTTTCGCTCCCACGAACCTCCCTGGTTCTGCCGGTACACGTTTCCCTTCCTGTCGGCGTAGACGTTGTTGGGCCGGCTCGTCGGGCGAGGGGCGGGCCGGTTCGTGACGGCCTGGGCCCGATTGGCGTTGCGGGTCCGGTTCTCGGGGCGTGCGTAGAGGTTGTTGTTCCAGCCGCCAGCGACGGGCCGGGGAGGGGGAGGGCGTGCTCCGCCGCCCGGTGGACGTCCGCCCGGGGGAGGCCGGTAGCCGGGTGGAGGCGGCCGGTATCCCCATCCCGGGTACGGAGGGCGGTAGCCGGGGGGCGGGCGGTACCAGCCACCCGGGTAGGGCGGAGGGTAGGGGCGGTATCCGGGAGGGCCCCACCAGCCCGGGCCGTAGCCAGGTCCGAAGCGCATCCCCGAGTAGAAGAACGGCGAGGCGTAGCCGTAGCCGAACCCGAACCCGAACCAGGGGTTGAAGAACACGTTGAAGCCGTAGGTCAGCGGCCGGGGGTAGTACACCGTGGGTCCGATGTACGGGGAGTAATGGTAGCCGGTCCCGTAGACCACGGTGCCGTAGTACGGATACATCCCCACGTACCCGGGCGTGTAACCGACGTACACCACCTCGGGCGTCGACTGGTACACGTAGACGTACCGTGTGTTGTAGACCGGGGCGCTGGGCGGGACCTGGTCGATGTCGGGCGGGCGGCTGCCGCTGACCGTCCAGGGTCCCACGGGAGTGGGCGCGACGTACCAGACCGCCTGGTCGCACGCCCAGTACCTGCCTGCGTCCCGGATGACCGAGGTCGGCGTGTTGACCGCGAAGGCCAGGGGAGTTCCCTCGATGGCCTTGAACCTGGGCTCGCCGTCGTAGGCGACCTGGAACTGCTGGTCGCGCCTCACCGCGGTGGTCTGGGGGATCTGGCTGTCGGCGACGGCGTCCATCGCCTCGTCGGTCCCGGCGACGAAGGTCCGGACCTGGCCCACTGGTGACTCGGGCGGAAGCCGGGCGAAACCCGCCGGGAGCTGGTCGGGGCGCACGAACGTCCACGGGCCGGAGAGCGACTTCGCCTTGAACCACCGGCCCGAGGCGAGCACGAAGGTCTCGCTCGTGGGCACGTGGACGAGCACGTCCCGCTGGGTGTTCTCGGCGAAGAGGAGGTCGGCATCCTCGCCGACCGGGACGTACCTCGGGGGGCCGTCGAACACGACGAGCTCGGCCGGGGTGGTCGACACGACGATGGCGGGCGGCGACCTGGGCTCCTCGACGAGCCGCTCCTCGGACTGCTGTTCGGAGCTCCCCTCCGGCCTCGCTGGCGGAGGGGGGAGGGCGTCGTGGAACTGCCTCACCGCGGGGGACGGTGCCTGCACCGGCGTGAATGGACCGGTCGCCGACGGGGCCTCGTACCAGAACTTGCCGCCGGAGAGGTACCAGCGGCGGGTGGCCGGATCGAGTACCACGAACATGGGCGTGTTCACCGCCCGCCGGAGCGAGGTTCCCTGGACGGCCTGCTCGACGGGCTTCCCTGCGTAGAGCAGGAGCACGGCCGGCTCGTTGGAGAAGATCATCCGGGGTGGCGTCGACCGGAGCCCCTCGGAGGATTTCTTCTCGGCCTGGTAGACGGCCAGGCTGGCCTGGATGGCGTCGAGGCCGACGGTGAGCGCCCACTTCGGGACCTCGGCCTCGAGGACCGCCGTGAGCTTCTGCTCCTGGTCCTTCGTGATGTTCGGGAACCGGACCCTGTCGACCCGGATGCTCTCCACCGTGGCGAGCCTGGCGTCCCGGTCGACGTGGACCGTGGTGGTGAACCACAGGACGCCGAAGACCGGCGCCTCGTCCCTCCCGGTCCAGGAGAGTGCGCTGCGTCCCGAGAGGGTGATCCCCTCGAACTTCTCGAGCTGCGGCTGGAAGATCTCGAGGGAACCGTCGCCGATCTCGATGGCCCGGGGCCACTCCGAGGGCATGCCGTCCTGGGTCGGCGCGTCCGGGGGCGGAGTGGGCGCCTGCGCTGGGACCTGGAGCGGGGCGGAGAGAAGCAGGAGTGCAGCCAGGAGGGGCGTGCGCATCGCGTGAGTGTATCGCCGGGGGGGTGGGCCCGCGATCCCCAGTCGGACGCGTCAGCGGGCGCGCTTCTTCTTGGCCTTCTTGGGGTGTGCGGATGGAGGCTCGCCAGCGACCCGGAACGGGACGGCCAGCGGCTCGAAGCCGCGACCGTCGTCCGACCTCACCAGGCGGTTCCCGAGACCCTCCAGGCGGAGGACGTAGCTGCTGCCAGGCGCGAGGGGCTCCAGCGGGATCAGGGTGAAGCGGGACCCTGAGCCGCCGACCTCGGCGTCCGCGCTGGACGGAACCATGGCGTCGCGAGCGTCGAGCAGGACGAGGCGGGCGTCGCGGGCCGGGAATCCCAGGCGAACCTCGAAGGTCGCGGCGGGGTCGACCGTGTCGGACGGCCCAGGAGTCAGGGAGACCGGAGTCGGACCCTGCCGGGCCTCGACGGCCGTGGCCGGCACCACCGGTGGAGCAGGCGGCGCGGGCGGCGCGGGCGGCTCGGCTGGGGTAGGGGCCGCGGCTCCGGCCGGTCCGGCGTCCACGGGTACCGACGGACCACCGGTCGAGCCGTCGGGTCCTGGAATTCCGGGGGGAGGGGGGCCGGGTGGCGTACAGGCCGGGGCCAGGCCAATCAGGGCGGAAGCGAGAGCGAGTACGGGGAAGGGGGTCGGCTTCACTCGGTGGGCTGTTCCCCGGCTGCCTCGACCCGGTACTGCTTCAGCCGCTTCCAGAGCGTGACCCGGGAGATGCCCAGGCGACGGGCGGCCTCGGCCCGGTTGCCACCGGCCTCGTCGAGCACGGCGAGAATCCGGTCCCGGTCGAGAGGGAGCGTGCCCCGCTCGCGGGACGGTGACGGCATCGGCCCGGTCGAGGGTCGGGCACGGGATGCCCGGATGACCTCCTCCGGCAGGTGGGACTCGTCGAGCATCCCCCCGCCCGCACGCAGGGCCGCGAACTCGAGGACGTTCTGGAGCTCGCGGACGTTGCCCGGCCACGAATAGGCCCGGAGCATCTCGAGCGCAGCGCCGGAGATCCCGGACGACCGTTCCCCGCTCGCCGCGGCGTGCTTCTCCATCCAGGCGTCGGCGATGAGCGGCAGGTCCTCCACGTGCTCCCGCAGGGGGGGCACGCGAAGCGGGAACACGGCGAGCCGGAAGTAGAGATCCGCCCGGAATCGTCCCTGCTCCACCATGGATTTCAGATCGCGGTGGGTCGCGCAGAGGAGGCGGACGTTCACGCGGATGGGCGCCGAATCCCCGACGCGCTCGATCTCCCGCTGCTCGATGACCCGCAGGAGCTTGAGCTGGACCGTGGGCGAGATGTCGCCGATCTCGTCCAGCAGGAGCGTCCCGCCGTCGGCCTCCTGGAACCGACCGCGACGATCGCGGAGCGCTCCGGTGAAGGCGCCCTTCACGTGCCCGAAGAGCTCCGACTCGAGGAGGTTCTCGTTCAGCGCCGAGCAGGAGACGCGGACGAACGGTCCGTCGGCACGCTTGCTCCCCCGGTGGATGGCGCCGGCGACGCATTCCTTTCCGGAGCCGCTCTCTCCCAGGATCATGACCGTGGCGTTGGAGCGGGCCACCTGCTCGATGGTCCTGTAGAGGTCGACCATGACCGGATGGCGTCCGACCATGCCGCAGGACTCGGTGGACGGCTCGGCGTCGGGCACCCAGGCGCAGCGGGGCTCCACTCCCTGCTCGCCCACCAGCGTGAAGGTCTCGAGAGCACCGATGGGAGACCCGTCCGGGGCCCAGAGGGGAACGGCGTTCTTCACGATGTCGAGGAGCTGGCCGTTCTTGGCCCGAAGCGTACACGTCTTGGCGGTTCGCCCCTGTTCGACCAGGCCACACTTCACGGGGCCCACCCCGCAGGCGCACCCACGGAGGGCGTCGCCCGCCATGATGGAGCAGTCTCGCCCGAGGGCCTCGGCCGCCGACCAGCCCGTGATCCGCTCGGCGGCCTTGTTCCAGTAGGTGACCCGTCCCTCCAGGTCGATGGTGAAGAGGGCGTCGGGCAACGCGTCGGCCAGCCGGTGGAGAGCGTCCTCGCTTCCGAGACCCTGGAAAGGGAGGTGAGGGTCGCTGGAAGTGGGCGGAGTCATTGCGAGTGCTGGGGTCTCCGGTTCCTTCGAGCCGTGCTCGAGCGGAGCGGTTCAGCGAAACGTATACCGTTCACGCTCGCGTCCGCCATTCTCCAGGTCGAGTCTGATAATGTATATTATGTAAACTACGCGAAGGACCGGTCAGGCATGCGATCGGCTCGGCTCGTCGCCACCGTGGTGGGCCTGGTTGGCAGGGACCGCAGGTAGCGAGGCGTGCCGGCCTCCGCACTCCCCGGTCCGGGCGAGGACGCGGACGATGCGGGGCGCGCCGTTCCCGGATGCCACCGTGCAAGGGCACGGAATGGAGGACGGGTCGGACACGCTTTCCGCCACCGACGAGAGCGCCTGTCGGAGCTCGGACTCGAGACGGCGCATCCGCTCGATGCGATTGCGGGCCTGGGCGATGTGCGCCGGGAGGCGCTCGCGGAGGAGCTGGCGGAACTCGACGGCGTTGCGGCACCCTTGCCGCATCGCCAGCAAGGCGCGGACGTCCGGGATGGAAAGGCCCAGTTCCCGCAAATCGAGGATGAGCTGGAGCTGCTCGAGCGCCGCGCGGTCGTAGCGTCGGTGCCCCCCGTCGCTCACCGCGACCGGGTGCAGGAGCCCCTGCTCCTCGTAGAACCGGACCGTTCGAACGGTCTCTCCCGTGGCCCGAGCCAGGTCTCCCGATGTGAAAACGCGCTCCATCCACCCTGTTGGCTAATGGCGCGGCAGCCGCGGTGCAACCCTCAACCCCGCGAGAGGACGTGACGGGCGATGACCATCCTCTGGATCTCGCTGGTGCCCTCGTAGATGGTCTGGACCCGGGCGTCCCGGAAGTAGCGCTCGACCGGGAACTCGTCGATGTACCCATACCCACCGTGAATCTGCACGGCCTTCGAGGTCGCGGCCTGGGCCGCCTCGCTGGCAAAGAGCTTCGCCATGGCCGCCTCCTGGCCGAAGGGCCTCCCGGCCTCCTTCAGGGTGGCTGCGCGGAGGGTCAGGAGCCGGGCCGCGTCATGCGCGGTTCGCATGTCGGCGAGGGCGAAGGCGATGGCCTGGAAGTCGGAGATGGGCTTCCCGAAGGCGTGCCTCTCCTTCGCGTATCGGGTCGAGGCGTCGAGGGCGGCCCGGATCGTGCCGGTGGCCTGGGAAGCGATGCCGATGCGCCCGCCGTCGAGCGCGGCCAGGGCGACGCGCAGCCCGTGCCCGAGCTCTCCCAGGACCGCCGAGGCCGGCACCTCGCAGTCCTCGAAGACGAGCGAGACCGTGCTCGAGGCGCGGATTCCCATCTTCTCCTCGTGGCGCCCCACCACGAGCCCGGGCGTGCCGCCCTCGACGAGGAAGGCGGTGATCCCGCGGTTCCCCGCCCCGACGTCGGTCCGGGCCCAGACGATGAGGACACCGGCCCGGTCGCCGCTGGTGATCCACTGCTTGCTGCCGTTCAGCACCCATCGGTCGCCCCGGAGGTCGGCGCGGGTGCTCATCGAGTTGGGATCGCTGCCGGCCTGGGGCTCGGACAGGCCGAACGAGCCGGCCAGCCATTCCGCCGAGGCGAGCCGCGGCAGGCAGCGGGCCTTCTGCTCCTCGGTCCCGAACCTGGCGATGGTCTCGCCCACCATGTTGGTCACGGCCATGGTCACGGCCAGGGCGCAGTCGGCCCGGGCGACCTCCATCACCGCCATGGCGTAGGCCACCGCACCCGCCTCGGACCCGCCGTGGGCCGCGGGGACGTTCACCGCGAGGAGACCGAGCTGCCCGAGCTCGCGGACCAGCTCCTCGGGAAAGCGGGCCTGGCGGTCGGCCTCGGCCGCCGCCGGCCCGGCCCGCTCGACGGCGAACTTCCGGGCCACGGCCGCGACGGCCTGCTGGACCTCGGTCCCGTCGAGATCCACGGTCTAGCCCCTCAGGACGTTGGCGGCGATGACCAGCCGCTGGATCTCGCTGGTACCCTCGTAGATCTCGGTGATCCGGCTGTCGCGCCAGTGGCGCTCGACGTCGTACTCCTTCACGTAACCGTACCCGCCGTGGACCTGGATGGCCTTCGAGGTGACCCGCTCGCACATCTCCGAGGCGTAGAGCTTGGCCATGGCGCTCTCGGCGCTGTGCCGGATGCCCCGGTCCTTCATCCAGGCCGCCCGCCAGACCAGGAGCCTGGCCGCCTCGAGCTCGGTGGCCATGTCGGCCAGCATGAACTGGATGGCCTGGAACTGGGTGATGGGCTGGCCGAAGGCCTTGCGCTCCTTGGCGTAGGCCACGGCCTCCTCGTAGGCGGCCTGGGCGATGCCGAGCGCCTGCCCGGCGATGCCGATGCGGCCGCCGTCGAGGGTCTGCATGGCGACCTTGAACCCCTCCCCCTCGCCTCCCAGCCGGAAGCGCTCGGGAAGGACCACGTCCTCGAAGAAGAGCGTGCAGGAGCCGGAAGCCCGGATGCCGACCTTCTCGTCGGCCTTGCTGCGGGTGAAGCCCTTCACCGAGCCCGGGACCAGGAAGGCGCTCGTCCCCTTGTGTCCCTTGGAGCGGTCGGTGACGGCGAAGACCAGGACCACGTCGGCCTGGGGCCCGTTGGTGATGAAGTTCTTCGTGCCGTTGAGGACGTACTCGTTGCCCCTCTTCACCGCGATGGTGCGCATCTCGGCGGCGTCCGAGCCGCTGGTGGGCTCGGTGAGCGCGAAGGCGCCCAGCCTCTCCCCGCGGGCGAAGGGAACCAGGAAGTCGCGCTTCTGCTCGTCGGTGCCGAACTTGTAGACCGGGTCGCAGTAGAGCGAGTTGTTCACGCTCATGATGACGCCGGTGCCGGCGCAGCCGCGGGAGATCTCCTCCATGGCCACGGCGTAGCTGACGTTGTCCATCCCGGCGCCGCCGAACTCGGCGGGGATCGCGACGCCCATGAGCCCCATCTCGGCGAGCTTCCTCACGGCGTCGGCCGGGAACTGGTGATCGAGGTCCCATCGCCGGGCGTTGGGCCGGAGCTCGGAGTCGGCGAACTGCCGGCAGAGGTCCCGGACCTGGCGCTGCTCCTCGGTGAGCTGGATGTCCATGGTTCTCCTCGGGTGTCAGGCGCCCAGGAACCGGGGGGGGCGCTTCTCGACGAAAGCCTGCAGCCCTTCCTTGCCGTCGGCGGTTCCGAAGAGCATGCCGAAGGCCACCGCCTCCATCTCCTGCCCGGCGGTGAGCTGGGGCCGGGCCGTGGCGCGGAGGATTCGCTTCGCCGCCGCGATGGCCCCCGGACCCTTGGACGCGATCTTGCGGGCCTGGGACATTGCGTGCTCGAGCAGCTTCTCCGGGGGCAGGACCTCGAGCGCCAGGCCCCAGGACCTGGCGGTGGCGGCATCGGCCATGTCGCCGGTCAGGATCATCTCCATGGCCCGGGCCGGGCCGACCCGGCGCTGCAGGCGCTGGGTACCGCCGAAGGCGGGGATGATCCCCAGGTTCACCTCGGGCTGTCCGAACCGTGCCTTCTCGCTCGCGTAGATCAGGTCGCAGGCCATGGCCAGCTCGCAGCCGCCGCCCAGCGCGAAGCCATTGACCGCCGCGATGGTGGGGATGGAGAGGGCCTCGAGCCGCTCGAACGTGCGCTGGCCAGCCTCGGCGAAGCGCCGGGCGTCCAGGGGGGAGAGCCTCGACATCTCGGCGATGTCGGCGCCCGCCACGAAGGCCTTCTCTCCCCCGCCGGTGAGGATCAGGGCGCGCAGCGTCCGGTCGCCCTCGACCTCGGCGAGCATCTCGCCCAGCTCGCGGACGGTGCGGGTGTCGAGGGCGTTGAGGGCCTTCGGGCGGTTCATGGTGGCGATGGCGACGCCGTCCTCGACCCGCCACAGGATGTTCTCGAGCTGCATCGCGTCTCCAGGCCGCCCCGGGGGCGGCTCAAGCGTACTTGTGGAATCCCCGGCCGCTCTTGCGCCCCAGCCACCCCGCGGCGACGTACTGCCGGAGCAGCGCCGCCGGGCGGTACTTGTCCTCGCCGAGCTCCCGGTGCAGGACGTCGGCGATGTAGAGGCAGGTGTCGAGACCGATGAAGTCGGCGAGGGTGAGCGGCCCCATGGGGTGGTTGAGGCCGAGCTTCACGCCGGTGTCGATGTCCTCGGGGGTGGCCAGCCCCTCCTGGAGCGCGAAGCAGGCCTCGTTGATGAGCGGGATGAGGACGCGGTTCACGATGAACCCCGGGACGTCCTTCGACGTCACCGTGGTCTTGCCGAAGGTCTTCGTGGCCAGCTCGACCACGGTCCTCCAGGTCTCGTCGCTGGTCTGGAGCCCACGGATGATCTCGATGAGCTGCATGACCGGCGGCGGGTTCATGAAGTGCATCCCGATGAACTGCGCCGGGCGCTTCGTGGCGGCCGCCAGCTGCGTGATGGAGATGGAGCTGGTGTTGGAGGCGAGGAGGGCGTGTGGTGCGAGCAGCGCGTCGAGCTTGCGGAAGAGCTCCACCTTGGGCTCGACCCGCTCGATGATGGCCTCGATGGCGAGGTCGGCGCCGGCGGCGGCCTCCACCGCGTCGGCGGGGTGGATCCGGTCGAGGATCCCCTGCCGGACCTCGGCGGTGATCTTCCCCTTCTCGACCAGCTTCTGGAGCGACCCGCCGAGCTTCGCGTGGGCCTTCCCGGCCAGGCCGGGGATGGCGTCGAGCAGCGTGACCGTGAGTCCGGACTGCGCGGCCACCTGGGCGATGCCGCTGCCCATCTGCCCTGCGCCGACGACTGCGATGCGCTCGATCGCCATGGACGCTCCTGTGCGGGGACGGTCCGTGATACGGAGGATCCGGCTCGCTTGTCAATCGGTGCGTCGAGGGGAAGTGCGGATCGCGAGGACGACGGGGCCGCTCTCCGTGACGACGACCGGAAGCAGGCTCCTCTGGACCGGGCCACCCGCCCGCGAGACCCGGAGGCGGACCTCGTAGGCTCCGTCGGGAAGCTTGACCTCGTGGAGAACCTGGCGCGGGGCCCCGGCTGGAAACCGGTATTCGGCCTGGCGCACCACGTTGCCGCCACGCCGGACCTCCACCTCGAGCCCCCGGACCGCCGCGGCCTCCTCCAGGTCGTAGACGAGGGTCACGTCCCGGGGCATGGCACCGAGGAAGAAGAGGCCGATGGCGGCGAAGCCCAGGAGCAGGAGGAGGCGCAGCGGGCCCTTCACTCCCCCTCGTCCTCCGCGCCCGGCCTGGCCCGGCGCTTCACCTTCACGCGCACCGGCGGCGTGGGCTCGCCGTCCGATGCCTTGAGGCGCATCTCGGCGTGGATCTCCACGGTCATGTTCTCCACCGACTTCAGGATCTCCTTCCGGAAGGTCTCCGAATCGAGCAGGCGGCGCAGTTCCTGTGCGACCACCCGGAGGACCTCGTCGCGAGCGCCGGAGGCCTGCGACACCAGGTAGGTGGCGAGGTCCTTGGGGAGCTTCCACTCCCGTGCGACCTTGCGGGCTCCCTCCTCGGTGAGGAAGAGCGCCCCCACGCCGGTGAGCACGGCCTTGCGCACCACGTCGGCGACGAAGCCCACGGTGCCGGGGCCGCCGGGTTGCTCTTCCGGAGGGGTTCCGGGATCGTCGGGGATTTCCGGGTCTGCCATGGCGAAAGCCTACCCCATCCAGGGCTCGCCCGTGCCGCCGACGAGGGTCAAGCCCGGGGTTGGGCCCCGATGACCGGGAGACGGGGCGCCTTCATGACCTGCACGCTGATGGCGCCGGCCACCTGGCCCGCCATCGCCTGGAACGCACGGGCCTGGGGACCGTCGGGAAGCGCCTCGACCACCGGCACGCCGGCGTCGCCGCCCTGGCGGACCGCGAGATCGAGGGGGATCTCCCCCAGGAACCGGATGCCCATGCGCTCGGCTGCGGCGCGCGCTCCACCGTGGTCGAAGATGGGCGTCTCCTGGCGGCAGTGGGGACAGATGAAGGTCGACATGTTCTCGACGATGCCCAGGACCGGGATTCCCACCTTGTCGAACATGAGCTTGGCCCGGATGACGTCGGCGAGGGCCATGTCCTGCGGCGTGGACACCAGCACCACGCCGGCGGCCTTCACGTTCTGGGCGAGGGTGAGCGGGATGTCGCCGGTGCCGGGAGGCAGGTCGAGGAGCAGGTAGTCGAGCTCGCCCCAGTTGACGTCGCGCATGAGCTGGAGGAGCGCGCCGGTCACCATGGGGCCGCGCCAGATCATGGCCTGGTCGGGGTCGACCAGGAAACCGATGGACATGAGCTTGAGCCCGTGGGCCTCGATGGGGTCGAGCCGGTTGCCCTCGACCGTGGCCGGGCGTTCGGTCACGCCGGTGAGGAGCGGCAGCGAGGGGCCGTAGATGTCCGCGTCGAGCACGCCCACCTTGGCCCCGGTTCGGGCGAGCGACAGGGCCAGGTTGATGGTCACGGTGGACTTGCCCACCCCACCCTTGCCGGCGCCGACGAGCACGATGTTCTTCACGCCGGGGGTCATGGAGGACTGGGCCACGCCGGGTGCCGCCCGCACCCGGGCGCCGAACTTGAGGTCCACGCGGGTCGCGCCGGCGGCCCGGAGGGCGCCCTCGACGTCCTTCGCGATGGTGTCCTTCAGGGGGCAGGCCGGCGTGGTCAGTTCCACCTGCAGGGAGGCGGCTCCGCCCTCGACCTTGAGGTCCTTCACCATCCCGAGGGTCACGATGTCCCGGTGAAGCTCGGGGTCCATCACCTTGCGAAGGGCCGCCATTGCGCTGTCGAGCGTGATTTCCATTGTGGCGGGGCTATAGCCGGGCGGCCGGCGCGGGTCAACGCGAGGGGATCCCTCCTGGGAATGCCGCGAGCGCGGCCGGACGTGCCAAGATGTGCGCCGTGCTGCGCGTCCTGCGTCTCGACGGAAATGCGGTCCGGTGCGGGGGGCGCGAGCTCGCCTCCCCCGGGAGCACGATCTGGATCGACTGCACGCCCGAGCCCGAGACCCTCGACTGGCTCGCGGCCCGCTTCGGGTTCCACCCGCTGGCCCTCGAGGACGCCGCCCACGCCGACCAACGATCCAAGTTCGAGGACTACCCGGGGACCGCCTTCATCGTGCTCCACCGCCTCGGGTTCCTCCTCGAGGGCGACGCGACGGACGACCGCGAGCTTCACGCGTTCCTCACCGCCGAGGCCCTGGTCACCGTCCACGTCGACCGGATCGCGGAGCTCGACGCCGTCTTCGACCGGGTGAAGGGCGATCCGGCCGTCCTGGAACGCGGCGCGGACTTCGCCCTCTACCTGGTCTACGACGCCATCACCGACGCCCACTTCCAGCTGGCCGACTCGATGTCCGACGAGGTCGAATCGTTGAACGAGGAGGTGCTCGAGAACCCGCGGGAGCGCGAGGTCGTCGCCCGGATCTCCCGGCTCCGGCACCGGCTCGCCCACCTCCGCCGCAGGCTCGCCCCGCAGCGCGAGGTGCTGGCGGCGCTGGCCCGCCCGGGCGAGCCCGTGGTGCGGGAGCGGACGGTCGCGTACTTCCGGGACGTCCAGGACCACGTCATGCGCATCACCGAGGAGCTCGACGTTGCACGGGACCTGGTGTCGCAGACCATGGAGATCTACCTCTCCTCGGTGAACAATCGACTCTCCTCGGTCATGGCCCGGATGGCGCTCGTGGCCACCATCTTCCTGCCCCTGACCTTCGTGACCAGCGTCTTCGGGATGAACCTGCCGGGGACGGATCGGGCGGCCGGCTGGTGGCTGGTGGGGGCGACGACGCTCGTACTGCCGACCACCATGTTCGCCCTCTTCAAGAGGCGCGGCTGGTTCTAGCCGGGTCCGGCCCCGGGGAGGACCGCGACGGTCCCCTCCCCGCCTTCCGCGCCGTCCACCACGACCCGCACCGGCAGGAAGCTCCGCACGACCTCGGCGTTGGTGAGCAGGTGGCGGGTGATCTCACCCACCGTGAAGCGGGTCGAGAGGTCCACCCCGGGTGGCCGGGGCACGCACCCGGCGGCGACGAGGCCGGCTGGGACCAGGAGCTGGTCGGCGAGGTGGGGATCGACCGCTCCGCGCCCGTCGAGGAACCGTGAGAACGCCGCCACCGCGGCGTCGGCGGTCCTGTCCGGCTCGCGACCGCCCTCGCTGGTGGCCGAATGCCCGGACGCGATCCTCTCGAATCGCGCCAGTACGATCAGGTGGCTCCCGCGCGACGGGCCTCCGGGCATGGGCACGGCGCGCGGCTGGCAGGCCACCCCGGCCTCCCGCATTCGCCGCTCGGCCCGGTCGGCCTGCTGCTCCCCGACCGCGAAGTCGACGCCCGACACCAGGGACACGACCTCCGTCTCCAGCAAGGTCCCGCGATGCCGGAGGTCGAGCGCGGGCATGGCGCGCGCAGGCTGGACGGTCGCGGTGAACTCCCCACCCCCTTCCGGGTAGAAACCGGCTCTCTGGAGCGAGAGATCGACCGGGAATCCGAGCCGGGCCACGGCAGGCGCCCAGACCAGGGCAAGGTAATGGAACGAGGGACTGTGGTCCTGGTGGGTGCCCCCAAGGAGGCAGAGATGGGCCGGTGTCCCTGTCAGGGCGAGCGGCCAGCAAAGCGTCTGGAGGAGGAGCGGAGCGGATCCGGCCGTCCCGATGTCGAACCGCCAGGATGGACGGCTTGTAACCGTCCGGGGTTCCAGGCCAATCTCCCCGGACCCCACCTCGTCTCCGGTCAGGATTCCCTGGCAGATGGCGGCGGTGGCCCGGGCCGCGGCGAGGTGCTGGGGCCGCAGGCCCGGCTTCAACCGGTCGTGCCGGATCCGCGAGATGCGGAACGGCATACCGGTGACGGCCGAAAGGCTCAGCGCGGTCCGGAGGATCTGGCCCCCACCCTCGCCCATGCTGCCGTCCAGCTCGATGGGGCGACGGGGATCCACGCCCGGTCATCTAGAACCCGGCCGAGTCTCCCGTCAAGGCGCGTTCTTTCGCTGAAATAGTCGGTTTCGAGGGCCGTAGGGGTCTACATGGTTGCAGCCCATGCACTCCCCGGGATAGTTTCGCGGCTCTCCTGGCCCGCGATGAAGCAGGTGGATCGGGTCCTCTTGGCGCCTCCTTCCCACGACGCGAGCCTCGCAATCTCGGCCTCGCGAGGCGACCGCCGGGCGTTCACGCGGCTCGTCGAGGAGAACAAGCGCTCCGTCTACGGCCTCTGCCTTCGGCTCCTCTCCGACCCGGAGGAGGCCCGCGACGCCGCCCAGGAGGCCTTCACACGAGCCTACGCATCGCTGGAGAGCTACGACCTGGAGCAGGCCTTCGCTCCCTGGGTCCTTCGCATCGCCCGCAACCACTGCCTCGACCTGCTCCGCCGGCGCATCCCTGCGCGTGCCCGGGTCGAGCTCGACGCCGAGGACGAGGACGGGCCACCCAGGGAACTCGCCGACACCACCTCGGAGCGGGCCGACGACGCCATGCAGAAGGCCCAGACGCGCCAGGCCCTGGACCGGGCCGTCGCCGCGCTCCCCCCCAACTACCGCGAGGTCGTGCACCTCTTCCACGTCGAGCAGCTCTCCTACAAGGAGATCGCCACCACCATGGGAATCCCCCTGGGAACGGTGATGACCTGGCTGCACCGGGCCCGCGCCCAGCTCCGCAACCTGCTCGAAGGACACGAGGTAGCGCCATGACCGACATGCGTCACCTGACCGAAGACGAGGCGCAGCTGTTCCTCGAGGACGGGCTGGCCGCGCCGGAGCGCACCTGGGCGGAGACGCACCTCGCCGGCTGCACCTCCTGCCAGGCGCTCGTCGGCTCCTTCGAGGCCCTCTCCGAGGCGCTCTCGGGGCTTCCTCTCGCCGATCCGCCGCCCGACTTCACCGCCGGCGTGATGGCCCGCATCGACGAGCGCGTGGCCGTCCGTGCCAGCGAGCGTCGCTTCGCGGTGGCGGTCCTGGCCGCCGTGGGCGTGTCCCTGGCGGTGGCCCTGGCGCTCTCCGGACAGGCCACCTGGGCTCCAGCCCTGTCAGCCGTCTCGTCCGCCGGAGTGAAGGCCCTCCAGGTGCTTCGCATCACCTCCGACGTCCTCTCGCCGGTGGTCTCGGCGCTGCGCGTGCAGATCATCGTCGTCGCGGCGGCCGTCGGCATCCCGCTCCTCCTCGCCCTCTCCCGCCTGGCGACTCCCCGCCAGGGCCAGGCTGCCTGACCCAGGGGACACACCATGCTCTCCGCCCTCGCCGTCGCGCTCGTCCTGGCCGCACCGCCGGCACTCCCGGTGCCCCCGGCTCCGCCCGCTGCCCCCTCGCCTTTCGCCGCCGCCCGTTCCGGAGGCGACCCGCGCCTCCTGGGCGAGTGGCCGGCGAAGGCGTCGGGCGCCAAGGTCACCTTCCGGGACAGCAGGATCTCCGTGGACAAGGCGCTGCGGAGGATCGCCGACGCCGCGGACTGGAGCCTGGTGGCGAACACCGGGCGGGCCGGCGACCGCATGCTCGTGCTCGACCTCCGGGACGTCCCCGCCGAGGACGCGCTGGTCGCGGTGCTCGAGGGAACGCCGCTCGCGGCGACGCGGCGAGGCGACACCATCACCGTCGCTCCACGGCTGTCGCCCGTGACGGAGACTCCCGTGCTCTCCGGCTTCGAGAGCCCGAGCGGCAAGAAGGTCACGGCGAGCTTCTCGGACGTGCCGGTCGACAAGGCGCTGCGGCAGATCGCCGAGGCCGCCGGATGGTCGATCGTCCTTCCCCCCGGGTTGCGGGGCGCCGTGAACGCGAACTTCAGGGCGACTCCGGCCGAGGAGGCCCTGAAGGCGGTGCTGGCGCAGGCCGGGCTGTCCGCCAGCCGCGACGGGTCGATCGTGACGGTCGCGCGCGAGTCGGGTCCCCGGATCGTCATCCGTGGGGACAAGCGGCGCCTGGTCTTCGACGGAGACGGCGAGCTCGCCACGGAGGACTTCCGCGGCATGGCGGACGAGGCCAGGCAGGCGGCCGCCGAGGCGCTGCGGGATGCCCAGGCCGACATCGAGGCCGGGGTCCGGGAAGGCGTCGAGGAGGGGTCGGGCGGCAGGGCACGCGACAAGGTCGCCTCCGGAGACGTGACCATCGGCCCAGGCGAGCGCTGGGGGGACGTGGTCGCCCTGCGGGGCAACGTCCGGATGGGCGCGGGGTCCTCCGCCCGTCAGGTCACCGCGGTGCTGGGTTCCGTGGAGCTGGAGCCGGGAGCCTCCGTGGAGCGCGAGGCGGTCGCCGTCGGCGGCAACGTCCACGTCTCCTCCGGGGCCCACGTGGGCTCCGACGTGGTGAGCGTGGGAGGCGAGGTCTCCATCGACCAGGGCGGGACCGTCGAGGGCGAGGAGGTCTCGGTTAGCGTGCCGGGGATCGGCGGCCTCATCGGTCTGGCCGCGCCGGGCGCGTCCGGATCCAAGGGCATGTCCTTCGGGTGGCGCATCACCCAGGCCGTCGCCAAGTTCGTCATCTTCTTCCTGCTCGCCCTCCTCCTTCGCGCCGTGGTCCCGGACCGTCTCGACCGGGTGACGGCGAGCCTCACCCGGGCCCCGCTGCGCGACGTGCTCGTGGGCCTCCTCGGAACCGTCGCCATGCCCATCCTCACGGTCCTGCTGGTCGTGACGATCGTCGGGATCCTGCTCGTGCCGGTCCAGCTCATCGCCATCCTCGTGGCGGGCGTCCTGGGCTACACGGCCCTGGCGCTCCTCATCGGCCGGGCCATCCCCATCGGGGACCGGAAGGCCGACGGGGTCATCCAGCTCGCCCTCGGCACCGGCATCGTGGTCCTCATCAGCGAGATTCCCTTCCTGGGCGCGATGGCCATGATCTCGGCATGGTTCCTGGTCTTCGGCGCCGTGCTGCGGTCCCGGGGCGGGCAGCCCGATCCGACCGCGCCCATCTCCACGACCACCGTCGCGCCGAGCCCGGGCATCTAGGCAGTCCCCCCGGGGGCGCAGCCCCCGCGGGGTGCTTGAGCAAACGTCTCTTTCGGTGAACAACTGTCGGCATGGACCTCGTCAAGCTGGCCGTGCTCGCCGTCGCGTCCGCAGTCGTCGCCTGCGCCACTCCCACGGGGACGCCCATCCCGGTGACCACACCCGCTCCCGGGGAGACGAAGCCGCGCGACTTCCAGGCCAGCGGCGAGGTCTTCTTCGACGCCCAGTCCGCCGGGACGAGCGTCGCGTTCAGCGACTTCCGAATGGTGGGACCGCGCGTCAACATGACCCGCGCGGACGATGGCACCTGGCGCGGAAACGTCGGCGACCGGGAGATGATCGTGAAGGTCCAGCCGGGACGCATCACGGGAGACGGCGTCGACCTCTACGTGGTGAGGAAGCCCGGCTCGGCGAGCACCGTCAGCGTCCAGGGGATGTACTTCCAGCGCCAGGTCTGGTTCACCTTCAAGGCGGGCGAGATCCAGGGAACGACCGACGGCGGAAAGTGTTCGTTCGACCTGAATCCCGCCCAGGCCCCGGGCTACTGGACGGGCGGGGTCGGATGCGGTGGCGACATCCGCATGGGCACGCTTCAGCTGACGGGCACCGCCGCCAACCTTGGCGAACCCCCGATGCCGCAGCTGGTCTTCGCCCTCATCGCCGTCCTTCCCTGATCCCTTCGGAGGGCGCCTGCCGGCGTCACGGCTTCCGGGGCGCGCGCACCGGAAGGCGCGAGAGCGCCTCTCGCGCGGCTCGTCGCACGTCCGCGTCGTAGTCCGAGCGCAGCGCGTCGAGGCGCCTCGCGGCCGGCTCGTGGCGGATCCGGCCCAGCGCCCGGGCTGCGGCGGCCCGGACCGAAGCCCTGTCGCCGAGGAGCTCGTCGGAGAGCGCCTCCCCGGCTTCCGGCGACCCCAGCGCGTCCAGGGCCTCCACGACCTCCAGCCTCCCATTCGCCGCGCCGGATCGAAGAGCCTCGACCAGCACCGTGACCCCTGCCGGATCGGCCAGCCGACCGATGGCGGTCGCGGCGATCGGGGCCAGCGGACCGGCCAGGAGCGCCGACAGCAAGGGGAGCGCTGACGGGTCCCCGGTCGAACCCAGCGCCCGGACGACGACCTCGGCCTCGGCCGGATCGCCGGCTCGCAGGGATAGCGCGGCTCCGAGGAGAGGTACGGCCGACCCGCCCAGTGAGCCCAGGGCGAGGTAGACGGCCCTGCGGACGTCGCCGTCGGGGTCGCCGGAGAGCCTCCCGAGCGCTTCGGTCGCACCCGGCTGACGCGCCGTGGACAGGCACCGGACTGCGGCGATCCGCAGGCGGGGATCGGGGGAGATCTCGAGGCGGGCCACGATCGGTCCGGACTGCTCCGGGGAGAGTCGAGCCAGCGCGACGGCGACCTCGGCGATCTCCTCGGCGTCGGAGGAAGCCAGACGACGCTGGAGCGCCGGAACGGCAGCCGCGAATCCCACGCGACCGAGCGCCCGCGCGGCGGCGGCGCGGAGCCTGGCGTCGCCGCTCGTGGAGACGATCCCGAGCGCCTTCTCCGCAGGTGTCCTGGACCGGTCGGGAGGAAGTCCCAGGGCGCCGAGCACCGCCAGGGCCGTGACGGCCTCCTGCCCTCCTCTCCCGATCCGCGCGTCAGCGGCCGCTCCGGGCAATCGGCGCCACGCTCCCGGGCTGCCGAGGCCGCCGACTCCGCGATCTCCGGATCCCGTGCACGGATGGCGACCTCGCAGAGGGATTCGCCGACGACGGGGGCCGGAGGGAGCGCGGCGAGCGCGGCCACGGCGCTGCGCGCCACCCGGAGCGGGCCCGAGGCCCCGACTTCACCCAGGCGGCCGGCTGCCTGCGGGTCGCCGATGTTCCCGAGAGCCCATCCGGCAGCCTCGGCAACCGTGCCCCAGCGGCTTCCGAGGGCCGCTTCGAGGGGGGCGACGGCGCTCCGATCGCCCGAGCCCCCCAGGCCGCGGGCGGCCGCGGCCGCGAGATCGGGGTCGGCCGCATCCTCCTCGAGGAGCGTGATGAGCCGCTTCACGGCCTCGGTCCGCCCGCTCCTCCCCAGCTCCTCGGCGGCGCCGGCACGGCCGCCGGGCGTTCCGGACCGCAGCTCCCGGGTGGCCAGCACCCAGAGCTGGCGCGCCTCGGCCTCGACCGCCTCCCGCAGGGAGGTCCCGAGAACGTCCAGGGCGGCGGCGATCTCGCGCCGGCCCTGGAGGTCGACGCGCCCGTAGGCCTCGGCCAGAGCGCGTCCCGCCCGCTGGCTGGCCTCGGCCGCGACCCGGGCGTCGGGGACGGAGCCGCGGGAGGCGAGGGTCGCGAGCGCCCGCGCCGCAGCCGAAACGACCGCGGGATCTGGATCGTCGAGCAGGGCCGAGAGGGAATCGAGCGAACGCGCTCCACCCCTGGCGCCCAGCGAGGTGGCCGCCGCGGCCCGTACGCGCGGATGGGGGTCCTGCTGGGCTGCGAGCAGGGGCGCGAGTTGCGAGGGGTCGTCGGGGTCGGCGAGCCGGGCCACCGCGATGGCCCGGCGACCCGGGTCGGGCGAGACGAGGTCCGGGTCACCGCCGGGCCGGCAGGCCGCCAGCGCCGTCGCGAGAAGCGCGGCGGCGAGACGCTTCACCGCTTCTTGCCTCCCCGTCCACGGGGTGTGGGGCGCTGGCGCCGGGAACCCGTATCGTGTTCCGCCTTGGGTTGGCGCACCGGCTTGGGCTCACGAGCCGGGCGCGGCTCGGGCGCGCCGTGGCCGTGCCGGCGCGCGGCGCGAGGGAGCGAGAGAGGGGTCGCATCGGGCTTCCCTCCCTTCGAGAGGCCGGCCGACCTGCGCAGCGTCTCGATCTCCTCCGGTCGGAGCTCCCGCGTGTGGCCTGGCCGGATGCCTGCCACGCTCACCCCCCCGAACTCCGGCCGGAAGAGGCGGAGGACGTCGAGCCCCACCGACTCGCAGAGCCGCTTCACGAGGTGTCGCCGCCCTTCCCCGACCACGACCCGGATCCAGGAGTTCTTCTCCACCCGCTCGTGGAAGGAGGCCTCGAGGGCCTGGGCCGGGCCGTCCTCGAGCCGGACCCCCGCGAGCATGCGGTCGAGCGCCCCGTGCGGCGGATCGCCCTTCACCTTGACCAGGTAGGTGCGCCGGTGTCCGTAGCGGGGGTGGGCGAGCCGGTTGGCGAGGTCGCCGTCGGTGGTGAAGAGGAGCGCTCCCTCCGCGTCCCAGTCGAGCCGGCCGACCGGGAAGACCCGCTCCTTCACGCCTCCCAGGTACTGCGCCACGGTGGGGCGACCCTGGGGATCGGAGAGCGTGGTTACGCATCCCGGTGGCTTGTAGAGGAGGATGTAGCGGGAACGCTCCTGGACCTCGACGGGCTTTCCGTCCACCACCACCAGATCCGCGCCGGGGTCGACGCGGGTTCCCATCTCGGTCACCACCTTGCCGTTCACCGAGACGCGCCCCGCGGCGACCAGCTCCTCCGCCTTGCGGCGGGAGGCAATCCCGGCCCCGGCCAGGAACTTCTGCAGCCGCTCGCTCATGGCTGGCCCGCCCCTCCGTCCTCGGGTGGCGGTTCCGGGTCGAGGACCGACTTGACCGATCGGGTGCTGGAATCGGCCCGATCGATGGCCCGCTCGAGCTCCTCGAGGGCGGCGTCGCCCTCCTCGCGCCCCTTCTCCAGCGCCGCGCGCAGGTTGGGGTCCGCCAGCTCGGCGACGAGTCCCTGGAGGTTCGGCACCTCCGCGGGCGCCTCCCTCTCGACGATCTCCCGGTGCTCCTCGGAGAGCTCGTGGAACTCGCGCAGCGTGGGAAGCGAGGCGAGGTCCTTGAGGGCGAAGAACTCCAGGAACTCGCGGGTGGTCCCGTAGAGGATGGGACGGCCCGGCTCCTCCTTCTTCCCGAGGATCTTGAGCAGCCGCCGCTCCAGGAGCGCCTTCATCACGGCGCCGGAGTCCACGCCGCGGATCTCCTCCACCTCGGGCCGGGTCACCGGCTGCCGGTAGGCCACGATGGCGAGCGTCTCCAGAGCTGCGCGGGTGAGCCGCTGCGGCTTCACCCGGAGGAAACGGCGGGCGAAGTCGGAGGCGTCGGGGGAGGTGCGAAGCTGCCACCCGCCGGCCACCTCGTGGAGCACGATCCCCGAGACCCCCTCCCGGAAGTTGCCGGAGATCTCGTCCAGTGCCTTGCGGATGCGCGCTGGCTCCAGGCCGGTGGAGAGGCGGACCTCCTCGATGGCGAGGGGCTTCTCGGAGAGGAAGAGGAGCGCCTCGACGACGGCGCGGGCCTTCTCCGGGGTGAGCTTCCGGGCCGCCGTGGCGAGCTTCTCGAAGGGCTCCTCCCGTTCGGGGGCGCCCTCCGAGACCTCGATGGCGGCCGGCTCCACCTCGTCCAGGGACGGGTCGGCCTTGGCCTCCTCCGCCGCCTGGAGCGCCTGGAGTTCCTCGGCGGAGGGGCCTGGCCCCTGGTTCTCGCTCATCGGTACTCCTCCAGCCCTTCCGTTGCCGGGGTGCCGTCGCCCAGGGTCTCGCGCGCCTCGACCAGGATCTCGCCGTCCGCGCCGTCCTCGCCGGCGGGGGCCTGGACCACCCGCAGGAGGCGAAGCTTGGCCATCTCGAGGATGGCCAGGAAGGCGGAGATGATCCCGGATCGCCCGCTCCCGCCGGCGGCGAGCAGCAGTTCCACGAAGGAGACCCGTCGGCGGAGCCGAAGGACCTCTGCCACCCGGCTGATGGCGTCGGTGATGGAGAGCCGGTCGACCTCGACCTCGTGCCGCGCCTCGGGCTTGACGTTGGCGAGCGCCTTGTCGAGGGCATCGATGAGCTGGAAGACCGAGACCTCCGCCAGCCCCTCCGGCCCGTCCGGCTGGGGCAGGCGGGCCACCCTTGCACGACGGGTGAATACGTCCCGGTCGAGGATGTCGTGCCGCCCCAGCTCCTCGGCGGCGGCCCGGTACTTCTGGTACTCCAGCAGACGCCGGACCAGCTCGGCCCGCGGGTCGCCCTGCTCCTCGGCCGGGTCGGCGTCGTCGGCAACCTCGGTGCGCGGGAGCAGCAGCTTCGACTTCACCAGCATGAGCTGGGCAGCCACCTGGAGGAACTCGCCGGCGACGTCGATGTCCAGCTCCTCCATCGTCCTCAGCGCGGCCAGGTAGGCCTCGGTGATGCGGGCGATGGGGATGTCGAAGATGTCGACCTGGTGCTCCTGCACGAGGTGGAGCAGCAGGTCGAGAGGCCCCTCGAACGGAGGCTCACCGGGACGCGCCGGCGGCAGGCTGACGCGGAACGCCTGGGGCGCCGGTACGTCGGCCGCGGAGGGGCCCGGGGTGGCCGGGTCGGAGGTCATGCCAGGTTCATTGCGGTCCGGACCTGCTCCATGGTCCGCTGGGCCTCGGCGCGGGCTCGGGCGGTCCCGTCCCGGACCACGTCCCGGACGAAGTCGGGCCGGGCGAGCAGCTTCTCGCGCTGCTCCCGGAGACGCTCCTGGTCGGGCACGAGCCGCTCGAGCAGCTTCTTCTTGCAGTCGACGCAGCCGATGCCGGCCGTCCGGCAGTTCTCGTTCACCCAGGCCTGGGTCTCCGGGGTGCTGTAGATCCGGTGCAGGTAGTAGATGCCGCAGACCTCCGGGTTTCCCGGGTCCTGGCGTCGCTTCCGGGCCGGGTCGGTCACCGCCCCCATGATCTTCTTGGTGGTGGTCTCCGCGGCCTCGCCCAGCTCGATGGCGTTTCCGTAGCTCTTCGACATCTTGCGCCCGTCGATCCCCACCACCTTGGCCGCCTCGGTGAGCAGCGGCTTCGGCTCGGGGAAGACCTCGCCGTAGTGGAAGTTGAACTTGCGGGCGATCTCCCGGGTCAGCTCCAGGTGGGTTACCTGGTCGGCTCCGACCGGGACGAGGGTGGCCTTGTAGAGGATGATGTCGGCCGCCATGAGGACCGGGTAGCCCAGGAAACCGTAGAGCGACAGGTCGCGGTCGGTGATCTGCTCGCGCATCTCCTTGTAGGAGGGCGAGCGCTCGAGCCACCCGATGGGCGTGATCATGCCGAGAAGGAGGAAGAGTTCGGCGTGCTCCTTCACCTGGCTCTGGATGAAGAGGACGGTCCTGGCAGGGTCGATCCCGGCGGCCAGGAAGTCCACGAACATCTCGAACTCGGCCTCCTTGAGCTTGTCGGTCTCGTGGTAGCTCGTGGTGAGGGCATGCCAGTCCGCGCTGAAGAAGTGGGCGCGGGTGGTTTCCTGGAGCTTCACCCAGTTGGCGATGGCGCCGTGCAGGTGGCCGAGGTGCAGGCGGCCGGTCGGACGCATGCCGGAGACGACGGTGGGGAGCTTGGGGTCGGTCATGGAGGGCGGCCTTGTCAGACGATGGCGACGAGCAGGCGCTCGAGGATCCGGATGCCTGCTTCAACGGGCACGGAGATGATCCGCCATCCGAAGAAGACCAGCGCGAGCAGGAGGAACGGCGAGACCCGCGAGAACGCCTCCCACTGCGGGCGAAGGCGCGCCGGGAGGAACGCGTCGACGATCCGGCTGCCGTCCAGCGGCGGGATCGGGAAGAGGTTGAAGACCGCCAGCACGACGTTCATCTGGATGGCGATCTGGAGAAACGCCGCCATCCCTCCGAAGCGATTGCTGAATTCCGGAGCGAGCCGGTAGAGCAACCCCAGGGCGACCGTGCTGGCGATCGCCAGGAGGACGTTGGCGGACGGTCCGGCCAGCGACGTGAACATCATCCCCCTGCCCATGTCCACGCCGCGGCGGAAGCGGGACGGGTCGACGGGGACGGGCTTCGCCCACCCGAACGGCGCGATGAGGGGGAGCAGGAAGGTCCCGAGAGGGTCGGCGTGGGCGAGCGGGTTCAGGGTCAGGCGACCCATGCGCTCGGCGGTGTCGTCGCCCAGGCGGCGAGCCGCCCAGGCGTGGGCGAACTCGTGCACGGTGAGCGAGAGCAGGAGAACCGGAAGGTAGAGGACCGCCCTCTGGAGGATGTCGGCGAAGGAAAAACCCAATCGTTACCTCTGGGGAAGGCCGGTTGAGTAGCACCGGGAGGTCGGCCGGTCAACGAGCCCGGCGACCCTGGAAGTTCAGGCCCTCGGGTGGTGCCGGGAGTGCAGCCGGCGGGCCTGGGCCCGGTCGACGTGGGTGTAGATCTCGGTTGTCGAGACGTCGGCATGGCCGAGCATCGACTGGACCGCCCGCAGGTCGGCGCCGCCCTCGAGCAGGTGGGTGGCGAAGCTGTGGCGGAGCTTGTGGGGCGAGATGGGGCGGGAGATCCCGGCTGCGCGGGCGTAGCGGCCGAGCAGCTTCCAGAAGCCCTGCCGGGTCATCCGACGTCCCCGCGACGTCACGAAGAGGTCGCGGGTCCGGCGGAGACGCAGCACCTGGTCGCGCGGGCCGGAGAGCCAGGCGCGCAGGGCGTCGGCGGCAGGCGCGCCCACGGGGACGAGCCGCTCCTTGTTCCCCTTCCCGCGGGCGAGGAGCACCCGGGATTCCAGGTCGACCTGGTTCACCTCCAGGGTGACCAGCTCGGAGACCCGCAGCCCGGTGGCGTAGAGCAACTCGAGCATGGCCCGGTCCCGCGCTCCGGCGGCTCCGCGCACCTGGCGTGGAGCCGCCAGCAGCCGGTCCACCTCCTGGCGCGAGAGGAGCTGGGGCAGCTTCCGGGTCCGCCTGGGGGCGTCCACCTCGTCGGTGGGGTCGGTCCGGGTGAGCCGCTCCGAGGCCAGGAGCCGGTGAAGGCCGCGGATGGCCGAGAGCGCCCGGGCCTGGCTGCGGGGGGAGATGCCCTCCCGGGCCAGGGCACCCAGGTGCGCCTGGACGTCGGCTCGCGCCACCTCCTCCCACGAGCTCCGCCCCGAACTTGCCAGGAAGGCCATGTAGCGGCGAGCGTCCCGTGCGTAGGACTCGACCGAATTCCGGGCCAGCCCCTTCTCGACGCGCAGGTGGGCCAGGAACAGGTCGAACGCCGGGTCGAGCGGGCCGCCCCCGGCAGGCAGGGCCTCCCGGCGAGCCATCAGAGGTCCGTGGCGTCGCCCTTGCCGACGCGCGCCACCACCGGCTCGGGTCCGGTGAGGTCGACGACGGTCGAGGGCTCGTTGGGGCGGTAGCCGCCGTCGAGGACGAGCTCGAGTCCGTGGCCGAGCCGGTCGCGGATGTCGCGGGCGTCGATGAGGACCTCGCCGTCGGGCGTGGCGGCCGAGGTGGAGACCACCGGGTGCGCGAGCTTGCGGACGATCTCGAGCGCGACCGGGCTGTCGGGGAGGCGGACGCCGACCGTCTTCTGCCGGCGGAGAGCCAGGTCGGGGACAAGCCGGGTGGCCGGGAGGACGAAGGTGAAGGGGCCGGGGGTCTTCCGCCGCAGCACCCGGAAGGCGGCGTTGTCTAGCATGGCGTAGCGCGCCACCTCGGCCAGATCGGAGCAGATGAACGAGAGCTCGTGTGTGCGGGGCAGCTGCTTCAGCTGGTAGATGCGCTCGATGGCCCGCTTGTCGAAGAGATCGCAGGCGATGGCGTAATAGGTGTCCGTGGGGAACGCGACTAGGCCGCCGGAGGCGAGCACGCTCACCGCCTTCTCCACCACCCGCGGCTGCGGGTGCTCCGCGTCGATGCTCCAGATGGTCGCCGTCATCGCCGTGCCCACCCGGAGGTTACCAGGGGGCGCGCCCCGGTCAATTGCGCGTCAGCGCCTGGGTGAGCGCGTCGGTGATCCGCTTCGCCTCGGCGCCCTCGACGCGCCGTCCGCCCCGGCTGCGCACGTAGAAGGCGTCGGCGGCGCGGTGTCCCTCGGTGGTGATCCGGGCCAGGTCGACGGTGAGTCCCAGGTCGAAGAAGGTGCGGGAGAGCGTGTGCAGGAGCCCGACCCGGTCGGCGGTGAACACGTCGATCACGCTGTGGTGGCGCGAGCTGTCGTTGTCGATGACCACCTTGGTGGCGACCCGCGGGAGCGGCCGGGCCGGCAGCGGCGAGGCCTTGAGCCGTCGCGCCATGAGCTCCTCGAGATCGACCTCCTCGACGAGCACGCCCTGGAGGTCGGCACGGGCGGCTCTCCAGCGAACCGGATCGATGGCCCCTCCCTCGGGTCCGCGCAGCTCGAAGAGGTCGAGGGCCCGGCCGGCGATCCAGCCGAGGGCCGGATCGGCCGGCGTGGAGAAGACCTCGGCGTGCTGGATGTCGATGCGGTGGGCGGCGAGCACACCGGCGACGAGCGCGAGGAGGCCTGCGCGGTCGGCGGCGGTGAGGGCCAGCTCGGAGTGGCCCAGGGACGGCCGGTGGCGGACCACGGCCGCGAGCGGCCTGCGGCGCCCCATCTCCAGGAGGCGGAGGTGGCGCGGCGCCTGGGCCGGGAGCTCGGTCAGGAAGTAGCGAGCCGGCATGGCGGAAACGAAGCGGTCGCGCTCCCCGGGAGGGACTCCCCGTGAATCGAGGGCGGAGGCGACGGCGGCCCGACCGGACGCCTCGTGCGTCCCGGGTACCGGCCGCCCTGCCCGCTCCCCGGTGGCGGTGAGAACACCCCGCGTCTTCTCGTAGAGCTCGCGGAGGAGCCTCCCCTTCCAGTCGGTCCAGGTCTTGGGACCCACCGTCGCGATGTCCGCGTAGGTGAGGAGGTAGAGCTTGTCGAGCCGGTCGGTCGTCCCCACCTCGTCGGCGAAGGAGTGGATGAGGTCGGGGTCGGAGAGATCGCGCCGCTGCGCGATGTTGGCCATGCGCAGGTGCTTCGCGACCAGCCATTCGACGTCCGCGGCGTCGTCCGGGTCGATGCCCATGCGGACGCAGGCGGCGGCCGCGATCTCGGCCCCGCGCGTCGAGTGGTCCTTCCCCGAGCCCTTGCCGATGTCGTGGAAGAGCGTGCCCAGGTAGAGTCCGAGCGGGTGGCCGAGCCCCTCCATCAGCCCGGTCAGGCCCTCGACCCGGACGTCGCCGTTGCGAAGGGCCAGCAGGCGTCGCACGGCGAACAGGCTGTGAACGTCGACGGTGTACACGTGGTAGAGGTCGATCTGGCGGCGCGCCGTGACCCGCGCGAACTCCGGCATCACCCGCTCCAGGACCCCGACCTCGTGCATCAGCGGCAGGAAGCGGCCGCGCGTCCCCGGCCGGGTGAACATGGCGAGCAGTTCCTGGTTCAGCTCCGGATCGGCCGCCGCCTCGGGCGGGAGCTCGGTGGCGGCCTGGGCGGCCAGGTCGCGGGCGAACGGGTAGAGGTCGAGCGCCTCCCGGTCGGCGGTGGCGAAGAGCCGGACCAGGGCAGCCGGGGAGCGGCGCAGGACGTCGCGGTCGGCCACGGTGAGCCGTCCACGGAACACCTTGAACTCGCCCCCGGCGATGGGGCGGGCGTCCGGGCTCATGGTGCTGGTCTCGGCGCCCTTGCGGGAGGCGAGCGCGTCGGCGCGGCGCCACGGCTTGGCCCTGGAGGGCTCGAGACACCGGTCGACGAGCGCATCGCTGGCGACCAGGATGGTCTTCGCCGCCAGGTAGTAGTGGCGCATGAAGTCCTCGACGGCGGCGTCGCCCTCCCCGTATCCCATGAACGCCGCCAGCTGCGGCTGCAGGTCGAAGGTGATCTGGTCGGTCTTCCGGCCGGTCACGTAGTGGAGGTGGTTGCGGATGCGCCACACGAAGTCGCGGGCGCGGCGCAGCTCCCGGACCTCCTGCTCCGGCAGGAGAGCGCGGGAGAGCAGGTCGGTGATGCCCGCGACCTTGAAACGGGCCCGCGCCGCCCACAGCCCCATCTGCAGATCCCGGAGGCCGCCCTCCGACTGCTTGAGGTTGGGCTCGAGGAGGTAGAGGGAGTCGCCGTACTTCTCCCGCCGCTCGCGTGCCTCGCGGGTCTTGTCGGCGATGAAGGCGTCCACCTTGGCCTGCGAGAGGCCGTGGAGCTGGTCGCGTTCGAGCTCCCGGAAGAGGGGCAGGTCGCCGTGGAGGTGGCGGAGGTCGAGGAGCGCGGTGCGGGCGGTGTGGTCGCTGGCGGCCAGCTCGTCGCAGGCGTGGATGTCGCGGATCCCGTAGCCGACCTCGAGCCGCAGGTCCCAGAGAGCGTAGAGGAACCTCTCGCTCGCCTGCTTCACGAACGGTCCGGGCTCCCGCTTCTCGTGGAGGACCAGGAGATCGAGATCGCTGTGGGGGGCCAGCTCGCGGCGGCCGTAGCCGCCCAGGGCGACGAGCGCCACGGGCGCGGGCGGGTGGCTCGCCGCGGCGGCGGCGAGGGAGCCTTCCCAGATGGCGGCGACGATCCGGTCCATGGCCGCGCTGAGGAGGCGGACCACCGTCCGGCCGCTGCCTCCGGCCAGGTGGACCCCTTCCACGTAGCTGCGCAGGGTGGAGAAGTCGGCCCGGATGTCGCCGGTCAGGGGCGGCATCGCCTCCAGGCGCGACTCGAACTCGTAGGGGGCGGCCTTGGGGAGCTTTGCGAAGGAGGCGTCCTGGACCAGCATGTCGGTTGGCTATAGCCGGTGCGTCAGCGGGCCGCCACGCGGCTCTGCCCGGCGAAGTCGACGACCGCCCTGGCCACCCCGTCGGCCACCAGCTGCTGGTAGGCGGGGCTCGCGAGCCGCCGCTCCTCGGCGCGGTTGGAGATGAAGGCCGTCTCGACCAGGACCGCCGGCATCCGCGCCCCGAGCAGCACGTAGAAGAGCGCGCTCTTCACGCCCCGGTCCCGGACCGGGCCCTGGCTCTGCCGGGTCCGCGCGGTGATCTCCTTCTGGACCAGCCGGGCGAGGGTCCGGGAGGCGCGGGCGCTGGCCTTCGAGTCGAGGTCGGTGAGTATCCGCTGCACGTCGGGGGGCGTCTCCTCCAGCTCGAGCGCCCCGTTCTCCCGGGCAGCCAGGCGGCGCGCGTACCGGTCGTCGGTCACGTTGAGGAAGTAGGTCTCCACGCCGCTCCGGTCGCGGCGGGGCGTGGCGTTGGTGTGCAGCGAGACGAACAGGTCGCCGCGGGCCAGGTTGGCGATGGCCGTGCGCTCCTCGAGCTTCAGGTAGCGGTCGTCGGTCCGGGTCAGCGTGACCTCGAATCCGTGGGACCGGAGCTTCGCGGCGAGCCGCTTCGCCATGGCGAGCACGACGTCCTTCTCCCGGACGCCGCGAGGGCCGATGGCGCCGGTGTCGTGGCCGCCGTGCCCGGCATCCACGATGACGTGGCGGATGGGGCGGTCGGCCGATTCGCTCTCCTCTCCCTCGCCGGGGGGGCGCGGCAGGGCCCGGGTCACGGCCTCCTTCCTGGCCTCCTCCACTCCCAGGTCGACGATCAGCCTCGGTGGGTCGCCCAGCGTGAAGACCTGGTAGGCCTCGCTGCCCTTCAGGTCGAGCACCACGCGGACGGTATCCGGGCCGTGCTGGGCGGTGCGGATCCGGTGCAGCAGCGCATCGGAGACCGTTCGCTCCGTGCCCGACCCGTCGAGCACGGCCGGACGGAGGTCCAGGGCCAGGCGCCGGGGGTGCTCGGGGTCCGCGGCCAGCTCGAACTTCTCGAAGGCGACCGGCTGGGAGAGGTAGACGGCCACGCGGGTGTAGTCGGGACTGGTCCAGGAGTGGACCTCGGTCACGTGGGCCGGCCCCTGGGCGGAGGCCGGGGCGTCGCCGGCGTCGTGGGCCGGCTCCGAGGCAGCGTCCGCGATGGCCTCCTCGAGGACCGGGTCGAGTGGCTCATCGTCGTCCCCGGACGGGATCGACGGTGGTGGTGTGGAGGGCGGTTCGGCCCGACGGGGAACCGGCGCTGGAGGTGGAGGTGCGGTCTTTCGAACCGCCTTCGCGACCGGAGCCGGGTCGTCGCCGGCCTCCCGCCGGATGGCGGTGGCGAGGGAGGCAGCCTGCGGCGCGCCCGCCTTGGAGGCGCGCGCGGCGAGCCTCAGGGCCGCCACCCGGTCGCCTTCCACGGCCGAGTAACGGTAGAGCGCGTACCGGGCCCTGGCAGCATCGAGGAGCGCCGGCCCGGTATCGGGGCCGCGAGCCGCCCGTTCCAGCGCCTTGATGGCTTTCTCCCAGTTGTGGCGATAGCGCCGCTTGGCCGGATTCCGCTTCACCGCAGCCAGCTCGGCCCGCGCTTTCTGTAGGGCCGGGGAGGCGGAACGCGCGGGGGCGGAGGCGCGGGGGCGGCTGGTCGTCTCCGTTCCCTTGCCCGACCGCGCCGCGGTCTTCCCCTTGACCTTCCCGTCGGCCCCGTCCGGCAGCAGGAGGGCAACCGCCAGGAGGGCGATGGAGACGAACCTGATCCTGTGGCCGGATGCTCGCATCGGTCGAAACCACCCTACGCCGGGTGATATCGCGATCCAGTTTTCGGTATGATCCGGCTCCCCAGTTCCGGAGGTTCGCCATGGCCAAGGAGAAGCGCGTCGGAGTCATCCTGTCGGGGAGCGGCTACCTCGACGGGTCGGAGATCCAGGAGGCCACCCTCACCCTCCTCTTCCTCGACAAGCGGGGCGCCAGGGTCACGGCCATGGCGCCCGACGTCCGCCAGATGCACGTGGTCGATCATCTTCGAGGCGAGGCCGCCGGCGCCGAATCGCGAAACGTGCTCGCCGAGGCGGCCCGCATCGCCCGCGGCGCCATCGTGGACGTGAAGTCGGTGAAGGCCTCCGACCTAGACGCCCTGATCCTGCCGGGTGGGTACGGTGCAGCCAAGAACCTCTGCACCTTCGCGACCGAGGGAGTGAAGCTCGAGGTGAACCCGGACGTGGAGCGCCTGGTGCGGGACGTGGCCGCAGCCGGGAAGCCGCTCGGGTTCATCTGCATCGCCCCGGTCATCGCAGCCAAGGTGCTCGGAGCGAAGAAGGTCAAGCTGACCATCGGCAACGACCCCGCCACGGCGGCTGCGGTGAACGCGCTGGGCGCGATCCACGTCGAGGCTCCCGTCGACCAGGTCGTCGTCGACGAGAAGAACAAGGTGGTCTCGACGCCCGCCTACATGCTGGGCCCCTCCATCGCGCCGGTTGCCGCGGGAATCGAGCGGCTGGTCGGGGCCGTGCTCGAGATGGCCTGACCCGTCCCGTTGACGGCGATCAAGGCGGGATGGCCCGGGTGGGGCCATTCTGCCGCGACCGTGAATCTTGGCGGATGAGTTCCGTCCATCGGTCAAACAACGATTCCTCCCGGACCACTCCTCCGGCGGGAACGACAACTCGAAGAAGGGGGAGTCCCGTGAAGAAGATCCTCAGCGCAGTCCTCGCCGTCGCCTTCATCTCCGTCGCCTCGTACGCCGTCGCCGCGCCGCCGCCGGCCGAGGTCGTCCTCAAGGGCGCGACCCAGGCGCCCGTCACCTTCAACCACAAGCTGCACCAGGGACAGGGCTGCAAGAAGTGCCACGGGGAAGGCGCTCCCGGGAAGATCGAGCTGACCAAGGAGAAGGCTCACGCCCTCTGCGTCGACTGCCACAAGGAGAAGACCAAGGGGCCGCAGGACGGCAAGGTCTGCACCGCCTGCCACAAGAAGTAGGCGAGAGATCCAGATCGCAGCGACGGGGGGCCGGGCGACCGGCCCCTCGCCTTTTGCGGAGGCCTACTCCAGCCGGCGCTTCATGTCGGCGAGCAGGTTCAGCGCCTCGAGGGGGGTGAGGCGGTCGAGGGCAAGCTCGCGGAGCTCGGCGCGGAGCCCCTCCAGCCGGGGATCCGGCGCAGCGAAGAGCCCGAGCTGGTCGACCGGGCGGCGCTCGCGCCTCCGGGCGCCCCGGGCCAGCGCGGCGTGGCCGGCGTCGTCGACCTCCAGCGACTCGAGGTTTCGCAGGATCTCGCGGGCGCGCACCAGGACCTCGGCCGGGAGCCCGGCCAGCTTCGCCACCTCGATGCCGTAGCTGCGGGAGGCTCCTCCGGACACGAGCTTCCGGAGGAAGACAACGCGGTCCCCCACCTCGCGGACGGCCACGGTGAGGTTTCGCACCCGCGGGCGCTCCCGGGCCAGGTCCTGGAGCTCGTGGTAGTGCGTGGCGAAGAGGGTGCGGCACCCGGTCCGATCGTGGAGCCGCTCGGCCACGGCCCAGGCGATGGAGAGCCCGTCGAAGGTGGAGGTCCCACGCCCGATCTCGTCGAGGATCACGAACGAACGGCGGGTGGCGTTGTGGAGGATGGAGGCGGTCTCGGTCATCTCCACCATGAAGGTGGACCGCCCGCGGGCCAGGTCGTCGGAGGCGCCGACGCGCGTGAAGATGCGGTCGACCACCCCGACGCGCGCCCGCTCGGCGGGAACGAAGCTCCCGGATTGCGCCATGAGCACGATGAGCGCCGCCTGCCGCATCACCGTGCTCTTGCCCGCCATGTTGGGGCCGGTGATGACGAGCAGTTGCGCGCCCTCGGGATCGGCGCTGGAGGAGACGACGACGTCGTTGGGGACGAATCCCCCGGAGTCGGCCGGAAGCATGGCCTCGACGACCGGGTGGCGTCCGCCGACGATCTCCAGGGACTCCGAGGCGTCCAGGACGGGCCGCCGGTATCCACGCTCCGCGGCGACCCGCGCCAGCGAGAGCAGGGCATCGGCGGTGGCGACGGCCGAGGCCGCCGCGCGAAGCCTCCCGGCCTCCGCCACGACCCTGCCCCGCAGCTCCTCGAAGATCCGATCCTCGAGGGCGACCCGCTTCTCCTCGGCTCCGAGGACCTGCTCCTCGAGGTCCTTCAGCTCCGGGGTGACGAAGCGCTCGCCTCCGACCGTGGTCTGGCGGCGCTGGTAGTCGGGCGGCACGAGGTGGAGGTTGGGCTTCGTGACCTCGATGTAGTAGCCGAAGACCCGGTTGTAGCGGACCTTGAGCGATCCGATGCCGGTGCGCTGGCGCTCGCGGGCCTCCAGGGAGGCGATGACGCCCTTGCCGTCGGCCGAGATGCCGACGATCCGGTCCAGCTCCTCCGACCACCCGCGCCGGATCATCCCGCCCTCGCCGGTCGTGGCCGGTGGCTCGTCGGCGACGGCCCGCTCGAGCAGCGCCGCGAGCTCCTCCAGCCCGCGGAGGGAACGGCCCGTCGCGGCGAGGAGCCCGGCGCCGGCGCCCTCGAGGAGATCGGCCGCGGCGGGGAGCGCCGAGAGCGAGCTGGCGAGCGCGCGCAGGTCCCGCGCGTTGCCCTGCCGCAGCGCCAGCCGGGAGAGCAGCCTCTCCACGTCGGCCACCGGCCGGAGCGCCTCCACGACCCTGTCCCGCAGCACCGCGCCGCCGGCGAGGGCCTCGACCGCGTCGAGCCGGGTGTCGATGGCGGCCACGTCGGTGAGCGGGTAGCGCAGCCACTCGGCCAGGCGCCGTCCGCCCGCCCCGGTGAGCGTCCGGTCGACGAGTCCGAGGAGCGAGCCCTTGCGCTTCCCGCCGGCCAGGGTGCGCTCGATCTCGAGGTTCGCCCGGGTGCTCTCGTCGAGGAGGAGCACGTCGGCGGTCGGGAGCAGCGAGATCCGGTCGACGTGGCGGGGCTCGGTGCGCTGGGTCTCGGACAGGTAGTGAAGGGCCGCGCTGGCGGCGGCGATGGCCCGCGGGAGGTGGCCGACCCCGAATCCGTCGAGCCCGGCCACGCCCAGGTGACGGCAGAGCTTCTCGGTGGCGCGCTGGAAGGCGGCGTCGTCCACCTCCGCCACGGGGGCGCCGACCGCCCGGGCGATCTCGGTCGCCCTCGGCAGCGCCGCCGCCGTCCTCGCGAGGAGCAACTCCCGGACTCCGGCCTTGCGGAGCTCCTCCGCGAGACGGGCGTCGGTCTCGACCTCGCCGCAGCGCAGCTCCCCGGTGGTGGCGTCGAGCAGCGCCAGGCCTCCGCCCGCCCCCTCCGGGTCGAGCGCGACCGCGCCGAGGTAGCTCGATTCGCGCGGGTCGAGGGACTGCTCGTCGAGGACGGTGCCCGGCGTGACGACCCGGGTCACCTCGCGCTTCACGATCCCGCCCTTTCCTGGCGGCTCGACCTGATCGCAGATGGCCACCTTGAAGCCGCGGTCGAGCAGCTTCGCGACGTAACCGCGGGCCGCGTGGTAGGGGATCCCGCACATGGGGATCTTCCCGTCCCCCTTGGCGCGCGAGGTGAGCGTGATCTGCAGCGCCTCGGCGGCCACGACGGCGTCCTCGGCGAACATCTCGTAGAAGTCGCCCAGCCGGAAGAAGAGGATGGCGTCCGGGTACCTCGATTTCACCTCGAGGTACTGGCGCATCATGGGGGTCGCCGGCTGTGCGATCTCGGCCACGGGGTGCTTCTAGCACGCCGGTCCGCCTCCGTGGCGGGTCCGGGGCCCCGGTGCTAGCATCGAGCGGTGCTCCGCGAGGCCATCCACGACCTGAACCGCCTCCGCGAGGTCTCCTCGGTCATCGCGCGGCATGGCTTCGGCGCCTACCTCGAGAGGGTCCGGCTCGGCGCCGCGGCGCCCCGGCCGGCCCCCGCCGCGGGGGAACCCGCGACGCCACCCTCCGACGGACGAAACGCGGCCCGGTTCCGGCAGATGCTCGTGGACCTCGGCCCCACCTACGTCAAGCTGGGGCAGCTTCTCTCCAGTCGCCCGGACATCCTCCCTCCGGCCTGGATCTCCGAGCTCTCCCTGCTCCAGGACGCCTGCGAGCCGGTTCCCATCGACTCGATCCGCCGCCAGATCGAGCTAGGCCTGGGGCGCCCCGTCGGCGAGGCGTTCGCCTGGCTCGACCCGGTTCCCGCCGCCAGCGCCTCGATTGCGCAGGTCCACCGGGCGCGAACCCACGGGGGCGCCGACGTCGCCGTGAAGGTGCAGCGTCCCGGGGTACGCGAGCAGTTCGAGTCCGACCTGGGACTCCTGCAGTACGTGGCGCGACTGCTGGAGGCGCTCGTGGAGGAGACCGGCGTCTACACCCCGTCCGACATCGTCGAGGAGTTCGACCGGGCCATCCACGAGGAGCTCGACTTCGCCAACGAGGCCCGCAACGCCCGGGACATGGCGGCCGCCTCCCGTGACCTCCCCTTCGTCGTCATCCCGGGGGTGCATGCGGCGCTGTCGTCGGCGACGGTGCTCACCCTCGACTTCGTCGACGGGTTCAAGGTGACCGACCTGGCCGGCCGGGAGGGCTACGACCCCCAGAGGGTGGCGCGGAACCTCATCGAGGCGGCCTTCCGCCAGCTCTTCGGCGGCGGGATCTTCCACGGCGACCCGCACCCGGGAAACATCCTGGTGCTCCCCGGGAACCGCATCGCCTTCCTCGACTTCGGGCTGGTGGGGCGCATCGGCCGCCCCATGCAGGAGGCGCTCATCACGCTCCTCGTGGCCGTGGCCCTGCGGGACCCGGAGACGGTCGCACGGGTGCTCTACCGGATCGGGGTGCCGGAGGCCCACACCCCCATCACCACGCTGCGGGACGACATCTCGGGCATCCTCGACCGCTACCTGGGCCTGAAGCTCGACCAGATCCGTTCCTCCACGCTCCTCACCGACATGCTCGACCTGGCGGTGCGCCACAAGATCCGGGTTCCCCGGGAGTACGCGATCCTGTGCAAGGCATCGGTGACCACCGAGGGGCTCATCCGTGGGCTCTACCCGGAACTCGACATCATGGAGGTCGGCCTCCCCTACGCCAAGGAGATGCTCTTCTCCCGCTTCCAGCCGGGCGACGCCTCGGGCGCGCTCATGAAATCGATGCTGAAGCTCCAGGGGCTGGCCGAGGACGTCCCCACCCAGCTTTCGCAGATCCTGGCCGACCTCGAGGGCGGCAAGTTCAGGGTCCAGGTCCGCTCCGAGTCGATGGACCGCATCGCCGACAACGTGCGGTCGCTCGGACTCACCATCTTCCTCGGCCTGGTCGCGAGCTCGCTGGCGCTCGGCGGCCTGTTCGTCGTGGCCCGGCAGATGGCGGGCTCGCACGCGGTGCTCCTGGTCGGGTTCTCGGCGCTGCTCCTCGCCGGTTTCCTCTTCGGAGCCTCGCTGACCGTCTACTGGCTCGGCGGCCGCATCCCCAAGCTCTCGCTGCGCAAGCTCATCAACCGGGTCTCGCCGAAGGACGGATAGCGCCACCGCCTGGAGGCGAGAGCGCGAGGACGCCCAGGGCCGAGAGGCGCCAGAGTTCCGCCCCGGCGGCCAGGAGGGCCGCCAGGACCGCCAGGAGCGCCTGCGGGAGGAGCTGGAGCATGGGCGGGCCGCTGCGGGCGACGCTTCCGAGCGCGCCCAGCGCGCCCTGTGCCGACCCGCTCGCCAGCCCGGTGGCCAGCCACACGGCCAGGACCGCGACCAGGAACGCGGCCGGTCGCGCCAGGAACGCCCGGGAGCCCTCCGCGACGGCCCGGCCCGCGCCCTCGCCGGCGATCGCGGCGCGAGCCACGGCGACGTCGCCGACCGTCGAGAGCGACGTGGCCAGGAACGCCGAGGCGGCCAGCGCGAGCGCCGCGACGAAGGCGGCCGCCCCTGGGGACGCGCTCCCCTGCGCCCGGGCTCCGACCGCGAAGACCCCCACCGCCGTGGCCACGATCATGCTCCTGCCCAGAAGGTCGAGGGCGAGCGCGACGAGCGCGGCGGGCAGGACCCGGTGGAAGCGCCAGGCGGCACCCTGGGCGAAGGCGGGCTCCTCCCCGCGGGAACCGGCCAGGCGCCAGGCGACGAGCGGCACGGCCCCGGCGACCCAGGCCACCCGCACGGCTCCCCAGAGCAGGATGCCCGCGAGCCAGAGTCCGATGGCGATGGAGTGGAACCGTGGGGACTCCCACACCCGGAGGACGGCTCCGATGGCTGCGGAGGGGCTCCCCCCCCTTCCGAGGGTTTCCTGCGCGGCCAGCCAGGACACGGCCATGACGAAGGCCGTCCCGGGGAGCGCGAGCGCACCCCGGAGGAGGGTCACGCCCATGCCCACCACGGCGACCCAGGGCTGGCACGCCACGGCCCGGAATCCGGCTCCAAGCGCCCTGGCCGCAGTAGGTTGCTGCATCGACGGACCGTACGCTCCCCGGTCCGGTCCGGCAAGGCGATGCCCGAACGGAAGTTGCGTCTGAACGTCCGGAGGGTATACTTGCGTTCAGGAGGCGGACCCATGGAAGCCCTGACCGACCGACAGCTAGAGGTGCTCCGTTTCATCGCCGGCCAGATCGAGGAGCAGGGCTACCCGCCCACCATCCGCGAGATCGGCGAGGCCCTCGAGATCCGCTCCACCAACGGGGTGAACGACCACCTGAAGGCGCTCGAGCGCAAGGGCTACCTGACGCGCGACCCGGTCAAGTCCCGGGCCCTCATCCCCACCAGCCGGGCTCGAGAGGTCCTCGCCGGTCGCGGTTCGGGCGCCCAGGTCATATCCCTGGCCGCCCGGTCCGCATCGCGCACCGCATCCCGGCTCGTCGACGTCCCCATCGTCGGGCGGGTGGCCGCCGGCCAGCCCATCCTGGCCGAGGAGCGTATCGAGGACACCGTCCAGGTCGACTCGTTCTTCCTGGGGGCCGGCCGGAAGGTCTACGGCCTGCGCGTCCAGGGCGATTCCATGATCGGCGACGGCATCCTTCCGGGCGACTACATCTTCGTCCGCAAGCAACTCAACGCCGACGACGGCGACATCGTCGTGGCCATGATCGACGACGAGGCCACCGTGAAGCGGGTCTATTTCGAGGGGGACCGGGTCCGCTTCCAGCCGTCCAATCCGCGCATGGCGCCCATCTACGTCCGCGAGTCCGACTTCCGCAGCACCATGATCCTCGGTGTCGTGGTCGGCATCTACCGCCGCCTGCAGTGAGCAGGGCTCCGCCCCCTACCCCCGCGTCTTCGCCTGCCTGACGTACCGGTCGAGATCCTCCCGGTCGATGAGGGAGAGGATCTCGATCGTGTTCTGGCGCTCAGGGCGCCGGTAGATGAGCCGGACGTCGGTGGCCACCCGGACGCGGTAGTAGCCCGGAAGCCCCTCGAGCGGAATTGCCCGAAGGCTCGGGTGGCGGTGGTCCTGTGCGAGGAGGTTTGCCTGCTTGAATGCGGCGCGCTGGATCCGCCGGTCCCACCCCTCGAGTGAATCGTAGAACTCCCTCGAGTACACCGGGAATAGCCAGGTATCGGCATCTCCTGCTTCCGGCTCCTCCGGCGGAGGGGCTCCGGGGTCGCGCGCCACCGGGGGGGCTCGTTCACTCCGCGCCCGCTCCAGATCGGCGGCGAGATCCTGCTCCCGTTCGCGGGCTCGTTCGAGCCGGGCTTCCAGCGCCCCCAGCTTGCCGGTCAGGTCCCGGACCTCGGCGCGCGCCCGGTGGGCCTCGACCGCGGCGTCGGAGGCGCGCAGGGTGTCCAGCTCCGCCCGGGTACGTGCGAGCTCCTGGCGGGCCTCCGCCGCGGCTTCCTGGGCCCGGGCGGACTCCTCGACGGCCCGGGACTCGCGGGCGCGGGCCTCGCGCAGGGCGCCCTGCAGCTTCTCCCGTTGATCCTCGCTCCTGAGGCGGGCCTCCTCGGCTCGCGCGTGCGCAGACGTCTCGGCCTCGCGGAGCCGCGTCTCCGCCCGTGCCAGCTCCGACACGAGCGCCTCGACCTGCGACGCCGGGTCGTCCACCGGGGCATCGCCCCTTCCCGGCGCGCCGCCAGCACCCTCGCCCGATCCGAAATAGTGGACGGCCAGCTCGTCGAGGAGCGGAAGCGCCGAACGCCGGACGTCGGCGCTGCGGTCGGAGAGCACCCGCCAGAGGGCGAGAGCGAGCGCGGCGTCTCCGGCCCCGACTTCGAGCAGGTCCGCGGCACCTTCCGACCCGAGCGCGGTGCGCCGGAACGGGGGCCCCTCGAAGGCCTTCTCGAGCGTCTGGAGCACGGACCGCGCGGCCGGCGGGTTGGCCCGGATCTCGTCGGCGATGACGTCGCACCGCTCGACGTCGCCGAGCGACCCGCTGCGGAAGCCCGGGATCCCGAGCTTCCGTTCCTTCACGATGGCTCGGGTCTCGTCGGGCGTCAGCGAGACGAAGAGGAAGACCGAGAGCTGGTCCCGGGACAGCTCGGCGAGCGGCGCGTCCAGGACCTGGATCTCGTCCGCGGGGCGCGCACCGTCACCCGCCGGCTTCCTGGCCTTGCCCTTCGCCATCCGGTGGGCCCCTCAGCCCCGCGACGCGAAGACGGGGCGAATGGAGCGGACTCCGCCGCGGTCCACCTCGTAGACGAAGCCACGGGCGCGGCGGATGGGCTCGTCCGCCACGCGGGTCGCCGACCCGGCACAGAGGATCGGGGTGGCGCCGGCCGCTCCCGGGATGTCGAGGCGGAAGGAGCAGTGGCGGTGGCCGTGCAGGACGGCGGCGACCCTCACGTCGGAGACCATGCGGATGACCTTGTCGGCGTCGGCGAGCGGCGTGCGGGCCACGAGCGCGTCGGAGGGGACGCGCTCGCGGGGAAGCAGGAGGTGGTGGTGAAGGGCGAGGAGCACGGCACGCCCCTCCTTCACGTGCTCCCGGACCAGCTCGCGGCAGGCCTGGAGCTGTGCGGTCCCGATCCGTCCCGGGGTGTCGAGGGGCTCCTCTCCGAAGCGGGCGCTGTCCAGCGCGACGATGGCCACCTCGGGCGACGGAAGTGCGGCGAAGGGATAGCACGCCTCGGGACGACGCATCCCGCGCCCGTCCGGTCCCACCATTCGCAGGAACCGGGACGTCTTGACCGACTCGGCCGTCCACACGTCGTGGTTGCCGGGAACGACGGTCAGCTTTCCCGCGTCCGCCCACCTCCGGAGGAGCCTGGCCGCGCGCTCGAACTCGCTCGCCTCCGAGGAGAGCGTCAGGTCGCCCGTCACGACCAGGTGCTCGACCTGCGCCTCCTCGAGCTCCTCGAGGATGCGCTGGGCGAGCCGGACCGAGTGCCGGTCGCAGTCCCTGGGAAGGTAGCCGTTGCGCGGGTATCGGCCGCGGTCGGAGAGGTGGAGGTCGGAGACGTGGCCGAGACGCAAGCCGCTGGATGCTATCGGCCGCGGGAGGATGCGTCAAACGCCGGGCCGGGTGCTTGACCGCACCCGTTCCGGTCTTAGATCGACCGTCAGGGGCTCGTCGGATATCCTCCCTGCGCCGGAGCAGCCTGTCTCCGAGAAACACGAGAAGGAGCACGTCATGTCGGAGAAGAAGAAAGAGGCTGCAGGGGCCCAGGTCGCACCGGCAATGGGTCCGCCGGCCCTGATCAACAAGGAGGACATCCCCCAGGTCCTCCCCATCCTTCCGCTCCGCAACTCCGTCTTCTTCCCCGGCGGGGTCCTCCCGCTGGCGGTGGGGCGCCAGAAGACCATCGCCCTCATCAAGGACGCGGTCCGCGACGAGCAGGTCATCGGGGTGGTCACCCAGCGGCGTGCCGAGGAGGAGGATCCCGGAGCCGCCGACCTCTACACCGTCGGCACCGTCGCCCGCATCGTGAAGCTCCTCAAGATGGGGGAGGACAACTATTCGCTCGTGGTCCAGGGCCTGGCCCGGGTCCGGGTCCTCGACCTCGTTCAGGAGAGCCCGTACCTCAAGGCGCGGGTCGAGCCCGTCGAGGACAAGACCTCGGTCGACGAGGTCGAGGTCGAGGCGCTCGCCATAAACTTGAAGAAGCTGGCCCGCGAGGTCATCGAGCTCATGCCGGAGCTGCCCACCGCGGCCACCGAGCTGGTCGACTCGATCACCCACCCCGGCCACCTCGCCGATCTCATCGCCGCCAACGTCGACGTGCCCATCGAGGAGAAGCAGCAGGTGCTCGAGACGGTCGACCTCAAGGCGCGCATGAAGCTCGTCCTCGAGCTCCTCAACCGCAAGCGGGAGATCCTCAAGCTCTCCAACAAGATCGACAGCGCCGTGAAGGGCGAGATGTCGAAGACCCAGCGCGAGTACTACCTGCGCCAGCAGCTGAAGGCCATCAAGGAGGAGCTGGGCGAGCTGGGCGAGGAGGAGGAGGAGCTCGACGAGCTGGGCGAGCGGCTCAAGAAGGCCGGACTCCCCCCCGAGGTCGAGAAGGTCGCCAACAAGGAGCTCAACCGGCTGAAGAGCATCCCCACGGCCAGCTCGGAGCACGCCGTGGCGCGCACCTACCTGGACTGGATCGCCGACCTCCCCTGGGCGAAGCAGACCGAGGACAACCTCGACATCGAGAACGCACGCCAGATCCTCGACGCCGACCACTACGGCCTCGACAAGATCAAGAAGCGAATCCTCGAGTACCTGGCCGTGCGAAAGCTGAAGAACGACATGCGCGGGCCCATCCTCTGCTTCGTCGGACCTCCCGGCGTGGGCAAGACCTCGCTCGGCCAGTCGATCGCGCGGGCCACCGGGCGCAAGTTCGTCCGCCTGAGCCTGGGCGGCGTGCGGGACGAGGCGGAGATCCGCGGCCACCGGCGAACCTACGTGGGAGCGCTCCCCGGACGGATCATCCAGTCCATGAAGAAGGCGGGCGCAAACAACCCCACCATGATGCTCGACGAGATCGACAAGCTCGGCGCCGACTTCCGCGGCGATCCCAGCGCGGCGCTCCTCGAGGTCCTCGACCCGGAGCAGAACTTCAGCTTCTCCGACCACTACCTCGACGTGCCCTTCGACCTGTCGAAGGTCATGTTCATCGCCACGGCCAACCTGCTCGACCCGGTGCCCGGTCCGCTCCGCGACCGCATGGAGATCCTCGAGCTGCCCGGCTACACCTTCGAGGAGAAGGTGCGCATCGCGCAGCAGCACCTCGTGCCCAAGCAGCTGAAGGAGCACGGGCTCTCCCCGGACGCCATCGAGTTCTCCGAGAAGGCGCTCATCAAGATCATCATGGCCTACACCCGCGAGGCCGGCGTCCGGAACCTCGAGCGTCGCATCGCCGACGTCTCGCGTGCCATCGCCGTCGAGGTGGCGAGCGGGAAGATCCCGCCGGGAGCCATGCGTGCGATCGACGAGAAGGACCTCGCCGACATGCTCGGGCCGGAGAAGTTCTACAACGAGACGGCCGAGCGGACCGAGGTGGCCGGCGTGGCCACCGGGCTGGCCTGGACCGCTGCCGGAGGCGATCTCCTCTTCATCGAGGCCACGCGCATGCCCGGCAAGGGGTCGCTCACCCTGACCGGCCAGCTCGGGGACGTCATGAAGGAGTCGGCCCAGGCGGCCCTGTCGTACCTGCGTTCCAAGGCCGACCACCTGGGCATCCCCGCCAACTTCCTCGAGAAGACCGACATCCACATCCACTTCCCGGCCGGAGCCATCCCCAAGGACGGCCCCAGCGCCGGCGTCACCATCCTGACCGCGCTGGTCTCGCTGCTATCCGGCATTCGCGTCCGGTCCGACGTGGCCATGACGGGAGAAGCCACGCTGCGCGGACTGGTCCTCCCCGTGGGCGGCATCAAGGAGAAGGTGCTGGCGGCCCACCGGGCCGGTATCAAGCGGGTCATCATGCCGGCGCGAAACGAGAAGGACCTCATCGACGTCCCGGAGCAGGCCCGCAAGGAACTCGAGTTCGTCTTCGCGACCCACATGGACGACGTGCTCGGCGCGGCGCTCGAGGAGAACCCGGTGGGACGCAAGGTTCCGGCGGTGCCTCCGCCCGACAACGGGGGCAAGCCCCCCGAGGTCCGGGCCTGATGGCGGCGCGGCAGGGGCCCTTCCGGGTGGCCCCTGCCCCGACATCCGTGTCATAGTGCTCGGCGGTCACTCGGGCTGCGGTGTCGCGGTCTGGAGGGAGTGGATTGATTCGCCGGATCGACCGTTACGATCTCCTCGAGCAGGTGGGAACCGGTGGAATGTCGGTCGTCTACCGGGGCCGTGACACGGCGCTCGACAGGGAGGTCGCGGTCAAGGTGCTCCACCCCCACCTCGCGACGAAGGCCGATGCGCGTGCCCGGTTCTCCCGCGAGGCCAGGGCCGTGGCGCGGCTGTCCCATCCGGGTATCGTGGAGATCTTCGACTATTCGGGGGACGACAACCAGGAGTCGTGGCTCGTCACGGAGTTCATCCACGGCAGGACCCTCCGCGCCTTTGCCGACGAGGAGGGGATGCCGCTTCCCGAGTGCGGGGCGCTCGTCGGGCTCGCCCTGGCGGACGCCCTGGTCCACGCCCACGCTGCAGGGGTCATCCACCGGGATCTCAAGCCCGAGAACGTGATGATCTCCGAGGTCGGAGGGCGACCGTCGGTGAAGCTGGCGGACTTCGGGATCGCCCGGATCCTCTCGCAGGACGACCGCATGACCATGACCGGTGCCATGGTCGGTTCGCCCAACCACATGGCTCCCGAGATCGTCGACGGCGGGGAGGCCGACGAGCGCTCCGACGTCTTCTCCCTGGGCACGATCCTCTACTGGCTCTGCACCGGCCGGTTCCCCTTCGAGGCACCCAACCCCAGCGCTACCCTCCACAGGCTGGTCACCGGCGACTTCCCCGATCCACGATCCGTGAACCCGGCGCTGGGGGAGCCCCTGGCCCGGCTCATCGTCGCCTGCCTGGCCCTGGACCCGGCCGCGCGCCCGGGAAGCGCCGCCCAGGTGCGCGACCGGCTGGCCGCGATCCTGCGAGCCGACGGGATCGACAGGCCGGACGAGGCCCTGACGGCCTTCCTGTCCGATCCCCGGGCCACGGCCGAGGCGCTTCGCCCGCGCATCGTGGAGTCGCGCCTCCGGCAGGGGGAGGAGCACCTGGCGCGCGGAGAGGTCGCGGCGGCGCTCGGCGCGTTCGACGGCGTGCTGGCCGTGGAGCCCCGCCATCCCGTCGTGCTCGCTCACCTGGAGGCGGTCGCCCGGTCCGACCGGCGACGGCGCCTGCTGCGCAGGACCCTGACCGGTCTCGGCGTGCTGGGCGGTGGCCTCCTCCTCGTGCTCGGGATCGTCCGGCTCGCCGGGGAGATTCCGGCTAGGCGGGGCGCTCCCGTCGCCGCGTTTTTCACGGCGCCTCGGCCGCCCGAGCCTGCCACAACGGTCGCCCCTTCGCCGGCCGCCGAGCCCCAAGCCTCGGCCGCCTCGGCGCCGATCGACCCGGTCCGGAGCCCTCCCGATGATCCGCCGGAGCCTGCCCGGCCCGTCGCCGCCCGAAAGGTCCCCGTTCTCGTGCCCTTCACCGTGCACGTCCGGCCCTATGCCCAGCGCGCACTCCTCGACGGGGTCGAGGTCGCCACCGACGAGCAGCGGGTGGTCTTCTCCCTGGCACCCGGAGCACACCGGCTCCGTGTCGAGCACCCGTGCTGCGAGCCGTTCGAGCGCGAGATCGACGCCGCCTCCGCGGCGCAGCTCGGGGAGCTCAAGGTCCCGCTGGTGCCGCGGCCCGCCAGCCTTCGTGTCGGCGGAGATCCGGCCACCCGCGTCTACGTGGGAGGAAGTCTCCTGGGAACCGCCGCCGATTCCCAGAGGGAGCCCTTCCGCATCCGGGTTCCCGCCGACGGGCCGAGCCCGTACGAGGGCGAGGTGGATCTCCGCCTCGAGATCCCAGGGCGCCGGGCATCCGGGGCGACCGTCCGCGTCCGGGCCGGCCAGGAGATCACCGTCCCCGCCGTCCTGACGGAGGAACCATCCCGATGATCGCCCTACTGCTCGTGCTGGCTCTCGCAACCCCCGAGACCGACGTGAAGCGGGCGCGGGACCGCTACGAGTTCGGCGCCTACGCCGACGCCGCGGGTGCGGCGCGGGAGCTCCTGGCGCGCACTCCCAACCTGCCGGAGCCGATCGCGCTGGAGGCCTGGCGCATCCTCGGGCTCGCCGAATACCAGCTCGGTGACAAGGCCTCCGCCCGGGAGGCCTTCATCCACCTGCTCTCCATCGACCCCGACCAGACCCTCGACCCCTTCCTGGTACCTCCGCCCATCGTCGAGTTCTTCGACCAGGTCCGCGCGCAGGCCGAGCCCGAGCTCGCCCCGCTGCGCGAGCGGAAGCGGCAGGTCCGGGAGCAGGAGCGGCTGGCCGAGGAGGCCCGCCGCCGGCTGCTGGCCGAGGAGCAGGTGCGCTCCGGCCCTCCGTCCAAGATCATCGTGGTGGAGGAGCACGTCTACATGCTCAACTTCCTCCCCTTCGGCGTCGGGCAGTTCCAGAACGGCGACACCACCAAGGGGATCATCATCGCCGTCTCCCAGGTGGTGTTCGGCGCCGTCAACCTCGGCGCCATCTTCGTGCACAACGCCATCGCGACGGACAGCTCCCGCCGCTGTTCCGTCAGCACGCCGACCAATTGCAGCAACCCCCCCATCCCCGACTCCGACCGGGACCTGCTCAACAGCATCGACATCGTGAAGTACGTCTCGGCCGGCCTCTTCTGGGGAGTCTACGCGTACGGTGTCGCCGACTCCCTCGTCCACTACGTCCCGCGCATCGAGACCGAGGTGTCGCCCGGCCGGGCCGCGGTGAAGCTCTCGTGGAACTTCTAGGAGGGATGCGCGTGGCGGAACTCGTCCTCAAGTCCGGCCCGGGGTCCCCCAGGGCGATCCCGCTCAACCGGCGGATCACCACCGTCGGCCGCGACCCGCAGAGCGACCTCCGCGTCGACGACCCCTCCTTGCCTCCCACGGCGTTCCACGTCCTCGCCGACGGCGATGCCTTCACCGTCGCCGCGCATTCCGGAGTCGAGCTGACCGTGAACGGGCGCCGGCGGACCACCTGCCGGCTGGCCCCCGGGGACGTCCTACGGGCCGGTGGCCACGAGATCCACTTCTCGCCTCCGGCGGCGCCCCAGCCGGCCGCCGCATCCCCGCGGGAGGATCCCCTGGTCCGCTTCTCGAGGCGCCTCCTGGAGGCCGGGTCCCTGGAGACGCTGCTCGACGCCCTCCTCGACGCCCTCCTCGAGGTGACCCGGGCCGACAAGGGATTCGTGATCGAGCTCGCCGACGGCCAGCCCGAGGTGCGGGCCTCGAGGAACGTCGCTCCCGGGAACGTCGAGGAGGCGGTGTCCCGGGTCTCGGACTCCATCGTCCAGAAGGTGCTGACGACCCGCAGGCCACTGGTCGTCGCCGACGCCCTGCACGACTCCGAGTGGTCCAGCTCAGCGTCCGTGGTGAACCTCCGTCTGCAGTCGGTGATGTGCGCGCCGCTCCTCGCCCGCGGCGAGGTGTTCGGAGCGATCTACCTGGGCAACGACAGCGTCCGGAACCTCTTCGACGAGCGGTCCCTCGAGACCCTCACCGTCTTCGCCTCGCAGGCGTCCCTCCTCCTCCAGAACGCGCTGCTCCTCCGGGACCTCCGGAGGGAGAACGAGGAGCTCCGGGAGGCCATCGACAACCGGCGCTACGGCGAGCTGGTCGGAGCCGGCCCGAGCATGAGGGAGGTCTACCGCCGCATCGAGAAGGTCGCGCCGACCGACGTGACCGTGCTCGTGCAGGGGGAGACCGGCACCGGGAAGGAACTCGTGGCCCGGGAGGTCCACCGGCGCTCCCCCCGCGGGGCGGGCCCCTTCGTGGCCGTGAACTGCGCCGCCATCCCGGAGGGACTCCTGGAGTCCGAGCTCTTCGGCCACGTGAAGGGAGCCTTCACCGGGGCGGTGGCGACGAGGGCCGGACGATTCCAGGCCGCGTCGGGCGGTACGCTCTTCCTCGACGAGATCGGCGAGATGCCCCCTTCGCTCCAGGTGAAGCTCCTGCGGGCCATCCAGGAACGGGTGGTCCAGCGGGTCGGGGATTCGCGCACGGAGCCGGTCGACATCCGTGTGGTGGCCGCCACCAACCGCAACCTGGAGGACGAGGTCCGGGCGGGGCGTTTCCGCGAGGACCTCTACTACCGGCTCCACGTCGTCACCATCTCGCTGCCGCCCCTCCGGGAGCGCGGCGACGACGTCACCGTCCTGGGCAGGTGGTTCCTCCAGCGCTACGCCGCGGAGTTCGACTCCCGGGCCCGGGGGTTCGCGCCGGGCGCCCTCGCCGCGCTCCGCAAGTATCACTGGCCGGGAAACATCCGGGAGCTGGAGAACCGCGTGAAGAAGGCGGCCGTCCTCGCCGACGGCCCCCTGGTGACGGCCGAGGACCTGGACCTCCGGCAGGACGCGCTGGAGACGACCCTCCCCCTGGCCGACGCCATCGAGGAGTTCCGCAAGCGGTACATCAGTGAAATCCTGGAACGCAACGGCGGAAACCGGACCAAGACCGCCAAGGACCTCGACGTGGATCCACGAACCGTCTTCCGCCATCTCGAGAAGCTCGAGTCCGAGCGCCGCGGCGGTCCGGCACCCGCTGCACGACCGCCCGGAGGGGATCCGTGACGGCCGTGCACGTTCGAGTCGGCGCCCTCCTGCTCGCCGTCCTGGGCGGGGGCGCGCTCCTGGGTGGCTGCCCCATTCCCCAGCCGCTCCCCGGGGTCGGCTCGATCGACGGGGGGCTTCCCGTGACCCCCCCCCGCATCCTCACCAGCAGCGCCGAGCCGGGCCTGGCCGTCACCGACTACGGCCCGGCGTCGGTGTGCCCGCCGGGATCGATCTTCGAGGTGTCGGCGACCATCATCGACGAGAACAGCGAGGAACCCGTGGAGGTCCGCTGGTTCGTGGACTACGACCCGGACAACCAGCTCCTGCGAACCCCCCTCCAGGTCGAGACCCTTCCTCCTCCCGAGGATCCCCAGCAGTACATGCGCTTCCCCGCGATCTTTCCGTTCGCGCCCTGGGACTTCGACCGGCCCACCGAGCGGGTGCACGTGGTGGAGATGACCATCTCGAACGGCTTCCTGCCGGTCGGCGCGGCTGTCCCGGCCGGGGACCTGCCCAATCGCACCGCCGCACCGGGCTACGAGGTCCAGATCTTCCGGTGGACCTTCCAGCCGTCCGCCTCCGGAGGGTGCGGGCCGTAGGGCGCACCCGGGGGCCCGAGCCTACTTGGTGGGGCGTGCCGCCTCGCGGGCATGGGCCATCGACTCGGCCGCGGCCCGGGCCAGGTCGCCGTGCTCGTCGGCGAACCGGTTCACCTGGGCGGTGTAGGCGCGGTGGAGGGCCAGCATGGCATCCCGTGCAGCGGCCATGTCGGCGCGCTCCAGGGCCCATTCACCCTTGGTCACGTCCAGCCGGCACCGGTCGGACAGGTCCTCCACCCGCTCCTCCCATCGCGGCGCCCAGTCGGTCCAGGCCGCCAGCGGCATGGGGCCCTCGAAACTCGTGCCCATGGCCCATGCGCGCTGGTTCTGCTCGACGTAGAGCGCGTCGAGGTCGTCCATGCACACGCGAAGTGTCGCGCGGGTCGGAATGGCGCTGGTTGCGACCGGGGGGGCGCGCCGCCCCCTGCCCCGGAGCGTCTTCACGACGCTGACGACGAAGAAGCCGACCGCGATGGCGATGGCCGAGAAGTAGAGAATCCACGCCGCCGTGCGGTACGGCCGGAGCTTCGGGTCGCGGGTCGCCACGGCGCGCAATCTGCCACTACCCTCCATGGTCAGTCCAGCATTTCACTAATGCAATGTGAAGATTCATGAATGCAATGAGAACGCGCCCCGGGAGGGCCGACCACGTGCGGCGAGCTTCGTGATTCAAGGCACTTGAATCGTTCCCTGGAGATGGCCTCGCGATTGCTAAAAGAGGGTTTGAGGCGACGCGGGCCGTCGTAGGCTTCTCCCCCCCCGCATCCTGTGCCGGTCATGCGGCGCTTCGGAACACGGGCAGTGGCTTCCGGTCGGGACAACTCGTCCCACAACCAGCATCCGGCCGGAAGCCCTCCCACTCCCCCACTCCCCCCAGGCCCTTGAGCCGTCACCGGCGGCCGACACGCCGCTCCAGCTCGGACAGCGGCAGCTCGACCACCACGGGCCGCCCGTGCGGACAGCGGGCCTTGAAGTCGATGGCGTCGAGCCCGTCGAGCAGGGCGCGAACCTCCTCCCGGGTGAGGTCCTGGTTGGCTCGGACGGCCGCGTGACAGGCCATGGTTGCGAGGAGCCCGTCGAGCGCATCTCCGACGGCGCTACCTCGCCCGGCCTGCTCCACCTGGTCGGCCAGGTCGGTGAGGAGCGGAGCCATCGACGCGCCACCCAGGAGCGCGGGCGCGCTCTTCACGGCGAAGGTGTCTCCCCCGAAGGGCTCGATCTCGAGACCGACCGCCTCCAGGTCGCCGATTGCCCCCTCGACCACGCGGGCCGAGGAGGGGGAAGCGTGACCACCGGTGGGACGAGGAAGGGCTGGACCTCGAGGCGCCGGCCGCGCAGCGCCTCACGGAGGCGATGGAAGAGCAGCCGCTCGTGGCTCGCGTGCTGGTCGATGACGACCAGCGTCCCACCCGGCGCCTCGCAGAGGAGGTACGTCCGGGCGTGCTGGCCGACGTAGCGCATGGATCCGAAATACCCGGGAGGTGGCGCGGGCGAGGTCGCGGCTGCCAGGGAGGCGCCGGGCGGGAGGCCGGGAACCTCCGGAGCCGGGAACGGGAGCATGTCCCGCGCTCGCTCGGCCTCCCGGTCGCGCGCCAGTGCGAGGACGCCGGCGACGTCGTCGGCGCCAGGCTCCGCGGCCAGCGGCGCGGCCGGGACGGCGGCATCGACTTCCCGTGAAACCTGCCGGTGGCGCAGCCAGGGCGAGGGCCGGAGCGAGTCGCTGACCGCATGGTGGACGGCGTCGGTGGCCGCGCGCGGGTCCTGGAAGCGGACCTCCAGCTTCTGCGGGTGGACGTTGACGTCGACGCGATCGAGTGGAAGCTCGAGGAAGAGGACCCCGGCCGGCTGCCGACCGGCGGGCAGCGAGCCCGTGTAGGCCCGGACCACCGCGTAGGCGATCGCTCGATCGCGCACGTACCGGCCGTTCACGAAGAGGTAGAGACCGCGGGCCGTGGCCGCGGAGTGATCCGGCGACGTGACGACGCCTCGAACGCGGAACTCGCCCCGGCTCCCTTCCACCGCGATCACGTGACGGGCCGCGTCCCTGCCGAGGGCGATGGCGGCCCGCTCCTCGATGGGTGCCCCGGCCGCGGTGGCGATGGCCGCACGCCCATTGGTACGAAGCGTGAACCCGACGTCGGGACGGGCCAGCGCCACCCGGACGACGGCCTCGCTGCAATGGCCGGACTCGGCGGCGCTGGAGCGCATGAACTTCCGGCGTGCTGGGGTGTTGAAGAAGAGGTCGCGGACCTCGACGGTGGTCCCGCGGGCGCGGGCCACGTCCTCCACGGCTACGACCTCGCCTCCCTCCAGGACGATGCGGGTTCCGACGATGGCATCCGGCGGCCCCTCGAGGCAGGTGTCGATGCGCATCCGGGACACCGAGGCGATGGCGGGAATGGCCTCGCCGCGAAACCCCATGGTGGCTATGGTGGCGAGGCCCCGAGCGTCCCTCAGCTTGGAGGTTGCGTGGCGCTCCAGGGAACGCAGCGCGTCCTCACGACCCATTCCGGAACCGTCGTCGGCGACGCGGACGAGGGAGAGCCCTCCGTCCTCCAGGTCGACCTGGATCGAGCGGGCACCCGCGTCGAGTGAGTTCTCCATCAGCTCCTTCACCACCGATGCGGGGCGCTCGACCACCTCGCCGGCGGCGATCTGGTTCACGAGGCCCGGCGGCAGCACCTGGATGAGCGTCACGGCCTCGTCGTACCACGCCGATCCGACCGTTTGACGGAGGGGCCCTTCCCCTGTACGAAACCAGGATGCCGACGAGGAAGCGGAAGCCCGCCCGAGCAGCCCTGGCCCGGCGTCCGGTCCTCGGAAATGACCCGTTCGAACGGGGCGCCGCCGCCCGCTCGCCCGTGGTCGTGCCCCCTCCCCCCGTCGCCCCGGTCCTCCCCGCCGAGCCGCTTCCGGCCCGGGTCCAGTCCCCGACGGCCGAGGCGCCGGCCGGCGATGGCGAGGCCCGCCTCGCCGAGGCGGTCCGCCGGACCGGTCCCGCGGCATACACGGAGGAGCTCCGCGAGCTGCTCGTCCGCCTCCTGCCGGCCCTGCGGGACACGCTCGCCCCCCTCGCCTCGCTCGCCACCCTGCTCGCCTCGCCGGCGCGGCTCGACGAGCACGGGATGGACCGGGACCTGCTGGTCCGCGCCCGGGCCGTGGTCGAGTTCTTCCTGGGCAGCTGGTGGCGTGTCGACGTCCAGGGAGCCAGCCTCCTCCCCGATGGGCCGTTCGTGATGGTCGCCAACCACGGGGGAACGACCCACTGGGACGCCGCGGTCCTCCGGGCGTCCGCGGCGCGCCTGGCCACCCCCCGCGAGATTCCGTCCCCTGCTGGACCCCCGCTCCCTGTCCGCTCCCCTCGTCGGGGCGCTCCTGGCGCGGATGGGCGCGGCCCCGCTCCGGGCGGACGTCGCCCTCTCGCTGCTCGACCGCGGGTCCAGCATCTGCATCTTCCCGGAAGGGCCGCGCGAGGCGCCCCGGTCCTGGGCCGATCGCTACCGGGTCACCCGCTTCGGTCGAGGCGGGTTCGCCCGGATCGCCGCGCTTGCCAGGGTTCCCATCGTCCCCTGCGCGATCCTCGGGAGCGAGGAGGCGGCCGCGCCGTTCGACCGTCGCGGCTGGCTCGCCGAATCCCTCCACCTGCCTCTCCTCGCGCTGGCACCGCCGCTGCCGCTGGCCGGGCTGCTCTCATGGTTCCCCCTTCCGTCCCGCTGGTCGGTCCGGTTCGGCGACCCGATCTCCCCTCCGCCCCCCGAGCGCGCCGAGGATGCGGCCGCGGTGGCCGCCGCGGGAGAGCGGGTCCGCGCCGAGCTACAGCGCATGCTCGACGCCGACCTGGCCGCCCGCCGCTCCGTCTTCCTGTAGCGGCCTGGCGGGCGAGGGCAGCCGCCCGGCGCGCACGTGCGGCGGGGGAGTCCGCAGGTCCCAGACCAGGCCGGTGGCCGCGAGCCCTCGCAGGATCAGGTAGGAGATGTCGAGCTCCCACCAGAACCAGCCCTGGTTGGCGGTGGAGGCGTAGAAGTGGTGGTTGTTGTGCCATCCTTCACCGAAAGTGAGCAGGGCGAGGAGTGGGTTGTTGCGGGAGTCGTCCGCGGTCGGGTAGCGCCGGGAGCCGAGCACGTGGGCCACCGAGTTGATGGAGAAGGTGACGTGCCAGGCCACCACCACGGGCACGAAGAACCCCCACAGCAGTGCGGGAAGGCCGCCCACGGCGAGGAGAAGGGCCGCGAGGACGAGGGGCACGAGCATGCCGAAACGGTCGAGGAAGACCAGTTCGGGGAAGCGTGCCAGATCCCTCACGCGATCGGCCCGGGTCCGGTCGTACCGGGCCGCCAGGATCCAGCCGACGTGGCTCCACCAGAATCCACGCTGGACGGGGCTGTGGACGTCCTTCTCCCCGTCGGAGTAGCGGTGGTGGTCCCGGTGGTGGGCCGCCCACCAGAGGACGCCCTTCTGGACCGAGAGCGTCCCGAGCACCGCGAGCACGAGCTGGAAAGCGCGGCCGGTGCGGAAGGCACGATGGGAGAAGTAGCGGTGGAACCCCGCCGTGATGCCGAACATGCAGACCGCGTAGACGGCCAGGGCCAGGCCGACCAGGCGCCAGGTAGGCGGCGCGAGGAACGGGGCTGCCAGTGCGACGGCGTGCACGGCGAGGAACGGAATCGACTTCACCCACTGGGGTCGGTCGAGGTCTGCGTCGGCGCGGAGCTGGATCACGCCCCCTTCCTATGGCCCCCGTGTCACCGCTCGGTCACGACGGACTTCCCGCGACACTCCGCTTCCTGTGCGCTTCCCTTTGCGCTATCTTCCCCGCTCCTTCGACCCGAGGTTCTCCCGAGATGGCGCGTGCTTACATCGGCAACACCCCCTGCGAGGTCACCATCGACAAGGACCTCGGCGACAGCTGGGCCGTGACGGTGCTCCCCCCCGTCGCCCCTCCCGTTCCCGGCGCCGTGCGCCTCCCCCCGCTGGTGGTGAAGCTGCAGGGCGACGACCGGGAGAAGTGCCTCGCGGGAGGCCTCGAGATCCTCCAGAAGGCCGGGCAGATCGACCGCTTCGAGGTTTGACCGCGGTCAGCGATCGAGGCCGTCCGCCCGCACCAGCGCTTCCGGCGCGACCGCGGCCAGTATGGCGAGCGCCGCGCCCCGGACCGCCTCCGGGTCGCGCCCCTCGACGGTGACGCGAACCCGGTGGTCGGCGCGGTCGAAGCGCGGGTAGCTTCCGATCTCCACCTCGGGCCGGGCCTCCGCGACCGCCGCGAGGGGACGCGCGAGCTGGTCCTCCCCCCAGGAGAGATACAGGCTCACCAGGTGGTAGGGCGTGCCACCGAGCAGGTGTGCAACCCGCTCGAACTGCTGGCGCATGAACGACGGGACTCCCGGGAGCATCACCACCCCGGAGACGACCAGGGTCGGGAAATCCGGATCGCCGAGGAGCTCCGTCCCCTCGGGAAGATCGGCCATGCGCAGCGCCACCTCCGGGAGCACCGCGCCGTGGTGGTGCCGGGCGTGCATCTCGGCGAGGACCCTCGCCATGGGGGCGTGGCGTCGCAGGGGAACGCCCAGCGCCCGCGCGACCGCCGGCAGCGTCAGGTCGTCGTGGGTCGGTCCCACTCCACCGCAGGTGAATACCCAGGCGGCCCGCCGCCGGGCCATGAGGAGCGCCTCGACGATGGCGTCGGTCCGGTCCGGCACCACGTGGATGGCGGTGAGCTCGACGCCCAGCTCGTGGAGCCTGCGGGCGAGGAACGGGCCATTCTCGTCCTGGACCTTGGCCGACAGCACCTCGCTGCCCACGATCAGGACGGCCGCCGTGGCCCCTGCGCTCACGGCAGGATCTTCCCCACGGCCCGGGCGACGTCCGCGGCCACCCGCTCCACCGGTTGCTCGCCGTCGAGGTCGGCGACCCGTTCCCCACCGTCGACGATGCGGGCGAGCGCCCGGCCGTAGGCCCGGTGGACGCGCCTCTGGATGGCGGGGACCTCGAAGATCTCCCTCTCCGCCGTGGCGGCGTAGCGGCGGCGCAACGCCACCGCCGGGCGGACGCGGAGGAAGAGCGTCAGGTCGGGAGCCGGCGCCTTCGCGTTCACCTGGGCAACCCACCCCGCGTCCCCCGTGGAGACCGCCTGGTAGGCCAGGCTGGACAGGACGTAGCGGTCGGAGACCACGTCGAGCCCGTCCTCGAGGCGGGGACGTATCTCGCTCTCCCAGTGATCGAGCCGGTCGGCTGCGAAGAGCAGGGCCAGGGCGCGCGGATCGAACTCTCCTCCGCCCGCTCCCCGGAGGCGGCCCGACAGGACGTGCCGGATCCCCGTCCCGACGGGTCCACGGGAGGGCTCGGCGGTGAGGTGGCACTTCCGCCCCCTGGAGGAGAGCCAGTCGCGGAGGAGGGAGGCCTGGGTGGTCGTCCCCGCGCCATCGAGCCCCTCGAGGACGAGGAAGCGTCCGCGGAACCGCTTCACGTGTCGATCCCCAGGCGCGCGCGGATCTCCCGGAGTCGCGCGAAGTCCCGGTCCTCCACGGCCATGTCGCGGCGAGCCCTCCGGAAGGCGGCCACGGCGAAGGCGGCGAGGAAGAGGGAGAGCCCGAGCGCACCCAGGAAGAGGAGCGGATAGCGCCCGGGGGGCCGGGTCGGGGCCTGCCCCCAGCCCCAGCGGTCCCAGGCGAACTTGACGGTCAGGCCGGCCGACATCACGAGCCCGAAGGCCGCGTACGCGCCCTTGCGGACGTCGTCGATCGAGCGGCGAGCCACCACGCGGCTGGCGAGCTCGTCGTGCTCGGCCCGCAGGTCCGCCTCCTCCTGGGAAGTGGGCAGCGATGGTCGGGTGGCCCCGGGGACCACCGGTCACTTCCCTCCGAAGCGAGCCGCGACGGCTTCCTGCACCGCAGCCAGGGTGGCCGGCAGCTTCACGGGCGGGTTCCGCAGCGCCGGGCGGAGGCCGGCCAGCGTGCCCTCGTGGTACCCGACCTTGAAATCGGAGAACTTGAGCCCGTGGGCGGTGGAGATGACCACCACCCGCTCCTGCGGCTTCACGACCCCGCGGGCGGCCAGCTTCTCGAGCGCGGCCAGCGCCACGCCGGTGTGCGGACAGGCGAACGCGCCGGACAGGTCCGCCCGGGCCGCGGCGTCGGCGAGCTCCTGCTCGCTGGCCTGCTCGACCAGGCCGTCGAGCGCCTCGATGGCGCGGAGCGCCCGCTTTGCCGAGACCGGGGCACCGATCTGGATGGCGCTCGCCAGCGTGGTCCGGGCCGGGATGGCGTCCACCTGGACGTCCGCCCGCGCCCGCCCAGCCCGCTCCACGGCCCGGTACAGCGGATTGGCGTTCTCCGCCTGCGCAACCACCAGGCGCGGGAGCCGATCCACGAGCCCGAGCTCCTTCAGGAGGAGGAACCCCTTGCCGAGGGCGCCGGCGTTGCCCAGGTTGCCGCCGGGGATGATCACCCAGTCGGGAGAGGTCCACGCGAGCTGCTGGGCGACCTCGACGGCGACCGTCTTCTGCCCCTCGATGCGCAGCGAGTTCATCGAGTTGGCGAGGTAGATGTCGGGCGTCCGGGAGAGATCCTGGACCACCCGCATGCAGCCGTCGAAGTCGGTGTCGAGCTCGAGGACCAGCGCGCCGTTCGAGACCGGCTGGACGAGCTGGGCCGTCGAGACCTTCCCGCGCGGGAGGAGGACGACGGAGGGGATTCCCGAGGCGGCGCAGTAGGCGGCGAGCGCGGCGCTGGTGTCGCCGGTGGAGGCGCAGGCCACGGCGCGGATGGGAACGCCGCGGGCGCGCATCTCCTTCACGGCGGAGACGAGCACCGTCATGCCGAGGTCCTTGAAGGACCCGGTGTGGGTGACGCCGCATTCCTTCAGCCAGACCTCCCGCAGCCCGATGTCCCGGGCGTACCGATCGAGCCGGAGGAGGGGTGTCCCTCCCTCGTACATCGAGACGACGTTCTCGACCGCGAGCTGGGGGTAGACCCATTCCTTCTTGCCCCACACCCCCGAGCCGAAGGGCCACGCGCCGCCCCGGAAGCGCCCCTCGAAGAGGGCCTTCCAGCCGGCGGCGGAGACGCTGCGGAGGGCGTCGAGGTCGTGCTCCACCTCGAGGAGGCCCTGGCAGCGGGGGCAACGGTAGACCACCTCGGTGAGCGGTGCGCGGAAGGCGCAGTCCTCTGCACAGCGGAACCATGCGGAGAATGTGGGCTGGGTGGAGGAGGTCATGGCGCGGGCCGCCCAATCTGCCGAAGGTCGGTGGGGATGGCAAGCGTGGCTGGCCGGGTCACCCGTGGGCCCGGGCCCCGCAAGCCGGGCAACTCGCGCCCTTCACCGGTGTGGAGCACTCCCGGCAGAGAAGCACGTGGACTGGAGGGAGCTCGGCCCCTCCGGGAACGGACGGGAGGCGCATCCCGCAGAGGGGACAGAAGGCCTCTCCCGGGGGCGCCGGGTTCCGGCAGTAGCGGCATGCAGGAACGGGCGCGGGTTCATCGGCCTCCCCGTCCGGAACTCCTTCCAGCCCGGTCGGCTGCAGGTCCTCCAGGGTGGAGACCACGACCTCGACGGGACCGATGCTCGTCGCCTCCAGCTCCGGAACCGCCTCCCCACTGGCCTGAGCCGGGGGGAGGAGCGTCGGCTCGAGCCCATCGAGCGGCTCGATCGGGAGGGGGATCCGCTCTTCGGCGGGGAAGGGATGACCGCAGACCTCGCAGGCCTCCCCGGAGACCTGGATGTTCTCGCAGAGGGCGCAGGCGGGCATCGGCGGATGATAGCAAGCCCGGCCGCCGGACGGGCGGTCAGCCGACGCGGGCCAGGGAGAGGCGGGAAGACCACCGCTCGAGCGCCTCCCGGCAGGGCTCGTTCTCCGGGCGGGAGAGGTCCGGGTCCGCCTCGGCGAGGCGCATGGCATCCTCCCGTGCCTCGTCGAGGATGGCCTCGTCCCGGTACAGGTCGGCCACCTCGAAGAGAGGTTGGCCGGCCTGGCGGGTGCCGAGCATCTCGCCGGGGCCCCGGATGCGGAGGTCGGCGCGGGCGATCTCGAAGCCGTCCTGGGTGGCCACCATCGTCCGGAGCCGCTCCCTGGCGTCCCCGCCCGCCCCGGCGCCGCCGGTCACGAGGAGGCACTGGCTCCGTGCCGCGCCCCGCCCCACGCGACCGCGAAGCTGGTGGAGCTGCGAGAGGCCGAACCGCTCGGCGTGCTCGACGATCATCACGGTGGCGTTGGGCACGTCCACGCCGACCTCGATGACGGTGGTGGAGACGAGGACGCGCGCTTCCCCGGACCGGAAGCGGGACATGACCGCCTCCTTCTCGTCGCCCTTCATCCGGCCGTGCAGGAGCGCCACCTCGAAGGGGGCGAGTTCCCTGCGCAGCTCCTCGGCCCCGCCTGTCGCGTCGGCCAGGTCGGACTTCTCCGACTCCTCCACGAGGGGGTAGACCACGTAGACCTGCCGCCCCGCCTCGAGCTCCCGGCGGGCAACCTCGAGGACGCGCCCGCGCTGGGATTCCCGGAAGACCCGGGTCTCGACCGGCGTCCGTCCCGGCGGGAGCTCGTCGATCTTCGACTGGTCGAGGTCGCCGTAGAAGGCCAGCGCAAGCGTTCGCGGAATGGGGGTGGCGGTCATGACGAGCACGTCGGGCCTGATCCCCTTCGACATGAGCGTGGCCCGCTGGAGCACCCCGAAGCGGTGCTGCTCGTCCACCACCACGAGCCCGAGGCGGGAGAAGGCGACCCCCTCCTCCAGGAGGGCATGGGTTCCCACCGCCAGAGCGGCCCGCCCGCTGGCGAGAGCTGCCCGCGCGTCCTTCTGCCCCTTGCCGCGAGCCTGCGATCCGACGAGGGCCAGCTCGACGCCGGACCCGCCGAGCCACCCACGCAAGGTGCGGGCGTGCTGCTCGGCCAGGATCTCGGTGGGAGCCATGATCGCGGCCTGCCAGCCGGAGCGGACCGCCAGCATCGCCGCGGCGAAGGCCACCGCGGTCTTCCCGCTTCCCACGTCTCCCTGCAGGAGCCGGTTCATCGGCTCGGGCCTCCCCATGTCCGACGCGATCTCCGCGAAGGCACGCTCCTGCGCCCTGGTGAAGGCGAAGGGAATGGGCGCGCGGGCCGCCGCGCGGGCCGCTGGCGAGGCGTCGAAGGCGATGCCCGGCTCCCTCCGGACCCCGCGACGCCGGAGCGCCAGCGCCAGCTGGAGGAAGAACAGCTCCTCGAACGCCAGCCGCCGGAAGGGCTCGGTGGCCCGCGCGGCGGCCCGTGCGAGGTCGGTCCCGGCAGGCGGAAAGTGGACCTGGGCGATCGCCTCGGCGCGGCCGAGCAACCCCCTCCGTTCCCGGATCGGGGCCGGAATCTCCTCCACGACCAGCGGCCCGTACTCCTCGACGAGCCGCTTCATGAGCTTGCGGAGCGCCGGGTGCTGGTGGTCGGCGGGTCCCGGGTAGACGGGGACGATCCGGCCGAAGTTCGCCGAGTCGCGTTCCCCGAGCTTCTCCACCTCCGGCTGGGTCACCTGGCGGACGCCCCCGAATCCCTCGGTGACCTCCCCCGACACCAGCACCTGCTCCCCCGGCGTGAATTGCTTCTGGCGCCAGGGCGGCGCGTTGAAGAAGACCAGGTCGAGCCGCGTGGGACCGTCGGCCGTGGACACCTTGAGCATGGGCTTCCCGCTGCGCATCCGCTGCGACCGGACGACGCGGACCGTCACCACGGCGATGGCAGGCTCCCCCGTGCGGAGCTCCGCCACCCGCCGGACGACGGTGCGGTCCTGCCATGCCCGCGGGAGGAACTCGAGCGCCGTCTCCACGGTAGGCCGCCCGCGCTCCTCGAGGAGCGTGCGCGGCGCCGGGTGCACGCCGGGGATGGCGGCGAGAGGCGTGGCGAGCCGCCGGCGGCAGTCCGCCCTGCCTGCCCGGTCGGAGGCCGGCACGGAGGGCGCCGCGGACGCAGGGACCGGCACCGGCCTGGACGGCTGCGCCCGGGACTTCGCCGGGGCGGGAGGTGCCGGGATCCGACCGCGACGCGCCAGCAGCTCGAGATCGGCCGGGAGGGGCACGAGGGTTCCCAGGTCGGCGGCGATCCGGCAGACCGCCGCGAGCCGTCCTCCAGGAGGCAGGGCGTCGAGCGAGGCGCCCGCGGCGGCGATCCGATCCAGGGCCGCCCCGGGCTCGGCGCCGGCCGCCCGCGCGCGCTCGACCGCGCCGCGAACGGTGCCCCCCAGGCCAGCCAGCCGCGCCAGGCCGGCCTTCTCCTGCCGGGCGGCGAACCGCAAGGGCGCGAAGAGCGCCGTGAGCTCACGGGCGCCTGGCCGCGCCCCGGGGACATCGCGCGGAGCCATCCCCCTCCCGTGCCGGCCTACTCCGGATCGGAGGCGACCTGCTCCTCGATGAACTCGACGCTCTCGATCTCGTACTCCCGTTCCCCGCCCGGGGCCCGGACCCGCACCACGTCCCCCTCGACCTTGCCGATGAGGGCCCGGGCGATGGGGCTGGTGACGCTGATCTTTCCCTGCTTGAGATCGGCCTCGAGCTCGCCGACGATCCGGTAGAGGACCTCGTCGCCGGACTGGCTGTCGGTGAGGCGGACGGTGGCGCCGAAGACGACCCGGTCGCCGGAGAGCCGCGAGACGTCGATCACGTCGGCGGTGGCGATCCAGTGCTCCACCTGGGTGATGCGACCCTCCACGTGCGACTGCTTCTCCTTGGCGGCGTGGTACTCGGCGTTCTCGGAGAGATCGCCGTGGGCCCGCGCCTCCGCGATCTCCTTCACGATGCGCTGGCGCTCCACTCCCTTGAGGCGCTTCAGTTCCTGCTTGAGCCTCACCAGGCCTGCAGGGGTCATGGGCGTGCGGTCGCTGGGCATCCTCGTCACCTTCCGTGCGCGTGATATTCCTGCAGGGACCGGACCCCGTATCCGGCGTCGCGGGCCCGCTCCATGGCGCCCAGTGCGGCGCGGGCCCCGGTGAGCGTGGTGAAGTACGGCACCCGGTGCATCAGCGTCTCGCGCCGGATCGAGTAACTGTCGGAGATGGTCCGCTTGCTGGCGGTGGTGTTGATGAGGAGGTGGACCTCGCCGTCGATGATGCGGTCCACGACGTTGGGGCGACCCTCGCCCACCTTCCGGACGGGCGTGGCCGGGATGCCCTCGCGGGCCAGGAAGGCGGCCGTCCCGGCGGTGGCCAGTACCTCGAAGCCCAGCGCCACCAGCCGGCGGGCCAGGTCCGCCGCGACGGGCTTGTCCGCGTCCTTCACCGAGACGAAGGCGCGCAGGACCTCGCCGCGCCTGGGAAGCGGGAGGGCGTTCCCCGCGGCGGTCTGCGACTTCCAGAAGGCCCCGTAGAAATCGTCCGCGATGCCCATCACCTCGCCGGTGGACTTCATCTCCGGCCCGAGCACCGGGTCGACGCCCCGGAAGCGGGCGAACGGCATGACCGCCTCCTTCACCGAGACGTGGCGCGGGCGGGGCGTGGACGTGAGCCCTTGCTGCTCCAGGGAGATGCCGGCCATGGCCAGCGCCGCCCTCTTGGCGAAGGGCACGCCGGTGGCCTTGCCCACGAAGGGAACCGTCCGGCTGGCGCGGGGGTTCACCTCCAGGACGTAGATGTCGTCGCCCTGGATGGCGAACTGCACGTTCATGAGCCCGACCACGCCGAGCTCGCGGGCGAGCGCGATGGACTGCTTCTCGATCTCGGCGACCACCGGGCCGGAGAGGCTGTAGGGCGGGAGGGCGCAGGCCGAGTCGCCGGAGTGGATGCCGGCCTCCTCGATGTGCTCCATGACCCCGCCCACGACGACGCTCCTGCCGTCGGAGACCACGTCCACGTCCACCTCGGCCGCGTCGCGAAGGAAGCGATCGACCAGGACCGGCCGCTCGTCGGAGGCCTGGACCGCCTCGGTCAGGTAGGCCCTGAGGTCGGCGTCGTCGTAGACGACCTCCATGGCGCGCCCTCCGAGCACGTAGGAGGGCCGGACCATGACCGGGTAGCCGATGCGGTGGGCCACCGCGAAGGCCTCCTCTGCGCTCCTCGCCATGCCGTTGGCGGGCTGGCGCAGGCCGAGCTTGTCGATGAGCGCGGAGAAGCGCTCGCGGTCCTCGGCGCGATCGATGGCGTCGGGGGTGGTGCCCAGGATGGGGGCGCCGGCCCGCTCGAGGGGCACGGCCAGCTTGAGAGGGGTCTGGCCGCCGTACTGGACGATGAGTCCCTCCGGCTTCTCGACCCGGACGATCTCGAGGACGTCCTCCAGGGTGAGCGGCTCGAAGTAGAGGCGGTCGCTGGTGTCGTAGTCGGTGGAGACCGTCTCCGGGTTGCAGTTGACCATGATGGTCTCGAACCCGGCCTCCCGCAGCGCGAAGCTGGCGTGCACGCAGCAGTAGTCGAACTCGATCCCCTGCCCGATGCGGTTCGGGCCCCCGCCCAGGATCATCACCTTGCGGCGCGCGGTGGGGTTGGCCTCGCACTCCTCCTCGTAGGTCGAGTACAGGTAGGGGGTGTAGGCCTCGAACTCGGCGGCGCAGGTGTCGACCCGCTTGAAGACCGGGTGGACGCCGGCCGCCCAGCGGGCCGCGCGGGCGGCTCCCTCGGTGGTCCGGGCCAGCGAGGCGATGCGCTTGTCGGAGAAGCCCAGCCGCTTGGCCTCCCGCCAGGAGGCCGCGTCGCCGGGAAGGCCGCCGGCCAGGGTCGGCTCGTGATCGACGATGCCCTTCATCTCCCGGAGGAACCACGGGTCGATGGCGGTGAGCCGGTGGAGCTCCTCCACGGGCACACCCGCCCGGAGCGCCTCTCCCACCCAGAAGATGCGGTGGGCACGGGGCACGCGCGCCTGCTCCAGCACGAGCATGCGCTCGGCCTCGGTGTAGGGATCCCCGGGGCGCTTCCCGAGGGGCGAATCGAGGCCGGCCCGGTCGATCTCCAGGCCGCGGAGGGCCTTCTGGAGGCTCTCCTGGAAGGTGCGCCCCATCGCCATCACCTCGCCCACCGACTTCATGTGGGTGGTGAGGACGTCGTCGGCCCCCTTGAACTTCTCGAACGCGAATCGCGGGACCTTGGTCACCACGTAATCGATGGTGGGCTCGAAGGAGGCCGGGGTCTCGCGGGTGATGTCGTTCTTGAGCTCGTCGAGGGTGTAGCCGACCGCCAGCTTGGCCGCGATCTTGGCGATGGGGAAGCCGGTGGCCTTGGAGGCCAGCGCCGAGCTCCGCGACACGCGCGGGTTCATCTCGATGACCACCACCCGTCCGTTCTCGGGATGCACGCCGAACTGGATGTTCGACCCGCCGGTGTCGACGCCGATCTCGCGGATGATGCGCACGGATAGATCGCGGAGCCGCTGGTACTCCTTGTCGGAGAGGGTCTGGGCCGGCGCCACGGTGATGGAGTCGCCGGTGTGGATGCCCATGGGATCGAAGTTCTCGATGCTGCAGACGATCACGACGTTGTCGTTCCGGTCCCGCATCACCTCGAGCTCGTACTCCTTCCAGCCGAGGATCGACTCCTCCACGAGGATGGTGTGGGAGGGCGAGAGGTCGAGGGCGCGCCTCGCCAGCGCGTCGAACTCCTCCTTGTTGTAGGCGACGCCGCCACCCTCCCCGCCCATGGTGAAGCTGGGGCGGATGATCACCGGGAAGCCGATGTGCTCGGCGACGGCCCGGGCCTCCTCGAACGAGGTGGCGTAGCCGCTGCGGGGCATCTCCACCCCGACCCGGTTCATGGCGTCCTTGAAGAGCTGACGGTCCTCGGCCTTCTCGATGGCTGCCAGGGAGGCGCCGATGAGCTCGACGCCGTGCCGGGCCAGGGCGCCATTCCTCGCAAGCGCCACCGCCAGGTTGAGCGCGGTCTGCCCGCCCAGGGTGGGGAGCAGGACGTCTGGCCTCTCCCGGGCCAGGATCTGCTCGGCCACCTCCGGTGTGATGGGCTCGATGTAGGTCCGGTCGGCGAAGTCCGGATCGGTCATCACCGTGGCGGGATTGGAGTTGAGGAGGACGACCTCGTACCCCTCCTCCTTCAGCGCCTTGCAGGCCTGGGTCCCCGAATAATCGAACTCGCAGGCCTGCCCGATGACGATCGGCCCGGAGCCGACGATCATGATCTTCTTGATGTCCTTGCGGGGCGGCATCGGGGGCGGACCCTAACATGGGACCCCCCCCGCGGGTATGCGCGGAGGGGGCGGGACTCGGGCAATCCGGAGCGGGCTACTCCAGGCTCTTCACCATCTCGGCGATCCGGTCGACGCCCTTGTCGATCTGGTCCAGGGCGATGGCGAAGGAGAGTCGCAGGTATCCGGGGGCCCCGAAGGCCGAGCCCGGGACCACGGCCACCTTGTGGTGGTCGAGGAGGTGGGCCACGAACTTCTCGTCGGTGCCGATGGGCTCCGACTGCCCGGGGATCTTCTTGCCGAGGAGCTTGCCGACGTAGGGGAAGGCGTAGAAGGCGCCGCCCGGGTCGAAGCAGGTCACCCCCGGGATGGCGTTCAGGCGCTTCACGATGTGCTGGCGCCGCTCGTCGAAGATCTTCCGCATGGTCTCGATCTCGGCCTCGAGGGGGAGCGTGAGCGCTCCCAGCGCGGCCTTCTGCGAGATGGATGCGGGGTTGGACGTGGAGTTGTCCTGCAGCTTCTGCATGGCGCTGATGAGCGCCTGGGGGCCGGCCGTCCAGCCGATGCGCCAGCCGGTCATGGCGTAGGTCTTGGACGCCCCGTTCACGAGCGCGACCTGCGGGTGGAGCGAGGGGTCCACCGTGAGGACGTTCTCGAACCGCCCCTTGTAGACGAGCTTGTCGTAGATGTCGTCGGTGACGACCAGGATGTCCTTGCCCTTCACCTCTTCGATGATGTTGCGAAGCGTGGCCCGCCCGAAGACGGCGCCGGTGGGGTTGGACGGGCTGTTCACGATGACCGCGCGGGTCTTCGGACCGATGGCCTTCTTGATGTCCGCGTGGCTCGGCTCGAAGCCGTCCTCGTGCCGGGTCTGGACGATGACCGGGACGCCCTCGGCGAGCCGCACCATGTCGGCGTAGCTGACCCAGTACGGGGCGAAGATGACCACCTCGTCGCCCGGATCGAGGAGCGCCTGGAACAGGTTGTACAGGGAGTGCTTGCCCCCACAGGAGACCAGGACCTCGGTGGGCTTGTAGGCGATGCCGTGCTCCTGGGCGATGCGCTTGGCGATGGCCTCGCGCAGCTCCGGGATGCCGTTCGTGGGGGTGTACTTGGTGAACCCCTGGTCGATGGCGGCGATGGCGGCCTGCTTGATCTGCTTCGGCGTGTCGAAGTCGGGCTCTCCGGCACCGAAGCCGACCACGTCGATGCCCTTGGCCTTGAGCTCCTTCGCCTTGGCGGTGATGGCGAGCGTGGGGGACGGTTTCACCGCGTCGAGCCGCTTGGCGAGTCTCATCCTCGGAATCTCCTGGGGCGAAGGGAAGGCGCGAATGGGGGCTGGGAGGATACCAACTCGGGGCCCGGTTGGGAACGGCCGCTAACGGGGGGGGAACTTCTTGCGCAACCCCTCGTTGACGATGGGCGGCACGAGCCCGGACACGTCGCCGCCGTAGCTCGCCACCTCCCGGACCAGGCTGCCGGTCACGTAGAAGTAGTCCTGTCCGGTCATGACGAAGACCGATTCGAAGTCCGGGTCGAGCTTGGAGTTCATGTTGGCGAGCTGGAACTCGTACTCGAAGTCGGAAACGGCCCGCAGGCCGCGCAGGACCGTGTGGATCCTGCGCTTCTTGGCGTAGTCGACGAGCAGGGTCTCGAAGGCGTCCACCTCGACGCGCGGGTCGTCCCCGACCGCGGAGCGGATGAACTGCTTGCGCTCCTCCAGCGTGAAGAGCGCCTTCTTGGAGGCGTTGTTGGCCACCGCCACCACCAGGCCGTCGAATATCTTGAGGCCGCGCTGGATGAGCGACAGGTGACCGTTGGTGAGGGGATCGAAGGAACCGGGGTAGATGGCGAGCCGGGGCATCGGCGCGGAGTATCCCCTACTCCCTCCGATAGATCGAGATTCCCGTGTCGCCGTAGGCGCGCCGATCCTGGAGGAGCAGCCCCCCGATCCGCTCCGGCGGCGGGGAACGCCGGTCGTGCTCGGCCACCACCGACGCCCCCGTCCGGAGCACACGGCCGAGCGCCTCGAGCGCGTCGCCCGGTCCCTCGGCGTACGGGGGATCGACGAATGCCAGGTCGAAGCCACCCGGAGGCAGCGAGGCGAGCGCGTCCTTCACCCGGCGCCGGATCACGGTCACCTTCCCCGTGAACCCGCAGGCCCGGGCGTTCCGGGAGATGGCCTCCGCGGCGCCGGCCGAGGCGTCCACGCAGGTGGCCTCGGCGAATCCCCTGGAGAGGGCCTCGAGGGCCAGCGCCCCGGTCCCGGCGTACAGGTCGAGCACCCGGCCACCGTCGAAGAACTGTCCGAGAACGTTGAAGATGGCGCCGCGCACCTTGTCGCTGGTGGGCCGGGTGTCGTCCCCGGCGGGCGCGGCGAGGCGCCGCCCGCGCGCGGTCCCTGCCACGATGCGCAAGGGTTCAGCCCCCCGCCGCGTGGGGCGCGCAGCGGTTCTCCTGGGCGTGCCCGTGGGCCTGGACGTCGTCGTAGAGGTGTGCGTAGCGGGCCGATTCGATCTGGATGGTGGTGTGGTCGATCCCGAAGCGATCCCGCAACCTGCCCTTCACGTCGTCGAGGATGGCGTCGTTCCGCCCCAGGTCGTCCTCCCCGACCACCACGTGGGCGGAGAGGGCGTGGTGGCCGCTCGAGATGGTCCAGACGTGGAGATCGTGCACCGCGAGCACGCCGGAGACCCCCCCCATGGCGCCGCACACCTCCTCGATGGCGAGGTGGCGCGGGACCGCCTCCATGAGGATGTCGGCCACCTCCAGCGAGAGGCGCAGCGCGCCCCAGAGGATGAGGAGCGAGATGGCGAGCGAGAGGACCGGGTCGATCCAGGTCCAGGCAGGCTCGAACCACATGGCCGCGGCGCCCGCCAGCACCACCACCGAGGAGACGGCGTCCCCGAGCACGTGCAGGAAGGCCGAGCGCGCGTTCAGGCTGTGGTCGGAGTGGAGCCAGCGGAGCACGAAGAGGTTGGCGACGAGCCCCACCGCCGCGACACCGGCCATCACGTCGAGCTCGATGGGAGTGCCTGGATTGCGAAGCCGGTCGACGGCTTCCCATCCGATCCAGGCGGTGAGGACCACCAGGGCCGCCACGTTGGCCTGCGCGGCAAGCACCTCCGCCCGGTGGAACCCGAAGGTGCGCTTCTCGTCGGCGGGTCGCGAGGCGAATCGCACCGCCAGGAGAGCCAGCGCGAGTGCCGCCACGTCGGTGAGCATGTGGCCGGCGTCGGACACCAGGGCCAGGGACCCCGAGACGACGCCCCCCACCGCCTCGGCGACCATGATCCCCGCGGTGACGGCGAGCGAGAGCCCGAGGCGCCGGGCGCTCTGCGCAGTGGCCGCGCCGTGCGCCCCGACCGCGTGGTCGTGGTCGTGGTCGTGCGGTTGGCCGGGAGGGTGGTCGTGCTCGTGCGCCATGGTGCTTGGCGCAGTCTAATCCAGTCGTCTAGCATCGGCACCGCCTCCGAGCCCCCGTTGACCCGACCCTCCCTCCTCCTCGCCCTCCTCCTCGCGCTCGCCCCCGGGCTGGCGGCAGCCCAGTACGATCCGTCGCTGCGCTGGAGCACCCTGGAGACGCCCCACTTCCGCATCCACCACTACGCGGGGGAGGAGGCGCTGGCGCAGCGGACCGCCGGCGCCCTGGAGCGCGCCCGCGAGCTGCTCGCCCCGGCCTTCCCGTCCCTGCCCGCCGGCAGGACGGAGGTGGTCCTCGCCGACCACTCCGACGAGGCGAACGGGCTCGCCACCGTGTTCCCGTACGACGCCATCCACCTGGTCGCGACCCCGCCCGATTCGCTTTCGGACCTGAACGACCACGCCGACTGGCTGTTCTCTCTGACCGCCCACGAGTACGTCCACGTCCTCCAGATGAACGTGCGGGGCGGCGTGCCCGCCGCCGTCGACACCATCTTCGGCAAGGTGCTCGTCCCGAATGCCATGGTTCCACCCTGGCTCACCGAGGGCATGGCGGTGCTCCACGAGTCGGGGCCGGGGCACGGGCGAAACGCCAGCGCCCTCTTCGACATGTACACCCGCGCCATCGTGCTGGAGGGAGGGCTCTTCCCCATCTCCGTGGTCTCGAACCCGCCCCTCGACTGGCCGCTCGGGAACATGTGGTACCTGCTGGGTGGGCGATTCCTCTCCTTCCTCCACGAGCGCTCCGGAGCCGAGGGGTTGCGCGCCTTCCTCGCCGGGCAGGGGCGATACGTCTGGCCTTTCGCCATCGGCGTCGTCGCCGAGGACACCCTCGGCGGGAAGGACTTTCCGGCCCTCTGGAGCGAGTTCGGACGGGCCCTGGCCGTGCGCTACGAGGCGCAGATGGCGGAGGTGCGCCGCACGCCGGTGACCGATCCGGAGTGGATCACCCGCCGCGGTGCGCGCGTGCTCCACCCGCGCTGGTCGCCCGACGGGTCCTTCATCGCCTACTGGGATCGTGGGCTGGACGGCCCCCAGGGGATCCGCCGCGCCACGCCCGGCGGCGAGGACCTGGGCCTGGCTGCCGAGATCCCGGCCAACGGCACCTTCGCCCTCCGGTCGCCGACCGAGGCCATCGTCGCGGTCCAGGATTACTTCCAGTACTACTGGCTCTGGAGCGACCTCTGGCGGGTGGACCTCTCCACCGGCAACCGGATCCGCATGACCGAGGGGGAGCGGGCCACCGACCCGGACGTGCTCCCGGGCGGCGCCTTCGTGGCCTACGTGGCGCGGGTCGCGCCGGGGGAGATGGCGCTCAAGCGCTTCTGGCTCCAGGACGGAACGACCGAGGTCCTCTTCCACCTGCCCGGCGCGCAGCTTTACCTGCCGCGCATCTCGCCCGATGCCCTGCGCGTCGCCTTCGAGCTCCAGCAGGGCGCCCGCCGGGACATCGCCGTCTGGGAGGGGGGACGGGTCGCGCGGGTCACGAATGACGACGCCCTGGATACGAGCCCGGAGTGGCTTCCCGATGGCCGCCTGGTCTTCTCCTCCGACCGAACCGGAATCTACGATCTCTACGTCTTCGAGCCCGGTCCCGGCGGCTGGCGCACCGTCGCCGACGCCCGCCCGGCGCCGCTCCTCCCGGTGCCCGAAACGCTCCTCTCCCTGGTTCCGCCCCTCCCCGGGGCCGAGGTGGCGACCCCGCCGCCGGATACCGGGTCCGCGCCCGTGGCCGTCGTCCCCGGCCTCGTCCGCCGGATGACCAATTCCCCGATGGGCGCGATGCAGCCCGCCGCCTCTCCGGACGGAAGGCACCTGGCCTACGTCTCCTACTCGCGGAGCGGCTACGACCTGGCCCGCCTCGACGTCCCGCCCGGCCTCCTCCCCGAGGCCCCGGCCGTCCCGGCCCGGCCCGGCGCGATTCCGTACGACCGCGCCCCCGGCTACCCGTCCGTCCCCTACGACCCGCTTCCCATGCTGCTGCCCCGCTTCTGGCTGCCGGTCTTCGGATGGGACGCCGCCGGGTTCACGTTGGGTGCGCTATCATCCGCGTCGGACGTGGTCGGGCTCCACAGCTGGGCGGCCGACCTCCGCTGGAGCTTCGGGACGGTGTCTCCGGTCTACGACGCCGCCTACGTGGGGGAGTGGCTGCGGACGCCCCTGCTCCTCGGATCGAGCCGATGGATCGACTCGGCACCCTACCTCTCCGGCGTGAACGAGGAGGTCTGGACCCCGCTTCGCGCCTCCATCCTCTTCCCGATCCGCGAGCTCTACCGCCGCCTATCGGTCTCGCTCGGCTGGAGCGGCACGTTCTTCCGGGCGCTGAACCCGCCTCCGGATCCGCTCCCCCTGCAGGACGGCTTCCGCAGCATGGTCACCGGGAGCCTCGCCTACGACGACACGCGGAGGTTCGTGAACAGCATCTCCCGCATCTCCGGCTTCCAGGCCTCGGTCGCGGGCGGGGTGACCTCGCCGGTGCTGGGCAGCGACTACGACTACGTCTGGGGAGAGGTGGCCTGGAACGGGTTCCTGCGAGTGCCCGGAACGAGGCAATGGGTGCTGGCGCTGCATCTCGCCGCGGGCGTGTCGGACGGCACCTTCGGGGGGCAGTACCCGTTCTCCCTCGGCGGCGTTCCCCGGCCCGACGTGGCCGGGCTCCTGCTCTCGGCGCTGGGATTCGCCACCGCGGGATCCCAGCCCGACCAGCTGCGCGGCTATCCCTCGGGGATATTCCAGGGCAGCAAGCTCCTCTCCGGGACCTTCGAGCTGCGCTTCCCCATCGCCGCGCCGCAGTGGGGGTACTCGACCTGGCCCTTCTTCGTCCGGCGGATCTCGGGGTCGGTCTTCCTGGACGCCGGGAACGCCTGGATTCCGATGGAGGGAGTCCCATGGTGGCAGCGGGTCCGCTTCGGCACGGGCGCCGAGGTGGACGTCGAGCTGGTCGTCGGCTTCTACCTGCCTGTCGTCCTGCGAATGGGCGTGGGCCAGGGGCTGGGCCGGCTCCTCGCTCCCGGCGACGCGCCCGACCCGTACGCCGAGACCCAGGTGTACGTGACGCTGGGGCAGAGCTTCTGATCGATCGGGCAACCCTTGCGACGGCCTGCGAGCGGTGCTAGAAAACCCCGCGTTTCCCGCATTTCGCCGACATAGCTCAGCTGGTAGAGCAACTGATTCGTAATCAGTAGGTCCCCAGTTCAATTCTGGGTGTCGGCTCCAGGTTTCGAGGACTCATGGCACGCCTGGGCGCCCGGATGGGTGCCCAGGCGTCCTTCGTTGAAGTCCACACCCTGGCGGGACCCCACGGCCGGGGCGTGAAGGCGCGATCCCAGCCAAGGGCCCGAGGACGGGAACGGGCGGGGACTGGGGTCCGGCGAGATGCGCCGATCCCCGTCGTTCCGGCGATCTGCGTCATTCACGTTCAGTCACTGCGGCAGGATGTCGCACCAGGGCGGGTGCGGCGCACTCCCCGATGTGGGGGAACCCTGGGATGGATGACCCCGAAGGGATCGACTGTGGGTGCGTTCCTGGCGGGATGATGCGGGGACAACAACGCACTGCACGCACGTGTTGTCGAACAATGCAGCGTCGAACATCTCGACGCCCAACGATTCATCGAACCCCGGGGGGGGGGAACCCGATGCGACGACTCATCCTGCGAGTATGGACCCTGGCGATCCTGGCGGCCGCGACGCCCGCACTGGCACAGCATACCGGCGGCGAGGGCGGAGGCAGTGGCTGCGGGGACCTGTTCGGCGATCTCATCCACATCCTGCGCACGGACGTGACCGGCCAGCCGATCCTGCAGAAGGCCTGGGTCTCCCTCAAGGGAGGGGGATATGGCTACGCCTACTGCCCCATCGCGGTGGACGTCGACGGCACGGCGCTGCCCTTCGCCGACCCGCTCTGGGACGAGGCGCAGCAGAAATACGTGGAGTCCTGCGACGTCAATCCGGCACACGCGGCGGAGGTCGTGCCGGTCGACTACTTCGGTCGCCTGAGCGGCGGGCGGACCAAGGAGCGCAACATCCGGATGCACCTCGACGAGGTGATCGCGAACATCAAGATGGCGCAGGTCGTGAGCCGGGAAGCGACCGGGCGGCTGATGCTCGGCAGCGACTGCACTCCCGGAGCGAACGGGAAGCCCATCCCGTCGACGTGCTCGTGGAAGGCGGTCGACTCCCCGCAGGAGAACATCGCCCTGTACCAGCGGATCCTCAAGTACGGACACCTGCAGACCGACCCGCGCGAGATCGACACGGGCCACGGGGACCCCAGCGCGCCAACCAGCTACCGCCCGGCGCTCGACGCCGCCGACCACGCCAAGTTCCTGCCGCCCGTCACCACGCTCCTCGCAGGCTGCTCGGACCCGGTTCCGTCCGATGCCTCTCCGTGGACCTGCGCCCAGCCCGAGCCGCTCACGTCGGATGACTTCATGGTCGCCGCCGGCACGCTCGGCGCGGCGGCCGACAAGCGTGGCTCGGTGACGGTGGACCTCGTGCAGTACATGAACAGGATCATCCGGGTCGGCGTGACGACGGAGTACACGCTTCCGGCCGTGGACCTGCTGCCCGCGCTCTACCGGGCCTCTCCCCTCAATCCCGAGAGCGGAGAGGCGCAGGGGACGCTGTACGAGGGTTCCCCGGCTCTTCCCTTCCCGGCCAGCGAGCAGTTCATGAACTTCGCCGGCGTCGACTACACGCGGCGCGACTGGTTCAACACGGTCATCCCCGTCATCAAGCCGTTGAACAGGCTCATCTGGCTCCACGACCCCAGGGTGCCCCTCATGAAGTACCTGGAGTTCGCCAATCCGTCGTGGGATGCCACGGGACGCAATCCCGGCATCACGGGCTTCGTGCGCGCCACGAACGACAGCCTGCGGACGACGGAGTTCTTCCACAACTACGCGGTCCCCGACGACCTGGGCTGGGACTTCAGGTACTGGCGGTAACGTCCCGGCAGGGCATCGCCGGGCCGCCCGATGCCACCGCCGAATCGGCGGCGGTGGCGTCGCGTCATGTCCGGCAAGGGTGCGGCCTGCCCGCTCAGGAACCCAGCGCCTGGGCCAGGAACACCGCCATCGCGGCGACGACCAGGGCGACGCACGCGCAGTCCCTGAGGGCGTGTCCTCTCGAACGGTTGATCCTGAAGGGACCCGAGGCGGAAGCTGCGAACGTCGAGGTTCCTGGCATCTGTTCCCTCACTCATCGTTCGGGCCGGGTGGCCCGGTGAATCGATCGTCTAGCGCCGGGGATGGACGACGCCGGTTTCCGTTGGGGCGTAATCCGAGTCTTGCGTCCCGCGAGCGCCCGACGCTCCGCGGCAGCAAAGACTTTTCCGCCTGCCATGCATCGTGCGACGGGTTCGAGGGCCGGCCTCGCCCGCCGTGCTACGGTTTCCCGATGAACTCCACCGCGCGGGTGGCCATCCTCGTCCTCCCCCTGCTGGCCGTCCCGGCCTGCAGCTCGTCCGCGCGCTACACCATGCCCTCGGCGGCCATCAACTCCGCCATCGCCGTCGGCGCATCCGCCGTCCAGAGGTCGGCCGGGGGCTGCTACGCCCAGTGCGTGGGCGGCACGGTCTGCAATCCGCGCAACGGATTCTGCGAGGCCCCCGGAGCCGTCTGCATCGGCACGGAGTCCGATCCGCCCTCCTGCCTGAACCGCCCGGGAACGACGATGGGGACGACCACGGCCGGTCCCGCCGGCACGGGCGAGAGCCTCTTCCCCCTGGGAGTCTCCCCCGCCACCGGGACGGTACCGCCGCCGCCCGGAAGCCGTCCCTGACGGAGCGCGAGGCGCTCCCATCCCGGCCGGCATAGGATGCAGCGCAGGAGGAGCACACCTTGTCCCGACCCGTGAACCGCCAGTGGCAGCTGGCCCGCCGTCCCGAGGGGCTCGTCTCCGTGGACGACTTCCGCCTCGTCGAGGCTCCCGCACCCGAGCCCTCCGAGGGCGAGGCGCTGGTGCGAAACCTCTACCTGTCCATCGATCCGACCCAGCGTGGATGGATGGCCGGCGACACCTACCTGCCGGCGGTGAAGATCGGCGAGGTGATGCGCTCCTTCGCGGTGGGCGAGGTCGCGGAGTCGCGCCACCCGGCCTTCCGGCCCGGGCAGCTCGTCCAGGGGCTGTTCGGCTGGCAGGATTGGGCCATCGCACGCCCCGGCTCTCCCTCCTCGCCCACGCCAGTCCCGGCCGGCGTTCCCGTGGAGACGGCGATGAGCGCGCTGGGGCTCACCGGGATCACCGCCTACTTCGGTCTCCTCGACGTGGGGCGCCCGAGGCCGGGGGAGACGGTCGTGGTCTCGGGCGCGGCCGGGGCGACCGGGTCGGCGGCGGCGCAGATCGCGAAGATCTCCGGGTGCCGGGTCATCGGGATCGCCGGTGGCCCGGAGAAGTGCGCCTACCTCACCGGGGAGCTCGGGCTCGACGGCGCGGTGGACCATCGAGCCCCGGACGTGGGCAAGGCGCTCCGCGCCCTCTGTCCGAGGGGCGTCGACGTCTTCTTCGACAACGTGGGCGGTCCGGTCCTCGACGTCGTGCTGGCCCAGCTCGCCCTGCGGGGCCGGATCGTCCTCTGCGGCGGCATCGCCCACTACAACGATTCCCTTCCCTCCCGCGGCCCTGCGAACTACCTCGCCCTGGTCGTGAAGCGGGGCCGCATGGAGGGATTCCTCGTCCTCGACTACCTGGCCCGCGCCGGCGAGGCGGTGGCGGCGCTGGCTGGGTGGATGAAGGAGGGGCGCCTCAAGGACCGGGTGGACGTGGTCCACGGCCTGGAGAATGCGCCAGCCGCGCTGATCCGGGTCTTCGAGGGCAGGAACCAGGGGAAGCAGCTCGTCCGCCTGGGCGCTCCCGCGCCGTGAGCCAGCCCCGGCGCGTCCTGGTAGCCCCCGATTCCTTCAAGGGGAGCCTGTCGGCGCTCCAGGCCGCGGAGGCCATGGAGCGCGGAGTGCTCGCCGCCTGGCCCGATGCACGGGTCGTGAAGGTCCCCATCGCCGACGGTGGCGAGGGAACGGTGGAGGCCCTCGTCACCGCGACCGGGGGCCGATTCGAGACCCGCACCGTCCGTGGACCCCTGGGCCGGCCGGTGGAGGCCCGGTGGGGCATCCTCGGCGACGGGACGACGGCCGTGATCGAGATGGCGGCGGCCTCGGGCATCACGCTGGTCCCCGAGGGGCGCCGCGACCCTCGCGTCTCCTCCACCTTCGGTACGGGGCAGCTCCTCCGCGCCGCGCTCGACCAGGGCTTCCGGCGCATCGTCGTGGGCATCGGAGGCAGCGCCACCAACGACGGCGGCTCGGGCATGGCCAAGGCGCTGGGGATCCGATTCCTCGACGGGCGCGGCGAGACGTTGCCGGAGGGCGGAGCGGCGCTCGCCCGCCTCGCCTCCATCGACCTCTCCGGCGTCGATCCGCGCCTCTCCGGGGCGGAGATCCTGGTCGCCTGCGACGTGGACAACCCGCTCACCGGCCCGAGAGGGGCGTCGGCGGTCTTCGGCCCGCAGAAGGGGGCCACGCCCGCCGTCGTCGCCGAGCTCGACGCGGCGCTGGAGCGCTTCGCACGGATCGCCACCCAGGTCACCGGGCGAGACGTCGCCGGCCTTCCGGGGGCGGGCGCGGCGGGGGGTCTCGGGGCCGGGCTCCTGTTCTTCACCCCGGCCCGCCTCGTGCCGGGCATCGACCTGGTGCTGGACTCCACCCGCTTCGACGAACAGGTCCGGGGCGCGAGCCTCGTCATCGTCGGCGAGGGGCGCACCGACCACCAGACGGCCATGGGCAAGGCGCCGGTCGGCGTGGCCCGGGTGGCGGCCCGGCACGGCGTGCCGGTCCTGCTCGTGTCGGGAAGCCTGGGAGCGGGCGCGGAGGAGGTCCTCGCCCGGGGCATCGGACGGATGGTCCAGGCCGCGCCGGTGGGAATGCCTGTCCCGGAGGCGATGTCCCGCGCGGCGGAGCTGCTCGAAGCTGCCGTGGCGGCGTCCCTTCGGGGTTGACCCATCGTGCCGCGCAGGATGTGCGCAACCGCTTGATTTTGCGGGACGAACGACCGGTGGAAAGAGTTTGATTCTGGAGTCGACCGGCCGTAGCATCCGGCGCGTCCACTCTCCAACCCTGCACCCGAGGTGCGGCATGAAGGCGTCGCGCAAGGACGGTCCCCGCAAGAGCATCTTCGACGAGTCGATGGAGGCGTTCTACCGCGCCGCCGAGCTCATCAAGCTCAGCCCGCGCGTCCGGCTCGAGCTCGAGGAGCCCGACTTCGAGCACATCTTCTACATCACCATCGAGACCCGCGACCGGCTGGTGCCGGTCACCAAGGAGGAGGAGGCCCACTTCAAGGACCTCCCCGCCTCGTCGGTGAAGGCGGGCGAGGCCCTCGAGCCACTCGCCAACGGCCAGTTCGTGCTCCACCGGCGCGCCCTGCTCAAGGCCGACATCACTCTTCGTGAAGGCGTCCTGCGCATCCCCAAGCGCGGCCTGTTCCGGATCGAGAAGGGAGGCCCGAAGAAGTTCAAGGCCTACCGCATCCAGTACAACCAGGTCCGCGGCCCCTACAAGGGCGGCGTCCGCTACCACAAGGACGTCTCGCTCGATCTCTTCAAGGCGCTGGCCGCCGACATGACCTGGAAGACGGCCATCGCCGACATCCCCTTCGGCGGCGCCAAGGGCGGGGTCCGGATCGACCCTGCCGCCTATTCCAAGGAGGAGCTCGAGCACGTCACGCTCCGCTTCATCTACAAGCTGAAGAACGTCATCGGGCCCTACGTGGACATCCCGGCCCCGGACGTGAACACCAATCCCGAGATCATGGCCATCATGATGCGGCAGTTCACCGACGGTGAGCGGATGCCGCACGCCATGCGCGGCGTGGTCACCGGGAAGGACGTCCGCATCGGCGGCTCCGAGGGACGCGCCAAGGCCACCGGCCAGGGCACGGTCTTCTGCCTCGAGGAGTGGGCCCGCTGGCGCGGCGAGAGCCTGGCCGGGAAGCGAGTCCTCGTCCAGGGATTCGGCAACGTGGGCACCGCCTCGGCCGAGATCCTGCACGCCATGGGAGCCAAGGTCGTCGGCGTGCAGGACGCCTACGCCACGGTCGTGAACGAGAAGGGGCTCGACATCCCCGCGCTCCTCGCCCACGCAGCCGAGCCGGAGAACCTCCGGCGGTCCGTGGAGGGGTTCACCGGCGGCAGCAAGATCTCCCGGGACGAGTTCTGGAAGCTCGACGCCGAGATCGCCATCCCCGCGGCGCTGGGCGGCACCCTCACCGGCGACGTAGCCGAGGGGCTCAAGGTCCAGGTCGTGGCCGAGGCCGCCAACGGGCCCACCACCCCCGACGGCGACCGGGTGCTGCGCGAGCGCAAGATCGATCTCATCCCGGACATCATCTGCAACGCGGGCGGCGTCACCGTGTCCTACTACGAGTGGCTCCAGAACCTGCGCATGGAGCACTGGAGCGAGGCCGAGGTGAACAACCGGCTGGAGCGGGCCATCAAGGCCAACTACGGCATCATCCACGACATCGCCAACGACAGCCCCCAGAAGACGCCGCTCTACGACTCCCGCCGCTTCGTGGTGGGCAAGAAGATCGACGCGCGCACCGCAGCCATGGCGCTCGCGCTCCGGCGCATCGAGGCCCACTACCTCCTCGAGGGGTTCTCGCAGTAGGCGCCTTCAGGCGTCGTCGCCGCAGACCGCCGGGAGGAACTCGTCCCGCCGGTCTGCGAGCAGGCGCGCCTCCAGCGGGATGGCCTTGCGGAAGGCCCAGGCCCCGAGCAGCCCCAGTCCACCCCACCCCAGCACCAGCGCGGACGGCGATTCGCTGCGCACGGCGAGCAGGGCCGGGAGGGAGAAGAGTCCCAGCACCGTCGAGAGGATGCCCATCCCGATCAGCCCGGAGAAGGCGGAGACCGCGGAGCTGCGCTGGATGGCGAAGGAGGCCGCCCTGGGGCGGAGGATCGAGACCAGGTATCCGGCCAGGAGGAGCCAAGGCGCCGTGGCGGCGTGGAGGACCAGGGCCCCGGCGAACGCCCATCCCGGGGCGGAGCCCTTCCCGACCGCGGTCATGACCCCCGCCGAGGCGAGGAAGAGCAGCAGGCTGTAAGCATGGAGGACGAGAGCCTTGGCGCGGAGGACCGAGGCGAGGTCGAGCGGCGCGAGGAAGAAGCCTCGCGCACCTCCCCGCTCCCAGCCGAAGGCGTTCAGCCAGAAGGCCTGCAGCAGGAGGTGGGCGTAGAGAGCGGCCCCGAAGAGCGGGAGCGCCCGGACGACCTCCCCCGCCTCGATCGGGATGCGCGGCTCTACCTTCAGCGCCACGACGGCCATGAGCACCGGAGCGAGAAGGGCGTCGACCCGGGCCAGCGGCTGCCGGTACAGGTACCTGGCCTCCTTCTCGACCAGCGCGCCGAAGCGGCCGCCCCGCCAGCCCAGCCCTACCGGACCGGCTCTCCCGGCCGTCCCCTCCCCGGAGGACCCCGCCCCGCGCGCCTGCGCGACCGCGATCCGGTAGGCGAGCCAGGCGGAGAGCCCGGTCCCGAGCACGAGGCCGGCGATCCAGGGCAGGCTCGCGGCCGCGTGGCCGGCGAACAGGGCGCGGGCGGCCGCGGCGGGAAACGCTGCGGGCCAGGCCAGCCACTGGAGGACCTGGAGCGTCGGAAGCACGTCCACCGCGGCCCGGAATGGCCTGTCCGCGGACCAGAGCAGGACCACCAGGATGCCCACCGACGCCCCGACCGAACCCAGCATCGCCCACTCCCGCAGCCGCCGGGTGGAGAGGACCGCCGAGAGCAATTCCTGGACGAGCGCGACGAAGACGACCGTGGCCACCGCGAAGGCGGCCAGCACGAGGAGGAAGAGCGCCAGCCAGCCTCCGGGCCGGGCGACGGCAGCTCCCACGAAGACGCCTCCGAGCATCGCTCCCCAGACCACGCCCATCGGGTCCCCGAGGATGCCGGTCAGCAGGCTCATCGCGTAGACCCTGCCCGGCGGGATCGGGAAGACCAGGAATCGGCGAAGGTCGAGCCCTTCCCGGTCGTTCAGGGTGAGGCTCACCGCCGTCCAGGTCTGCCAGAGCCCGAAGAAGACCGCCGCTGCCCCGACGTCGCTGCGAAGCCCCCCGCCGGCCTTCACCGCCTGGTAGGAGCCGAACCCGACCGCCACCGAGAAGGCGATCCCCACCGGGACGGCGATGGCCAGCAGGACGACGCTCGCCACCCCCTCGGCGATCCCTCCACGGGAGGTGAAGCGTCGCCAGAGGAGCCGTGCGCGCAGCTCGACGAGCGCCCGCAGCTGGTCCCTCACGCGGCCGGCTCCCGCGGGCCCAGCCAGGAGAGCCCCGGCCCGGCCGGCCGCTCGTCCCCGACCAGCCGGATGAACGTCTCCTCGAGCGAACCGCTGGCCCGCACCTCCTCGAGCGACCCCTGGGCGACGAGCTCGCCCCTGTGGATGATCCCGACGTGGGTGACGAGCCGCTCCACCACCTCGAGGACGTGGCTGGTCAGGAAGATGGTGAGGGAGCGCCGGCTGACCAGATCCTGGAGCATCCTCCGGATCCCCGAGACCGCCACGGCGTCGATCCCCTCGAAAGGCTCGTCGAGGAAGAGCAGCTCCGGCCCGTGGATGAGGGCGCAGGCCAGCGCCAGCTTCTTCTTCATGCCGTGGCTGTAGTCCTGGACGAGCTTTCCGCCCTCCGCGGCCAGCTCCATCGCCTCGAGCAGTTCCCCGGCCCTCCGGGCGGCGACCGTTCGCTCGAGGCCGTAGAGCTGTCCCTGGATCCGCAGCATCTCCGGTCCGGTGAGCCTCTCGAAGAGCGCCAGGCCGTCGGGAACCACGCCGATCCGGCCCTTCACCGATAGTCCGTCCCGGGAGAGGTCGGCCCCCAGGACCCGCGCGTCGCCGCTCGAGGGGCGGAGGAGGCCGGTGAGCATCTTCATGGTGGTGCTCTTGCCGGCGCCGTTCGGCCCCAGGAAGCCGTAGAAGGCTCCCACCGGGACGCGCAGGTCGAGGGCGGAGACGGCCGGCTTCCCGTCGAACAGCCGGGTCAGCCCTCGCGTCTCCACTGCCAGGGGGAGGGACGACTCATCCATCCAATCCGGATACCACGGACGGCCGGCCCGGGCTCGGGCCAACCGGGAGGCGTTTCAGTGGAGCGCTCGCTGCGCCTCGCCCCTGGCCTCGAAGTAGAGGAAGCGGACGCCCATCCCGTGAACCGAGGCCTGCACGTCCTGGCCTGCCTTCCGCCCCACGAGGTGGCAAACGTAGCGCACCTCGCCGACCGCGACCATGTCGCCCGCCTCGGACGGAAAGGACACGTGCACCTGGGAACCGATGGGATGAGGGGTTGCGGTCTCCACGAACATGCCCCCCTCGGAGATGTTCCGGGCGATGCCCATCCCGCAGCCGTGGTGCCCCTCGAGCCAGACGGGGAACACCTTGTCGAGCCGGGACCCCGTGCGGCGATCCGACGGCTTCGGCCGTGCCGCGCCACCTTCCTCGACCTCTCGCCGGAACCAGGACATTGAGTGAATGCCTCCGCCGTGAACGGTACGGCGGAGGCTCGATGTCGTCAAACTTCCGACCTTTGCCTACACTCCCTAGGGGTCACTTCTTCTCGGTCGCGTCGGGCTCCGGGATCTTCACCGGGATGAACGTGGCCTGGTTCCCACGCTTCACCCGCAGGAGCAGGACATCGCCCGGCTTGGCCTTGGAAACCGCCGCCGTCACCTGCTCCGGCCGGCCCACGGAGTCCTGGGCGACCTCGAGGATGACGTCTCCCCGCTGGATGCCGGCTCGAGCCGCTGCCCCGTCGGGGGAGACCTCGGCGATCAGGACACCGACGTCGTCCTCGAGCCTCATCTGCCGGCGCATCTCGGGTGTCAGGCCCTGCAGCCGGACACCGAGCTTGGCGCCCTTGGCCCCCGCCGCGTCTCCGGAGGAATCTCCCTCGGTGGAGCCCTCGCCCCGGGCGAGCGCTTCCTCGTCCGGACGGGTTCCGACGGTCACGCTGATCTCCGTCTTCTTGCCCTTTCGGAGAAGGCTCAGGTTTGCCTTGCCTCCCGGCGCGATGCTGGCGACCGCCCGGGTCAGCTGGCCGCGGTCCTCCACCGGCTTCCCGTTCACGGCGGTCACCACGTCGCCCGCCTTCACCCCGGCCTGGCCGGCGGGCGCGGTGGCGATGACGTCCTGAACCACTGCGCCCTTCACCCCCTCGCCGAGACCGAACCCTCGTGCGAGCTCCGGGGTCAGGTCACCCACGGTCACGCCCAGGTAGCCCCGGGCGATCTTCACGCCCTTCTCGAGCTGCGGCAGGAGCTGCTTCGCCAGGCTGATGGGGACGGCGAAGCCGATGCCCTGGCCGATCTGCGGCGAGACGATGGCGGTGTTGATCCCCACCACCTCGCCCTTCATGTTGAACAGCGGGCCGCCCGAGTTTCCCGGGTTGATGGCCGCGTCGGTCTGGATGAAGTCGTCGAAGGGTCCGTTCTGGAGCGAGCGTGCCTTGGCCGACACCATCCCGAAGCTGGCCGAGCCGGAGAGGCCGAACGGGTTTCCGAGCGCGAGCACGAAGTCGCCCTGCTCGAGGGCATCGGAGTCGCCGAGGGCCACGGTGGGAAGGTCATGCGGCGCCTTCTCGAGCCGGATGAGCGCCACGTCGGTGGGAGGATCCTTGCCCACCACCTTCGCCGTGAACTCCCGGCCGTCGGAGAGCCTCACCTTGATCTCGGTGGCTTCGCCGACCACGTGGTTGTTGGTGAGCACGTACCCGTCCTTGTTGATGATGAAGCCCGATCCGAGGCTGCTGGATCGGAAGTCGGGGTTGTCGCGGGGCTGGCCGTAGAAGCGCTCGAAGAACTCCTCCCACTGCCCTCCCGGACCTCCCTGCGGGCCGTTCCCAGGGTAGCCGGGGACGCGCGGATGCCCCTTCGTCACGGTGGTGGTGGAGATGTTCACGACCGCCGGCTTCAGCTGCTTGATCAGCGGGGCGAGCGTCGTCACGGGGGCGGCGGTGGGGCCCGCCGCGGGCATGGCCGCGGGGAGCTCCCTCCACAGGGGAGCGGCGACGGACCGGTTGGCGCTCCCGGCGTCGGCCCTTCCTTCCCGGCTGCAAGCCAGCGTGATGCCGACGACCGCGGCCGCGACCAGGGACAGCGTCAGGATTCGTCTCATGAAACCTCTCGCTCGGTGGTTGGAGGAAAACATGCATTGAACGCGGGTGGGCACCGGGCCTATTCCCCGCTCCGCGGAGTCAAGCCCGGACGAGCTTGCCGACCCGAACCCGGGCGGCCCGGATCACCCGGTCCCCGATTCGCCAGCCCGGACGCAATTCCTCCATCACGATGCCGTCCTGGGACTCGTCCGAGACGACCGCCAGGTCGATGGCCTCGCCGGTACGGGGGTCGAAGGGGAGACCGACGACCGCGAGCCGGGAAGCCCCCATCTCGGCGATGCGCTTCTCCAGGGATCCCAGGGTCAGGCGGACCCCCTCGCGAAGGTCCCGGAGCCCTGGGTCCTGGCCGGAGTCGCGCCCCGAGGAACGGAAGGCCATCTCGAGGCCGTCGTGCGTCTCGAGCAGGACCTGGGCGAGCCGGACCTTCTCGGCCTCGATCACCCGCTCCTTCTCCCGCTCCATGCGCTGCCGGAAGGCCTTGTTGTCCTCGACCAGGGAAGCACAGGCTCGCAGCAGCTCCTCTATGCGTCCGGCCTGGGCCTGCAACGTCTCCTCGAGTTCGCTGAATCCGGCGGCGCGTCGATCGGTCAAGCAATCCTCCCGCGACGCAAGGTAAGGCCGCGAGAGGCCGTGTCAATCCCAAGTGGCCCGTCTCGAAGCCGGGGCGCTAGAGGCCCAGCAGCTTCGCGACGGTCTTCTCGTCCGCCGCCGGGAACTCGTACTGGTCGAGCTCGTCCGGCCGAACCCACCGGTGATCGTGCACCCGCGCATTCTGGACCGCGCCTGCGCGGATCTCGCAGCGGTAGACGCAGAAGTCGATGTCGTAGCTGGCGTACGAGTGCTCGACGTGGATGACCCGCTCGCCGACCCGGACGGAGATGTCCATCTCCTCCTCCAGTTCGCGGGCGAGCGCGGCCTCGTCGGTCTCCCCGGGCTCCACCCGGCCGCCCGGGAACTCCCAGAGGAGCGGCAGGGACGCCGTGGGCGAGCGCTGGGTGATGAGGTAGCGGCCGTCCTTCTCGATCATCGCGCCCACGACCCGGATCTTGCGCCGCATGAAGCCTCCACCCCGCCTGCCTGCCGCACTGGCCGCGCCGCATTGTAGAATCGCCCGACCATGGCGTCCATCCGCTTCCTCGGCGCGGCAGGCACGGTCACCGGCTCCCGTTTCCTCGTCGAGGCGGGCGGCCGGCGGGTGCTGCTCGACGCCGGCCTGTTCCAGGGATTGAAGGAGTACCGGCTCCGGAACTGGGCGCCCTTCCCCGTACCCCCGGGGACGATCGACGCGGTGGCGCTCACGCACGCCCACATCGATCACTCCGGCGCCCTACCCCTGCTCTGCCGGTCAGGCTTCGGCGGACCGGCATACTGCACGCCCGCGACCGCGGATCTGGCGCGCATCATGCTCCCGGACTCGGCCAGGCTGCAGGAGGAGGAAGCCCGCTACGCCAACGCCAAGGGCTACTCCCGCCACGCCCCCCGGGCCCTTCCCCTCTACGAGGCCGCCGACGCCGCGACGGCCATCGACCGCCTCCGGACGCTTCGCTACGGGAAGGCGCGGGAGATCGTCCCGGGTTTCACCCTGAGATACACGCGGGCGGGGCACATCCTGGGCAGCGCCTCGGCCCTGCTCACCGTCGCCGCCGCGTCGGGAGAGCCCCTGCGGATCCTCTTCTCCGGCGACCTCGGCAGGTACGGCGCCCCCATCCTCCCCGACCCGGAAGCACCGCCGGAGTGCGACTTCCTGGTGGTCGAGTCCACCTACGGGGACCGGGCACACCCCCCGGACACGGCGGCCGGTGCCCTGGAGCGCGAGGTCCTTGCCGCGGTGGCGCGCGGAGGGGCCATCCTCATGCCGGCCTTCGCCATCGGCCGCACCCAGGAGGTGCTCTTCCTCCTGCGGCAACTGGAGCAGGCGGGGCGCATCCCCGTGCTCCCGGTCTTCGTCGACTCTCCCATGGCCTCCGACGCCACGCCGGTCTACCGCGCCCATCGGGAGGACCACGACGTGGAGATGGACTCCCTGCTCGACAGGGGCGTCGAGCCGCTCTGCCCGGCGCGGCTCACGTTCACGCGCACGGTCGATCAGTCGAAGGCCATCAACCGGATTCACGGTCCGTGCATCATCATCTCGGCGTCCGGCATGGCCACCGGCGGCCGGGTCCTGCACCACCTGGAGCGGCGCCTCCCCAATCCCTCGACGACCATCCTGCTCGTCGGCTTCCAGGCCGTCGGGACCCGTGGCTGGAGCCTGCAGAACGGGGCCGCCACCGTGCGCATGCACGGCAAGGACGTCCCGGCTCGGGCGCGGGTGGTGACCCTGCCCGGATTCTCGGCCCACGGGGACCGGGACGAGGTCGCGCGCTGGCTCGATGGAGTGTCCCGGCCGCCCCGACGGACCTTCTGCGTCCACGGCGAGCCCGTGGCGCTGGCGGCCCACGCCGAGCGCATCGCCGCCCGGGGGTGGGAGGTCCACGTCCCCGGCCACCTCGAATCGGTGGAACTCGGTTGATCCCCGGACCCCGCGACGGGCGCGTCACCCGGCTCGACGGGGCCATGGGAACCGCGCTCCTCGGGCGCGGCCTGCCGCCCGGCGTCCCTCCCGAGGCCTGGGTCGTCGACCGGCCCTGGGAGGTCGAGGCAGTCCACGCCGCCCACGCCGCAGCCGGCGCGGAGGTGCTGCTCACCTGCACCTTCAACCTCGCCCGCCTCGACCTGGCGGGCCCCGGACTCGACGGCGCGTTCGTGGCGCGCCGGGCGACAGCCCTGGCCCGTTCCTCGCGAACCCTGGCGGTCGCCGGTTGCATCGGCGCGACCGGGCTCGCCCGGCCTGGGCGGCCGGGGTCGTCCCCGGCCGACTTCCGGGAACGGTACGCCGCCGCGTGCAGGTCGCTCGCGTCGGCGGGCGTGGATCTCGATCTGGATCGAGACGCAGGTGGATGCCATGGAGGCCCGCGCGGCCCTCGCAGCCGGCCGTCGGACGGGACTCCCGGTGGTCGTCACCGCATTCCTCCTGCCCGGTCCGGGCGGCATGACCGCGCTGGACGGCACTCCGGGTGCGGAGTTCCTCGCGGCGCTCTGGCGGGAGGGTGCGGCTGCCGTGGGGGTGAACTGCGTGTCACCAGGCTCCCACCTGGCCCGGGTCGTCGCCGAGACCGCGGCAAGGGTGCCCATACCCCTGGTGGTGAAGCCGAACGCCGGTCTGCCCGGGGAGCCGGTCGGCCCGGCGGCGTTCGCGACCGCCGTCGGGGTGGCGGTGCGGGCCGGCTCCACGCTCGTCGGGGGGTGCTGTGGCGCGGGGGCGGAGCATCTCCGCGCCCTGGGGCGGGTGCTCGGAGCCCCCGGGGCTCAGGCGCGCGGGTAGGACCCCAGCAGCAGCATCATGTGCACCTGTCGACGGACGCCGGCGAGCGCGTCGGCGCACTCCGGCTCGGCGCGGTGACCCTCGAAGTCCAGGAAGAAGACGTAGTGGCCCACTGCCGTCTTGGTGGGGCGGCTCTCGATGCGCGACAGGTTGATGCGCCGGGTGGCGAACTCGGCGATGACCTCGTAGAGGCCGCCCGGCCTGTCGCGATCGAGGGTGAAGGCGATGCTGGTCCGGTCGCGCCCGGTGGCCTTCCCGTCCTCCCGGGCCAGGAGCAGGAAGCGGGTGGAGTTCTCGGCCGCATCCTGGATGGAGGACGCGAGGAGCGCGAGCCCGTAGCGCTCGGCTGCTCCCCTTCCTCCGATGGCTGCGAGTCCCGGCTCCTCTGCGGCGCGGCGTGCTGCGTCTGCCGTGGAGAGGGTCGGCTCGGTGGGAACGCCGGGCAGGCGCTGCCGCAGGAAGGCGGAGCACTGCCCGAGGGCCTGCGGGTGGGAAAGGACGCGCCGGATGCCTTCCAGGCCGGTTCCGGCCCGGACCAGCAGGTGCTGCTCCACGGGGAGCACGAGCTCCTGGCGGATGCGCAGGCCCGGGCGGTGCACCAGGAGGTCGAGGGTGGCTCCCACCGCCCCCTCGATGGAGTTCTCGACCGGCAGCAGCGCGACGTCGACCTCGCCCCGCAGGGCGGACTCGTAGGCGTCGGCGAAGCTCGGGAACGGCTGCCGCTCAGCGCCAGCCAGCGCCGGGCAGCGGGACACGGCCTCCTCGCTGAAGGTTCCAGGTGGGCCCAGGTAGGCGACGCGCATGGGCTGCTTCTACCAGGGGTGCGGGGGACTGTCTCCTCCGAGACCCCAACTGACCAGGGAGGCAGGTTGCCCGAATCGAGAAGGAGGGTCACCCTGGATGCCAGGGATCCCCGAGGGGGTCCGGGGGAGGCGTGTCATGTTCTCGTGCCTGGCACTGGCGCTGGCGCTTCTCCTCTCCCTTCCTCCCGAGCAGTACGACACGGTGGTCCTGACGAACGGGGGCATCCTCCGCGGCTCGGTCGTGAAGGACCTGCCGGGAGAGAGCCTGGTCCTCGAGCTCACCAACGGGGAGTTGTGGACGATCCCGCGCTCCGAGATCGCCTGGATCCAGCCCGCCATGACCGCTCCCCCGGGGGAGCCCACGGAGGAGCCAGCCGCGGGACCCGCCCCGGAGGCCGCCCCGTCGCTGGAGGTCGTGCCGGTGCTCCAGGGCGGTGTCTCGATCGGGCTCGCGCTCCCGGCTGGCCGCCTGGACGCGTCCGGGCTCGCGTTCGGATCGGCGGTCAGCCCCCAGCTGACCTTCACGTTCGAGGGCTCCTATCGCCCGGTCGCCGAGCTCGAGCTGGGGCTCTACATGCTCCTGGGAGGGGGCACCTCGCACGCACCGCTCAACGACTACTGCCTCGCCGTCGGGGGGTGGTGCGACGCCTTCGACCTGAGCCTCGGGTTCTTCCCGCGCTGGAGCATCCTCCCTCGCGGTTCGCTCAACCCCTGGGTGATGATCAGCGGAGGGTTCGAGTGGCTGTCGGTGATGAACAGCTATCACGACAGCTTCGACTACAGCGGCTGGCTGGTGGGCGCGGCGGTCGGGATCGATCTGCGCCACGGCCCTGGCCTCAGCGCCTCGTTCCAGCTGGGCACGCGCTGGGGCCAGTTCACGTCCCTGTCCGTGAGCGGGCTCCTGCCGATCATCGAGTTCGCTCCCGCGACCCACGGCTGGATCGACGTGAGCCTCCGGGGCAACTACGGGATGTGAGCAGAGGCGGCGTTTCACCTCGGGTCCGGCTCCGGCCGCCGAGGGCGCGCCGGCCGGAAAGTTGGCGGGGCCTCGATCCCGGTCTCTACTTCCCTCCAGCGCACCGTTCCGGGGGAGACCGCGATGCCGCAATCCACACCGATCGCACGAATCAGGCTCATCAAGGTCCCCGTCGGGACCCAGCCCATGGCTTCCGTGCCGGGGATCCGGCTCGCCGCTGGCTGCGCGTCGCCTACGACGCCATCGAGCGGCTCCGCACGTGGTCGCCGATTCGCTGGTCACTCGTGGCCACGTGCCCGGCCAGCCAGAGATCCAGGAATCCCCGCAGGGCCATGAGCACGGCCTGGGATGCGCCCTCCGAGCTCCACTGCGGGACCAGCGATGCGAGCTGCCGCTTGAACCGGACGTGCTCCTCCAGGTGCTGCGCGATCTGGGGGTAGTCGACCTCCCGCATCACCCGTTCCTCGGCCGCGAAGTGGACCAGCGCGTATTCCGCGAGGAACGCGAACAGCCCTTCCAGGTCGCTGACGGGCTCCCGCGCCTCCACGGCCGACATGAACCGTCGCGCCACCGCGAAGAGGTCCTCGTGCTGGGCGTCGATCTCGGCGACGCCGATCATCAGCGACGGCTTCCATTCGAGCATCCGGGAGTCCCCCTGATCCCATTCCTTCTACGGCTGGCGTCCCGGGAGCCGCAACGCACCTCCACCTCTTCTTCGGGGTCTGCGTCGAATTGCCGCAGGCAAGGAACGTCCGCCCCCGGGGGACCCAAGACGCCTAGTGCAATCGGTGGCCGCGAGTCAGGGCACCCCGGGAGGCCGGTGGACGGACACGGGCCTCGCGCCGATCCTGGAGGAGCAGAGGCGCCGCCCTTCCCCCACGGGGCGTGGCGCCCGCGACGACTCCGGCTCCGGGCGCCCGCCTCTGCGTTCTTGCCCTCCGTGAAGCCCCCCGCTGGCCACTTGCCTGGGGATCCAGGATCGTCCACCCGGTCGGATGCTTCCGTACCGGGGCGGACGGGCCCCGAAATGGCCCGTGCGCAGGCCCCGCAATGCTCCGACACTCCAGGGAACGGGGGGAGCATGCACGGGAACGTCCCGATCGCCCGATCGATCCTGGTCGTGGGCTTCGCCCTCTGCCTGGCGGCCTGCAACGACGGAGAGCCCTGTCAGGACTACGTGCGACCCGGGTATGACGAGCATTGCTGTCCGGGAATGACCGCCTGCCAGGTCGGCCCCGGCGTCTACTTCTGCAAGGACCTTCAAGCCGACCCGGATAGCTGCGGTGCCTGCTGGCTCGAGTGCGGTCCGGGAACGTGCATTGCCGGAGCGTGTCAGTGCCCGCCCGCTCCCGTGAGGTACTGTCCTTCCCCGTACCCGCCCCCCAACACCGGCAGCCCGACTCACTTCACGGTCTGTGTCGATACGTCGAGCGATCCCAGCAACTGCGGGGACTGCGGGGTTCGATGCACGGAGGGTGCGACGTGCATCGCGGGATCCTGCGAATGATATCCCCCGCCTCCAGCCGGAACCGGAGCACCGACCGGGCCGGGCAAGAAAAAGGGGGCCGGCGTCTCCGCCAACCCCCTGATTTGCTGGTGGGCGCTGAAGGTTTCGAACCTTCGACCCCTGCCGTGTGAAGGCAGTGCTCTACCGCTGAGCTAAGCGCCCTGGAATCCCAAACGGCCGCGGAGTATGCCGGGGGCCCAAAAGCCTGTCAACGCTTCCGCTCCCCGTCGACCTTCTTCGCCAGGTCGCGCAGCTTGCGCTTGAGGCGGGCCATGCTCTTCGCCACGTCCTCGTAGTCTCCCTTGCTGGGGAGGCCGGCCGCCCGCAGCACCCGCCCCTGGACCTCCTCGAGCTGCCGCTTGCCCTTCTGGGCCGCGCCGACGGCCGCCGCGAGGACCTCCTGACCCCGGGGGTCCTCGAGGACCACCTTGGCCGCGCGCGAGGCGGCGCGCACCCCTTGCTCCAGCAACGCCTCGGGAATTCCCCTTCGCCGCTCGCTCATTCGCCCACCTCGTCCGGGAATACGGTCGCCACTCGACGCAGCGCCTCGTCGACGATGTACCGGTAACCGGCCCGGCGCACCAGCCCATCCAGGTCTCCCTTCACCTTCACGCGTCCGGAGAGGGCCGCCTGGACCGGGTCGGCCCGGCCGCGCAGGAGGTCCTTCCACACGGGCAGGGGCGCCCGGACGACGTAGGCAGGCTCGAGTTCCAGGACGTCGTCCTCGTCCTCCAGGATTCGCCAGGAGACGATGCGACCGCCCTGGTGCCGGCCCCACGCGGCGGCGCCGTGGGGAAAGGGCCCTGCGTCCCGCTCCACGACGGCGGCCAGGTCGGCGCCCAGCCCCTCGAGGGCCCGTCGAAGATGCGGGTGTCCGTTCACCTCGCGGACCACCGCCTCGAGCCATTCGGGAGATGCGAAGAGCAACGTCAGCTCCGGGTCAGCCACCCGAAGAGTCCGCGCCGCTGCTCCCGCGGTGCAGCGCCGGCGGCGCCGGGCGGCGGGGTCTTCTCCGCGATGGCCCTGCGGAGCGCCTCCGGGGTGTCGCGCGTCGCGAAGGGCACCTCGACCATTCCCCTCTCGGGGTCGTCGAAGGAGACCCGCAGGAGGCACTCCTCGTCGAGCTTGAAATCGATGCGCCGTCCGGTGGCCGCGGCGGGAAGGCGCAGCGAGCCGAGGAACTCGTCGTCGACGATCTGGTCGCTGTCTCCCTGGTAGATGTCGATCTCGATGGGCTTGCCCGGCTCCCGGGGAGGAGGAAGGCGGAAGCTGCGGGTTGCCGGGATGGGCTGGTTCTTCTCCAGGACCCGCCGCATGCGGTCGTTGGGGGCGGCGATCCCGATGGGCATGGAGAGCACGTCGACCAGGGTCACGGAGTCGATGCTGTCGAGCGAGTCTCCGAGCAGGGCCGCGCCCAGGGCGACGCACTCGTCGGGGTGCACCCCCTTCCGCGGCGGCTTCCCGAAGTGCTCGCGGATGCGCTGCTGGACGAGAGGCATCCGGCTCTGCCCGCCGACCAGGATGATCTCGTCGATGGAGGAACGGGAGATGCCCTTCTGCGCGAGAACCTCGTCGCAGAGCGCGAAGCTCCGGTCGACGAGGTCGCGGGTGATCTCCTCCAGCTGCGCGCGGGAGATGGGCATGCGCAGGTCGAGCGGCTTCCCGCGCCGCTCCTCGACGAAGGGGAGATCGATCACCGTGTTGGGGATGAGCGAGAGGTCGATCTTGGCGGCCTCTGCCGCCTTCTTCACCCGCTGCAGCGCGATGGGCGACTGCGCGAGGTCGACCTTGTGCTGCCGCCAGAACTGATCGAGCGCCCAGTCGATGATGCGGTTGTCGAAGTCGACGCCGCCGAGGAAGGTGTCGCCGCCGGTGGCCATCACCTCGAAGACGTTCTGCTGGAGCTGGAGCACCGAGATGTCGCAGGTTCCTCCGCCCAGATCGTAGACCAGGACACGCTGGTCGAGACCCCGGTTGAAGCCGTACGCGAGCGCCGCGGCCGTGGGCTCGTTGACGATGCGCTTCACCTCGAAGCCGGCCAGCCGGCCCGCCTCCTTCACGGCGTGGCGCTGGTTGTCGTTGTAGTAGGCCGGCACCGAGATGATGGCCTGGGGCATGGGCCTCCCCAGGAAGGCCTCGGCGATCTTCTTCACGTGGGCGAGCACCATCCCGGAGATCTCGGGCAGCCCGTAGACGCGCTCGCCCAGCGAGACGGCGGCCTCTCCTTGCGGTCCCTCGACGATGTCGTAGGAGTAGTAGGACCTGAGGTCCTGGACGACCCGTGAGTTGAACTTGCGGCCGATGAGCCGCTTCGCGCCGTAGATGGTATTGCGCGGGTTGGTGAGGAGCTGGTCCTTGGCAGCCCCGCCCACGAGGAAGTCGCCCCGGCTCGAGAGAGCGACGACGCTCGGCAGGATGAGGCTTCCCTTGTCGGTCGGCACGACCCGCGGGATGCGGTTCCGCACGTGGGCCACGCAGGTGTTGGTGGTCCCGAGGTCGATGCCGAGGATGGGCTTGTCCCGGCTCAGGGATGGAGGCATCTCCCGGGACGGTAGCACGGTCCGGGGAACTCCTAGAACGGGACGTCGTCCCCGCCGCCTCCGTCCCCGTCCGGACCGGAGGCGAAGAGGCGCGGCATGGCCATGGCGGGGAGCGGGGCGCGTCCCTCCGGAGCGGGCCCGAGCGCCGGCAACCCGGACCCGTCGTCGAGCTGCCAGCGCTCGTAGACGGCGGGCTCCCCGGGGAGCTCCTCGACGAAGCGCGAGGCCTTGAGGACCACCCGCTCCCTGTCGCGCGGGGCGGCCACCAGCGGGTGGCACAGGGTGAGCTCGTCCTTGGCCCGCGTGCAGGCCACGTAGAAGAGCCGCCGCTCCTCCTCCTCCCCGTCGGGATCGCGGAGCGCCTGCGCGCTCGGGAACCTCCCGTCGGCGAGCCAGACCACGAACACCGCCCGCCACTCCAGCCCCTTCGACTGGTGGACGCTGGAGAGGACCATCTTCTCGTCGGGCTCCTCCCCCTCGGCCACCGTCTCGGCGGTGAGCTCGGTGAGGAGCGCGATCTCGGAGAGGAAGGTCTCGCCGTCCTCGTAGCCGCGCGCATAGTCGGCGAGCTGCCGGATGTCCTCGATGCGGGAGTCGGCGTTGAGGAAGGCCGTTCGCAGGTACTCCTCGTAGCCCCCCTCGAGGACGCGGTCGATCGACTCTCCCGGAAGGTCGCGGGTGGGAGCCCGGGTGAGCGCCCGGAGGAGCTCCGCCGCCCGCCGGTACCCGTCGCGGGCCTTCTGGGGCACCTGGCTGGCGACGTCGGGCGAGGCGAGCTCGTCCACGGAGCCGGCCCCTCCGCGGCGCCGGGCCGAGAGCGCGTTCCAGACGGCGTCGGAGGTCATGCTCCCGATGCCGGGGAAGAGCTTCAACACCCGCTTGAGCGCGAGCTCGTCGCCCGGGTTGTGGGCGAAGCGCAGGTGGGCGAGCACGTCCTTGATGTGGGCGGCCTCGAAGAACCGGACGCCGCTTCTAACGACGAACGGGATGCCGCGCCGGGCCAGCTCGAACTGGATCTCCATGGAGTGGTGGTGCGCCCGGTACAGCACGGCGATCTCGGGAAGTGGGATGCCCTCGTCCCGCAGCTCCAGCACCCTCTGGGCCACGAAGGCCGCCTGCTGCTCGACGTCGCGGCAGGGCACCAGGCCCGGGAGGGACCCGGACGGACGCACGCTCCGGAGCTCCTTCCGGAACTGCTTGAAGTTGTTCTCGATGGAGGCGTTGGCCAGGCCGAGGATCTCGGGCGTCGAGCGGTAGTTCACCGTGAGGTGAAAACGGCGCGCGTCCGGATAGCGCTTCTCGAACTCGAGGATGTTGGCGAAGTGGGCGCCGCGGAACGAGTAGATGCTCTGGGCGTCGTCGCCGACCACGCAGAGGTTGCGGTGGTGCGAGGCGACCAGGTCCACCACGTCGCCCTGCAGCCGGTTGGTGTCCTGGTACTCGTCGACGAGGACGTGCCGGAAGCGCTCGGCGAGGAGCCGGCGCACACCCTCGTGCTCGACCAGCAGGACCTTCCAGTTGAGCAGGAGGTCGTCGAAGTCCATGGCGTTCATGCCGTGCTTGCGCTCGGCGTAACGCCGCGCCACCCGGAGGACGTCGTCCACGAGCGGGGCGAACTGGGGGCGCCGATCGAGGAGCACGTCGGCGAGCGGGGTCTGCGTGTTCACGGCCATGGAGACCAGGTCGATGAGGACGTCGGCCTTCGGGAAGCGCCGCGCGCCGACAGCCAGCCCGCAGTCGGCGATGGAGGCCGCCATGACGTCGCGCCCGTCCTCCCGATCGAGGATGGAGTAGCCCTTCTCGTATCCGAGGAGCCCGGCGTGCTCGCGCAGCACCCGGTGCGCGACGTGGTGGAAGGTCCCTCCCCAGATGCGCCGGGTGTCGACGTGCGCGACCTCCTCCACCCGGCGGAGCATCTCCCGCGCCGCCTTGTTGGTGAAGGTGAGGAGGAGCAACGCCTCCGGATCGAGGTGACCGTGGAGCAGGCGGGCCACTCGCCAGGTGAGCGTGCGCGTCTTTCCGGAGCCGGCCCCGGCGATGACGAGGAGCGGGCCGTCGGGCGCCTCGACGACCGCCTGCTGTTCGTCGTTCAGCTGCCCGCCCGAGTCGAACGCACGGGGCGCGCCGGCGGCGGGGCGAAGCTGGTAGCGGCGCGTCATCGGATCGGATCATGTATCACCGCGGTCCGACAGGTCGATATCGCCCGCGCTAGGGAAGTGGACGCCGCGCCGAGCCCGGATAGCATGGCCGGCATGGCGGCTTCACGCGCGCTCCTCCTGCTGGCCCTGGCGATCGGTTGCGTCGCCTGCACGTCCAGCAAGGCGGCCGCGACCCGCCGACCCCTGCCCCCGCCCGCCGGTGATGGCCGGGCCGGTGCCCGCGACGGACGCGGCGCCGGCCCGGCTCTCGCTTCCGGGCCGAAGCTGAAGCCGGACGTCCGCCGCGCCGTCGACACCGCCCAGTCCCTCGTCGGCAGCCGCAGCGTGGTGGTGGACGGCCGCGACTACGGCGCGGGGTGCACCGCGCTCGTCCGCGCCGCCTTCGACAACGCCGGCAAGCCGCTCCCCGCCGACGCCCGCACTGCTGGTGAGCTCCTGGACGTGGCCAAGGGGCGCGGCGCCATGCGGAGCGGGATCCGCTGCTCCCCCGGTGACGTGGTCTTCCTGGCCGACCGCCCGGGCGGCGCGCCCGCCCACGTCGGGCTCGTCACGCGCGTCGAGCCGGACGGGACGGCGGTCGTGGTCCACCGCCTGGCCCGCGGCGTGGCGACCCTGCGGGTCAACCTCGGTTACCCGGCCCGGGTCTCCGACCCGTCGACCGGCAAGCGGCTCAACGACACGCTTCAGGTGGGCAAGAACACCACGCCGGCCGGGAGCCTGGTCGTCGGCGTCGCCACCCTGCTCTGAACGACGAACCATCCCGCGGCGATCGCCAGGGCGAGGAGCAGCGCCGCGACGATCACCCAGGGCCAGGGCGATCTCGACCGGGCGGGCCCCGGTACCGGCGAGCCCCCAGCTCCCCGCGCTGGTGCCGCTTCCCTGCGCCTCGTCGTGGCGGGCCCGGGCGGAGGGGCCGCCGCGAGGTTCGCGGTCTGCTCCTCCCCGGCCGGCGCAGAGAATCCGAAGAGCGCAGTCCGCTCCTCGCCCGTCGGCCGGGTGGAGTCCTCGGGAGCGCCCGGCGGGGTCGAGGCGGAGCGGGGGGCCGGCGGCGCGGCCCGGAAAACGTGATCACAGCGCGTGCACTTCACCAGCGCCCCGTGGGGAGGCAACCGCTTGTCGTCCAGCTCGTAGGTGGTCGCGCAGCGTTCGCAGCGGATCCGCAAGGGTGTCCCTCCCCCGGGGAGACTAGCCCATGCACTCGGCCCGTCGCTACGGAGACGTGGTGCGGACCCAGGGGCGCGCCCGCTCCATCCGGGCGGGACCGATTCCCCGCACGCGCCGCAAGGCGTCCGGCGTGCGAAACGGCCCGTGCTCCTCCCTGTCCCGGACCACCTCGGCGGCGAGTCCGGGCCCGATGCCCGGGACCGCGGCCAGATCCTCGACGGTCGCCCTGTCGAGGTCCACCGGCCGGCCCAGGAGGACGAGTTCCAGCCCGGTCAACGGGCGGGCGGGTCCCGGATCCTCCCGGCAGCCGATCCAGTGACCGGGCGGCACCCCACGCCCCTCGGGCTCGCAGACGGCGCGTCCGGCCGGTGGAAGGCGGCGCAGGCCCGAGGGAATCAGGGTGGCGACGAGGAGCGCGACGAGGGCGAGGCGGCGACCCACGGGGCGTGGCACAGCAAGGCGCGGGCCACCCGGGGCCGGGGTGGGAATCGACCAGGAATCATGCGATTCATGCCCGGCCGGAGGTGAACATGGTCCGCGTCGTCGTCGACGGAGAAAACCTGGGGCTGCCCCAGATCGAGCTCGTGGCCCGTGGAGGCGCTCGGGTCGAGCTGTCGCCCACCGCGCGGGAGCGGGTCAGGGCCGCACGAGCGCTCGTGGAATCCCGGCTCGACGACGGGGAGGCCCATTACGGCATCAACACCGGTTTCGGGACGCTGGCCGAGGTCCGCATCGCCCGTGGAGATCTGGAGAGGCTCCAGCGAAACCTCGTCCTCTCGCATGCGGCCGGCGTCGGGGCGCCCCTGTCCCCGGCGGAGGCACGTGCCCTCGTCCTGCTCCGGGCCAACGTCCTCGCAAAGGGGCGCAGCGGCATCCGGGAGGAGACGCTCGACCTCGTGCTGGCCTTGCTCGAGAGGGACTGCATCCCGGTCGTTCCCGAGCGCGGGTCGGTCGGAGCGTCCGGCGACCTCGCGCCGCTCGCGCACCTGGCGCTCGTCGTCATCGGCGAGGGAGAAGCCTGGGTGGGAGGCCATCGCCTCCCGGGGCGCGAGGCGCTGGCCCGCGTCGGCCTGCGCCCGGTGGTGCTCCAGGCCAAGGAGGGGCTCGCGCTCGTGAACGGCACCCAGGCCATGGTGGCGGTCGGCTCCCTCGCTCAGGTTCGCGCCGACCGGCTGGCCGGCATGGCCGACGTGGCCGGCGCAATGACCCTGGAGGGGCTGCTCGGCTCCCACCGTCCCTTCCTGGCGTCCATCCAGGAGGTCCGCGGCCAGCCCGGCCAGGCCGATGCGGCCGGCCATCTCCGGGAGCTGCTCGCCGACTCGCCCCTCAACGCCTCCCACCAGGGGCCCGGCTGCCACAGGGTGCAGGACCCCTACTCCCTCCGATGCATGCCGCAGGTGCACGGGGCGGCCCGCGACGGCCTGGCCTTCTCCCGGGGTGTCCTCGCCCGCGAGGCCAACGCCGCCACCGACAACCCGCTGGTCTTCGCCGAGCTGGGGGACATCGTCTCCGGCGGGAACTTCCACGGACAGCCGGTCTCCCTGGCCCTCGACGTGATGTCCATCGCCGCCTCCCACCTGGCAACCATCTCCGAGCGGCGCGTGGAGCAGCTGGTGAACCCGATGCTCTCCGGGCTCCCGCCCTTCCTGGCCCGGAACCCCGGCCTCGACTCCGGGTACATGATCGCCCAGGTGACGAGCGCGGCGCTGGTCTCGGAGAACAAGGTGCTTGCCCACCCCGCCAGCGTCGACTCCATCCCGTCCTCGGCCGGGCGCGAGGACCACGTCTCGATGGGCATGACCGCCGCCCTGAAGGCCCGGTCGGTGGTGGAGAACGTCCGCACCTGCCTCGCCATCGAGATGCTGGTGGCCGCGCAGGCCCTCGATCTTCGCCGCCCGCTTCGCCCCGCCGCGCGCGTCGCCGAGGCGCACCGGCGCATCCGCGAGGTGGTTCCCCACCTCGACGAGGACCGGGAGCTCCACCGGGACATCGCGGCGGTGTGCCGGCTCGTCGACGAGGGCGGGCTGGACCTGTAGGAATCCGCGCTGCTACGGCACGGTCGGGGGGTTGAGGCAGAGCGCCTCGTTGAGCGCCGCCACCGCACGCTTGTAGTCCTCCCTCCCGATGACGAACTGGATGTTGGTCTGGCGGAGCGACTGGGACACGGCGTTCACGTTGATCCGGTGCTCGGCCAGGGCCTGGGTGGCGCGGGCCAGCACGCCCGGAAAGGCGATGTTCGTCCCGATGGCGCAGACCATGGCCGACGGGACCACCGTCACGGTCTCGTAGGCGTTCTCGAGCTCCTCGACGAAGGCCGGCGTGACCGCCTTGTCCCAGACCACATGGGTGATCGAGTTCGCGTTGGTGGCCTTGAGAATGTAGGACACCGAGTGACGGCCGAAGACCTCCATCACCCGGGCGTCGAACCCGACGGTTCCCACCATGGACGGGTCGTGGATCTCGATGGCCGTCACCTTGGGGGAGCCGGCGATGACCTCGATGCGGGCCTTCGTCCCCACGTACTCCTTGGTGATCAGCGTTCCCGGGTGGTCGGGCTCGAAGGTGTTCTTGAGGCGGAGCGGGATCGCCGCCAGCTCCATGGGCTTCGCGGCCTTCGGGTGGATGGCCTCCATGCCCACGTCGGCCAGCTGGTCCGCCACGTCGTAGTTGGTCATCCCGACCAGGACGGTGTTCTTCGCCCCCACGATCTCCGGGTCGGCCGAGGAGAGGTGGAACTCCTTGTGGATGATGGCCTCGGCGGGGCGCAGCTCGACCGCGACCTTGCTGAAGGTGACCTCGGAGTACCCGCGGTCGAACTCCCGCATGATGCCCTCGACGCCCTTGGTGTAGCCGGTGACCACCACCACCTGCCCGGCCACGTCCACTCCCTGGAAGGACTTGTGGATGCGCTGGTCGATGGTGAGCGGGTCGTCGTCGTCGAAGCCGGAGAGATCGAGGAGCTGGGCCTTCACGCCCTTCGCGTTCAGGATGGCCACGCTGTTGTACGCGCTGTGCGCCTCGCCGATGGCGGCCAGCATCTCCCGGGCGGCCAGCAGCACGTTGTCCCGCCGGAGATAGCCGCTCGCCAGGACGTGGCGCATCGAGTCCAGGTAGGCGCGGAGCTCCCTCATCCGCTTGTCGAGGAAGTCGTCGGCCGCCCGGACGTCGAGCCCCAGGGAGGCGAAGCCGGCGTTGGTCGCCTTGAGCTTGCCGAGCAGGGCCTCGAGGGCAGCGTGGTAGTCGTCCCCCTGGGCGAACTTGGCGTAGATCCCCGGAGCGCCGGTCTTCTTGTTCTCGAGCAGCTCGTTCGTCACCCCCGCGTAGGCGGAGACGATGTAGACCCGGCCGTACACCTGCTTCGGGTCGCGCAGCATGATGTTCGCGAGCACGTCGTCGAACTTCGACATCGACGTGCCGCCGATCTTCTCTACGGTGATCATGTGACCTGCCTGGGCGCTGGAGGAGCCGGAAAAAGAATCACGAAGCGAGGTCGGGGGCAAGCGCGACCCGCGAGGCGGCCTCCGCCACCGCCATCCGGACCGACCTGCGCAGTCCGGCCCAGGGCAGCCGGGCCAGCGCCTCGCCGGCCTCGAACCAGCCCCACTCCCGGTGCTCGCTGGAAAGTCGGGGCTCGAAGGCGTCGGGAAGCAGGGCGGCGAAGCCCGTCTCCCGGCCGGTGCGAAGCCCCCCGCCGACTGGACCGGCCTGTGCAGGCCCCAGTGCGAATCCGTGGACGTAGCCGAGCGGCCGGACCGGGACGTCGGCCCCGGTCTCCTCCAGGAGTTCACGACGGGCCGCCACGGCCGGCGACTCCCCCGGCTCGATCCGGCCCGTCACCTGCTGCCAGAAGCCTCCCCGCTCCTCGGAACGGCGGAGGAGGAGGACCTTCCCATCGGCTCGCGTCGCCGTGACCGAGATGGTGTGGAGGTCGAAGGCGCCGTCCACGCGTTCCCGCTCGAGCAGCCCGCAAAGGTGGACCGCAAGCCGCTCCTCGACCTCCGCCAGGGAGGGTGGCACCCGCCCGGCGCGCCGGAGCTCGGCTGCCAGCGTGGTGACGCCGAGAGACGGGTCGCCGATGCCGCAGGGGACGATGGCGCCGAAGTGCCCCAGGTCGGCGTCGACGTTGAAGGCGAGCCCGTGCGTGGAGATCCAGCGGGAGAGGTGGACTCCCACGGCGCCGACCTTGCGCGCCCCGATCCAGGCCCCGCGGTGCTCGGGGTGGCGGCCTGCCGTGACGTTCCAGTCGGCGCACGACCGGATCATGGCCTCCTCGAGCGCTCCCACGAACCTCCGGACGTCGGGCCTCGCCGAGAGGTCGACCACGGGATAGGCCACGATCTGGCCGGGGCCGTGGTAGGTCACGTCCCCTCCCCGGTCGGTCTCGTGGATCTCGAATCCCCGTGCGTCGAGCCATCCCGGCGAGGCGACCACGTTGCCCGGATCGGCCCCCCTCCCCAGGGTGAGGACCGGCGGGTGCTCCAGCAGGAAGAGCCAGTCGGCGTCGGGATCGCGGGCTCGGACGCGCTCGGCGGCCAGCCGCATCAGCTCCAGGCCGTCGGCGTACTCGACCCGCCCGAGCTTGTGGACCCGGATCGTCCGCACGCGCCGTCCCCTCAGCCCTGTGCGGGCGCCCCCGCCTTCTCGCGGCGCGGGCGCTCCGGCCGGTTGATGGCGTGGATGGCCTCGCCGAGCGCGGCCTTGCTGGCCTCCATGAAGGCCTCGGCGAGCGTTGGATGGGCGTGCACGGTGAGGGCCACGTCCTCGACGTAGGCCCCCATCTCGAGGGCCAGGGTCGCCTCGGCGATGAGATCGGAGGCCTCCGGGCCCACCATGGTGACGCCCAGCAGGATCTTCGATTCCCGGTCGGCGACGACCTTCACGAAACCCTCGGTGTGGTCGATGGCGATGGCGCGCCCCAGCGCGGCGAAGGCGAACTTCCCGACGATGGGGTCGAGGCCCCGGGCGCGAGCCTGCTCCTCGGAGAGGCCGGTCGTGGCCACCTCGGGGTCGGTGAAGATGGCGCCGGGCATGGCCACCCAGTCCCGCGCCGACTTGTGCCCGGCGATGACCTCGGCGGCGATCTCCCCCTCCTTGGACGCCTTGTGGGCCAGGAACGGGGGACCCGCCACGTCCCCGACGGCGAACACCGAGGGAGACGACGTGCGCAACTGGTCGTCGACCTGCACGTAGCCCTTGGCGTCGAGCTTGACCCCCGCAGCCTCCAGCCCGAGACCCTCGGTGTTGGGCCGGAAACCCACCGCCACGAGCACCTTGTCGGCAGGGATGGCCTGCTCCTTCCCTTCCACCTCGATGCGGATCGAGTGAGCCCCGTCGGCGGCGTCCATCCCCTTCGCCTTGGCGTTCAGGTGGACCTCCACTCCCCGCTGACGAAGCCCCTTCTGGACGATCCGGACCGCCTCGGGGTCCACCCCGGTCAGGAGCGCGGGCAACGCCTCGACGATCGTCACCTTGGAACCCAGCTTCGCGTACACGGTGCCGAGTTCCATCCCGATCACCCCACCACCGATGACGAGGAGGCGGCCCGGGATCTCGGGGAGATCGAGCGCTTCACGTGCCGTCCAGACGTCCTTGCCGAAGGCGAATCCAGGAATGGCGATGGGCCGGGCTCCGGTGGACAGGATGAACGCCCCGGCCTCGACGCGGATCTTCTCCCCGCCGGCCTCGACCTCCACCGCGTTCGGGCCGACGAAGGTCGCCGTTCCCTTGATCACCTCGACCCCGTTACCCTTCTCGAGCGCGCCGACGCCCCCGACGAGCTTCTTCACCACGCCCTCCTTGAAGGCGCGAAGCCTGGCCACGTCCACCTTGGGCTCGGAGACCAGGATGCCGCGCTCCGCCGCTCCGCGGATCTCGTCGACCAGGTTGCCGGCCGCGATGAACGCCTTGGATGGGATGCAGCCCCAGTTCAGGCAGACCCCGCCCAGCGACTCCTTCTCGACCAGCGCGGTCTTCTTCCCGAGCTGGGCCAGCCGGATGGCGGCCACGTAGCCGCCGGGCCCGGCCCCGATAACCACCGCGTCGTAGGTCTTGGTCGTCATCCGTCTCTCCTGGTTGCCCTGGATATACCGCGCTTTCGCCGTCTCGCCCGCTCGGCGTCCGCGAGCACCTTGGGGGTCCGCGGAAACACCCCGCCGAGGTCCTGCACCACCACCGCCGCGGCGACCAGGCCGAAGACTCCCGTCACGAAGGCCACGCTTCCGTGGCATCTCGGGTCCCTGCGCCGTCGCCCGTCCGGACCGGGGCGGGTCCCGGGGACTCCCGAGGCGTCGCCGGGCATGGACAGGGTCTCCCTCGGCTCCTCCACCGACCAGACGGCCTTCACCCCCAGCGGCGCGGTGGCCGGGATCGCGTGACGTCTCCGCAGGTACTTGCGGACGTCCTTGGCGAGCTGGTCCGTGTGGGTCTCGGAGAGGTCGGTGACCTGGACGGCGGTCGGGTCGACGCGCCGGGCGGCGCCCAGCGCCGTCACCACCGGAATGCCGAGGTCCAGGCAGCGGGCGATCACGTGGAGCTTCGCCACCACCGTGTCCATCGCGTCGACCACGTAGGAGATCCCGGGCGGGACGATCGCTTCGGCCGTCTCCGGGCCGTAGGGCAGGCAGAACGGTTCGATGGCGGCCGCGGGGACGGCGAGCCGGAGCCGCTCCGTGACGGCCTCCGCCTTGAACCGGCCGAAGGAGCCGTCCAGGGCGTGGAGCTGGCGGTTGGCGTTGGTCTCCTCGACGCGCTCCCCATCCACCAGGGTCAATCGCCCCACCCCGCCGCGGGCGAGCGCCTCGGCGGTGAAGGACCCGACCCCGCCGAGACCCAGCACGACCACATGGGCCGCGGAGAGCCGCTCCACCGCCTCGAGCCCGAGGAGGCGGGCGTTTCGGTCCGCGCGCGGCGACGGCTTCCGGGGAGCGGTCACGGTTCAGGCCGGAGTCAGCCGCAGCAGGCGCCGAGCATTCCGGGTGGTGAGGCGCTCGAGCTCGGTGGGGGCGCACCCGATCGCGAGCGCCACCGCCCCGAGGACGAGGGGCAGGTGGGCCGGCTCGTTCCTCGTCCTGCGATGCGGGTGCGGGGCCTGGTCGGGAGCGTCGGTCTCCACGAGCAGCCGGTCCAGGGAGACGGCCCGGGCGGCTGCGAGGGGCTTCCGGGCCGCCTCGTAGGTGACCGGCCCTGCAAAGGAGAAGTGGAGCCCCAGCGCGGCGAAGGGAGGGACCTGCTCGGCGCTCCCGGAGAAGCTGTGCAGGACCCCTCCGGAGGGGACGCCGTCCCGCTCCAGCTCCTCCCGCATGGCGTCGTGCGCCCGGAGGGAATGGAGGAGCACGGGGAGACCGAGCCTGCGGGCGATGGCCAGGTGGCCGCGGAGGACGGATCGCTGCCGGTCCAGGGAGGCTCCGGCCGCCACGGCCGGGCCGTCCAGGCCGCACTCGCCGACCGCGATCGCTCCGCCCTGGCCGAGCAAACCCTCGAGATCGGCCAGGTGGCGGTCGTCGTCCCCCGGGTCGATCTCAGGAAGCGCCTGCGGGTGGATCCCCAGGGCCGCGTGGACGCCCGGGTATCCGGCGCAGAGGCCGAGCAGCCGCTCCCACCCTCCCGGATCCACCGCGGGAACGACCACGTCGGTGACTCCGGCAGCACGGGCCCGCGCCAGCACCGCGTCCCTGTCGGCGTCGAAGGCCGGGCCGTCGAGGTGGCAGTGGGTGTCGATCACCCGCTACACCGTGTGGAGGAAGAGCAGCGCCGGGTCCTCGAGGTTCCGGATCACCTCGTAGGTGAAGGCGGCCGCCTCGGTTCCGTCGACGACGCGGTGGTCGCTGGTCAGGGAGACGTACATGACGTCCCGGACCACGACCTGGCCGTCCCGGGCAACCGGCGTGGGTCGGATGCGGTGCACACCCAGGATGGCGACCTCGGGGAAGTTGATCACCGGGGTCGCGAACATGCCTCCGAGCGCTCCGAGGCTCGTCACCGTGAAGGTGGAGTTCCCCACGTCGTCGGGGCGAAGCCTGCCGGCGCGGCTGTCGGCCCCGAGCCGCTCGATCTCGCGGGCCAGGTCGACGATGGAGCGTCGGTCGGCGTGCCGGACCACCGGCACCGTGAGTCCCTGGTCGGTGGCTGCCGCGATGCCCAGGTCGTACCAGTGCTTCCGGTGGATCTCCCCGCGCTCCTCGTCGAAGGTGGCGTTGAGCTGCGGAAACTTCCTCAGCGCTGCCACGGCCGCCTTGAGGACGAAGGGCAGGAAGGTGACCTTGACCCCCTCGGCCTCGGCACCCTTCGCCATCCGGCCCTTCATGGCCACGAGCTCGGTCGCGTCCACCTGCTCGACGAACGTGAAGTGGGCGGCCGTCCGCTTGGAGAGCGCCATCTTCTCGGCGATGCGGCGGCGAAGGCCCCGGACCGGGACGACCTCCACCGTGCCCGGGGCGATGGTCGTCGCGCCTGCCTGCGGAAGTCCGGTGCCCGGAGATCGCCCCTGCCCGTTCCCGCTCGCCCGGGTGCGCACGTCCTCCTTCGTGACCCGGCCGCCAGGTCCCGTGGGCGGGACGCGCTGGATGTCGATGCCCAGCTCGCGGGCGAGCGCTCGCACGGCCGGCGCCGCCAGGGCCTTCCCGGCCAGGCCCGGCGCTGCGCGGTCGACCGCCTCGGCAACGGCGGCCCTGACCTCGGAGGCAGGCGCGGACGCGACGGGCGCCGGGCCCGGAGCGGTCGCCTTCGGCAGCGGAACGACCGATGCCACCTCGGGCGCCCCACCGTCGAGCTCCAGCTCGACCAGGGCGTGGTGGACCCTGGCGACGTCCCCCTCCTTCCAGAGCAGGCGCGTCACCGTCCCGCGCTTCGGCGAGGGGATGGTCACGGTGGCCTTGTCGGTCATCACCTCGGCGAGGGGTTGGTCCTCCACCACGGCGTCGCCGGGCTTCACGAACCACTTCAGGATCTCCGCCTCGACGACCCCTTCGCCGATGTCGGGCAGCAGGAACTGGTAGGCCATGTGTCCCCTTCCTGGGGCGGCTAGAACGCGACCACCTCGCGGATGGCCTTCAGGATGCGCGGCGCGCGCGGCAGGTACTCGCTCTCGAGCGTGTACGGGAACGGCGTGTCGAACCCGGTGACGCGGGTCACCGGCGCCTCCAGGTGGAGGAAGCAGCGCTCCTGGACGAGCGCGGAGATCTCGGCGCCGAAGCCGCAGGTGCGCGGCGCCTCGTGGACGATCACCGCGCGGCCGGTCTTGCGCACCGACCCGGTGATGGCGTCGACGTCGAGGGGCTGCAACGACCGCAGGTCGAGCAGCTCGGCCTCGATGCCGAGCGCGGCGGCCTCCCTCGCCGCCTGATCGGCCTCGTGCCACATGGCCCCCCAGGCGATCACCGTCACGTGGCTTCCCTCCCGGGTGACCTTGGCCTTTCCGATGGGCACGACCACCTCGCCCTCGGGGACCTCCCCCTTGGCGGCGCGGTACACGCGCTTCGGCTCGAAGAAGAGGACCGGGTCGGGGTCGCGGATGGCGGAGGCGAGCAGCCCCTTGGCGTCATACGGGTTGGACGGGACGACCACCTTCAGCCCCGCGGTGTGGATGAAGTGGGCCTCCGGGGACTGGGAGTGATAGTGGCCCCCGCGGATCCCCCCGCCGTAGGGAGTCCGGATCACCATGGGGCAGGTGTACTGGCCCCCGGAGCGGTACCGGTACTTGGCCACCTCGCTCAGGATCTGGTCCATGGCGGGGAAGATGAAGTCGGCGAACTGGATCTCCGGCACGGGCTTGAGCCCGTAGAGCGCCATGCCCAGCGCCGTCCCGATGACCCCGCTCTCGGCCAGCGGCGTGTCGATGACCCGTTCCTTGCCGAACTCCTCCTGCAGTCCCTGGCTGGCGCGGAACACCCCGCCGAACTTCCCCACGTCCTCTCCCAGGACGACGACGTCCCGGTCGCGCCGCATCTCGAGCCTGAGGGCGTCGTTCACTGCCTGGATGATGTTCATCGTCGCCATGGGGCTCCGCTACCGGGGGCTCGATGTGCGGGGGTCGGCGGCGACCGCGGCCCGCAGCTCCTGGAGCTGCTCCCGCTGCTGCCAGAGAGGCTCGGCGTACACCCCCTCGAAGAGGGTCTCGAGAGCCGGCCTTGGGGCGAAGGCCTCGGCTTCCTCGACCGCGCGCCGCACCCGTTCCCGGGCCTCGGCGCGGAAGGCCTCCGCTTCCCCGGGCCCCATGAGGTTCTTCCACGTCAGGTACCGGCCCAGCCGGAGGATGGGATCCCGGGCTCGCCAGGCCTCCACCTCGTCCGTTCCGCGGTACGCGCGGGGGTCGTCGGAGGTCGAGTGTCCCTCGACCCGGTAGGTCACGCACTCGAGGAGCGTGGGGCCCTGCCCGGCGGACGCGCGATCCCGGGCTCGCCGGGTGGCGGCGTGCACCGCGAGCAGGTCGTTCCCGTCGACGCGCTCGCCGTGGATGCCGTAGGCCACGGCCTTCTGGGCGATGGTCTCGGAGGCCGTCTGCAGTTCCCGGGGCACGCTGATGGCCCAGCCGTTGTTGCGGCAGGCCATGATCACCGGGACCTTGTGGACTCCGGCGAAGTTGGCGCCGGTGTGGAAGTCGTTGGCGCTCGTGGCGCCCTCCCCGAACCAGGTGAGGGCGACCATGTCGTCGCCGCGGATGCGGGCCGCCCAGGCGGCTCCCACCGCCTGGGGGACCTGCGTCGCGATGGGAGCGCTGATGGAGACGAACCGGCCGGCCGCCCAGGCCTCGTGGCAGGGCATCTGGTGTCCGAGCATGCGATCACCGGCGTTCCCCAGCAGGTCGCACACGAAGGTGACGAGCGGCATCCCGCGGAACAGCGCCCCGGCGTGCTCGCGGTACGACGGGAAGAGCCAGTCCCGCTCCTCCATCCCGGCGACTGTGCCGAGCACGGTCGCCTCCTCTCCGATGGCGCCGATGTAGAAGGCGATGCGACCCTGGCGCTGCAGCTGTACCATGCGCTCGTCCACCTCCCGGGAGAGGAGCATCCAGCGGTACAGTTCCACGGCCTGCTCGTCCGGGACCGTCACCTCGGCGGGATCGGCGGAACCGTCGTCGGCGATCACGGTCCGGAGCGGGAACTCCCGCTCCCACCGGCCGCCACCCGGGCTCCCGCCGGGAAGGCTTCCCTTGCGCTTCCTCGCCTCCTCGATGTCGCGCACGCGTCGCATCACTCACCCTCCGTCACGGCGCCTGGGAGGCGCGCGACTCGATCACGCCCTTCATGAAGAGCTCCCCGGCCCGGTAGCTGGAACGGACCAGCGGCCCGCTCGCCACGTAGCGGAAGCCGAGTTCCCTCCCCGTCGCCTCGTAGGCGGCGAAGGCCTCCGGGGTCACGAACTCCACCACCGGCAGGTGCCAGGCAGACGGGCGGAGGTACTGTCCCAGGGTCAGCACCTCGACTCCGGCGCCCCGGAGGTCGCGCATCGCCTGCTCGACCTCGTCGGTCCTCTCCCCCAGCCCCACCATGATGGAGGACTTGGTTGCCACGGCCGGGAACTCCCTCTTCATCAAGGCCAGCACACCGAGGGTCTGGTCGTACCCGGCGCGGCCGTCGCGGACCGCGGGGGTCAGCCGCCGGACGGTCTCCAGGTTGTTCGCGAAGACGTCCGGTCCCGCGTTCCCGACGGTCCGGACCGCGCCGGCATCGCCCTGGAAGTCGGGGGTTAGGACCTCGACCAGAAGGCCGGGGATCTCCTTGAGTCGCCGGATGGCCTCGGCGAAGTGGGCCGCGCCGCCATCGGGGAGATCGTCCCGGTCGACGCTCGTGACCACGACGTAATCGAGGTCGAGCTTCCGCACGGCGTCCGCCACGTGGCGGGGCTCGTCGGGATCGAGGGCGGGCGGGCGGGCCGCGGTCTTCACCTGGCAGAACCGGCATCCGCGGGTGCAGGTGTCCCCCATCAGCATCACCGTGGCCGTCCCGCCTCCCCAGCACTCGGCGACGTTCGGGCAGTGGGCCTCGGCGCAGACGGTATGCAGCTTCAAGCCGGAAAGGGTCTCCCGGACCCGACCGTACCGCTCCCCGCCTGGAACCCCCACCCGCAGCCACCCTGGCTTGCGGGCGTTGATGGGCAGTCCGGCGGCCCGGATGCCGGCCAGGGCCTCGCGCCCCCGGTCGGCGGGGTCCGGATCGATCACCGGAAGTCTCGAGGATGGCTCGTTCATCCGGGCGGTTTCTATTCGCGGACTCCCACCGGTTCAAGGGGGCTTGGGGGGCCTCCTGGGCCTGGAGTTCCCGTGGCCTGCGACCTCCCGCTGGGGTATGTAGGTGCTCCCATGACGGGCAACTCGTCGAGCCTGGAACCGGCCGACGGCACGGCGGCGCGCGTGCTGATCGTGGACGACGACGCCGTCGTTCGCGACGCCATCGGCATGGTGCTCTCCGACGAGGGATACGACTGCCGGACCACCTCCGGCGCCGAGGCGGCCCTCGACCTGGTCCGCGAGATCGAGCCTCACCTCGTCATCAGCGACATGAAGATGCCCGGCAAGGACGGCCTCTGGCTCCTCGACCGCCTGCGCCGGGAGCGGCCCGACACGGCGGTGGTGATGCTCACCGCATTCGGCGACACCGAGGCCGCGGTGGAGTGCCTGCGGCGGGGCGCCACCGACTACCTGCTCAAGCCCCCCAAGTCGGGCGACCTGCTGCGCTCCATCGAGCGTGCCCTTTCCAGGAGGCGGGACGAGCGGGCCCGGGAGCGCTACCGGACGAGCCTGCAGAGAACCGTGCGGGAGAAGGCCTCCGACCTGCGCCGCGCACTCGTCGAGGTCGAGGCCGCCTACCACAGCACGCTCTACGCGCTGGTGGCCGCCCTCGACGCCCGGGAGCACGAGACCGGGGACCACTCGCAGCGGGTGGGACGCTACACGCTGGCCCTCGCCGACCGGTTGGGGGTGCCCATGGACAAGCGGAACGACATCTTCCGCGGCGCCCTCCTGCACGACATCGGCAAGATCGGCGTCCCCGACGCCATCCTCCTCAAGCCCGGACCGCTCGACGCCTCCGAGTGGGAGGAGATGCGGAAGCACCCCCAGACCGGATTCAACATCCTCAAGTCCATCGGCTTCCTCCGGATCCCGGCCGACATCGTCCTCTCCCACCAGGAGCGGTTCGACGGATCCGGCTATCCTCGCGGGCTGGAGGGCGACCGCATCCCGGTGGGTGCGCGCATCTTCGCGGTGGCCGACGCGCTCGACGCCATGGCGAGCGACCGCCCGTACCGGAGGAGTCTCGGGTTCGAGCAGGCCATCCGCGAGATCGGGCGCCAGTCGGGGACCCAGTTCGACCCCCAGGTGGTTGAGGCCCTCCTCGGAATCGGTCAGGCCGGCATCGAGACCATCGCGCGGCAGGAGACCCGTCCCCTGTGACCGGCACCCCCGCCCCGGACTCCCGCCCGCCGCTGGTCGATCCGCAGGGACGCCGCATCGTCTACCTTCGCCTCTCCCTCACCGAACGCTGCAACTTCCGCTGCAGCTACTGCAGCCCGGGCCTGGAGACCGCGCACGGCGATGCCCTGGAGCGCCCCGACATCCGCCGCCTGGCCGGGATCTTCGCCGGCATGGGCATCCGGCGCATCCGTCTGACCGGAGGTGAACCCACGCTCCGCCGCGACATCGTGGAGATCGTCGCCGACCTGCACGGCACACCGGGAATCGAGGAGCTCGCGCTCACCACCAACGGCCACCGGCTGGAGGAACTGGCCGGACCCCTGCGCCAGGCCGGCCTCCGGCAGCTCAACGTGTCCTTCGACACCCTCGACGGCGAGCGACTCTCCCGCCTCTCCGGGAGGGCCGCCGACGTGGAGCGCATCCGCCGCGGCATCACCGCCGCCGCCGCCGCCGGCTACCCATCCCTCAAGGTGAACACGGTGGTCCTGCGCGACGTGAACTCCGGCGAGCTGGGAGAGCTGGCCCGCTTCGCCTGGCGCAACGGGGCCATCGCCCGGTACATCGAGCTCATGCCCTTCGGGGGCGGGGCGCCGGTCTCGGTCGGGGAGATGCAGCGTTTGCTGGTGGAGCAGGGGGTGCGCCTCGAGCCCGACGACACGCGCGGATGGGGCCCGGCCCGCCACCTGCGCGGAACCTCCCTGGACGCCGGCCGCGAGGTCCGGGGGCTGCTGGGATTCATCGGGGCCATCACCGAGAACTTCTGCGGCGACTGCAACCGGGTGCGGGTGAGCGCATCCGGCGCGCTCCGCGCCTGCCTGGGCGGCCGCGACGAGGTCCCGCTGGCCGGGCTCCTCCGGGACGCCACGGACGACGCCATCGAGGCCGCCATCCGCGAGGGGCTGTCGCGCAAGCGCGAGCGCCACCACATGGAGGAGGAGTCCTTCGAGACGATGGTGCGGATCGGCGGCTGACCGGGAGGCCCCGTCAGTGCGCGGCGGCCGGCGACGATGCGACGGGCTTCCCCTGCTCGTCCACGCTGGCCGGGTCGCCGTGGCAGGCGAGCTCGGTCAGGTGGGTGTGGATCTTCATCGAGCAGAACTTGGGTCCGCACATCGAGCAGAACTCGGCGTCCTTGAAGGCCTCGTGCGGGAGCGTCTCGTCGTGCATCGACCGTGCGGTCTCCGGATCGAGCGAGAGCGCGAACTGCTGGCGCCAGTCGAAGGCGTAGCGGGCTCGGGAGAGCGCGTCGTCACGGTCGCGGGCGCCGGGACGGTGCCGGGCCACGTCGGCGGCGTGCGCGGCGATCTTGTAGGCGACGATCCCCTGCCGGACGTCGTCCGCATCGGGGAGGCCCAGGTGCTCGCGCGGCGTCACGTAGCAGAGCATGGCGGCGCCGTGCTGGGCCGCCACGGTCGCGCCGATGGCGCTCGTGATGTGGTCGTAGCCGGGGGCGATGTCGGTGACGAGCGGCCCGAGGACGTAGAACGGTGCCTCGTCGCAGAGCTCCCGCTCCTTCTCCATGTTCATGGGGATCTGGTCGAGCGGGACGTGGCCCGGACCCTCCACCATGACCTGGACGTCGTGCTTCCAGGCGCGCCGGGTCAGGTCCCCGAGGACCCGGAGCTCGGCGAACTGGGCCTCGTCGGAGGCGTCGGCCAGACAACCCGGGCGCAGGCCGTCTCCGAGGGAGAAGGCCACGTCGTAGCGCTTGAAGATCTCGCAGATGGCGTCGAAGTGGGTGTAGAGCGGGTTCTCGGCGCGGTTGGCGAGCATCCACTGCGCCATGAGCGCGCCGCCCCGCGAGACGATGCCGGTGACCCTCCGGGCGGCCAGCGGGATGAAGTCGCGCAGCAGGCCGGCGTGGATGGTCATGTAGTCGACGCCCTGGCGGGCCTGGGACTCGATGACCTGGAGGAGCAGCTCGGGCGTGAGCTGGGCCACGTCGCTGACGTGGGCCATGGCCTCGTAGATGGGCACGGTGCCCACCGGCAGCGGGCTGTGCCGGAGGATGGCCTCCCGGATCTGCGGGATGTCGCCGCCGGTGGAGAGGTCCATCACGGTATCGGCGCCGTACTTGAGACAGATGCGCAGCTTCTCGAGCTCACCCGCGATGTCGCTGACCACCGCGCTGTTGCCGATGTTCGCGTTGATCTTGCAGGTGGCGCCGATCCCGATGGCGATGGGATCGAGCTCGGGATGGGCCACGTTGGCCGGGATGATCATGCGCCCCCGGGCGACCTCGCTCCGGATGAACTCGGGGTCGAGCTTCTCCCTCGCTGCGACGTGCGCCATCTCCTCCGTCACCATGCCCTTGCGGGCGTAGTGCATCTGCGAGACGTTCGGCTGGCCCCGGCGCTTCTTGACCCAATCGGACCGCATCCTTCGACGACCTCCGTGAACGGGGGGACGCGAAGGTAGACCCCGGCCTGACCGATGTCAAACCTCGCCCAGCGCGTGAAACGGCGCTTACTCGCGGAGCGCCCGGAAGGCGTCACGGCCCGCGTAGCGGGCGGTCTTCCCCAGCTCCTCCTCGATGCGGAGCAGCTGGTTGTACTTGGCCACGCGATCGGTGCGCGAGGCCGATCCGGTCTTGATCTGGCCGCAGTCGCAGGCCACCGCCAGGTCGGCGATGGTGGTGTCCTCGGTCTCGCCCGAGCGGTGGCTCATCACGCTGGTGTATCCGGCACGGTGGGCCATGCGGACGGCCTCGAGGGTCTCGGTGAGCGACCCGATCTGGTTCACCTTGACGAGGATGGAGTTGGCCACTCCCTCGTCGATGCCGCGGGCCAGGATCTCGGTGTTGGTGACGAAGACGTCGTCGCCGACGAGCTGGATCTTCGCGCCCAGGCGCTCGGTCAGGAGCTTCCAGCCCTTCCAGTCGTTCTCGCCGCAACCGTCCTCGATGGAGACGATGGGGTACTTCGCGACCAGGCTCTCGTACCAGTCGACGAGCCCCTTCTGGTCGTAGGTCTTGCCCTCCCCCTTCAGGACGTACTTGCCGGACTTGGCGTCGAAGGCCTCGGAGAAGGCGCAGTCGAGCGCGAGGCCCACGTGCTTGCCGGGCTTGAGCCCCGTGGCCGCGATGGCCTCCATGATCACGGCCAGGGCCGCCTCGTTGGAGGCCAGGTTGGGCGCGTAGCCGCCCTCGTCGCCGACACCGGTGGAGGCCCCCTTGCCCTTCAGCACCTTCTTCAGGGCGTGGAACACCTCGGCGCCGTACCGCAGCCCCTCGGCGAAGCTCGGGGCCCCGAGCGGAACCACCATGAACTCCTGGATGTCCACGTTCGAGTCGGCGTGCGCACCGCCGTTCAGGATGTTCATGAGCGGGACCGGCAGCGTGCGGGCGTTGGCCCCGCCCACGTACCGGTAGAGCGGCAGCTCGTGCGAGAGCGAGGCGGCCCGGGCGGCGGCCAGGGAGACGCCCAGGATGGCGTTGGCGCCCAGCTTGGCCTTGGTCTTCGTCCCGTCGAGCGCGACCATCCGGGCGTCGAGGGCGGCCTGGTCGGAGGCGTCCATGCCCACGATGGCCGGCCCGATGGCGTTCATCACGTTCTGGACGGCCTTCCTCACGCCCTTGCCCAGGTAGCGCTTCTTGTCGCCGTCGCGGAGCTCGAGGGCCTCGCGTTCGCCGGTGGAGGCGCCGGAGGGGACCGCCGCGCGCCCCAGGTGCCCGCTCGCAACCGCGACCTCCACCTCCACGGTGGGATTGCCGCGGGAGTCGAGGATCTCTCGGGCTGCGACGTTGATGATCTCGGTCATGGCGGGCATCTCCGGGAAAGAGGGGTGCCGCAATTTGCACGCTCGTTCGCGCGCCCGTCAACCTTCTTCACGGGTCGCCAGGGCCGTGGCGCTAACCGTAGTCGATGATGATGACCCCGCCGGACGGCGGATCCTCGGGGGGCGTCTCGTCCTCGGGAGGGAGGACGGGGACAGGCACGGGAACCTGGATGCCGGGGCGGTCGTCGCGTCCGCGCTCCCGCTCGCGGCGCCGGATCTCCTCGATCACGAACGCGTCCAGCATGGCCCGGCCACCTCCTGCGATCTCGGTAGCACGCGTGGATCGGGGGGGTCAAGCCGACCGCGTCAGCGTCCTTTTTCGGCCCTCGCCTTGAAGGCGTCGAGGGTGCGCGGGAGTTGCACCTTGGTCAGCTCGTCGCTCACCCTGTCGACGATGGCCTGGGGCACGAGCGCCGGCCTCTGCACCTGGACCTCGACGGTGTAGCGGGCCAGGGTCTTGCCGGCGTGGTTCGAGAGCTCCCAGGCGCCGTTGGAGACCTTCATCATGTCGCCCTTCAGGAGCGACCAGGTCATCCGGCTGGGTGCGTGCTCCAGGTGACGGAGCGTGTACTTGATGGTCTTCACCCCGAGGTCGACCTCGTACTCGACGTCCTTCACTCCCTTGTCGGCGTGGACCACCCGGGTCCGCTTCACGGAGGGGACGAAGCCGGAGTAGGCCTCGTAATCGGCGACGACCTCCCAGAACTCCTCCACCGTCACGTCCACCACCATCTCCTTCGAGACCTTCGAAGCCATGGAGCCTCCGTTCCCGGTTCTACCAGCCGTAGTTGGGCTTCTGATGGAAGTGGTGCTCGGTCTCGATGTAGCGCACCGTCCCGGTGCGGCTGCGCATCACCACCGAGTGGGTGCGCGCCCCGTCGCCGGTGAAGCGGACACCCTTGAGGAAGTCGCCGTTGGTGACCCCGGTGGAGGCGAACATCACGTCCCCCCGGGCCATCTCGTCGATCCGGAAGACCTTCTCGACGTCCTCGATCCCCATGGCCCGGGCCCTCTCCCGCTCGGCGTCGTTCCGGTAGCGGAGCCGCCCCTGGATGTCCCCTCCCATGCAGCGCAGCGCGGCGGCGCTGATGACTCCCTCGGGCGCCCCACCGATGCCGATGAGCATGTCGATGCCGGTGTCGGGGAGGCAGGTGTTGATGGCCGCCGAGACGTCCCCGTCGCCGATGAGCCGGATCCGGGCTCCGGCCTCCCGGACCTCGCGGATGAGCCGGTCGTGGCGAGGACGGTCGAGGATGACCACGGTGAGGTCTTCCACGTACTTGCCGAGGGCGTCGGCCACGGCCCGCAGGTTGGCGGTCACCGGCCGGGTCAGGTCAACCACCCCGCGGGCGTCCGGGCCCACGGCGATCTTCTCCATGTAGGTGTCGGGCGCCCGCAGGAGCGAGCCCCTGGGCCCCATGGCGATGACGCTGATGGCGTTGGCGGCCCCGGTGGCGCAGAGGTTCGTCCCCTCCAGCGGGTCGACGGCGATCTCCACCTCCAGGGCCCCGGCGCCGGCACGGCCGACGTGCTCCCCGATGTAGAGCATGGGCGCCTCGTCCCTCTCGCCCTCGCCGATCACCACCTCACCGTTCACGTCCAGGTCGTTGAAGGCCCCGCGCATGGCCTCGGTGGCGGCGTGGTCCGCGGCGTTGTGATCCCCGCGCCCCATCAGGCGGGCCGACGCCAGCGCGGCCGCCTCGGTGATGCGCACCCCCTCCAGCGCCAGGTTGCGGTCCATGGTCCCTCCTCGTCACCGGTCGACCGTCTCGCCGACCTTCATCCTCGCCACGAAATCCTGGGGCAGCCTGCGGAGGCGTCCGTCCCCGTTCACGCAGGCGTGCACGGTGAAGCCGGTGGCCAGCAGGTCCGGACCCCGGCGGACGGCGTACTCGAATCGGGCCGAGGCCCGCCGCGTGCTCGCGAGGCTCGTCTCGATCCCGACGAGGTCGTCGTACCGGGCCGGCTGGAGGTAGTTCACCCCTGCCTCCGCGACCGGGAGGATGAGCTTCTCGTTGGCCTCGAAGTCGGAGTAGGAGAGCCCCTTGGCCCGCAGGAACTCGGTGCGCCCCGCCTCGAACCAGCGAAGGTAGTTGGCGTAGTACACGACTCCCATCTGGTCGGTGTCGCCGTAGATCACCCGGATCTCGCAGCGCACCATGCCGTCAGACCTGCTCGATCCGGATGAGCCGCGTGGGAGCCGACGTGGTGTCGTAGGCGTCGATCTCCTGGATGGCGGAGTGGAGGTCGGCCTCGCGCGCCTGGTGGGTGACGATGACCAGGGGAACCGGCGCGCCCTCCTCCTCGTGCTCCCGCTGCTGCACGGCGGCGATGGAGATCCCGTGGGCGGCGAGCGTGGCGGCGATGCGCGCCAGCACTCCAGGGGCGTCCTTCACGGAGAAGCGCAGGTAGTACGACGTCCGGATCTCGGCGTGGGAGCGCAGCCGGACGAGCGAGGCCGCCGGAGGCAGGGGCACGCGCCCCGGACTTCCCGAGAGCAGGTTGCGGGAGAGATCGATGATGTCCGCCACCACCGCGCTCCCGGTGGGCATCGCCCCGGCACCCTGTCCGAAGAGCAGCGTCGGGCCGAGCGCCTCCGATCGGAGCAGGACAGCGTTCATGGCACCGCGGACGCCGGCCAGCATGCTGTCGACGGGGATGAAGGCCGGGTGGACGCGGGCCTCGATGAACCTGTCCTCGCCTCCGCCGTTGGCGCCGGAGCGCCGGGCCACCGCGAGCAGCTTGAGCGCGTAGCCGAACTCCTTCGCCCACGCGAAGTCCTCCGGGAGGAGGCCCATGATCCCCTCGGTGAGGACGTCCTGGGGAGCCAGCCGGGCTCCGAAGGCGAGTTGCGCGAGCAGGCAGAGCTTCTGGGCGGCGTCGCCGCCCGAGACGTCGAGCGTCGGGTCGGCCTCGGCGTACCCTAGCCGCTGCGCCTCGGCGAGCGCCGTGGCGAGGGGCTCCCCCTTCTCTGCCATCGACGTGAGGATGAAGTTGGTGGTGCCGTTGACGATCCCGTGGATGGCCTGGATGCGGTCGGAGGCGAGGGCCTCCCGGAGCGTGCGGATCACCGGCACGCCACCGGCCACGGCGCCCTCGTAGTAGACGTCGACGCCCTTCTCCTGGGCCAGCCGGAAGATCTCGTCGCCGTGGAATGCGAGCAGGGCCTTGTTCGCCGTGACCACGTGCTTCCCCGCTCCGAGCGCGGCCAGGACCAGCTTGAGCGCCTCGGTGGTGCCGCCCACCAGCTCGACCACGACCTCCACCGACGGGTCCTCGACCAGGTCCTGGTACCGGGTGGTGAGGAGGGACCGGTCGACGTCGACCATCCGCTCCTTCTCGGGGTCCCGGACCGCCACCTTCCGCACCACGATGCGCGCCCCGAGCCGTGCCTCGATTTCCCGCGCGTGGCTGCGGAGGATGGACAGGACCCCTCCCCCGACGGTTCCGAACCCTGCGATGCCGATTCCGACCTCTCTCATCTCGATGACCTCTCCGTCCGGTGCGATGCCAGTTCCGCCTTCACCTGGGGGACCTTGCGCCCGTCCAGGAGCGCGTAGGTCTCGATGCGAACCGGCCCGACCCCTGGCGCGTACGTGGTTTCCAGGATCACCTCCGCGCCGTCCCCCGCCCGGTTGCTGGCCCGGACCAGGATGCAGCCCTCGAACCTGCCGGCGGGGACCACCGCGTCGAGACCGGTGGCGGCGATCTGGTAGCGCTCGGTGGAGGTCTCGCTCACGATGGAGATCCAGGAGCGGTCGACCTCGAAGGGAGTGCAGAGGATCCGCCGGACCCGGTCCTGGATGCAACCGTGCGCCACCTTGAGTGCACCCCGTGCGTCGTCGACGTAGTAGCCGTCGGCGTCCCGCGAGACGATGCGAACGGTGCGCTGCTTCGGCGCTCCCGCGCCCACCTGGGGCGAGCTATCGGTCCAGGTCCACTGGTTCCCGACCGCGAGAGGGAAGAAGTGGGTCGGATCCTGGTCAGGAGCCGGAGCGGGACGGACCACGGCGTCGGGAGACGCGTGGGAGCAGGCCGCCAGCGCGGCGCAGAGGAGCAGTGCGGGGCCCCGGGGCACGGTGGGCATCTTACCCTCAAAGCGGGCCCTGGACGCGCGGCTCACTTCGCCCCGCTCCCGGCCTTGCCCGAGGCACGGCGTCGTCGGGCGTCCCGGAGCGCCTCCCGCGCCGCATCGGCGACCAGCGGGTCCGGGTGGCCGGACGCCAGGGTGTCGAGGTAGGCCTCCGCCTCGGGGCCGCCGATGTCGCCCACCGCCCGGACCATCTGCGCGACGAACGGGCCCTCCCGGCGGCGGGAGAGTTCGATTATCGGGCCCACGCCGCGAGGATCCCCGATCTGTGCAAGGGCGCCGACCGCCCGATCGGCGATCTCCGGGTCCGGGTCCTGGAGGCGCGCCACGAGGCCGGGAACGGCCGCCGGGTTCTTCCGGTCCGCGAGGACTCCCACCGCGAGTTCCCGGATCCGGGGGTCGGCCGATTCGAGGTCCCGGATGACCTCGGGATCCGGCTTGCGCGCCTCCTCCAGCGCGAGAGCGAGCCCGCGCGCCGCCCGGGCCGAACCGGCCTGCACGGCCCGACGGAAGGCGCTACCCGTCGACTCCCCGGGGCCGCGCATCTCCGCGCTGCGCACCGTGTCCGCGACCGGGTCGGCGCCCTCGCCGGGATCCACCTCCATCCGGATCAGGACCTCCACCTGCGTACCCGCACCCTTCACGGTCAGTCGTGCGTCCTCGAGCGCAAAGGTCCCGCGGCACCGCGGCGCGCCCTTCTCCGGCTCGGCCGCCGGGACGACGAACCCCGGCGTCCGGGCGAAGGCCTCGAGCGCCATGCGCCGGAAGTCCTCCCGCCCGATGCCGACGGCCTCCATCCGGGAGGGGCCCGGACCCTCCTCGACGGTCACGCCGGTGACCACGCACGGCGAGGGCCTGGCCCGGCAGCCCCCCGCGCCGAGCGAGAGCAGGCTTGCCAGGACCCAGGCGACGGTGCGCAAGGTACGTCCCCGCCCGCCCGCGCCGCGCTACGGACCCTCGCCGCCGTCGCCGCCGCCGCCGGACGGCGGACCGTCGGCGGAAGCAGGAGCAGGAGCCGGAGCGCCCGCCTCTCCCCCCTCCGGTGCGGGAGTTCCGTCTGCCCGGCGCTCGCCCCGGCCTCGTCCACCCCGGCGCCTCCGACGCCGGCGCCTGCGACGCCCGTCGGCAGGTGCCCCTTCCTTGGGTGCGTCGCCAGGAGCACCCGGAGCAGCCTCCGCGGCAGCGGCGTCCTGGGAAGCGTCGTCGTCGTCCCCCTCGCCCTCGTCGTCGTCGCTCTCGTCGAGGTCGGAGACGGAGGCGACCGGCCGGGTCGCCTCGGGAGGTGGCGCCTGGAGGGCCGAACCCGTGGGCTCCCCGGCCTCGACTCCACTGGCCACCGGGACGACGGGCGTCTCGACGGTCTCACCCGGCGTCATCTCGGGGGGCGCCGCAGCGGTCACCGGCTCCGGTCGCGGCCGACGCTCCTCGCGTCGATCGCGGTCCCGATCCCGGCCGCGCTCCCGTCCTCCGCCTTCCCGGTCCTCGCGACCGTCCCTGCGGTCCCGCTCCTCACGGCGTGCCCTTCGCGCCGTCTCCTCGCGCTCGGCGGTCTCCGCGGCGGCGGCCAGGAACACCTCGTCCGCCTCCGGGATCGCGACGATCCGGCACCCGACCCCCGCGTCCGCGAAGGCCTCCGCGAACGCCTCTCCGGCGACGAGCAGCACGGGGAGCTGGCCCGCGACGGTTGCCTCGCCGCGGGCCTCGCGGTGGGCCTCACCGGAGGTGACGAGCATCCCGATCTGGGCCCCGTAGTGGCCGACGTCGCGCCTCACGTCGGTGACGTCCCGCTTGCCAACGTCGGACCCGCTGCGGAGCACCCGGATGGCGTGGCGGACGTCCACGAGCCCCATGCGGCGGCGGGCCGTGAAGACCACGGTCTCCCGCCCGCGCTTCGCGACCTTCACCTCCTTGAGGCCGCTCGCCTCGAGCAGTCGGCCCACCAGGTGCTCGATGGTGGGACCGTCGCACTCACGCAAGCGCCTGCGCAGCGATCCAAGCGCCACGCGGCGCATCTCGGCCGGGCTGGAGGGACCCGGCGCGGCGACGATCGGAGCCGGCCGCTCCCCGGGCTCGGGAATGGCGCCGAGGGTGACGGTCTCTCCCTCGATCGCGAAGAGCGCCTTGCGCCCTGCCGACTCGCGGCGCCGGTTGTCCTCGCGCAGGGCAGCCGCGAGCGAGCCGGTCTCCCGCACGAAGGCGTCGGGCATCAGCATGCGCTCCGCGCCCAGCGACGCGAGCTCCCGAAGGGTGAGCGCGCGCTCGGCCCCGGAGAGGATCTCGTAGGCGACCTCGGCCGGCGGCGGGAATCGGCGCTTCTTCTCGCCTTCCTCCTCGCGGCGGCGGCCTCGGGTCGCATCCCTGCCCGAGCTCCTGGCGAGCTCTCGGGCGGGGATGGGATGGCGTTCCCGGGGGCGGTAGGGAGGCTCGTCGACCGGTGGCGGCTCGACCAGCTTCTCCAGGCCCAGGGGGTCTTCGGGCAGGCCCCACTCTTCCAGTGCGAAGGTCGCGTGCTGGACCACGACGATGGCCCGATCCGGCCGCGGCAACTTGCAGTGCGCGGCCAGCTGGTCGGCCATCGTGTCCTCGGGAATCTTCCCGACGTGGTCGAGAAGGCTCTCGTGGATCGCGATCTCGGCGATCTTCCGGAAGTGGAGTGGCTTGCCTTCCCGCTTCAGCACCTCGACGGCTGCTTCGGTGAAGGTCATGAAAGTCTCAGGATTCCTTGGTGATTTTCGCGGCTGATGCCGCCGCGGGCAATCCGTCATCTTGTGTCGCGGTCCGCCCCCTGTCAACGTGGAATTCCTCCGGATCGTCGGAGATTTCCAGGATCTGGAGGGTTGCGGCGGATGGTTCGAATCCGGATCGGCGAGGGGTGGGCCTCGGACCCGGGGATCCGGGCAGGCCTGCGAGCTGGGTCAACCCGACCCCGCCGGGCCGCGATCCGGTCCATCGTGGACATCGTGGCGGTGGAGGTCGAGGGGATCGACATCGGGGCCGGGCGAACCGAGGGCCCCCTCGCAGAAGGGGTCCTCGGAATGCTCCAGGCCGTGGACCGGCTCGCCGCCGGGGAAGCGCACGCATCCGTCCCGTTCGACGACGGCGCGGTCGAGCTCCTCCTGCACCGGCAGGGAGGCGTCGCATTGCTCTCCGTGGCCACGCTCTCCCGTCCGGCCCGCCTCCTCGCCCACGACGTGGCCGTGGACCTTCCGCGGCTGGCCGAGGCGGCCCGCGCGGCCGTGGTCGCGTTCTGCGAACGGGTTGTGGAGATCTCCCCGGCGGCGCGCGCCCTCCCGGAACTTCGCCGCCTGCTCCGCGCGGCCTCCCGGACACCGGTACAGGCAGGCCGGGCGGGCCTCGAGCCGGCGCGGGCGGCCACGCCGGGAGCGCGAACCCGCCGGACCCACCGGCGTCCCATGGGTGCGGCCTGCAGCTTCGAGATCCACGACCCCTCCGGACGGCTCTCCACCTGGAGGGGCTCCGGCGCCGACCTGGCCTCGCTCCTCGTCGGGGGCCGGGTCTCGTTTCGTTCCCCTGCGGGGGAGGAGTTCCTTTCGCTGGTCGGCGCCCCGTACCTGATCTTCCGCGACCTCTGCGCCGCCGCTGCCCGGATCGCCGGCGCGCCCACCACTCCGGTCACCTTCGACCTGGCACGCCCAGGGCGAAACGCCACCGTCCGGGTGGTGGCCGCCGCGGGTGCCCTGACCGTCGACGGGGCCGAGCCCGTCCGGTGCGACCCCCTGGCCTTCGCCCGCGCCGCCATCGAGGGAGCCGCGGACTTCTGCGCGGTCGTCCGGAGGCGGGCGCCCGGTCAGGCGCAGAACGGCCTGCTCGGCGACCTGGAGCGGTCGGCCGCGACCACGCTCGCCCAGGTCGTCGAGGCGCGGGAGGGGGACCGGATCGCCACCCCGCGGCGACGTCTCCGGGTGAGGCGGGTCGAGAGGGGCTCGCCGCTTCCGCTCGGCGCGGGACGGCTGCGGCGGGTGTCCTATCGCCGCCTGGCATCGACCGAGATTGGTGCACCCGCCGGGGACGGGCTCTTCCGATCCGGCGGCCTCCTCGTCGCCTGTGGCAGGGATCGGACGCTGGCCGTCGACGCCGCGGAGGGATCGGTCCGGTGGAGTGCTCCCGGGTCGGCCTTGGCCTGCGCCGCGGAGCACTTCCTGGCGCTCCTTCGCGGCGAGACCCTGGAAGGGCGGGACCTCGAGACCGGAGGGCTCCTCTGGACTGGCCCGGCGCCCCGCGAGGCGGGCGGGCGGAGTTCCATCCTCCTCGCGCCGGGGGGGCGCCTGCTCGTGGCTTCCGGCCCGTCCGTGTCCGCCTTCGACACCTCCACGGGCGAGCCCCTCTGGACGTTCGCATCACCCGGGGCCGCGCGCCTCTCGCTCCTGCCCCTCGGGCCCCTCCTGGTCGCGGCCGCCGACTCCGGGATGGTCCACGCCATCGACCCTGCCGGGCGGGTGGCATGGCGGCTGCGCGGCGCGGGACCGCTCGCCTCGCCCCTGGCCGGAACCGGGCGCTCCTGTCTGGCCTCGTTCCTCACCCCCACGGGCGCCACCCTGGCGGCCGTTGAGCCATCGACGGGCGAGCGGCTCTTCGAGGCCTGCCTCGACTTCACTCCCGCCGGGCCACCGGTCCGGTTTGCCGGACGAATCGCCATCGCCGGAAGGTTCGCAGGCGACGGCGTCATCGGCGCCCTCGAGGCCGACGGAACGCCGGCGTGGGCCGAGCCCACTCCCGTCGGCGGGGTCCCCTCGCTCGCCGAGCGCGCCGGGGGACTCCTCGCCAAGGCGCCCGACGGGACCTGCGCTGCGCTCGACCGGGACGGGAGGCCGATCTGGCTTCATTCCTGCGACGGACGGCAGGCTCCACCCGGCAACCTCCCGCCGGTGACGACGCGCGGCCTCGTCGTGGTGGCCGCGGAGGACGTCGACCTGCTCGACGCCTCGACGGGCGCGCGGGTCGGCCGGGTGCCGGCCCACGCGCCGGCGCGCCTTTCGGTCGCCAGGGACCTCTCCGCCTGGACGCTCGACGCCGACGGGCTGCTCTCCGGGGCAGCCGTGCGCGGCCACCTCTCGGTCCTGGACTAGACCCCGAGGAAGAGGCGCCGGCCGAAGTTGGCGGCGACCTTGGCGGCGAAGATGCGCTGGGCCGAGCTCTCGATGTCGTAGGGAACCCGCACGTACTCCACGGTGCGCTGGTCGGTGTCGTGGATGACGAAGCAGGCGCGGTTGTCGTAGTCCCGCGGCTGGCCCACCGCACCGACGGTCACCACGTACTTGTAGCCGGGACGGAGCCGGAACTTGCGCCCCGAAACCTCGATCACCTCGCTCCCCGACTGGAGCGCGAAGACCTTGGTGAGGTGGGAGTGCCCGATGAAGGTCACCCGCGGGAGGCTATCCACGATGGGGATGAGCTCGGCAGCCTGCTCGCTGGCCAGGATGTAGTCGTAGGCCTCGGGCTGGAGGGGAGACCCGTGGCTGAACCCGACGTCGTCGATGCGACGGGAATAGGGCAAGCCCGCCAGCCAGGCGTGGTGCTCCGGCCGCAGCACGCCGGCGGTCCAGTCGAGGGCGTGCCGGGCCGCGTCGTAGTAGAACGCGTAGTCCATCCGGCCGGTCACGGCGGCGTCGTGGTTTCCGAGGAGCGCCACGCCGGTCAGGCGCTGCAGGATCTCGCAGCACTCGTTGGGGCTCGCCCCGTAGCCGACCACGTCCCCCAGGGATGCGACCAGGTCCACGCCGCGCTCGGCGATCGTCCGCTCCACCTCGGTCAGGGCCTCGAGGTTGCCGTGGACGTCGCTGAGGATGGCGATGCGCATCGTCAGGGTCTGGGAGCCACCGGGAGGACGTCGACGTCGAGGTCGTCGAAATGCGCAAGCCTGCGGAACTCGGAATAGCGGGCCCGGATCTCGTGAGGGCCCAGGTCCCGGAGCCGGTCGAGGCTGAAGCGCTCGACCGCGTAGCTGGCGAGCACGCTCCCCACCACGATGGCCCGGCGCATGGCGGGCACGTCGAGGGCTCCGGAACGGGCCAGGTACCCCATGAATCCCCCGGCGAAGCTGTCGCCGGCGCCGGTGGGGTCGAAGAGCTCGGCAAGGGGATATGCCGAGCTCGCGAACACCTCGGTCCCCGAGAAGAAGAGCGCCCCGTACTCCCCGCGCTTCACCACCACCGCGCGGGGTCCGAAGGACAGGATGGCCCGTGCTGCCTTGACGATGTTGTGCTCCCCGGCGAGCTGTCGGGCCTCGGCGTCGTTCACGAAGAGCAAGTCGACGCGGCGCAGCACCTCGAGGAGGGCCGACCTCTTCGAGCTGATCCAGAAGTTCATGGTGTCGGCCGCGACGATCCGCGGCGCGCGCACCTGGTCGAGCACGCGCAGCTGCAGGTCCGGATCGATGTTGCCGAGGAAGACGTGGCTCGAGTCGCGGAAGGCCTCGGGCAGCTCGGGGCGGAAGTCGGCGAAGACGTTGAGCTGGGTGTCGAGGGTGTGGGCCTGGTTCAGGTCGAACTCGTACCGTCCCGACCAGCGGAAGGTCCGGCCCGGACGCCGCTCCAGCCCGGAGAGGTCGACGCCGCGGCCTCGGAGGAAATCGACGTGGGCCTGGGGAAAGTCCTCCCCGACCACCGCCACCACCCGGACCGGGGCGAAGAAGCTCGCCGCCGTCGAGAAGTAGGTCGCCGATCCCCCCAGCACGTCCTCTCGGACGCCGAAGGGCGTCTGGAGCGAGTCGAGCGCCACCGAACCCACCGCGAGCAGAGCCATGGAGCGGTGCTCTACCCCGCGGAACCACGGCCGGTCAACGTCGTCGTCTCCCCCCGGTCCCGCCGACGAGGATCCCCCGGCCCCCCCTCGGCCGCCAGCTGGCCGCAGGCCGCTGCGATGTCGCGCCCCCGGTTGCGGCGCACCACTGCGGTCACGTTGGCGGCGACGAGCCGCTCCTGGAAGGCCTCCACCCGCCCCGCCTCGGGAGCCCGGAAGCCCAACCCCGGGTTCTCGTTGTAGGGAATGAGGTTCACCTTGGCGGGGATGCCCTTCACCAGTCGGGAGAGCCGGATGGCGTCCTCGTCGCTGTCGTTCACTCCACCGAGGAGCACGTACTCGAAGGTGATGCGCCGCCCCCTCTTCATGGGGAAGTCCCGGCAGGCGGCGAGGAGGTCCTTCAGGGGCCATCGCCGGTTGAGCGGCATGAGGGCGGTGCGGACCTCGTCGGTCGTGGCGTTCAGGGAGACCGCGAGCTTGACGTCGGTCTCCTCACCGAACCGGCGCATCTCGGGGACGATCCCGGAAGTGGAGACGGTGACGTGGCGGTTCGAGAAGTTCGGCCCGTCCTCCGAGAGGAGCACGTCGAGGGCAGCCTTGACGTTGTCGTAGTTGTGGAGCGGCTCCCCCATACCCATGAAGACGAGGTTCGTGAGCGGTCGAGGAGCGGCGCCCTCCCCCAGCTCGAGGAGGCGCCGGTTGGCGCGCGAGACCTGGTCGACGATCTCGCCGGCCGAGAGGTTCCGGGCGAGCCCCATCGTCCCGGTCATGCAGAAGGTGCAGCCCACGGCGCAGCCCGCCTGCGTGGAGACGCAGAGGGTCTTCCGGCCCGGCTCGGGCATGTACACGGACTCGACGAGCTTCCCGTCGTGGGTGCGCCAGGTCCACTTGATGGTCCCGTCGACGGAACGCCGCTCCTCGGCCCGCGCCAGGACGGTGAGGCGGACCGATGCGGCGAGCCGCGTCCGGAGCGCGGCCGGGATGTCGCTCATCTCGTCCAGGTCGGCCGCGCCCTTCTGGTGCAGCCAGCGGAAGATCTGGCGGGCCCTGTACGGCTTCTCGCCCAGGCGAGCGACGAGCGCGTCCAACTCCCCCCTGGGGAGCGACCGGAGGTCCGGGAGGGCCGTCTCCACGATCAGCCGCCCTCGGCAGCCACGGCCACCGGGTCCTGGCGGGCGATCTCCACCCGCGTCACCCGGCGATCGTCGGCGCCTCGGACGGTGAACCGGAAGCCGTCGAGGTCGACGTGGGCGCCCACGGTCGGGACACGCCCCGCGGTCGCGGTGACGAACCCGCCCAGCGTCTCGTAGTCTCCCTCGTCCGGGAATCGCAGCCCGCCGCGCTCCCCGGGCTCGACGCCCGTCTCGCGATCGAGGAACTCCTCCAGCTCCCGGAGCGGTACCGCCGCATCGGCCATCCAGACCCCGGCCTCGACCGTCCTGACCTGGGCCGCCTCGGCATCGCCCTCGTCCTGGATCTCCCCGACGATCTCCTCGAGCACGTCCTCCAGCGTCACCACGCCGCTCGTCCCGCCGAACTCGTCTACGACGACGGCCAGGTGGGTCTTGCGCCGCTGCATCTCCTTCAGGAGCCGCGAGACCTTCATCTGCTCCGGCACGAAGAAGGCGGGCTTCAGCACCCGGTCCCAGGGAATGGGACCCGGCCCTCGCGCCACCTCGAGGACGATGTCCCGCACCATGAGGATACCCACGATGTTGTCGGCCGAGCCCTCGTAGACCGGCATCCGGCTGAAGGGATTCCCCGTCACCACGCGCACGATCTCATCCCGTGGGGCGTCGCGATCGAGGGCCACCATGCGGGTCCGGGGAACCATGACCTCCTTCACCACCCGGTCGGCGAACTCCAGGACGCTGTTGAGCAACTCCTCCTTCACCTCGTCGAGGACGCCCTCGCGCGTGCCCATCTCGATGATGTATTCGATCTCCTCGCTGGTCACCGCCGGTCCGGGCGCGACCTGCCCCCCACCGAAGAGGCGCATCAGGCCGTGTGTGGCGCGCACCAGCCCCATGGAGACGGGCCAGAGCAGCCAGGAGACGAAGCTGACGAACGGGATGAGCCCGAGGGCGAACCGGACCGGGTGGCGCTTGGCGAGCGTCTTCGGCACGACCTCGCCTGCGAAGAGGATCACCACCGTGGCCACCGCCGTGGCCACGCCGAGCGCCGTGGCGGCGGAGAGGCCGTTGGCGGCCGCCAGGCCCGCGGCGATCTCCCCGGCGAGCACACCGCCCCCGATGTTGAGGAGGGTGTTGGTCACCAGGACCGACGAGAGGACCCGTTCCGGGTGCTCCACCCAGACCCGCATCAGGCGGCCTCGCCGGCCCCCGGCCTCGACGAGCTGCCGTGCCCGGAGCTCACCGAGCGCGGTCAGCGCCGTCTCGGACGCCGACGCTGCCGCGGAACCGAGGACCACCACGGCGGCGGCGAACCATTCCCATGTCGGAGCTCCCAGCACGTGCCCTTCCGTATAGCGGCGCGCCCCGCTCCGGGCTGTCCCGGGCGGGGCGCATCGCTACACACCGAATCTTATCAAGCGCTTAGCGTTTGTCCTTCCACTCGTAGGAGTGGATCTCGATCTCGGGGAAGAAGTACGAGATCTCGACCTTGGCGGTCTCCGGTGCGTCGGAGCCGTGAACGGTGTTCTTCTCGATGTCGGTGGCGAAATCGGCGCGCAGGGTGCCGGGGGCCGCCTTCTTCGGGTCGGTGGCGCCCATGACCTCGCGGTTCTTCGCGATGGCGCCCTCCCCCTCGAGCACCATGAGCACCACGGGCCCTGCCGTCATCGACTTCACCAGGTCGGCGAAGAACGGCCGCGCCCGGTGGACCGCGTAGAAGCCCTCGGCCTCGGCCTGCGACAGCCGCTTCAGCTTCACGGCGACGGGCTTCAATCCGACCGCCTCGAAGCGGGCGATGACGCGGCCGATGACGCCCTTCTCGACCCCGTCCGGCTTGATGATGGAAAACGTCCTCTCGATCGCCATGTGACTCTCCTGTTCGCTATCGCTTGGGGTTCTTCTTCGCCGCCGTGCCCTTCTTCGGGGCCGGCCTGGCCGCCTTGACCGCCCTGGACACCGTCGGCGTGGGCTTCGCCGCAGGCCTGCCGGCAGCCCGTGGGCTCGCCTTGGGGACCGGAACCGGCTCCTTCGCAGGGGACTTGCGTCCCTCCAGGAGATCCTTCATCGCCTTGCCGAGGGTGGACGGGGACTCGCACACGACGATGCCCGCATCCCGCATGGCGGCCATCTTGGCCTCGGCGGTGTCCCCACCGCCCGAGATGACGGCGCCCGCGTGCCCCATCCGCTTCCCCGGAGGGGCGGTGCGGCCGGCGATGAACCCGACCACCGGCTTCGTCATGTTGGCCTTCACCCACTCGGCGCCCCGGGCCTCCTCGGTGCCGCCGATCTCGCCGATCATGATGACGCCATCGGTGTCCGGGTCCGCCTCGAAGAGACGGAGGACCTCGATGAAGTCGAAGCCGTGGACCGGGTCGCCGCCGATGCCCACGGCGGTCGTCTGCCCGAGCCCGATCTGGGTGAGCTGCAGCACCGCCTCGTAGGTGAGCGTCCCGGAGCGGGACACCACCCCGACCCGGCCCGGCCGGTGGATGTGGCCGGGCATGATCCCGATCTTGCACTGGCCAGGAGTGATCACCCCGGGGCAGTTGGGCCCGAGAAGCTTCACGCCCGGCTGGTCCTGCAGGTAGCGCTTGACCCGCACCATGTCCAGGACGGGGATGCCCTCGGTGATGGCGACCACCAGCGGGATCCCGGCGTCGGCGGCCTCGAGGATCGAGTCGGCCGCGAACGGGGGAGGGACGAAGACGGCCGTGGCGTTGGCCCCGGTCTCCCGGACCGCCTCGTCCACGGTGTTGAAGATGGGGACCTGGCCCTGGAAGCGGGTTCCGCCTCGTCCGGGGGTCACGCCGGCCACGACCTTCGTGCCGTAGGCCAGCATCTGCTCGGAGTGGAAGCTGCCGGCCGAGCCGGTGATGCCCTGGACGACGACGCGGGTGTTTCGATCGACGAGGATGCTCACGGTGTTCCTCCCGCCTAGGCCTTGATGGACCGGACCGCCGCGACGACCTTCCTGGCGGCGTCGCCGAGGTCGTCGGCGGCGATGATGTCGAGCCCACTCTTGGCCAGGATCTCGTTGCCCAGCTCGACGTTTGTGCCCTGGAGGCGGACCACGAGCGGCATCGAAAGACCCAGCTGGCGCGCCGCCGCCACCACGCCGTTCGCGATGATGTCGCACTTCATGATGCCGCCGAAGATGTTCACCAGCACCGCCTTCACCGCGGGGTCCTGGAGGATGATCTTGAAGGCCTCGGTCACCTTCTTCTCGTCGGCGCCTCCGCCCACGTCGAGGAAGTTGGCGGGCGCCCCTCCCGCGAGCTGGATGACGTCCATGGTGGCCATGGCCAGCCCGGCGCCGTTCACCATGCAGCCGATGTTCCCGTCGAGGGCGATGTAGGCCAGGTCGTACTCCTTGGCCTGGGTCTCCTTGGGGTCCTCCTCGCCAGGATCGCGCATCGCCGCCACCTCGGGGTGGCGGTAGATCGCGTTGTCGTCGAAGTTGAGCTTGGCGTCGAGGGCGATGACCCCTCCCGTGGCGGTGACGACCAGCGGGTTGATCTCGGCGATGGACGCGTCGGTGGCCACCGCCGCCTGGAAGAGGCCGGTGGAGAAGCGCACGAACGCGCTCACGCTGTCCCCCTGCAGCCCGAGCCGGAAGGCCAGCTGACGGGCCTGGAACGGCATGAACCCGAGCAGCGGGTCGACGGTCTCCTTCAGGATCTTCTCGGGGTGCGCCTTCGCCACCTCCTCGATGTCCATGCCCCCTTCCGAGGATGCCATGACCGTCATGCGGCTGCGCTCGCGGTCGAGGGCGATGCCGAGGTAGAGCTCGCGGGCGATGCGCACGCCCTCCTCGATGTAGAGCTTCCGGACCTCCTGCCCCTCGGGGCCGGTCTGGGGGGTGTGGAGGACCATTCCGAGCAGAGCCTCGGCGTGGAGGCGCGCCTCCTCGGGCGAGCGGGCCAGCTTGATGCCTCCGGCCTTGCCCCGGCCTCCGGCATGGATCTGGGCCTTCACGGCGCAGATGCCGCCGCCGAGCTGGCGCGCGGCTCCCTCGGCCTGCAGCGGAGTCGTGGCGAGGATGCCGCGGGGGATGGCAACTCCGAACTTCTTGAGGATTTCCTTGGCCTGGTACTCGTGGATCTTCACCGGGGCCTCCTGAGGGTCGCCCTGCGGGGGCGCCAGCGCCTCCCGCGGGGCTCCCTTTTATACGGAATGCCCGCGCCCGGGGACGAAAAGAGCCGGACTGGAGCCATGAACTACAGGCGGGTCTCGTCCACCGACTTCTTCACGCTCGCCACCGACCTGGCCAGCATGGCCCTCTCCTCGTCGTCGAGGTCGAGCTCGATGATCCGTTCCACCCCGCCGGCTCCGATCACGACCGGCACACCGACGAACAGTCCCTTCACTCCGTATTGCCCCTCCAGCAAGGCAGAGCAGGGAAGGAGCCGCTTCTGGTCCCGCAGGTAGCTCTCGGCCATGGTGACGGCGCTGGCGGCAGGGGCGTAGAAGGCCGACCCCGTCCCGAGCAGCGCCACGATCTCCCCGCCCCCCTTGCGGGTTCGCTCCACGATCCCGTCCAGCCTGGACCTCTCGAGGAGCTTGGTGAGCGGCACGCCGTTCACCGACGAGTAGCGGAGCAACGGGACCATGTCGTCCCCATGGCCGCCGAGGACCATGGCGCAGACGTCCTGCGGAGCCACCCCGGCCGCCTCCCCGACGAAGTGCTGGAAGCGCGCGGTGTCGAGCACGCCGGCCATGCCGACGACCCGGTTCCGCGGGAAGCCCGTGACCTTCCACATGGCGTAGACCATGGAGTCGAGCGGGTTCGTCACCACGATCACGAAGGCATTGGGGGCGTACTGCTTCAGCCCCTGGGCCACCCGGGTGATGGCCTCGAGGTTCACCTTGAGCAGGTCGTCCCGGCTCATTCCCGGCTTGCGCGGCACGCCGGCGGTGACGATGCAGACGTCGGCGTCCTTGACGATCGAGTAGTCGGTGGTCCCCCCGCCGGTGACCTGCACGTCGAAGCCGAGGACGCCCCGGGTCTCCTGGAGGTCGAGGGCCTTGCCCTTGGCCACTCCCTCCATGATGTCCACCAGCACGACGTCGCCGAGCTGCCTTTGCCCGCAGAGGAGGGCCATGGTCCCGCCGATCTGGCCGGCCCCGACGAGTGCGATCTTCTTCCTTGCCATGACCGGTTCTGTACCATCCTGCACTCCGGACTGGCAACGACCGGGCTGCAGGGGCGAGGGAGCCTCTCACTCCGGGAGTACGCCGCACAGGGAGACGTCTGCGTCGCGGAGAGCCGCCCGGACGCGAGGGTCCACCGCGGCGGCGAGCTCGGCTTCCCGCTCGGGGCCGAAGCCGGTCACGACATGGGACGGGGCGTGCCCGGGGTGCATCATCACCTCGCTCGTCCCGGGCGGAAGGGCCCGGACGGCGGCGGCCAGCCGCTCCGGTGTCCAGCAGGGGCGGAGGTCGGCATCCCCGACGAAGGTGTCGCAGGCGCGCCCCCCGGCGGCGCGGATCCGATCCCGCATGGCCGGATCGAGCGCCCGGACCCGGAGTCGCAGCGGCGCCGTCACCCGGAGGAGCGCCGCGAGCACCGCCGGCTCGGCGTGCACGTGTCGGTGGCCATCGACGTGCGCCGGCGCCTCCCGCCGGATCTCGGCGAAACGCCGCAGCTGGCGGCGGACCTCCGCCTCGAGGTCCGCGCCTCCGCTGCCGCCGGGCAGGCGCAGGTGAAGTCCCACCGCCAGCGAGCGCGGTGCGGTGGCCAGGGCGGCCTCCGCGAACGGCCCGTCCACGAAGGCGCTCGCGGCCGTCACCACCCCGTCGCGGTGGGCCTGCAGGATCCCCTCGTCGATGGCCGGGTCGTAGCCCAGGTCGTCGGCGACCACCAGGGCCCGGCGCACCGTCATCCCGGGATCTCCACCGTGAAGGAGGCGCCCTTCCCCGGCTCGCCCCGGACCCGGATCTTCCCTCCGTGGGCCTCGACGATCTCGCGGGCCACGTAGAGCCCCAGCCCGAGCCCCGGATAGTGGTGCGCGGGCGCAGCCCTCTCGAAGCGTCCGAAGATCCGCTCCGCCTGCTCGGCCTCGATTCCCACGCCGCGGTCGACCACCTCGACCCGGATCCCGTCTCCGCCGCGCTCGACCCGGATCTCCACCGGCTTCCCCTCCCCGAACTTCACCGCGTTGCCGAGCAGGTTCGCGAGGACCTGCTCGATGCGGACCCGGTCCAGGGAGGCGACCACGGGCTCGGGCGCCAGCACGCGCACCGAGGATCCGCGCGCCAGGTCGAGGTCGGCCTGGTAGGGGGCGGCCACCTCCCGCGCAAGGGCCGAGACGTCGACCTCCTCGCGGGAGAGCTCCATCCGTCCGAGCCGGATCCTCGAGAGGTCGAGCAGCGCCTCGACCAGCCCGGCCAGGCGCTTGACCTGGTGGTCGAGCGACTCGACCCGATCCCGGACCGGGCCCGGTGCGCCGATGCGCTCCACCACCCGCTGCAGCATCTGGAGCTGGACGTGGAGTGCGGTGACCGGGGTCCGCAGCTCGTGCGAGGCCACCGAGAGGAACTCGTCCCGGGCGCGCACCTCCTCCCTGGCCTGCCGGTAGAGCAGCGCCTTGGCCTCGACCCGGCGCCGTTCGGTGGCGTCCCGGACGGCCGCGATCGCCCAGGTGGCCCCTCCCGAGCGGATCGGCGACAGGCTGATCTCCGCGGGGAACTCGCTGCCGTCCTTCCGAAGGGCGGCGAGGTCGATCCCGAGCCCCATGGGACGCGGTCGGGGCGCCTCGTGATAGCCGCTGCGATGACCGACGTGGGCGCTCCGGTGGCGGGCGGGCAGGAGCACCTCGACGGCCTGCCCGACGAGCTCCTCGCGCTCCCAGCCGAAGAGCTCGACCGCCGTGGCGTTGGCGTAGACGATGGCTCCGCTCTCGTCGGCGACGACGATCCCGTCGGGCACGAACTCGAGGAGGGAGAAGTCCATGGCCGCCTTCCGGACGGCGCTCAGACGGCGTTTCGTCCCTGGGGCGCGTCGAAGTCGTAGATCGACTCGACCCGCACGTTGCGGTAACGCTCGAGCCTTAGCGCCATCCGGGACAGCTGCGCCAGGAATTCGTCTCCGTCGGGCGCCTGGCCCGGAGGAGAGGCCTCGGAGAGGCGCTTCGCCTCCTTGAGGATGGCGCGGCGCACCTCCCGCGGGTGGTAGACGAAGGCCGACGAGAAGTGGAGCTTGCCCTCGTGGGGAAGGAGCCGGGCCTCGAAGATGTCCCCCTTGGCGAGCGCCACCACCGCGCGCCGCTCCTCCACCTCGTGGCGGCCGCCGCCGAGCACCTCCTCCAGCTCCATCGTGCCCGGCCGGATCCTCCGGACGTCGAACAGCGCCCTGCGGCTCCGCCCCAGTTCCCGCACCTGGGCACGCTCGTCGGTGGTGAAGTCCCCGGCCCCGTCCCGGAGGAAGAGGTCGATGGTGCGGTTGGCCGCGTCGGGACGGAAGTCGTACAGGTAGTGCTCGAGCAGGCCGTTCATGCGGAGCTCGTAGCTCTTGTCCTCCTCGTGCGGCTCACCCACCCGCGCGAACCAGCTCCGCCTGGCCTCGAGAAGCCAGGGCTGCCGCTCCTCCGCGCCGGCCCAGGCGAGGAGCCGCTCGTGCAGGCCGGCGAGGGTCACCGGCGCTGCTCCATCATCCCCACGAAACGCGCGAAGAGGTGTCGCGCGTCGTGCGGCCCGGGGGACGACTCCGGGTGATACTGGACACCGAAGGCCGACGCGTCGAGGACCTCGATGCCCTCGACGGTTCCGTCGTTCAGGTTGACATGGGAGACACGGGCCCGCTTGCCCAGGGACCCGTCGTCGACGGCGAACCCGTGGTTCTGGACGGTGATGTCCACCTTCCCCGTGGCCAGATCCTTCACGGGCTGGTTGGCGCCGCGGTGCCCGAACTTGAGCTTGTAGGTCGAGGCGCCGAGCGCGAGGGCCAGGATCTGGTGCCCGAGGCAGATGCCGAAGACCGGCACCTTCCCGAGGAGAGCCGCGACGGTGTTCCTCGCCCCCACCACGGCGGCCGGGTCGCCCGGCCCGTTGGTCAGGAACACCCCGTCGGGGCGGAGCGCCAGCGCCGCGGCGGCCGTGGTCCGGCTGGGCACCACGGTGACCCGGCAGCCCGCCTCGGCGAGGAGGCGGAGCATGGCCCGCTTCAGGCCCCAGTCGTAGGCCACCACGTGAAATCGCGGGCTCTCGATCTCGTGGCGCCCGTCGTCGCTCCAGGCGTCGGCGCCAGCCTCGCTCCAGGCGTAGGGCTCGGGCGTGGAGATGCGGGTGGCGAGGTCCTGCCCTTCCATTCCGGGAAGGGACCGGGCCCGCTCGACGAGCGCCTGCGGGCTCCCCTCGGTGGAGATGACCCCCATCTGCGCGCCGGTGGTCCGGATGTGCCGGGTGAGCCGCCGCGTGTCGATGCCGTGGATGCCCACGATCCCGTGGTGTGCCAGGTAGGCCTCGATCCCTGCCTCGGAGCGGAAGCTGGAAGGCTCCCGCGCGAAGTGGCGCACGATGAACCCGGTGGGATGCGGTCTGGCCGATTCCTCGTCGGAGCGGTTGGTGCCGTAGTTCCCCTGCTCCGGGTAGGTCATGCAGACCATCTGCCCGACGTAGGAGGGATCGGTGAGGATCTCCTGGTACCCGGTCATCGAGGTGTTGAACACCACCTCGCCGCAGGTCTCCCCCGCGGCCCCGAAGGCCTGCCCCTCGAAGACGGTCCCGTCGGCGAGCGCCAGCGTCGCCCTCCTCATCGGGGATCCCCCGTCTCGTGCACCAGGCGGCCGCCCACGAAGGCGTGGGTGCAGCGGCCGGTGAGCGTGCGTCCCTTCCACGGGGTGTTGCGGCTCTTGCTGAACCCGCGCATCGGGTCCACCACCCAGGAGGCGGCCGGGTCGAGGACGGCGACGTCCGCGGGCGCACCCACGACGAGGGTTCCGCCGGGCAGGCCGAAGCAGCGGGCCGCACCTGCCGTGAACGCCTCGACGAGCCGCCTCTCGGTGAGCAGCCCCTGGCGGACCAGGTCGAGGCACACCGGGAAGGCGGTCTCGAGCCCCAGGACGCCGTTCAGGGCTGCGTCGAACTCGAGCTTCTTCTCCTCCGGGGAGTGCGGGGCGTGGTCGGTGGCGATGGCGTCGATGGTCCCGTCGGCGAGGGCCTCGCGCAGCGCCTTCACGTCCTCCGCCGAGCGGAGCGGCGGGTTCATCTTGAAGTCGGGGTCGTAGTCGCTGGCGGCGACGTCCTCGTCGGTCAGGGCCAGGTGGTGCGGGGTCACCTCCGCGGTGACCGGGAGACCGCGCCGCTTGGCGTCCCGCAGCGCCCGGACGCTCCCCACCGTGGAGAGGTGGCAGAGGTGCAGGCGTCCGCCGGTGAGCTCGAGGAGCGAGAGGTCGCGCAGCACCATGACGTCCTCGGCCTGCGCCGGGACTCCCCGGAGCCCGAGCCGGGTGGCGGTGGCGCCCTCGTTCATGACTCCCTTGCCGACGAGGTGCAGGTCCTCCTCGTGGACGGCGATCGGGAGGCCGAAGGCGCGCGAGTACTCCAGGGCGCGCCGCATGAGCCCCGAGGACATGACCGGGCTGCCGTCGTCGGAGAGGGCCACGCACCCCGCGGCCCGGAGCTCGCCGTACTCGGCCAGTTCCTCTCCCTTGCGACCCTTGGTGACGGCGCCCACCGGATAGACCCGGGCCAGCCCGGCCGCCGCGGCGCGGGCCAGCATGAGCTCGGTCACGCTGGTGTTGTCGTTGGCGGGAACGGTGTTGGGCATCGCGCACACGGAGGTGAAGCCTCCCGCCACGGCGGCCCGCGTCCCGGTGGCGATCGACTCCTTGTACTCCTGCCCCGGCTCGCGCAGGTGCACGTGGATGTCGACGAAGCCCGGCGTGACCCACTTGCCCCGGGCGTCGACCACCTGCGCCCCGGAGGGCGCCTCGACCCGCTCGGCGACCTCCGCGACCTTCCCGTCGCGCAGGACCACGGTGCGGATCCCGTCGATGCCGCTGGCCGGGTCGATGACCCGGCCACCCTGGATGACGACCACGTCCTTCGGGTTGCTCATGCCGAAACCTTCTCCGCGCGGTCCTCGCCGGCGCCGCCGGCGAGGAGGTAGAGGATGGCCATCCGGACGGCCACGCCGTTCTGGACCTGGTCGAGGATCACGCTGCGCGGCCCGTCCGCCACGTCGGAGGAGAGCTCGACGCCGCGGTTGATGGGGCCAGGGTGGAGGATGACCGCGTCGGGCTTGAGCCACTCGGCGGCCTTCTTGGCGTTGAGCCCCCAGAACTTGGAGTACTCGCGGGTGTTGGGGATGAGCGGGTCGCCGATGCGCTCGTGCTGGATGCGCAGCATCACGACCGCGTCGACGCCGTCGACCGCGGTGCGCAGGTCGTGGTGCACGGTGGCCCCGAGCCGCTCCACTCCCTGCGGGATCATGGTGGGCGGCCCGCACAGCCGGACCTTGGCGCCCAGCTTGGGGAGCGAGTGGAGATCGGAGCGGGCCACCCGCGAGTGGCTGATGTCGCCGACGATGGCCACGGTTCGCCCCTCCAGGCTGCCGAAGCGCTCGCGCAGGGTGAAGCAGTCGAGCAGCCCCTGGCTGGGGTGCTCGTGGGCGCCGTCCCCGGCCGACACCACCGAGCAGCCCACGTGGCGGGCCAGGAAGTTGGGGGCGCCGCTGGCCGAGTGGCGGACCACCAGCACGTCGGGGCGCATGGCCTCGAGGTTCTTCGCGGTGTCGAGAAGGGTCTCGCCCTTGGTGGTGGAGGACTGGGCCGACGTCCAGTTGAGGGAGTCGGCCGAGAGCACCTTGGCGGCGATCTCGAACGAGCTGCGGGTGCGCGTGGAGGTCTCGAAGAAGAGGTTGACCACGTTCTTGCCGCGGAGCGACGGCACCTTCTTCACGGGCCGCGACAGCACCTCCTTCATGGAGGTGGCGAGGTCGAGCACCTGCAGGATCTCCCCGCGCGAGAGCCCCTCCAGGCCGATGAGGTGACGATGGCGACCGATCACGGCTTCCTCCCCTCGCGGACCACCACCGAATCCTCGGCGGCGCCGTTCTCCCGCCAGCGCACCTGCACGTCGTCCCCCTCGGGGACCTCGAGCCGGGCCCCGGCGAAGTCGGCGGAGATGGGGAGCTCCCGACCTCCGCGGTCGATCAGCACCGCCAGCCACACGCGGCGCGGCCTGCCGAAGTCGACCAGCTCGTCGAGGGCGGCGCGGATGGTCCGGCCGGTGTAGAGGACGTCGTCGGCGAGGACGATGGTCCGTCCCTCCAGCGGGAAGCGCACGTCCGTGGGGCCCACCACCGGCGCCGCGCCCCGCTGGGCGAGGTCGTCCCGGTAGAGGGCGATGTCGAGCGTTCCCAGCGGCGGCGGGGCTCCGGTCGCCTTCCCGATCTCGGCGCGGATCCGCTCCGCGAGCGGGACGCCCCCGCGCCGGATTCCCACGAAGGCCAGCTTCTCGAGCGAACCCTGCGCCCGCGCCCGATCCAGCACCTCGTGGGCAATCTTCTGCACTGCCCGCTCCACGGCCTCGGCGTTCATGTCCTCGCGCTCCCCTCCCCCGTCACCGCGCCGGTCCCCAGTCCGGCCGCGTCAGGTCCATGGTCAGGTCCACCCGGTACACGCGCTCGAGGACCCGGTCCGCCCAGGGCAGCTCGAGGGTGCGCGGGTACTCGAAGGTGACGTGCAGCGCCGGGGGGTCGGTCGTGCGGTCCCAGGTGATGTCCTCCTTGCGCAGGTCGATCACCGGCAGCCGCGTGGTGCGGCCGGCGTCGTCGACCACCTGGACGGTGTCGAGGGAACGGATCTTCTGGACCATGCCCTCGAGGAGCTGCCCGTCGTCCTTGTTCTTGACCGCCTGGTTGCCGTAGTCGCGGACCACCTGCTTCACCTCGTAGTGGAGCACCGCCGGCGGGACGAAGACCACCGCCGCGTAGGCCGCGGCGGCCAGTCCCAGCACGAGGAGCACCGTCACCCAGCTCGCAGCTCCGCTTTCTAGCCGCCTCCTCCGACACCGGGAAGCGGGCATGCGGGTCGTCGTGGATCCAGGTGTCACGGTCACTCCTCCGACTTCAGCACTGCGAGGAACGCCTCCTGGGGGATCTCGACCTGTCCGACCTGCTTCATGCGCTTCTTCCCCTCCTTCTGCTTCTCGAGGAGCTTCCGCTTGCGGCTGATGTCGCCACCGTAGCACTTGGCGAGGACGTTCTTGCGGTAGGCCTTGACCGTCTCCCGGGAGATGACCTTGGCGCCGATGGCGGCCTGGATGGCCACCTCGTACATCTGCTTGGGGATCACCTCGCGCAGCTTCTGGCAGTTGTCGCGCCCGCGCTGGTAGGCGCGCTCCCGGTGCACGATGACCGAGAGGGCGTCGACCGGCTCCCCGTTGATGAGGATGTCGAGCCGGACCAGGTCGGCCTCCTGGTAGCCCTTGAGCTCGTAGTCCAGGGAGGCGTAGCCGCGGGAGACGCTCTTCAGCTTGTCGAAGAAGTCGAAGACCACCTCGGCGAGAGGGATCTCGTAGGTGATCTGCACCCGCCGGGTGCCGATGTACTTGAGGTCGCGCTGCACGCCGCGCCGGTCCTGGCAGAGCTTGAGGATGGCTCCCACGTCGTCGGTGCGCCCGTGGATGTGGCAGGTGAGGATGGGCTCCTCGAAGGTGGAGATCTTCTGGACCGGCGGGAGCTTGGCCGGGTTGTCGATCTCCACCACCTCGCCTTGCGTGTTGGTGATCCGGTAGACCACCGAGGGCGCCGTGGTGATGAGCGTGAGGTTGTACTCCCGCTCGAGCCGCTCCTGGACGATCTCCATGTGGAGCAGCCCCAGGTAGCCGCAGCGGAAGCCGAACCCCAGCGCCTGGCTGGTCTCCGGCTCGAAGGTGAAGGCCGAGTCGTTGAGGCGCAGCTTGACGAGCGAGTCGCGCAGCTGGTCGTAGTCGGCGGCGTCCACCGGGAACACGCCGCTGAAGACCATGGGCTTCACCACCTTGAAGCCCGGGAAGGGAGCGTCGATGGGGCGCCTGGCCTCGGTGATGGTGTCGCCCACCTTGGCGTCGTGGACGTCCTTCACGTTGGCGACCACCACTCCCACCTCGCCGGCCTGGAGCTGCTGCACGGGCCTGGAGAACGGGGCGAAGACACCCAGGCCCTGGACCTCGAACTCCTTCTTGTTGGAGAAGAGCAGGATCTGCTGGCCCGGCCGGAGCGTCCCCTCGAAGACGCGGACCAGCATGACCACGCCCCGGTACGTGTCGTACCAGGAGTCGAAGATGATGGCCTTGAGCGGAGCCTCCGGATCGCCCGAGGGCGGCGGGACCTTCTTCACCACCTGCTCGAGGATCTCCTCGATGCCGATCCCCTCCTTGGCGCTGGTGGGGACCGCCTCCGACGCGTCGAGGCCGATGACCTCCTCGATCTCCTGCCGGACCCCGGCCACGTCGGCGCTGGGGAGGTCGATCTTGTTGATGACCGGGATGATCTCCAGGTCGTGATCGAGGGCCTGGTAGACGTTGGCGAGGGTCTGCGCCTCCACGCCCTGGGTGGCGTCCACCACCAGCACGGCGCCCTCGCACGCGGCCAGCGACCGGGAGACCTCGTACGCGAAGTCCACGTGACCGGGAGTGTCGATGAGGTTGAGGACGTAGTCCTTGCCGTCCCTGGCCCGGTAGCTCATGCGCACGGTCTGGGCCTTGATGGTGATGCCCCGCTCCCGCTCCAGCTCCATGTTGTCGAGGAACTGGGCCTGGGCCTCCCGCTTCGAGACCGTTCCGGTGAACTCGAGAAGACGGTCGGCGAGCGTCGACTTTCCGTGGTCGATGTGCGCGATGATCGAGAAGTTTCGGATGTTCTGGTTCGAGTCAGCCATCGGGTCGGGGCTTTCTAGCACGCGATACCAGCCGAGACACCCCCCGCGATCCCGCTCATTGACGCCACGCGTCACCCGAGATGGGTACACACGTCGGGGGGAACCTCGGTGGGGATTTCCCGCGCGGCCGTCCCGTAAGCGTACATTGCCTTACCTCGAGTTCGGGCCAAATTAACCGCATCTGGTGCCTGTCAAGACCATACGCCACAATATATTGTGGTTGGTGTCTTGACTCTGGATCTCCTCTGGATATCGTCCGCCATCGCCGCCGAGGTCGAGAAGAGAGCTCGGCAGGCCGGTGCAGGGCGAAGGGGCGTTGGCGCCCCCGTGTCAGAGGCGGCGGGTACAGCCTCCGGTCCGCAGGACGGTGGCAGGGGATGGGAAACGGGGCCTGGGCGACGACGCTTCATGCCCCACGCAGGCCGGGAGAGGGCCGGTCGGGAGGTCGGAGATGATCGAGCGGGAGAGCGCGTCCGCGCAGCGTCGCGGCGCACGGCAGCAGCGGAAGTCGGCACGGAAGGGAATCACCGTTCCCCGGTATTTCACCACGCCGGGAGTGGACCCGGCCGAGGAGCTGGCCTGGGAGACCCGCACCGCCGCCATCACCGGCGAGGGCGGCAAGGTCATCTTCGAGCAGAAGGACGTCGAGGTCCCGAAGAGCTGGTCCCTGCTCGCCACCAACGTGGTCGCGTCCAAGTACTTCCGCGGCCAGCAGGGCACGCCGCAGCGCGAGACCTCGGTGCGCCAGCTGGTCGGACGCGTGGTCCGCACCATCTCGGCCTGGGGACGCAAGGACGGCTACTTCGCCTCCGATGCCGACGCCCAGGCCTTCGAGGCCGAGCTCGGCCACCTCATCTACCGCCAGAAGATGAGCTTCAACTCCCCGGTCTGGTTCAACGTGGGCGTGGAGGAGCGGCCGCAGTGCTCCGCCTGCTTCATCAACGCGGTGAGCGACTCGATGGATTCCATCCTGCGCCTCGCCCACACCGAGGGCATGCTCTTCAAGTACGGATCGGGCACCGGCTCCAACCTGTCCCGCATCCGCTCGTCCAAGGAGTACCTCTCCGGCGGCGGCGAGGCCTCCGGTCCGGTCTCCTTCATGCGCGGGTTCGACGCCTTCGCCGGCGTGATCAAGTCGGGCGGCAAGACCCGACGCGCCGCCAAGATGGTCATCCTCGACGCCGATCACCCGGACATCGAGGAGTTCGTGAGCAGCAAGGCGACCGAGGAGAAGAAGGCCTGGGCCCTCATCGAGGCCGGCTACGACGGCGGCTTCAACGTGCACGGCGGCGCCTACGACTCGGTCTTCTTCCAGAACGCCAACCACTCGGTGCGCGTCTCCGACGCCTTCATGCACGCGGTGGTGGATGACGCCGAGTGGCCGCTGCTGGCCCGCACCAACGGCAGGCCGATCAGCCGCGTGCGCGCCCGGAAGCTCATGCGGCAGATCTCCGACGCGGCCTGGCTGTGCGGAGACCCGGGCCTCCAGTTCGACACCACCGTGAACGCCTGGCACACCTGCCCGGAGACGGAGCGCATCAACGCCTCCAACCCGTGCTCGGAGTACATGTTCCTCGACGACAGCGCCTGCAACCTGGCGTCGCTGAACCTCATGCACTTCCGCTCCATCGAGGGCGGCTTCGACGCCGACTCGTTCCGCCACGCGGTGGCCCTCACCATCCTGGCGCAGGAGATCCTGGTCTCCAACTCGCGCTACCCCACCGAGGCCATCGGCAAGAACAGCGAGGATTTCCGCCCGCTCGGGCTCGGCTACGCCAACCTCGGCGCCTTCCTCATGGCCACCGGCGTTCCCTACGACTCGGCATCCGGCCGTGCCACCGCCGCGGCCATCACCGCCGTGATGACCGGCGAGGCCTACGCCCAGAGCGCCCGCATCGCCGCGCACAAGGGCCCCTTCAACGGCTACGAGCGCAACCGGACCCCGTTCCTTTCGGTGATGCGCAAGCATGCCGCCGCCGTCGACGCGATCGACGTGGGGCTGGCCGCGCCGGAGCTGGTCGAGGCGGCGCACCGGGCCTGGGCCGACGCGGTCGCGCTCGGGACGCAGCACGGCTACCGGAACGCGCAGGCCACCGTGCTCGCGCCCACCGGGACCATCGGCTTCATGATGGACTGCGACACCACCGGCATCGAGCCGGACATCGCGCTGGTGAAGTACAAGAAGCTCGTGGGCGGCGGCATGCTCAAGATCGTCAACAACACGGTCCCGCTGGCCCTGCAGCGCATCGGGTACTCCTCCGGGGAGATCGGCTCGATCCTCCAGTACATCGACGAGGCCGAGACCATCGAGGGCGCCCCCGGTCTCCGCGACGAGCACCTGCCCGTCTTCGACTGCGCCTTCAAGCCGCAGAACGGGAGCCGCACCATCCACTACATGGGGCACATCCGGATGATGTCGGCGGTCCAGCCCTTCCTCTCCGGGGCCATCTCCAAGACCGTCAACATGCCCTCGTCGGCCACCGCCGAGGACATCGAGACGGCCTACCTGGAGGCCTGGAAGCTCGGACTGAAGGCCATCGCCATCTACCGGGACGGCTGCAAGCGCAGCCAGCCGCTCAACACCGGCAAGGCGGCCGAGGCCAAGGAGGAGGATGCATCCGCCGAGACGCTGGCCAGCCTGCAGCGTCGCCGCCTGCCCGACGAGCGCAACGCCATCACCCACAAGTTCTCCATCGGCGGCCACGAGGGCTACATGACCGTCGGCATGTACGCCGACGGCACCCCGGGCGAGCTCTTCGTCACCATGGCCAAGGAGGGCTCGGTGGTCTCGGGGCTCATGGACAGCTTCGCCACCTCCATCTCCATGGCGCTGCAGTACGGGGTTCCGCTCAAGGTGCTGGTCGACAAGTTCAGCCACACCCGCTTCGAGCCGTCTGGCTTCACCGGGAACCCCGACATCCCCATCGCCAAGTCGATCACCGACTACATCTTCCGGTGGCTCTCCCTGAAGTTCCTCCCGTCCGAGGAGGGCATGCCGCTGGCCAAGGACATGACGCCGGGCGCGGCCCCCGCGGCGCCGCGGCTGGCGGCCTCGGCCGCGGTGCGGACCGTGTCCGCCACCAGCGTCACCCCGTCCCCGGTCATCGCCCTGCCCGCCCGGGAGGACTCCCCGTACCTGGCCCAGGCCGACGCGCCGCCCTGCCCCAACTGCGGCAGCATCACCGTGAGGAACGGCGCCTGCTACAAGTGCCTGAACTGCGGGACGACCACGGGGTGTTCGTAGCAGCGGCGGCTTCAGCCGCCGCAGGAGCGGGCCCTCGGCACCGTCTCTACGCAGGATACTGACGAACGAAGGGCGCTCGGATCACTCCGGGCGCCCTTCCTCGTTCGTCGGAGCGGCTTCTTGGATGGTTCCTGCGCCGGCTGAAGCCGGCGCCGCTAATCGGTCACCACGATCTTCCCATCCCCCATCGCCATGGCCGTGCAGTGGAACTTCTCCACCCCGGCCTTGGCGGGCTTGATGGTCACCTCCACCGGCTTGTTGAGCGGCAGCTCGAAGCCCTTCACCTTCTCGGCCGGGATGTCGATGGCCTTGATGCAGGTGCGGTCGGTGGTGCGCAGGAAGGAGAGCGTCACCGGCTGCCCCTTCTTCACCTTGACCTCCTTCGGCTCGAATCCGTTCTCGGTGACCTTGATCTCGATCTTCTGGCCCGCTGGGGGGGCGGCGGGGGCCTTGTCGGCGGCCAGGACGGGAACGGCGACGACGAGCGCGAGCAGTGCGGCAAGACGCATTCGGGAATCCTCCAGGGTTCGAGACGGGGAACATCATAACCCGGGCGGGAATTCCTGCCGCCGCCGGGGCTGGGCCGGTTGCGGGCGCGTCAGTGGAAATCCCTGGACGCCGTGCGCACCTCATCGAGCGGGGCGAGCGGCAGGAGTTCCCTCACCCGGAGGTTCACCACCGCGCCGGTGCGCTCGACGCGTCCCCGGGCGATGAGGAAGGGGGCGTTGCGCACCAGCGGCCGGAAGCGCTCGTAGACGTCGGGCATCACCACCAGGTTGGCGATGCCGGTCTCGTCCTCCAGCGAGACGAAGGTGATCCCGGCCGCCGTCTCCGGGCGCTGCCGCACGATGACGATCCCTCCCACCTCGACCGCCGCCCGGTCCCGCAGGCGGGAGAGTTCCCGGGCGGTGCGGGCCCCGCGGGCGGCGAGCGCCGCGCGCAGGAAGGAGACCGGGTGGGCCCTCTCGGAGAGGCCGGTGGCTGCGTAGTCCCGCGCCACCTCCTCGGCCGCGGCCGGTTCCGCGATGGCGGCCTTCGCCTCGGGCGGGAGGCGACCGGAGAAGAGGCCTGACTCGTCCCCCGGGGAGAGTCCCAGCGCCGTCCAGAGGGCGGCCCGCCGCCCCGGCTCGAGGGAGCGGAGCGCGGCCGCCTCGGCGAGGCGGGCGAGCCAGGCCCGCGACAGCCGCGCCCGCCCCGCCAGGTCCTCCACCGAGGCGAAGGGCGCCTCCCGCCGGGCCGCGAGCACCGCCTCCCCCACGGCCCGGGGCAGCCCGCGGATGCGCGAGAGGCCGAGCCGGAGCGCCGGCCGTTCCCCGGGCGCCGCCGGGATCCCCTCCTCCGTCCCCTCCAGCGTGCATTCCCAGGCGCTGTGCACGGCGTCGACGCCCCGCACCTCCACCCCGTTCCGCTTGGCGTCCTCCACCAGCGTGTGGGGGGCGTAGAACCCCATGGGCTGGCTGTCGAGCAGCGCCGCGGCGAAGGCGGCCGGGTGGTGCCGCTTCACCCAGGCCGACGCGTAGACGAGCAGCGCGAAGGATGCGGCGTGCGACTCGGGGAAGCCGTAGCCGGCGAAGCCGTGGAGCTGCTGCAGGATGGCGGCGGCGTCCTTCTCCGGGATTCCCTTCGCGGCCATGCCTGCGGTGAGCCGCCCTCGCATCTCCTCGATGCGCTCGTGGGACCGCTTGTGGGTCATGGCCCGGCGCAGCTCGTCGGCCTCGCCGGGGGTGTATCCGGCGGCCACCACCGCGAGCCGCATGGCCTGCTCCTGGAAGAGCGGGATGCCGAGCGTGCGCTCCAGCACCGCCCGCAGGGGCTCGTAGGGATAGCGGACCTCCTCCCGGCCGTCCCGGCGGCGCAGGAAGGGGTGGACCATGCCTCCCTGGATGGGACCGGGGCGGATGATGGCCACCGAGATGACCAGGTCGTAGAAGCGGCGTGGACGCAGCCGGGGCAGGAGCGACATCTGCGCCCGCGACTCGATCTGGAAGACGCCGATGGTGTCGGCCCGCGAGATCATCTCGTAGACCTCCGGCTCCTCGGCCGGGATGGCGGCGAGCGTTCCGGGCCAGGGATCGGCGGTCGTGCCGGAGGGAGCCGGCCGGTGGCGCTGGAGCAGCGCGAGCGACCGGGAGAGCGCGGTGAGCATGCCCAGCGCGAGCAGGTCGACCTTGAGGAGCCCGAGCTCGGCGAGGTCGTCCTTGTCCCACTGGACCACGGTGCGACCGGCCATGGCGGCGGGCTGCACCGGCACGGTCTCGACGAGCGGCCGCCTCGTGATCACGAAGCCGCCCACGTGGATGGAGAGGTGGCGCGGGAATCCGGCGATCTCCGCGGAGAGGCGCAGCGCGTGGCGAACCGCCGGCGAGCCTTCCGGGTCGAGCCCGGCCTGCTCGAGCACCGCCGCCGGGATCTCGCCGGCCGCGTCGTGGCTGCCGACCAGCTTCGCCAGCCTGTCCACCTGGTCGGGAGCGAGCCCGAGCGCCTTCCCCACGTCGCGGATGGCCGAGCGGGCGCGGTAGCTGATGACCTCGCAGACCATCCCGGCCCGGTCGCGCCCGTAGCGCCCGTAGACGTACTGGATGACCTCCTCGCGCCGCTCGTGCTCGAAGTCGACGTCGATGTCGGGCGGCTCGCCCCGCTCCGCGGAGAGGAAGCGCTCGAAGAGCAGCCCCATGCGCACCGGGTCGATGGAGGTGATGCCGAGAACGAAGCAGATGGCCGAGTTGGCCGCACTGCCCCGCCCCTGGCAGAGGATGCCTCGCTCGCGGGCGAAGCGGACGACGTCCCAGACGGTGAGGAAGTAGCTCTCGTAGCCGAGCTGCTCGACCAGCACGAGTTCCCGGGCGAGTTGCCGTTCCACGTCGGCGGGGGGTGGGCCGCCGTAGCGCCAGCGTGCCCCCTCGCGCACCAGCCGCCGGAGCAGGTCCATCCCGCCCACCGGTCCATCCTGCGCCGGAGCCCCCTCCCCGGCCGCGGCATCGGCCAGCACCGGCGGGAGCGGGTGCTCGCCCCGGATCTCCTCGAGCCGGAAGGTGCAGGAGGCTGCGAGATCCGCGGCCACGGCGAGCCCCTCGGGAAAGTCGGGCCACAGCCGCGCCATCTCCCCGGGCCCCTTCAGCGTGCGCTCGGCGTTGGGGAAGAGGCGCCGCCCCACCCGGTCGACGCTGGTGCCCAGCCGGATGCAGGTGAGGACGTCCTGCAAGGGCTGACGACGCCGCTCGTGGGTGTGGACGTCGTTCACCACCGCCACCGGGATCCCGAGCCGCCGACCCAGGCTGCGCACCGCGGCGATGCGCGCCTCCTCGCCGGCGGCCCGGTGGCGCGACACCGTGAGCGCGAGTCGCGGGCCGAAGGCGTCCCGCAACCGGGCCACGGCCCCGGCGTCGACTCCGCCGTGGAGCGCCACGAGGCCCCGGGGGCGTTCGGCCACCGCCAGGAAGGGGAGCCGGGGCGTGGGCGGCCGGACCACCGTCCCCTCCGGCGCCTCCCCCTCCCGCAACGGCGCGCCCGCGTGTGCCTCGGTGAGGAGCCGGCAGAGCCCGGCGTATCCCTCGCGATCCACGGCGAGCAGGGTGAGCCCGGCCGCTCCCGGCCCGAGCCCGTCCACGGCCACCTCGGCGCCGATGACGAGCGGGAGGCCCCGCTTGCGAGCCCGGGCGTGAGCCCTCACCACGCCGTAGATGCCGCCGCGATCCGCGAGCGCCAGCGCCTCGAGCCCCAGGTCGGCGGCTCGGTCCACCAGTTCCTCCGGATGGCTCGCCCCCGTGAGGAAGGAGAAGCTGGACCGGCAACGCAGCTCGGCGTAGCGGGGGGGCATGGCGCGCTCAGTCGAAGAGGCCGTGCAGCCAGAGGCGGCCGTCGCGGCCGTCGCGGTAGATCCAGGCCTCGCCCAGCCCCGCGAGCCGGGCCCGGTAGTAGTCGCGGTCGAAGGGCTCGTTCCACCACTCGCCGGCAAGCCGCTCGGGGCCGGCGAGGGAGAGGACCGCGCGCGCCGTGCCGTCGATCCGGAGCTCGGTGAGCCGGCCGCCCTCCCCCAGCGCGACGACCGGGCGCGGCGGGTCGAGGAGGCGCGTGGGTCGCCCCGGCGGCGGCTCCGGCGACTCCGGCGGACCGGCTCCGGCGTTCCGCCCGGTCCCGGCTCTCCGCCCGGCTCCTCCGCGGCGGAACGGAGCCGCCCGGTAGGCCGCCTCCGGCCGGTGCCGGTCGGCCGCCTCGGCGGCGAAGAGCGACCGCTCCCCCAGCCGGGCCGTGAGGCGCGACAGCGCCACGTCGAGCGCGCGCGCCACCTCGGGGCGGTCGCCCACGGCGAGCTGCTCGGCCGGGACCTCGGCCGCCTCCACCACCGCGAGATCGAGGGCGCACACCGGCGCGGGCAGCCGCAGTCCGGAAAGCCGCTCCCGAAGGGGCGCGAGCCAGAGAGCCGCGTCGGCTCCCGGCCGCGCCAGCGGCAGGTCGACCCGCTCCTCGCCGCGCGGGTCGAGGAAGAGGGTGAGCCGCAGCCGGCTCGCTCCCAGGCCGCGCCCGGCGAGACGCGCCGCCACCCGGTCGGCCAGCCGCTTCGCCGCGAAGAGCACCGGCTCGGCGCTGGAAAGCACTCCCACCTCGCTCTCGAGGTCCCAGCGCTCGTGCGGAAAGGTCTCGGGGGCGAAGGGGACGAGCGGCCGCGGGTCGACGCCGTGGGACAGCCGGCCGGCCGCCGCACCCGGAGCGCCGAAGCGGTGGGCGAGCGTCTCCACCGGGAGCGCGGCCAGCGCGCCCGCGCTCTCCACTCCCACCGCGGAGAGCCACCGCGCCACCTCGGCAGGCAGGTCGAGCGCCCCGAGTGGCAGCGGGGCGAGCGCCAGCGCCCCCTCCCCCGGCGCCGCCCGCGCCCGTTCCCGGCCGGCGTGGCGCGCCAGCGCCAGCGCCACTCCCTTGCCGTCGGCCACCGCCACACGCCCGTGGAATCCCATGTCGCGGCAGAGGCCGATCGCCCGCTCCGCCAGCGCACGCTCCGACGCCTCCGGCTCGTTCCCGGCGAGACGCGCACCGGCGGCGTCGAGGAGCACCGCGTCGGGGTACGCCACCTCGACCACGGGAGACAGGGAGAGGAGCGCCTCGGCGAGCGCGCGCAGCGCCGCACGGTCGGCGGCGCCGTCGAGCGGCACCGCCTCGAGCCCGGCGCAGGCCGCCCGCGCCTGCACCAGCGAGTCGCCCGCCCGGACCCCGGCGGCGAGGGCCGGGGCGGTGGCGTGATGCACGGCCCCCTCCGACACCACCGCGAGCGCTCCAGCCGGCGGGCGCTCCCGGAGGACCCGCTGCAGGGGCAGCGCCGGGACGACGACGGCCAGGACTCGCGGCGGGCCCCGCCCGTGGTGCCTCCCGGTTTCATGCGACATGGCTGTCCTCCGCGCACGCACCGTCCGCCCCCGCCTGGAACGCCGGGCGGAACCGGACCGCGTCCAGATCGATCCGGAGCGCCGCCGGGATGGCCGGGTCGCCCGGCCCGGAGAGCAGCAGCGCCGCCGCACCACCCTTCTCGGCGGCCGCCCGCAACCGACGCAGCAGCGGCTCGGCGCGCGCAGCGGGCACCCCGCGCAGGGACACGTCGATGGCCACGGCGGGGAAGGCCCCGCTTCCGAGCAGGACCTCGGCGGCCCAGAGGCCGGGAAGCACCGCGCCGCGCGACGGTTCTGGCCGGACGATGAGGAGCCGCGTCAGGTCCACGCCCAGCGAGAGCGCAGCCGGCGGGTAGAGCTCGCCCCTGCCATCGACGAAGGCGGCGAGCCCTCCCCCGGCCTGGGCCTCCCGCAGCGCCGACAGGGCCACGAGGGTCTTGCCGCTGGCCGGGCCACCGCACAGCGAGGAGATGGCGCCGCGGGCGAAGCCGCCGCCGGGGAGCAACGCCTCCACCTCGGAAGAGCCACAGGCGAGCACTCCTTCGCGCCGCGCCGGCCGCCGCTCCATGCGACGGATCTGGCGGCGGAGCTCCTCGAGGACCTCCTGCTGGCGGGTGGTGTTGCCCATGGCTCACGTCCCGAACGATACTGCTCGTTCGTTCAGGTAGCAAGCGAGTCTGACACAGCAGCAACCTCCGTGCCTACACTCCACCCGTGGCCGGCATCGAAGCCCTGGGACCCTACTGGCGGACCATCGCACGCGGCCGGAGCTTCCGCCTCCAGACGGTCGCACGCGAGCCTCGCCCGGCGGCCATATCCCGCGTGGAGGACGGTGTGCAGCGCACGGGGGGCTACGTCCTCGACTTCAAGGCCTTCAGCGACCTCTCGCTCAACCTCCTCGTGGAGTCGAGCGGAAGCGGAGTGGTGGCGCTCGCCGATTCGCTCGTCGCACTGGGCTGGCCGGTCGACCTCGAGCCCCGGCGCGAGGCCCTGGCCGCCAGGGCGGCCGAGCGGCTGGAAGGCACCGTCCAGCTGACCTTCCCCGAGGGCGACGGCGCGCTGGCCCACCCGCAACCCGCAGTGCCGGGCTGACCGGCCCTGGAGGTGCGCTCGCGCGACCCCGCTACGCCCTCGCCTCTCCCTTCTGCTTCTCCTTCTCCTCCGCCTCCGCCGCGGCGATCTCCTCCCGGACCTTGTCCATGTCGAGCTCGCGGGCCTTCTGGATGAGCTCCTCGAGCGCCGCCTCCGGCAATGCACCCGGCTGGGAGAAGAGCAGGATCTTGTCGCGGAGGATCATGAGCGTCGGGATCGACATGATCTGGAAGGATCCCGCCAGCGACTGCTGGTCCTCGGTGTTCACCTTGGCGAAGGTGATGTCGGGGTGGCGTCCGGCGACCTTCTCGTAGGTGGGCCCGAAGACGCGACAGGGGCCGCACCAGGGCGCCCACCAGTCGACGAGGACGATCCCGTCCTTCTCCACGACCTCCTTGAAATTCGCATCGGTCACGTCAACGGTCGGCTTCATCTTTCGTTCCTCGATGGCGGCGCCGTCCATCGGCGCGGGGGCCTCTACCTGCCGAGAGCCGTAACGGCGCAGGAAGGTTCGCGCCACGGTGGCGCCCCCGAACCGGGAAGGAGGTGCCTTGACGCCGCGCACCCGGCGGCCTCAAGGTTCCTCCGATGGAAGGCCGGAGCCCGAGAGGACGTCGCAGGACGCTCGCCAGCGTGGTGGCCGAGTCGCTGTCCCGCCGGCCAGAGGCGCGCCGCCCGGCCGCCGCCGCAGCGTTTGCCGAGGCCTGCGGCTGGCCGCTCTCCCGCGAGCTCACGGTGCGCGGTCTCGGACCCGATGGCCACCTCTGGGTGGTGGCCTCCTCGCCGGAGTGGGCCCGCCAGGTGGAGGGGGTCTCCGCAGCGATCGTGGCCAGGATGAACGACCGGCTCGGGCGTCCCCTGGTGGTGGCGCTCGACGTCCGGGTCCGGCAGGACCGGAAGGGATGATCTCCGCCGTCGCGGCGCCCCTCGCGTTCCTGGCTGTTCTCGGCGTGGCGTCCGCCCCGCCCCCGGATCTCGCCGCGCTCGAGGCGGCCACCCTGGAGCGGGTCCGTGCAGCCCTGCCCCAGCGCACCGTTCCGGCGCTCTCCGAACCGCTCACCCAGGCCGCCCGTACGCTGGCCCGCGCGGCCGCCCGGGGGGAGCCGCACCCCCTCTCCTCGTCGGCGCTCCGGAAGGCCCTCGGCGAGGCCGGGGTGGTCGACCCCGCGCCGGCCGCGGTGGTTCTGTCGGCTCGCGCCACGTCCCTTCCCGAGGCCATGGCCGCAGCGGCTCGCTTCCGCGGAGCCACCCACCTGGGCATCGGGGTCGTACTCCGGGACGACGTGGCGTGGGCGGTCCTGCTCGCCTCGGAACGGCGCGCCGAGCTGGAGCCCTTCCCGCGCCAGGTGACCCCGGGTTCGCGCGCCCGGCTGAGCGGAAGGCTGCTCCACCTCGACGGACCGCGGGTATGGGTCGCGACCCCGTCCGGCGCGGCCTTCGAGGTGCCGGTCCAGCCCGACGGCCGGGGCTTCACCGCATCGATCCTCTTCTCCGAGCCCGGCTCCTGGCGTGTGGAGGTCGGTGGAACGGGGGCACGCGGACCGTCGGTGGCGGCCCTCCTCGAGGTGGACTGCGGGAAAGCGGGAACGCCCCCTGCGTCCGGTGGAACCCCGGGTCCATCCGATCCGGCCGAGGACGAGGCCCGCATCCGCGCGGAGGTGAACGCGCTCCGTGCGCGCCAGGGGCTCCGCCCGCTCCGGGGCGCCGCCGCGCTCGACGCCCAGGCCCGGCTCCACGGCGAGGCCATGCTCGCCGCCGGCACGGTGGCCCACCGGCTGGAGGGAGGGGAAGGCCTCTCCGCGCGCCTCGCGGCCGCCGGGATCCCCTTCCGGTCGGGTCGGGAGAACGTGGCCCGGGGAGACGGTGCCGCCGACGCGCACCGGGCCATGGTGGAGAGCCCGGCGCACCTCGCCAACCTGCTCGCACCCGAAGTGCAGCTCATGGGGCTGGGGATCGCCCGCGGGGTCCTGCCCGGCGGCCAGCCGGTGGTTTACCTCACGGAGATCCTGGTGGAGCCGCGCGATCCTCTCCCGGTCGGCGGATCGCCGGCCGGGGCGCGCTGACGCCTGCTAGGCCAGGCGGCGCTGCGTCGCGTAGTTCTCGATGCTCGACTCGATCTGGGGCTGGATGGCGAAGAGCGTGCACCGGGTGCAGGTCCAGCTGTTCCACGCCCGCTTCACGGCCTCGTCGAGGCAGGAGTCGTAATTGCCGCAGAAGAGGTTCCGGTGCCCCTCCACACCCCTCTCCGGATTGATGGGGGCGTTGAGCTCGGCGGGGGTTGGCTTGCTGAACAAGGCGTTCTCCTTCCGTGCGAGTCCTGCGGGTGTTTCCGTCAACGAATCGGGGCGGTTATCTCCCTGCGCGCGGAGGGGTGTCAACCCCCCGGCGCCGCACGATTTGCCGATATGTGAAGAAACATATTTGCCTGCAACTTCCCGTGGTTGTGCCATCATCCGGCGTGTTTTGCGCGTCCTTTTCGTGACATCGCTCCTGGCACTGTCGGTGACGGCCCGCGCACGCGAGGACGCGCCGTTCACGGTCTGGGCGGACCGCGCCGGTGCGGCCGCCGAGGCGCTCGCCGCCGGCGACCCGGCCGCGGCGCTGCTGGCCTCCCGCGCGGCACGAGATACAATCACCTATGGTGAATGGTGCGCCCGGGCTCGCCTCCTCGTCGCCCTGTCCCTCGAGCTCGACGGGCGTCCCGCCGACGCCGCCACGGAGATGGCCCGTGCGATCGATTCACTACCGGTGACGCTTCGCCCGGCCGCCCGGGCACGCCTCGCCGCCGACCTGGACGCCGCCGGCCACCCCGCCGCCGCCGCCGCGGCCTGGGCGCTCGCCGCCGACGGTGCCGACCCGGCAGACCGCGCTCGCCTGGCCACTGCCGAGGCCCGGGCCTGGCTGGCGGCAGGGGAGCCCGGCCAGGCCGCACGCGCCGCCGAGGCGGGCGGTCCGGATCCCTCCGCCCGCCTGGAGCTGGCCCGCGCCTGGGCGGCTCTCGGCGACCCGCGCGCTCCCGCCGCGCTTCGCGCGCTGGCCCTGGAACGGACGGGCGCGGTCGAGGGAGAGGAGGCGGCCCGGGTGCTGCTCGCCCGTTCGCCCGGCACCCTCACCGTCGCGGATCGCGTCGACCGGGCGGGCCGCCTGCTCGCAGCCGGCCGGGCCGCGGAGGCGATCGGCGAGATCGACGCCGTCGACGAGGCGCTCGGCCCCGCGCCCCTTCCCACCGTCCTTCGCGCCATGGCCCTTCTCCAGCTCCGTCGCCCCGCCGACGCAGAACGGGTCGCGGCCCCCGTGGCGGGCCTGCCCGGCCCCGGGGAGCCCGCGGCGGCCCGATTCGTGCTCGCTCGCGCGGCCGCGAGGCAGGGTCGGATCGAGGAGGCCGTCACCCGCTTCCGCCAGGTGGCGCGGGAGCGGCCCGTCGTTCCGGGGCTCTCATCGACCCAGCAGGCCGACCTCGCGGACGACGCCGCCTTCCTGGCCGCCTGGCTTCCGTACGACCTCGGACGCTTCGAGCAGGCTTCCGCAGGCCTCCGGCGCTTCCTTCGCGACCGTCCGGGCGCCAGGCGGGCACCGGACGCCCGGTGGTTCCTCGCCTGGTCGCTCTTCCGCGCCGGGGACCTCGCCTCGGCCCGTGGCGCGCTTCGCGACCTCTCGCGGAGGGAGTCGGGGAACCTCAGGGCGGCAGCCCTCTACTGGCAGGCCCGCATCGAGACGGACCCGGAACGGACCGCCGCATCCTACCGGGCGGCCATCGCCGAGGTTCCCGGCGGCTGGTACGCGCTGCTCTCGGCTGCCCGTCTCGAGCAGCTCTCCCTCTCCGTTCCCCCGGCCGATCCCCTGCCGCCCTCCCCGCTGCCCGATCCACCCCGGGAGCCCCGCGCCGCCGCCGAGATGGCGCTCGCAGTGGACCTCGCCGGTGCCGGCCTGCGCGAGGAGTCGCGCGCCGCGCTCCAGCGTCTTTCCCGCGCCCCCGACGTCCGGTCGAGGGCGGCGCTTCTCGCCGAGGTGGCGGCCTTCACCGGCGACGCCGAGGTACCGTACCGCATGGCCCGGGACCACCTCGCTCCCGGCATCCGGACGCAGCGCCTCGCATACCCCGACGCCCATTCCGGCCTGCTCCGCCCGGTGGCGCGCCGTCTGGGGGTCGACCCAGCCCTCGTCCTCTCCGTCATGCGCCGGGAGTCGGCCTTCGTCCCGGCCGCGCGCAGCTCCGCGGCCGCGGAAGGGCTCCTCCAGCTTCGCCCCGAGACGGCCCGCCGGCTCCGTGCGGTCCTGGGAATCCCGGGCGAGGCCGATCTCTTCGACCCCGCCGAGAACACCCGGCTCGGGATCGCCTACCTGGCGCTCCTCTCGGACCGTTTCCGGTCGCCGGCACAGGTCCTCGCCGCGTACAACGCAGGCCCCCCGGTGGCCGCTGCCTGGTCGCGCGCTCGAGCCGGCCTGCCCCTCGACGAGTGGGTGGAGGACATTCCCTACCGCGAGACCCGCCTGTACGTGCGCGGCGTCCTCTCGGACTGGGCCCGATACCGGATGCTGGCCGGAGAGCCGCCGCCACCACTCGACCCGTCCGTGCCCGTCAGGCCTCCCGCTCCGGGAGTGGAGTTCTAGCGCCCTCCCCCACCGCAGCCATCACCCGCCGTATGGCCTCGCCGGCACGCTCCATCACGTTCGGGGTGATGCCGGGGATGGAGCGGATGGCCGCCTCCTCACCGGGGCGGCGCCGGGCCAGCTCGACGAGCGCCGTCTCCGGGATCACCTTGAAGGGCGGCTTGTCGATGGCCGAGGCCCGCTCCTCGCGGGCGATCCAGAGGGCGCGGAGGACCCTCTTCCCCTCCACGTCGAGGTCGCGCGCTCCCTTCAGCTTGCGCCAGCCTTCCGGGTCGAAGACCCGCGCGTGCGCCTTGGCCCCTGCGATGCGGTCGAACTCGCGGCGGGCCTCGTCGGATCCCCCTCCCTGCGACAGGCTCGCCGAGAGGATGTCGTGGAGTGGAAGGAGGAAGTGCGTGTCCAGGGCCGCATAGCGGAGCTGCGCGGCATTGAGCGGTCGGCGTCCCCAGTCGGCGCGCTGGTGCTCCTTGGTGAGCCGGACTCCGAAGTGGGCCTGGACCAGGGCGGCCAGGCCCAGCTCCTTCGAGCCGAGCCTCCGCGCCGCGATCATGGTGTCGAAGATCCGGCCCAGGTCCCACCCGAACTCGCGCCGCAGGCAGCGCACGTCGTAGTCGGCTCCGTGGAGGACGAGCTCCCGTTCCCCTCCCAGCACCGCTCCGAGAGGCCCGACGTCCACCGCGATGGGGTCGACGATGAAGTCGGATCCGGGGATGGAGATCTGCATGAGGCAGACCCTCTCCCGGTAGGCGTGGAAGCTGTTCGACTCGGTGTCGAGCGCGACCCGCGGCTCGACCTCGAGCCGGCGCGCCAGCGCCTCCAGGGACGAGGCGTCCGCGACGAATACGGGGGAGAGGGTGGGAGGGGTCACGTGCAGCACCTCATATCCCATCGTTCCATCCTGCGCAGGTCCCATGGCGGTACGGTAAACTCCCACCATGGTTGATCGACCGCAGGGCGTCACGGGCCTCGTGGAGGGGGCGCTCGACCACGGGCGTCGTGCGGCACTGGACCTGGCCGAGGGATTCCGGAAGGCCGGGCGCTGGCAGCGGGCACGGCTCGGCCTGGTGGGCGGCTGGCTCGCGGCCTCGTTCCTCGCTCTCTGGATCGCCTGCCCGTCGTCCGGCCCGGGCAACCCGATCGGCGCCGACGTCCACGTCCTCGAGGACTCCCTCCTGGGAGGCCAGCAGATCCTCGTGCGCAACGAGTCGGACGAGGTCTGGACCGACGTCGTCCTCACGCTCGACCGTACCTGGAAGAACGAGCAGCGTGCCCTTCGCCCGCGGGAGCAGGTGGTGCTCTCGCCGGCCCAGTTCGACCGCGGCGGCGAGGCGGCGCCCCGCGACCTCCGGCCCAGGCGGCTCGAGGTCGAGTGCCGACAGGGCCGGGCCGCCTTCGACCTGCGATAGGGTGTCGCGGACCCCGCTCCAGGCCTCCTCGACCTCGCGCTCCCGGAAGGCCTCCCGTTCCCGCCGACGCGTCTCGTCCCACCGTTCCATCCCTCGCGTCAGCGCGTCCCCCCTTCCCCGCAGGTCGCGCGCAGCTCCGGCCGCCTCCACGGCGAGGCGCATGGCCCCGTCCGCCTCGGCGGCCGCCCGCTGCCCTTCCCGCGCCGCCCGGCGAGCCGCGCGGTCGGCTCCCGCACGCAGCGTGGAGCCGAGTGCGAGGTGCCCGGCCGGACAGGAGGGAGGGAGTCCTTCCCGGAAGGCGACGCTCCTCCTCCCTTCCTCCGCGCGCCACGCGAGTTCCTCGGCGGCTCCGCGCGCACGCGTCGCTCCGGCCCACCGGATGGCTGCCTCCCGCACGGCATTGGCCGCCTGTGCGGATCGGACCCGCTGCAGCGACGCCAGCGGCCAGCGTGTCATTCCTCGACCTCTCCGGCGAGGCGCCGGAGCATCTCCAGGGTCTCGTGGAAAGGCGAGCCTTCGCCCCCCTCCTGCCGGAGGAGGTCCTCGATCGCGGGGATGGCCGCCGCCGCCGCGTCGAGTGCCGGATCGGCGCCACGCACCCACGCCCCCGCCGCGACCAGGTCTCTGGCGCCCTCCCAGCGGCCGAGGGCCCGCCGCACCCGTGCCGCCGCAGCCCGGTGCTCCGCGCCGGTCACGGCCGGCATGGCCCGGGAGAGGCTGGAGAGGACGTCGATGGCCGGATGGCGCCCCCGCTCGGCGATCCCCCGATCGAGCACGAGGTGTCCGTCGAGCAGTCCCTGGATCTCCGCCGATATGGGGTCCTCCGCCTCGTTTCCCCCGGAGAGCACCGTGTAGACGGCCGTGATCGGGGCGCCGGGGCCCGTCCCGGCCCGCTCGACGAGCCGGGGAAGCTCGGAGAATACCCTGGCCGGATAGCCCTGCCGAACCGGCGCCTCCCCCGCCCCGAGGCCCACCTCGCGCACCGCCCGCGCGAACCGGGTGAGCGAGTCGACGAGGAGGAGGACGCGTCGCCCCTCCACCCGCGCAAACCACTCGGCCACCGCCGTCGCCACCTGGGCAGAGCGCATCCGGACCACCGCCGGCGCGTCGCTCGTGGCTGCGACCACCACGCTGTGCCCGAGCCCTTCCGGCCCCAGCGCGTCCTCCACCAGTTCCCGGACCTCCCTTCCGCGCTCGCCCACCAGCCCGACGACGCAGACTTCGGCGTCTCCGCATCGCGCCAGTCGCGCCAGCAAGGAGGACTTCCCCGCTCCCGGCCCTGCGAAGAGGCCGATCCGCTGCCCCTCGGCGAGCGTGGCGAAGCCGTCGATGGCCCGGATACCGGTGGTGAACGGGCGTCGCAGCCGAGGACGTTCGAGCGGGGACGGAGCGCAGCGATCGACCTCCCAGGGCGAGAGGCCGCGCGGAAGCGGCCGCCCGTCCAGGGGACGTCCCAGGCCGTCCAGGACGCGACCGAGGAGCCCGGGCCCGACCCCCACCTCGAGCCTCCGCCCGGTCCTCCGGACCTTGCCTCCAGGGACCACCGCCCGTGCGTCGCCGAGCGGGAGGAGGAGCGCCGTGTCTCCCCGGAGGGCGACCACCTCGGCGCGAACGCTCCCTCCGTGCATCGCCTCGACCTCGACCTGCTCCGCAAGGCCGGCCCCCAGGCCGGCACTGCGGAGGAGGAAGGGCGTGACGTCGCCGAGCGTGCCCGTCCGCACCATCGGCCGGGCTCCCCGGATCGACTCTCGCGCCCGGGCAATCCGTGCTAGCACCCTTCCCCCTCGGCGACGGCTCTCCGGAGCTCGGCCAGCTGGGTCTTGAACCGGCCGTCCACCGCCGCGCCGTCGGCCTCGACGAGGACCTCGCCGGCCCCGAGCTCCGGATCGACGACCAGCCGCACCCCGGTCCCTCCCGAACCCGGCGGGAGGCCTCCATCGCGCAGGGCCGCCGCGTCGTCCGGGCTGGCGCGCAGGATCACCCTGGGGGCACCGCGGACCAGCGCCAGGGCCCGTTCGGCCGATGCAACCCCGTCCACTCCCGGCCGCACCTCGCGAAGGAGGACCCGTTCCGCCATGTCCACGGCGAGATCCACCAGCTCCTCCCCGCACGCGGCGAGCAGGCGGTCCCGCTCCGACGCCCCCCGGAGGACCTCCGCGGCGGCTCGCGCGAGTCCTTCGGCGAAACCCGCCTCACGGCCGCCGCATGCGTCCCGTCGGCCTCGCGACGGGCCTCGCCCAGGATCCGCCCGGCCTGCTCCTCCGCCTCGGCGAGGAGCGCGCGGGCCGACTGGCGCGCCTCCCAGACCTCGGCCGGGATGCGCCTGGTCGGCGCCGGTGGTGCTCCTCCCTGGGTCTGCCCCGCGTCCGGACCGTCCACGCCGCGACCTCCCTGGCGGCGTTTCGAGGAGGCGCCGCCCTCCGGAGCGGGCTCCCTGCAAGGGAAAGGCCCACCCCGCCTGGCGGAGTGGGCCTCGCTTGAGGCACGGCCTGGCGGAAGCTAGGCAGCTTCCTCGGCGGCGCCGATCTCTCCCGTCTCCACCGACTCGACCGACTCGAGGTACCGGTGGAGGAACTGCTTCGTCTTCAACTCGACCTGGCGGACCCGCTCGCGCGAGACGCCCCAGCGCTTGCCGATCTCCTCCAGGGTCTTCGGCGAATCCTGCTGGAGACGGTTGTGGATGATGTCCCAGCCGAGCTCCCCGATGCGCTTGCGCACCTTGCCGAGTGCGTCGCGGACCTCCCGGTCTCCCTCGTTGGAAAGGTAGCCGCCCTCGGGACCCGGACCCTCGTCCTCGATCCGCTCGAGGTGCGAGACGTCGCCGTCCTCGTCGATGTAGCTGTCGAGGGAGAGGTCGGGCTGTGCCACCGTGCCGCTCTGCGGCCGGACGGTGCTGCGCGCCTCCTTGAGGTACTTGCCCACGTAGGCGCGGATCCACCAGACCGCGTAGGTGGAGAAGCGGGTCCCGGCGTGCGGGTCGAACTTCTCGACTGCGCGCATCAGGCCGACGTTGCCTTCCTGGATCAGGTCGTCGAGCCGGACCGTGCCGCGCCGCTGCTTTCGGGCGATGGCCACCACGAAGGCCAGGTTGTGCCGCACGAGCTTCTGCTTCGCACCGACCTCGCCCTTGCGGGCCTTGAGAGCGAGCGCGTGTTCCTCGTCGCGGGTGAGCGGCGGATAGTCGCGAACGGCCTTGAGGTAGGGGGCGAGTTCCTCGAACTCCCTGCTTCCGCGCTGGATGCCGGCGGTCTTCATTCTTCTTGGGCCTCTCCACTGTCCGTGCAGGCTGCCGGGTTTTCCGGAATGCCAGACAGTTACGTTACGGCATATTACGAATCTGGACTTTTTCAGTCAATCACCAAAGCCAAGTATCCGTCATGACTGAATTGTGACACTTGAAACATCGACCTTTCCGGTGGTCGATCCGGGTGCCATGACGCAAGCGTCCAATCACGAAAGGGCTGGTCCTCGTCGGAGAACGTCCGGAAACGAAGGAATAGTTCCGGTTCCCGACTCCCGAGATGGGGCGTCCCATCCGGTCAGGCCCGACTCGTCCCTGTCGGGGCGTTACGCCCCATGAGGGGCGATGGCCCGAGGCTTTCGCCCCGGGCCATCGGATGAACCGCTCTTCCAGGGCCCTACTCTTCGCCGGAGGCGGTCGCGAGGCCGAGGGCCTCCTCCGCCTGCTCCACCGCGTCGACCGGGGTCTCCACCTCGATGTCGAGGTGCTTGTAGGCCGAGAGGCCCGTTCCTGCCGGGACGAGGCGTCCCATGATGACGTTCTCCTTGAGGCCGCGCAGGTGGTCGACCTTGCCGCTGATGGCGGCCTCGGTGAGCACCTTGGTGGTCTCCTGGAACGAGGAAGCCGAGATGAAGGACTCGGTGGAGAGGGAGGCCTTGGTGATGCCGAGGAGCAGCGGCTCGCCCTGTGCCGGGCGCCCTCCGGCCTTGGCCACCTTCTCGTTCTCCTCCTCGAAGACCCACTTCTCGACCTGCTCGTCCGCGAGGAAGCTGGTGTCGCCGACGTCCATGACGCGCACGCGGCGCAGCATCTGGCGGACGATGGTCTCGATGTGCTTGTCGTTGATCTTCACGCCCTGGAGCCGGTAGACCTCCTGGACCTCGTCCACCATCCAGCGGGCCAGTTCCTTCTCGCCGAGCACCCGGAGGATGTCGTGCGGGTTGGCGGCGCCATCCATGAGCGCCTCGCCTGCCTTGACGCGGTCGCCGGTGTGCACGCTGATGTGCTTGCCCTTCCCGATCAGGTACTCCTTGAGGAGCTCGGGACGGAGCTTGCCCTCGATCTCGGGGGTGATGACCACCTTGCGCTTGCCCTTGGTGTCCTTGCCGAAGGAGACCACGCCGTCGATCTCGGAGATGACCGCGTACTCCTTGGGCTTGCGGGCCTCGAAGAGCTCGGCCACGCGAGGGAGACCGCCGGTGATGTCCTTGGTCTTGGTGGTCTCGCGGGGCATCTTGGCGATGACGTCGCCGGCGTCGATCTCGTCGCCGTCGGCCACCACCAGGTTGGCTCCCTCGGGCAGCATGTAGCGGGCGTCGGCGTCGGAGCTGGCGAGCTTCTTCGTCTGCCCCTTCTCGTCCTTGATGGAGACGCGGGGCCGGGCGTCCGGGTCCTTGGAAGCCCCGACGACCTTGCGGGCCAGGCCGGTGATCTCGTCGACCTGCTCGGCGTAGGTCACGCCGTCCACCAGGTCCCCGAACTTCACGCGACCGGCCACCTCGGTGAGGATGGGCACCGAGTAGGGATCCCACTCGGCCAGCGCCATCCCGCCCCTGGGCAGCGCCTCGCCGTCCCTCACGAGCATGCGGGCACCGTAGACCACGCCGTAACGCTCGCGCTCGCGCCCCTGCTCGTCGTTGATGACCACCTCACCGTTGCGGTTCATGACGATGAGCGTGCCGTCCTTCTTCCGGGCCACGTTCACCCCCACGAACTTCACCACGCCGGGGTTGCGGTTCTCGACGTTGGACTGCTCGGAGCGCCGGGTGGCGGCGCCGCCGATGTGGAAGGTGCGCATGGTGAGCTGGGTTCCCGGCTCGCCGATCGACTGGGCGGCGATGACCCCGACCGCCTCCCCGATGTTCACCTTGCGCCCGCGGGCCAGGTCGCGGCCGTAACACTCCACGCAGATGCCGCGGCGCGCCTGGCAGGTGAGCACCGACCGGATCTTCACCTTGTCGATGCCGGAGTTCTCGACCATCTTGACCTTCTGCTCGTCGATCTCCTCGTTGGCCCGGACCAGCTCTCCGCCGGCGAACGGGTCCATGATGTCGTCGAGGGCCACGCGGCCGAGGATGCGCTCGCCCATGGGCTCGATGATCTCGCCTCCCTCGACGAGGGAGCCGAGCGTGATGCCGTCCATGGCACCGCAGTCGTACTCGGTGATGATGGCATCCTGCGCCACGTCGACGAGCCGGCGGGTCAGGTACCCCGAGTTGGCGGTCTTGAGCGCCGTGTCGGCGAGGCCCTTGCGGGCGCCGTGGGTGGAGATGAAGTACTGGAGGACGTTCAGGCCCTCGCGGAAGTTGGCGGTGATGGGGGTCTCGATGATCTCGCCCGAGGGGCGGGCCATGAGGCCGCGCATGCCGGCCAGCTGGCGGATCTGCTGCGCGGAGCCTCGGGCTCCCGAGTCGGCCATGATGTAGATGGGGTTGAAGGACGGGAGTCGGCGCTCCTCCTTCTTCCCGTGATCGGTCACGCCCTCGGCGGTCTCGAACCCGATCTCCCCCATCATCTCCTTGGCCACCGCGTCGGTGACCTGGGCCCAGATGTCGATGACCTTGTTGTAGCGCTCGCCGTCGGTGATGAGCCCCTCGGCGTACTGGGTCCGGATCTCGTCGACCTCGGCCGTGGCCTTCTCCAGCAGGGCCACCTTGGCCTTGGGGATGAGCATGTCGTCGAGGCAGATGGAGATGCCTGCGCGGGTGGCGTTGCCGTACCCGAGCGAGCGGACGCGATCGGCCAGCAGCACCGTCTCCTTCTCGCCGCAGAGCCGGTAGGTCAGGTCGATGAGGCTCTGGAGCTGCTTCTTGTCCATCACCTTGTTGATGGCGTCGAAGGGGATGCGCTTGGGGACGATGTCGTAGAGCAGGACGCGGCCGGTGGTGGTCTCCACCCGCTGCCCGTCCATGCGCACGGTGATCTTGGCCTGCAGGTCGACGGCGCCCTGGTCGTAGGCGGCGCGCACCTCGCCCGGGCTCGCGAAGACCTTGCCCTCCCCCTCGGAGAAGGCCCGCTCGCGGGTCATGTAGTAGATGCCCAGGACGATGTCCTGCGACGGCACGATGATGGGCTTGCCGTGGGCCGGCGAGAGGATGTTGTTCGTGCTCATCATGAGCACCCGGGCCTCCACCTGTGCCTCGGTGGAGAGCGGCACGTGCACGGCCATCTGGTCGCCGTCGAAGTCGGCGTTGAAGGCGGTGCAGACCAGCGGGTGGAGCTGGATGGCCTTGCCCTCGATGAGCACCGGCTCGAAGGCCTGGATGCCCAGCCGGTGCAGGGTCGGGGCGCGGTTGAGGAGCACCGGGTGCTCGCGGATCACCTCGTCGAGGATGTCCCAGACCTCGGGGCGCTCCTTCTCCACCATCTTCTTTGCGCTCTTGATGGTGGTGACGTAGCCCTTCTCCTCCAGCTTGTTGTAGATGAAGGGCTTGAAGAGCTCGAGGGCCATGATCTTGGGAAGCCCGCACTGGTGCAGCTTGAGCTCGGGGCCCACCACGATCACGGAGCGGCCGGAATAGTCGACGCGCTTGCCGAGCAGGTTCTGGCGGAAGCGCCCCTGCTTGCCCTTCAGCATGTCGGAGAGCGACTTGAGCGGCCGCTTGTTGGGGCCGGTGATGGTCTTGCCGCGCCGCCCGTTGTCGAAGAGCGCGTCGACCGCCTCCTGCAGCATCCGCTTCTCGTTGCGGATGATGATGTCGGGAGCGTTCAGCTCCATGAGCCGCTTCAGCCGGTTGTTGCGGTTGATGACGCGGCGGTACAGGTCGTTCAGGTCGGAGGTCGCGAAGCGGCCGCCGTCCAGGGGAACGAGCGGGCGCAGGTCGGGCGGGATGACGGGGATGACCTCGAGCATCATCCAGTCGGGCTTGTTGCCCGACTCGCGGAAGGCGTCCACCACCTTGAGCCGCTTGGCGATCTTCTTCCGCTTGGCGTCCGAGGTGGCCTCCTTCATCTCGGCGCGAAGCTGCTCGGAGAGGCTGTGCACCTCGATCTGCCGGAGCAGCGCCAGCACCGCCTCGCCGCCCATGCCAGCGTCGAAGGCCTCCTCGCCCATCTCGTCGCGGAGCTTCTGGTAGCGCTCCTCGGAGAGCATCTCGGCGCGCAGCAGGGTGGTCTGCTTGGGATCGGTGACGATGTACGACTCACAGTAAAGAACCTTCTCGAGGTCCTTCAGCGTGATGTCGAGCAGGTTCCCGATGCGGCTGGGAAGCGACTTGAGGAACCAGATGTGGGCCACCGGGGTGGCCAGCGTGATGTGGCCGAGCCTCTCGCGCCGCACCTTGCTCTGGATGACCTCGACGCCGCACTTCTCGCAGACCACCCCGCGGTGCTTCATGCGCTTGTACTTGCCGCAGTTGCACTCGTAGTCCTTCACGGGGCCGAAGATCTTGGCGCAGAAGAGGCCGTCCCGCTCCGGCTTGAAGGTGCGGTAGTTGATGGTCTCCGGCTTCTTCACCTCGCCGTGCGACCACTGCCGGATCTTGTCCGGGCTGGCCAGCGAGATGCGGATGGCGGAGAACGACGTCGGGTCCTTGGGCTTCTCGAAGAAATTGAAGATATCCTTCACGTCTCGTCCCTCGATGCGGCGTTCGGGTTCCGGGTCATTCCGCGCCTAGGCGGTCTTCTTGGGAGCGGCCAGGCCGAGCGGATCGGCCTCGGCATCGGCCTGCTCGCGGGCCTTCACGGCCTCGGGCGATTCCATCAGGTCCACGTCGAGCGCCAGGCTCTGCAGTTCCTTGATGAGCACGTTGAAGGACTCGGGGAGTCCCGACTCCAGCGTGTTCTCGCCCTTGACGATGGCCTCGTACATGCGGGTACGGCCGACCACGTCGTCGGACTTCACGGTGAGGAACTCCTGCAGCGAGTAGGCGGCGCCGTAGGCCTCCATGGCCCAGACCTCCATCTCGCCCAGGCGCTGGCCGCCGAACTGGGCCTTGCCGCCCAGCGGCTGCTGGGTGACCAGCGAGTAGGGCCCGATGGACCGGGCGTGGATCTTCTCGTCCACCAGGTGGTGCAGCTTCAGCATGTACATGATGCCGACGGTGACGTCGTGGTCGAAGGCCTCGCCGGTGCGTCCGTCGAAGAGGGTCGACTGCATGGTGGCCGACCCGTGGGTGAGCACCGAGCGGACCTCCTCCTCCCGGGCACCGTCGAACACAGGACTCGCGGTGAACATGCCGCGGACCATCTTCTGGGCCAGCTTGGGGACCTCCTTGTCGGGGATCTCGTCGATGATCTGCACGATGCGCTCGTTGGACGCGCCCGCCCCCTCGAAGGCCTTCTTGATGTACTTGCGCATCGCGTCCGGCCCGAACTTCTTCTCGAGCATCTCCTCGACGCGCCAGCCGATGTTGCGGGCACCCCACCCGAGGTGGGTCTCGAGGATCTGGCCGACGTTCATGCGGGAAGGAACGCCCAGCGGGTTCAGGACGATGTCGACGGGGCGGCCGTCCTCCAGGTAGGGGAGGTCCTCCTCGGGCAGGATGCGGGAGACCACGCCCTTGTTGCCGTGGCGACCGGCCATCTTGTCGCCCACCGCCAGCTTGCGCTTGATGGCGACGTAGACCTTCACCATCTTGATGACGCCGGGCGGCAACTCGTCGCCCTTCTTGAGGCGGCCGATCTTCTCCCCGAAGAGCAGCTTCACCAGCTCGCGCTGCTCCTCGAAGTTCTCGACGATCTTGCGGACCTTCTCCTGCACGTCCTGCGTGCCGGCCACCGCGATCTCGCCCCAGTAGCGCTGCGGGACGGTGTCGAGCAGCTCGTCGGAGAGCGCGTCGCCCTTCCTGAGCAGCTGCTCGCCCTTGTCGTCCACCAGCCGGGCGGCCACCTCCTTGCCGGAGAGCAGCTTGCGGATCTTGAGGAAGGCCGAGTCCTGGATGATTCGGATCTCGTCGTTCTGGTCCTTGAGGAGCTTGGCCTCCTCGGCGTCCTCGATGGCCTTGGCGCGCTCGTCCTTCTCCACACCCTTGCGGCTGAAGACCTTGGCGTTGATCACGGTGCCCGAGACTCCCGGGGGCACGCGCAGCGAGCTGTCCCGGACGTCGCCGGCCTTCTCGCCGAAGATGGCGCGGAGCAGCTTCTCCTCGGGGGACAGCTGGGTCTCGCCCTTGGGGGTGATCTTGCCCACCAGGATGTCGCCCGCCTTCACCTCGGCACCGATGCGGATGATACCCGCCTCGTCGAGGTCCTTGAGGGCCTCCTCGCCGACGTTGGGGATGTCCCGGGTGATCTCCTCCTTGCCCAGCTTGGTGTCGCGGGCGACGGCCTCGAACTCCTCGATGTGGACGGAGGTGTAGACGTCCTCCTTGAGGAGCCGCTCGGAAAGGAGGATCGAGTCCTCGAAGTTGTAGCCCTGCCAGGGCATGAAGGCGACCACCACGTTCTGGCCGAGCGCCAGCTCGCCCATCTCGGTGGCCGGGCCGTCGGCGATGACGTCGCCCTTCTTGACCCGCTCGCCCGGCTTCACGATGGGCTTCTGGTTGATGCAGGTGTTCTGGTTGGAGCGCTGGAACTTGATGAGGTTGTAGATGTCCACCTCGTTGGCCACGTCGGTGGCCGAGGTGGGGACGTCGGCCTTGACCACGATGCGGCCGGCGTCGACCGACTGGATGACGCCGTCGCGGCGGGCCACCACGGTGACGCCCGAGTCGCGGGCCACGATGGCCTCCATGCCGGTGCCGACCAGTGGGGCCTCGGTGCGGATGAGGGGCACGGCCTGCCGCTGCATGTTGGCGCCCATGAGGGCGCGGTTGGCGTCGTCGTTCTCCAGGAAGGGAACGAGCGCCGCCGCCACCGAGACCAGCTGGTTGGGCGAGACGTCCATGAGGCCCACCTCGCCGGGCTTCACCTGGACGTATTCGGCTCCCCTGCGGCAGGAGATCTCGCTGCTGGTGAAGGTCCCCTTCTTGTCCAGCGCCGAGTTGGCCTGGCCGATGGTGTGCTTCTCCTCCTCGAGCGCCGAGTAGAAGTGCACCTCGCCGGTGACCCGCCCCTCCTCCACCTTGCGGTAGGGGGTCTCGACGAAGCCGTACTCGTTCACGCGGGCGTAGGTGGAGAGCGAGGCGATGAGGCCGATGTTCGGGCCTTCCGGCGTCTCGATGGGGCAGATGCGGCCGTAGTGCGTGGGGTGCACGTCGCGCACCTCGAAGCCGGCCCGTTCGCGGGTGAGGCCTCCGGGCCCGAGGGCGGAGAGGCGGCGCTTGTGGGTGACCTCGGAGAGCGGGTTCGTCTGGTCCATGAACTGCGAGAGCTGGGACGAGCCGAAGAACTCCTTGATCACCGCCGTGACCGGCTTGGCGTTGATCAGGTCGTGCGGCATGAGCGTCTCGATCTCCTGCAGGCTCATGCGCTCCTTGATGGCGCGCTCCATGCGGACGAGACCGATGCGGTACTGGTTCTCGAGCAGCTCGCCCACCGCGCGCACGCGCCGGTTGCCGAGGTGGTCGATGTCGTCGATGTCCCGCTCCTTGGAGCCGTTCTTCAGGTCGATGAGGAAGCGCACCACCTCGAGCACGTCCCGCTTGGTGAGGACCTGGTTGTCGAGCGGCTCCTCCAGCCCGAACTTGTAGTTGAGCTTGAGCCGGCCGACCTTGGACAGGTCGTATCGCTCGGGGTTGAAGAAGAGGTTGTGGAAGAGCGAGGCCGCCGTGTCGGGCGTCGGCGGATCCCCGGGACGCAGGCGCCGGTAGATCTCCATCACCGCCTCCTCGGGCGAGGAGACCTTGTCCTGGACCAGCGTGTCCCGCAGCGACGGCAACACGTTCAGGCCGTCGATGAAGAGCACCTTGAACTCGCCGATGCCGCGCTTGCGCAGCTCCTCGACCTTGTCCTCGGTGACCTGCTCGTTGACCTCGAGGAGCACCTCGCCGGTCGACTCGTCGACGACGTCCTCGGCGGAGTACTTCTGGTAGACCTCCTCGGGCTCGATGGGAAGGGTCTTCACCTTGGCGGCCACCAGCTTCTTGATGGCCGGCTCGGAGAACTTGCGGTTCTTCTTGACCACCACCTCGCCGGTGCGGGGGTCCTTGATGTCGCGGGTGGCGCGCTGCCCCTTCAGCAGGTCGGGCACCACGTCGCGCTCGTACTTGCCCTTGCCCTCGACCCGGATGGTCTCGGTGTCGTAGTAGTACTTGAGGATCTCCTCCGACGTTCCGCGGAAGTCGATGGGGTCCTTCTTGGCCGTATCGGGAACCGAGCCGATGGCCCGCAGCAGCACGGTGGCCGGCAGCTTCCTGCGCCGGTCGATGCGCACGTACAGCATGTCCTTGTGGTCGAACTCGAAGTCGATCCAGGACCCGCGGTAGGGGATGATCCGGGCGTTGTAGAGGATCTTGCCCGACGAGTGGCTCTTGCCCTTGTCGTGGTCGAAGAAGGCGCCCGGGCTGCGGTGCAGCTGGCTGACGACGACGCGCTCGGTGCCGTTGATGATGAAGGTGCCGTTGTCCGTCATCAGCGGGATCTCGCCGAAGTAGACCTCCTGCTCCTTCACGTCGCGGATGGACTGGGCGCCGGTCTCCTCGTCCCTGTCCCAGACGACCAGGCGGACCACGACCTTGATGGGCGCGGAGAAGGTCATCCCCCGCTGGTGGCACTCGCCGACGTCGTACTTGGGCTTCTCGAGGTGGTAGCTCACGAACTCGAGGGAGCTCGTCTCGTTGAAGTCCTTGATGGGGAAGACCGACTTGAAGACCCCCTGGAGGCCGGTGTCGTCCCGCTTCTCGGGAGGAACGTCCGACTGGAGGAACTTGTCGTAGGAACTCTTCTGGATGGCGATGAGGTTGGGAATGTCCGCAACCTTCTGGATCTTCCCGAAGTTCTTGCGGGCCCGGAAATTGTTCTGGATCGTCGGCGCCATCGAGCTGGTTCCTCTTTCCCCGGAAGGAGTCTCGTCACAAGCACTACGAGCCGGCACTCAGGCCGGCTCATGACTTCATGCCCGGCCGCGAGGCCGGGGGACGGGGATGGACATGGGGGGTTGCAGGGTATTAACCACTCTGGCCTCCCGTGTCAAAAGTCCCGTCCCGGGTGGGAAGGGGCGGAGCGGCCCCAGGCCACCCCGCCCCCCAACCCGCGAACTGGACTACTTGATCTCGACCTTCGCGCCGGCGGCCTCGAGCTTCTTCTTGACCTCCTCGGCCTCGGCCTTGGGAACGCCCGTCTTGACCTCCTTGGGGGCTCCCTCGACCAGGTCCTTGGCCTCCTTCAGGCCCAGGCCGGTGATGGCGCGGACTTCCTTGATGGTGTTGATCTTGTTGGCACCGGCGTCCATGAGGACGACGTTGAACTCGGTCTTCTCCTCGACCGGGGCGGCGGCGGCGGCGGCACCGGCCACCATCACCGGCGCGGCGGCGGCGCTCACCCCCCACTTCTCCTCGAGGGTCTTCACGAGCTCGGCGGCCTCGAGGACGGTGAGGCCGGACAGCTGCTCCACGATTGCGTTCAGGTCTGCCATGACTTCGTTTCCTTCTCTCTGGGGGGCGACTCAGCGCCCCGCGTCCTTGCCCGCGCATCCGCGCGGGCGGGTTCACGTACCGTTCTAGGAAGCCTGCTTCTCCAGCTGCTCCTTGCGCGCGCCGAGGACCTGGGCCAGCTGCTGGCCGGGGGCCGCGAGCATGCGCACGAGCTTCGATGCGGGCTGGGCGATGACTCCCGCGATCTTCGACCGCAGCTCGGGGAGCGCGGGCATCCTGGCGAGGGCCATGATGGCCTTCACGTCGATGACCTTCCCCTGCACCACCGCGATGCGGATCGCGAAGTTCTCGCGATCCTTGGCGAAGTCCGCCAGGATCTTCGCCGGGGCGATGACGTCGTCGTACGACATGACGAGCGCCGTCGGTCCGACGAACTTCTCCGTCAGCTGCTCGAGGTCCGTGCCCTTGGCGGCACGGATGGCCAGGGTGTTCTTGACGATGCGGTAATCCACCTTGGCTTCGCGGCACTTCCTGCGAAGCTCGGTGACCGTCGCCACGTTGAGCCCCCTGGGCTCCGCCAGGATGGCCGTCTTGGCCTTCGCCATCTTGGCGTGGAGCTGGTCGATGACTGCTTCTTTTTCCGTCCGGTTCAAGTGTTCTCACTTCCTTCCCGACCGGCCGCGATGCGGCTCGGCGTGATGTGGGCCACGGACCGGACGTCCGGTACGTCGACCCCCTGGCCAAGCAGGGGACGCTGCATTCGCAACTTCCCGTCTCGGCGGGTCGGGCTCGCGAAAGCCCGCTTGGCCGCCCCTCCCCTTCCTCTTCTCGCACCCGGGGATGGGCGGGCCCGCTGTCTTGGACCAGGAATCGCCCGGCGGCGACGCGCCGACGGGCCAGCCTGGAACTGCTTCTCCTATCCTGCCGTGTCGTGGGCGGTGAGCTCGGCAGGGTCGAGCCGGATGCCCGGACCCATGGTCGTGCTCACGGTGACGCCCCTGAGGTAGACACCCTTGGCGGTCTGCGGACGCGCCTTGAAGATGACCTCCATGATGGCGTTGAAGTTGTCCTTCAGCTTGTCCGGGGTGAAGGAGGCCTTCCCGAACGGGACGTGGACGATGCCGGCCTTCTCGACGCGGAACTCGACCTTGCCGGCCTTCTGCTCCTTGACGGCGCGGGCCACGTCGGCGCTGACCGTTCCCACCTTCGGGTTGGGCATGAGGCCACGGGGGCCGAGCACCTTCCCGAGCCGGCCCACCACGCCCATCATGTCGGGGGTGGCGATGACCTTGTCGAAGTCCATGAAGCCGCCCTGGATCCGCTCGGCAAGGTCCTCGGCGCCGACGATGTCGGCCCCGGCCTCGGTGGCCTCGCGGGCCTTGTCGCCCTTGGCGAAGACCGCGAGCCGGATGGTCTTGCCCATGCCGTGCGGCAGCACCACCGCGCCGCGGACCACCTGATCGGCGTGCTTGGGATCGACGCCCAGGTTGATGGCGGCGTCCACCGACTCGTCGAACTTGCGGACGGCGGTCTTCTTCACGAGCGCCAGTGCGTCGTCGAGCTTGTAGCGCCTGTTGCGATCGACCTCTGCGGAGGCCTTCTTGAAGTTCTTTCCGATGTGAGCCATGTGCGTGTGTCTCCCGGCCTAACCGACGATCTCGATGCCCATGGACCGGGCGGTGCCCTCGACGGTCCGCATCGCGGCCTCGAGGCTCCCCGCCGTCATGTCCTGCATCTTCATCTTGGCGATCTGCTCGAGCTGGGCGCGCGAGACCTTCCCGACCTTCTCCTTGCCGGGGGCGTGCGCTCCGCTGCCCTTCTTCTTCTCGGTGTGCAGTCCGGCGGCCTTCTTGAGCAGGATCGACGCCGGGGGCGTCTTCAGGATGAAGCTGAAGGAGCGGTCCTGGTAGACGGTGATGATCACCGGGATGATGAGCGCTTCCTTCGCCTGCGCCTGCGTGGCAGCATTGAACTGCTTGCAGAACTCCATGATGTTCACGCCGTGCTGGCCGAGCGCCGGGCCCACCGGGGGCGCCGGGTTGGCCTTGCCAGCCGGGATCTGCAGCTTGATCTGACCGGTGATCTTCTTCATGCCTCGTCATCCTTCCGGGCCCGTGCGGCTGGCCCTGCGTGGTGTTCCGGGCGGCGAGCCCTTCCACGCCATGTGAACTGCGGGTGATGCGACGACGACTTCGCTGCGTTGAAGCGGAATCTCGGTGTGGCTCTTGCGGCGGCTGAAGCCGCCGCTGCTAGGTCTTCTCCACCTGCATGAAGTCGAGCTCGACCGGGGTGGCCCGGCCGAAGATGGACACCAGCACGCGGACCTTGCCCTTCTCGGGCTTGACCTCCTCCACGGTGCCGTTGAAGTTCGAGAACGGGCCGTCGGTCACCCGGACCTGGTCGCCCTCCTCGAACTGGACCTTGGGCTTGGGCTTGAGGGTACCCTCGGAGATCTGGCTGGTGAGGCGGGCCACCTCGACGTCGGAGATGGCCGGCACGTCCTTGGGGATCTTGGCGCTGCCCACGAAGCCGGTGACCTTGGCGGTACCCTTGACGAGGTGCCAGGTACGGTCGTCCATCTCCATCTGGACCAGGACGTACCCGGGGAAGAACTTCCGCTTGGAGGTCTTCTTCTCCCCCTTCACCATCTCCACGACCTGCTCCATGGGGATGAGGATCTCGCCGAAGCTCTCCTGGAGTTCCTCCTGGCGCACGCGCTCCTCGAGCGACTTCTTCACCTTGTTCTCGAAGCCCGAGTACGTGTGCACCGCGTACCACTTCTTCGCCATTGCGATTCTCTCCCGACGCTCGGTGCGCCGTCTCCGGGCGCGCCGCGCCCGGTCAGCTGCTAGTAGACCAGCGACGAGAGCCGCGACCAGACCAGGTCGAAGATCCCGAGCAGGAATGCGGCCACGAAGGTGAACACCACCACCGCCACCGTCGAGGCCCGTGTTTCGCGCAGGTTGGGCCAGGAGACCCGTCCCAGCTCCTGCGCGACCTGCATCGACACCGCGTTGACGCGCGGGGAACGCCAGGCCAGCACCGCGATGGCCGCGGCGATGCCGTACCCCACCAGCGTGGAGAGGGTCCAATCGTCCCCCAGCACGCCCACGTCGTTCCATCGGGCGTAGGAGAAGACCAGGCCCAGGATCTTCTCCAGGAAGATCCCGCCCACCACCGCCGCGAAGAAGTAGAAGATCGCGACGATCCGCTTCGGTTCGACGCCCGGACCCTTTTCCATGCTGCCCTTCCGCTGAACTGGCAGGCCAGGAGGGATTCGAACCCCCAACCCGCGGTTTTGGAGACCGCTGCTCTACCGTTCGAGCTACTGGCCTTCGAAATCCCGGTACAGGACTACTTCGTTTCCTTGTGTGTCGCGTGCTTGCGGCAGCGCGGGCAGAACTTGGAACGCGAGAGCTTGTCCTGGGTCTTCTTCTTGTTCTTGGTGGTGCTGTAGTTCCGCTCCTTGCAGGTCGTGCACTCGAGCGTGATGATGGTTCTGTTGCCGGCCATGGCGTTCCGTCCTCACTGACTGCGGTGATGTTGCTGGAGCCCTCTTCCAGGATTGAACTGGAGACCTCGTCCTTACCAAGGACGCGCTCTACCGACTGAGCTAAGAGGGCCTTTCTTCCTTTCTTCGTGTCCTTGCGGGCTGGAGCGGGAAAAGGGATTCGAACCCTCGACATTCAGCTTGGAAGGCTGACGCTCTACCAACTGAGCTATTCCCGCGTACCTCGTAATCTCCTGGAGTGGAGGGGGATGGATTCGAACCATCGAAGGCGTAAGCCGGCAGATTTACAGTCTGCTCCCTTTGGCCGCTCGGGAACCCCTCCTTGACCACTTCGAACCTCGGACCACGACGATCGATGCGACGAGCCAGCTGGAGCTGGCGGTGGGATTCGAACCCGCGACCTGCTGCTTACAAGGCAGCTGCTCTGCCAACTGAGCTACGCCAGCGAATCCCCAGAAGTTTCGGCTCCGGCCAACCGGCGCGAGGGACACCCGTCCCCGGCGTCGGAGCGGGGTCTTGTACAAGACGCCCCCGGGGATGTCAAGGCAGGTTCTCGCCTCCTCTTTCCCCGCGCTGGCGCGCTGCCTCGTAGAGCGCGATGGCGGCTGCCGCCGACGCGTTCAGGCTGCCCACCCGGCCCAGCATGGGAATGCGGGCGGCGTGGTCGCAGCTCTTCCGGACCAGGGGCCGGATCCCCTGCCCTTCCCCTCCGAGGACGAGTGCCGTCGCCCCCCGGAGGTCGACGGACGCGAGTTCCTGGTCCCCGTCGGGTACCGCGGCGACCGTCCAGATCCCGGAAGTCTTGAGGTCCTCGATGCAGCGGACCAGGTTCGTCACCCGCGCGATGGCCATGTGCTCGACCGCTCCGGCCGAGGCCTTGGCGGCCGAAGGGGTGACCCCGGCGGCCCGGTCGCGCGGCATCACCACTCCGTGGGCGCCGAGGGCGTGCGCCGAACGAACGATGGCCCCGAGGTTGTGCGGATCCTCCACCCCGTCGAGGAGGACCAGGAGCGGCGGCCGGCCGGACGCGGCGGCCACGGCCAGGATCTCGTCCAGGTCCCGGTACCGGTAGTCGGCGACCACCGCCACGATTCCCTGGTGCTGGGTCACGCCGGCCAGGCGATCGAGCCTCGCGCGCGGCGCTGCCCGGACCTTGGCGCCGCGCTCCCGGGCGGCCCTCTCCATCTCGGCGAAGGCCCGCGAACGCTCGCCCCCCTCGGCCAGCCAGAGCTCCGTCACCCCTTCCGCTCCGGAGCGGAGGAGCTCGCGGACCGGATTCATGCCGTAGACGACGCGCACCGGGCCCTCACTTCACGTCGATGGGAACGGTGACGGTCCTCGTCTGGGGAACGCACCAGGCGTCGCTGCAGATGGCGAAGCGCATCTGGACCGAAACCGATTGTCCACCCTTCGACACGGCCGTCACCGGGATCTCGAAGCGCGGGTTCTCGGCGGAGGGATCGACGGCGTCGGTCCGCCTCCACTCGACCTTGTCGACCACCAGCCCGGCCGATGGCTCCACCTTGTACTTGAGCGGGAACTCGCGGTTCACGTGGATACCCTTCTCGAGCGGGACCACGTCGACCACGACCTTGCCCTTCTTGCCCACCTGGAGCGTGCGGGAGGATCCGTCGGTGACGACCTTGTAGGTGCTGGCGGCGTTCGCGCCGTCGCTGCCCCTCGCGGGGAGCGCGAGGACGGCGACGAGAGCGGCGATGGCGATGCGGAACATGTGGATTCCTCCGGTATCCCGGGCGGGTATACCAGGGACGCGGCCGTTGGCCCGCGGATTCAGCTGGAGCGGCCCCGCCGCGGCGGGCCCTGCCCGGCGGCGGACCCCGGCGGACTCCGACCAGCTCCGCGGCCCGCTCCACGATGGCGTCGGCGATGTCGACCCCGCAGGCCTCCTCGGCCTCGCGGATTCCGGGCGAGCTGTGGACCTCGAACACCCGGGGCCCCCCTGGCGCGTCCACCATGTCCACGGCGCAGACCTCGAGGCCGACGACGCGGGCGGCGGCCGTCGCCGCCAGCGCCGCCTCGGCTTCCAGCATCGCTCCCTCGAAACGCGCGCCCTGGCCGAGGTTCCGGGAGAGGCGTCCGACACGCGGGCGCCGGCGCAGCGCCGCCACGACCCGCCCACCGACCACGAAGACGCGCAGGTCTCCGCCACGCCCCTCGCCCCGGACGTACTGCTGCACCACGGTGTTCTGCCCGAGGCGGAGGATGGCCTCCAGCGCCGACTCGAGCGCCTGCCGGCTCTCGCAGACGATGACACCGGTCCGCTCGTTGCCGCGCAGCAGCTTCACGAGGACCGGGAGCCCTCCGACGTGACGGACCATCTCGCGAAGGCCGGACGGCTCGGATGCCATCACCGTGCGCGGAACCTGCACGCCGCTGGCGGAGAGCAGCTGCAGCACCCGCATCCGGTTCCGCGCCAGCCCGATGGCCGGCGCCCCGTTCAGGACCGGGAGCCCCGCGAGCTGGAGGTGGTTCACCACCGACAGGCCGTACTGGCTGTTCGACGGGGCGATCCGGGGCACCACCGCGTCGGTGGCCGGGAAGGCTCCTCCGCGGTGGAAGATCTCCGGGCCCTCCCGGCCCAGCCGCATCTCCACCTGGAGCGGATCGACCACCCGCGCCACGTGTCCCCGGGCGCGGGCGGCCTCGACGATTCGCCGGGTGGTGAAGATCCCGGCCGAGCGGGAGAGGACGGTGAGGTGCATCGCGACGATGCTAAGGGTGCGGCGGGCCGAATGCGAGGGAAAGGCGAGGAGGGCGGTGCCGTGTGACCGGCAGCGTCCCCCTTCGATGTCCGGAACGGGTTCGTGAGCCCGCTCCTGCGCCGGCTGAAGCCGGCGCTGCTAGACCTGCTTGAACTCCGCGTCGACGACGTCGTCGCCGCCCTTCTTCTCGGGCTGGGGCGGCGGAGCGCCCCCGGCGGGTCCGGCCCCGCCCTCCGGAGGCGTTCCGGCGGCCTTGTAGAGCTCCTCGGCGGCCCTGTGGCTGGCCTTCTCGAGCTTCTCGAGCGCCGCCTTCACCTCCTCGGCGCTGCCCCGCTCGCGAACCCGGTGCGCCTCCTGCACCAGCCCCTCCAGCTCGGTGACGGTGGAGGCGGAGAGCTTCTCCTTGTTCTCCTTCAGGAGCTTCTCCATCTGGTAGGCGAGGTTCTCCACCCGGTTCTTGACCTCGACCTCCTCGCGCCGCTGCTTGTCCTCGGCCTCGTGGGAACGGGCGTCGGACACCATCTTCTCCACCTCGTCCTTGGAGAGGCCGGAGGACTGGGTGATGGTGACCTTCTGCTCCTTGCCGGTGGCCTTGTCCTTGGCCGCCACGTTCAGGATTCCGTTGGCGTCGATGTCGAAGGTGACCTCCACCTGCGGGACGCCGCGGGGCGCGGGCGGGAGGCCTTCCAGGTGGAAGCGGCCCAGCGTGCGGTTGTCGCGCGCCATCTCGCGCTCGCCCTGGAGCACGTGAACCTCGACCGATGTCTGGCCGTCCGACGCGGTGGAGAAGGTCTCCGACTTTCGCGCCGGGATGGTCGTGTTGCGCTCGATGAGCCGGGTCATGACGCCGCCGAGGGTCTCCACGCCGAGCGACAGCGGGGTGACGTCGAGCAGCAGGATGTCCTTCACGTCGCCGGAGAGCACGCCGCCCTGCACGGCCGCGCCCACGCTCACCACCTCGTCGGGGTTGACGGTCTTGTTCGGCTCCTTGCCGAAGTACTTCTTCACCGTCTCGACGATGAGGGGCATCCGGGTCTGGCCGCCGACCATCACGACCTCGTCGATCTTGTCGGGCGAGAGCCCGGCGTCGGCGAGCGCCTTCTTGACCGGCTCGATGGATCGGTCGACCAGCGGCGCGACCATCTGCTCCAGCTTGGCGCGGGAGAGCTTCACCGCGAGGTGCTTGGGACCGGTCTGGTCGGCGGTGAGGAACGGCAGGTTGACCTCGGTCTCCATGGTGGAGGAGAGCTCGATCTTGGCCTTCTCGGCGGCGTCCTTGAGCCGCTGGAGGACCATCTTGTCCTTCGACACGTCGATGCCGGTGTCCCTCTTGAACTCGGCGATGAGCCAGTCGATGACCACCTGGTCGATGTTGTCGCCGCCCAGGTGCGTGTCGCCGTTGGTGGCGAGCACCTCGACCACCTTGTCGCCCACCTCGAGGATGGAGATGTCGAACGTTCCGCCGCCGAAGTCGTACACGGCGATCTTCTCGTTCGACTTCTTGTCGAGGCCGTAGGCCAGGGCCGCGGCGGTGGGCTCGTTGATGATGCGCCGGACGTTGAGGCCGGCGATCTCGCCGGCGTCCTTGGTCGCCTGGCGCTGGGCGTCGTTGAAGTAGGCCGGGACCGTGATGACCGCGTCCGTGACCTTCTCCCCGAGGTAGTTCTCGGCGGCGCGCTTCAGCTTGAGCAGGATCTGCGCGCTGATCTCCGGAGGGCTGAGCGCCTTCCCGTCGACCTCGATCCGCGAGTCGCCCCCGCTGCCGGACACGACCTTGTAGGGGACCCGCTTGGCCTCCTCCTGGACCTCGTCGCCGCGGCGTCCCATGAAGCGCTTGATGCTGTAGATGGTCCGCTCGGGATTCGTGATGGCCTGCCGCTTGGCCACCTGGCCGACCAGACGCTCCCCGTCCTTCAGGTAGGCGACGACCGACGGGGTGATGCGGGAACCCTCCTCGTTCGTGATGACGACGGGGTCCTTGCCCTCCATCACCGAGACCACCGAGTTGGTGGTGCCCAGGTCGATGCCGATGATCTTTCCCATTGTTGAAAACCTCCCTTGTGGAAAGGAGGCTAAGCACCCAATGCGACGAGTCAAACGAAAGCCGGCCCTCGAAGGAGGGCCGCTTCCAGCGCACGTTCGGCGTGTAGGTGCGTAGTTCACTTCGCAGTATGGAACCTTTTCTATCCGTCTTCAGCGAGGCAGGCCTGGAGCAGCACGCTGCTGGGTCGTTGAATTCCCGTCACTTTCCCTACGACGCAGCGTGGCACCAGACTTGCTCAAGCGAGGTGTGACGGTGATGTCACACCCTCGCACAGGGGACTCGATGCTCCAGGCCCACTCCGCGCGCCACACCCAAGAGCAGACGGCGATCCTCCTCAACGCCAACGCGAAGCAGGTCAGTCCGCGCGTACGCGACGCCCTGTCCGGACTCGTCCCGGCCGGGAGCCTCTTCTTCTCCCGCGACCACGACGAGGCCCACCGCATCGCGGACACCGTGGTGTCCCGCGGCTTCAGCACGGTATTCACCGGGGGCGGGGACGGGACCTTCGTCTCCTGGGTCAACCACATCCTGGACCGGGCCGAGACCCGCTCCGAGCCCGCACCCCGCTTCGGGGTCCTGGCCCTCGGAACGGGAAACGCGGTGGCGGAGATGGTCGGCGCCGGTCGCCCGCTCGACGACCTCCGCCGGCACCTCTCGGGCGAGGTGCTGCCCGGCCGCCGCCTCGACCTCGTCACCTGCGAGGGCCGCCGCACGCCGTTCGCCGGGGTCGGCATCGATGCAGCCGTCCTGAACGACTACAACTGGCTCCGCACCCGGCTGGGCGCGAAGGCAGGACGGCTCACCTCCGGGCTGCGCGGCTACGGCCTCGCCATCGCGCTGCGCTCGGCCCCGCGCCAGGTCTTCCAGCGGGCCCCGACCTACTGCGAGATCCTCAACACGGGCGCTCCGGCCTGGCGGCTCGACGCATCGGGTGAGCGGGTCGGCCGCGCCGTGGCCCACGGCGAGTTGCTGTACGCCGGCCCGTGCATGATGGCCGCCGGCAGCACGGTGCCGTACTACGGCTTCAAGCTGCGCGCGTTCCCGTTCGCCGGGCGCCGCAGCGGTTCCCTCCAGGTCCGCGTCGCCACCCGGATCCCCGTTCCAGCCCTGGTCCTCCAGGCGCGGAAGATCTTCACGGGGGAGTTCCAGCACCCCGGCCTCCTCGACTTCGAGGCCGATCGGGTCGAGATGAGCTTCGACCGTCCCGTCCCCTTCCAGGTGGGCGGCGACGCCGAGGGGTATCGCGAGAAGGTGACCCTGGGCATCGCGTCGCGGAGCGTCGAGCTGCTCGACTACTCCCCGGGCGCCCGCCTGGTCCCGCCGCCGGGCGCCCTGCCCGTCTAGCTCCTAGAGCAGGTTCGCCGCCAGCTCGGCCAGTGGCGATCGCTCTCCCTTCGACAGCGTCACGTGGGCGGCCAGCTTCTCCTGCTTGAAGCGGTTCACCACGTGGACGAGGCCGTTGTTGGTCTGGTCCACGTACGGGTTGTCGATCTGGTAGGGGTCGCCGGTGAGCACGATCTTGGTGCCGTCCCCCACGCGGGTGATGATGGTCTTCACCTCGTGCGGGGTCAGGTTCTGGGCCTCGTCGACGATCATGAACTGGTTGGGGATGGACCGGCCACGGATGTAGGTGAGCGGCTCGATCTCCAGGATGCCCAGGTCCACCAGCTCGTGGTAGCCGCGCCCCAGCTTCTTGTCCGAGCGCGAGAGGTTCATGAGGTACTCGACGTTGTCGAAGATCGGCTGCATCCAGGGATTGAGCTTCTCCTCGACAGATCCCGGCAGGTACCCGATGTCCCGTCCGAGGGGGAAGATCGGCCGGGAGACGAGCAGCTTCTGGTAGGCCGACTCCTCCATGGTCTTGGTCAGGCCGGCGGCGATGGCCAGCAGGGTCTTTCCGGTGCCCGCCTTGCCCACGATGGTGACGAGCCGGATCTCGTCGTTGAGCAGGAGGTCGAGAGCGAAGGACTGCTCCTTGTTGCGCGGGCGGATTCCCCAGGTCCCCTCCTTGGGGAGCTTGATGAGGGGCACGAACGCCTGCCGGGGAGCGCTGAACTTCCCCACCGCGCTGTGCTGGGGGTTGTCCCGGTCGCGCAGAACCACGAACTCGTTGGGTGGCGGGGCCGGGGTGCCCGGCGCCAGCGGGACGACGCCCTGGGCGTAGAACTGGTTCACCGCCTCGGCGTCCACCTCCACGTCAGCGACGCCGCTCCAGAGCTCGTCGAGGTCGACGCCCTCCACGTCGTAGTCCTCGGTGGTGAGCCCCATGGCGTCGGCGCGGATGCGCAGGTTCGTGTCCTTCGACACGAAGACGGCGGGGAGGTCCCGCTCGCGCTGCGACACGTCGAGCGCCACCGCCAGGATGCGGTCGTCGGTGGTCGAGTGGCCGTTGCGAAGCTCGGGGGGCAATTGACGGTCCGTGAAAAGGACGCGCACCGTCCCCTTCCCGCTCCCGATGGGCACGCCCTCCTTGAGCCGGCCCTGGGCGCGGAAGTCGTCGAGGGACCTCGCCACCGCCCGGGCGTTCCGGCCCAGGCTGGAGAGGTCGCGCTTGAAGTTGTCGATCTCCTCGATCACGTAGATCGGGATGACGACGTTGTTGTCGTCGAAGGCGAAGATCGAGCGCGGGTCGTGCAGCAGGACGTTGGTGTCGAGGATGAAGTTCTTCTTCAAGGCCGGCCCCGTTCGCCAGCGAGTCTAGCAGGGGGTCCTCCCGCCGGACAGGTCGATCGCCCGGGCCGAGCGGTTCCGGCCGGAGCGCTTGGCGTGGTAGAGGCAGCCGTCAGCGACCTCGATCAGGCGAGCCTTCTCCGGGCCGTCGTCCGGGAAGGTCGCGATGCCCAGGGAGAGGGTCACCCGGAGCGGCCCGGCGTCGGTGGGGAAGGTTGCCTCCTGCAGGCGCGTGCGGATCCGCTCGGCGATGACCAGCGCTCCCTCGCCGTCGGTCTCCGGCATCACCAGCGCGAACTCCTCCCCGCCGTAGCGAGCCACCAGGTCGGTCTCCCGGGCCTCGGCGGCCAGCACGCCGGCCACCCCGCGCAGGACCAGGTCGCCCACCGGGTGCCCGTGGGTGTCGTTCACCGCCTTGAAGCGGTCCACGTCGCAGATCACCACCGAGAGCCGCTTGCCGTACCGCTGCGCGACGCGGAGTTGCTCGTCGAGGCGGGCCTGGAAGGTGCGGTGGTTGTGCAGCCCCGTTAGACCGTCGGTGCTGGCCAGCCGCTCGGTCTGCTCGAAGAGGCGCGCCCGCAGGAGCGCGTCGGCGACCTGCATGGCGATCACCTCGAGCTGGCGGGCCTGATCCCCCTCGAAGGCCTCCGGGCGCCGCGAGCCGACCACCAGCGTACCCTGGGTCTGGTCGCCCGACTTGAGCGGGAAGACCCGGACCGCGCCGAGCCCCTTCAGGCGCGTGCCCTCGTCGAAGACGCGCATCCGGTCCACCCGCTCGCCCAGGCCGGGGAGCGTGGAGCCGTGCCGGACGGCCGAGGCCACCAGACCGGTCTGGGCCGAGAACCGGCGGCCCTCGAGCTCGGAGACCTGCCAGCCCTGCGCCGAGGAGGTCACCGCCTTGACGACGCGGTGCGGACGGCGCGCCTCCTCCGGCTCGAAGAGGGTCACCGCCCCGAAGTCGAGCTGCACGATGCGCGAGGCCACCTCGATGGCGGCGTCGAGGACCTCCTGCGTCTTCGACTTCCGGTTGAGCTGCTCGATGGCGCCGTAGAAGAGCTCCTTCTCGTCCCGCTCGGCCTGGAGGTTCACCAGGATGCGCTCGGATTCGACCGCGCGGATCAGCTCGCCGGCCACGCGCACCACGAGATTCTCGTCCGACTCGTCGAAGGGCTGGTCGTCGAGACGGTCGGCGACCAGCACGCCGCGGACGTGCCCTCCGCGCCGGTCGACGAGAGGCGCCGCCACCAGCGCTCGCGGGCGAGTCCCATCGTCGTAGTACGTCGCCGTGCGGATGTCCCCCGCGACCCGGACGGGCATGCGCCGGGCGACGACGGTCCCCAGCACTCCCTCACCCGACGGGATCGGACGCCGGGCCACGCGGTCGCTCACCGACTGGCACTCGCGGAGCTTCAGCGTGGTGTCGTCGGGCGAGAGGAGGAACAGGGCGCAGGTGTGGCTGCGCAGCGCTGCCTCGGCGACCTCCATGGCTCCCGCCATGGCCGCCTCGACCTGGACCGCGGCCGCCCGGCCGCGCAGGAGCGACCGCTCCTCCTCGCCGGAGGCGCCGCGATCGAGTCCGCGCGGGGACAGAAGGCGCATCTCCCGCGCGCGCTCGTCGAGTTCCCGCAGGCGCCGGTCGACCGCCGCGCGCTCGTTGCGGTGGGCCGCCGCCAGCCGGGCCCAGAGGACGGCGTGATAGAGCACCGCGAAGAGGAGGATGAAGCCCACCCGGGCCAGCACTCCGGGCAGCTCGTCGGGCGGCGCACCCGACGTTCCCCACACGCCGAGCTGGAGGGCGGCGGCGAGCGCCACGAGGGCCAGGCCGACCGGAAGGGAGAGGAACGACACCGCGACCGCGGCGGTCAGGTAGACCAGGGGGAAGAGCGGGCCTTCCCCACCGCCCGAGGAGGCGAGCTGGGCGAGCGCCGCGGCGCCGACCACGAACACCGCGCCGATCTCCAGCTGCTCCCCGATACGGGCGGTGCGCCCCTCGGCCGAGCGGCGGACGGCGCGCACGGCTGCGACAGCTGCTGCTCCTCCGAGCAGGAGCAGGACGCCCCAGTCCTCCGGTCCGACGCCCGGTCGGGCGAAGCCGCCGCGCGCCACCCCGGCCGCCGCGAGGACCGCCGTCGCGCCGGGAAGGATCCTCACCACCGCTCGACCGATGCGGCGGCGGACCGGCGGGCCGATGTAGCCGTCGTCCCGGTACCAGGCCTCGGCGAGCCAGCTCCGCGTCGACCGCCCGTCGATGCCCTGGCGCCTCCTCCTGGTGGCGCCGGCCGCGGCGGCCGGGCTCACCGGCTCCCTCCGGCGGGCTGCAACTCGTAGACGCGCTCGCCGGGCCGCACGTAGCCCAGTTCCTCCCGGGCTGCCCTCTCCAGCGCAGCGGGGTCTCCGGCCAGTGCGCGGGCCTCCCGCCGGAGCCTCACGTTCTTCTCGCGGAGCTTCTCGTTCTCGTCCGCGACACGCCGAACGTCGGCAGCCAGCGCCCGGTGCTTGCGCAGGCCGGCGGGGTGCAACGCCGAGGCGGCGAGGAGGATCGCCAGGGCGCCGAGATAGGCAAAGAGCCATGTTTTCGCGAGCTTCACGACCCACGGTCACCCTACCAGGGGGGACCGGACCGTCCAGAAATCGGCCGATAGCCGGGGCCTGGCCAGGCGACGTTCAACGCCTCTCGAGCCGCTTCAGGAAGATCTCGCTCGCTATCTCCGGGTCGATGGCCACCGTGGTCTCCCCGATGTCGAGCACGTAGGCGGGAGCGCGCTGGTGCAGCCGCACCTCGCTTCCGGGCACCACGCCGAGGGCGGCCAGCTTGTCCATCCGATCGTGGAAGCGCGGTGCGATGAAGACGATCCGGCCGGTCTCGCCGATGGGAAAGTGCGGCAGGCCGGTCACCAGGGACTGGACGCTGCGGTGCGCGGCGCTGCAGCAGTCTCCCGGCGGGATCGACTTCCCGTGCGGGCAGGTGGGGGGGTGGCCGAGCAGCGTGCAGACCGAGTCGGTGGCCTCGGGGGAGAGGATGTGCTCGAACTCGCAGGCCTGGCTCTCGGCGACTCCCTCGGAGAGGTCGAGCAGGTCGCGGAAGAGGCGCTCGGCCAGCCGGTGCCGCCGGACCACCCCGCGGGCCCGGGTGATCCCGTCCTCCGTCAGGGTCACCCGATCTCCGTCCACCCGGACCAGCCCCATTCCGGAGAGCGTCCGGAAATCCTCGGCTCCCGAGCCCGGCGCGTGGTCGCCCAGCCGCGAGAGCACGCTCCCCACGTCGGCGTGCCCCGACTCGGCCTCGGCGAACACCGCCTCGAGGATCTCCTCCGCCCTTCGCGCTTCCATGCCGTTCACCGTCGGTCCTCCTTCCGCCGATCCAGCCAGCCCTTCAGCCGTCCCGCCCAGCCGGTCTCCTGCGGGAAGGAGTACCCGCAGGACGGGCAGCACACCACCTTGCAGCCGGTGGCCAGCGGGCAGGTGGGCCGGCACCCCTGCCCCTCCGCGTCGAAGGCGTTGCCGCAGAGCGGGCACTTCTCCTGTCGGGCCACCAGAGCCGGCATGATCCCTAGTAGAACCGGCGCATGAGCAGGTTCAGCCCGCCACCCACCCCGATGGCGAACGGCAGGATGAACGCGGCGATGGCGAGTCCGGTCTTCCAGCCCCGCTCCTTCAGGATCATGAAGAAGTTGGCGATGCAGGGGATGAAGAGGGTCACGGTGACCAGCGCCACGGTGACCTGGATCTCCATCACCCGGGTCATGGTCCCCGTGGTCATGAACGGCTGGTAGATCTGGAAGAGTCCGGCCGCGGCGTAGTCCCGGCGCAGGAATCCCAGGATGAAGGCGCTGGCCGCCTGCTCCGGGAGCTGCAGAACGCCGACCACGACCGGTGCGGCGGCCCGCTCCACGAGCTGCAGCAGGTGGGCGCGGTCGAGCCCCCAGAGGAGCAGGGTCCCCAGCACGAAGAGGGGAAGCGCCTCCCGCAGGTACCACTCCATGCGGGCCAGCGTCTTCACGAGCACGTTGCCGAACTGCGGGACGCGCAGCGGCGGCAGCTCCAGGACGAAGTCGGAGCCACGCCCCGGGATGACACGCGCGGCCAGCCAGCCCACCAGGAACAGGACGAGGAGGATCACCGCGGTGAACCAGATCGACGCCGCGAAGGAGAGCCCCTGGAGCATGGCGAAGATCACGGCGATCTGGGCGCTGCAGGGAACGCCCAGGGCGAGCAGCAGGGTGACGATGACCCGCTCCTTGCGCGTCTCCATGATCCGGGCGGTCATGGTGGCCATGGTGTCGCACCCGAGGCCGAGGACCATGGGGAGCACGGCCTTCCCGTTCAAGCCCATCCACTTGAAGACGCGGTTGACCATCACGGCGAGGCGAGGGAGGTAGCCCGAGTCCTCCAGCACGCTGAAGGCCAGGAAGAAGGTGGCCACGATGGGGAGCACGATGGCCATGCCGTACGCGAGCCCCATCGAGACCAGGCCGTACTTCCCGATGACGAACCCGTCTGTCTCCCGGAACGGCAGCCCGGGCGGCCCGACCAGGAACTCCTGGATGGACCCGGCCGGCACGATCCAGCGCAGGAATGCCTCGGTCCAGGGGACCACGTGGTCGTAGAAGACCGTGTTCTCGAGGAAGTCGACCGCCGTCTTGGCGCCGAACTGCCCCACGAAGAGATAGGCGACCGCAAGGACCAGGAGGAGGATGGGGATCCCCTTCACCGGGTCGGTGGACCACGCGCCGATGCGCCGCGCCAGCGCGCTCCCCGCCGAGGCCATTCCCTTCGTGACCACCTGGTCGTGCAGCCGGTCGGCGATGGCGAGCCGCTGGCGGGACACCACGTAGCGGAGGGACTCGGGGTAGCGGGAGGCCAGGCCGCGGCGGACCTTCTCCATGCGCTCGCGGGCGTCCTCCGAGACCCGGGCCGCGAGCCACGGCTGCAGGGATTCGTCGCCGGCCAGCAGCATGAGGCCCAGGGATCGCCGGGAGAGGCGCCCGTCCGGGAGCAGCGGCTCGAGCTCCGCCAGGGCCGCCTCGATGGCCTCGTCGTAGCGGGGCCTGAATCGCGAGACGCGAGCTTCCGGGATCCGCCCGAGCAGGTGGGGAAGGCCGGTCCGCTGCACCGCCACCGTGGGGATCACGTCGATGCCCAGGGCGGTGGCCAGCTGGTCGGCGTCGATGCGGATGCCGCGCGCGGCCGCCTCGTCGGCCATGTTGAGCGCCAGCGCGAACGGGACCCCGGCCTCGGCGAGCTGGCAGCCGAGGAGCAGCCCCCGGCGCAGGTTCTTGGCATCGCAGACCTGGAGGCAGACGTACTCCGGCTCGCGGAGCAGGATGTCGCGCGTGACCTGCTCGTCCTCCGACATGGGGAGCAGGTTGTTGGTCCCCGGCGTGTCCAGCACGTGCCAGCGGGTTCCGCCGATCTCCGCCGCTCCCCGGGTGACCTCCACGGTGGTGCCCGGGTAGTTCGAGACGGTGACGTACTTGCCCGTCAGCGCGCCGAACAGCACGCTCTTGCCCACGTTGGGATTGCCCACCAGCACCAGGGTGCGCGGCGCCGCCACGATCTCCTTGTGGTCGAGTGGCTGGGGGCGAGCGGCCGCGGAGGTTGCCGGGGTCACGGCCGCGCGTCCTTCGCGGCGGCCTCGCCGCGGCGGCACCGGTCGCAGCGGCCGTAGAGTTCCAGCTTGTGGCTGTCCACCTCGAAGCCGTGGCTGCGCGCCACGCGCACTTGAAGCTCCTCGATCTTCTCGTTCTCGAACTCCACGATCCGGCCGCAGCCGGTGCAGATGAGGTGATCGTGGTGGGATCGCCCCGTGGCAGGCTCGTAGCGGGTCTGCCCGTCGTCGAACCGGCGCGGGACGGCGATGCCGCATTCCGCGAGCAGCTTCATGGTCCGGTAGACCGTGGCCACGCTCACCCGGGCGTCGAGCGCCCGGACGCGGGCCACCAGCCCGTCCACCGGCACGTGGCCTCCCATGGAGTAGAAGGTCTCCACGATCACGTCGCGCTGCCGCGAGTGCTTCAGTCCCCGCTCCTCCAGCCAGGATCCCAGCCGGGCCAGGGCGGCCAGGGCCTCACCCTTGCCGTCCGCCGCCCCCGTGCCCTCCCGAGCTGCCTTGCGTCGCGTTGTCATATTGATAACGATTCTCATTATCTCACGCTTGCCGGGAAGGCAAGCCGGAAGTTGCCGCGCGCACCGGCGCAGCACCCCGTCACGGCGGGAAGGCGACGCCGCGGGTGGCCCAGTAGGCTCGCCACCGGACGGCGGCCTCGGGACCCTCCCCGCCGACGTCCTCGCCGGCCATCGCCGAGAGCGACGCGCGTGCCTGACGGCGGACCTCTCCCGCCGGGTCGGACATCAGGGTGACCAGCCGGGGAACGTAGCGGAGGGCGTCCTGGGGGTCCCGGTGGCGAACCAGCTCCGCGGCCATGGCGCGGGCCTCCGGGTCACCCGAGCGCAGCTGGCGGGTCAGGTCCACCGGTGGGGTCGCGCCGGAAGCCTTCCAGCGCTCCACCGATCCGGGAACGAAGAGGAAGACCACGAGCCCGATCAGGCCCACCTGGATGAAGGCCTTTCCGGCGTGATACTGGCCGGCGCGGACGAGGGTGAAGCGATAGGCCGTGAAGCCGATGGCGAAGGCCCCGAGGAGCACGGGGGCGAGCAGCAGTTCGGGGCGCCGACCGGCGCCGGCGTCGGTCTCGGGAGCGATGAGCAGCGCGGCGGCGGCTGCGCCGAGCAGGAGCAGGTAGAGCGCCAGCCGGGCCGACCGGGCCGCCGGGGAGAGCTCCGCGTCGCGTGAGGTGGGGCGCATCGGGGCCATCTTAGCAGCGGACTTGACTGGGAGGGCGGCGCGTCGCACCTTGCCCCGCGATGCCGGAGATCGACCGAGAGATCCTGGACCGCGCCATGCGGTGGTGCGCCGAGTCCGGCCGCCCGGTCCACGAGGACGTGGTGCGCCACGCCCTCGGTCCGCTGGGCTGGGATGCCTTGCTCGCGGTGAAGGCCATCCTGGCCGACCCGCCGCCGGCACGCGACCTGTCGCCCTCCGACCTCGTCGCGCTCTCCCGGGGAGCTCCCCCCGTCTCCGAAGGGGCTCCCACGCCCCGGAAGCCTCGCAAGCCCGGGGCGCGCGCCACGCGGACCCCGCGCCCGGTGCCGGGTCCGAGGATCCGCAGGGCCCGGGATCGGGTCGAGCCTCACACCCCCTCCCCCGTCGCTCCTCCCTCGATCGATCTCCTCTACCGGGAGTCCGGGCGCGCGGTTCTCGACCGGATGGTCCGCCGCCTGGGCGCAAACCGGACCGCGATCCTGGGCGCGCTCGCGACGGGATGGTCCGCGGGAGGCGGAGTCCCGACCTCCGCCGATCTCGACCGGCTCCTGGCCCACCACGGACTCGCGCGCGGCTTCGCCGAGCGGGAGCGCGCCCTCCTCCTCCACGCCTTCCGCAAGCACGGCGGCGTGTTCCTGCGGGTGGCGCGAGAGCTGGGAGCCGCACCCGCCGACCTTCGGGCCGCGGTGTCCCGCCTCGAGCTGACCGGCCCGGTCGAGGCCGTCCGCGAGGCCCGCCGCCGCGTGCTGGATCGCAAGGGCACCCTCGCCGACCGTGCCCGGCTGGTGGACGAGGAGGAGGAAGCCCTCATCGACCTGGGGCTCCTCCCCCGGTTCGAGGCGGACCTCGGGAAGCGGCTTCCCGAGCAGTTGCGCGCCCTCTCGGTGGGTGGGCGCCGCCCCTCCGCCGCCGACCTGGGCCGCAGCCTCTCCCTGTCCCGGGGAGCGGTGGATCGCCTGGCCACCCGGTTCTCGCTGCCCCTCCGCGCCGCCCCGCCGGACCGTCCGGACCGGGAGGGTCGGGGCGGTCCGCGCCGCCCACCGGGCCGGCGGCCGCCCACGGGCCGCACTCCGCGGCGGTAGCGGCAGCGCGCGGCCTGGAAGACCGGGCCTCCCGGTCCTATGATCCCCGCATGCCGATCTACGAGTTCCTCTGCGAGAGCTGCGGGATGGTCAACGAGAAGCTGCAGAAGGTGAACGATCCCCCCCGCCCCGCTGCGACGAATGCGGCAGCCGCAAGCTCGCCAAGCTGGTGTCGCGCAGCGCCTTCCAGCTGAAGGGAGGAGGTTGGTACTCGGACCTCTACGCCTCGAAGAAGAAGGAGGCCCCGGCCAAGGAAGGCGCGGAGGCCGCCCCTTCCGCGAAGGCGGAAGCCACGGCGGACGCCAAGGCGGAAAAGAAGCCGGAGGTCAAGCCGCCAGCGGTCAAGCCCGAGCCGGCCAAGGCGCCCGCGGCCGACGGTGGGAAGAAGGAGCGCAAGAAGGCGGGTTGATCCGCCGAGCGGTGCCTACTTGGGCTTCGGGACCGCCTTGCCCTTCTCGAAGGTGGCGTTGTCGCCGTACTTGGCGACGATCTGCTTCTTGGTCTTCAGGCCGGTCTGCTCGATGACGAAGTTCGGGACCCGGCGTGCGCGCCGGTCGGCCACCCACTTCTCGAGCTCGGCCCGCGGAGCGCCACGCAGCTGGGCCCCTCGCGCCTTGGCCCCCTTGCCGACCGCCCTGGCCACCTGGGCCTTGAGCTCCTCGTCGATCCGGACCGCCAGGATTTCGGCGATTGCGCGGGAGATCCCCGTCGACGCCCGCTCGACGATGCTCTCGACGGCCTGGAGAATGACGTCCTCTGCGCTGGCGCGGCCGGTTCGACGGGGCATTGATTCTCCTGGAGATTGGTTGCGAAAAGCTTCGTGGGATTTCCTTATTGACCGAGGGAATACCCGGAAATGATCCATTGCGCAAATCGACGCGGGATCTGCTAGGTTGCCGCCCGGCCCTCTGGCGAAACGGTAGACGCGCTCGACTCAAAATCGAGTGGGGTCACCCCCCGTCCCGGTTCGAGTCCGGGGAGGGCCATTTCCCCTTGCGGCGCCCGGCCAGCGCCGTGTATCCATCGCCCTAGAGAACCCCGGACGGAGCCCCCATGTACAACCTGCTCATCAGCCTGGCCGCGGGCCTCGGCGTGACCCTCGCGATCCGCTTCGGCACCAACGTCGGCTGGGTGGGGTCCGTCCTCCCGGGCCTCCTCGCGCTGGGGGTCGCCTACGTCCTCCTCGCCCGCCGGAGCTGGAAGCAGCTCGAGGCGCTGATGGGAACGGTCCAGAAGGAGCTCACGGCGCAGAAGTTCGACCGGGCCCTCCAGACCTTGCAGGGCGGGTTCGCGCTCGCACCCTGGCAATTCATGGTCGCGTCCCAGATCCACTCCCAGATCGGCGTCCTCCGCTACATCCGCCAGGAGTTCGCCGCGGCACAACCGCACCTCGAGAAGAGCTTCTCGCGCCACGGGACCGCACGGGCCATGCTGGCGCTCACGCACTACCGCAAGAAGGACCTCGAGAAGACGCGAAAGGCCTTCCAGGAGGCCGCCAAGGACAACAAGAAGGATGGCCTCCTGTTCGCCGTATGGGCCTGGGTGGAGGAGAAGGAGGGCAACCACGAGAAGGCCATCGCCGTCATCGCGAACGGGCTCAAGGGCAGCCCGGGGGACGAGAAGCTGAAGGCGGCGGCCCAGGCGCTGCAGAACGGCAAGCGGCTCAAGCTGGGCAAGATCTACGGAGAACAGTGGTTCCAGTTCCTGCTGGAGCAGATGCCCCCGCAGATGGCCTCGCCCGGAGCCGGGCGCGGCGGCCGTCGGGTGATCTACCAGCGACGCTGACGGAACGGAGCACCTGAGGCACCTGGAGCGATGCGCGGGGCGAGGGAGCGCAATTGAGCAAGGACCGTGACGCCGGCGACAAGCCGGGGGGCGACACCGACCGCCTCTGTGCCGAGATCCGGGACCGGGCCCGGTACCTCGCCGAGCGGGCGCGCGGCCTTTCCGCCCCCGACTCCGGGGTGGCCCGGCATGCCCGGGCCCGCCTCCTCGAGGTGGATGCAGAGACCATCGCCGACCTCGCAGAGGACCTCCTGCGCGTGGCGGCCGGGCTGGCAGCCACGGCCTACGTCCCGGCGCCACGCGACCTCGGCACCGGCGCCGCGCCGGGTGCACGCCCCCGGATCCTCGTCGCCGAGGACGACGACGACGAGCGCGAGGCCATCGCGGCGGGACTGGAGACCGACTACGAGGTCGCGGTGGTCGCCGACGGCAACCAGGCCCTGGCGTCGGCCCGCCTGGGTATCCCCGACCTCGTCGTGCTCGACCTCCGCCTGCCCGGGATCGACGGCCTCGCGGTGCTCGACGCCCTGCGCGGGGACCTGCACACCGCCGAGGTCCCGGTCATCCTGCTCTCCGGCCAGGCCGACGACGCCACGCGGGTGCGCGCGCTCGACCTGGGCGCCGCCGACTTCGTGCAGAAGCCCGCCTCGCTCCAGGAACTGCGGGCACGCATCGAGCGCACGCTTCGTCTCACCCGTCGTCAGACCCATCTCCGGGCGCTCGCCCAGACCGACGTCCTGACCGGCCTCGCCAACCTGCGCGCCTTCCGGGGCCGCCTCGACGACGAGGTCCGCCGGGCCCGCCGCTACGGCACGGCCCTCACCTGCATCATGGCCGACATGGACCACCTGAAGCCGGTGAACGACGCCTTCGGCCACGGGGCGGGAGATCGCGCCATCGCCGCGGTGGCCGAGATCCTGCGGTCCCAGCTCCGCGCCACGGACATGGGTGCCCGCTACGGCGGCGACGAGTTCGTCCTCCTGCTCCCCCACACCAGCGCCGGGGACGGGCGAATCCTGGCCGAGCGCCTGTGCCAGCGGCTGGCCACGGCGGAGCTCTCCGTGGGCGACCGGAAGGTCTCGCTCCGGACCTCCTTCGGGGTGGCCGAGCTGGGTCCCGAGGCCGGCAGCGACGACGGAGCAGACCTGGTGCGGCACGCCGACGAGGCGCTCTACGCCGCCAAGCGTTCCGGCCGGGGCCGGGTCGAGATTCACGGCCGGTCGTCGAGCGCGTAGCGACGCAGCTTGTTGTAGAGCGTCTTCGGGCTCACCCCCAGGGCCTCCGCCGTGCGCGTGCGGTTTCCCCCGAATCGACGGAGGGTGGCGAGGAGGTAGTCGCGCTCCACCTCGTCGAGCGGTCGGCCCAGCTGCACGCGGATCTCCTCACCGCCGGACCGGCGCAGGATCTCCGGCGGCAGGTCGGCCGTCCGGATGGCCCGGCCGTCGCCCAGGATCAGGGCCCGCTCCACGACGTTCCGGAGCTCCCGGACGTTTCCCGGCCAGGAGTGCTCGCGAAGCGCCTGAAGGACCTCGGGGCCGAGCTCCGGCGCCGGCCTGCCCGCCTCGGCGGCCAGGAGGCCAGCGAAGTGGCGCGCCAGGTCGGCCACGTCGTCGAGCCGTTCGGCCAGCGGGGGGACGTCGATGGTGAAGACCGCGAGCCGGAAGTAGAGGTCCTCGCGAAACCTGCCCGCTCGCACCTCGGCGCGCAGGTCCCGGTGGGTGGCAACCACCACCCGCAGATCCACGTCGATCTCGGAGTTTCCCCCCAGGCGTCGAACCCGCCCGTCCTCGAGGACCCGCAGAAGCGTGCCCTGGACCTCGAGGGGCAGGTCGGCCACCTCGTCGAGGAACAGGGTTCCCCCGCTCGCCATCTCCAGGAGACCCGGGCGACGGTCTCGAGCCCCGGTGAAGGCACCTCGCTCGTGGCCGAAGAGCTCGGCCTCGACGAGCGGGGCGGGAAGGGCCGCGCAGTTCACCGGGATGAACGGGCCGTGCCGGCGGGGGGAAAGGTCGTGCACCATCCTCCCGGCCGCCTCCTTCCCGGCACCGCTCGGTCCCTGGATCACCACGCTGGCCGCGGCCGGCGCCACCCGGCGCAGCAGGTCGAGGACCATCCGGGTGGCGGGAGCGTCGCCGAGCAGCACGGCTCTCCGATCGGCCGCGGCCAGCCGGCCGCGCAGGAGCTCCACCTCCCGGTGCACCGTCCGCTTCTGCAGGGCGCGGTCGAGCACCAGCCGGAGCCGCGTGGCGGCGGGAGGCTTCTCGATGAAGTCGTAGGCCCCTTCCTGGATGGACTGGACGGCGAGCGCCACCGAGGCCTGCCCGGTGAGCAGGATCACCGGGACCTCCGGCAGCTCGGACCGCAGCGCCCGGAGCAGCCACATCCCGTCCCGGGTCGGCATGAAGAGGTCCGAGAGGATGGCATCGGGCTGCCATCCCCTCGCGAGCCGGAGCGCCGCCTCCCCATCCGGAGCACCCCTCGCCTCCCAGCCCCAGCTGCGCGCCAGCTCGGCCAGGGCCTCGCGCCCGTCCGGCTCGTCGTCGACGATGAGCAGCCGGTGAGCCACGCGGCCCGGCTACCCTGGCTTGGGACTGGCCAGCCTGAGCTCGACCAGCTCGATGCCCAGCCGCTGGGCGTGCTCGAAGATCCGCTCGTCCCGGTAGAACTCCCCGAAGACGATGCGCTTCGTCCCGGAGTTGGCCACGAGCTTGAAACAGGGCCAGCAGGGGGATGCGGTCGTGTAGATGGTGGCGCCGTCGATGGCCACCCCGTTCTTGGCGGCCTGGATGATGGCATTGGCCTCGGCGTGGACGGTGCGCACGCAGTGGCCCTCCTCCATCATGTGCCCCTCCTCGCTGCAGTGCCCCAGCCCCCGGATCGAGCCGTTGTATCCCGTGGACAGCAGGGTCCGGTCCCTCACCAGGACGGCGCCGACGTGCTTGCGGTCGCAGGTGGCCCGCGTGGCCACCATGCGCGCGATGTTCATGAAGTACTCGTCCCAGCTGGCGCGCGAATCCATCCATCCTCCCCGGACAGGGCCGTGCCGGAAGGGCGCGGCCGGGGCGCCATGGTAGCCCAGGACCCGGTGCGCGGTGCGGCCGGCGGCGGAAATTCCCGGCCTGCCCTCCCGTGGTGTAGCCTCGGGGGACCGTGGGGGAACCGTCTCGAGACACCATCGTCGGGATCGACCTGGGGACCAGCAACTCCTGCGCCGCCGTGGCCAGCGAGTCCGGCGAGGTCCGCCTCATCCCGTACAAGGGTGGGGACTTCATCATCCCCTCCATCTTCGCCATCGACGACAAGGGCAACGAGCTCATCGGCCACGAGGCCAAGCGCCAGTGGCAGCTCAACCCCCGCAACACCCTCTACGCCACCAAGCGGCTGATCGGCCGGTCCGCCATGGACGACGTGGTGGAGAACGTGCAGCACTCGGTCCAGTACAGGGTGCGCGCCGGGAGCCGCAACGACGTGGAGGTCGACTGCCATGGCCGGTCCTTCCAGGTCTCCGAGGTGGCCTCGCGCATCCTCGCCAAGATCCGAGACGTGGCCTCCGACAACCTGGGATTCCGGGTCACCCGCGCGGTGGTGACGGTCCCCGCCTACTTCACCGACCGGCAGCGACAGGCGGTGAAGGAGGCCGGCAAGCTGGTCGGGCTCGAGGTGGTCCGGATCATCAACGAGCCCACCGCTGCGGCGCTGGCCTACGGCCTGGGCAAGAACCTGCGCGAGCGCGTGCTGGTGTACGACCTGGGCGGAGGCACCTTCGACGTCTCCATCATCGACATCCGCGACCGGGTCTTCGAGGTGAAGGCCACCGCCGGCGACATCTTCCTGGGCGGCATCGACTTCGACAACGCCCTCATCGCGTACGTGCTGGCCGACTTCCGGCGCAAGCACGCGGTCGACCTCTCCAGCGATCCGGTGGCCATGCAGCGCATCAAGGACCTGGCCGAGCGCACCAAGATCGACCTCTCCTCGCGCACCGAGGCCCCGTTCTCCATCCCGTTCATCACCATGACGCCGCAGGGCCAGCCGCTCAACATCGACATGCGGGTCGACCGGGCGCTCCTCGAGCAGCTCACCGACCCGCTCCTCGACCGCAGCATGGAGATCCTGGCCCGCGTGCTCACCGACGCCGGGATGTCGACCGGCGAGATCGACAAGGTCATGCTGGTGGGTGGGCAGACCCGCATGCCCGCCATCCAGGAGCGGCTCACCGCTTTCTTCGGGCGCCCGCCCTCCAAGGGAGTGCACCCCGACGAGGCGGTCGCCATCGGCGCCGCCCTCTACGGGTGGTCGCTCGTCGCCGGGGGCGAGCAGAGGCTCCAGCTCCTCGACGTCATCCCCATGGCCATCGGCATCGAGCAGGCCGGCGGGGACACCCACGTGGTCTTCGGGCGGAACGCCGCCATTCCCAACGCCCGGGCCATATCGGCCACCAACTCCCGGAGCGGCCAGACCGAGCTGGTCCTGCGCATCGTCCAGGGGGACCGCCCCGAGGCGGCCCGCAACGAGACGCTGGGCGAGTTCACCTTCAGCGGAGTGCGCCCCGGTCCGGCCGGGGAGGTGCGCCTCGAGATCCTCTTCGAGGTCAACGTGGAGGGAATCCTCTCGGTGCACGCCCGCGACCTGGACACCGGCCGGGAGATGAAGACCACGGTGCGGGTGACGCAGAGCTGAGCGGGCCTCGCGGAACCGCTACGCCGACTTCTTCTCCTTCTCGAAGGAGAGCAGCGGCGGCTCCCGGCGCAGGATCACGCCGTCGGTGATCTTGCACTCCTTCACGCCCTCCCGGTAGGGCACGTCGTACATGATGTCGAGCATGGCCTGCTCGAGGATCGACCGCAGGCCGCGCGCTCCCGACTTGCGCCGCATGGCCTCGCGCGCGGTGGCCCGCAGCGCCTCCTTCGTGAAGGAGAGCTTCACCTTCTCCAGCTCGAAGAGCTTCTGGTACTGCTTCACGAGCGCGTTCCTGGGCTGGGTGAGGATGGTGACCAGGTCGTCCTCGGTGAGCTCGGAGAGCGTGGCGATGATGGGGATGCGTCCCACGAACTCGGGGATGAGCCCGAACTTCACGAGATCCTGCGGCTCGATGTGGGAGAGCAGCTCGCCCAGCGATGCTTCCTCGCGGGCCTCGATCCTGGCCCCGAAGCCCAGCCCCTTCACCCCCACCCGGCGGCGGATGGCCTGCTCGATGCCGCAGAAGGCGCCGCCCACGATGAAGAGGATGTTGGAGGTGTCGACCTGGATCGACTCCTGCTGGTTGTACTTCTTGCCCCCGCGCGGGGTCACGTTGGCGCGGGTGCCCTCCACCACCTTGAGCAGCGCCTGCTGGACACCCTCCCCGCCCACGTCGCGGGTGGCGGAGGGCGAGTCGCCCTTGCGGGCGATCTTGTCGATCTCGTCGATGTAGACGATGCCGCGGGAGGCCTTCTCCACGTCGTAGTCGGCGTTGTGGAGCAGGTTCTGGATGATGTTCTCGACGTCCTCGCCCACGTACCCGGCCTCGGTCAGGCTGGTGGCGTCTGCGATGGTGAAGGGCACGTTGAGGAAGCGGGCCAGCGACTGCGCGAGCAGGGTCTTGCCGGCGCCGGTGGGGCCGATGAGGAGGATGTTCGACTTCTGCAGCTCGACGTCGTCGCCACCGCGACCCGAGACCGGGCGCTGGGCACGCGGCGTCCGTCGTGCGTGGATGCGCTTGTAGTGGTTGTAGACGGCGACCGCGAGGACCTTCTTGGCCCGGTCCTGTCCGACGACGTAGTCGTCGAGGAACGCCTTCACCTCGGCCGGAGTGGGCAAGGAGACGGGAGGGCGCCCCTCCTCCCGCTCGCCCTCCTCGGCGATGATGTCGTTGCAGAGCCGGATGCACTCGTCGCAGATGTAGACGGTGGGGCCGGCGATGAGCTTGCGGACGTCCCGCTGCCCCTTACCGCAGAAGGAGCAGCTCAGGCTCCCGTGATGTGGATCTTTCCGGCTCAATCCTGCCCTCTCCGCGGGATGTTACACCAGAGATGGGACCATCCCAAGGAACCCCACTGCCGGAAAGCCTAATCCGGGCCCGGACGCGGCGCATCGGCCGGCTCCGCAGCAGGGATCCGGGAAGTGGCGGGTGCCATCAGTCGCCGGCCAGCCTGTCGAGCGCGTCCGCCAGCTCCCGTGCGGCCCGGCGCAGGGAGGCGGGGACCTGCCGCTCCCCCTCGCAGGATTCTGCTAGCCGCCGCGCCATGCCGGCGATCCGCGCCAGGCGTTCCTCGGCGCCGGGTTGCGGCGGCTTCGCCGGCGGCCCGAACCGCTCCGCGATCTTCCGGCTGACCTCGGCCTTGCCCGCCTCCCCGTCCATCACCTCGTCGCGCATCTCCCCCCATGCCGTGCGGTCCATCCGCCCTGCGGCCTCGGCCCGGGAGAGCACCTCGATCACCTCGAAGGGAGGCGCCGCCCGCAGTTCGCGGGCCTGGGCCATCTCCGGCTCGTGCCGCTCGAGGAACCCGTACGAGAGCGCCAGCTTCTCGGCCGTGGCCCGGCGGAGGAAGAGCTCCTTCGTGCAGTAGTCCTCGAAGCTCGACCAGCCCCACTCCTGCCAGGATCCCTCGCGCCGGACCTGGGCGAGCATCCGGCCCAGGTCCACCCAGGAGGCCTTGAACCTGCGGGCGCTCTCCAGCACCTTCCGCCGGAGCGACCCCTCCGGCAGCTCGCCGATGCGGGCGTCCAGCCTGGTCACGGTTCCGGTTCCCACGTTGCAACGCCTCCTCACCCCAGGTCCAGGGCCGGGCGCGATGGCGCACCGCGCGCGGGCGTGCGAACGTAGCACGGCGTGGAGAAGCGACGGTACGCGATGCGGATCGCCTACGACGGAGGCGCGTTCCGGGGCTTCCAGCGCCAGCCCGGGCTTCCCACCGTCGAGGAGGCCCTGCTCGCGGCGCTGCGGACCCTCGGGCTCGCGCCGCGCCTCGAGGTGGCGGCGCGAACCGACGCGGGCGTCCACGCGCTGGCCCAGGTGGTGAGCTTCCCGGCGCGTACGGACGTCGACCCGGAGGTGCTGCGCAGCACCGTGAACCGGGAGACACCTCCCGCGATAACCTGTCTCGGGGCCTGGCGGACCGGTCCCTCGTTCCACGCGCGGGCAAGCGCCACCTCGAGGACCTACGTCTACGTGGTCGGGTCGCCGCCTCCGGAAGGGCTCGAGGGACGGGCGTGGGCACTGCCTGACGAGCGGGCGTTTCCGGGAGTGCCCGCGCGGGAGCTGGATCATGCTGCGATGGCCGAGGCCATCGCAGCCGCGGTGGGGGAGCACGACTTCGCCGGATTCGCCCGTCCGGGAGAGCAGCGCGGCACGGTCCGCACCCTCCTCCGCGCCGACGTCGCGCGTGCCTCCTGGGCGCCGGTCTGGACCCTCACGCTCGAGGGGCGCGGATTCCTGCGGGCCCAGGTGCGCAACCTGGTGGGAACCGCGGTCGCCGTCGGCCTGGGACTCTCCCCGGTCTCGCGGGTGGCGGAGATTCTCCGGGACCGGGGGCGATATCGGGGTGTCCGGGCGCCGGCCTGGGGGCTCACCCTCACGGCGGTGAGCTATCCCCCGGAGGCCCTGACCCGATCAGGTTGATGCCGCATCCCCGCCGACCGAGGTGTCATCGTACTTCATCAGGAGATCGGACACGGCCTCGCGGAGGTAGTCCGACTGGCGGATGCGGGTCGACCTCGCCAGGCGCCGGAGGCGTGCGGCGAGCTCCGGCGGAAGCCGGACCAACATCGGCTCGAGTCGGGTCGCCGAGGCCCCCATGAGGGGCATCTGATTGATCGATCGGGGCATCTCGATGGGTCGCATGTAGGTCTCTGCCTCCCTGTGACTACGTTTGCCTACACGCTACCACCCGATAGCCTGAAGTCAAAAAATCCCCAATTGACAATCTCTAGAAAATCAGACGCGGGCGCCATCAGGGAGCCTGAACGGTCGCGATGCCCGCGATCTCGTTCATGCGCCCGGAGCGGAACGGCTCCAGGTCCAGCGCGGCGAGGGCGAACCCCGCGCGCCGGACCGCGTCGGCGATCGCTTCCCGCCGCGAGAAGGCCAGCTCCATCTCCTCGGCCGCCACCTCCACCCGACCGATAGGGCCGTGGTCGCGGACCCGGAACTGGCGCAGCCCGGCCGCGCGGAGACCTGCCTCGGCCGCCTCGATCCGCGCCAGCCGCTCCGGGGTCACAGGCGTGCCGTAGGGGATCCGGGAGGCGAGACACGCCATCTGCGGCTTGTCCCAGGTGGGAAGGTCGTACGCCTCGCTCCAGGCGCGGACCTCCTCCTTGGTGAGGCCGGCCTCGGCCAGGGGCGAGCGCACGCGGTGCTCTCCCGCGGCACGGTGGCCCGGGCGATGATCACGCCGGTCGTCGGCGTTGAATCCGTCGAGCACGGCCGGCAGGCCCAGCCGGGCGCTGGTCTCGTCGCAGAGGCGGTAGAGCTCGCTCTTGCAGAAATAGCAGCGCTCGGAGGTGTTCTCCCGGTAGCGGGGATCCTCTCCTTCCCTGCTGTCCACCTCGACGTGGGTCGCCCCTATCCGCGCGGCCAGCGCGCGGGCCTCCTCCCGCTCGGAGCGGGGCACGCTCGCCGAGTGCGCGGTGAGCGCGACGGTCCTCTCGCCCAGCACCTCGCGGGCGACGGCGAGGACCAGCGTCGAGTCGACGCCGCCGGAGAACGCGACGAGCGCGCCACCCGTGGCGCGCACCGCGTCCTTCATCCGGTCGAATCGATCCCTGGACCGCTCGCGCAGCCGCGCCCGGTCCTCCTGCGTCGTGGCCATCCTCGGATCCTAGCCGCGCCGCCCCTTCGCCGCCCGCTTCGCCCTGGCGGGCGCGGGAGCAGCCTTCCTGGCCGCCTTGGCGGCCTTCGGCGGCCTGGCCGCCTTCGCCGGGACCGCCGCCTTCGCCTTGGCCGGAGCGGCCGCCTTCGGGGTCTTGGCTCCCCCCTTGCGCGGGCGCTGGCCGCCGGTGAGAAGGGCGAACTCCGCAGGCGTGACGTACTTCATGTCGACGAGCTTCTGGAAGAGCCGTCCCAGCGCCGCGTCGGGCTTCTCCTGGTCGGTGCGGACCACGAGCTCGGGGTGCACGGGCGGCTCGTAGGGGTCGTCAATCCCGGCGACGTTGGTCAGCTCGTGGGCGAGGGCCTTGCGGTACATGCCCTCGGTATCCCGGGCCAGCAGCGTCTCCATGGGCGCGTCGACGAACACCTCGACGAACCGTCGGACCTCGCGCCTCACCGCATCGCGCGCCTCGCGAAAGGGGGAGAGCGATGCCACCACGACGACCGCGCCGTGCCGGACCAGCATGCGGGAGACCGCGCCGAGCCGGCGAACGGTCGTGTCGCGATCCTCCTTGGTCACGCCCAGGCCGCGGGTGAGCAGCTCGTTCGGCGCGTCGCCGTCCATGACCTCGGCTGGCCTGCCGGCTGCCGCGAACCTCTTTCCGAGGTGATGGGCCAGCGTGGACTTCCCCGCCCCCGTCATTCCGGTCAGCCAGATGACGAAACCCGTCCCGAACTGCTGATCCATGCTCCCTCCAAGGTTCACCAAGCGCGAATGGCGCAATATACCGGAATGCGTCCCGGAAAGCGCCGGCTCAGGAGGGCTGCCACTTCGCTCAGCGTGCGCCCCTCGCGACGCGGCGCGCCAGGGTTCCGTCCAGTGCGGAGACCTCGGCGAATCCCGATCCCGTCCACGCAAATACCTTGATCTCTTGCGCTTTTCCGCCTCGCATCCCGATCACGACCTGGTCCACTCCCGGCATCAGGGGTGCGTCTTCGTCGAGCGCACCCTCGAGGTCGGCCGGCGAGAGGCAGGCCGGGCCATCGACGTGCGAGTGGTATACCGCCGCGATGCGCCCTCCCTCCGCCCGAAGGCGTCGGGCGAGCGCGAGGTGCGCTGCGGGGTCGACGTGGAACGCCTCCCTGCCCTCCCCGGCCACGTTGCGCGCCGGGACCACGGAGGGACGGCCCCGGGCATCGGTCGCGACGAAGCCGCAGACCTCGCACTCCGGGTCGGCCTCCGCCAGGGACACCAGGCGGGGCACGAGCGGCGCGTAATCCGTCACGGGAGCACCGGCCGACCCGTCAGGGCGCGAGGCCCGCGGCGGCCGGGCCGGCGCAGGCGCACCCGGGCTGCCTGGACGTGACCCGGACCAGCGGCGTCCCCCGGAAGACCTCGATGCGGCGCGCTCGCGGCTCGAGCGACGCCCCGGTGATCAGGAGCACCAGCTCGAGCGCGGCCAGCGCCCCGACGGTGGCTCCCCCTTCGACGGTCGCGGCCGCCCCGAGCCCGGGTCTCGTCGCGCAGGAGTAGCAGGGTGCGCCGACCGGGACCGATGTCGCAGCCCCACCCTGCCCGTCCACGTCGGCGACGACGTGCGGGAGGCGCAGCAACCGCGCCTCGTCGGCGATGGCGCGGGACACGTCGAGGGAGGAGCCGCAGACGAGCAGCGCGGTCGGGCGCGAGCCGGGGTGGAACGCGTCGGCCGCGATCAGGCCGTTGACGTTCCGTGCGAACTCCGCCAGCGCCGCTCCCCGTGGCCGACCCGCCTCGGCCGGGCCGAGCGCGAATCCCGCACCGGAGCCGGGCTCGACCTCCCCGGGATCGTCCACCCAGATCGTGCCCACGCCAGCGGCGGCGAGGTAGTAGATGGCCGGCGCCATGGCGAGACCTCCGCCGGTGACGCGGACCCGTGCGCCTCGCAGGAGTTCCTGCGCCGACTCCCCCATGCCCGGAAGCAGGAGTTGCCGGGCGTAGCGCCCGACCTCGGCATCGCTCAGCGCCATGGACGGTCCTCCACCGGAGCGCCGCGCATGAGCCAGGCCCGCCAGGTGCCGGCGCCCTCCTCGGGTGCCGGCTCGAGGCGCACCACCCGGTGTCCGTCCTCCTCGGCGCTTCGCGGCACGTTCTCCCGTGACTCCCCGTCCCGGAGCAGGACCTCCAGCACCTCACCCTCGGCGATGCGGGAGAGCGCGACGCGGGCCTTCACCCACGTGAACGGGCAGGCGTGGGCGCGGACGTCCAGGCGTGCCACCGGGACGGGCGGCCTCATCCCGGCACCTGGGTGGCGGCGGAGACGTCGCTGCAGACCGGGCATCCGGCCCGGATCCGGAGCGGGACCAGCCGCGAACGCCCGGAGCGAGCGTCGAAGGCCACGAGCCTGCCCGCGTAGGCGCCGCGCTCCCCGGAGAGGATGCGCAGCGCCTCGGCGCCCATGAGCGCTCCGGCGAAACCGGCCAGCGCTCCCAGCACGCCCGCCTGCGCGCAGGTGGGAACCGACCCCTCTGCGGGCGGGGCCTCGAACAGGCAGCGGAGGCAGCCGGTCTTCCCCGGCATGACGGTGAGGAACTGCGCCGTGTAGCGGAGCACGGCGCCGTGGACCAGCGGGCGCCGCGCCGCAGCCGTCACGTCGTTCGCGAGAAAGCGGGTGGCGAAGTTGTCGGAGGCGTCCACGACCACGTCGCAGCCACGCACCAGGTCCTCCGCGCCCTCGGGCCCGAAGCGGAGGTCGCGACCCTCGACCCGCACGGATGGGTGGAGACGCGCGATCCGCTCCGCCGCTGCGGCCGCCTTGCGCTTCCCCAGGTCGGCCTCCCCGAAGAGCGGCTGCCGGTTCAGGTTCGAGGTCTCGACCTCGTCCTCGTCGAGCACGAGCAGCCTGCCGACGCCGGCGGCCGCGAGAACCAGCGCCACCGGACCGCCCAGACCTCCGGCGCCGATGATCAGCGCGCTCTTGCCCGACAGCAACCCGGCCATGGAGTCCCTTTTAGCCTAGCGCCCCGCCCCAGGCGAGGTGATGTGGCGAGAGCGCCGAGACCGACGCGAGGCGGGCGCCCGAGGAGGGAGCAGCGGAGGCGCAGCAGCGCTGCGTCGAGCAGCGCACCGACGAGGCCGCTCGCCGCAGCGAGAGGATTGGCGCTCGCAGCAATCATCTCGCCTGGGTCGGGGCACTAGAACGAGAGCACGTGCCCCTGGCCTGCCGTGCGCCACTGGTCCGGGAGGCTGCGAACCGCGTCGAGCGACGGCCTGGCCACCTCCGGGTCGATGCCGACGAGCCGCAGTTCGGTCTCGCAGGCCACCACCTCGACGCCCAGGTCCCGCCGCGCCTCCTCGACCATCTCGCGCAGGGACCCCACCCGGGCCGCCGTCGCCGCCTCGGGCGCCCCCTCGTCGAAGCGACCCTCGACCCAGGCGCGCAGCGGTTCACCGGAGAGCGCGAGGAGGACCGGGTGACCAAAGGCGGCCGCAGTGAGCGCCACGGATGTGGCGCGCCGTCGTGTGTCCCAGCCGGCGCCACCGAGCAGGATGAGGCAAGGCTTCCCCATGTCGTCTCCCACGAAGAGCCGGTCCTGGACGCCCAGCCGACTCGCTTGCGCCCCGGGCTACCGTCTGCTAGAAACCGACCCGCTTTCTCGCCCAGGTGGTGAAACTGGTAGACACACCATCTTGAGGGGGTGGCGCCGTAAGGCGTGCGAGTTCGAATCTCGCCCTGGGCACCAGTTGCCGCTTCGAATGAGAAGGGACCCGTCGCCGGGTCCCTTTTTCATTTCACGGTCCAGGCGGCCGCGTTCCTCACTTCGCCGGCGCGGGGGCCGGGGCGGACTGCGCCGGAGCCGGAGCCGCCGGCGAGGTCCCGGCCGGGAGCGGCAGCCCGGGAGCCCCCTGCGTCGGGGCGGGCGCGACGGGCGCGGGAGCATCCTTCACCACCGACCCGGAACGCGTCGACAGGTAGGAGAGCGAGAGCGACGTGAGCATGAATACCGCCGCCGAGGCCGACGTCACCTTGCCGAGGAAGGTCTGCGCGCCCCGACCGCCGAAGACGGCCTGCGAGCTCCCGCCGAACGCGCCGCCCAGGCCGCTGCCCTTCCCGGCCTGCAGCAGGATGACGACGACGAGGACGGCCGAGACGACGACGTGCACGACGATGAGGAAAGTGTTCAACGGATGGCTCCCTGGATGATCCCTGTGAAGTCTAATGCCTTGAGGCTCGCCCCGCCCACGAGAGCGCCGTCCACGTCCGGCTGGGACATGAGCTCGGCGGCGTTGTCGGGCTTGACGGAGCCTCCGTAGAGGATGCGAACGGCCTCGGCTCCGCCCGGGGCGAGTTCCCTCAGGATCCCGCGGATGGCCGCGTGGACCTCCTGCGCCTGCGCCGCGGACGCGGTCTTCCCGGTCCCGATGGCCCAGACCGGCTCGTAGGCGACGGTGAGACCACCCACCTGCTCGGGGGTGAGGCCGGAGAGGGCGGCCCGGACCTGGCGACCCACCACCTCGAGGGTTCGGCCCGACTCGCGTTCCGGAAGGGTCTCCCCGACGCAGACGATGGGGTGGAGCCCTGCGGCGAGGGCTGCGCGGGTCTTCTTCTGGACCGCCTCGTCGGTGTCACCGAAGAGCTGACGGCGCTCGCTGTGACCGCAGAGCACGTAGCGGCAGCCGGCCTCGACGAGCATGGGGGCGGAGACCTCCCCCGTGTACGCACCCTGCGACTCCCAGTGGAGGTTCTGCGCTCCCAGCCCGATGCGCGATCCGGAGAGTTCCCCGGCCGCCGCGAGGAGCGCCGTGAAGGGCGGCGCGATGGCCACGTCGACCCGGTCGGCGAGCGGCTCGGCGGCGGCGCGCACCTCGCGCGCGAGCTGCCGCGCCTCTGCGGCGGTCCGGTGCATCTTCCAGTTGCCGCAAACGAACTTCTTCCGGGCCACGTTCACTCCTCGATGACCTTGACGCCGGGGAGCTCGCGCCCCTCGATGAACTCCAGGCTGGCGCCGCCTCCGGTCGAGACGTGCTTCATCCTGTCGACCAGGCCGGCCTCCTCCACCGCCGCGGCGCTGTCCCCGCCGCCCACCACGGTGATCGCCGGCGACTCGGCCATGGCCCTCGCCACGCCGAAGGTGCCTTCCGCCCAGGGCTTCTGCTCGAAGAGTCCCATGGGGCCGTTCCAGAAGACGGTCTTCGCCGCCAGGATTCGCTGCCGGTACCGGTCGAGCGTCCTCGGGCCGATGTCGAGCCCCATCAGGCCGTCGGGTATGGCGGCGTCGTTCACCACCACCCGCTCGGCGCTCTCCTTGGGTTCGGAGGCGCAGACGTGGTCCACTGGGAGCTCGAAGTCGATCCCCTTGGCCTTGGCCTTGTCGAGGATCTGCCGGGCCAGCTCGAGCTTGTCCTGCTCGACGCGGCTCCTGCCCACCGCCACGCCCTTCGCGGCGAGGAAGGTGTAGGCCATGGCGCCGCCGATCAGCACCGAGTCGGCCTTGCCGATGAGGTTCTCGAGCACCTTGATCTTGTCCGAGACCTTGGCGCCGCCGAGGATGGCGACGAAGGGGCGGTCCGGCTTCGCGAGGACCCGGCCCAGGTACTCGACCTCCTTCTGGATGAGGAAGCCCCCGGCCTTCTCCTTGACGAACCGGGCCATACCGGCCGTCGAGGCGTGGGCGCGGTGCGCGGTGCCGAAGGCGTCGTTCACCCAGACGTCGGCCAGCGAGGCGAGCTCCCGGCTGAAGCCCTCGTCGTTCCCCTCCTCGCCCTTGTGGAATCGGAGGTTCTCGAGGAGCAGGACCTTGCCCTCGCCCAGGTCGGAGACCGCCTTCTTCACGCCGTCGCCGATGCAGTCGTCGGCCAGGATCACGTCGGCGCCGAGCAACTCGGAGAGCCGCTGCGCCGCCGGCTCCAGCGTGAACTTCGCCTTGTCCGACGGGTCGCCCTTGGGGCGGCCGAGGTGCGAGGCCAGGATCACGCGCGCCTTCCTCGAGATGGCGTGCCGGATGGTGGGGAGGGCGGCGCGGATGCGGGCGTCGTCGGTGACCCGTCCCTCGTCGTCGAGGGGCACGTTGAAGTCGACGCGTATGAAGACCCGCTTCCCGGCGAGGTCGAGCTGGTCGATGGTCCGGATCTGGGCCGCCATGGTCGTTCCCGCGGCCCTACTTCGTGAGGTACTTGGCGACGTCGACCATGCGGTTCGAGAACCCCATCTCGTTGTCGTACCAGGCGAACACCTTCACGAAGTTGCCGTCGATGACGGCCGTGTTGGTGGCGTCGAAGATCGACGAGTGGGGGTTGCCGTTGTAGTCGATGGAGACGGTGGGCTCCTCGGAGTACTGGAGCACGCCCTGGAGCGGCCCCTCCGCCGCAGCCTTGAAGGCAGCGTTGATGGACTCGACGGTGGCCGGCTTCTCGAGCTCGACCGTCAGGTCGACCAGCGAGACGTTCGGGGTCGGGACGCGCACCGCCGTGCCGTTCAGCTTCCCCTTCAGCTCCGGGATCACCTCGGCCACGGCCTTGGCCGCGCCCGTGGTGGACGGGATCATCGAGAGGGCGGCGGCGCGGGCCCGGCGCAGATCCTTGTGGGGCAGGTCGAGCAGGTTCTGGTCGTTGGTGTAGCTGTGGATGGTGGTCATCAGGCCGCGCTTGATCCCGAAGTTCTCGAGCAGGACCTTGGCCACCGGAGTCAGGCAGTTCGTGGTGCAGGAGGCGTTGGAGATGATGAGGTGCCTGGCGCGGTCGAGCTTCTGGTGGTTGATGCCGTAGGCCACCGTGATGTCGGGGTTCTTGGCCGGGGCGGAGATGAGGACGCGCTTGGCGCCCGCCTTCAGGTGCCCCTCGGCCTTCTCGCGCTCGGTGAAGAGACCCGTGCACTCGAGGACCAGGTCGACGCCGTTCGCAGCGTGGGGAAGCTCGGCCGGGCTCCGCACGGCCGTGACCTGGATCTCCTTCCCGTCGACCACGATGCCCTTGTCGGTGGCCTTCACGTCGAAGGGGAAGACGCCGTGGACCGAGTCGTACTTGAGGAGGTGGGCGAGGGTCTTCGTGTCGGTGAGGTCGTTGATGGAGACGACCTCGAGGTCCTTCTCGCCCCGGGAGACGGCGGCGCGCAGCACGCAGCGACCGATGCGACCGAAACCGTTGATTGCGATGCGGGCCATGGCAGGGGACTCCCTCTCCCAGAGTACGGGGGGTGGTGAAATGGGGTCGCAAAACTACTCGCCGGCCCCGGGGGTGTCAAACGAAAACCCGGGGACTTCCGGGGCCGAAAAACGAGAAACGGCGCCGGGTTCGGCCCGGCGCCGCCGCGCGGCTGGCAGGAGCAGAGGCCCCGCCCGCTAGAAGGCCGCAGCCTCCGACGACTTCTCCTCGGTCGGGCGAGCTTCCCCCTGGGCTCGGAGGTCGCGGGTGACGAGGTCGATGAGCTCGGTGGAGAGACCCAGGATCTGGTTCGCGGTGTAGCCACTCGCGCGGAGCTCCTTGAAGAGCGACTTGGCGAGAATCTTGGTGCCCTTGGCGTCGAGCATGGGTGCGAGCATCGGTGTCCTCTCGGGCGTCGTCGCCCCGTGAACCTACGGACAATCCCTGAAGCAACGTGCAGGCCACCGAGCGCAAGCATACGTTTCCTGCAATTTCGATGGCTTGCAGCTCCCTCGACCCCCCAGATCCCGTCCGGGTGCGTAGGAAGCTACGCGTCGGCCCCCCGTGGGAGCTAGAAAATGCGCGAAGGCGGCTTCGCAGCGCGAGCGAGTCCCTGAGGCTAGATCCGGTCCTCCGTGCGCTACCGCGTCTCCGGCATCCACCTCTGGCTCGACGAGCCGCCCGACGCGCTCGAGGGGCGGGTCGCCGACCGCCTGGGCGTGCGTCGAGGTGACCTCGCTCGCGTCTCCGTCTCGCGCCGGTCCCTCGACGCGCGGCGCAAGGGACATCCACGCTGGGTGATCGACGCCGAGGCGGAGGTCCAGGACCCGCTGCCTTCCCTCCCGGCCGGCGTCGAGCCCGTTCCCGGGCCCGAGCCGGCTCCGCCGCCTGTGCGCGCCCCCGAGCTCCCCCCGGTCATCCTCGGCGCCGGGCCGGCCGGGCTCTTCTGCGCCTGGGGCCTGCTCGAGCGCGGCGTGCGATCGGTGGTGGTCGACCGCGGCAAGACGGTGAGCCCGCGTCGCAGGGACGTCGCCAGGCTCATGCGGGAGGGAGCCCTCGACACCGAGTCGAACATGAACTTCGGGGAGGGAGGCGCAGGCGCCTACACCGACGGGAAGCTCTCCACCCGCATCCGGCACCCCGCCGTCCGCAAGGTCGTGGAGCTCTTCGCCCGGTTCGGGAACGCCGAGGGGATCAGGGTGCAGGGCAAGCCGCACGTCGGATCCGACGTCCTGCCCGCCGCAGTGTCAGCCATGCGGGAGGAGCTCGAGCGCGGCGGCTGCACGTTCCTCTGGAACGCTCGCGCCACCGACGTGGAGGTCGTCGAGGGCCGGGTTCGCGGCCTGGTCCTCGCCGACGGCCGAACGCTGCCCTGCGATCGGCTGGTCCTCGCCCCTGGAAACAGCGCCCGGGAGCTCTACGAGCGATTCGCGGAGCGCGGGTGGCCCATCGAGGCGAAGCCCTTCGCCGTCGGCTTCCGGGTGGAGCACCCGCAGTCCCTCATCGACCGGATCCAGTACGGACGCGCGGCCGGATCTGAGGGCCTTCCCGCAGCCGACTACCGGCTCGCCGAGAACCCCAGCGTCGACGGCAAGGCCCGCGGAGTCTTCTCCTTCTGCATGTGCCCGGGCGGGGTGGTCGTCCCCACGCCCACCGAGCCGGAGATGCAGGTGACGAACGGCATGTCCAACTCGGGGCGCTCGTCCCCCCTGGCGAATGCCGGCCTCGTGGTCGCGGTCTCGCCCGACGACTTCGCCGCGGAGGGCTTCTCCGGCCCGCTCGCCGGGCTCGAGTGGCAGCGGAAGTGGGAGCGTGCCGCCTACGAACTGGGCGGCGGCGGATACCGCGCCCCGGCCCAGCGCCTCGCCGCCTGGCTCGCCGGCAGGCCCGGCGAGCCGCCCGGGAGGAGTTCCTACCGGCCCGGACTCACCCACGCCAATCTCTCCCGCCTCTACCCCTCCCAGGTCCACGAGGCCCTGCGCGCAGCGGTCCGTGGATTCGACCACCGGATGCGCGGGTTCGTCTCGCCCGACGCGCTCCTCATCGGGATCGAGAGCCGCACCAGCGCCCCGTGCCGCATTCCCCGGGGCGAGGACATGCAGGCACCCGGCCTGGCGGGCCTCTATCCGTCGGGCGAGGGAGCCGGTCACGCCGGCGGGATCGTCTCCTCGGCGGTGGATGGCATGAAGGCCGCCGAGGCCATCTGCCGCGAGCTGGAGCGCTGACGGCGCCCGCTCCTACTTGCCGGCCCGACCGTAGGCGTCCTCGAGACGCACCACGTCCGTGACCTCGGGCGTGGAGACCTCCAGGATGTCACAGTCGGTGATGGCCACCATGCGGTGCTTCGTGAAGGGCTTCACGTGGTAGCTCTCGCCCGGGCGCATGACGTGCTCGACGAGCCCCTCCCCCTCGTCGAGGACGAGCCGCAAGTCCCCGCTCCAGAGGTGGATCGTCTCGTCCTTCTTCTCGTGGTACTGGAGCGAGAGCCTGTGGCCGGCCTTCACGTGCAGGAGCTTTCCCACGTACCGGTCGGTCTGGGCCCACCACAGCTCGTGGCCCCAGGGCTTCTCGACGCGCTTCGGCTGGTCGAACTTCTTCATGGGGGCGCACATCCTCTCGGTTCAGTTGGCGCTGGCGACGAATCCCCTGGCGCCGGTGGTCCTCTCCAGATCCCGGAGGTAGCGATCGGCTGCCTCGCGCGTGTCGAAGGATCCCAGCCGTACACGGTACCAGCGCCCCTTGCCCGGGACGTCGGCGACGGTCACCCGCGGGCCACGCGAGGCGAAGCGGGCGGCGATCCGTTCGGCCTCGAATCGCTCCTGGGTCGATCCCACCTGGACGACCCAGGCACCCTTCGCCGAGGCCACCTGCTGGGGGGGAGCGGGCTTCGGCACGGCCGCCGGCTTCGGGGCGGCCGCGGCCTTCGGAGCCGGTGCCGGAGGAGCGGGCGCCTGGACGGTCGTGGGGGACGGCGCAGCACCCTGGACGTCACCACCCGTCGGACCCGTCGGACCCGTCGGACCCGTCGGTCCGGGCGGAGCCGCCGGGGCAGGTGCGGGAGCCACGGTGGCGGCCTTCGTCGCCACCGCTGCCGGCGCCGCCGCCGATGTCCTGGGCGCCGGAGGCAGCCGGTCGGGCGGCGGGCGGACGCTCGTCAGCGCCTCGTGGAAGGAGAGAGGGGCCGCGGCCTCGCCGCCATCCGGGCGCGGGGCCTGATCGAGGGCTTCGAGCGGATCGGAAGGCGCCGGGGCCGGGGCGCCCGGGCGGGTCGCCGCGACGGGGCGTTCCGCGACGCGCTGGCCGAGGGAATGGCCGAGGAAGAAGGCGAGGCCGAGCGCGCCGAGCGATCCCAGGATCACTCCGGCCACCTGTCGCGCGTCGAGGGAGAACTCGAACCTCTCCCGTGCTGGTCTGTTTCCCGCCATGGTCCGCCCCCCTCGTAGGGCGGCCTGATTCTAGACGTCTTCTGCCAGGTCTCTACTTTCCATCCGCTCCGGGGCGGAGACGCCCAGGATGTCGAGGCCGTTCGCGAGCGCCTGCTTCAGGGCGCGGGCCAGCGCCAGCCGGGCCGAGGTCTTCAGCGGGTCGGAGCCGATGAAGCGCTCGCCGGTCCGCTTCCCCTGCGTGTAGTAGGAGTGGAAGGCGCCGATGGTCTCCTGCAGCCAGAAGGCCACCCGGTGCGGCTCCCAGGCCAGCGCCGCGCCGGCCACCAGGTCGGGAAAGGACAGGATGCGCTTCACCAGGTCCATCTCCTCCGGCGCGGTGAGCACCGCGAGGGTCTCCCGGTCGAAGCGGGCCGGGGGGGCCCCCGCCTCCGCCGCCTTCTCGAGGATCCGGGCCAGGCGGGCGTGGCCGTACTGCACGTAGAAGACCGGATTGTCGAGCGTCTGCCGCTTGGCCAGGTCCAGGTCGAAGTCGAGCTGGGCGTCGGGGCGCCGGGTGAGGAAGATGAACCGGGTGGCGTCGCACCCCACCTCGTCCACCACCTCCTGGAGGGAGACGACGGTGCCGGCGCGCTTCGACATCTTCACCGCCTCGCCACCGCGGGTGAGGTTCACCATCTGGATGAGCACGACGTGGAGGTCGTGCCGGGAAGCGCCCAGCGCCTCCAGGGCGGCCTCCAGCCTGGGCACGTAGCCACCGTGATCGGCGCCCAGAACGTCGACGAGCTGGTCGGAGCGCTGCCGCTTCTCCCAGTGATAGGCGATGTCGGCGCAGAAGTAGGTGGGCGTCCCGTCGGCCTTCTTCACCGGACGGTCGACCTCGTCGCCGTGCAGAGAGGAACGGAAGAGCAGGAGGTCCTCGGCCTCGCCGATCCCCTCCTCGTTGGGCGCGCCGGTTGCCGGCGCCGGCTGCCCCTTCTTCGACTTGGGCGGCGGCAGCTTGCCCCAGTAGACGAGGTCCTTCGCCTCGAGCTCGGCGAGGAAGCGCTCCACGGTCCCGGAATCGTAGAGCTGCTTCTCGGAGCTCCAGACGTCGAAGGTGATCCGGATCGCCCGGAGGTCGGAGCGGATCATCTCCAGCACGTGGGCCACGGCCCGGTCGCGAAAGAGATCGACCCACTCCCCCTCGGGCGCATCCAGGAAGCGCGGGCCGAACTCGTCCGCGAGCCCGCGAGCGATCGCGATCACGTAGTCGCCTGGATAGCTCTTCGGCGGCATGGTGACGGGCCGGCCGAGGATCTCCTGGTAGCGCAGGTGGACCGAGCGGGCCAGGGTCTGGACCTGGGCTCCGTAATCGTTGACGTAGTACTCGCGCGTGACCGCGTGGCCGCTCCACTCGAGGAGGCTCGCCACCGCGTCGCCGGTGACGGCACCACGGCCGTGCCCGACGTGCATGGGACCGGTGGGATTGGCCGAGACGAACTCGACGTTGACCCGCTTCCCCTTCCCCACGTCGCTCCGGCCGAAGCGAGGCCCCTGCCGGTCCACCTCGGACAGCCCGGAGAGCCAGACCTCCGGGCGCAGCTTCAAGTTCACGAAGCCGGGACCCGCGATGTCGATCGACTCGATGGTCCGGCCACCGTCCTCGGCGCGAAGGGCCTCCACGATTCCCTGGGCGATCTCCCGAGGCGGGCGGCCGGCCGCCCTTGCGAGGACCATGGCAGCGTTCACCGCGAAGTCACCGTGGCGGGGGTCTCGGGGCGGATCGACGCCGAAGGAGGTCTCCAGCGCTGGCCAGCGCCCCTCGGCGGCTCCGCGAGCGAGCGCCCTGCGGACGATGTCGACGACGTGTTGACGCATGGGGGCAGGGTCATACCTGCGCCCGCAGCCGCCGGCAAGCACGGCACCGCCGGGGCGTTCTCGCGGGGTCCTCTCCGGGGTAGGCTTCCGCGCCATGGGATCCCGCCTCGGCGTGGCGGGGCGCACCGCCGCCCTGCTCATCGGACTGGCCTCGCTGCTCCTGCTCGCCGGGGGCGCCTGGCTCTACGTCGACGAGCGGGACTCCGAGCGGCGGGCCGTCGAGGTCCGGGCCTCCGCGCTGGCCGGAGCGCTCGCGAGCTCCCTCGACGAGGCCATGGGCGAGCACCGCACGGAGAGCCTGCGCGACGTGGTCGGCGCGGTGGGGCGCACCCAGGGAGTCGCGGGCGCGGCCATCGCCACCCGGAGGGGGCTGCCCCGGTGGGCCGTCGGGCAGACGCCCGGCCAGATCCCCGTCCCGGACGCCCCGGTGTCGTCGTGGACCGGGAGCGACCTGACCCACGTCCTGCCGCTCGACAACGCGAGCCGCTGCCGTTCCTGCCATGGCACCGAGGCCCCTCACAACGGAGCCGTCTGGGTCCGCGTGCACGCGGCGGGCATGGAGGAGCGGCTCGACCTGCGGGCCGCCCGGCTCGCCCTCCTCGTCGGGATCGTTCTCCTCGGCACCGCCGCGGCCGTCGTCCTCGTGCTCCGCCGGAACGTGGCCGCGCCGCTCGCGCGCCTCGAGACCTTCGCCGTTTCGGTCTCGGGAGGCGACCTCTCGGCCCGCCCCCCGACCGGCGGCGGGCGCGAGGTGGCCTCGCTCGCCGCGTCCCTCACCCGGATGGCCGAGCAGGTGGAGCAGACCCACGCCGAGCTGGAGGGGCGCGTGCGGCAACGCACCGCCGAGCTGGCCGAAGCGCTGGCCGAGGCCAACTCCGCCCGGGAGGAGCGGGCCGCGGCGCTCACCCGCCTGCAGGCCATCGTCGATTCCATGGTGGAGGGGGTCGTCTTCGTGGACGCCGGCGGCAACATCGCGCTGGTGAACGAGCAGGGGAAGGTGCTGCGCAACCTGGGGAGCGGACCAGGGCGCGCGCTCAAGGACTGTCACCCTGAGTCATCCCACGCCACGCTGGAGAAGGTCATGCGCTGGCTGGAGCAGGGCAGCACCGACTCGGCGCCGCACCCCATCCTGAAGGAGAAGGAGGGGCGATGGGAGACCACCTACGCCCCGGTGCGCGCACCCGACGGCGTCTTCCTCGGGGTGGTCATGGTGATCCGCGACATCGCCGAGCGCCGGAACCTCGAGACGCGGCTGCTCGACGCCGAGCGGCTCGCCGGGCTGGGACAGATGTCGGCGCAGGTCGCCCACGAGCTGCGGAGCCCGCTCAACGCCATCGACGGAGCGGCGCAGTACCTCCGCCGGGTCCTCCCCGACGACCCGGACGTGCGGGAGTACGCGGACCTGATCGGCGAGGAGGTCCAGCGGGTCTCGCGCTTCGTGAAGGAACTGCTCCAGGTGGCCCGTCCGGCCAACCCCACCTTCAGCCCTTCCAGCGTGAACCGCGTGCTCGGCGAGGCGGCCCGGAGGGCCGCGCTGGCGCGGGGGCTTCCCGAGGACGCGGTGCGCCTCACCCTGGAGAAGGCGCTGCCTCCCCTCGACCTCGACCGGTCGCTCGTGATGGAGGCGGTCGTGAACCTCCTCGACAATGCCTTCGACGCCGGCGGCGCCGTGCCTCCCGAGCTGGTGTCGTCGTTCGAGAGCGACGGCGGCGAGGGCGCGGTGGTCGTCGAGGTGCGCGACCGGGGAACGGGGATCCCACCCGAGCAGCTCGAGGAGGTCCTCCGCCCGTTCGTCACCACCAAGGCCGACGGGACCGGGCTGGGGCTGGTCGTCGTCGGGCGCGCGGCCGACCAGCACCGCGCCCGCTTCCGGCTCCTGGCGCGCGAGGGCGGAGGCACGGTGGCGCGCCTCACCTTCCCGGTCCGCAGGGACGCGACCACCCATTCCCCCGAGACGGAGGCCTGACCGGCCATGAGCAGTCCCATCCTGGTGGTCGACGACGAGCCGGGGACCCGTAAGGTGGCCCGGGCGAATCTCTCGCTCGAGGGCTTCGAGGTGACGGTGGCCTCCTCGGCGGCGGAGGCCATGGCCCGGCTCTCCGAGACGGACGTGCTGGCGGTGGTCACCGACCTCAAGCTGCCCGACGAGGACGGCATCGCCCTGATGGAGCGGGTTCACGCCTCGCGCCCGGGGCTTCCGGTGGTCGTGGTGACCGGCAACGCCACCGTGGAGACCGCCGTCCAGGCCATGCGCAAGGGGGCGCTGCACTACCTCACCAAGCCCATCCGCTACGACGAGCTGGCCCTCGTCCTGCGGAACGCCGTGGCGGGCGAGCGCACCCGGCGCGAGCTCGATCACCTCCGCGGCGAGCTGGAGCGGGCTGCCGGGTTCGAGGACATGGTGGGGACGTCGCCCCCGATGGGAGAGCTCTTCGCCGCGGTGGAACGGGTCGCCCCCACCGATGCCACGGTCCTCCTCCAGGGGGAGACCGGCACCGGAAAGGAGCTGGTGGCCCGCGCGATCCACCGACGCTCGCCCCGGCGAGACCGTCCCTTCGTGGCGGTGAACTGCTCGGCGATCCCCCGCGAGCTCATGGAGAGCGAGTTCTTCGGGCACGAGAAGGGCGCCTTCACCGGCGCGGTGGGCAGGCGCATCGGGACGTTCGAGCAGGCCGAGGGGTCCACCCTCTTCCTCGACGAGGTGGGCGAGCTCGACCTTCCGCTGCAGACGAAGCTCCTCCGCGTGCTTCAGGAGAGGGAGTTCACCCGGGTGGGCGCCACGTTTCCGACCCGGGCCGACGTGCGCATCGTCGCGGCCACCAACCGCGACCTGGCCGGGCAGGTGCGGGAGGGGCGATTCCGTGACGATCTCTACTACCGCCTCAACGTGATCCCCCTGCGCCTGCCGCCCTTGCGGGAGCGGGCCGGGGATCTCCCCGAGCTCATGCACCACTTCCTGCAGAGCTTCGGACGGCAGTACGGGAAGCCTTCGCCGCCGGTCCCGGCGGAGATCCTCCACGCGGCAGCCGCCTATCCCTGGCCCGGAAACGTGCGCGAGCTCCGGAACCTCTGCGAGCGCGCCGTGCTCATGGGCTGGAGCGCCGTGGCTCCCATCCTCGGAGGCGCCCCGAGCACCCCGCCTCCCCTCGCCTCGGCCGCCGACCTGGATCGCCCGCTCCTCGAGGCGCGCCAGGCCCTGGTGGAACGCTTCGAGCGCGAGTACCTGCAGCGCCTGCTCTCCGTGCACCGCGGCCGCGTCGGCGAGGTTGCGCGGGCGGCCGGCATCGCCGAGCGAAACCTCTACGAGAAGATGAAGACCCTGGGGCTCTCCCGGGACGACTACCGCTGACGGGTCAGGCGCGTGGAGGCACGAGGCGGTCCGGGCCTTCGGACGCCCGGATCCGATCTGCCGGATCCCGGCATCCGGTCGCCGCACGGCGGCTCCGTCGTCAGGCGCGTGCGGCTCCGGATTCCGGGGACTTGCACGGGGGCCGGGCTCCCTCCGGTTGGTACCGGAATTGCTCCCTGTGGAGGCATGTCCACCTCCGTTCCCGTCCCGGGGTACACCGCCCTCGCCGTCGCGCTCCTGATCGGCGGAGCGGCAGGCATCGGCGGCTACACCTTCCTGTACGCGAAGGGCGACTCCTATCTGACCGACGATCCCCGGGCGTGCGCCAACTGCCACGTGATGCAGGGCCATTACGACGCCTGGGCCAAGGGCCCGCACCACGCCGCCGCCACCTGCAACGACTGCCACACGCCGGCGAACCCGGTCGGCAAGTACTTCGTGAAGGCGCTGAACGGGTACAGCCACTCCTCCGCGTTCACCAGCGGCAACTACCCGGACGTCATCCGCATCAAGGAGCGCAGCCGGGACGTCGTCGAGGCGCAGTGCCGGAACTGCCACGCCGACATGGTCGCCGCGATGGGCGGCGACGGCGTCGAATGCACCTCCTGCCACGCCTCGGTCGGTCACCTCAAGTAACGCCTTTTCCCAAGGAGACGCACATGAGCAACGGATCCAGCCCCACCGGACAGGCCCGCCGCGGCGGCTACCTCGTCGGCATCGCGGTCGTCGCCGCGCTGATCGTCGCCGGACTCGCCGCCTTCCTCGTGAACATCAACGAGCGCAAGCAGGAGGCCCGGAACCCGGTGGTCCGGGTGGTGGAGATCACCGACGAGACCGTCGACCCGGCGCTCTGGGGAAAGAACTTCCCGGTCGAGTACGACCTCTACAGGAAGACCGTGGACCAGGTCCGCACCAAGTACGGCGGGAGCGAGGCCATGCCCCGCACTCCCACCCAGGCCGATCCCCGCTCGGTGGTCGCGCAGTCCAAGATCGAGGAGGACCCGCGCCTCAAGACCATGTGGGCCGGCTACGCCTTCGCCAAGGACTTCCGGGAGGAGCGCGGGCACGCCTACATGCTCGACGACCAGACCTTCACCGAGCGCCAGGTGGTGGTGACCCAGCCCGGCACCTGCATGCACTGCCACGGCTCGGTCTACGTCCCCTACAAGAAGCTGGGTGGCGGCGACCTCATCAAGGGCTTCGAGAAGATGAACCAGATGACCTACGCCGAGTCGCGGAAGCTGGTCGACCACCCCGTCACCTGCATCGACTGCCACGACCCGAAGACCATGGCCCTGCGGGTGACCCGCCCCGGCTTCCTCGAGGGCATCAAGGCCCTCAAGGCGTCGCAGGGCGTCCCGGACTACGACCCCAACGTCTCGGCGACCCGCCAGGAGATGCGCGCCTTCGTCTGTGGCCAGTGCCACGTCGAGTACTACTTCAAGGGGCCGGAGAAGCGGCTCGTCTACCCCTGGGCGAAGGGGCTCAAGGTGGACGACATGATGGCCTACTACGACGAGGTGGGCTTCAAGGACTGGGTGCACAAGGAGACCGGCGCCCCGGTCCTGAAGGCCCAGCACCCCGAGTTCGAGATGTGGAGCCAGGGGGTGCACGCTCGGTCCGGGGTCGCCTGTGCCGACTGCCACATGCCCTACATGCGGGTCGGCGGGCAGAAGGTCTCGGACCACCAGGTTCGCAGCCCGGTGCTCAACCTGAACCGGGCGTGCCAGCAGTGCCACCGCTGGTCGGAGACCGAGCTCAAGTCGCGAGTGGAGCAGATCCAGGACCGTTTCTTCTCGCTCCGCAACCAGGCCATGGACGCGCTGGTGGCCCTGGTGGCCGACCTGAGGGCGGCCCGCGAGGCAGGCAGGAGCGACAAGGAACTCGAGACCGCCCGGTACCTCCAGCGCCGCGCGCAGTTCCTGCTCGACTTCGTCGAGGCCGAGAACTCGACCGGATTCCACGCGCCGCAGGAGGCCACCCGCATCCTCGGCGAGTCGATCAACTTCTCGCGCCAGGGACAGCTCGCGCTGCTCAACCCCGCCTTCAAGCCGACCGTCCCCGTGGTGGCCATCTCCACGCCGCCGGCCGCGCCGCCGCCGGGAGCGCCGGCCGCTCCCCCTGCCCCGGCCAGGAACTAGCAGAATCTCGGGCAAGCCGTACGTGTCGAAGGCCCCGCAGCGGGGGCAGCGCCAGGCCCGGACGGCCGCGCCGCCCCCGCAGCGCTTGCAGCGCAGGAGGCCGGCGCTGCGCAGCAACGCCGCCACCATGAGGTCGTGACGGCCGGCCAGCTCGGCGGGGCCCGGTGGAGCGGCCTCGCGCAGGAGTTCCCGGAGCGCCAGCGTCACCTCGCCGTCCCCGTCCCGGGCCAGCGCCTCGCGGAGCGGCTCCATCGCCTCGGCGGAGCGCCCCGCCGCCGCCAGCGTGCGGCCGCGCAGCGTGAGCAGGCGGGGATCGCCGGGGCGCGCGGAGAGCGCGCGGTCGAGTGCCGCCCCGGCCGCCTCCGCGCCCAGTGCCGAAAGCGCGGGCCAGGCGAGCAGGGTGGCCTCCGGAGCGGCCTCCAGCGCGCGGTCCAGGGCCTGCGACGCTCCCCGGGAGTCTCCGGCGGCGGAGAGGGCCTCCGAGAGCGCCAGCAGCGCATCGGCGCCCCGCGGGTCGGCCTCGACCGCCTCCCGCGCCACCGCCAGCGCGGCAGCCGCGTCGCCCTCGCGCAGATCGCGGCTGCGGGACGCGAGGAGGTGCGAGAGCAGTCGCGCGTCGGGGCTGCACCGGGACCGCTGGACCTCGATGGCCTCGTCGAGACGCCTCTGGTCGACGAGGACGTCGCGAAACCCGTCGGCGGCCGCGGCGTCCCCGCTCGCCATGAGCTTCCGGTAGGCCTCGGCGGCGTCGGACAGCATGCCGGCCCGGCGATAGTCGTCCGCCAGTTCCCGCTCCACCTCGGAGCGCCGGCCGGCGGGGAGCCCCGGCCGGTGGAGCATGTTCCGGTGGAGGCGGATGGCCCGGGTGACGTCCCCCTCGCGCTTGAAGAGGTCGCCGAGCGCCAGGTAGGTCTCGACCGCCTCGGGACTGCTCAGGCGGGCGGCGTCGGACAGGGCCTCGATGGCCGCGTCCGGGTCGTCGGAGATCATCGACCGGACGCCCTTGAGGTAGGCGCGGGCCTGCTCGCGCCGGCGGCGGAGCCGGTGGCCGAGGACGGCGGCGACCACGGCGAGCCCGATCGCGATGAGGATCCAGTGCATGTCCACGCGCGCGCCCGGTCAGGCGCCGAAGCCATCCCTGAGCCTCGCCCAGCTCGACGCGAGGTGCTCGACCATCACCTTGGTGTCGGCGAGGACCGGCATGAAGTTCGTGTCGCCTCCCCATCGCGGCACGACGTGCCAGTGCAGGTGGTCCTCGATTCCCGCCCCGGCCACCTTGCCCAGGTTCATGCCCACGTTCATGCCCTCCGGGCGGTAGGCGGAGCGGACCACCGCCACCGCCCTGCGGAGCTCGGCCTGGAGGTCGGCGAAGTCCTCCGCGGCGAGGTCCTCGAGCCGGGAGACGTGGGCTCGCGGCACCACCATCACGTGCCCGCTGTTGTAGGGGAAGCGGTTCAGGATGGTGAAGGCGCGGACCGTGCGGTGCACGATCAGGTTGCTCCGGTCGGCCTCCTCGCCCTCCTGCGCCGGGAAGGTGCAGAAGATGCATCCCGTGGGCTTTCCACCCTCGATGAACTCCATCCGCCACGGCGCCCAGAGCGGCTTCTCCACGGATTCCCTGCCTAGCGCGCCAGGAAGTAGACGCCCGGCCCTTCCGACGTGGTGGACTGGCGGTGCATCTCGGCGCGAAGGGTCTCGGCCACCGACTGGGCCACCTTCTGCGCCACGCCGCCGAGAAGGTCCTCGAGGAACCGGGCCCGGTCGTCGGGTGGGAAGACGAGCCGCGGCTCGCCCCGGATCTCGGCCAGTTCCTTGGCCAGGTCGACGGCGTCCTGGAACCCGCCCAGCTCGTCGACGAGCCCCAGCTCGACGGCCTGCTCGCCGGTCACCACCCGGCCGTCGGCGAACTTCTCGACCTGCTCGACGGGGAGGTCGCGCCCCTCGGCCACCGCCTGGATGAACTGGCGGTGGATGCGGTCGGCCAGTTCCTGCCAGTAGGCCCGGTCGCTCGCCGAGAACTCGCGGAACGGGCTGCCGGCGTCCTTGAGCTTGCCGGCGGTGACCGTGTTCATCTCCACGTCGAACCTCTGGAGCAGGCCCCGGACGTTGGGGAAGGCGCTGATCACGCCGATGGACCCGGTCAGCGTACCCGGCTCGGCGACGATGCGGTCGCACCCCATGGCCACCAGGAGGCCGCCCGAGGCGGCCACGTTGCCCATGGCGCAGACCACCACCTTGTCCTCGGCCAGCCGGCGCAGGCCGTCCAGGATCTCCTGGCTCGTGCCCACCGCGCCGCCGGGGGAGTCGATCCGCACCACCACCGCCTTCATGTCGGTGTCGTCGGCGTAGCGCTTCACGACCTTCAGCACCGGCTCCGATTCGACCGAGCCGCGCCCCATGCCGATGGCCCCCTTGATGTCCACCACGCCGATGCGCGGCCCGGACGCGAGCCGCGGGGTCTCCCCCTTCACCGCGCCGTAGGCCAGCCAGAGGAAGGCGAAGAAGACCAGGAAGAGGCCGCCGAACACGAAGAGCACGACCGCCAGCGCGGCCCGGTCGCGACGCGGCGGCGGCTGGGGCGGGAGGGGCGGCTGCGCCCACGCCGGGGGCGGGCCCCACTGGGGCTGCGCCCAGGCGGGCGGTGCGGCGGCCGGCGGCGGCTGGGCCGGTGGCGCGGGGGTGGTCGGAAGTGGCTCCGGATTCTCGTTCTCGCTCATGGCCGTCCGAGAAGACCACGGGTGACCGGGGGCCGCAACTGCCGGCTCCCACCCTTCCGGTCTCCAGAAAAGGACGACGGGCGGCCCGCTCGCGCGAACCGCCCGCCGTGGATCTCCGCTCGCCGGGGCTAGCCCTTGCGGCGGTTGAACTTCTCCATCAGGTCGCCGAGGCGGGCGCGGCCGTCGCCCTGCTTGCGCAGGTACTCGCGGTACTCGTCCTCGCCACCGTCGCGGCTGAGCGCCTTGATGGACAGGGCCACCTTGCGCTCGTGCGAGTCGATGTCGATGACCTTGACCTCGACCTCCTCGCCCTCCTTGACCACGTCGTGCGGATTCTCCACCCGCTCGTCGCGCATCTCGGAGACGTGGACCAGCCCCTCGATGCCGGGCTCGATCTCGACGAAGGCGCCGAAGTCGGTCACCTTGGTGACGCGCCCCTTGAGGCGCGAGCCCACCGGGTGGCGGTCGGCCAGGGTGGTCCAGGGATCGGCCTGGTTCTGCTTGATCCCCAGGCTGAAGCGCTCGTTCTCGACGTCGATGTTGAGCACCGCCGCCTCGACCACGTCGCCCTTCTTGAACTTCTCGCCCGGGTGCTTGATGCGCTCGGTCCAGGAGATGTCGGAGACGTGCACGAGGCCGTCGATGCCCTCCTCGACGCCGACGAAGATGCCGAAGTCGGTGACGTTGCGGACCTCGCCCCGGATGACCGATCCGATGGGGTACTTGTCCTCGAGGAGCGTCCAGGGATTGGGCTCGATCTGCTTCATGCCCAGGCTGATGCGCTTGGCCTTCGGGTCGATGTCGAGGACGACGGCCTCGACCACCTCGCCCGCATTGAGGAGCTTGGACGGGTGCTTCACCCGCTTGGTCCAGCTCATCTCGGAGACGTGGACCAGGCCCTCGACGCCCTGCTCGAGCTCGATGAAGGCGCCGTAGTCGGTGAGGCTGACGACCTTGCCCTTGACCCGCGTGCCGACCGGGTACTTCTCGTCGGCGCGGTGCCACGGGTCCTCCTGGATCTGCTTCAGGCCCAGGCTGACGCGCTCGCTGGCGGGGTCGAACTTGAGGACCACCACGCGGACTTCCTGGCCCACCTCGAACATCTCGCTGGGGTGACCGATGCGGCCCCAGCTCATGTCGGTCACGTGGAGGAGGCCGTCGATGCCGCCGAGGTCGATGAAGGCGCCGTAGTCGGTGAGGTTCTTCACCACGCCCTTCAGGACCGCGCCCTCCTTCAGGTTCTTGAGGGTCTCCTTCTTCAGCTCCTCGCGCTCCTTCTCGAGCAGCACGCGGCGGCTGAGGACGATGTTCCCCCGCTTCTTGTTGAACTTGATGACCTTGAACTTGAACTTCTCGCCGATGAGCTTGTCGAGGTTGCGCACCGGGCGGATGTCGACCTGGGAGCCGGGCAGGAAGGCCTTCACGCCGATGTCGACGGAGAGGCCGCCCTTCACGCGCCCGACGATCATGCCCTCGACGAGCTCGTCGCGCTCGCACGCGGCGGAGATCTCGTCCCAGATGCGCATCTTGTCGGCCTTCTCCTTGGAGAGGACGACCATGCCGGTGTCGTTCTCGCGCGACTCGACGAGAACCTCGACCTTGTCACCGATCTTCACCTGGGGTTCACCACCGGGAACCGGGATGAACTCGCCCAGCGGGACCTGGCCCTCGGACTTGTAGCCGATGTCCACGACCACGTAGTCCTTGGTGATCTGGATCACGGTGCCGCTGACGACGCGTCCCTCCTCCACCTGGCCGGTTCGCGCTTCGCTCTCCGCGAACATGGCTGCGAAGTCTTCGGAGGGGTCCTGCTCGGGCGTACGGATATTCTGATTCTCCATTCGATTGGAACCGGTCCTATGGGCTTGGGCCGGCAGGGCGCCACGACGACCGCGCCTGGACTGCCGACGAAAGCTGCATCGCCCCCTTTGTTGGCCTGCGCCGCTTCCCCGGGGATCGAGGGACTCGGCGGGTCGCCGGGAGGCTCCCGGCGACGAAGGCGATGGAAGCTACACGGGCGGGATCACAGCGTCAAGCACGGCCCGACCCGCCATGGCCTCGAGCCTCGCGGCCACTCCCTGGATGACCCAGTCCGGGGTCGAGGCACCCGCGCTCACCCCCACCAGGCCGCACCCCTCGAACCACTCCGGCCGGAGCTCCTCCTCCGTCTCCACGTGCCAGGTTCGGGGCTGGATCTCCTTGCAGATCTCGGCGAGGTGGCGCGTGTTTGCGCTGTTCTTGCCGCCCACCACGACCACCGCGTCGACCTCGGTGGCGAGTTGCCGGGCGTCGGCCTGCCGCTCGTCGGTGTCGGCGCAGATGGTGTTCACCGCGCGGACCTCCTTGTGCCGGAGCGCGAGCGCGCCCACCACCCTCTCGAAGTCCGCGCCGATGCAGGTGGTCTGGGCGATGACGGCGACCTTCTTGGCGTCGATGGCGGGGATCTCGGCGCCGGGCCGGACCACGGTGCACGGGCCCTCGCCGTAGCTCACCACGCCCTTCACCTCGGCGTGGTTCGGATCTCCCACGATGACCAGGTGATAGCCCTGGTGCGACAGCCGCCGTGCCATGGCCTGCGGGTATTTCACGTACGGGCAGGTGCCGTCCACGACCTCGAGTCCACGCTCCCGCGCGGCGTCGAGCTCCGGCTTCACCGCACCGTGGGTCCGGACCACGACGGTCGTGCCCACCGGCACCTCGGCGACGCGCTCCACCGTGCCGACCCCCATCTGCCGGGTCCGTGCCACGAACTGCGGGTTGTGGATGATGGGGCCGAGCGTGACCACCGGCGTCTGCCGCTCGTGGGCCACGTCCATCAGCTGATCGACGGTCCGCCGGACTCCCCAGCAGAACCCTGCCGTCTTTGCCACCTTGACCTGCATCAAGTCCTCTCCGGGGCCGTATATAACGACCCCCGGTTCCGGGTCCAGCCCGACTCACCTTCGAGCGGCGATACGGGCCTCGACCAGGACCGCCAGCCGCTCGACCACGTCGTCGAGCGACAGGGATCCGGTGTCGATCGTGACCGCGTCGTCGGCTGCCCGGAGCGGGGCGACATCCCTGGAGCTGTCGTTCCTGTCCCGCTTGCGCTGGTCGGCGAGCACCGCCTCGAAGGGCTGCGGGTCTCCCTTGGCCTGGAGCTCGAGGAACCGGCGCCGGGCGCGGACCTCGTCGGCGGCGGTGAGGAAGAACTTGGCGTCGGCGTCGGGGAACACCACCGTCCCGATGTCCCTGCCCTCCAGCACCGCCCCGCGATTTGCGGGAGCCGTGGCCAGCCGGCGCTGGAGGTCGAGCAGCCCCGCCCGGACCACGGGTCGGGCCGAGACGGCGCTCGCGCCCAGGGACATGGGCGGCGTCCGGATGGCCTGCGACACGTCCTCCTCGCCGATGAGCACCCGCTGCCCGGTTCCCTCGGCCCCGGGCGGCGGCGGCTCGAAGCGGATGCAGACCTCGGGCAGGAGCGCCCCCAGCCGGGCGTCGTCGTCGAAGGCGATGCCCTCCCGGCTCGCTGCCAGGGCGACCGCCCGGTAGATGGCCCCGGTGTCGACCATGGCGAAGCCGAGGCGCGCCGCCAGCCGGCGCGAGGTGGTGCTCTTTCCGGCACCCGCTGGCCCGTCCACCGCGACGATGAAGGGCCGGCGAGCGGTCACCTCCCGAGGACCCTTCGCAGCGCGGCGAGCGCCTTCAGGTTCTCGGCGCGGGTTCCGACGGTGATGCGCTGCGCGGTGGGAAAGCCGTAGCCTGCCACCGGCCGCACCACCACCGCCTCCCGCAGGAGCGCGTCGAAGAGGGCCATGGCGGGCCTCCCGGGGAAGTCGGCGAGCACGAAGTTGGCCTGCGACGGGACCACCGTGGCGCCGAGGTCGCGGAGCCCCTGCTCGAGGAACGGCCGCTCGGTCCGGACCAGCTGGCGGCTCAGGAGGACGTGCTCCTCGTCGTCGAGCGCGGCGGCGCCGGCCGCCTGCGCGACCCCGTTCACGTTGAACGGCGCGCGCACCCGGTCGAGGTAGGCCGTGATCTCGGGGCGGGCGAAGGCGTAGCCCAGCCGCAGGCCTGCCAGGCCGTAGATCTTGGAGAACGTGCGCAGCACGACCAGGTTCGGGTGGCGCTTGCGCAGCGCGAGCGAATCCTGGAAGCCCTCCACCTCCACGAACTCGACGTAGGCCTCGTCGAGCACGACGATCGTGTCCCGGGACACGGCGCCGAGGAAATGCACCAGCTCCTTCTCGAGGAACCAGGTGCCGGTGGGGTTGTCGGGGTTGGCGAGGAAGACCACCTTGGTGCGGGGCGAGAGCCGGGCGTGGATGGCGTCGAGATCGTAGTGGAAGCGCTCCCTCATGGGCGCCTCCACCAGGGTCCGCCCGTGGGCGTGGGCAGCGAGCTTGTAGGCCACGAAGCTCTGGGCGCTCGTGAGCACCTCCTCGCCCTCCAGCACGAAGGTGCGCACGAGCAGCTCGATGATCTCGTTGGACCCGTTGCCGACCAGGATCTCCTCCACCGGGACCGAGAAGCGGCTGGAGAGGGCCTTCTTGAGGAGGAATGCGCTGCCGTCCGGGTAGAGGTGGACCCGGCCGCAGGCCTCCTGGGCAGCGCGGAGCGCCAGGGGAGAGGGACCCAGCGCGTTCTCGTTGGAGGCCAGCTTCGCGACGTCGCTGACCCCGTACTCCCGCTCCACCTCCTCGATGGGCTTGCCCGGGACGTACGGCTGCAGCGAGGCGACGTGGTGGGGAACGAGCGACACGCCCCTCACTCCTCGGTGGTGAACACGCCCATGGCCCTGAACTTCTGATAGCGCTGGCGCACCAGCTGCTCGGGCGTGAGCTGCCTCAGATCCGTCAGCTGGCGCCGGATGGCGCCGGCCAGGTTCTCGGCGGTGAGCTTGGGGTCGCGGTGGGCACCGCCGGGAGCCTCCTTCACCAGCTCGTCGACGATGCCGAACCCGGCCAGGTCCCTGGCGGTCAGCTTGAGGTTCTCCGCCGACTTCTGGGCCTTGGAGGCGTCGCGGTAGAGGATGGAACTGCAGCTCTCCGGCGAGATGACCGAGTAGGTGGAGTACTCCAGCATGAGGATCTTGTTGGTGACCCCCAGTGCGAGCGCACCTCCCGAGCCTCCCTCCCCGATGACGATGGAGATGGACGGGACACCGAGCGAGGACATGACCTCGAGGTTCACGGCGATGGCCTCGGCCTGGCCCCGCTCCTCCGCGCCGATGCCGGGGTAGGCTCCCGGGGTGTCGATGAAGGTGATGAGCGGCCGGCGGAACCGGTCGGCGAGGTCGTAGAGGCGGCGCGCCTTGCGGTATCCCTCCGGCCGGGGCATGCCGAAGTTGCGCAGCATGTTCTCCTTGGTGCCGCGCCCCTTCTGCTCGCCGACGATCACCACCGGTTCGCCCTCGAAGCGGGCCAGCCCCGCCACGATGGCGTGGTCGGCGCCGAAACGCCGGTCTCCCTCCAGCTCCATCCAGTCGGTGAAGATCATCTGGAGGTAGTCGAGCGTGTAGGGGCGGTTCGGGTGCCGGGCCAGCTGGACCACCTGCCAGCGGGAGAGATCTCGGAAGATCTCGGCCTGGAGCTTCTTCGCCTTGCGCTCCAGCTTGACGATCTCGTCGCTGAAGTCGACGCCGGCGCCCCCGGAAAGCTGCTTCAGCTCCTCGATCTTGGACTCGAGGGCGGCGAGGGGCTTCTCGAACTCTGTCGTGAACGGCACTCGGATGGCCACGCCGAGGGCTTATAACACGAAGGGGCCGGGAATCACGGCGCGCTGCGCAACGCGCGGGCCAGGGCGTCCGGATCGAACGGCGCCGCCAGCCACTCCACGTCCTGCTCCCGGCGCAGCCAGATCACCTGCCGGCGAGCGTACCGGCGATGGAGCAGGGCGATGCGAGACGCGAGCTCCTCCCGACCGATCTCGCCCAGGGCGCAGGCAACCGCGTCGGCGTAGCCGATGGGAAGGCGGGGGAGCGGGCCTCCGGAGCGGTCGACCAGGGCGCGGGCCTCCTCGACGATCCCTCCGCCGACCATGGCCGCGGCGCGCTCCCCGATGCGCCGGTGCAGCTCCTCCCGCGGAACGTCGAGGGCGAGGAGCCGGTACCGGTAGCGGCGGGGCGCGAACCGATGGGCCTCGAAGAGCTCGCTCTGCGTCCGGCCTCCGGCGGCGATCTCGAGCGCCCGGACGATGCGGACGAGGTCGTTCTCCCGGATTCGCGCGGCGGCGCCGGGGTCGACCTCGGCGAGCCGCCGGTGGAGCGCGGCGCGCCCGTGGACCGCCGCCTCCTCCTCGAGACGGGTCCGCAGGGCCGGGTCGCGTCCGGGCGCATCGACGACGCCGTGCAGGAGCGCCCGGACGTAGAGCCCGGTCCCGCCCACCACGATCGGCAGCCGGCCGCGCCCCGCCACGTCGGCGATGGCCGCGTCGGCGAGCGAGGCCCATCGCGCGGCGTCCATCCCCTCCCCCGGATCGACCAGGTCGAGGAGGTGGTGGGGGACCTCCGAGCGCTCCCTGGCCGTGGGCTTGGCCGTGCCCACGTCGAGCCCGCGGTAGACCTGCTGGGAGTCCGCATTCACGATCTCGCCGCCGGCGCGCAGGGCGATCTCGACGGCGAGCCGCGTCTTCCCGGACGCCGTGGGGCCGGCCACGACGGTGACGAACGGGAGACGATCCGCCAAGCGGGGCCTAGCCGGGACGCGGGGCGGAAACGCGCGGCGAGCTCGGAGAGCGCCACCGGGATCTCGTCGCGGGTGACCATGTCCTTCAGCTTGGCCTGGCCGCTGGCGGCCTCGTTGCCGCCGACCACCACGGCGAAGCGGGCGCCCACCCGCTCGGCCTGCTTGAACTGACGGGCCAGCTTGCCCCCGCGCGCGTCGAGGTCGCAGGCGACCCCGGCGCGGCGGAGCTCGGCGGCCCGGCGCAGCGCCTCACGCCTCCCGGCGTCGTCGGCCGAGACGAAGAAGATCACCGGGCGGGTCTCCGGGACGGGCCGGCCCGCGGCCTCCAGGATGAGGGCCAGCCGCTCCTCTCCCATGCCGAAACCGATGCCGGGCGTGGCCGGCCCCCCGAGCGTCTCCACGAGGCCGTCGTAGCGCCCGCCTCCGGCGACCGCCGACTGCGAGCCCAGCGCGTCACTGGTGAACTCGTAGGCGGTGCGCACGTAGTAGTCGAGGCCGCGAACCAGGCGCGGGTTGACCTGGTAGGCCACGCCCAGGTCGTCGAGGCCCTGCTGGACGGCGTCGAAGTGGACCCGGCACCCCTCGCAGAGCCGCTCGAGCAGGCGCGGCGCCCCGGCCAGGACCGGCTGGCAGGTCGGCACCTTGCAGTCGAGCACGCGCAGTGGATTCCGCTCCGTCCGCTCCCGGCAGTCGGCGCAGAGGGAGGCGCCCCGGGCGAGCAGCCAGGCGCGCAGTTCCTCCAGGTAGGCAGGGCGGCAGGCGGCGTCGCCCACGCTGTTGAGGTTCACCACCGGTGCGACGCCGAGCCGGCGGAAGAGGTCGGCGAGCATGGCGATCTGCTCCACGTCGATGGCCGGCTCGGCGATGCCGAAGGCCTCCACGCCGATCTGGTGGAACTGGCGGTAGCGACCCTTCTGCGGCCGCTCGCGACGGAACATCGGGCCCACGTAGAACCACTTCTGGGGACCCTCCACGTGGGCGCCGTGCTCGATGTAGGCGCGGACCGTGCCGGCCGTCCCCTCCGGGCGGAGCGCCAGCTTCTCCTCCCCCTTGTCCTCGAAGACGTACATCTCCTTGTTGACGATGTCGGTCGCCTCGCCCACGCCGCGCGCGTAGAGCGCGTAGGGCTCGACCACCGGCGTCCGGACCTCGCGGTAGCCGTGGAGTGCGAAGACCTCGCGGGACACCCGCTCGATCTCCTGCCATCGCCCGACCTGGGCGGGCAGGATGTCGTTCATCCCCTTGACGCCGTTGATCTTCACGCGGGCGGTTCTAGACCACGGCTCCGGCCCGGTCAAACCGCCCGGCCGCCGATGGCCTCGCCCACCCGGACCCGGGCGCCGCTCGCCAGGCCAGGCGAGAGACCCACCCGGCCCGGCTCGAAGATCAGGATCACCGTGGAGCCCATCTCGAAGGCGCCGAGTTCCTGCCCCTTCTCGACGGGGATGGGCGTGACGTAGTCCCGCGACTGCGCTTCCGCCCCGGGGAGGTTGGTCACAGGCACCTCCGGGTCGAAGCTGGCCCTCACCCGCCCGACCACGGTGGCGCCCACGGCGACGATGGCCACCAGGCCGAGCGGGGAGTCGAGAAGCGTCACCAGCCGCTCGTTCACGGTGAAGAGCCCGGGCACGTTCCGCACCGAGGCCGGGTTCACGGGCCAGAGCCTTCCGGGAACGTAGCGCCAGCCGAGGATGCGTCCGGGGAGCGGGAAGTGGATCCGGTGGTAGTCGCGCGGCGAGAGGTAGAGCGTGGCGTAGGAGCCGCCGCCGAGGCGCGCCCCCACCCGCTCGTCTCCCACCAGCGCCGAGGCGGTGTAGTCGATGCCCTTCGCCTGGACGAGCCGCCCGCCCCGGGCCACGCCGGTCTCGGAGACCACCGCATCCACGGGGGAGACGACCACGTCGTCGCCGGGTGCCATCGGGCGCAGCCCGGGCCTGAGGGGGCGGGCGAAGAAGTCGCCGAAGGTCCGGAACCCGGACAGCTCCCCGCACTCGGAGAGGTCGATCCCGTAGCGCCGGGCGAAGGCCTTCATCACGCCGCTCCCGATCGGGGCGGGCAGCGGCAGGCGCGTCGCGGCACCCACGACGCGCGAGAGGGCGTTCTTCGGGACGAGGCGGAGGGCGGAGATGAAGGCTCGGTCGTTCAAGGCCCGGGCAGTGTAGCCGACCCTCCGCGCGCGCGCCCTGGAGTCGTGCTAGAGCCAGGGAATGGACGAGATCCGCGCCCCGCGGGGCACCACCCTCTCCTGCCGGGGCTGGGTCCAGGAAGCCGCCCTCCGGATGCTCCAGAACAACCTCGACCCGGAGGTCGCGGAACGCCCCCAGGACCTGGTGGTCTACGGCGGGACCGGGAAGGCCGCGCGGAACTGGGAGAGCTACCACCGGATCGTGTCGGCCCTTCGCGACCTGCGCGACGACGAGACGCTGCTCGTCCAGAGCGGCAAGCCGGTGGGCGTGGTCGGAACCCACCCCGACGCTCCCCGCGTGCTCATCGCCAACTCCAACCTGGTCCCTCGCTGGGCCACCTGGGACCACTTCCGGGACCTCGAGCGGCGCGGGCTCATGATGTACGGCCAGATGACCGCGGGGTCCTGGATCTACATCGGCACCCAGGGAATCCTCCAGGGGACGTTCGAGACCTTTGCCCAGGCCGGCCGGACCCACTTCGGCACCGACGACCTGTCCGGCCGGCTCATCCTCTCCGGTGGGCTCGGCGGCATGGGCGGCGCCCAGCCGCTCGCCGCCACCATGCTCGGCGCCGCCTTCCTGGGCGTGGACGTCGACCCGGATCGGATCGCGAAGCGGCTCGCCCAGGGGTACCTGGACGAGGCCGCCACCTCGCTCGACGACGCCCTCCGCCGCCTCGACGACGCCCGGCGCGAGCGGCGTCCGCTCTCGGTGGGACTCTGCGCGAACGCCGCCGACGTCTACCCCGAGCTGGTCCGGCGCGGCATCGCCCCCGACCTCGTCACCGACCAGACCTCCGCCCACGATCCGCTGAACGGCTACGTCCCGACAGGGCTCTCGCTGGCCGAGGTCGTCTCGCTGCGGGTGAGCGATCCGGAACAGGTGATCCATCGGTCGATCCAGTCGATGGGGATCCAGGTCCAGGCCATGCTCGCGCTGCGGGGGCTCGGCAGCCACGTCTTCGACTACGGCAACAACCTGCGCGCCGGAGCGAAGGACGCCGGGGTCGCCGGCGCCTTCGACTACCCGGGCTTCGTGCCGGCCTACATCCGGCCGCTCTTCTGCGAGGGGCAGGGACCCTTCCGGTGGGCGGCCCTCTCCGGCGACCCGGCCGACATCGCCGCCACCGACGCAGCCGTGGCGCGCCTCTTCCCGGAGAAGCGTGCGCTGCTCCGCTGGCTCGCTCTTGCTGCACGCAAGGTGAAGTTCCAGGGGCTCCCGGCGCGCATCTGCTGGCTCGGCTACGGCGAGCGCGACCGGGCCGGTGTGGAGTTCAACGAGATGGTCCGCCGCGGGGATCTCCGCGCCCCGGTTGTGATCGGACGCGACCACCTCGACTGCGGCTCGGTGGCCTCGCCCAACCGCGAGACCGAGGCCATGCGCGACGGCTCCGACGCGGTGGCCGACTGGCCCATCCTGAATGCGCTGCTCAACGCCGTGAACGGCGCCTCCTGGGTCAGCTTCCACCACGGCGGGGGCGTGGGCATGGGCTACTCCCTCCACGCCGGCCAGGTGGTCGTGGCCGACGGCACCGAGGCGGCCGGGCGGCGGGTGGCCCGGGTCCTCCGCGGAGATCCGGCCATGGGCGTCCTGCGCCACGCCGACGCCGGCTATCCAGAGGCCCTGCAGACCGCGCGGGAGCGCGGTGTCCGCATCCCCCCCTGACCCGCGGAGGACGATCCATGGCTCCGCCGCTCCGCGCCACCCTGGCCATCCGACGGGCGACCATCGCGACCTGCGATGGCGTGGACAACGACCCCTGCCTCGGCGACGGACTCGCCATCGCCGTCGACGGGGAGCGCGTCGTCTGGATCGGCCCGGACGCGAGGCTGGACGCGGCGGTCGACCTCTCCGGCTCCCGGGTCATCGAGGCGGATGGCCGGCTCGTCTCGCCCGGCCTCGTCGACTCGCACACCCACCTCGTCTTCGGGGACGACGGGACCCGCGCCGCCGAGTTCGAGGCCCTCGCGGCCGGGAGGAGCTACGCCGAGATCGCCCGGGCCGGAGGAGGCATCCGGGCCACCATGCGCGCCACCCGGGCCGCGTCGGACCAGGAGCTTCTCGGCTCCGCCCGGGTCCGGGCCCGGCGCCTGCTCGCCTGGGGCGTCACCACCGTGGAGGTGAAGAGCGGGTACGGGGAATCGGTCGAGGAGGAGCTGCGCCTCCTGCGAATCGTCCGGGAACTGGGTCGCGCCCTGGCCGGCGAGCAGGACGTGGTCGCCACCGCCCTGCCCCTCCACGCCCTCCCTTCCGGACGGGACCGGGAAGACTGGGTCGGTGAGGTCATCGCGGTGCTGCTCCCGGAGGTCGCGAGAGGGAAGCTGGCCGCGGCCTGCGATGCGTTCGTGGCCGCCACCGCCTTCACGCTGGAGGAGGCGCGCCGTGTGCTCCTGGCCGCCCGGGCCCTGGGGCTCGCCCCGCGGCTGCACGCAGACCAGCTCTCCGACGACCGGGCTGCCGCGCTCGCCGCCGAGCTGGGGGCCGCCTCGGCCGACCACCTCGAGCGCGTCGGCGACGCCGGCATCGCCGCACTGGCCGGGGCCGGGGTGGTGGCCGGGCTCCTCCCCACCTCCACGCTCCTCCTGCGAGGGCGGACCTGGGCGCCCGGGCGCCGGCTCGTCGACGGCGGCGTCGCGGTAGCCCTCGGGAGCAACCTGAACCCGGGATCGGCGATGAGCGAGAACCTGGGGCTCGCCCTCTCGCTGGCCTGCCTGGAGAACGGCCTCACCCCGGGTGAAGCGCTCTGGGCCGCGACCCGGGGCGGAGCCCGCGCCCTGCGACTTCCGGATGCCGGCCGGCTCGCCGCGGGCGTTCCCGCCGACCTGGTCCTCTGGGGGGTGCGCTCCCCCGCCCACCTCTGCTGGCACGCCGCGGTGAGCCATGCCCTGACCGTGGTGAAGGGTGGCCGGGTGGTCCACGAGGCCGGGGAGCCGGGCGCCGCCGACTGCGTCGGGATGATCGCGCCCCTCTCCAGGCCCGGGCCCGCCCGGGCGCGGCGCGGCCCGCAACGGGGCGCTACAATGCCCCGGGGATGTGCCGCCTCTTCGGACAGCTCGCCGAATCCCACCGGACGGCTTGCGAGCCGCTCTGCAGCGCCGAGAACGCGCTGCGGACCCAGTCCCACCTCCACCCGCACGGCTGGGGCATCGCCTGGTACGGCCCGCGCGGTCCCCGGGTCCGCCGCGGGGTGATGGCGGCCCACGCCGACGAGGACTTCGTGCGGGCCGGAAGGAGCGCCCGGTCCCGCATCGTGCTGGCCCACGTCCGCGACGCCAGCGTCGGCCGGGTGGCGCTCGAGAACACCCACCCGTTCGTCGAGGGGCGCTGGGTCTTCGCCCACAACGGCACGGTGGCCCGGTACAGGCGATCGCGATCCGTGCGCGAGGCCCTTCTCGCCGCCATCTCCCCGGCGCGCCGCGAGCGGCTGCGCGGCCAGACCGACAGCGAGCGCTGCTTCCAGATCTTCCTCTCGCGGCTCGACCTCCGGCGCGGCCGTGGACGGGCGTCCCTGTCCGACGTCCGGACCGCTCTGGCCGAGACGGTGGCCCTGGTCCAGGCCATCGCCGATCGCGGCGAGGTCCACTCCACCCTCAACTTCCTGGTCTCGGACGGGCGGCTGCTCTGCGCCTGCCGCCACGGCAAGCCGCTCCACGTCTCGGCGACCGCCGGCGACGGCCACCTCTTCGCGGTGGCCAGCGAGCCCATCGGCCGGTCGGGCTGGGAGGCGGTCCCCGAGGGAGGATTCGTCGGCATCGACGGCTCCCTGCACCTCCTCCGGGCACCGCTCGGGATCAGCGGCGCCGGGGACTCCGGGGGGAGAGTGCCCGCGCCAGCCCGGCGTGCCGCTCCCCGAACCCGGAGATGATCAGCCGGCGCACGGTCGGGCCGAGGGGATCCTGCTCCAGCCGGACCTCCAGCCTCTCGCGCGGCAGGGCCCCGGGGAAGCGGTCGGCCCACTCCACCACCGTGGCCCCGCCCCCTCCCACCAGGTCCTGGAATCCGGTGGCGTGCAACTCGTCCTCGTCGCCGATCCGGTAGAGGTCGGCGTGGTTCACCAGGAGTCGACCACGGTAGGTCGCCACGATGGCGAAGGTGGGGCTCGAGACGTCCCCGTCGGCGACGCCGGCCCCCCGGCAGATCCCACGGGCCAGCTGGGTCTTCCCCGCACCCAGGTCCCCGGAGAGCGCCACCACGTCCCCGGGCGCGAGCCACCGCCCGATCCGCTCTCCGAGGCGGCGGGTCTCGCTCGCCGAACGCGTGGTGCGCTCCACGCGCACGGGGGCCGGATCGCTCACCTGCCCCATGCAGCCCAGACGGCGCCGATGGCCTCGGCCAGGTCCCCGGCCACCATCCCGCGCTCGCCGTACCGGCTCGCCGCGATGTCGCCGGCACGGCCGTGCACCCAGGCCGCGACCCGCGCCGCCTCCCGGGGTCGCATTCCTCCCGCCAGCAACGCGCCGAGGAGACCGGCCAGCACGTCCCCGGTCCCCCCCGTGGCCATTCCCGGATTCCCGGTGGGGACGATGGCCGCCGGGCCGTCGGGGTCGGCGACGACGGTGCGGGCGCCCTTCAGCACGACCACGGCGCCCCACTCCTGCGCCTTTCGCCGGGCGATGCCGACGCGGTCGGCCTGGACGTCGTCGATGGTGCCCCCTACGAGCCTCGCCATCTCGCCCGGGTGCGGGGTGAGGACGGTGGGTGCGTCGTGGCCGATGACGGCGACCAGCCCCGGATGGTCGGCGAGGGCGTTGATCGCGTCGGCGTCGAGGACGGTGGGGAGCGGGTAGCGGTCGAGCAGTCCGCGGATGGCCGGGGCGGTCTCCGGACCGCGGGGAATCCCCGGGCCGATCACCAGCGCGTTCGCGCCCGATGCCGCCCCCTGGAGGGCCGGGATGTCGCTCCGCGCGATGTTGCCGGTTCCCGGGAGCGGCGTGCTCATGGCCTCCGGACGCCCCGCCAGGGCCGGTCCGAGCACCTCGGGGCGCGCCGCCAGGGTCACCAGTCCTGCCCCGCCCCGCAGGGCACCGACGAGAGCCAGGCTGGCCGCGCCGGTCTTGCCGGCCGACCCGGCCACGACGAGCAGCCGGCCGGCGTCCCCCTTGTGGGCCTCGCGGTCGCGCCGCGGGACCAGCGCCCGGGCCGCCGCCTCGTCGAGCAACTCCGCGGTCGGCGGGATCCGGAGAGCAGCCGCCGGTGGGATGCCGATGTCGACCACCGACAGGTCCCCGGCCAGGTCCGCTCCCGGCTGCAACGCCAGGCCAATCTTGGAGTAGGCGAAGGTGACCGTGGCATCGGCCTGGACGGCGGGCCCGATGGCGCGGCCGCTGTCCGTGGAGAGACCCGAGGGCAGGTCCACGGAGAGCACCAGGGCCCCCTGCTCGCGCAGGGCCCGGATGGCCTCGATGGCCGCGGCGAAGCTCCCCTCCGCCGGGCGCTCGAGCCCCGTGCCGAAAATGGCGTCGACGACGAGGTCGCCGGGGCGGACCGGGAAGTCCAGGAGCGCCTGGAGACCGGAGACCGGCACCCCCGCGTCCTCGGCCGCCTTCCACATGGCGATCGACTCGGGGCTGCCCTTCCCCGGCGGACCCAGGGCCACGACCAGCACGCCGCGCCCCGCCTTCTGGAGGACCCGAGCCGCCACGAAGCCGTCTCCGCCGTTGTTGCCCGCCCCGCATACCACCACCACGCGCCCGTCCTGGCCCGCCAGCGAGGCGGCCGCCTCGGCGACCGCCCGGCCGGCCCGGTCCATGAGGGTTGCCGCCGGGATTCCCATCTCCTCGATCGCGATCCGCTCGATGGCCCGCATCTCGTCCGCGCTCACCAGCCTCATTCGCGACCCCCTTCGAGAACCACCACCGCTGCGGCGACCCCGGCGTCGTGCGTGAGCGACAGGTGCACGCGGGAGACGCCGCGTTCACGCGCCACGCGCTCGGCCACCCCGGAGAGGCGGAGGCGCGGCGCCCCGTCCTCCCGCTCCACCTCCACGTCGGTCCAGTGGATCCCGGTGGGGGCGCCCAGGGCCTTGGATGCGGCCTCCTTGGCGGCGAACCGGGCGGCGTACGGAGTGGCCCGATCGGCCCGCGCGTCGCAGAAGCGGCGCTCGCCGTCGGTGAAGCAGCGGGCGAGGAAACGCTCCGCCGTTCCCGCCCGCCCCGGGTCGCCGACAAGGCGACGGATGCGCGCGACCTCGACCACGTCGATCCCGAGCCCGAGGATCACGGCGTGCCCCGCGAGAGGAGGTCCTTCATCTCCCGCACCGCCCGCTCCATGCCCACGAGCACCGCCCGGGCCACGATGGCGTGACCGATGTTGAGCTCCTCGATCTCCCGGATGGCCACCACCGGCAGCACGTTCTGGTAGTTGAGCCCGTGGCCGGCAGCGACCTGGAGCCCGAGCTTCGCCCCGGCCTTGGCGGCGTCCACCACGCGGGAGAGCTCGCGCCGCCGGTCGCCCGGGAGCCGCGCGTCGCAGTAGCGGCCGGTGTGGATCTCGATGGCGTGCGCCTCCACCCGGACCGCCGCCTTCACCTGGTCGGGGTCGGGGTCGATGAAGAGCGAGACCATCACGTTGGCGTCGCGCAGCGTCTTCACGACCCGCGAGACGGTGTCCCGGCCCCGGACCACGTCGAGTCCGCCCTCGGTGGTGAGCTCCTCGCGCCGCTCCGGGACCAGCGTCACCTCGTCGGGGCGCAGCTCGTGGGCGACCTTCACCATCTCCTGCGTGGCCGCCATCTCGAGGTTCAGCCTGGTGGTGACGGTCTTCCGCATCACCTCCAGGTCCCGGTCCTGGATGTGGCGGCGGTCCTCCCGCAGGTGGATGGTGATCTGGTCGGCGCCGCCGAGCTCGGCGAGCATGGCGGCGGCCACCGGATCGGGGTAGACCGCGCGGCGTGCCTGGCGGAGGGTGGCGACGTGGTCGACGTTGACGCCGAGGCGGGGTCCGGGCATGGCGCGAATCTAGCGCAGAATCGCCCGTTCTTCCCGTCCGCATCGCGTGCTCCCGACGTCCGGCGCCGCCATCGCGCCCCTCGCCATCAGGCGAGCTCCCGGCGAAGCGCCTCGGCGATGCGCTCCGCATGGGCCTGGGTGGCCGCCGCGTCCGGGCCCTCCACCAGCACCCGGGCCTTGTTCTCGGTCCCGGAGAAGCGCACCAGCACGCGCCCCTCGTCCCCGAGGTCCTTCTCGACGTCGGCGATGGCCTTCCGGACCCCGTCGAGCGAGTCGAGCGAGCGCTTCTCCTTCACGACGACGTTGATCTGCGCCTGCGGCGACGGCGTGAAGCACCGGGCCAGCTGGGAGAGGCGCTTGCCCGTCCGCTTCATCACCGCGAGCAGGTTGAGCGCGGCGCAGACGCCGTCGCCGGTGGTCACGTGGTCCAGGAAGACCAGGTGTCCCGACTGCTCGCCGCCGAAGTTGTAGCCGCTGCGGCGCATCTCCTCCACGACGTAGCGGTCTCCCACGCTGGTGCGGACCACCGCGCCTCCCACCTCGGCCATGGCCCGCTCCAGCCCCACGTTGCTCATCACCGTGGCCACCACCGTCTCCTGCCGGAGGCGCCCGCGCCGGAGCAGGTCGCGGGCCACGATGGCCATGACGGCGTCGCCGTCGACCACCTGCCCCTTCTCGTCGGCCACGATGACCCGGTCGGCGTCGCCGTCGAGCGCGATGCCCAGGTCGGCGCCGACCTCCCGGACCCTGGCGGCCATGCCCTCCGGGTGGAGGGCCCCGCAGCCCTCGTTGATGTTCCGCCCGTCGGGCACCACGTGGAGCGGGATGACCTGCGCGCCCAGCTCCTCGAACACCGCCGGCGCCGTGTGGTAGGCCGCACCGTTGGCGCAGTCGACGACGATGGTCATCCCGTCGAGCGTGAGCTCGCGCGGGAAGAGCGACTTCAGGAACACCACGTAGCGGCCGATGGCGTCGTCGATCCGCTTGGCCTTGCCGATGAGCTCGGCGGTGGGGCGCAGGCCGTGGAAATCGGCGGCCGTCGCCGCGCCTCCCAGGACCAGCCGCTCGATCTCCAGCTCCTCGTCGTCCGGCAGCTTGAATCCGGTCCGGTCGAAGAACTTGATGCCGTTGTCCTGGTACGGATTGTGGCTCGCGCTGATGACCACTCCCGCGTCGGCCCGCATGGACTGGGTGATGAAGGCGATCCCCGGAGTCGGCAGCGGCCCGCAGAGCAGCACGTCGACGCCCATGGAGCAGATGCCCGCGGCGATGGCGGTCTCGAGCATGTAGCCGGAGAGGCGCGTATCCTTCCCGATGACGATGCGGTGCCGGTGGTTGCCCGAGCGCACCTTCCAGGCCAGCGCACGCCCGAGCTGCAGCGCCACCTCGGCGGTGATGGGGTGGACGTTGGCGACGCCGCGGACCCCGTCCGTTCCGAACAGCTTCCGCACCGCCCCTGCCCCGTCGCCCGGATTCGCCGACATGGATGCCTCCCTGCCGACAGTCTAGGCGTTCGCCCGGGATCCGCCAGCATCCCGGAGGGCCGCCGCCACCCGGGCTGCCTGGCGGGACGCCGCGACGTCGTGCACCCGGACGAAGGCCGCCCCGGCCAGGACCGCGGCGGTCACCGCGGCGAGCGTCCCGGCCAGGCGCTCCTCCGGGGGCGAGCCCGTGATGGCGCCGATGAAGCTCTTCCGCGACGGACCCACGAGGAGGGGGCGGCCCAGCCGGCGGAGCTCGGGAAGGCGGCCCAGCACCTCCACGCTCTGCTCGGCCGTCTTGGCGAAGCCGATGCCCGGGTCGAGGAGGATCCGTTCCTCCGGGACGCCGGCCTCCACGGCGCGATCCATCGCCGCGCGCAGCTCGGCGGCGACGTCGCCCAGGAGGTCGTCGTAGCGGGCCATCTCCCGCATGTCGCGGGGCGTTCCCCGCATGTGCATCAGGACCACCGGAACGCCCGACTCGGCGACGACTCGGGCCAGAGCGGGATCGGCCAGGGCGCGGACGTCGTTGACGAGCGCCGCACCGGCATCGATCGCGGCCCGCGCCACCCCGGCCTTGGAGGTGTCGATGGAGACGGGAACCGGGAAGTGGGCCCGGGCCAGCCTCGAGAGCACCGGGATCACCCGGCGGAGCTCCTCCTCCTCGGTGACCTCCGGAGCGCCCGGACGGGTGGACTCGCCCCCCACGTCGATCAGGTCGGCCCCTTCCGATGCCAGCCGGAGCGCCTGGTCCACGGCAGCGCCGGGATCGAGGAAGCGCCCACCGTCGGAGAAGGAGTCGGGCGTGACGTTCAGGACGCCGACGATGAAGACGCCAGGGGGCGCGAAATCGCGCCCCCCGATGCGGATCGACGGCCAGGCCAGGACGGCCTCCGGGGCGCTACGCCTTCCCCGGCTCGGCCTTGGGCAGCCCGCCCAGGCCTCCGAGGATGCCGCCCTTCTTGGCCTTCTCCTTGTCGCCGGTGGTGGCGGAGGCCGAGGGAGGGGGCGACTTGGGTGGAGGCGGCCGGTTGATTGTCCCGCCGGCGAGCAGCACGTCCACGTCGGCCAGGTCGAGGGTCTCGTACTCGAGGAGGGCGTCGGCGATCTTGTCGAGCGACTCGCGCCGCTCGAGGAGGATCTTCTTGGCCCGCTCGTACTGCTCGTTCACGATGCGCCGGACCTCGGAGTCGATCTCCCGGGCGGTCTGCTCGGAGTAGGTCTGGGTGGAGGCCATGTCGCGCCCCAGGAAGACCTCTCCCTCCTTCTTCCCGAAGGCGAGCGGACCCATCCGCTCGCTCATGCCCCACTCGCAGACCATGGCGCGGGCCATGTTGGTGGCCTGCTCGATGTCGTTCCCGGCGCCGGTCGTCTTCTGCCCGAAGGTGAGCTCCTCGGCGACCCGGCCGCCCATGAGGATCGCGATCTGGTTGAGGGCGAACTCCTGGTTGATGTTGAGCCGGTCCTCCTCGGGAAGCTGCTGGGTCAGGCCGAGCGCCCGTCCGCGGGGGATGATGGTGACCTTGTGCAGGGGGTCGGCGTTGGGCAGCACCTTGGCGACCAGCGCGTGGCCCGCCTCGTGGACGGCGGTGGTGCGCTTCTCCTTGTCGCTGATGATCAGGGAGCGCCGCTCGGTGCCCATGAGCACCTTGTCCTTGGCGTACTCGAAGTCGGCGCCTTCCACCTTCTCCTTGTTGCGCCGGGCCGCGTAGAGGGCGGCCTCGTTGACCAGGTTCTCCAGGTCTGCGCCGGAGAAGCCGGGCGTGCCCCGGGCGATCTTGGTGAGGTCCATCCCGGCGTCGAGCGGGACCTTCTTGGTGTGGACCTTGAGGATGCCGAGGCGCCCGCCCAGGTCGGGACGCGGAACGACGATGCGCCGGTCGAAACGGCCGGGGCGGAGGAGCGCCGGGTCCAGCACGTCGGGGCGGTTCGTCGCGGCGATGAGGATGACGCCGTCGTTCGACTCGAAGCCGTCCATCTCCACGAGGAGCTGGTTCAGGGTCTGCTCGCGCTCGTCGTGACCGCCGCCGAGGCCGGCGCCGCGGTGGCGGCCGACCGCGTCGATCTCGTCGATGAAGATGATGCAGGGGGCGTTCTTCTTGCCCTGCTCGAACAGGTCACGGACCCGGCTGGCGCCCACGCCCACGAACATCTCGACGAAGTCGGAGCCGGAGATGGAGAAGAAGGGAACGCCGGCCTCGCCGGCCACGGCCCGGGCGAGCAAGGTCTTGCCGGTTCCCGGGGGGCCCATGAGGAGCACGCCCTTGGGGATGCGCCCGCCGAGCTTGGTGAACTTCTTCGGGTCCTTGAGGAACGAGATGATCTCCTCGAGCTCGTCCTTGGACTCGTCGATGCCGGCCACGTCGGCGAAGGTGACCTTGTTGTGGTGCTCGGTCATGAGCTTGGCCTTCGACTTGCCGAAGCTCATGGCCTTCCCGCCACCGGCCTGGAGCTGCCGCATGAAGAAGAAGAAGAGGAGGAAGAGGAAGACGAGCGGCAGGTACTGCACGAGCACCGTCACCCAGAACGAGTTCTGGTCGGACTTCTCGTAGAGGACCTTCACGCCCTTCTTCTGCAGCCGGTCGAAGACGGTGCTGGTGGCGTCGAGCGGGCCGACGGTGTGGAAGTCGCTGCCGTCGCGCATGTGTCCGTAGTAGTTCGTGTCCTTGACGGTGACGTCCCGGACGTCCCCTGCCTCCACCTTGGCGATGAAGTCGGAGAAGGCGAACTCCTTCTGCTCGCGGCCGTGCTGGGCGAAGAACTGGTAGAAGGCCACGAACATCAGGATCAGGACGACCCACAGCAGGACGGTCTTGTAGGACTGGCGCAATTTCGCAAACCTCTTCCCGGGGTGTGCCCCGTTCAAACCTTCGAAGTCGCAATATAACAGCGGCGGACACCGGCGCAGTCCGGGATGGGGCCCGCCCCCCTCGAATTCTCCCGGGGCTCAGTCCCGCAACCGGGCATCCGCGCTGGGCTTCTCCGCGCGGACGCCGAGCTCCGGAATCCACAGGACCCACCCCGCATCGTCGGCCAGCACCCGGAGGGCGTCCCTGACCTCTCGCGGCACCTTCCGGTCGATGAGCCAGGCCTTGAGCTTCTTCGATCCACGCCCTCCTGCCGGGCGGATCCGGTCTCCGGGCAGGCGACCACGCCACCAGAGCGGCCAGGCGGCGCCCGGGGCCGACCCTACCTCCAGCACGCCCCCTCCTGGCAGCCGGTGGACCCCGGGTCCGGGAAGGCGAACCGGGTCCGCGGCGGGTGCGAGGGCCGGGATGGTCCGGATCGTGAGCGCTCCGTAACGAACGCAGGCCTCGAACCCCCGCGAGAGGGGCAGGCGGGAGGTGCCGGGCCTGCCGAGCAAGGCCAGGACCGACTCGACCTGGCGCGCGTCGAGGTCGGCACGCCGACCCGACGCCTGACGCCAGAGTTCCCTCACCGCGCGCCTCCGGACCGCGGCCGGCTCGGACATCATGTCCGCGACGCGCACCGAGCCCGTCGTCGCCAGCCGCCGCCCCTCGGCGGCCAGCGCGCGCTCGTCCTCGCGAAGCAGGTCTGCGGCCCGGGCCATCGCCCGCACTGCCTGGGGCGCAAGGGAGCGGAGCACCGGCAGCACCTCCTTGCGCACCCGGTTGCGCAGGAATCGGGGCGTCGCGTTGGACGGGTCCTCGAGGTGCGGCAGGCCGCGCGACCGGACGTGCTCGACCACCTCGGCCCGGGTCACGTCGATGAGGGGGCGGACGAATGCGCCGCGTCGTGGAGGGATGCCCGAGAGCCCGCGCGCGCCAGAGCCGCGCAGCAGGCGGAGGACGACCGTCTCCGCCTGGTCGTCGAGCGTGTGGCCGGTGGCGATGCGTGTCGCTCCCACCTGGCCAGCCTCCCTTCTCAGCGCCGCGTAGCGGGCACGACGTGCCTCCGCCTGGAGGTTGCCCTGACGGACCTCGACCCGGACACGTCGGAAGGCCACTCCAAGGGCGTCGCACACGGACGCACATGCGTCTGCGTCGAGGTGGCTGCCGGGGCGCAGCGAGTGATCCACGTGTACCGCGGTGACCTCGCGGATTGCCCCGGCGTCGCGCATCTCGGCGAGAGCCGAGAGCAGGGCCGTCGAGTCCACTCCACCCGAAAGCGCAATCAGTACGCTATCGCTACACCCAAGAAGGTGTCTTTTCCGGCAAGTGTCCAGAATTTTGGAAGTAAACGTCACGATCTTCATGTCACCCGATCAAGGGACAATCTGTCGCAGTTGACCGAATCGGTCCATGACGCCATCCTCGAACCAGTTCAGCTTCGCGACGTTGGGCCGAGGGGCACCCCTCCCCCTCTTGGCCCACGGGGAGTCGGCAGAGATGTCGGCTCCCCTTTTTTTTCCGGCACGCCCGGAGCGGCGCGGTCGCTTCCTTGACCTCGCGTCGAGGCGCGACGTATGAACGCTGGTACGCTTCAATCCTACCTCCTGGGGAGATTCGATGGCCGGAACCGACAAGCGCAAGCAGTCACTCTACTTCCCCGAGGACATGCTGAACGAGATCCAGCTGGAGGCCAACCGGCAGGACCGGTCCCTCTCCTGGATCGTCCAGCAGGCCTGGAAGATCGCCCGGGGCGAGATCCTGCGCTTCCCGTCGGTGAACGACGTGCTCTCCGGGGTCTCCCGCGAGGACGAGCGCGAGGAGCGGGACCGAACCGTCTAGAAGCCCTCGCGTCCTGCAGCGCGCCCGGCGCGTCGGAGCGATCCGGCGCGCCGTCGCTTTTTTGACTCCCACCGTCCCCGGGGCGATACCGGGGGATATGTCCAGTGCCCCGTCCGATCCGCCCGACGTCGACCCGGACCGCGGCCCTCCCGGCGGTCGTGATCCACGCTGGGTGGAGCCCGGCGACGACGACGGCGCCGGCCCCGCGGGGATCGAACCCGCCCCAGCCCCCCAGCGAGGCAGCTCTTCACGGATGGTGCAGCTCGTGGCCCTGGCCGGCGTGGGGATCGTCCTGCTCGCAGCGGTGCTGCTCTACCGCGCGCACCACCGGCGGGAGGTCCTCGACCAGGGGATGGCCCGCGCCCGCGAGCTCATGCGCGCCGACACCTGGGCCGGGTACCGCGCCGCATCCCAGGTCCTCGAGCCGCTCGTCGCCATCGACGCCATGGAGGCCGGGGCGCTGCGGGCCCAGGCGCTCGCGATGCTGGCGGCGGACTACCGGGACGAGGCGGCGGCGGCCGACGCCGAGCGCCTCCTCGACGCGCCGGAGCGTTCCGCCGAGATCCCTCCGGCCGCGAGCCTGGCCCGCGCCGCCCTCGCCATGGGGAGGGGGCAGGCAGGCTCCGCCGCCACCTCCGCCGCGCGCCCGGGCACGGGCGCCGCCGGGCGCGTCATCCAGGGGCGGGTAGCGCTCCTCGCCGGGAATCCCGGCGGAGCGGCCGGGTTCGCCGAGGAGGCGGCGGCCACCGAGCCGGGGCTCCCCTCCGCGCTTGCGCTCCAGGGAGACGCACTCCGGCGGTCCGGAAAGCCGGAGGGCGCGCGGCAGGCCTATCTGGCCGCCCTCCAGGCCTCGCCCGGCCACCCCCGCGCCGCCTACGGGATCGCCAAGCTCGCGCTCTCGGGGAAGGCCAGGCCGGAGGAGGCGTATCCGGCCCTGGAGCGCCTCCTCGCCGACACCGGCGGGACGCCCGGAAACGAGCGCGGCAGGGCTGCGCTGCACCTCGCCGCCCTTCAGGGACGCGCCGGCGATCGAGCCGGCGCCCAGCGAACGCTTGACGCCTCGGGCGTCACCGGCGCCGACCGTGCCTGGTTGGAGAAGGCCGTGGCCGAGGAGGAACTGTCCCGCACCGGATTCCGCGTGGTCCACGGCGCACCGGCCAGCCTCCGGAGCGCGAGCGACGACGACCCGTACGTCTCGCCGCCTCCCCCTCCGCCACCCGAGCCCAGGAAGGTCGTGGCGAAGAAGAAGACGCAGAAGGCCCCCGCCAAGACGAAGGCAAAGGCGAAGGGCGCGAAGCAGCCCGCCAAGGCTCCCGCCAGGAAGTCCACCAAGGCTCCGTCCCGGTAGCCGTCGGGAGGCGGGCTCCGGCCGTGCTCGGACCCCGTGCACCCTCCTGCGCGTCCTGCGTGCAGTCCGGTGCGTGCGTGCACGGGATCCACGCTCGAGGCCTGCCCGACGTTCCGGCACGACCCCTGCACGGTCGGTGCTCACCCCACCCTCCCTGGAGGAGCACGCGTGAATCCGATCAACTCGGGCGACACCGCCTTCGTACTCATGAGCGCCGCGCTCGTCATGTTCATGACGCCCGGCCTCGCCTTCTTCTACGGCGGCCTGGTCCGCGCGAAGAACGTCGTCCACACCATGATCCTCTCCATCGTCTGCATGGCGGTGGTGGGCGTTCTCTGGGCGCTGGTCGGCTACAGCCTCTCCTTCTCCCCGGGCACCTTCGACTCGCTGCTGGGCGGAGCGCACTGGTTCGGCCTGAAGGGCGTCGGCGCCGAACCGGAGAAGTCCCTGTCGGCCACCATCCCGCACGTCGCGTTCATGCTCTTCCAGGGCATGTTCGCGGTGATCACGCCGGCGCTCATCTCCGGCGCGCTGGTCGAACGCATCCGCGTGAAGGCCTTCGTCCTCTTCGTGATCCTCTGGAGCCTCATCGTGTACTCACCGGTCGCCCACTGGGTCTGGGCACCGGGCGGCTGGCTCCGCGCCAAGGGCGTGCTCGACTTCGCCGGCGGCACGGTCGTGCACATCAACGCGGCCGCCGCCGCGATCGTGGGCGCGCTGCTCCTCGGCAAGCGGCGTGGTCTGAAGGCTCCGACCACCCTCCCGCACAACGTCCCGTTCGTGATCCTCGGGGCCGGCATGCTCTGGTTCGGCTGGCTCGGCTTCAACGGGGGCTCGGCGCTCGCCGCCAACGGCCTCGCCTCGTATGCCTTCGCGAACACGTTCTTCGCCCCGGCAGCGGCCGCGGCGGCCTGGGGCCTCGCCGAGCTGTTCTTCTTCCACGGCAAGATGTCGGGGGTCGGACTCGCCTCGGGTGCCGTGGCGGGCATGGTGGCCATCACCCCGGCCTGCGGCTTCGTCACGCCCGGCTCCGCACTCATCATCGGGGCCCTGGCGGGCCTGGCCTCCCTGCTCGCCGTGCGCTACCGCCCGCGCCTCGGCGTCGACGACTCCCTCGACGTCTTCGCGGTGCACGGCGTGGCCGCCACGCTGGGAGCGCTCCTCACCGGCGTGTTCGCCACCAAGCTCGTGAACCCGGACGCCGCCGACGGGAGCCTCTCGCTGCTCGGATGGCAGGCCGTGGGCGTGCTGGTGACGCTGGCCTGGTCGGGGACGGTCTCCTTCGTCCTCTACAAGGTGGTGGGCTTCGTCTTCCCGCTGCGCGCCGACGAGCAGGACGAGTGGACCGGCATGGACTCCTCGGAGAGCGGCGAGCGCGGCTACATCCACACCGACATCGAGTCGACCTCGGGTGGCACGGTCCACGCCTGATCCCTTCCCCTCGCCGTCCCCCGGCCCGTCGTGCCTCGCGCGCGACGGGCCGGTCCCGTTTCCGGGATCCGGTGCGCGGCGGAGAGGCAGCGTGTGCCCGCGCCCCGCGCACGCCCGTCTCCTCGCCAGCGAGCCCCGCGTCAACCACGTGGGATTCCGGCCCATCGTCGTCGGCACGCGGAGTGCAAAGACCCATGGTGCTACGTCGTGCCCGCCTTTCGTGGGCACCATCCAGGGAGACCATCGATGAAGAAGATCGTCCGAGTCCTCGCCGCCTGCGCCATCGCGCTCTCCGCGCAGAGTGCCTGGGCCACCCCGTCCACCGTGTTCTGGACGCCGGCGACGACCTACATCCAGCCGTTCCTGCTTCCGCACCTCACCTTCGACACGTACTTCAACGACAAGGCCGCCTACCCGATCAACGTCGGCCTGACCGTCGGAGTGCTGCCCTTCGAGAAGGTGCAGGCCGAGGTGGGCATCGACTTCTTCTTCCCCTACTGGGGGCTCAACTACTTCTTCGTGCAGCCGGCGGGCGCGCTCCAGCTGAATGCCAAGGTGGGCCTCGTCGAGGGGGCCTTCGGTGAGTGGTCCCCGGGCGTCTCCGGCGGCATCTTCGGGGTGGGGGTGAACCAGGGGACCCAGTTCAGCGTGCTGCACGCGGAGATCGGCAAGACCTTCTTCTTCGGCGCAGTCACGGTGGGCGGCTACTACGGAGCGGGAGGCACGAACGCGCTCTGGAGCGACGTCGACGGAGTGGTGCTGACGCGCGGCGGCTTCATGGCCTCCTACGTCTCCCCGGATCTCGTCCTCGACCTGAAGGGGCTCTACAAGATCAACTTCATCGCCGACATCATGACCGGCAACAACGCCTACTCCGCGGTCGGCGGCGGAATCGGCGTCTACTTCACGCCCGCCATCGACGTCATCACCGGCCCGGTGTTCTTCCTGAACAAGTACGCCCAGCCGGCCCAGTCGAACATGATGTGGTCGGTCCAGCTCGACGTGGACTTCGACCTCGGCGCCAAGGAGCCGGCCAAGTCCTAGCTCGCAACGCGCGTGGGGCGCGGAAGGCGGTTCCGGGGCGGCGGGCCCCGGAGCCGCCTTCACCTTTCGTGAACCGCGATCAGACCCGGATGTTCTGGAGCACGGTGTCGAAGACGGCGAACTCGAGCTTGTCCCGCTCGGCCGCGCCCAGCCCGTCGAACGAGAACGAGACCCGGACCGCGGATGGCTGGACCACCGAGCCGACCACCCTGGCGCGCCCGGTCACCGCCTCCGCGCCCGGCAGGCGCAGGCTGACCTTGATCGCCTCGTCGGTGGGCGGGGTCTTGGTCAGGAGCACCGAGAAGCCGCCGACCGAGATCTCCTGCGTCACGGCCCGGACCCGGTCCACGCTCCATTCCAGATCGGCCTGGATGGCCCGGGCGACGCGCAGCGCCTGGCGCGGCACCTCCCCGGGCTTGAGGCTGGCCGCCTGCGCCCCGAGCAGCGCGCGGGCCAGCTCGTCACGCCCGGCGCGGTAGTCGGCCAGGCCGTCCCCGGAGAGATTTCCGGCGCGAGCCTGCTCGTGCTGCGTCTTGAAGCGAACCAGCCAGTCCTTCAGGCTCATGTGATCTCCAGGATGCGACGGGCATCCGCAGGCGACGCCAGGGCCCGCCCCGACGCCTCGACCATGCGGACGGCCGCGGCGACCAGCTCGGCGTTGCCCTGCGCGAGCACGCCCTTGGACACGTACAGGTTGTCCTCCAGCCCCACCCTCACGTGCCCTCCCATGCGCAGCGAGAGCTCGGCCATGGGCATCTCGAACCGGCCGATCCCCGCCACCGTCCAGTGGGCAGGCTCGGGCATCCCCTCCACCAGGAAGCGGAGGTTCCTCTCGGTTCCCGACATCCCGCCGGGGACGCCGAGCACGAACTGCACGTGGTACGGGTGGGCCAGGTGTCCCTTGTCGAGGAGCCAGCGGAGGGTCTCGAGCATCCCGGCGTCGTAGACCTCGCACTCGGGCACGAGCCTCCGTTCCCGGATCCGGCCGGCGATGCGGACGATGTCCGGGCGCGCGTTGACGAAGACGTCGTCCCCGAAGTTGAGGGTCCCCATGTTCAGGGTGGCCATCTCCGCGCCCTCGACCAGGGATCCCAGCCGCTCCTCGACCCCCATGCCCACCGCACCCCCGGTGGAGCACTGGAGGACGACGTCGCAGCCTGACGAGCGGATCCGGTCGACGATCTCCCGGAAGTGCTCCGACCGCTGGGAAGGGCGCCCGTCCGGATGGCGCGCGTGCAGGTGGACCACCGCCGCGCCCTCGCGCCAGGCGTCGACCGCGGCCCGGGCGATCTCCTCCGGGGTGTACGGCACCGCCGGGCTCTGCTCCCGCGTCACCTCCGCTCCGACCACTGCACAGGTGACGATGGCCTTCTCGCCCATGGTTCCCCCCCCCCGCTATCCGCGGACGCGGCGCTGCTTGTCCGCAGGGACGACGCAGGTCCCGGTCGCCCGGCACACCACGACGGGCTCGGCCAGGAGATCGGCCGCGCTGCCGGACAGGTCCGGCCGCGGGATCACCACCTTGCGGGCCTCGAAGCGCATGGCCCGGGAGGTGCTCCCCACCCGGGTGATCTCGCCGGTCGCCTCGACGTAGTCGCCGGCGTGCACCGGGGCGAGGAACTCGACCGAGTCGTAGGCCCGGAAGAGGCCCTCGTCCCCGTCGAGCCGGACCAGGAGCTCGGTGGCCACGTCGCCGAAGAGCTGCAGCATGCGCGCACCGTCCACCAGGTTGCCGCCGTAGTGGGCGTCGGCCTGCGACATGCGCACGCGGATGAGGACCCCGTCAGCCATCTCGAACCTCCGTCTGGAGCTTCCCCGCCCTCTCCAGCAAGCGCCCCACGATGTAGTTGGCCACGTCGGAGGGCTTCGTGCCCGGACCGAATCCCGCGTCGTAGCCCAGCTCGAGCGCCAGGCGGTGGTCGATGCGGGGACCGCCCAGGATGCAGAGGAGCCGGTCCCGGTACCCGACCTTGCCCAGCTCGTCGAGGAAGGCCCGGGCGTTCTCCTTGTGCACGTCCCGCTGGGTGACCACCTGCGAGACCAGCACGGCGTCGGCGCCGGCGTCCAGGCAGGCCCGCGCCAGCGCCGCGTTCTCCACCTGGGAACCGAGGTTGCGTGCGTCGAACGCAGGGTAGCGCTCCAGCCCGTAGTCCCCGGCGAAGCCCTTCATGTTCATGATGGCGTCGATGCCGACCGCGTGGGCGTCGGATCCGGTGCAGGCGCCCAGCACCACGATGCGGCGCCCGAGCTCCGCCGCGACGATCGCGTTCAGCTCGTCGAAACCGCGCTTCCGGACCTTCACCTCGGGCACGTCGAGGGACTCGAGGTCGACCGAGGCGTCGGTGTGCCCGTAGAGGACGAAGAAGGTGTAGCCCTCGGCCGCCCTCTCCATCGCCGCCACGTGGATCCCGGTGAGGCCCATCGTCCGCGCCACCTGGGTGGCCGCCTCCCGGGCCCGGTCGCCGGCGGCCACCGGAAGCACGAAGGAGAGCTGCACGACGCCGTCGTCCCGGCGGTCGCCGTACGGCCGAACCCGCTCGGCTGGCCTCGTCCGATCCGCTCCCGTCATGGCTTTCCTCCCAGGCGTGCGGTGGCGACGAGCCGGCGCTGCACCTCGATGGTCTCGAGCGACACCGGCGAGCGACCGGACAGGAATACCCGGTACTGCTCCCCGCGGTCACAGGTGGCCCAGGCCCATCCGTGCCACCCACCGTGATCGGCCTCCTGGGCGATGGCCTTCTTGCCGGCGAAGGTCGAGGGGTGCCGGCGCACGCCGGAGAGGGACGCGGAGCCGCGCACCAGGGCCTGCTCCGCCCCGGCCAGGCACTCGGCGGCGGGGCCGGCGACGGGCGTGGCCTTCACCTCGACCAGCGCCTCCCCTCCCGGGGACGTGAGCTTCACCTTGCGTGGATCCCCGTCGGCGCGCCAGCCCGCCGGGGCCTCGAAGCTCAGGCCGGCCACCGAGTAGATCCGCGCCGCGCCGTCGGGCGTGGGGCGCGACACCGGCCCCACCCGCGCGCAGGAAGCGGCGACGAACGCCGCCACCACGGCTCCGGCGGCGATCCCCCGCCTCACCCGCGACCCTCCAGGATGTCGAGGAAGGGGTTGAAGTAGCCGGGGGCGCGCTCGACCACGCCGGGGAGCCCCTTGCCACCGTCCTCCCGGCGCGACACGTCCCCGAAGCGCGCCTTGCCGATGGCCGCGAACAACCCCTGGTCGGCCACCTCCTCGAGCAGGTGAAGCGCCTTGGCCAGGGTCTCCCCAGCCCTGCGCTCCACCATCCCGCCCGGGCGGAACTGGATCTCGCCGCCCATCGACTTCCAGGCCCGGTAGACGTAGTCGGCGCTCTTCAACGCCACGTACCGGTCCATGAGGAAGGGATTGTGCATGGCCTCGGTCATCATGCCGAGGAGCTGGATCGACTGACCGGTGACCCGGGCCACCACGTCGGCCTGGACGTCGTAGGCGTGGCTGAAGAAGATGTCCCCCTCCTTGTGCTTGGTGGGGGGCATGTACTTGATGGGGGCCTCGGGGAAGATCGTGCGGACCAGGAGCGCCTGGGCCATCTCCCGCGCCAGCGTGTCGTCCCGGTGCGGGTCGATCTCGAAGCTGTGCCCGATCCCGATGAGCCGGTCGGGCAGACCGGCGCGGTGCGCGAACGACTCGTTCACGAACTGGCTGGCGATGACGGTGTGGGCGGCCTCGTCGGCGTCGGCGGTGGTGATGTAGTTGTCCTCGCCGGTGTTGATGATCACGTCGGCGAAGGCGGTGATGCGCCTCGAGAAGTACTGGTCGCACAGCGTCCGCTTCATGTTGATGTCGCGGAAGAGGATGCCGTACATGGCGTCGTTGAGCAGCATGTCGAGCCGCTCCCATGCCGCCGCGAATGCGATCTCCCCCATGCAGAGGCCGGACGCGTAGTTGGTGAGCATCACGTAGCGCCGGAGCCGCCGCGACTCGGCGTCGAGCGCCTCGCGCATGATGCGGAAGTTCTCCTGCGTGGCGTACGTCCCCCCGTATCCCTCGGTGGTGGCGCCGTGGGGAACGTAATCGAGGAGCGACTGCGCGGTGGAACGGATGACGGCGATGACGTCGGCGCCGGCCTGGGCGGCGGCGCGGGCCTGCTCCACGTCGTCGTGGATGTTCCCGGTGGCCACGATCAGGTACTTGTGGGGCCGGGGTCCCATGCCCAGCTCCGCCCGCAGGGCGTTGCGCGACTCCACGCGCTGGCGCAGCTCGTCGGCCGCCGCGCGCGCCTCGGCGGCGACCTCCTCGCGCAGCGCCGCGTCCTCCGCGGCCGGCAGCGCTCCCGGCTGCCGCGGGAGGCTGGTGATCCGGTCGACCACCTGCATGGGATCGCGGGCTCCCTGCCGGAGCGCCCAGCCGAACCACCAGGCGGCCCCCTGCCCGAGCAGCCCGCGCTCGTGCAGGGCGTCGACCATGAGGTTGACGAGCGGGATCCCCCGTGGACCGGCGTCGTGGAAGCCCAGCTGCCGCAGCACGGTCCGCTCGATCGAAACCGTGGTGTGCCTCTCGACGAAGCCCATCACCTGCCCGGTCACCCGGTCGGCGAGCTCCCGGCAGCGCGCCACCGCGTCCGGATCGACGTGCAGGTCCGGAACCTCGCGCCCATCGGGAAGTCGCATGGCAGCTTCCTACGACGGCGCGGGTGCGCGAGCAACCTTGCTTCCCAGCCGGACGTCCCCGTCCCCCGCGCGGACGCGCGCCAGGCTGCCCCGGACCGCACCCTGGACGGGAAACCGGACCGTGGCGTACTCGCGCGAGGTTCCACTCGCATCGGGGCCCCGGACCCGCTCGACGACGACCTCCAGGTCCCGGCCGTGCAGGGCATCCTGGAACGCCGTCCACCTGCGCGCGGAGAGATCCCGCAGCTCCCCGGCGCGCCGCTCGGCCACCTCGGGAGATGGCCGCCCGTCCATCGCCTCCGCCCGCGTCCCCGGCCGGGGCGAGAAGGAGAACACGTGGAGGTAGGCCAGCGGGAGCGAGGCGAGGAGCGCCAGGGTCGCCCGATGGTCCTCCTCCGACTCCCCGGGAAATCCGGCCATCACGTCCGCGCCGATGGCGGCGCCGGGGCGACCCCGGGCCACGCCCTCGACCACGCGGGCATAGGCCGCGGCGCGGTACGGACGCCCCATCCACGCCAGCACCCGGTCCGAGCCGCTCTGGAGCGGAAGGTGGAAGTGCTCGCAGAGGATGGCGCCGGCGTCCTCGCCGAGGAGACCGACCGGAAACTCCATCGGCTCGATCGACGAGAGACGGATCCGCTGGACGGCGCGGCGGGCCGCGACGGCACGGACGAGGTCGGCGAGACCGGGCCGGTCGGGGAGGTCCCTGCCCCACCCGCCCAGGTGGACGCCGGAGAGCACCACCTCGGGGCGGACGAGGCCGTGGGCCGCGATCCGGGCCAGGCACTCCTCGAGCGGAAGCGATCGGGAGGCCCCTCGCGAAAGGGGCACCACGCAGTAGGCGCACCGGTCGTCGCAGCCGTCCTGGACCTTGAGGACTGGCCGCGCCGTGCCGGTGCCCGGCCGGGGCGACGGGCTCCAGGCCGGGGCCGTGCGCCGGGCCGTCGCGAGGGCCTTCCCGGCCCCTGCACCCGCTCGCAGGAGGGCAAGCACCTCGGGTAGTGCGGGGTGGTCGGCCGGCTCCACCACGGCAGCGACTCCCGGGAGCGCCACGAGCAGGGAGGCCTCCTGGGAGGCGTGGCATCCGGCCACGACGATCCGGGCCTCGGGGTGCTCCCGGCGAGCCCGGCGCACCGCCTGGCGGGAGCTAGCCGCGGCATCGGAGGTCACCGAGCAGGTGGAGACGACCACCCAGTCGGCCGCCTCGCCGGGCGTCGCGGGGCGGAAGCCGGGGGCCAGGCCCGCCAGCACCGATCCGGCGTCGGCACGGCCCACCCGGCAGCCGAGGCTGACCACGGCCACGCTATCCGCGCGCGATCCGTCCACCGCCGACCACCTCGTCCCCGTCGTAGAAGACCGCCGCCTGGCCCGGCGCGACGCCGCGCACCGGGACCCGCAGCCGGATCTCCGCCCGTCCTCCGGGGCCCGGGACGACCTGCCCCTGCTCCCCCTCGTGCCTGTGCCGGACGCGAACCAGGAACGGACCCGTCGAGGCCGGAGGACTCGCGGCCACCCAGCGGACCTCCTCGACCCCGAAGCGGTCGGCGGACGCCTCCGAGGACGAGCCCACGACCACCCGGGCCGACTCCGGCTCGATCCGGACCACGTACGCCGGGGCCGGGGAGGCGACGCCCAGGCCACGACGCTGACCCACGGTGAACCGGTGCACGCCTCCGTGCCGCCCCAGGACGCGCCCGGCCCCGTCCACGACCTCGCCAGGGCGCGCCGCGCCGGGTCTCCGGAGCTCGACGAATCGCGCCGCGTCTCCGTCGGTCACGAAGCAGATCTCCTGGGACTCGGCCTTGGCTGCGGTGGCCAGGCCGGCGCTGGCGGCGAGCGCCCTGACCTCCGCCTTGGGCAGGTGCCCCACCGGGAAGAGGACGTCCTCGAGCTCGGCCTGCCCGAGCCCGTGGAGGAAGTAGCTCTGGTCCTTGGCCGGGTCCGCCCCGGCGAGCAGCGCCAGGCGCGCCCCACGACGCTCGATCCTGGCGTAGTGGCCGGTGGCGAGCTTCGCGCCCATGCCGCGCGCCCGCCGGAGGAGCCAGTCGAACTTCACCTCCGCGTTGCAGGAGATGCACGGGTTTGGCGTGAGACCGGCCAGGTAGTCGTCGACGAACCGATCGACCACGCGCCGGCCGAACTCCTCCTCGGCGTTGGCCACGTAGAAGGGGATGCCCAGGTGGCGCGCCACGGCGCGGGCGTCCTCGAGATCGTCGGGAGCGCAGCAGGACCGCCCCCGGCCCCGGTCGGAGAAGTCGTGGACGCGCATCGAGACGCCCACGACCTGGTGGCCCTGGGCCGCCATCAGGGCCGCGGCGGCCGACGAGTCGACCCCGCCCGACATGGCCACGAGGACCCGCAAGGCGCTACCCCGCTGCCGCCTGGAGCGGGATCTCGAGGACGAACTTGGAGCCGGTGAACTGCCGGCGGACCCCCTCCGACTGGGCGCGCGGAGGGCTCTCCAGGGAGATGGTCCCCCCGTGGGCCTCCATGATCCGCCTCGCCACCGGAAGTCCGAGCCCGCTTCCCGGGTGCTTCGAGCGGACGTCCATTCCGGCGGCGTGGAAGAAGGGCTCGAAGACGTGCTTCTGCTCCTGCGGGCTGATTCCAGGTCCCTGGTCGGACACGGCGAAGCGGATCGCGCGGGCGTCGCGCTGCACCTCGACCATCACCTCGCCGCCGTGCGGGGAGAACTTCACCGCGTTGCCCACGACGTTGGCGAGGGCCTGGCGGAGCTTGCGCGGGTCGGCGGTGATGGGGCCTCCACCGGCCTTCTGCACCGCGACGTGCAGCCGGGCCTCGCGGATGGCGGGGCGGAGGTCGGCGACCACCTCGTCGACCAGCGCGTCCGGGTCGACGCCGGCCGGGAACAGGGCCGCATCGGAGGCCTGGAGCGTCGCGAAGTCGGAGAGGTTCTCGACCACTCGCGTGAGGCGGCCGGTCGCTCCCTGGATGGACTCCAGGATGCGCAGCTGCTGCGCCGAGAGGGGCCCGAGCTTGTCGGACGAGAGGATCTTGAGGTAGCCCGACATGGGCGTGAGCGCCGTGCGGAGCTCGTGGGCCAGGTTGCCGATGAAGATGCGACCGAGCCGGTCCCTCTCCACGCAACGATCCTCCCAGCCCCGGGCGTCCTCGAGCGCGTGCTCGAGGTGATTCACCATGGCGGCGGAGAGAGCCCGCAGTCCGGCCCGCTCCCCGGCCTCCGGAAGCCGCTCCCGGCGCCCACCCAGGACCGCCCGCACCTCCTCGAGAAGCCGGGCATCGTCCACCGGCTTGGCGAGAAAGGCGTCGGCCCCCGCTGCCAGCGCCATGTCGTGCTCGGCCACCGCGTCGCCGAGCGCCAGGAAGGGAACGTCCGCGAGGGCCCGCTCCTGCTTCAGGCGGGTCGCGATCTCGACCCCGTCGATGTCCGGAAGGTGGACGTCGACGATGACCAGGTCGGGCGGAAGGTTGAGGGCTCGCTGGATTCCGGCCAGCCCGGAGGAGGCCTCGTCCACCGCGAAGCCTTCGGCCTCGAGCAGCCGCCGGACGCGCGCGCGAAAAGGAAGGTCGCTCTCGATGCAGAGGATGCGCTGGGGCATGGTGCTTCCGTGCGGTGGGGGATGATAGTCCTGCGGCGCCGCGGGAGCTTCCGAAAACGACGCGCCGGGTCAAGCCTGCCCGGGGCCCTCGGGGCCGCCCGATCGCGCACCCCACCAGGCGCGCAAGCGTCCGGAAAGGCATGACTTCGTGTTCCTGGACGGAGCGTCCAGGACGTCGTCCAGGAGAAGGCGCAACGCCTCCCCGACCTGCCTCCCGGAGATGCCCGGAAGCAGATCCATGACCTCCTGCCCCCCGAGCGCGAGCTCGGCGACGGACAGGGGCGGCTGCCGCCGCAGCTCGGCCGCCACCCGGGCCCGGAAGCGACGGACCTCATCGACCCGCTTCGCGGTCCGCGCACCCTGGTGCCGGGCGTCGGCCCTCCAGAGATCGAGGAACAGCGGCGCGCGCTCCCGGCCCACCGCCGCGATCCAGCGCCGGACCTCCGCGGGGCTTCCTTCGAGCCCGGGCGGCCCCTGCTCGTCGAGGGCGCAGCGCCCCCCGGACAGCGCGACGACGCCGGTTGCGAGGCGGTTGGGGAGGCGGATCTCGACCACCGCGTGCATGGCGTCCTCGGGTGGGAGGACGTGGAGGAGCGCCGCCATCCGGAGCAGGCGGCAGCGCTCCCGGTCGACGCCCGCCCCGGTCCGCCGGCAGGATGCGAAGGGTTCCGAGGCGACGGCGACGGCGTGGCGCACCCGGCCGGGGGGCAGGACGGCGAGACGTGGGAGAACGATCCCGAGGAGCCCGGTGGACGAGAGCGTCGCGAGCCCCGCTGCGGCGTTCGGGCCGACGAGGAGCCGGGAGAGTTCCTCGGCCATGCGCTCGCGAGACACGAGCGCGACCACCCCGAGCGCACCGGGGATGGCGTCGCGGGTGGACGGCACCAGACGGAATCCGAGCTGGGAGACGAAGCGCGCTGCCCGCAGGGGGCGAAGCCCGTCCTCCGCGAACCGCTGCCGGGGATCGCCCACCGCCCGGATCAGCTTGCGGGCCAGGTCTGCCCTGCCGCCGAAGGGGTCGCGCAGCTCGTCCCGGAGCGGGTCCCAGGCCATCGCATTCACGGTGAAATCACGCCGGGCAAGGTCGGCCTCGAGGTCACCGTGGAAGGTGACCTGGCTCGGCCGGCGCCCGTCCAGGTAATCCCCCTCCCCGCGGAAGGTGGTCACCTCGACCCGGGCTCCTCCCTCGACGACCGTCACCGTCCCGTGGTCGATGCCGGTGGGGATCACCTTCTGGAAGAGGGCCTGCACCTCGGTGGGCGCAGCCGGCGTGGCGACGTCGAACTCGCCCGGGTCGTGCCGGGACCGGGCCAGGAGGAGGTCGCGGACCACTCCCCCGACCAGCCAGGAGGGGTGGCCGCCGTCCCGCAGGCGGCGCAGAACGTCGAGCACCGCCCGGGGAACGCTGCGAGACCGGAGCCGGGGTTCCCTCGCTCTCACCATCGTCACTTGGGGAACATGAAGGTCACGACCATCCGGGTGAGCCAGGGAGACCCGCCCTCGGGGTGAACCACGTTCGCATAGTAGGAGAAGGAAAGGGAGATGGGCTGCCTGGCGATGGAGATGGTCTTCGCGATGCTCGCCCCCACCGGCACGGTCCACTGCTGGCCCACCTGGTTCCAGTTCACGGTGAAGGTGGGCGCAGTCCCGATCGACCAGGCCCTGGGCAGGTTGTAGTTCAGGAAGACCTGCAGCGAGGTCGTGTCCAGGTGCGCCGAGCCCATGCGGGCGAAGGCGTTGAGCTGGGTGAGGAGCGCGCCCACCACCCACGGTCCGTCCATGTAGACCGCCGCGATCACCGGGCCGACGGCGAAGCACCCGGTGGCGACGGCGTCGTTGGTGGCGGTGGGGAACGAGAAGGCCGGGCCGACGCCCCAGATGAAGGCGCTCGCCTTCGACGGCGAGAAGAAGGTCTCGAGCACGATCTCGCCGAGTCCGGTGCTCCGCTCCCCGCCCGGAAGCGGAAGGCTGTAATAGGGAACGATGGGGCGGACGATGAGGTTCCAGCTGTTCGTCAGCTCGATGGGGATGACCGGCTGGAAGTTGAGGGTGTAGGCCGCGCCCAGCCCTGCCGCTCCGCCGCCGTTGAAGTTGTTCTGGAAGGGCACCGACACCAGGTCGGCGAGCGGGTTCTGGAGTTGCTTGGCGAGCTCGTCGAGGGAGGCGCCGCCGAGGGCGGCAGCGCCGTGGGCCAGCGTCGGAGCCGGCTGGACGGGGGGAACGTCCGGAGTCGAGGAAAGCAGGAGGGCCGCGGCGATCGTCCCGAGCATTTCGAGCGATTTGACGCATGTCTGGCCAGGCTCCGCCAGGAAATCCTCGGGTCCCTTTCAGGGACCGCGAGGAGATGGTGGCCCCGACGTGACTCGAACACGTGGCCTACGGTTTAGGAAACCGCCGCTCTATCCACCTGAGCTACGGGGCCTCGGACACAGAGAACGCCTGAGATACCCTTTACGGCCGCGCCCCGCAAGGCACGCGACCGCCCGATGGCGGGACGCGCCGGCGTTCCGATAGGATGGCCCGGTGAATCGGGAGCCATTCCTTCGGACGCGAGTCGGTCGGGTGGCCCTGCTCGGCGTGCTCGCCGCGGACATCTTCGTGGTCCCGGTGCTGCAGACGCTCGACATCGTGCCGCCCCGGCTCGGCGACCTCGTCTTCGCGGTCATGATGCTGGTCGTCATCGCCGCCATGGGCACCGGGAAGGGGCGAAGGCTGGTCCTCGCCGTGGCGCTGTCGGCCTTCCTCATCCAGTTCTCCCGCTTCGTCGAGAAGGACCCCCTCCTCCTGATCCTCGACGCATCGCTCTCGGCCCTCGCCATGGGCACCTTCGCGGTGATGGTGCTCATGGACGTGTTCCGGAAGGATCCGATCCCGGACCGGCTCCTCGACGTCATCCTCGCCTACCTGCTCGTTGGCACGATGTACTCGTTCCTCTACGAGGCGGTGAACATCGCCAGCCCGGGCTCGATCACCGTCGACGGGCGCGAGCAGGTGTTCGCCTCCGGCTACGTGTACTTCAGCTTCACCACCATGACGAGCGTCGGCTACGGTGACGCGCTGCCCATGAAGCCGGTGGCGAAGGCGATCGCCGTCGCCCAGGCCCTCACAGGCCAGCTCTACGTGGCCGTCCTCATCGCCCGCTTCGCGAACCCGATGCGCTCGACCCGGGAAGGCGCCCGTTGACCGAGGCCCAGGCGTCGGTCCACCGCGAGGGGGATGGATCGATGGCGGTCCAGGTCTCGGGCGACTGGTCGCTCGAGACGCCCACGCCTCCGCCATCGGCGGCCATCCAGGAGGTGAGACGCGCCCCTCCCTCGCGCCTGGTGTTGCAGGCGGCCGGGCTGGGCCACTGGGACTCCTCGCTGGTATCGTACCTCGCCTCGGTGGCCGAGGTGGCCCGGGACGCGGCCCTGGCCGTGGACACCAGCGGCCTTCCGAGGGGACTGCAGCACCTGCTCGCGCTCGCCGCCGGCCCGCGCCGCCCGGTTCCCCCTCCCCCACCCCACCTGCCCATCCCCACCCGCATCGGACGCGCCGGGATCGACCTCGGCGACCACGCCGCCGGGATGCTCGACTTCGTGGGGCGTGCCTCGCTCTCGGTGAAGGACGTCCTCGTCGGGCGCGGGCACTTCGAGCGGCGCGACTTCGGCCTGCTTCTCGAGCAGACCGGCGGGGCGGCCCTGCCGCTGGTCGCGGTGATCAACTTCCTGGTGGGCGCCGTCCTCGCCTTCCTGGGAGCGGTCCAGCTCGAGCAGTTCAATGCCACCATCTACGTGGCAAATCTGGTGGGGGTGGGAACCGTCCGGGAGACCGGCGCCCTGATGACCGGGATCGTGATGGCCGGCCGCACCGGCGCCTCCTTCGCGGCGGTGCTCGGGACCATGACCGTGAACTCGGAGGTCGACGCCCTCGAGACCATGAACTTCCCGCCCATGGAGTTCCTGGTCGCGCCCCGAATCCTGGCGATGATCCTGATGATGCCCCTCCTGGTCCTCTACGCCGACGTCTTCGGGATCCTGGGCGGCTACGTGGTGGCGGTCGGGCTCCTCGACCTCACGCCGGCGCTCTACCTGACCCAGACCCGTGAGGCCATGACCCTGTCCGACGTGCTGGTCGGGCTGCTCAAGGCTCCCGCGTTCGGAGCGGTGGTGGCGCTGGCCGGCACCTACTTCGGGATGACGACCGGGCGCACCGCGTCCGCGGTCGGAACCTCGACCACCCGCGCGGTGGTCTCCGGGATCCTCCTCGTCATCCTGGTCGATGCCGTCCTCACCGTCTTCTTCTACGCCGTGCGGCTCTAGGCGCCCCTCGTGACCGACCTCGCCGCAGACGCCGCCTTCGTCGCCGTGGACGGCATGACCATGGCGTACGGCGACTTCGTGGTGCAGGCGGACGTCTCCTTCACCGTCCGTCGCGGCTCCGTCTTCGTGGTCATGGGCGACAGCGGCAGCGGCAAGAGCACGCTCCTCCGCCACATGATCGGGCTCGACCGGCCGGCAAAGGGCGACGTCCGCTACGCCGGGACGCCGTTCTGGAGCTCCTCCGAGCCGGAGCAGCGGCGCCTGCGCCGTCGCTTCGGGGTGCTCTTCCAGGGTGCGGGACTGCTCAGCTCGATGACGCTCGCCGAGAACATCTCGCTGCCGCTCGTGCAGCACCTGCGGGTTCCCCGGGGCGAGGCCCGCGAGGTCGCGGTGACCAAGCTCGAGCTGGTGGGCCTGGGAGGGTTCGAGGACAGCTATCCGTCGGAGGTGAGCGGCGGCATGAGGAACCGCGCCGGGCTGGCCCGCTCCCTCGCGCTCGACCCCGACATCCTCTTCCTCGACGAGCCCTCGGCCGGCCTCGACCCGCTCTCGGCGCGCCACCTGGACGACCTGATCCTGGAGCTCCGGAGCAGCCTGGGGACGACCTTCCTGGTGGTCACCCACGAGCTGCCCAGCATCTTCGCCATCGCCGACGACGCCATCTTCCTCGACGGCGAGCGCCACCGGATGGTGGCGCACGGCCCGCCGAGGCAGATGGCCGAGAACACCCCGGATCCCAAGGTGAGGGCCTTCCTCCAGCGAGGGCAGTACCCATGACGAGAGCGAATCCCAAGCTGGTGGGCGGCTTCATCATCGGCGGCTCGCTGCTGCTCCTGCTCGCCATCGCCGCGCTGATGTCGGGGAGGTTCTTCACCCACGACACCACCCTGGTCAGCTTCTTCCCGGAGTCGGTCCGCGGCCTGCAGATCGGGTCGCCGGTCACCTTCCGGGGAGTCCCCCTGGGACAGGTCACGGCCATCGAGGCCTACATGCTCGGCAGGGCTTCCGGGATCGACATCGAGGTCACGTACGAGGTGAACCTCGACCGGATCCACGACCCGGCCGGCACGGTGAGCGAGCTCCGGGCCAAGGGGTCCGTCGAGGCGGCGAGGTTCCTCGTCGAGAGGGGGCTGCGGGCCGAGTTGCAGAGCACCAGCCTGGTGACCGGCCAGCTCTACGTCGACCTCGACTTCCACCCGGAGCAGCCGCCGCGAATCGTGGACATCCCGACCGCCCACCCCCAGATCCCGACCGCGCCCACCAGGTTCCAGGTCCTCTCCAGCCGGGTCGAGAAGTTCGCCAGCGCCCTCTCCGATCTCCCCTACGACGAGATCGCCCGCAACCTCTCCGGGACACTGGAGGCCTTTCGCGACCTGGCCCGGTCGCCCGAGGTCCGCTCCGCCCTGGCCTCCGCCGGGAACGCAGGGAAGGACCTCTCGAAGACCCTGGGCCAGGTCGACCGGCTGGTGGTCGACCTGCGCCAGAAGGTCGACGAAACCGACGTGAAGCAGGTGGTCGACGACCTCCACCGGACGCTCGAGGCGGCGCAGAAGGGCCTGACGCAGATCCAGCAGACCCTGGCAGGGACCTCCGGCGCCCAGCGCGAGTTCTCCCACACCCTCTCCGAGATCTCCCGTGCCGCGGCGGCGGTGCGAGTCCTCGCCGAGTACCTGGAACGAAACCCGTCCTCCGTCCTGGAAGGCAAGCCGCCCGCGCCGAAGGAAGGCCGATGACGCGATCCCTCCCGATGCTCCTCGTCGCCGTCGCCCTCGCCACCGCGGGCTGCTTCGGGACCTCGCAGCCAGCCCGGTTCTACGTGCTCTCATCCAGCCCGGCGGCCAACGCGGCCGTCCCGTCCACCGGTCCGGAAGGCACGCTGGGCATCTTCCCGACGCGCGTCGCCGAGTACCTCGATCGGCCGCAGATCGTCACCTTCTCGGGCGACAACGCCGTCGAGCTCGACGAGTACAGCCGCTGGGCCGAGCCTCTGGGGTCCGGGGTCACCCGGGTGCTCGCCCAGGAGCTGTCGGCCCTGCTGCCGGACTGGCGCGTGCTCCCGCAACCCTGGGATCCCACCCTGCCCGTTCGCGCCCGGGTGGTGGTGAGCGTGACGGCCCTGGGCTGGAACGACCGGGGCGAGGCCCGCCTGGAGGCCAACTGGGCCGTCCTCTCCAGCAGTGGCGACGAGGCCCTGGCGCGCGGAAGGGCCGTCCTGCGGCGCGAGAGCGCCGGCCCGGGCGCGAATGCAGCCGTGGCGGCCACCAGCGCGCTCGTCACCGGGCTCGCCCACGAGATCGCCTCGGCCGTCCAGGCGCTGCCGCCCGCGAGGTGAAGCGGCCTACGCCCGCAGCGAGAGCTTCTCCCGCCGCTCCTCGCAGAAGAACTCCTCGATCTCGCCCCGGCGGGCCAGCGTGTCCTCGTAGCCGAGCTCGATGAGCCTTCCAACGTAGACGGGCTCGAAGGCCAGGTAGCTGAGCAGGTCGGACCCGCTGTCGGCCTGGGCCCCGATCCCGGAGAGGACGTAGCGCAGGAATCGCGGGAACCGCCGGTACTGGTCGCCGGCCAGGCGTCCGAGGTCACGCGTGGGGCGCAGCACCAGCGTGGGGATGGCCCTCAGCTTTCCCCGCTTCTCCTCCGCGATGCGCTCCACCAGACGGTTCACCATCTCGAGGCGTTCCACGTCGGCCTCGATGGTCTCGAGGAACACGGCGTTGAGGAGCGTTCCGGCGATCTCGGAGGGAGGGAGCGCATCGCGCCGCGCCGGCGGGCGCACCGGCTGGAGCTCGGACGGCTCCCGCCAGCGCCGAACGCCGATGACGAGCAGCCGCTCGGCGCCCATGTGGATGGCCGGCGAGAGCGGGGCGGTCATGCGCACGCTGCCGTCCCCGTACCAGGCGCCCTGGATGCGGACCGGCGGGAAGAAGATCGGGATGGAGGCCGAGGCCATGACGTGGTCGAGCCGGATCTGGGAGCGGACCCCGACGCGCGTGGCACGGACCCATGGCTCGATGTCCGGGGCGCCGTCGAAGAAGGTGACGGCCGCGTTGGTCGCGTAGCTCGTGGCGGTCACCGCGAAGCCCCGGATGGCGCCCGACGCGATGTTCCGGCGCAGGTCCGCCAGCGGGAGACGCTCGTGCAGGAAGTCGCGCAGCGGGGATGCGTCGAGGAGGAAGTTGATGCGGCTGCGCTGGAAGAGGCCGCCGGCCGAGAGATCGCGCATCCAGCGGGTGCCGATGCCGATCATGCGCGCGCTGTCGGTGCGGAACACGCGCTCGGGCGAGAGCTCGAGCCAGAGGTCGCGCAGGCGGTGCCCGGCGTCCTCGAAGTCGCCGCGCCAGGCGCCCAGGAGCGCGGCGTTGAGACCTCCGGCGGAGACCCCGCACAGCGTCCGGAAGGGAACGGCGCCGCCCGGGAGGACCTCGGCGAGCGCCAGCAACGCGCCCGCCTGGTACGCCGCCCTCGCTCCTCCGCCGGTGAGCACGAGTCCTACATGCACGCACCGGGGATGCTACCACCTCTGCCCCCGCCTCGTCACCGTGGACGGCACGGCCTCGCCCCTCCCCCGCCGGCGGGATGGGAGGATGTGCGCACTGCCTTTCTCCCACGGTGAACCACGATGACGCCCCCCATTTGACCGTGAGTCGATGTAGGGGCAGGTCGCGGGATTCCTCGTCACCCTGGAGCGGGACTGGTGGTGCACGCGGAAAGCCCGCAATCATTGGGCATGGAGAACGCCTCCCAGACCGTCTCGATCGACGCCGACCAGGTTCACCTCCAGTCCGAGCGCGAGGTCGACAGCGCCATCGACACGGTGGTCACGTTCGCGTTCGGCAACGCCGAGCCGCTCGATCGGTACCTCTTCCGCATCCGCGCCGCCCTCCCCCATCAACCATCCGTGAAGGAGCTGGTCGAGGCCGTCTTCCGGGTGCGCGGGGAGCTGGGGCCGATCTCCGACGAGGGAACGCGCCGGCAGAATGCCGCCCTGGCCATGGCCGCCTTCCTCTCCTCCGATCCCTCCGAGCTGGGACTCCCGGCCGCGATGTTCCGCCTCGGGCCCGAGGTCTGGCTGACGCCGAGCCGGACCCCGCCCAGCTAGACCCACCCGGCTAGACCCGCCGCAGCGCCGCGTCCACCGCCCCGAGGACCTCCGGGATCTCGCCGGGGTGGTTGGGCCAGTGGGGTGCGAAGCGGAGCGCCCCGTCCGGCGTGGCGCACGCGACTCCCCTCCCCCTCAGCTCCCGCGCCAGGGCCGCCACCCCGGACCCCGGGGGCGGCTCCACCGAGAGGATTCCCGAGCGCCGCTCCGGCTGGCCGGCGCGCAGGCTGCGGAATCCCCGCGCCACGAGCTCCGGCTCGAGCAGGTCGAGGTAGTTCCCCACGTGGGCGGCCACGGCCGGAACGCCCAGGGCGAGCAGGATCTCGAGGGACGCCAGCAGCCCGGCCAGCGGCGACTCCGGCATGCCACCGGCCTCCACCAGGTCGGCGCGCCGCCGGATGGGCCGGTCGTATCGCACCAGGCCAGGACCCTCGACGAGGAACCGGACCGGGTCCTCGTGGGAGAGCCACCCGGCGGTCCGCGGGACCAGCGCCCCGGCCCGCTCCGGCCGAACGTAGAGGAAGCCGGCCCCCAGCGGGCCCATCAGCCACTTGTGGGCTCCGGCGGCGAGGTAGTCGATGCCCCGGACGTCGATCGGCAGGCAGCCGGCGGCCTGGACGGCGTCGACGAAGATCTCGGCTCCGGCGGCGGCGCAGCGGGCGGCCATGGCGGCGACGGGCATGCGGAGTCCGCTCCGGAACTGCACGGCGCTGACCGCGACGAGGCGCACTCCGCGGGCGAGCTCGGCGTCGAGCAGGGCGAGCCCCTCCTCCTCGGAGCGCAGGAACGCCGCCACCGGGACGAAGGCCACCTCGAGTCCGAACAGCGCGGCGGCTTGCTGCCAGGGGGTGACGTTGGCGGGGAACTCCCCGTCCAGGAGCAGCACCCGGTCCCCGGCGCGCCAGGGGAAGTCGAGGGCCACCGCCTGGATCCCGCCGGTGGTGTTGGTGGTGAGCGCCACGTCGGCCGGAGCCGCCCCGAGCATCTCGGCGATGCGTCCCCGCAGCCGTCCACGCCGTTCCACCGCGGCGCCCACCGCGTCGCCTCCCCGCCGGGCGAAGTCGTCGACGGCCTCGTGCGCCGCCCGGCGGACGGGGTCGGACGGCGGGGAGACCCCTGCGTGATTCAGGTAGGCCCGCGGCTCGAGGAGCGGGAAGAGCGCGCGATCGCCGAGCCGGGGGACGGTCACTGGGCCGTGTAGCCGCCGTCCATGACCGCAACCGAGCCGGTCACTCCCGCCGCGGCGTCGGAGAGGAGGAAGAGCGCGTACCCGACGATCTCGTCCACCTGCAGGAGCCGGCGCATGGGAACGAGGGGATAGATGACCTCCTCGAGAACCCTCTCGAGGGGCACGTTGCGGGTGCGGGCCAGGTCGGCGAGCTGGTTTCGAACGAGCGGCGTGTCGACGTAGCCGGGCGCGAGCGCGTTCACCGTGATGCCGTGGGCCGCCCCCTCGAGCGCGGTCACCTTGGTGAGGCCGATCACCCCGTGCTTCGCGCTGTTGTAGGCCGCCTTGCCGGCGAAGCCCACCAGCCCGTTGATGGACGCGACGTTCAGGATGCGGCCGTAGCCTTGCCGCTTCATGACCGGAAAGGCCCTCTTGATGGCGTAGAACGGGCCGAAGAGCATCACCCGGACGAGCAGCTCGAACTTCGCCGCAGGGAAGTCCTCCACCGGCGACACGTGCTGCAGTCCGGCGTTGTTCACGAGCAGGTCGAGCCGTCCGTGGGCCCGGAGCACCGCGTCGATGGCGGCGTCGACGGCCTCCTCCCGGGCGACGTCGACGGCCAGGGCCATCGCGCCACGACCGATCCGGTCGGCCGCCGCCTGCGCGCCCTTCCCGTCCAGGTCGGCCACCACGACCCGTGCCCCCTCCTCCGCCAGGAGCTCGGCGATCCGGTACCCGATGCCCCCGGCCGCTCCGGTGACCAGCGCTGCCCTTCCCTCGAACCTGGAAGCCATGTCTCCTCCCGGACGACCCTAGGTGCGGAATCGCCTGGCGAGGTTCAGGGCCTCGCCAACGAAGCCGCGCCGGAACGCCAGCACTCCGACCACGAAGACACATCCGATGATCACCGTGACCCAGTCACCGAAGCCGGTCAGGTAGTTCTCCATCGTGACCACGATGAGCGCTCCGACCGACGGCCCGAGCACCGTGCCCATCCCGCCGAGCAGCGTCATCAGCACCACCTCGCCCGACTTGTGCCAGTGCACGTCGGTGAGGGTCTCGAACTGCATGGCGAGCGCCTTGGTGGCGCCGGCCAGGCCCGCCAGCCCCGCCGAGATCACGAAGGCCATGAGCTTGTAGCGGTCCACGTCGTAGCCGAGCGACAGGGCCCTCGGCTCGTTGTCCTTGATGGAGCGGAGGACGTGGCCGAACGGGGAGTTGATGGTCCGGTGGATCACCGCGAACCCGACCAGGAAGATGGCGAATACCAGGTAGTACATCGCGAAGGAGTTCTCGAGCCGCACCAGGCCGAGCAGCCGGCCGCGGGGGATTCCCTGCAGGCCGTCCTCGCCCCCGGTGAAGGGGAGCTGGACGGCCACGAAGTAGATCATCTGGGCGAAACCCAGGGTGATCATGGCGAAGTAGATCCCGGACCGGCGGATGGCCAGGCTGCCGATGAGGAACCCGAGCACCGTGGCGACCGCGGTCCCGGCCAGGATGGCGAGCAGCGGGTCGACGCCCCAGGCCTTGGCGGCGTGGCCGGCCACGTAGCCGGCCGATCCCAGGAAGGCGGCGTGTCCGAAGGAGAGGAGCCCGGTGTAGCCCAGCAGCAGGTTGAACGCGCTGGCGAAGAGCGCCATGCACAGCACGTTCATGAGGAAGACCGGGTAGACCACGAAGGGTGCGGCGAGACCCGCCGCCCCGAGCGTGGCCCACCCCAGGAAGATCGCCTGGCCCGACCACTTCCGAACGGCCGGGACACTCACTTCTGCCTCCCGAAGAGCCCGGCGGGACGGACCAGCAGGACGAGCGCCATGATCACGAAGACCACGGTCGAGGCCGCCGGCGGGTAGAGGTACTTGGTGAGCCCTTCCACCAGCCCCAGCCCGAGCCCGGTGACGATGGACCCGAAGATCGAGCCCATGCCCCCGATGACCACCACGGCGAACACGACGATGATCAGGTTCGACCCCATGGCCGGGCTCACCTGGTATATGGGCGCGGCCATGACGCCGGCGAACCCGGCCAGCGCCACCCCGAACCCGTAGGTGAGCGTGAGCATGATCGGCACGTTGACGCCGAAGGCCTGCAGCAGGCGGGGGTTCTCGGTGCCGGCGCGGAGGTAGGAGCCGAGCCGGGTGCGCTCGATGACGAACCAGCTCGCCAGGCACACCGCCACCGAGACCACCACCACCCAGGCCCGATAGCGCGGCAGGAACATGAAGCCCAGGTTGGATCCACCCTGGAGGAGCTCCGGGACCGGGTAGCTGCTGCCGGAGTTTCCGAACTGGTGGTGGAACAGCCCCTCGATGATCAGCGTCAGGCCGAAGGTGAGGAGCAGCCCGTAGAGGTGATCGAGCTCGTAGAGCCGCCGGAGCATGGTCCGCTCGATCACCACTCCCAGGATGCCGACCGCGAGGGGGGAAAGGACGAGGGCGCCCCAGTACGGGACGCCCAGGTAGTGCAGGCCCATCCAGGCCGCGAAGGCGCCCGTCATGTAGAGCGCCCCGTGGCTGAAGTTCACGACGTTGAGCAGGCCGAAGATGATGGCCAGCCCGAGGGACAGCAGCGCGTAGAACGAGCCGTTGATGAGCCCGACCAGCAGCTGTCCGAACAAGGCCTGCATCCGCTCCCCTCCCCTCCTTCAGGTCACTTCTTCACGACGAGCGGGCACTTCTGGGCCTCCACCGAGGGGAACGCCTCGGCGGCGGGAATCTTCTTCACGATCTTGTAGTAGTCCCAGGCGTACTTCGAATCGGCCGGGGCCTTCACCTGGGCCAGGAACATGTCGTGGCGGTGCAGGCCGTCCGGGCCGATGACGCCGCCGTGGGAGAAGAAGTCGTTCACCGGGGTGGCCTTCATCTTGGCGATGACCGGGTCGGCCGCGTCGGTGCCCACGGCCTTCACCGCGTTGAGGTAGTGGGTGACCGCCGAGTAGAGGCCGGCCTGGACCATGGTCGGCATGGCCTTCTTCTTGTTGTCGGGGTGGTTCTGGAAGCGCTTCGACCAGGCGCGGGTCTGGTCGTCGAGGTCCCAGTAGAAGGCGGTGGTGAGGTACATGCCCTTGGCGATGTCGAGCCCCAGGCTGTTCACGTCGGAGATGAAGACCAGCAGGCCGGCCAGGGTCTGCTTGGGGGTGACGCCGAACTCCTTGGCCTGCTTGATGGTGTTGATGGTGTCGGCGCCCGCGTTGGCCATGCCGATCACCTTGGAGCCGGAGGCCTGGGCCTGCAGGAGGTAGCTGGAGAAGTCCGCCGTGCTCTGGGGGTGGCGAACCGAGCCCAGCACCTTGCCGCCGGAGGCCTTCACCACCGCGGCGGTGTCCTCCTCGAGCGACTTCCCGAACACGTAGTCGGCGGTGATGAAGTACCAGCTGTCGCCGCCGGCCTTCACGACCTCGCGCCCGGTCCCGTTGGCCAGCGACCAGTTGTTGTAGGTGTAGTGGATGTTGTACGCGGTGCACTTCTCGCCGGTGATCGCGGTGGTGGCCGGGCCGGAGAGGAGCGTGATGCGCTTCTTCTCCGCCGCCACCGGCATGACCGCCATGGCGGTCCCGCTGTTCACCATGTCGACGGCGATGTCCACCTGGTTCTCGTCGAACCACTTGCGGGCGGTGTTCGAGGCGATGTCGGCCTTGTTCTGGTGGTCGGCCGAGATCACCTCGATGGGCTTGCCGCCGACCTTGCCGCCGAAGTCGTCCACCGCCATCTTCACCGCCAGCACCGAGCCGGCGCCGGCGAGGTCGGAGTAGAAGCCGGTCATGTCGGAGAGGACGCCGATCTTCACCACGTTGTCGGAGATGGCGTCGGCCGCGGGGGCGGGCGAGGCGGCGAGGGTCAGCAGCGCGACGAGGGAGATTCGAAGGATCCGGGTCATGGCCTTCCTTTCCTGCGGTGTGCGGTCCCGGCTAGACGCCGAGGAACCGGTGCAACTGCTCGGTGCGGGACGCGAGCGCGTCCCGCGTGATCATGTCCACGATGCGTCCGTGCTCCACGAGGAAGTGGCGGTCCGCGAGGGGAGCGGCGAAGCGGAAGTTCTGCTCCACGAGCACGATGGTGTAGCCCCGCTCCCGGAGCTGGAGCACCACCCTCCCGAGCGCCTGCACGATGACGGGCGCGAGCCCCTCGGTGATCTCGTCGAGCAGGAGCAGCCTCCCGCCGGCGCGCAGGATGCGGGCCATCGCGAGCATCTGCTGCTCGCCCCCCGATAGCCGCGTGCCCGGGCTGCGGCGCCGCTCCTGGAGGTTGGGGAACATGGCGTAGATCTCCTCCACCGACATGCCCGCGTCGCCCACCCGCGGGAGGAGAAGGAGGTTCTCCTCGGCCGTCAGGCTCGCGAAGATGCCCCTCTCCTCCGGGCAGTAGCCGATCCCCAGGCGGGCGATGCGGTGCGGCGCCATCGAGACCGTCTCCTGGCCCCGGACCTGGATGGAGCCGGTGCGCCGGCCGACCAGGCCCAGGATGGAGCGGAGCGTGGAGGTGCGCCCCGAGCCGTTCCGTCCGAGGAGGGTCACGACCTCTCCCTCGGCCACGTCGAGGTCCACGCCGTGCAGCACGTGCGACTCGCCGTAGAAGGCGTTCAGATCCCGGACGCGCAGCACGGGGGCCGGCCCGGCGACGCTCACGCCGCGCTCCCCATGTAGGCCTCGCGCACCGCCGGGTCCGTCGAGACCGTGGCGTAGGTGCCCTCGGCGAGGACCGAGCCGCGGGCCAGGACGGTGATGGTGTCGCACAGGTCGGCGACCACCGAGAGGTTGTGCTCGACCATGAGGACGGTCCGCCCCCTGGCCACCCGCCTGATGAGCTCGGCCACGCGGCCCACGTCCTCGTGGCCCATCCCGGCAGTGGGCTCGTCGAGGAGGAGCACCTCCGGCTCGAGGGCGAGCGTCGTGGCCAGCTCCAGCGCACGCTTGCGGCCGTAGGGAAGCTCTCCGGCCGGGACGTCGGCATGGTCCTGGAGATCAACGTCGGCGAGCAGCGCCAGGGCCCGATCGTCGAGAACCGACAGGCTCCGCTCCGACGCCCAGAAGCGGAAGGACGTGCCGAGCGGGCGCTGCAGCGCGATGCGGACGTTCTCGAGGGCGGTGAGGCTCGGGAAGACGGCCGAGATCTGGAACGATCGCACCACGCCCCGCCGGGCCACCTGGGCCGGCCGGAGCCGGGTGACGTCCTCGCCCCGGTGGAGGATCGTTCCCCGCGTGACCGGCAGGAAGCGGGTGAGGAGGTTGAACATGGTGGTCTTGCCCGCCCCGTTCGGCCCGATCAGGCCGTGGATCGAGCCGCGTTTCACCTTGAGTGACACGCCGTTGACGGCGAGGAAGCCCCGGAACTCCTTGGTGGCGTCGCGGGTCTCGAGGATGAGGTCGTCGGGCATTCTTGGGGATCGGGCGCGGAGCGGGCGGAACGGATTGTTTAGTGACGGCGCGGCCGCTTGTCGAGTCCCTGGCCACGCTTGACGCGCCGCGCCACGCGAAGGCACGCGAACAATCCCCGTCCGCCCTTTGCGGTACCAGATCCGGGTGCGTTCTCCACCCGTTCGCCTGGAGCACTCGGTCGCCTACATGGAGAAGAGGGTCGAGTTCCCGGACACCGGCAAGTACAACGCCGGCCAGAAGCTCATGTACTGGTCGATGGTGCCCATCATCGCCATCCTCCTCGTCACCGGGCCTCCTCCACGCGGTGGCCGCCTTCGTGATGTTCATCGGCATCGGGATCCACTGGTACGCGGCCTACTGGACCAAGGGTTCGATCCGGGCCATGGTGCGGGGAACGGTGACGAAGACCTGGGCCCGCTACCATCACCCCGCCTGGTTCCGAGAGATCACCGGGGGCAAGGATCGATGAGCTTCGAGCCGCCCGGCCTGCCGGGCGAGATCGTGTTCCTGAGACTGCCGCGCCCGGCCGAGCTCTTCGCCAGCCGGGCGCGTCGCTTCCGGGAGCTCGCCCCGGGAAACCCCGTGGGCGAGTTCCTCGACGCCCTCGCCGGCATGGCCGAGGCGCAGGGGGAGGCGCTGGCCCGGATCGCGCCGGCGCTCGCCGTCCCGGAACTGGCCGCCCCCGTTCCGCTCCGCGCCACGTCCCACGTCCGGTCCCCCGCCTGGCGCGAGGCGCTCGCCACCATCGTCGAGGCTCTCCGGAGCCGTCCCTGGCCCGGCCCCGCAACCCAGGCCCTGCGCAGGCTGTCCGGCGCGCTGCCCGGGGAGCTCGAGGCCATGGCCGACGGCGTCCTCGCGGGCACGCCGGCCTCCACCAATCTCGCCGAGGCACCCTTCGTGGGCGCCGCCCTCCAGGTCTACTTCGCCGCCCTCGCGTCCGGGGTGCCCGCCGCGGCAGTGGGAGGCGGCACGGGTGCCTGCCCGGTCTGCGGCTCCCCCCCGGTTGCCGGGGTCGTCCAGGGGGACGACAAGCTCCGCTACCTGTGCTGCTCCCTCTGCGGGTCCGAATGGAACCTGACGCGCATCCAGTGCTGGAGCTGCCGGGGCACCGGTGGGTTCCGCTACCTCGGCGTCGCCGGCGACGGCGGAGGCATCAAGGCCGAGGCCTGCGCTTCCTGTGGGGCGTACCTCAAGATCTTCTACCGGGAGCGGATGCCGGTGGTGGACCCGCTCGCCGACGACGTGGCCTCCCTGACGCTGGACCTGCTGGCAGCCCAGGAGGGATGGGGCCGCAGCGGCGTCAACCTCTTCCTGCTCGGCGGGGCGGAAGGGTAGAGCCCTTGGTGCGCCGTCGCGTCCCGGACCTCTCCCGGCGCTGCCCGGGGTGCTTCTTCCCGCCGGACCGCTGCCTGTGCGCGGAGGCGCCCCGGGTCCAGAACCGGACCCGCGTCTTCATGCTCCGCCACTGGCAGGAACGGGTCCGGACCACCAACTCCGGGCGATGGGCGGCGCTCTCCCTGGCGCGCTGCGAGATCGTGGACCACGCCGTTCCGGCTGCGCCGCTCGACTTCTCGCGCATCCCGGTGGAGCGCGCCGCGGTCCTCTTCCCCTCTCCCGGCGGCGGCATCCCCTCCCCGCCCCCGGAGACGCTGGTGGTCCTCGACGCCACATGGGCGCAGGCCCGGCGCATGCTGCAGCGCATCCCGGCGCTCCAGTCCCTCCCGAGGATCTCCCTTCCCGGCTTCGCCGCCGAGCGCCTCCGTGAACCCACGGTGAAGGGAGGGATGTCGACCATCGAGGCCCTGGCCCGGGCGCTCGACCTGCTCGGGGACGCCCCTGCCGCCCGGGCGCTGGAGCGGACATGGGCGCTGGCCGTCGAGCGCGGGCTCTCGCTCCGCTGGTCGGGCGCCGCCCGGAGCGCGCGCCGGGATCCGGGAGCGTCCCCTTGATCCGTGACGGCTATCACCGCGCCGCCTGGCTCCCCGGACCCCACCTGGGGACCGTGTACGCGAGCGTGGCGCGCCCCTTCCCCCGCCCACCGTTCCGGCGGGAGCGGTGGGACCTCCCTGACGGCGACTTCCTCGACGTGGATCGCCTGGAGGGCCCGGGAGCGCACGCGCCTCTCCTCGTGATCTCCCACGGCCTGGAGGGCAACTCGCGGGCCTCCTACGTCCGCGGCCTCGCCGCGGCGGCCTCCCGGAGGGGGCTCGCCGTGGCCGCCTGGAACTTCCGCGGCTGCTCCGGCGAGCCGAACCGGCTCATCCGGCAGTACCACTCCGGGGAGACCGGGGACCTCGCGGCGGTGGTGGAGCGCCTCGCCGTCGAGGACCCTGCGCGCCCGCTCCTCCTCGCCGGATTCTCCCTGGGTGGGAACCAGCTCGTGAAGTGGCTGGGCGAACGGGGCGACGAGGTGCCCGCCCCGGTCCGCGCGGCGGTGGCCGTCTCCGTGCCCTTCGACCTCGAGGCCTGCGCCGAGGCCCTCGACGGCCCGGGGTTCTGGCCCTTCGTCTACCGGGAGCGCTTCCTCCGGCGTCTTCGCCGCAAGGCGTTGCGGAAGGCCCGGCAGCACCCGGGACGGATCGACGCGGCTGCCGTGCGCCGGTCCCGGACCTTCTCCGAGTACGACGGGCTCGTCACCGCCCGCCTGCACGGGTTCGCGAGCGCACAGGACTACTGGCGCCGCTGCAGCGCCGCCCGCTTCGTGGGCGCGGTCCGGAGGGACCTCCTGCTCCTCTCGGCCGACGACGATCCTCTCGTCCCGGCCCGCTCGATCCCGATCGCCGCGGCCCGGGACAACCCGGCCGTGCGGCTGGAGGTGACCCGGGGCGGCGGCCACGTGGCCTTCGTGAGCGGGACGCCGCTGCGCCCCGCCTTCTGGGCCGAGGAGCGGGCCGTGGACTTCCTGGTCGAGCGGCTGGGCGGCGGACCCGGCTGATCCGATCAGGGGAGGAGGAGCACCTTCCCCACGCTCCCTCGTCCCTGGAGCCGCTCGTGGGCCAGGGCCGCCTCCTCGAAGCGGAACGTCGAATCGACCCGGGGACGGATGCGGCCCTCCCCGAACAGCGACAGCAGCGCCTCGAGCTCGCCGAGGACCATCTCCGGCTCTCCCCACAGGTGCCCCATGTTCACGCCGGCGACTCCACGGTTGTCGTCCATGAGCGCGATCGGCGAGAAGCGGGGAACCGAGAGCAGCTGCCGGGCGGCCACGAGGAGGGACCGGCGCGGCCCGGTCGCCATGTTGGCGAAGCCGTAGGTGACGAGCATCCCGCCCGGGCGGAGCAACCGGTACCCCTTCTTCCAGTCGGCACCCCCGAGCGCGTCGAGCACGAGGTCGACGCCCCGCCCGCCGGTGAGCTGTCGGACCTCGGCCTCGTAGTCACGGGTGCGGTAGTCGACGGGGTGGTGGCACCCCTCCTCCCGGATCACGGCGTGCTTGGCCGCGCTGGAGGTCCCGAACACGGTGACACCGGACAGGGTCCGGCAGAGCTGGAGTGCGGCGATCCCGACCCCGCCCGCCGCCATGTGGACCAGTACCGACTGGCCCCGGGACAGGTGGCCCACCCGGAAGAGCGCGTGGTAGGCGGTGAGGTAGTTCACTGGGAGTGCCGCTCCTTGCTCGAAGGTCATTCCCTCCGGCATGGGCATGGCGTGGCCGGCGGGCAGGACCACCTTCTCCGCCTGCCCTCCGAAGCGCACCAGGGCCAGCACCCGGTCGCCGGGCGCCGGCGCGGTCACTCCCGTGCCGACCGCGTCCACGGTTCCCGCCACCTCGTAGCCGACCACGGCGGGGAGCTTCGGCGCGTCCGGGTAGAGCCCCATCCGCGCCATGACGTCGGCGAAGTTGAGCCCCGCCGCCCGCACGTGGATGCGGACCTGCCCCGGACCCGGGAGCGGATCGGGGACCTCCCGGACCTCGAGCACCTCGGGTCCGCCACGTCGGGTGATGAACACCGCTCTCATCGCGCCTCCCGGGTTTCCTTAAGCCGCGCCTCGGAGCTACGCTCCCCGGCATGGTCGAATCCCAGCCCGCCCAGCGGGACGTGGTCGCGAACGGGCTCCGCCACCACCTGCTCGAGTGGGACGGCGGCGGACGGACCACGCTCCTCTGCCTTCACGGCTTCCTGGACCTCTCCTGGGGGTTCGCGCCCGTCGCCCCGGCCCTTGCGGCCGCCGGATACCACGTCGTCGCCCCCGACCTGCGAGGCCACGGGGACAGCGAGTGGATCGGGCCCGGCGGTTACTACCACTTCATGGACTACCTCCCCGACGTCGCCGACCTGGCAGACGCGGTCGCTCGCGATCGGCTGGTCGTGGTGGGGCACTCGATGGGCGCCTCGATCGCGGCCCTCTTCGCTGGCGTCTTCCCGGATCGCCCCCGGGCGGTGGTGGCCATGGAGGGGATGCGCCTCCCCGAGCAGCCGGACGAGGACCTTCCCCGCCGGGCGGCCGACTGGATCCACGGCGTCCGGCGCGCCCGCCAGCGCGGTCGCCGGGCCCTCCCCGACATCGACGCGTGCGCGACGCGCATCCGGCAGTTCGATCCGCTCTGCCCCCCGGAGGTTGCATTTCTCCTCGCCGAGCGAGGAACCCTCCCCGTCCCGGGAGGTCGCGCCTTCAAGCACGACCCGGTCCACGTCACCCGCGGCCCGTACCCGTTCCGGCTCGAGCAGTGGACCCGGTACTGGCGCGCAGTCCGATGTCCGGTGTTGCTCCTCGAGGGGGAGCGGACCGAGTTGCCGCCCCCGCCCGACATGGCGGCCCGCCTGGCCTGCCTGCGCGACGCCCGCACCCGGGTCATCCCGCGCGCCGGCCACATGATGATGCGTCACGAGCCGGCTGCGGTGGCCGCCGCGATCCTGGCCTTCCTCGACGCGGTGTAGCGCACCAGCCCCAGCACGATCACGATCCCGACCGCGGTGATCCCGGCGTCGAAGGCCAGCGCGCCCCGAGCTCCAGCCTCGCGAGGCCAATCGCCGGAGAATCCCCGGAAGCCGCTGGCCCAGCCGGCCAGCTTGGTGACCGTGCTGATGGCGAAGTTCGAGGAGGCCACGAAGAGCGCGTACTTGGTGGCGACCGCCGGGGAGTGGCCCACCACCTCCAGGACCATCCCGGCCCAGGTGGCGAAGGCGATGCCGTTCGCGAAGTTGTAGGCCAGCGTCCCGACCGCGTAGGTCGTGGGCGTCATCGGCGCGGCGAGCATGCCCAGCGCCGAGAGCGCGGTGAGCCCTCCGGCAAGTGCGTAGGCCACCCGGCGGTTCATCCGGTCGGCGATGAATCCGCCCACGAGCGAGCCCAGCGCACCGGCGATCCCGCCCCCCAGGCCGTTCACGATCTCCACCACGCGCTGGTCGGCGCCGTACTCGATGGCCATCCCGGCGAAGAGGTTGGTGAGCGCGCCGCAGCCCACCGGGGCGAAGGAGATGACCAGTGCGGTGAACCCGTGGAGGCTGGAGGCGGTCTCCCAGAGGTCCCGGCCCATCGCCGCGATGCGGCGGCCCAGCGCGCGCAGGACCCCGGAGGCGCGCACCATCGCATCCTCGACCAGCGCCTTCTCGTGGATGGTCGCCGCCCCGGCACCGGAAGCGACGACCACCAGCGCGAGGACCAGGCCGCCGGCCCAGGGCGCCACGGCGGTCGAGAGCCAGAGGGCGAGCGCTCCGAGGATGCCGGTGCCGCCCACGTTCCCGGCCATGTAGAACCCGCCCGCCTTGCCCTTGTCGTCGGGGTGGGTGGTCATGGCGATGAGGGCGTTGAGCGCTCCCGAGGTGGTGGCCGCCGCGGCCTGGAGCGCGGTAACGAGCACGGTCAGTAGCCCGAGGTGGCGCGCCGGGTCCGGCACCAGCGACGCGGCGGCGAGGATCGCGGCGGTCACGCCCACCATGGCCAGGTACCAGTGCTTGCGCTTCCCCAGCATGTCGATGAGCGGGACCCAGAAGATCTTGAGGGCGTGGGGCATGAACCCCACCGCCGACACCGTCGCGATCTCGGAGAGCGGCACCCCGGCGGCCGAGAGCCGGTACGGGACCGCGATCATGAGGAAGCCGATGGCGGCCCCGAAGGGGAGCTCGAGGAACAGGTAGAGCCACGGGCGCGTCCAGCGCTGCTGCTCGACCTCGACGTGCTCGGTCACCGGCGCTCCCCGCGGGCGGCGAGCCATGCGCCGACCGAGGGGCCGATCCGCTCCCAGAGTTCGACGTCCTGGGCGAGCCGCTCGAGGGTCTGGGAGATGGCCTGGCGCGCCGCCGGGACCGGGTGCTCCGCGAAGAAGGCCCGGGCCTGCTCCAGCCCTTCGCGCGTGGTGAACGAACCGATTCCCTCGATCACCCGGCGCAGCAGGAGCGGCGCGTCGGAAAGGCGTGCCTGGAAGGGCTCCCACCGCGAGCGGAGCTGGCCCCAGAAGAGGTCGCAGGCGCCCCGGTTGCCGAGGAGGGTCCCGGCAAAAGCGGCCAGGTCCTGGAGCGGGACCTCGTCCCCGAACGGGATCTCGGTGGCCTGCCGAACCAGGGCCGGGGCCTCGAAGTGCGCCATCGCCATCCGGTAGCGCCGGAGCAACGCGGGGTCCTTCTCCTCGCGGGCGAGCCGCCGGAACCGAGCGAAGCGGGCCTCGTCCCCGTCCCGCGCCGCCACCACCACGGCCGCCTCGTGCAGGTTCGGCTCGAGGGTGCTCCGGTCCCCGGCCAGGAACCGGTCGAGCCGCTCGACCAGCCCGGCGGACGCCGCCGGGTCGCGGGCCACGAGCGCCACGCCCCGGACGAGCGCCGCCCGCCGCAGCCTCGACTCGCCGTCCTCCCCGGGGGGCGCGTCCATTCCGGCCCGGTCCAGCGCGGGACGGAGGAGCGCGGCGGCGAAGGCCCGGAACCTGGTGCGCGCGGACGGATCGGCCAGCCGGTGCTCGACCGAGCCGAGCCTCCCGACCAGCTCGTCGAGCACGGCCCGGTCCTCCTCCCCGGCGAAGGCGGCCAGGAGCTCGAGGAAAGGCTCCGGTTCCCGGTCGCCGGTCCGGAGCAGCGCCCACTCGTCGGCGATGAGCGCTATGCGCTCCTCCGGCCGCAGGGAGGACAGGCTGCGGGCCAGCGCGGCCCTCTCTCCGGCGGCGTGATCGACCCTGTAGAAGCCGGTGGAGCCGGCGTTCCCGAAGACCCAGCGAACCGGTCCCTCCGCCTCGAGCACGACCTCGGCGCTGGCCTCCCGGAAGAGCAGCCGCTGCTCCCTCGTGCCGCTGTCGTCGGCGTAGCGAAGCACCACCGGGACGGGCCAGGTGCCCTCCTCCCGGGTGGCCGGCTCGGAGAGGAAGCGGCGCTGGGTGAGCCGCACCTTCGCCCCCTCGCGGGCGACGCCCACGAGCGGGAAGCCTGGCTGCCGGATCCAGCGCTGGGCGAGGTCGCTCACCGGCTGCCCCGAGGCATCCTGCAGGGCCTTCCAGAGATCGTCGGCCACGGCGTTGCCCCGGGCAAAGCGGCGCATGTAGAGCCGGATCCCGTTGCGGAAGGGCTCCTCGCCGAGCCATGCCTCGATCATGCGGAGCACGGCCCCGCCCTTCTCGTAGGTGATGAGATCGAACGCCTCGCCCATGTCCTCCGGGTTCCGCACCTCGGCGTGGATGGGGTGGGTGGACCGGAGCGAGTCGAGCCCGAGCGCCGCCGACTTGCCCTGGTCGAAGTCGAGCCAGATGCGCCATTCTGGCCTCCAGCCGGCGACGATCTTGTAGGCCATCCAGGTGGCGAACGACTCGTTCAGCCAGAGGTCGTCCCACCAGCCCATGGTCACCCAGTTCCCGAACCACTGGTGGGCCAGCTCGTGGGTCACCACCTCGGCCACGCGCTTCTTGACCGGAAGGGATGCGGAAGCCGGGTCGAGCAGCAGCGCCGTCTCCCGGTAGGTGACCAGGCCGGCATTCTCCATGGCCCCGAACTCGAAGTCGGGAAGCCCGATCTGGTCGAGCTTGCCGAAGGCGTAGGGAACGTCGAAGTAGTCCTCGAGCCGCGGGAGGACGGCGACCGCGACCTCCTGCCCGAAGGCGGTCAGGTCGGCCTTCTCCGGAACCGCCCAGGTGCGCACCGGCACGCCGCGCACCCGCTCCTCGGCGCACGCCGCCATCGGCCCGGCCACCAGCGCGACGAGGTAGGTGGGCAAGGGAGGGGTCTCCGCGAACGTGACCACCTCGCGCTCCCCGTGCGTGTCCCGGCGGACCTCCCGGCCGTTCCCGAGGACCGCCGTCCCGCGCGGCACCTCCACGGAGATCGCCCAGGGCGCCTTGAAGCCGGGCTCGTCGAGGCAGGGGAAGACCCGTCGTGCGTCGGAAGCCTCGAACTGGGTCGCCGCGAGCGGCCCGGCGCGGTAGAGGCCGCGCAGGCCGTTGCTGAAGGCGCCCGACCAGGAGAGATCCACCTCCGCCTTCCCGACGGGGATCGGGTCGCCGGTGGTCAGGAGGATGGTCTCGCTCGCGGCGAAGGTGTCGACCTTTCCCTCGAGTGCGGTCCCTCCCACGGTCACGGTCGCACGGGTCACGTCCAGGCCGGCGGCGTGGATCGCGATCCACGCCGCCTCCCGCTCGATCGAGAGGGAGATGCGCAGCCTGCCGCTGAAGGTGCCCCGCTCCAGGTCGATGGACAGGAATGCGTCGTACCGGGTCGGCCGGATGGACGCTGGGAGGCGGTAGTTCCGGTCGGTGGGGGGGAGCGCCATTCGGGACCTCCAGGTCGGCGAAACGTTTACCCGGGTGGGTGCCCGGCGGCCATCGGAATCCGCGCCAGGCGGGGTATCCTCGACCCGGGAGGCGGCATGCACGCGATGGTCCTGGAGGCACCCGGGCGGGCGCTCGTGGCCCTGGATCTGCCGGACCCGCGACCCGGGCCCGGGCAGGTCGCGGTCGAGGTGGTGGCGTGCGGCGTCTGCAGGACCGACCTCCACGTCGTCGACGGCGACCTCCCCTTCCCCGGACACCGGGTCGTGCCGGGGCACGAGGTGATCGGGAGGGTGATCGCCTCCGGCCCGGGCGCCAGCCGCTTTCGCCCCGGTGACCGCGTGGGCATTCCCTGGCTCGGGTGGACCTGCGGGGAGTGCGTCTTCTGCCGGTCGGGGCGCGAGAACCTCTGCGGGCGGGCACGGTTCACCGGATACGACCTCGACGGCGGGTACGCCTCCCGTGCGGTCGCGGACGAGCGATACGCCTTCCCCGTCCCGGAGCGCTTCGCCGACGCGGAGGCGGCCCCGCTCCTCTGCGCCGGCCTCATCGGCTACCGGAGCTGGAAGCCGGTGCGGGACGTGCGCCGGCTCGGCATCTACGGCTTCGGCGCCGCCGGGCACATCGTCGCCCAGCTGGCGCGCCACGCCGGGCAGGAGGTCTTCGCATTCACCCGCAGCTACCCGGGGTCCCTCGGTCGACCTGGCCCACCGCCTGGGCGCGGCCTGGGTGGGGACCTCGGCCGAGCCACCCCCCGCGCCGCTCGACGCCGCGATCCTCTTCGCGCCCGCCGGCGAGCTGGTCCCGGCGGCGCTGCGGGCGGTGGACCGGGGAGGAACGGTGGTCTGCGCCGGGATCCACATGACCGACATCCCGGCCTTTCCGTACGCCCTTCTCTGGGGGGAGCGCTCGGTGCGCTCGGTCGCCAACCTCACCCGCTCCGACGGAGACGAGTTCCTCGAGCTCGCGGCGCGGATCCCGATCCGCACGGAGGTCACCACCCTGCCGCTCGACCGGGCCGGCGAGGCGCTCGACTCCCTGCGGTCGGGCCTCGTGGCCGGAGCCACCGTGCTCGTGCCCTGACCGGCGAGGGCTCACGGCACACCCTGAGCCTTGAACGCCTACACGCCGCCCGGTGAACCTGGAGGAGCATGCGATTCCTCCCCTCGGCTCTCCGCCTCGTGCACCTTGCCCTCGCGGCCGGCGGGCGCGTGCTGTCGGACGCCCCCAGGGGCTCGGACGCCCCTGTCTCCACTCCCGAGGTGCCCGAATGGGTCGTCGAGGGAGAGCGAACGGCGGAGCGGACCCTCCGGCGCCGCATCCGGACCAGCGAGGTCCGTTTCCGGGGCACCGTGAACATGTGAAGGCGCCCTGCGCCCCGGTTCTACGTCGCCGCCCTTTGCCGCTTGCCATACTCCTTGTCGAGGTAGAGGGCTGCGCTCGACTTGTCCCCGATCATCCGGAGCTTGTCGACGATCTCCTGGACGTTCGACTCCTCCTCGACCTGCTCGGAGACGAACCACTGCGCGAAGACCTGCGCAGCGACGTCCTTCTCGGCGACGGCGGTCCGGTGGAGCTCGTCGATCGACTGGGTCACGTGCCGTTCGTGGTCGAGCACCGCCTCGAAGAGCTGGAGCATCGATCCGAACTCGCGCGGGGGAGCCTTCACGGCCCCGATGGCCGGAGCCCCGCCGCGGGCCACGAGCCAGTCGAGGATCTTGTGGGCGTGGTCGAGCTCCTCGAAGTACTGGACGCGGAGCCACCTCCCGAACCCCTTGTAGGCTCGGGCGTCGCAGTGGCTCGACATCGCCAGGTAGAGGTTCGCGCTGTAGAGCTCGGCGGTGACGTGCGCGTTCAGCGCGTCCTGCATCTTCTGGCTGATCATCTCTTGGCCTCCCGGCGGTGATGGAGCGGAGGGTGTTGTGTAGCGTGGCGCTGCGGGCTTCGCCCTGCCCGTGCGGGGGCACCCCCCTGGCTGAAGCGGGCCACCCCCGAACCCTGTAAACAAGCTGGATGGACCTGGTCACCGGTGCAACGGGCTACGTCGGCGGGCGCCTCGTGCCCCGGCTCCTCGAAGCTGGACGCCACGTCCGAGTCCTGGCGCGGGACCCCGGCCGCCTCGCCGGCCGCCCCTGGGCCAGCGCGGTCGAGGTCGTCCGCGGCGACGTCCACGACCCGTCCACCCTCCCCTCGGCCCTGGCGGGGGTCGAGGTGGCGTACTACCTCGTGCACAGCATGGGGGAGCACGCCGCCTTCGCGGCGCGCGACCGGGATGCCGCCAGCGCGTTCGGACTGGCCGCCCGCGACGCCGGGGTGAAGCGCATCGTCTACCTGGGTGGGCTCGGCGCCTCCGGCACGGCGCTGTCGGACCACCTGCGCTCCCGCCAGGAGACCGGCGAGGCGCTCCGGAGCGGCGGGGTCCCCGTCACCGAGTTCCGCGCCGCGGTCATCGTGGGGAGCGGCAGCATCTCCTTCGAGATGATCCGGTGGCTCGTCGAGCGACTGCCGGTGATGATCTGCCCGCGCTGGGTCTTCCAGCGCATCCAGCCGGTGGCCATCGCCGACGTGCTCTCCTACCTCGCGGCAGCTCCCTCCGTTCCCGGGTCCTCCGACCGGATCGTGGAGATCGGCGGAGCCGACGTGCTCACCTACCGGGACATGATGCTCGGATACGCGGCCAAGCGGGGGCTCCGCCGGCACCTGGTGCCCGTCCCCGTGCTCACCCCCCGGCTGTCCTCCCACTGGGTGCGATGGATGACGCCCGTGCCCGCCTCCATCGCCCGGCCCCTCGTCGAAGGGCTGCGCAACGAGGTGATCGTCCACGACGACTCGGCCCTCCGCCTCTTCCCTTCCATCCACCCGCTCACCTACGCCGAGGCGCTCGACCGGGCGCTCGAGAAGCTGGAGCGCGGCGAGGTGGAGACGGCCTGGAGCGACGCCCTCTCGAACTCCCCGCCCGGCGTTCCCACCGTGACCCTCACCACCGTGGAGGGCATGATCATCGAGCGGCGGACCGTGCAGGTGGACCTGCCTCCCGATCCGCTGTTCCGCGCCTTCACGGGGCTCGGCGGCGAGCGCGGCTGGCTCTACATGGACTGGGCCTGGGAGATCCGGGGGATGCTCGACCAGGTGGTGGGTGGCCCCGGATTCCGGCGCGGCCGACGCGACCCCGACAATCTCCGTCCGGGTGACGCCCTGGACTTCTGGCGCGTGGAGGCCGTCGAGCCGGGACGGCTGCTCCGGCTCCGGGCCGAGATGAAGGTCCCGGGGCGCGCCTGGCTGCAGTTCGAGGCGCAGCCGGTCGACGGCGGCGGCACCCTGCTCGTCCAGACCGCCTACTTCGCCCCTCGCGGCCTGGCCGGCCACCTCTACTGGTACCTTCTCTACCCCGTCCACGCCGCCATCTTCGGCAACCTGGTCCGGCGCGTGGCCGAGAGGGGTCGGACGCTGGCCGGAGCCGCGGCGGCGGGAGGGACACCTTGAGTCACGTCCCCACCGAGAGGGTCCGGGCGGCGAACGACTCCCCGGTGCGGCGCGGAGGGGAGCATGTCCTCGTCTGGACGACGGCCTTCCGGCGAACGGCGTGGAACTTCACCCTCGACCGTGCCATCGAGTGGTCGAGGGAGCTCTCCCGCCCGATCCTGGTCCTCGAGGCCCTCCGGGCCGGCCACCCGCACGCCAGCGACCGGCTCCACGCCTTCGTCCTCCAGGGGATGGCCGACTGCGATCGGGCCTTCGCCGACGCCGGCATCGCCTACCACCCGTACGTCGAGCCCGTCCCCGGGGCGGGCCGGGGACTCCTCGCCGCGCTGGCCGCCCGCGCCTGCGTCGTGGTCACGGACGACGCGCCCTTCTATTTCCTCCCACGCATGCTCGCTGCCGCGGCGGAGCGGCTCCCCGTCCGGGTCGAGGCGGTGGACGGGAACGGACTCCTCCCGGTGCGGCTCGGGACGACCACCTTCCCCACCGCCTACTCGTTCCGGCGCTTTCTCCAGGCCGAGATCCCGGAGCGTCTCTCCCATTTCCCGTCCACCGATCCCCTCGACGCGGAGGGTGTGGCCGGCGCGGAGATCCCCTGGGACGTCGCATCCCGCTGGCCGCGCGCCACCCCGGAACTCCTGGCGGCAGGTCCGGCCGCGCTCCGCGCGCTCCCCATCGACCACGCGGTTCCGCCTGTGACCGACGCGCGCGGCGGGAGCGTCACCGGACGTGCGGTCCTGTCGTCGTTCCTGGCCGATCGACTCCCCAGGTACCTGGAGAGGAGCCATCCCGACGCCGACGGCTCGAGCGGGCTCTCCCCCTGGCTCCACTTCGGCCACGTCTCTGCCCACGAGGTCTTCCGCGCCGTGACCCGGCACGAGGGCTGGAAGCCGGCTCGCCTCGGAGCTGGCCGGGCCGGCAAGAGGGAGGGGTTCTGGGGCATGAGCCCCGAGGCCGAGTCCTTCCTCGACGAGCTCGTGACCTGGCGCGAGGTGGGCTTCAACATGCTCGCCCGGCGACCCGAGGCGGCGCACGACTTCGACTCGCTCCCGCCCTGGGCCATCCGCACTCTGGAGGCCCACGCCGCCGATCCGCGCGACCCGCTCTACGACCGCGACACGATGGAGCGGGCGGCGACCCATGACGATGTCTGGAACGCGGCGCAGCGCGAGCTCCTCGAGCGCGGGCGAATCCACAATTATCTACGGATGCTCTGGGGGAAGAAGATCCTGCAGTGGAGCGCCTCGCCCCGGGAGGCGCTCGCGACCATGCTCCACCTGAACGACCGGTGGGCTCTCGACGGCCGGGACCCCAGCTCGGCCTCGGGAATCTTCTGGTGCCTCGGTCGCTACGACCGCCCGTGGGCCCCGGAGCGCCCGGTGTTCGGGACGATCCGTTACATGTCCTCGGAGAACACCGTGCGGAAGCTCAAGCTCAAGGAGTACCTGCGGCGATTCGGCCCGCAGCGCGCCCTTCCGGGCGCCCTGAGCACCCGCTAGACGTGGTTGCGGAGCATGAGCTCCTTCGGGTGCGGCATGAGGTGCGTCTGGCCGGCGAGGTACGTGACCTCGAGCTTGCGGACGTGGTGACGGATCAGCGTCAGCGGAACCACCAGCGGAACGAGCCTCTGCCGGTAGTCCCGGATGGCGTCCTGGAGCTCCGACCGCTCGTCGGCTGGGAGCGTGTCCTTGAAGTACCCGGCCATGTGCTGCATCACGTTGACCTGCTTGCCCAGCGTGGCCGGCTTCGCCATGGCCCGCATGAAGGTCTCGCCGTACCGGCTGGCGACCTCGTCCCGGGGACCCTCCTTGGCCTTGGCCACGATCCTGCCGAGCCGGCGGTAGCCGTCCGGGTCGTGGGCGAGGAGCAGGAGCTTCTCGGCGGTGTGGAAGCGCACCAGGTCCCCCACGCTCCAGCGCCCGCGCAGGAGGTCCTTCAGCCGCCGGTACGCGAAGACCCGCTCCACGAAGTTCTCGCGCAGCCCCGGGTCGTTGAGCCGCCCCTCCTCCTCCACGGGGAGCAGCGGGAGGCGATCCAGCAGCTCCGCGGCGAAGATGCCCCGGCCCGACTTGGTCGGCGCGCCCTTCGCGTAGACCCTCACGCGCTCCATGCCGCAGCTCGGGGAGTCCTTCTTGAGGACGTAGCCGCACAGGTCGAGCTTCGCGATCTCGGAGACCCGCCGCTCCGCCCAGCGGCGCATGGCCTCGGTGTGATCCAGGGCGTTCTTCGGATCGACGAGGTGGATCTCCTCTCCGCGGCGCTCCAGGCGGATGGTCGGGCGCGGGATGCCCATCCCCACCTCGACCTCCGGGCAGACCGGGACGAACTCGACGTACCGTCCCAGCATCCCGGTGAGGAAGTCGTCCTTCTTGTGGCCGCCGTCGAAGCGCACGTTCTGCCCGAGCAGGCAGGAGGCGACGCCGATGCGGATGGGCTCTGCCTCGTCGACGTCGGTCATGGGTTCTCCCCGGCTCAGCGCCGGCGGCTTCCACCGAAGAGGCTTCCGAGCACGCCACGCACCAGCTCGCGCCCGATCTGCGTCCCCGCGGAGCGTGCCACGCTCCGGGCCATGTCGCCCAGGGTATCGGCGATCTCGCTCCGGGGCTCGGCGGCGCGGCCCCGGCCCCGGGCCGGCGGCGCCTCGGCGGTGCGCTCCGCTGCACGGGCCTGCAGCCGCTCGTGGGCCGACTGCCGATCCACCGCCTCGTCGTACTTTCCCCGCACCGGGGAGGCCCTCATGACGCGCTTCCGCTCGTCGGGCGAGAGGGGCGAGAGGCGCGATCGCGGCGGGAGCACGAAGGCCCGCTCCACGGGAGTGGGCGTCCCCTTCCCGTCGAGCAGCGAAACCAGGGCCTCTCCGACCTCCAGCTCGGTGATGGCGGTGGCGGCGTCGAGGCCGGGGTTCTGCCGGAAGGTCTCCGCCGCGGTGCGGACGGCCTTCTGGTCGCGAGGGGTGAAGGCACGGAGCGCGTGCTGGACCCGGTTGCCCAGCTGCCCCAGCACCGTCTCGGGCACGTCGGAGGGGCTCTGGGTGACGAAGAAGACCCCCACGCCCTTCGATCGCACGAGCCGGACGACCTGCTCCACCTTCTGGAGCAGCGCCCTCGGCGCGTCCTGGAAGAGCAGGTGGGCCTCGTCGAAGAAGAAGACGAGCTTCGGCTTTTCGGGATCGCCCACCTCGGGAAGCTGCTCGTAGAGCTCGGAGAGGAGCCAGAGCAGGAAGGTGGAGTAGAGCCGCGGGGAGAGGAGCAGCCTGTCCGCGGCGAGGACGTTCACGATTCCCTCTCCGCGCCCGTCCACCTCGAGCAGGTCGGCGAGTTCCAGCGCCGGCTCGCCGAAGAACCGATCGCCCCCCTGCTGCTCCAGCGCGAGAAGCTGCCGCTGGATGGCCCCGACGCTCGCCGGGGAGACGTTGCCGTGGGACCTCTGCAGCTCCCCGGCCCGCTCGGCGACGTGCTGGAGCACCGCGCGCAGGTCCTTCAGGTCGAGCATGAGCAACCCGTCGTCGTCGGCGATCTTGAACGCCAGCGCCAGCACGCCCTCCTGGACGTCGTTCAGGTCGAGCATCCGGGCGAGGAGCACCGGCCCCATCTCGGAGACGGTGGCACGCAGCGGGTGCCCCTGCTCGCCGAAGACGTCCCAGAAGACCACCGGAGCTCCGGCCGGGTCGAGCGTGACTCCCAGCCGCTTCACCCGTGCCAGCATGCGCTCGTCCGGCTCGGCGGCGACGGCCATGCCGGAGAGGTCGCCCTTCACGTCCGCCAGGAAGACCGGGACCCCGGCCCGGGAGAGCCGTTCGGCGAGGACACGGAGGGTGACGGTCTTCCCGGTACCGGTGGCGCCCGCCACGAGGCCGTGGCGGTTCGCCATGCCGGGCAGGAGCGACAGGGTCTCTTCCCCCTTCTTGGCGACGGGGAGCGGCGGAGCGGCCATGCGCGGTGTTCCTCCCGCCCCCTGGAATAACACGGCGACGGGACGGATGGGCCCCTACCCGCTCCAGCCGGTGCGCACGCCCAGCGCCGAGGCGACCCGCAGGATGTCGGTGATGACCCCGCCGGCGGTGAGCGCTCCCCCCACTCCCGATCCCTGGACCACGAGCGGGGAACCGGAGCGGCGGACGGTGGTGGCCGCCACGTAGGCCTCGACGTCGCGCAGGCGCGCCGCCCGGTGCTCCGGACCGACCTCCTGCGGACCGACCCGTACCTGCCCGGCGTCCACGTCGACGTGGACCAGGTAGCGGAGGATCCGCCCTCGCGAACGCGCCGTCTGGACGCGCTCGGCGAAGGGCCTGTCCATGCGCCGGAGCGCCTCGACGAGCTCCCCGGGCGCCGGGGAGGAGAGCGCAGCCGGCGGGAGGAGCGGCTCGAGCGCGACGTCGGACACGTCGAGCCGCATCCCCAGCTCGCGAGCCAGGATGACGGCCTTGCGGGCCGAGTCGAGCCCGGAGAGGTCGTCCCTGGGATCCTCCTCGGTGTATCCGAGCTCGCGGGCCCAGCGCAGGGCGAGGGAGAGCGGCGTCCCCTTCTCCGCCTCGGCGAGCAGGTAGCCGGCGGTTCCGGACAGCGATCCCTCCACCGAGAGGACGCGGTCCCCGGTGCGCACCAGGTTGCGGAGCGTCCCCAGCAAGGGGAGGCTCGCCCCCACCGAGGTCTCGTAGTGGAAGTGGACGTGGGCCTGCCGCCGCGCCGCCGAGAGGCGGTCCCGGTCGGCCTGGGAGGCGGCCAGCGGGAGCTTGTTCGCTCCCACGACGTGGATGCCCCGCCGGAAGGCCTCCTCGTAGATCGGCAGGAGCTCCGCGTCCGCCGTCAGGTCGACCAGCACGGCGCCGGGCAGGCGCGCCAGCCGGTCGAGCACGGCCGCGGCCGCGGGCATCCGGAACGGCCCCGTGGCCGGCGCGGACGCGATCGTCTCGCGCCAGTGCGCCAGGTCGAGTCCGCCCTCGTCGAATGCGAGCCCGCGCCGGTCGCCCACACCGACCACGCGGAGCGCGATGTCGTAGTCGGACGCGAGGCTCCCGGCCTGCTCCCGGACCTGGTCGAGCAGCGGCGCCCCCACCTTTCCCTTGCCGAGGACGAGCAGGTTCACTCCCTGTCCGCCGGCGGCGGGACGAGCGGCCGGCTGCGCCGCGGTCCGCCCCTCCACCCGGTTCCGGAAGTCGGCGACCATCGCCGACAGCTCGTCCACGTGGATGAGAAAGGCGTCGTGGCCGTGGGGGGACTCGAGCCGCTCGAGCCTCGCCCCAGGCATGTGCCGCGCCATCACCCGCTGCTCCTCGGGAACGTACAGGACGTCCGTGTCCACCGTGACGACGAGCGCCGGCTGCCGGATGCCGCGCAGCACCGCCTCGTACTCGCCGCGCCCGCGGGCGACGTCGTGGGTGTCCATGGCCCGGGTCAGCGCGTGGTAGGTGGCGGCGTCGAACCGGTCGACGAGCTGCTGGCCCTGGTAGCGCAGGTAGCTCTCCATCGCGAACAGGTCGGCCGCCTGGGAGCGCCGCCCGTAGCGCTCCTCGAAGCTCTCCCATCCACGGTAGGTGCACATGGCCATCATGCGCGCCGCGGCCAGCCCGGCCCGGGGAGGATTGGCCGGGTCGTAACGCCCTCCCGCCCAGCGTGGGTCGGCGACGATCGCCTGACGCTGCGCCTCGGAGAGCCCGATGGCCCAGGCCGAGTGGCGGGCCGAGTTGGCGATGGGGACGATGCTCTGGACCAGTTCCGGGAAGAGGAGCGCCCACTCCAGGACCTGCATCCCGCCGAGCGAGCCGCCGATGACCGAGCGGATGCGGCGGACTCCGAGCGCGCGGGCCAGCTCCCCCTGGACGCGGACCATGTCGCGCACGGTGATGGACGGGAAGGAGGCCAGGTACGGGCGGCCGGTCGCGGGATCGACGGAGGCCGGGCCGGTCGTGCCGTAGCAGCTCCCCAGGATGTTGGAGCAGATGACGAAGTCGCGGACCGGGTCGAGGGCCCGCCCGGGTCCGAACATCTTGGCCCACCAGCGGTCCACGTCGGCCGAACCGGTGAAGGCGTGGCAGACGATCACCGCGTTGTCCCCCGCCGGCGAGAGTCGCCCCCAGGTGCGGTAGGCCACCTGGAGCCGGTCGAGCCGAACGCCCGATTCGAGCAGGAACGGTCCGGGCGGGACGTACCAGCGTGTCTCCGGGGCGATGAAGGCTGCCCGGGCGGACGCCAGGGGATCTGGGGGCTTTTCGGCGAAGGGCATGGCCGCGCGAGGGACGGAAGGCGGAATCTAGAGGGAGGGAACCGTCCCAGTCAAGATAGCGGAGAAGCCTCCGTTCACGTGGAGGCGATGCGGAGGCGACGGCAGAGGAAATCGGCCAGCGCGGCCACCTCCCCGGGCGCGAACGTCGGGAGGGCGCGGGGCGGTGGCTCGTCGGAGACCACCGCGATGAATCCCCGGGACCGGGCGCACGCGAACTCCCGGCTCACCACCCGCCGGTGGACCTCGACACGCGGGAGCCTCTCCTCCTTCCACCCCTCGACCAGGATCAGGTCGACCGGCGGCAGCAGCCGCGCCAGCGCCCGCGCGCCTCCGGGTCGAGGAGCCCCGAAGACCGCGAACTGGGTCGGCCCCTGGACCGCCACCGCCGCCGCGCCTGCGCGGAGGAGGAGGTCGCTGTCCTTGCCCTGGACGTCGAACCCGTGCGGGTGGCCGGAGTGCTTGATGGCGGCGACCCTCACGCCCCGGCCCCGGAACTCCTCCAGCAGCGCGACGAGGAGCGTGGTCTTGCCCGCGCCGCTCGGACCCGACAAGGCAACCATCGGGACGGGGCGCCGGGCGAGGCGCGGCCGCGCCGGCGCTGATTTCACTCTCCGAGAAGCCACGTCTCCACCCGCTCTCCCTCCGGCACGTCCCCGGCGCCCTCCGGGATGCGAACCAGCGCCTGCGCCAGGGCGGGCCCCCGCACCTGGGCGGCGTCCCGGCCCACGGGCCGCACCCTGCCGTCGGGGTCGAGGGAGGCCCAGAGGAATCGGGCGCGCCCCGGCCGCCCCTCGCACCGCTCCGCCAGCGACAGCCAGGCGCGCGGACGGTCGACGCGCGCGGCGCCGGCGAGGCGGAGGAGCGCGGGCCGGGCGAAGACCTCGAAGGCGACCAGGCAGGCCGACGGGCTCCCCGGCAATCCCAGCACGGGCTTGCCCCCGAGCAGTGCGAAGAGGAACGGCTTGCCGGGCTTCATGGGCACGCCGTGGACGCGGATCTCCGCGCCCAGGGCTCCGAGGGACCCGGCCACCAGATCCTTCTCCCCGACCGACACGCCGCCCAGCGTGACCAGCGCATCGGCCCCCTGGAGCGCTCCGGAGAGTGCCTCGCGCAGCGCCGCGCCGTCGTCACCCACGGCCGCCCTCAGGACCTCGAATCCGCACTCCACGAGGAGCCCCGCCAGCGCCGCGCCGTTCGAGTCGGGAGTGCGCCCCTTCACCACCTCGTCGCCGGTGGAGACCAGGGCCACCCGCACCCGCCGGCGGACGTCGACCTCCAGGCACGCCACCGCCTCGAGGAGCGCGGCCTGGCGCGGCCCGATCCGGGCGCCCGCCGGGAGCGCCTCCCCTCCTGCCGCGACGTCCTCGCCCGCCGGGCGGACGTTTTCCCCAGCCCGCACCTCGTGCCGCAGGAACACCCGGTCACCGCGCGACTCGGCGGACTCCTCCCGGACCACCGCGTCGGCGCCGGCAGGCAGCGGAGCGCCCGTGAAGATCCGCGCCGCCTCCCCGGGCGCGAGGGACGCCGTCGGAAGGTCCCCCGCGTAGAGCACCTCGCGCACCCTCAACTCGACTGGACCGAGGACGTCCGCGTGACGCACCGCGTACCCGTCCATCGCCGAGCAGGTGAAGGGCGGCGCCGCCTGCCGGGCCAGGGCTGGCCCTGCGAGGTACCGGCCCGCAGCGTCCCCCAGGGGTAAGCGTTGCTTTCCCACCGGTTGCTCGATCGCGTCGATCACCTTCCGACGATGGGGTTCGAGCCGGTCCACGGGCGGATGATGCCATCCTCCCCCATCCGATGTCCGACGAATTCCGCAACGCTTGCGTCCGGAAGGACTTGATCCGCCGCAATACGCAGGTTCTGCGGCAAAACGCCCTGAAAACCTGGGCCTGAGTCGTGCATCTAGACGCCGGTCAAGCACGGAGGTGCCCATGATCTCGACCGCGCCAGTCACAGACTGTAACGCCTGCACCCTCGGCATCGCGTCCGGGGGACGGTGTCGATTCACGCCTTCCACCCGCGAGTCGGGGTCGAGCCTGTGCGCGCAGGGAGAACGACCGCGCACGGTCTACTTCATCAAGGAAGGATTCGTGGCCCTCTCGGCGGTGAGCCCGAAGGGCTCCGAGCTCGTGCTCACGCTCCGCGGACCGACCTCGCTGCTCTGCACCGAGGCGATGACCAACGAACCGTCTCCCTACGAGGTGCGGGCCCTCTCCCGAGTGAAGCTCTGCGGCATCGCCGGGGACGCCATGAGCCAGTGGGTGGGCCCCGAGCGCAGCCCGGCCCGCGTCATCCTCGACCTCCTGCTCGCCGAGTCCCGGATGCAGCGGGACGAGGTGAACTTCCGGCAGGGCGACTGCATGTCGCGCGTGGCCCGCTTTGCCCTGGCCCACGCCAAGTTCCTCGCCGACCGGCCCAACGCGGTCCGCAAGCAGGTCGTGGCCCGTCTGCTCGGCATGCGCCCCGAGACCCTCTCGCGCTGCCTCACCCGGCTCGAGCAGGACGGCCTCCTCGATGCCTCCCGAGGGGTGCGCGTGCTCGACGCTCGCCGGCTCGCCGCCATCGCCATGGAGGACGCGGCCGCCTGATCGGAGTATGATCCGCCCATGTTCGGACTCGGCATCGGCGAGCTGCTGCTCATCGCAGCGGTGCTCCTCCTGCTCTTCGGGGCGGCCAAGCTCCCGCAGCTCGGCCAGGGGCTCGGCGAGAGCGTGAAGAGCTTCCGCAAGGCCTTCCGCGAGGTACAGGGCGACGACGCCGACCCGAAGCCGCCCCCGCCTCCGGCGAAGTAGCGGCGCCCCCGCTGTTCAGCGCCCGGAGAGGATGCGCGCGACCCGCTCCGTGAAGCGGGCCACGGCGGAACCGATCACGTCGAGCAGCCGCCCAGCGATGCCCGGCCGCAACGCCTCCTCGGGGAGCACCCGCCTCGCCAGCGCCGCCCGCTCCTCGAACCACTTCCGGGCCGCACCTGCAGTCTCCCCGTCGTCGATCTCCACCAGGGATTCGAGGTTGGCCAGGGAGTACGGGTCGAGGTTGAAGCTCCCCATCAGGACCTTCTGGCCGTCCACGACGGCCACCTTCGCGTGGTGGACGGATCGAGTCCACTCCCGGATCTCCACGCCGGCCTCGAGCAGCTTCCGGTAGAGCCGGGTCGTCCCGGTCCGCGCCAGGGGGACGTCGCTGCGCCCCGCCAGGAGGAGCGTCACCTTCACCCCCCGTCGCGCGGCCGCCGTGATGGAGCGGACGAAGCGCCGGTCGGGGAGGAAGTAGGAGTGGGCTGCCAGGATCTCGGAGCGCGCCGCACCGAAGGAGCGCCGGTAGAGATTGCGCAGCCGCCCCCCGCCCCCGATCCCCGACAGGTGGATATCCACCGGACCGCCGGGGCGAGGCGGACGCTCTCCGCGAAGCCGGGCCTCCAGCCATGCGGCCGGCGCTCCGCGGATCTCCACGGCGAGGTCCATCCACTCGGGCGACTCGTCGGCAAGGTCGGGAGCCCGGCCCGGACCGACCTGGCCGTACTCGTCGGCGATGTTGATGCCGCCGAGGAAGGCCACCTCGCCGTCGACGACCAGGATCTTCCGGTGGTTCCTCCTGAAACGTCCGGTGAAGAGGGCCGACAGTGGGTGGTAGATCTTCACCTCGGCCCCGTCCTGCTCGAGCATCGACTGCAGCCAGCGGCCGTCGAGCGCCGAGCCCCAGCCGTCGAGGATGACGCGGACGCGGACGCCCCGGAGCGCAGCCAGGGAGAGGGCCTCCCGGAAGGCATCCCCCACCCCCTCCCGGGCCAGGTGGTAGATCTCGAGGTGCACCGACTGACGGGCTCCCCGGATGGCGCGGAGCATCCTGGGAAACGCCTCCCGTCCCCCGGCCAGGAGGGTCACCGTGTCGCCGGAGCCGGCTGGGGCCCGCACCATGGATCGAGGCTACATCGTCCCGGGGGCGCCGCGGCGTCCCGCCCAGGGCGCTCCGCGTTGATTCACGGGGGCCGGGGGCCTAGATTCCCCGCTCGCATGGCGGAGACCATCCTCGAGGAGTTGAAGCGTTACGTGGGCTTCGGGCCCGACGACGCCGCCGCCCTGCGCGAGCTGCGGGACGGCGTCGCTCCCGACTTTCCCGCCATCGCGGCGACCTTCTACGACCGGATCCTGGCCCATGAGGGTGCTCGCCAGGCCCTCGTCGGCGGGGAGAGCCAGGTGGGCCACCTCCGCAAGACGCTGGTGCGGTGGATGGAGGAGGCGGTCGGCGGCCCGTGGGACGAATCCTGGTGGGAGGCCCATTGCCGGATCGGCCGGGTCCACGTCCGGATCGACCTGCCCCAGCACTACATGTTCGGGGCCATGAACGTGGTCCGGGAGGAGCTCGGTCTTCGCATCGGCCGGCTCTGGCCCGGAGACCCCGCGCGCCAGGAGCGGTCCCGGGTGGCGCTCGGGAAGGTGCTGGACCTCGAGCTGGCGATCATGCTCCACACCTATCGGGAGGACCTGATCGCCCGGGCGGCGCGATCGGAGCGTCTCGCCACGTTCGGCCAGGTGGTCGGCTCGATCGGGCACGAGCTCCGGAATCCACTGGGGGTCATCGAGAGCTCCCTGTTCCTCCTGCGCGGGCGCACCGGCGACGACGATCGCGTGAAGAAGCACCTCGACCGGATCGGGGACCAGGTCCGCCTCTCCAACCAGATCATCTCCGGGCTCCTCGACATGGTGCGCGACCGCCCCCTGCCGCGCGAGTCGTTCCCGCTGGCCGCGCTGCTCGAGAAGGCGGCCGAGGCCGTTCCACGGCCGGCCGGCGTCTCCCTCGCCATCGAGGCAGCGGAGGGGCTCACCGCGCGCGGCGACCCCGTCCAGCTCGGGCAGGCGGTCGTGAACCTGCTGCTGAACGCGGTGCAGGCGGCGGGTCCCTCGGGCTCGGTCCGGCTGGTGGCCCGCTCCGACGGAGGCGGCGTGGCCGTCGACGTCGAGGACGACGGTCCGGGAGTTGCCGAGGCGGTGCGCGGCCGGCTCTTCGAGCCGCTCATCACCACCAAGGAGCACGGGAACGGCCTGGGCCTGGCGCTCGTCAAGAGGGTCGCCGAGCGGCACGGCGGTTCCATCCACCACGAACCCCGCCCCGGGGGCGGCACCCGGTTCACCCTCCGTCTTCCCGGCCCCTGACCCATGCGTCGCTACCTCTTCGTCGACGACAACCGGGAACTCGCCGAGAACCTCGTCGAGATCGCGGGCGACTGCGGTTGCGACTGCGAGATGGCGGCCAGCGGCGCCGAGGCCGTCGAGAAGGTCCGGCGCTCCCGCTTCGACGCGGTCGTCACCGACATGCGGATGCCCGGCATGAGCGGCGACGCCGTGGTGCAAGCCATCCGGCGAATCGACCCGGGCCTCCCCGCGGTGGTGCTCACTGCACACGCCGGCGACGCCGACCTGGAGGCGGCCCGGCGCGAGGGGCTGCTCGCCGTGCTCGCCAAGCCGGCTCCCATCCACCGGCTCCTCGCCCTCCTCGGGGCGGCCCGCCGGGACGGCCTGGTGGCGGTGCTGGAGGACGACCTGGCGCTGCTCGACAACCTCACCGAGGCGCTCCGCCTGCGCGGCTTCGCCGCGGTCACCGCCAGCTCGGTGCTCGACACGGATCTCCTCGGGCCGGTCCGCCCCTTCGCGGCCCTCGCCGACGTGCGGCTGCCCGGCGGGCCGGACGGGGAGGCCGTCCGGCGGCTCACGCTGAAGTACCCCGGGATTCCCCTGGTGACCGTCACCGCCTTCCCTGCCGCCGCGCCGGCGGGCTCCCGGGCCACATTCGGGAAGCCGTTCGACACCGCCGCACTGCTGGACGTGGTGGAGCGGATCCACGCCGAGAGAACGGACAACAAGTGAACCTCCCCTCCCCGGCACGCCGCTCCCGCGTCCTCGTGGTGGACGACAACTCCGCGCTCGCCGAGAACCTCCGGGACATCCTCGAGGATGCCGGCTTCGCGGTCCGCACCGCGGGCTCCTGCGCCGAGGCCCACGCGCTGGCCCGCGGCGGGTTCGACGTTGCCCTGGTGGACCTGGCCCTCCCGGACGGGAACGGCACCGAGCTCGCCCAGGAGCTCAAGGAGGCGTCGCCCGACAGCGAGGTCGTGCTCCTCACCGGCCACGCCACCATGGAGTCGGCCCTCGACGCGGTGCGGGCCGGTGCCTGCGCGTACCTCCAGAAGCCGGTCAACCCGCCCGAGCTGGTCATGACCCTCGAGATGGCCATGCGCCACGTCCGCCTCCATTCGGAGAAGCGGGAGCTGGCCCGGCGCGCAGCCATGTCCGAGAAGCTGGCCGCGGTGGGCACCATGACCGCCGGGCTCTCCCACGAGATCCGCAATCCGCTCAACGCCGCCGCCCTGCAGCTCGTCGTGCTGGAGCGGCGCGTCGGCAAGCTTCCCGCCGCCGAGCAGGGGCCGCTGCTCCAGCCGCTCCACCTGGTGCGCGACGAGATCCGCCGCCTCGACCACATCCTGGAGGACTTCCTCCAGTTCGCCCGCCCTCGCGAGTTCTACCCGAAGCCCGTGGACGTGGCGCCGGTGCTGGACCGGGTGCTCACCCTGCTCGGGGGTCCGGCCGACAAGCGGCGAGTGCGGGTCATGCGCGACTTCGAGGCGGTCCCGCGCGTGGCCGGGGACCAGGAGCGCCTCCAGCAGGTGCTCGTGAACCTGGGGCTGAACGCTCTCGACGCCGTCCGGGAGGGCGGCTGGGTCAGGGTCTCCTGCCGTCCATCCGAAGATCCCGAATTCGTCGAGATCCTCATCGACGACAGCGGCCCGGGCGTTCCTCCCGAGATCCGGGAGCGCATCTTCGAGCCCTTCTTCACGACCAAGGCGGAGGGGTCGGGGCTGGGGCTGCCCATCGTCCACGCCATCGTGACCCAGCACGGCGGGACCATCACCGTCGAGGAGGCTCCGGAGGGCGGCGCCCGGTTCGCGTTGCGCGTTCCCCGGGCCCGTTAACCGGGCCCGGTCGAATCGTCGACGTCCTGGTCCGCCCCACCGTGCGCTGCGCCGCCGTTGGCGTATTCCTTCAGGCGGTACTGGATCTTGCGGACGCTGATGCCGAGGATCTCCGCGGCGCGGGAGGTGGAGCCTCCCACCATGTCGAGGGTCCGCAGGATGGCCTCCCGCTCGATCTCGTAGAGCGTGGCGCCGGGGATGAGCGCACCCGGGCTGCGCTCGCGCGGACGCGGCCCGCGCAGCGTGGGGGGCAGATCGTCGGCAGTCATCTCCGGGCCCTTGGCCAGCACCACCGCGCGCTCGACCACGTTCTCGATCTCGCGCACGTTGCCCGGCCAGTCGTGCGCGAGCAGGGCATTCAAGGTGCCCGGAGCGAGCCCCCGGATCTCCTTCCCGTAGGCCTTGCCGTACTTCTCGACGAAGTGGCTCACCAGCGCGGGGATGTCCCCCTTGCGGTTCCGCAACGGTGGCAGCGTGACCGCGACGACGTTCAGCCGGTAGTAGAGGTCCTCCCGGAACTTGCCGGTCTTCACCTCGGCGGCCAGGTCGCGGTTGGTGGCCGCCACCAGGCGAACGTCGACCTTGAGCGTGGAAACGCCCCCCACCCGCTCGAACTCCTTCTGCTGGAGCACGCGCAGGAGCTTGATCTGGAGGGCCGGCGAGATGTCCCCGATCTCGTCGAGGAAGAGCGTGCCGCTGTCGGCCAGCTCGAATCGCCCCTCCTTGCGGCCGATGGCGCCCGTGAAGGCCCCCTTCTCGTGGCCGAAGAGCTCGCTCTCGAGCAGGGTCTCGGAGAGCGCCGCGCAGTTCACCTTGATGAACGGCTGGTCGCGCCGGGGTGACTCCTCGTGAAGTGCCTGGGCGATGAGCTCCTTGCCCGTTCCCGACTCGCCGAGGATGAGGACGGTGGCGCGCGTGGGAGCGGCGCGCTTCACCACCTCGTAGACCGCCTGCAGCTCGGGCGCGTCGCCGACGATGTTGTGGAACCGGTAGCGCTCGCGCACCCGCTCGCGGAGGTTCTGGGTGTCGCGCTGCAGGCGCAGCTTCTCGAGCGCCTTCTCGAGGACCACGAGCACCGCGTTCACGTCGAGCGGCTTGACCAGGTAGTTCTCGGCTCCGGCCCGCATCGCCTCGACCGCGGCCTCGACGCTGGCGTAGGCCGTCATCATGACGAAGACCGCGTCCGAGCCCTGCTCCCGCGCCCGCTTGAGGAGGGTGATGCCGTCCATGCGAGGCATCCGCACGTCGGCGAGAACGGCCGCCGGGGCGAACGACTGCATCAGCTGGAGCGCGTCCTCGCCGTCGGCCGCCTCGACGAGCTCGTACCCTTCCTCCGTCAGGATGTCCTTCAGGGCCTGGCGTGCGTTGCCCTCGTCGTCGACGACGAGGATTCGCTCCTTGCCACCGCGCGTCAGATTCTTGCCCACCGTCATTTATTTTCGCCCACCCTCGTCTCCCCACCCGGTCGCGCAACCGCTGCGGAGGGCCGCATGTTATGCACGTTTCGCACGTGCCGGTCCACCCAATTACAGCCAAACCGGCGAAGGTGCGGGGTTCTTCCCGACCGACTCGGAGAAAGCGCCGGCGAAAGCGTTGCGGCCGAAGCGGCCGGGTAACGGTCAGGCGGTCCCGCCTGCCTCCCGCAACCGCCCCACCCGGTCGTGCGGCCTCCAGCGGAACCGGGCGCCGAGCCCTTCGGCCGCCTTCCGACAGTCGTCCTGCACGAGTCCTGGAAGCCCCACGAAGCTGGCATCGACCTCGGGGATCCAGGGCAAGGAAGCCCGGATGAAATCCCGGGCGGCGTGCCACGCCGCCTCTCCGTGCCGGCTCGGACAGAGCCTCACGTAGGTCTCCGGGTCCGGGGCATTGAGCGAGACCACCACGGCGGCCAGCCCTGCCGCTGCCAGGTCCGGGGTGACGTCGCGCCCTTCCCGCAGATTGGCGAGCCCGTCGGTGTCGAGCCGGACCCTCGCAACCCCCGACCGGACGAGTCTCCGCGTGATCTCCAGGAGGACGTCCAGCCGGCGTGTAGGCTCGCCCAGGCCGGTGAACACGACCTCGGGCCGTCCTGCCAACCCGAGCTTCTCCACCTGGTCCCACACCTCGTCGACCGAGGGAGGCCGGAGGAGGCGCAGGTCGTACCCCCCCACGATCCAGTCGTCGTCCCTGATCTTCGGGCAGAAGACGCATGCGAGGGTGCAGGACGACGTGAGGTTCAGGTAGAGCGCGTCGCCGAGCGCGTAGGCGTACGCTGGGGCCACCGCGGTGATTCCATCCGTCACCCGTGGAACTTAATCGTCCCCGGGGCGATGGCCACTGCACCCGAGGCAGAACCGCGCCTCGGGGATGGCACGGAGGCGCTGGAGCCCGAGGGGTCCCCCGCAGGCGCTGCACGTCCCGTAGCTGCCCTCGGCGATCCGGCCGAGCGCGGCGTCGACCTCGGCGATCTCTCTCGCGACCTCGTCGGCGAGCAAGGCCTCCGGGATCACCTCCGTCGCCGGGTACAGGTGAGCGTCAGGAAGGTCGTGCGAACGACGCAGGGCCTCTCTCCGGTCGAGGAGAAGGGAACGGGCGTCGTTTTCGATCCGGCTCATGAGAAGGGAGGTTCTCCAGCACCTTGGGCGCGGGGTAGTCCTTTTCACGTGGCGTGCCGAATCAGAACTGCCTGTTTTCCCGGGAAATTCGGCGAAACCGGTTGCGCCGTGACATCGAACGGACGCATCCCTTGCGCGTCACGGTCCGGCGTCGTGTCCGGCGCCTGGACGTCGCAGCAGGGCCACGAGAGCCCGGAGTGCGTCGGTCGACGTGAAGATCCCGACCACCGCCGCATTGTCCACGACGACCGCCGAGCCGTGCTTCCGGTTGGCCATGGCCTCGGCTACCTCCTCCAGGCTCGCGGCCGGACCCACGACGAAGGGGTCGTCGGTCATCGCCTCCTCGACCAGCTCGCGGCCGACATCGACGCCGCGAAGCGTCTCGAGCAGGTAGAGGTCGCGCTGCGACACGACGCCGACGAGCTTCCCGTCTTCCACGACCGGGAGGTGGCGAACGCCGCGCTCGCGCATGGCCTGGTGGGCCTCGGCCAGCGTCTGGCGGCTCGAGATGGTGTGCGGCCCCGGAGTCATGAATCGCTGGATGGTATGGCGCGACATCGCGTCCTCCCTTCGCTTCACCTGCCAGCGTAACTCCGGAACCCGCGGTTGTCTCTGACCTCCTCCTGGGTTAGCTTCCGCGGACCATGGAGAAGACCTGGGTCAAGGACATCAAGGAAGGCGAGCGCGTGAAGAGCATCTTCGCGGTGGCTCGCAAGGCCGTGCCCACCGCCAAGAGCGGCAAGACCTACCTCGCGGCTACCTTGGTGGATCGCACGGGAGAGATCGAGGCGCGCTCCTTCGATCGGGTCGAGGAGTTCTCGGCCCTCTTCGAGGAGAGGGACCTGGTCGAGGTCGAGGGCGCCATCGGCTCCTTCCAGGGCAAGCCGCAGCTGCGCTTCGAGATCGTCTCCAAGGTCGACCCCGCGGCCACCGGGCTCGATGCCGCCGACTTCGCCTGGGTTCCCCCGCCCGAGGTGCGCAAGCCGGAGAAGGCCCCCGGCGAGGGGGCCAGCGACGCGACCTGGGCCGAGCTCGTCGGGCTCGTCGAGGCCATCACCGACGTCCACGTGAAGGATCTCGTGAAGGCGTTCCTGGCCGACGACGACGTGGTCTCCCGGCTTCGCCGCGCTCCGGCCGCGAAGAGCGTCCACCACGCCTACGCGGGCGGCCTGCTCGAGCACACCGTGAGCTGCATCAAGCTCTCCCACCGCGTCGCCGACCAGTACCCCCAGCTCGACCGCGACCTCCTGGTCGCGGGCGCCTTCTTCCACGACCTGGGGAAGATCCGGGAGCTCGGCTACGAGCGCGGCGTCGAGTACACGGACGAGGGGCGGCTGGTCGGACACCTGGTCATGGCGGCGCAGTGGATTCACGAGAAGGCCCGCCGCGTGGGGGTGCCCCGCGAGCTCGAGCAGCACGTCGTGCACCTCGTGCTCTCCCATCACGGCCGCCTGGAGTTCGGTTCCCCCAAGACCCCGGCCACCCTCGAGGCGCTGGTCACGCACTTCATCGACGACCTCGACAGCCGGATGAACTCCTGGCTCGGGCTCATGGGCCGCGACGGCGGCACGCGCCGCTGGACCGATGCGCAGAACATCTACGGGCACCACATCTGGCGCGGCACGCTGCCGACCGCCCAGGTGGAGAAGAAGGCCCCTCCCGCCGAGCTGATGACCCCGGTCATCTACGTGCCTCGCCCCGGTGCGAGCGCTCCGTCCCAGCGCAAGCTCCAGCAGGAGAAGAAGCCCAAGCCTCCCCGGCCACCGCGCCCCGAGCGCACCGAGCCGAGACCGGCGCCCGAGGGCGCCGCCGCCTCCGCCCCGCCAGAGGGAGCGCCGGCCCACCCGGAGCGGACCGAGGCGCCTCCCCGCGCCGAGCGTCCTCCCCGGCAGGACCGGCCCGATCGCGGCCCGCGCGGACCCGGTGGCCCGGGCGGACCCGGCGACCGGAAGCCCCGCTACACCGGACCTCGCCTGCCCGGAGACCGCGGCCCGAGCGCCAGGCCCGACAAGCCGAAGAGCCTGACCCACAACCCGTTCGCCGCCCTCGCCGCCAAGGTCGAGGCGGCGCGCCCGGAAGCGCCCGCCGATCCGGCGACCGAGCCCCCTACCGAGGCACCGGCCCAGGAGAGCGCACCGGAATCCCCTCCCCGGACACCCCCGGCCGAGACATCCTCGGCTCCGGTCGAGGCTGCCTCGGCCCCGGTGGCCGCCTCCGAGCCGCCCGCGGCGCCCGAGACGACGGCTCCGACGGGCGGAGACGCCCCGCAATAGGCCGTGGTCCCGTTCGGCCGCACCGCCGCGATCTTCGACGTCGACGACTCGCTCCTCGACGGCAACGCGGGCACGATCTTCAGCTGGTACCTCTACAGCGAGAAGATCATGCTCCCGGAGATCCGCTCGCGCATCCCACGGCTCGTGTACGAATACGCACGCCGCCGGCTGGGAGAGAGGGACATGGTGGAGCTCGGCTCCCGCTGCCAGGCCGGACTCTGGGTGGACGACATCCGCACCCACGCCCAGGCCTGCTTCGAGCGGCACCTCCGGAAGCGCATCACCGAGGGTGCGGTCCGGCAGATCCGCAAGCACCTGCTCTCCGGTCACTACGTCCTCATCGCCTCCGGATCCCCGCAGGCCATCGTCGACGAGGTGGCCCGTCACCTCCGGGTCCATGGCGCGATCGGCACCCGCACCCGCGCAGTCGACGGCAAGGCCACCTCCGACATCCTCCCTCCCATCGTCTTCCAGGACGGCAAGCGGCAGGCTGTGGCCGCCGCCCTGGCGTCGCAGGGGATCCCGCTCTCCCGCAGCTGGCTCTACTCCGACTCCTCGGCGGACGTCCCGCTCTTCGAGGCGGTGGGCCACCCGGTGGTGGTGAACCCCAAGGACGCCTTCCGGGCGCAGGCCGAGCAGCGCGGCTGGCAGGTGGTCCGCTGGAAGGAACGCAGCCGCGAGGTGCAGGCCGACCTGGCCAGCGAGTGGACGAGCTGGGACGGTTAGCACCGGCTCGCTATGCGAGCCGGAAGAGCCTCTTCACGTTCGCGGTCGTGATCTCGGCGACCTCGCCCGCCGATACCCCCCACAGCTCCGCCACCTTGCTCGCCACGTGGACCACGTGGGCCGGCTCGTTCCGCTTCCCCCGGAAAGGCACCGGCGCGAGGAACGGGCTGTCCGTCTCCACGAGCAGCCGCTCCCGCGGGATCCGCCGCACCGCATCCCGGATGGCGTCCGCCGCCTTGAAGGTCACGATGCCCGCCACCGACACGTGCAGGCCCAGGTCGAGGTAGTTCCGCGCGGCCGGCCAGTCCCCGGTGAAGCAGTGGATGACCCCTCCCGCGGCGGGGACCCCCTCCTCGCGCAGGATGGCGGCGCATTCGTCGTGGGCCTCGCGCACGTGGACCACCACCGGCTTCCCCACGTCGCGCGCGATCCGGATCGAGCGCCGGAAGCTCTCCCGCTGCACGTCGCGCGGGGAGAGATCGTAGTGGTAGTCGAGACCGGTCTCCCCGACGCCGACCACCGCCGGGTCGGCCGCCAGGCGCGCGCTCTCCTCCCAGTCGGCCTGGGGCACCCGGGCGCATTCGTGGGGGTGGATCCCGATGGTGGCGGCGAAGACGGCCGGGCGGGACCGCGCCAGGTCGAGGGCGTTGCCGAAGCTCCCGGAGGATCGCCAGAGCCCCACGACGACGATCCGGTCCACCCCGACCGCGGCGGCACGGGACACCACCCCGTCGACGTCGCCCTGGAAGTCCTCGAAGTCGAGGTGGGCGTGCGAGTCGACCAGGCTCACTTGACCCGCGTGCCGGGGGCGACGCCCTCGTCCACCTGGAGGAGCCTGGGCGGATCCCCGGCGGCGAGCAGCATGCCCTGGGAGGTGATGCCGCGCAGCGCCCGCGGCGCGAGGTTGGCCACCACCACGATGCGCCGACCCACAAGCGCCTCCGGTTCCGGGTAGGAGGCCGCGATGCCCGCCACGATGGTCCGCGGCTCCGCTTCCCCCACGTCCACGGAGAGTTGCAGGAGCTTGTCGGCCTTGGGGACCCGGACCGCCGCGCGGACGAGGGCGACCCTGAGCTCGACCTTCATGAAGTCGTCGAATCCGATCACGCCCGGGACGGAAGCGGGCGCGGCGGGCGCCTGGACCGTGGCCCGGGTCGCCGTCTCGGCCGGGCTGGCGGCCTGGGAGACGCGCACCCCTTCCGCGTCCGGCACGGCCACCAGCTTCGCCACCTGCTTCGCGTCGAGCCGGGCGATCTGAGGCGGCTTCGTCCGGGCCACCACCGGCGGGCCGGCGAACGGATCGAAGTCGGCCGACCATGTTCCCGGCCGCGCCTGCCCGAAGGCGGCGCAGAGATCGTCGGCGAACACCGGCATCACCGGCCAGAGCATGACCGCGATGGCGCGGAGGGCCCGGGCGCAGGAGAGGAGCAGCCTGCGCGAGCCCGGGGACGTCGGAGCCTCCCATGGCCTGGCTTCCTGAAGCCGCTTGTTGCAGGCGTCGGCCACCTGGTTCACGAGACGCACCACCTCGCGGTATTCGAGCGCCTGGTACGCCGGGCGAGCCAGGCGAAGCGCCTCGCGGACCACGCCGGCGATTCCGTCCTCCGGGTCGCCCGTGAGGTCCCCTCCGGCCCGCTCGGCCAGGGCGAAGACGCGCGAGGCCAGGTTGGCCACGTTGTTGGCCAGGTCGGCGTTGATGCGGTTCCGGAACTCGTCGAGCGAGAGGTCGAGGTCGGAGACGCCCGGGCCGAGGTTGGCGGCGTAGTAGTAGCGGAGGAGCTGGGGATCGAGACCGGAGTCGAGGTAGGTCCTGGCGGTCACGAAGGTGCCGCGCGACTTGGACATCTTCTCGCCGTTCACGGTCAGGTGTCCGTGGACCGCGAGACGGTGCGGGAGCTTCAGCCCGGCCGCGCCCAGCATGGCCGGCCAGAAGACCGCGTGGAAACGGAGGATGTCCTTCCCGATGAAGTGCTCGAGGCGCGCGGGGGACCCGGGCGCCAGGTAGGTGGCCTCGTAGGCCGCCGGATCGAGCCGTGCGCCGGCGGGAGCCTCCGCGGCGAAGTAGCGCTCTCCCGACGAGAGGTAGCCGATGGGCGCGTCGAGCCAGACGTAGATGAACTTCCCCGGGAAGTCGGGGTCGTTCACCGGGAACCCGAAGTACGGGGCGTCGCGGGTGATGCACCAGTCCTGGAGGTCGTCGAGCCAGCCCTTCACCTGCTCCCGGACCGCCGCGTCGAGATGCCCCTCCCCTTCCACCCACGCGCGGATGGCGGGCTCGACCTTCTTGAGATCCACGTAGGCGTGATCGCTCGCTCGGACCACCGGTGCGGTCTCGCAGAGCACGCAGCGAGGGTCCTTCAGCTCCCGCGGGTCGTACGTGGTCCCGCACCTCTCGCAGACGTCGCCGTACTGGCCGGGCGTGGCGCACTTCGGACAGGTACCCTTCACGAAGCGGTCGGGGAGGAACCGGGCGTCCCTCTCGCAGTAGAGCTGCTCGACCGATTTCTTGTAGATGAGCCCGCCGGACTTGAGCGCATCCCAGATGCGCCAGGCCCACTTCCGGTTCTCGTCCGAGTCGGTCGTGTAGTAGGTGGAGAAGTCCACCCCGAACCGCTGGAAGTCCTGGTGCTGCTCGCGCCTGTAGCGCTCCACGAAGTCCTTCGGGGAGACTCCCGCCTTGGCGGCGTTCACCTCGATGGGCGTCCCGTGCGAGTCGGCCGCGCAGACGTAGGTGACCTCGTCTCCCAGCGATCGCCGGTAGCGGACGTAGACGTCTGTCTGGATGTACTCGACGAGGTGCCCCAGGTGGATCGACCCGTTGGCGTATGGCAGGGCACTCGTCACGAGCAACTTCTGGCTCAAGCGGTCCTCCTCTCCCGGTCCGGTGCGCGGAGCATCCCGACGAGCCAGCGCTCGACGAGGATCGTTCCATCGGACCCGGTCTTCATGGAATGGTCGGCCTCGGCGAGCGACGCGAGCCCCGCGAGGAGCTCCTCGCGGCCGAAGCGCAGGGAGGCCTGGTACTTCATCCACAGGCCGTAGGGCTTTCTATCTCGAAGCTCGGCGGGATCGATGGAGGGCAGCACGCTGGCGTTCCACTCGGCGAACGACCCGACCCGCCGCCCGGCCGCCGCGATCCTCCCGCGCTCCCTCTCGACCAGCATGCGCCGGACCGTTCCGGCGAGCGATCCCACCAGCATGTGCGGGCTAGCCCCGTCGGCGAAGCTGCGTCGCAGGACCCCCAGCGCCGCAGGCAGGTCCCTGGCCTCGACGGCGTTCCCCAGCGCGAAGAACGGGTCGGCGGCGGTGCGGACCACGAGCGCGTCGACGTCCTCCGCCCGGATCACCTTGCGGTCGCCCACGAAGGTTGCGAGCTTGGAGACCTCGGCGGCCAGCGCCCGGGCATCCGCCCCCACCAGCGCAGCCAGGCGGGCCTCGGCGCCCGGGTCCACGGCCTTTCCGGTCCCTGCCAGGATCTCGGCGAGAAGGGGACCGATCACCGGGCGCTGCGCGTCCCAGGTGCCCTCGCTCTCCACCGCGAGCGGGATGCGGCTCCCCGCCGCCGCGAGCCGCTTCACGAGCGGCAGCCTCCCGTCCACCTTGCCAGCCGCGATCACCAGGACGTGACCGGTAGGGAGGCCCCGATCCAGGAGCCCCTCCAGCGCGGAGACGTCGTCCCTGGCCGCCTGCAGCTTCTTCTCTCCGGCATACCGACCCGCCTCGGCGAGGAAGCTCCCGTCCTCCGGGCGCAGCCCGTCGTCGCCCTGGAGCTTGTCCTCCCACTCCTCGGGCCCTGGCGGCGTGTCGCCCGCAAGGTCCGCAGTGGACCATCCGAAACGGGCCGCCAGCGCCACGAGCCGGCGCGCCGCCTCGCGCTGCCGTCCCTCCCGCCACATGTCGCTCGCCCTGGCGAAGGCGGCGGCCAGGTCCTCCTTCGACTGGAGGAAGGCCGGCTCGACCGCGAGCACCACCTTGGATCCTCCGAAGAGCCCGCCCGTGGCGAGCTCCGCGGCAACCTCGCCCGGCCCGGCCGCGGAGTCGACCTCGACCAGGTTGAGCGATCGCTGCCCCTCCGGCACCAGGGCGTCGGCGATGGCCCGCGCGCCGCGGAGCGTGAGGAAGGCGTCGCCGTCGAGCAGGTAGACCGGCGAGGTCTTCCCTTCCCGGATCGCCGCCAGCGCTCCCTCGAGGTCGAGCGCGGGCTCCTTCCTCTTCGCAGGTCCCCGGGCGCTAGCCATGGAACCACCCCACCAGCATGCGCTCGAGCGTGAGGGGACCGCTGGCGTTGTGCCGGAGAGCCACGATCGCCCGGCGCACCGACTCGATCCGCCGGAGCGCGACCTCCGGGCCCTGGCGGGCCGCCGCATTCGTGGCGCCCTCCAGGTCGGCGAGCGCCAGCGGAGCGCTCCCTCCGGCGGAGGCGCGCACCAGCACGTCCCGCAGCCAGACGAGAAGGAGCTCGCACACCTCCCGGGCGCGCTCGCGCTTCGCACCGTGCCTCGCTGCGAAGGCGATCCAGGGGCGCGCGTCGTCGGCGGGGAGCGCCGCGGCCTCCTCGACCGCGAGGCTCCTCTCCTTGATCGATGCCTCGTCCAGCTCCAGGGCCTTGCCGAGCGAACCGGCGGCGAGCGTGGTGGCGAGGCGGGCATCCTCCGGGGAGCGGCCCACCGCGGCGAGACGCTCCACGAGCAGGGCATCGGGCAGCGGCGCGAACGGAATCCGCAGGCAGCGCGACCGGACGGTGGGGAGCAAGCCGTCGGCCGAGGAGGAGACCAGCACCAGCGTGGTGTCGGGAGGCGGCTCCTCCAGGGTCTTGAGGATCGCGTTCTGGGCCTGCGGGTTCATGGCGTCGGCCGGGTCGATCAGCACGAAGCGCCGCCGCCCCTCGAACCGGCGCAGGGAGAGGCGCCTGTCGACGAGCTCCCGGACCTGGTCGACCACGATGTCGCGCGACGGCGTTCGCCCACCCTTCGGCTCCCACCGCCCGGCCCGGGCCATGTCCCGCTCCCGCTCTACGATCAGGACGTCCGGGTGCACGCCGCGGGCGATCTTGCGGCACGGGGCGCAGGCGCCGCAGGCGTCCCCGTCTGCCCGATCGCAGTTGCCGGCCTGGGCGAGGAGCCTCGCCACCGTGCCCTTCCCGACCCCGGCCGGGCCGGCGAAGAGATAGGCGTGGTGGAGCCCGCCGCGTCGGACCGCGGCGCGAAGGGCATCGACGGCCCTGTCCTGGCCGATGATCTCCGCGAAGGGCATGGGGCGCGGGGAAGATAACACGGAGGCCGGGCCGCCGCGGGGTGAGCCGGGAGGCGCCTATCCCGACCTGCCGGCGAGCCGGGCCACGGCCGCGGCAAGCTCGTGGGGGTCCACGGGCTTGGCCAGGAAGGCCTGGAATCCCGCCGAGAGGGCACGATCGCGGTCCGATGGCTGGGTGTACGCGGTGAGCGCGGCCGCCGGGACCTTACCTCCCCGGTCCGGATCGAGTCCCCTCACCCTGCGGATGAGGGAGATCCCGTCCTCGCCGGGCATGCCGATGTCGGAGAGGAGCACGTCGGGCGGCTCCCCGGCGAGCGCCTGGAAGGCCGACGAGGCCGACGATGCCGTGGAGACCCGCGCTCCGGATTGCTCGAGGAGGTGGCGCAGGGCGTCCAGGGTGTCGTCGTCGTCGTCCACCACGAGGACGTGGACCCCACCGAGGCTGGGAATCTCGCCCGGCGGGTGCCACGGGCGGCCCCCGCCCCTGGGCGCCGGCCTCGGCGAGGCGCGCGGGGCGTCCCCTGGCACGGGAAGATCCACCGTGAAGGTCGATCCCTGGTTCCTCCCCGGGCTGGATGCGCTGACGCTCCCGCCGTGGGCCTCCACGAGGTGGCGGACGATGGCGAGGCCGATGCCCAGCCCCCCGTGGGCGCGGGTGGGGCTCGAGTCGGCCTGTCGGAACCGCTCGAAGACGTGGGGCAGGAAGTCGGGGTCGATGCCCGCTCCGTCGTCCCGGACCTCGAGCCGTACCAGGTCGGGGAGGCGCCGGACCCGGACGCTCACCCGGCCGCCGGCCGGCGTGAACTTGATGGCGTTGGCGAGGAGGTTCCAGACGATCTGCTGGAGGCGGGCCGGATCACCCCGGACGGACCCGGCTCCCTCCTCGACGTCGATCTCGAGACCGATCCCCTTGGCATTCGCCGCCGGCCGGACCGTCTCCGCGGCTGCCTCCACCGCGGCTCCCAGGTCGGCCTCCCGGACGTCGAGCTTGAGCCGGCCCCGTACGATCCGGGCCACGTCGAGCAGGTCGTCGACGATCTGGGCCTGGGTCATGGCGCTCCGTTCGATGGCCTCCATGGCCCGCTCGGTCGCCGAGGCGTCGAGCCGCCCGGTGCGGAGCAGCCTCGACCAGCCCAGGACGGCGTTCAGCGGGGTTCGCAGCTCGTGAGACACCGTGGCGATGAACTCGTCCTTGGCGCGGCTGGCCCGCTCCGCCTCCGCACGCGCCTCCTGCTCGCGGGAGAGCAGGGCGGCTCGCTCGGCCTCGCTGCGCCGTGCCTCGGTCCGATCGCCAAAGACGAGGGCCACGCCCTGCGCCTCCCTGCCCTCCGCACGGATGGGTGCGGCCGACCCTTCGATGGGGTACTCCCGCGCGCCGGGGGCGAGAAGCGTCACGCCAGCTCCGAGGGGTGTCGGACCACCGCTCGCCAGGGCCGCCGCCACCGGATCGGGGACCGGGCGCCCTTGCTCGTCTACCGCCCGGAACACCTCTCCGAGCGGACGCCCCACCGCCTCCGGCCCGGCTCCGACGAGCTTCTCCGCGACGGCGTTCACGAGGGTGACGATCCCGCGCACGTCGGTGGCGATGACGGCGTCGCCGATCGACGCCAGCGTGGTCCGGAGCCACTCCCGCTGCTTGCGCTCCGTCTCCTCGGCTCGCAGCCGGTCCGCCTCCATGTCGCCGAGCGCCAGGGCGTTCCAGTACACGACCGCCGCCGCGACCACCACGGCGCTGACCACCACGAACGAGGCTCCGAGGAGTGCCTCGTACTTTCCTGCCCTCAGCCCGACCACGAGGAAGAACCAGCCCAGCCCGATCGGAACCACGAGGACCGCACCGATGAGCCGGCGCGCCATGAACCCGGCCAGGCCGGGTCCGGTGAACACCCGCATGAGCCCCGACTGCGGCCGGTCGAAGAGCAGGGCGGTGACGAGCAGGAAGAAGCCGATCCCTGCGTAGAACGGAACCCGGGTGCTGGCGGCCAGCCCCTCCATGGGCTCGACTCCGTACGCGTACCCGATGATGGCCTGCAGCGGGACCAGCGCGGCCGCCAGCGCGAGCAACTGCGCCGGCCGGGTCCCTGCCTCGGACTCCAGGTCGTGAACGGCCAGTGCAACGCCGATGAAGAGGAAGGCCAGTGCGGAGTTGGGCGCCATCCGGCCGGGGTGGGCAAGCGTCCCGCCCTCGCGGACGAGGATCTGGTCGATGCCCAGGTTGACCCGGGCGACGTACTCCACGAGCGTGAGGAACGCCACCACCCCCACCAACCCGCCCGAGATCTTGGCGAGCAGGCGCGCCTTCGGGCCCGATCTCCGCGAGGCGAGCGTGCGGGCAGCGAGCCCCGCCATCACGAATCCCAGCGCCGAGTTGGCCTTCACGGCCACCGACCCGGGCATGCCCATGCGCAGGAGCGGCAGGTCGAGCGCCCACCCGACGAGGATGGCGATCCCCAGGAAGGCGGTGGCCTCGGCGGCGGCGCGCGCCAGCATCTCGAGGTTCCGCGGGAGTCGCCGGGGTTCGACGGGCATGGTGGACGCGGTCATGTTGGCCCCCTCTCCTGGCCCGCGCAAGCGATCGAAAGGCTCGGGGCTGGCGAATGGACCGGGATGGGGCGCGTGCTACCCTGACGAGCGGAGGACTCCATGAAGCTCACGCCACTCGACATCCAGCAGAAGCGCTTCTCCCGGGCCCTGCGGGGCTACGACCGCGACGAGGTCGAGGCCTTCCTGGCGCTCACCGCCTCCGCCTTCGAGGACCTGGTGAAGGAGCTCCATGCGCTCCGCGAGGACCTGGCGCGCCGGGACGAGGAGATCGCCTCCCACCGGGATCTGGAGCGCACGCTCCAGGAGACCCTGGTGACGGCCCAGAGGGCCAGCGAGGAGATCCGGGAATCGGCACGCAAGGAGGGGGAGATTGCCATCGGAGAGGCCGAGTTGCAGGCCGAGAAGATCGTGCAGGGCGCGCACCACCGGTTCCTGAGGATCGTCGACGACATCCAGGAGATGAAGCGGCTCCGGGTCCAGTTCGAGGCGTCGGTGCGGGCGCTCGTGGACGGGCACGCGAAGCTCCTCGACACCTTTGCCGACTCCGATGTCGGGGATCCGGTGGAGTACCTCGCCGGACGCAAGAAGGGATCCGGGGAGGCGTAGTTGGTGACCGTGACCGTGACCGTGTACCGTGACCGTGACCGTGTTCCGTGACCGTGTTCCGTGACCGTGACCGGGGTCCGTGACCGTGGTCCGTGACCGGGGTCCGTGACCGTGGTCCGTGACCGTGACCCGTGACCGTGGCCGTCTCCTTTGCGGGTGGGCCTGCCTGGAGGCGCACGCCCCGCGCCAGGCCGCGAGCATGGGCGGGTGGATCCCGCGGCGGCCTGTCACGGGTCCTGCGCCGGATGGGGCAAACCCCACCCGCAAAGGAGCCGCACATGTCCCTCCAGGCCTTCGACGTCTCCATCGAACTCATCCGCTCGCTCGTGCAGCCGCTCGCCAGTCTCGACCGCCGGGACACCGACCTCGCGAGGCAACTTCGCCGGGCCGCAGCGTCGGTTTCGCTGAATCTCAGCGAAGGCTGCCGGCGCCACGGGAAGGACCGCATCCACCTCTGGCGCATCGCCGCCGGCAGCGCCGACGAGGTCGCCGCCAGCCTGCGCGTAGCGGAGGCCTTCGGCTACCTGCAGTCACCCGCCTCCGCGCAATCCCTGGCTCTCTGCGACCGCGTTCTCGCCATGCTCTGGCGTTTGACGCATTGACGGGCCCCGGTCACGGACCCCGGTCACGGACCCCGGTCACGGCCACCGTCACGGCCCACGGTCACGGCCCACGGTCACGGCCCACGGTCACGGCCCACGGCCCACGGCCACGGCCACCGTCACGGCCTACGGCCACCGTCACGGCCCCCGGCCACGGACCCTCCCCCTCAGTGCGCCTCCGCCCAGCTCCCCGCCTTCCCGACCTCCACGTCGAGCGGCACCCGGAGCTCCGCAGCCCCCTCCATCGCCGTCCGAACCAGCGCCTCCGCCTGCCCGACCTCCGCCTCCGGAACCTCCAGCACCAGCTCGTCGTGCACCTGCAGGATCATGCGCGACGCAAGCCCCTCGGCCGTCAGCGCCCGATCCACCCGGAGCATGGCGATCTTGATGATGTCGGCCGCGGTTCCCTGGATCGGCGTGTTCACCGCCATCCGCTCGGCCGCCTGGCGCAGCCCCGGATTCCGCGATCGGATCTCGGGCAGCTCCCGCCGCCTGCCCCAGAGCGTCCGCACCTCACCCGATTCCCTCGCGGATGCCACCGTGGCGTCGAGCCAGCGCTTCACTCCGGCGTAACGGGCGAAGTAGCGGTCGATGATGGCCTGGGCCTCCGTCGGCGGCATGTCGAGCCGCTGGGCCAGCCCGAAGGCCGAGAGTCCGTAGGCGATGCCGAAGTTGAGGACCTTGGCGACCCGCCGCTGATCGGGCGTCACTTCGGGGGCCGGCACGCCGAACGTCTCGGCGGCGGTGCGGGAGTGGACGTCCTCCTTCAGCCGGAACGACTCGAGGAGGGAGGGATCCTCGGCATAGTGAGCCAGGATCCTCAGCTCGATCTGCGAGTAGTCGGCGGAGAGCAGCAGGTGCCCCGGCGGCGCCACGAAGGCGGCCCGGATCCGGCGCGACAGCTCGGTCCGCACCGGGATGTTCTGGAGGTTCGGGTCCTGAGAGGAGAGGCGCCCGGTGGCCGCACCGGCCTGGTTGAACGTCGTGTGGATGCGCCCGTCGACGGGGTCCACCAGGAGCGGCAGTGCATCGACGTAGGTGCCCTTCAGCTTGGAGAGGGATCGGTGCTCGAGAACCAGACGCGGCAGCGGATGCTCCTCCGCCAGCTTTTCCAGGACGTCCTGGTCGGTGGACGGGCCGGTCTTCAGCCGCTTGACCACAGGGAGCCCGAGTTCCACGAAGAGGACCTGGGCCAGCTCCCGGGTCGAGGCGACGTTGAACGTGCGGCCGGCGGCGGCGTGGATGCGCGTCTCGAGATCCCGCATGGCCGCGCCGAACTCGGTGCTCATGGAGCCCATCGCTGCCGAGTCCACGGCGATGCCCGCCTGCTCCATCCCGGCCAGCACCGGCACGAGCGGCCGCTCGACCTCGTCGTGGAGGCGAGCGAGCCCGTCGTCGCCGAGAGCGCGAACCATGGCGGCCGCCAGGCCCGGCAACACGGCGGCGGCGGCGCCAGCGTGCGCGGCCGTCTCCTCCACCGGGTACGTGGCCGGATCCCCGTCTCCCCTTCCCGCGTCGGCCGGCGCCGGCGGGATCCCCACGCCCAGTCGCTCCCGTGCCACGTCGCCGAGCGCGTGCTCGCGGCGAGCCGTGAGCAGGAGGCGGCTCGCCAGCTCGGTGTCGATTCCTCGTGCCGGCGCTGACAGTCCGAGGTGGCGCAGCGCGTGGATCTCCGACTTCAGGTCGTGGGTGTGGACCTCCACCGCCGGGTCCTGGAGGAGGGGCCGGAGCGCCGCACCGACCTCGGCAATCGACAGCTGTGCGGGGGCTCCCAGGTACCGGTGGCGCAGCGGGACGTACCAGGCCCGCCCACCACCGGCGAGTGCCAGCCCGGCTGGGGGGAACCGCCGCGGCAGCGGCGAGGAGAACGCTGCCCGGATCCCCACCTGGCCCGCCCGCCGGGCCTCGGCCACCGCCGCGTCGAGCGCGGCACGAGTCGCCACGACCTCGGTCGCGAGCCGCGCGTCCGCGGAGGGCGTGGGTGCCGGCAGGTCCCGCAGCAACCGACCGAACTCGAGCTCGGTGAAGAGCGTTCGGGCCCGCTCGGTGTCGACCGGACGCCGCGCCAGGTCGCCCGGGCCCTTCGCGAGGGGGACGTCCTCCTTCAGCGTCACGAGGCTGCGGTTCAGGCGGATGCGGTCCGCCAGGGCCCTCACCTTCTCCTCCAGCTTGGCCCCACCCCGGGCCACCGCGCGGGGGATCTCCTCCGGATGGGCCAGCATCGCCTCGACCGTGCCGAAGTGACGGATGAGCGCGGCCGCCGTCACCTCCCCGACTCCTGGAATCCCCGGGACGTTGTCGATCTTGTCCCCGGTGAGCGCCATCAGCTCGATCACCTGGTCGGGCCGCACTCCCAGCTTCTTCTCCACGTCCTCCGTCCGCGTCCAGCCACCGCGCCCCGCCGCCTCGGCCATCGGGTCGTAGAGCCCGATGCCGTCCCCGACGAGCTGCGCGAAGTCCTTGTCGCCGGTGACGATGATCACCTCGTAGCCCTCGGCCCGCGCGCGCCGGGTCAGCGTGGCGATGACGTCGTCGGCCTCCACGCCGACCTCCTCCAGCACCGGCACGTCGAGCGCCCGGGCCACCTCCCGGATCAGCGGGAACTGCCGCACCAGGTCCTCTGGAGCCTCCGGGCGGTTGGCCTTGTAGGACGGATCGAGGTCGGTGCGGAAGGTCTTGCGGCCCGCGTCCATAACCAGCGCCACGTGGGTCGGCGCGTGCTCCCTCAGCGCCTTGAGCAGCATGGTCGTGAATCCGTAGACGGCGTTGGTGGGCTGCCCCCGCGTCGTCGACAGGTGGGGAATGGCGTGGAACGCCCGGAAGACGAAGCCGGAACCGTCGATGAGCGTGAGCGTGGGCAAGGGAGCCCTCGCGTCAGCGAACGGTGATGGTCTGGCCCACGTCGAGTCCGGGGGGGACCATCAGGAGCAGGTCGCCGATGAAGGTCGCGTAGAATACCCGGCCGACGTACTCCTGGCCCGGGAACACGCTCTTGTCGAAGGACGTCACCGAGGTCCCTCCCGAGCTGCTGGTGGGATGGCGCGACAGCGCCAGCAATCCACTTTGCGTGTAGAAGTCGATCCCGGCATCCCGCGCCGGCGGCGAGGTGGCCGCATCGCAAGCGATGACGTAGGGAGGGCAGTAGCGCCCGACGCGGAAGCCCAGCGCCGGCCCGGGCTGCATCGGGTCGTCCATGTCCGGATAGGCCTGGTAGGCGCGGACCGGATACGCGGACGGATAGTAGAACCGGCGCGCCTTGCGGGCCAGCACCAGGGCCTCCCCGGAGAGCCCTGCCTCGTCGGTCCAGGCCAGCTCGTAGCGAAGGTCCACGGCGGGCCGGCCTGCGTAGCCCGCCACGCTCCCCACCAGCAGGAGCCCGCCGGCGCGCACCCACGTGCCGCGGGCGTAGTCCGTGGACGGGGGGTTGTTGCGGAACGCGGTGAGCACCTTCCCGGTGTTCTCCGGGCGCTGGAACCACTCGACCAGGCACTGGTACTCGGACACCATTGCCGGATCCTCGGCCACCGGCGCGAGCCGGAGCGCACCGCCCGGGAAGAGCGCGGGGTCGGGGTCGAGGAGCGAGAGCACGATCGCCTCGTGGGCCAAGGGCGCCCTGGTCGGATCGTAGACCGGAACGGTGCTGTCGAACGGGATCCAGTTGGGCCGCGTGGACGGGCACGGGTCGTTGTCGAGCAGGAACTGGCCGATGTCCCCGGGCGGACCACTCCCGTCGAGCGTGTGGATGCCCAGGTCGGGGCGTGCGACGATGGCTCCCGGAACCCAGTAGGAGGAGGCCGGCAGGACCCCGTCCACGGAGGGGACCGCGGCTTCCTGGATGGCCAGGTAGAGGGTCGCGTCGCCCGACAGTCCGAGGACCGATCGGCGCTGCGCGAAGCCGGGGAGCACTCCCTGGTAGGAGACGAGCCAGTGGTCGTCCCTGGTGAATCCGGGCCAGACGGTGATGGCGCCGGGGAGCGTGGCGCTGTCCGTGACCACCGTCCCGGCCCCGCTACCGGAGGAGCGGTCCATCCAGAGGCCGAGAGCGGCCGTGCCGTCCGGAAACCCGAACAGCGAGGAGTTGCTCACCGGTCCGATGGGACCGACCGCGAGGGCGTCGAGGGGCTTGGTGCGCGTGAGGTCGTCGTTCAGCATCGACACGGCGTTCACGGGACCGAACCGGCCGAGGTCCTGCAGGTAGGCGAGTCCGTCGATGGCCGTCACCAGCCCGGTAACGCTGGTCCAGAGCTGACCGGTGGGGGGAGCCTGCAGCATGAAGCTCTGGGGCACGCCAGCACCGTTGAAGGGAGGGTTGGAGGCCTCCTCGGTGATGGTGGGGCACAGCGGCAGCGCCACGCCGGCCACGGCGGGGGAGTAGCAGACCTGGGAACCGAACGCGGTGCTCGGCGGATTCGGTCCCGGGAGCGTGGGGGGCGGCGCCGTTCCCATCGTGATGGGCAGGGAGGCCACGAAGATGGGTGTCCGGTAGGACTGGGGGGGAACGCGCCATCCCGCGGGGCCCGGGACCGCCGGGTCGGCGGCGAGTCCTCCGATCGCCGGGTCGAAGGTTGCCACGCCGCAGGCGATGTCCCTCTCCGGCCCACAGCCGGACGGGTCGAGTGAGGCGTACACGCGCAGTGCAGGAGCCGCGAAGGTGTAGAAGTTCTCCTGGGTCCGCTCGCCCACGAAGGCGGCCGTCACCGTGTAGGTGGGGGCGCCGCGTGCGTCGAGACCGCGCACGGGCCAGGCGGCCTGGAGCCCACCGCCCATGTCCAGCTCCGCGACGCCGAGCACCTCGGCACCGAAGGAATCCCGGATGACGTCCTGGGTGGCGAGGTAGAGGTGGACGTTGTCCGGGGCCGCGGCCATGGCAATCGCCGCGAACCCGAGCGGCTTCACGACCGGGGCCGCCGCGAGGGCGATGGATCCGTCGGGCTGCCGGGCCATGTCGAGGACGACGAGCTGGCCGCCGGCCGGGTCGGCGACGTCGGTGACACCGACCACCACCCACGCGCGACCCGCCGAGGCCGGGGCCACCGCCGGGACACCTGCCACCGGGCCCTCGGGAACCCGGGCGACCGCCAGGGAGAGCAGCTGTGCACCCGGGCCGACGATGTCGGCGAGGTTCAAGGTCGCGACCACGCCGTAGCCATTCGTGCCGTCGAGCCAGGTGCCGATGACCTGGACCTTCGGCTCGGCCCCTGCCACGACGAGCAGGTCGGCGAGGCCGTCGCCCAGAGACGCGCTGGCCAGGAGCGACGGGCGCTCCATGGTGGGGATCGAGAGCGCCCAGGACGGGTTGGGCCCGGCCACCGGGGATTCGTCGAACGGGTCCACGAGGCGCAACTCGTCGCCACGGACGGAGGCGATCGCGAGCAGCGGAACGAGCCCCGCCTCGGGCGCCTCCGGGTTGATCCCCTGAAATGCGACGACCGCCACCGGTCCGCGGAAGCCGGCCGGAACGATGGGGCTCCCGCTCGAGCAGGCGGAGAAGGCTAGCGCTGCGGCGAGGGCCAGCCGCTTCACGGGCCCCTCCCGATGCGCTTCACCAGCGAGACGCGGGTGGGCTGGTCCGGATCGAGCTCGAGGATGTTCACGAAGTTGTCGATGAAGCTGCCCACGTAGATTCGCTGGCAGTCCTTGCCCGGGCTGCAGGGCGAGGCCTCGTAGCCTGCATCCGGCACCGGGACGGTGGCGCGGGCCGGGTCGATGGGCTCCACGGCGATGCCGAATGGAGAGAGCCCGAGGACCGGCAACCCCGTCGACGGGTCGAGGCCGACGTAGTGGACCACCCTGCGAGCGTCGGAGTCGTAGATGGCAAGCGAGCCCTCCACGTCGCAGGTGATGGCGAACAGGTCGGGCTTCCCCGGCCGGTGAGGGAGGCGCCGGATCTGGCCCGCGCCCAGGCAGGTCCTCTCCAGCCCGAGGAGCGCCATGCGCGGCTCGGCAAACGCCGTCTGGGTCAGGTCGAAGACCGCGAGCGCCCCCCCCTGGGTGAAGAAGGCGCCGGTCTGGAGGGCCAGGGTGAGGTCGAAGAGCTGGACCGTCACGTAGAGGAGGCGGCCGTCGCTCGAAAGGGCCATGTCCCGGGCAACCGCACCGGGGATGAAGTTGGAGAAGAACGGTCCATTGTAGTCGGGGACGGCGAATCCCTCGACGTCGGAGACGGTGACGAGCGGGTTGAACCAGCGGAAGTCGGCAGTCACGGCCACCGACGAGCTGACGAACACGAGGTCGTCCTGCGGGTTGTAGACCGACGTGTAGGTGGCGTTCGGTCCCAGGACCAGCCCCAGCACGTCGGTTTCCTCGAGCAGGTTGACGCGGGTGAGCCACCCCAGGTTGTTCGCCGCCTGCAGGTGGGACACGAAGGCGTAGGCGGCGGGCGCACCGGTATCTGCGCTGCAGGCAACGGAAATTCCGTAGGGGTCGAGCCTCTCTATGGGGAGGTCGTAGGGGCAATTGTCCCCGCAGTCGAGCGACCCGTCCGCCGTCATCGACATCCTGTAGATGGTCTGGTTGGAGCGCGAAGCGACGATGAGCCTGGCGCCACCGGCCGATACGGTCGGATCCAGCTGCAGCGTGGAGCAGGCGCTCGGACAGTCGGGCCATCCGGGCAGGCAGGCGCCGTCGATCACCGCGACCTCTCCGAGGAAGCTGCCCGTTCGCGCGGAGCCGAGCAAGGTGAGGCTCCCCCCCAGCTCGGAGTCGACGGACAGGTCGGGGTCGACGACCAGCACGGTTCCCCCGTCGAACTCGTTGTAGCGAAGGTCGAAGTTCGAGTTCGCGATGACGAGCTGCGAGGACCCGTACGGGGACGCAGGCGTCGGCGCCACCTGCCGGACCGAGAGGCCCACCGGGTAGTAGAGGATGTCGAGGGGGGGCTGGACCGTCGGGTAGGAATCCTGACAGCCAACCGCCGTCCCCAGGGCGAGGAGCGCGACAATCTTTGGGAATCGGGTCACCGGGACCGCGAAACCTAAGCCCCACGTCCCCCCAGGGTCAAGGGGAAACCGGGTCCGTCAGCCGCCGCTCGCCGGCGGCAGCTCCGCCTGGATCTTCCGGAAGTCGGCGACGTCGCCAAACAGGTCGGACACCCTCTTCATGAGCCCGAGCCGGTTGGCCCGAACCGCCGGGTCGTCGGCCATCACAAGGACCTGCTCGAAGAAACGGTCGATCGACGGCTTCAGGGAGGCCACCGCGCGGAGGACGGCCGCGTAGTCGCGGGCGCGGCGCATCTCCGCTACCTCCGCCTCCACGCTGGTCAGCTCGTCGAGCAGCGCGCTCTCGGCGTCTTCCCGGAGGAGTTCCCGATCCACGCCGGCTCCCGTCCCCTCCCCCGCCTTCTCGCGGATGTTCGCCACGCGCTTGAAGGCCGCGGCCAGCGCGAGGAAGTCGGGCCGGGACTTGACGACGGCGAGCGCCTCGAGCCTCTGGCGCGCGTCCACCACGTCGTCGAATCCGGCCGCCAGGACGGCATCGACGAGGTCCCCGTCGAACTCGTCGCTCCAGAGCGCGCGCAGGCGACCCCGCAGGAATTCCCTCACCTGGGAGGCCACCACCGCCCGGTCGGCGGCGAGGCGCGCTCCGGCGAGGGCATCGAGGGTGCGCTCCACGGCGGTCGTGAGGGAGAGGTGCCAGCCCCGCGCCTGGACGATGCGCAGGATGGCGATGGCCGCGCGCCGGAGCCCGTACGGATCCGCTGCGCCGGTGGCCTTCTCTCCCACCCCGATGATGCCGACCAGCTGGTGCAGCCTGTCGGCCACGCCGACCAGCGCACCCAGGTCTCCGCGCGGCATCTCCTCCGAGGCGCCGAGAGGCTTGTACTGGTCCTCGATGGCGTCGGCGATGGCGGGCCTGAGCCCCTCGAGCCGGGCGTAGTGTCCGCCCATCGTGCCCTGCAGTTCGGGGAACTCGCCCACCATTCCGGTGGTGAGGTCGGTCTTGCAGAGGCGGGCCGCCTCCAGCGCGTCCGGAACGAGGTCCTCCCGGCCCAGTGCCCGGGCCAGGTCGCTCGCGACCGCGCCGATACGGTGCACGCGATCGAGCTCGCTGCCCAGCCGCGCCTGGTAGGTCCGTCGGCCCAGGTCCTCGATCCGATCGACCAGCCTCCGCTTGCGGTCCTCCTCGAAGAAGAACCGGGCGTCGGCGAGCCGGGCGCGCAGGACGCGCTCGTAGCCGTGGCGGGCCACCGCCGGGTCCTTCACCGGCGTTCCCGAGATGGCCACGAAGCGGTTCGTGAGCCGGCCCTTGCCGTCCACCACCGCGAAGTAGCGCTGGTGGTTGCGCATCTCGGAGATCACCACCTCCGCCGGGAGTTCCAGGTTCGACTTCTCGAACGAGCCGGCGATGGCGGTGGGGTGCTCGACCAGCCAGGTCACCTGCTCCACGAGGGGCTCGTCTGGCCGCTGGACGCCGCCGGCCCGCTTGCACGCGCGGGCCAGCTCCTTCTCTACTGCGGCGCGGCGCTCGGCAGGGTCGACCAGCACGAACGCCTGTCGCAGCCTCTTCACGTACTCGTCGGGCGAGCCGGCAAGGGGGATGGGCCGGGGCGCGAGGAACCGGTGACCCCAGGTGGTCCTCCCGCTGCGGATCGAGCCGTACCGCACCGCGAGCGGCTTTCCGCCGAGGAACGCGACCATCCAGCGAACCGGCCGGGCGAAGGTGACCTCCTCGTCGCGGGAGCGCATGGCCTTCTTGAAACGAAGGCCGGACACCAGCCGCTCGAGGATCGCCGGCACGACCTGATCGGCCTTGCGTCCCTTCTCGACCTTCGTCACCGCGAGCCTCAGTCCCTTGGGCGTCTCCACCTGCTCGAGCGCCGCCACCTCGACCCCCTGGCTGCGGGCGAAGCCGGTGGCCGCCGGGGTGGGGTTGCCAGCCGCGTCGACGGCCTGCGCCATTGGCGGTCCGAGCGCCTGGCTGATGGCATCCCCCTGCCGGGACGAGACCTCTCGCGCCCACACGGCGAGCCGCCGCGGCGTGCCCACTGCCCTCACCTCGCCGTGCGCGAGGCGAGCGTCGTCGAGGGCCTTCGACAGGTCCTGGGCGAGCTGCTGCAGCGCCGCCGGCGCGAATCCCGCCGGGATCTCCTCGGCGCCGATCTCGAATAGAAGTTCCGCCATGCCCGCCTCCTACTTCCCGGCCTCGGCCGCTTCGCGGGCCGTGCGCGCGGCATCGACCGCCGCCTTGCGATCGCGGGGTGGCAGCATGGGGAACCCCAGCGCCTCCCGCGAGGCCAGGTAACCCCGGGCGCACAGGTGCGCCAGAGCGCGAACCCGCCCGATGTAGGCGGCGCGCTCGGTGACGCTGATGGCTCCGCGAGCGTCGAGCAGGTTGAAGGTGTGGGAGCACTTCAGGCAGTGATCGTAGGCCGGCAACGGCAGCCGGAGCTCGAGCAGCCGCTTGCACTCCGCCTCGTAGACGTCGAAGAGGCCGAAGAGCATCTTCGGGTCGCTCTGGCGCAGGGCGTACTCGCTCATCTCCACCTCGTTGCGGTGGAACACCTCGCGGTACTTCACGCCCTTCACCCATTCGACGTCGAAGACGTTCTCCACGTCCTGCAGGTACATGGCGATCCGCTCGAGCCCGTAGGTCAGCTCGGCCGCCACCGGCTTCACCTCGAACCCGCCGGCCTGCTGGAAGTAGGTGTACTGGGTGATCTCCATCCCGTCGCACCACACCTCCCATCCGAGTCCCCAGGCCCCCAGCGTGGGGCTCTCCCAGTCGTCCTCGACGAAGCGGATGTCGTGCTCGCGCGGGTCGATCCCGATGGCCCGGAGCGACCCCAGGTACAGATCCTGGGTGTCGGGAGGATTGGGCTTCAGGATCACCTGGAACTGGTGGTGCTGGAACAGCCGGTTGGGATTGTCGCCGAAGCGCCCGTCGGCGGGGCGCCGCGACGGCTCCACGTAGGCGACCTTCCACGGTTCCGGTCCGAGCACGCGGAGGAACGTCGCCGGATTCATGGTGCCGGCTCCGACCTCGAGGTCGTACCCCTGGGCCAGGATGCAGCCCTGCTTGGCCCAGTAGGATTGGAGCTTGAGGATGAGGTCCTGGAACGTCACGCGCTGCCCTCGCTTTCCCGCCTGCGGCGACCGGCGGGCCCTCCTTCGTAGGTCCCCACGGCCGGTGCTGTCAAACGGTACCTGCCGCGACGGGCTCACGGACCCAGCATGGGCCCCACCTCGTCGAGGAAGCGGCGCGACTGGAGCCGCCTGCCGAGGTGGATCTCGATGCATGCTCCCAGGATTGCACGCGCCTGGGCGCCCACCGAAGGGTCCTCCTCCACGGTTTCCCCGCGCTGCAGCCGCCGCAGGGCCTCGAGCGCACCGGCCCCGATTGGCCGGGCCCCGGCACTCCCGGTGGAGGCGCATCCGGCGCAGAGCACCCCTCCCTGGAGCGGGTCGAAGCGGGCCGGGCCCTCCCCGGCCGGCCGTCCGCACCGCGCGCACTCGACGAGCGCGGGCTGCAGGCCAGCGGCGCGCAGGGCGTCGAGCTCGAACCGGCGCAGGTCCCACGGCAGGGCCGGGCCCTCGTCGAGCAACGCGAGGTACGCCACCAGACCGTCGAACAGGTCGTCGTGCGGCTCGGCGTCGCGCACCAGTTCGCGCGCCAGCTCGACCGCGTAGCTGGCGCAGGCGATGCGCGCCAGGTCCCCGCGCAGGTTCCCGAATCCACGTTCCACCGCGGCGTCCTCCAGGACCCAGAGGTCGCCCCCACGCTCGGTGACCTCCGCGGCGAGCAGCGTGAACGGCTCCAGGGCGCCCCCGAAGCGGCGCCGGGACGAGCGCGCACCCCGGGCATAGGCGGAGAGCTTCCCGCGCTCGCGGCTGAAGAGCGTGACCACGCGATCCCGCTCACCGTAGTCCACCGTCCGCAGGACCACTGCCCGGAGCTTGGCGGAGCGTGCCACTAGGGCGCGCCTGGCGCCCGGTAGGGTGCGCGCTCCGAGGACTTCCGTCCGCGGATCTCGCCTGCGTCCCCGCTCCCGCGCCGGATCCCGATGGCAACCGCGGCGGCGACGAGCACGGCCACCAGGGCGGCGACCGCCACCCACTTGCGACTTCCCGGAGAAGGCGTCCCTATCGACCGGGCGCCCGCACGAGCCGGTCCGGTCGACGGTTGGGGGTCCTCGGCGCCGGCCGCCTCCTGGTAACGGAGCACGACGTCGTCGGCGTCGAGCCCGACGGCTCCCGCGTAGCTCCGCAGGTAGCCGACCAGGTAGCCGCGCGGCGGCATGCGCTCCGGATCTCCCGCCTCGATGGCGTCGATCACCGGGGGGGCGAGCCGGGTCACACGGGCGACGTCCCCGGGCGTCAGCCCCCGGAGCTCGCGCTCCCGCAGGAGGTGGCGCCCGAAGGCGCGAAGCGCCTCGGCGCGCGGCTCCGGAACGGGCTCGGGAGCGCCAGGCGTCACCGCAGCTGCTCGCCGCTCTTCTTGCAGTCCTCGCCGAGCGGCGTTCCCTCGCCGAGCTCGGCGCACTTCTGGAAGGCCTCGCGCGCGCGGTCGCCCTGCCCGACACGGAGCAGGGCCGCGCCCAGCAGCTGCTGCGCGTCGGCCGCCTTTTCGCAGGTCTTCGCGTATTGCTCGAACGACCCCACCGCGTCCGCTGCCTGCCCGTCAGCGAGCTGGATGCGCCCCAGCTCGCGCCATCCCTGGCAGTACTTGGGCTGGAAGTTGAGGCACGACTTGAGCTCGGCCACCCCCTCCTCCTTCTTTCCCATTCGCCAGAGCGCCTGCCCCTTGTTGCAGCGGGCCACCCAGGGCTCGCGGTAGAGCATGATCGACGACGCCAGGTCGAACTCCTTCACCGCCTCCTCGAGCCGGCCGGTGCGGGCGAGCAACTGGCCCAGGTTGTTGTGCGCCTCCGCGAGCCCCGGCTTGAGGAGGATGGCCTTCCGGTACTCGGCCTCGGCCTCGTCGAGCTTCCCGTAGGCCAGCTCGTAGACGACGCCCTTGCCCAGGTGGGCCTCGGCGAGGTCGGGGTCGTAGCTGAGCGCCTCGTCGTAAGACTTCATCGCATCCTGGGCACGGCCGGCGTTCACCGCCTCGGCCCCCAGGTCGGCGTGCACGATGGCGGTGTCCTTGTCCCGCGCGCTCGCACCGTGGGCGCAGGCCGACGCGAGGAGGAGGAGGGCGGTGGCGGGGAGGAGCGGGAGTCGGTGCATGATCAGACGCTCGCCAGCAGGCGCGCGATGCGTTCGGAGGTCCTGGCCTCGGAGGACCCGCCGGCGGCCGGGCCGGCGGGGCGGGGCTCATGGAACAGCGGCACCCGCTTCAGGGTCTCGACCTGCTGCGCCTGGGCCAGGTTCCGGAAGTTCAGGTTGTCGAGCATGAATCCCATGGATTCCAGAAAGTGGAGCCCCTCGATCTCGACGTCGCGGTACTCCTCCATCCCGACCTCGCGACGGTCGCTGGCGTACACCACGTTCTCGCTCGACTTCGGCAGGTAGAGCGAGGCGAAGATGGAGAAGGTGCCGTTCTGGTTTCGCAGGCCGCAGAGGAACCCCTGCACCGCCTGGGGCTCCTTTCCCGGGATCGACACCTGGGGCTGGTTGATGCTCTCCACGAGCGCCACGACCTGGTCGCGGGTGGCCGGGATGTAGCGGATGCTCGGATCGGGCTCGAACACGCTGCTCCTCGTCGCTCTCGGGAAGACACGACCCTGTTTCGCCTGACTTCCCGGTAGCTAGCGCTCCCGGTGCGGGCGCGTCAAGTTCCCCGAGCCGCCCGCGGATCCTTAGACGCCCCTGGCCTCGGCCCCCCAGACCAGCTTGTGGAGCTGGAGGTTGAGCCGTGCGGCGACGCCGCTCTCCAGGATCCACCGCACCAGGTCGCGCGGCTCGACCCGACCCAGCACCGGGCCGACGAGGACCGTCACCCTCCCCTCCAGTCCGTGGCGGCGGATCACGTCGAGCGACCACCGGAAGTCGGCCTCCGAGGAGACCACGAACTTCACCTCGTCATGGGGCAGAAGCCGCGCGAGCCAGCCCAGGTCGGTGGCGGGTTCGCCCGATTCCGGCGTCTTGACGTCGGCGATGCGGACCACCTCGTCCGGAAGGGCCCCGAGAGGGGCCTGGCCGTGGGTCTCGACGAGCACCTCGTGGCCGCGGTCGAGCAGGTCGCGGGCCAGGTCGGGAAGCTCCCGCTGCAGCATGGGCTCGCCACCGGTCAGGAGCACGAGGCGGCTCGGGTGGGTCGCCACCTCGGCGAGGATCTCCTCCCGGGACATCTCTCGCCCCCCGGTGAAGGCGTAGGCCGTGTCGCAGTAGTTGCAGCGCAGGTCACATCCTGTGAAGCGCACGAACACGCAGGGGCGTCCCGCGCGCGTGCCCTCACCCTGGATGCTGAAGAAGATCTCGGTGACCCGCATGGCTGCGACCCGCCCGGGATCCTACTCCTTGCGCGCGCGCTCCTGGGCCACGGCCTCGAGCCGGTCGGCGACCTGGTCGATGCGGCGGCGGAGCGCCTCGATCTCGTCGCGGGTCGGGATCTTGAACTGGGCCGCTGCTCGGCGGACGCCGTCGTCGATGGCGCGCTCCACCTCGCGACGCTGCTGGGTGAGCCGCTCACCGAACTCGCGGGCGTGGTGCTTCACGTCCTCGGGGGTGAGCCCGGCCGCATCGGCCAGCCGGGCGAGGACCTTCTCCGCCTCGGCCTCGGCGGCGTTCAGCCCGACCAGCGCGTGCGACCAAGCTTCCCGGAATTTCGCCTGGAGATCCGCCATCGAGTCGCTCCCCTTCCTCAGGCCTGCCCGACGACGGACTTGCGCGTGGGCTTGCCGGCCTTGCGCTTGCGGCTCTCGTCGAGCCTCTTCAGGATCTTGTTGATCTCGCGGGAGAGCTCGGCGACCTCCTCGCGGCTGGCCACGCCCAGGAAGCGAAGCGCCGAGACCTGGAGGTTCTCGAGCTTCTCGGCGGCCTCGACGCGGAACTCCTGCGCCTTGTCCTTCCACTCCTCTGCGCGCTCCATGCCCACCTCACGGAGGTGGTCGAGCCGGCCGCGGACCTCGGCCCAGTCCTTCCCGGACATCTTCTGGAAGCGGCTCTGGACCTCGTGGAGGAGCTTCTGTGCCTCGGCCTCGAGGAGTTCGAGGCGAGCCTGGGCGACCTCGACGGACTCCCGGAGGAAGCCTTCCACCTTGGCGTTGCTCTTCGCGTTGCGCTTCTGTGCCTCGGCCATCGTCGTCTCCTTGCGTGGGGTGGGCCCTTCTCGCGGAGGGGGATTTCGAGGGCAAGGTATAACGCGTCGCGTCATGGCAGTCAACTGTCCAGGTGATTTACCAGTCAACCGGGCAGGGTGCCGACGGCCTCCTCCACCGTCCGGAATCCGTCCCGGTGGAGCAACTCCGGCAATTCCTCCAGGATCCGCCGCGGGAAGGCCGGGCCTCCGTAGACGAAACCCGTGTAGACCTGCACCAGCGTGGCCCCTGCCCGGATCCGCGTGTAGGCATCCGCGGCGTCCATGATCCCACCGACCCCCACGATGGGAATGCGCCGGCGGGCCCGCGCATGGGCTCGGCGCAGGGCGGCCAGGGCGAGCGGCGCGAGCGGGGCTCCCGAGAGACCGCCCGCCTCGACGGCCCTGGGGTGCCCGGCCACTGCGCCGGGGCGCTGGATCGTGGTGTTGGTCGCGATCACCCCGGAGGCGCCGCTCGCCACCGCCACGTCGACCGCCTCGTCGAGCGCCTCCGGCGCGAGGTCCGGGGCGAGCTTCACGAGGAGCGGCTTGCCGAGCGGCCGGACCCGGTCGACGCAGGCGCCCAGCAGGCGCTCGAGCGGGGCGCGGTCCTGGAGGTCCCGCAGGCCCGGCGTGTTGGGAGAGGAGAGGTTCACCACCAGGTAATCGGCCCACGGGTGAAGCGCGTCGATGGCCGCGAGATAGTCGTCGACGGCGCGCTCGTTGGGAGTGTCCTTGTTCTTGCCGACGTTGACCCCGACGATTCCCCTTCCCTCCCCCGGCAGGCGGGCGAGACGCGCCCCGCAGGCCGTCATTCCCTCGTTGTTGAAGCCCATCCGGTTGATGAGAGCCCGGTGCTCGGGCAGCCGGAAGAGGCGCGGCCGGGGGTTGCCCGCCTGGGGCCGGGGCGTGATGGTCCCGACCTCGACGTGGCCGAAGCCGAGCGCGTGGAGTCCGCGGACGAGCACCTCCCCCTTGTCGAACCCGGCCGCCATGCCGAGCGGGCTCTCGAATTCCAGTCCCATGCACTTGACGCGCAGGGAATCGTCGGGCCGGGGCCGGAAGGCCCCGCCGCCCCCCCCCACGGCGCGCAGGGTCCGGGCCGCGAGCGCATGGGCCCGCTCCGGATCGAGGTGGAAGAGCAGCCTGCGCGCAGTGACCCAGGCCATGGCTTCAGGGGCGCGGAGCGCCGAGGTTCTCCCGGAAGAAGCGGATCTCCAGCTCGGCCAGCCGCTCGGCGGTGGAGGGATCGGCTGCCAGGTGTGTGACGTTGGCAAGGGGAACGAAGGTGGCCGGGGCTCCGGCCCGGAACAGGGCGTCGGCCAGCTTCAGCGAGTGGAGCAGGTAGACGTTGTCGTCGGCCGTCCCGTGGACGAGGAGCAACGGCGCGTGGTCCTTGCCGGCCATCCGGGTGAGCGAGCTCCGGTCGTAGGCCTCCGGCGCCGTCCCGGGCAACCCCAGGTAACGCTCGGTGTAGTAGGTGTCGTAGTCGCGCCAGTCGACGACCGGGGCGCCCGCCATCGCGGCCCGGTACAGGTCGGGCCGCCGGAGTGAGGCCAGCGCCGCCATGTAGCCCCCGAACGACCAGCCCGAGATGCCCACCCGGGAGAGGTCGATCTCGGGGACCACCGTGGCCAGCGCGGTCAGCGCCTCGGCCTGGTCCTCCAGCGCCGGACCGCCCAGGTCTCCCTTCACGGCGCGCTCGAAGGCGCGCCCCAGCCGCGCCGTCTCGCCCCGGTTCACGATGTTCACCACCAGGAAACCCTGATCGGCGATCCACTGCGCCCGCGGCGATCCGGCCCGCAGCCCCATGGGCCGGAAGCGGGTGGGGCCGCCGTACACCTGGACGATCACCGGGTACTTCAGGCCGGGGCGGAAGTCGCGGGGACGGACGAGGGAGGTCCAGAGCTTCCGCTCGCCGACCTGCCGGACCTCCGGACGGGAGCGGAATGGCGGCTCGACGGCCACCGAGGGCAGCTCGACCCGCTCCTTCCCGGCGGGCGTCACGACCGTGGTGCGCGAACCCGCGCCGTCCCGGGTCGAGGTGACGAGGAGCGAGTTCCCGCCGTCGGCGAGCTTGGCTTCGAGCGCGGCGAGGGGCTCGCCCGGCAGCACCACCTCGACTGGCGCCGCCCCGGGCCTGACCCGGAACAGCCTGTCGCGCGTGGGGTCGCCGCGCGTCCCGAGGAACCAGACCTCTCCGTCGTCGGAGACCCCGGCCATCCCCACGTAGCCGGCGGCTACCGGCGCGACGCCCGAGATCCGGGTGCCGTCGGGCGCCCGTAGCTCCAGCTCCGCCCCGCCGTTGCGCTCGGTGAACCAGAGGAAGCCCGAGCCGTCCGGCATCCAGCGCAGGGCCGCGTCGTCCAGGTTCAGCCAGGCCGCGTCCTTCTCGACGAGGAGCACCGTCGTCTTGCCGGTGGCGGTGTGGGCACGGAGGACGGCCTCCTCGGTCTGGGTTCGGTCCTGGACGACGAGGAGCAGCGGCGCGCCCTTCTGCCAGCGCACCTGGGCCAGGTACGGGTACCGCTCACGGTCCCAGTCGATCCAGGTGGGAACCCCACCCTCGACTCCGACGACACCCAGCCGCACCCGGGTGTTCCGGGTCCCGGCGCGGGGATAGGCGAACTGCACCGGGCGCCGCTCGGGGCGTGCCGGGTCCTGGATGGAGAGCTTCTCGACGTCGGTGTCGTCGGCCTCCTCGAAGGCCAGGCTCCTCGAGTCGGGCGACCACCAGTAGCCCTCGTCGCGGTCCATCTCCTCCTGGGCGACGAACTCGGCCAGCCCGTGGGTCTTCCACTCGGTCGCCCCGGTGGTGAGCGCCCGGGCCTTTCCGGAGGCGAGGTCGAGGACGTGCAGCTCCCCTCCGGAGACGAAGGCCACGAGCTTGCCGTCCGGGGAGAGTCGCGGGTCGAGGGAGCCCTGCGGCACCGGCAGGCGGCGCTTCTCCCCCGTCTGCCGGTCGACGGCGTAGAGCCGGCCGCCGATCGATGCGAGGAGATTCGTCCCGTCCCGCGACACCTCGTAGTGGGTGATCCCCCTGGCGGTGATCCGTTGCCGCTCGAGCCGCGCCCTCTCGGCGTCGGTGAGTTCTCCGGGATCGGAGGCGAGCAGCGCGTCCGCGGTGAGAAGCTCTCGCGTCTTGCCGGTGGCCATCTCGGTGGCGAAGAGCGACATCACGCCTCCCCGCGGACCCGAACGGAGGAAGATCACCTCGGCGCCGCCGGGCACCACGGTCGCCCGGGAGGGAAGTCCGGCCCGGTAGGCGCGCGTCTCCGCCAGCTCCCTGAGGAAGGACGGGGAAGCCGGCGCGGGAGGCGGAGCGGCGACCAGGGCCAGGCCGAGGAGGAGCGCGGTCGTCATGGCGGGCTGTCTACCACGGCGAAGCGACCTCCCTAAAGGTCCTTGTCCATCACCAGGGCGTCTTCCCCGTCCTCGGCGTAGTAGCGCGGACGGACGCCGACCTCGCGATAGCCGAGGGATCGGTAGAGAGCGATGGCCGGCTCGTTTCCACGGCGCACCTCCAGCATCGCCACCCGCGCCCCCTGCTCGCGCCCCCGTGCCTCCACCTGGTCGAGGATGGCGCGCGCCACGCCCTGCCGCCGGGCCTCGGGAGCGACCGCCACGTTGAGGACGTGGAGCTCGTCGTGAACGAGCCAGACCACGGCGAACCCCCACACGGTCCCGTCGGTCCCCCCGGTCGCGAGCAGGACCGTGGAGAACTCGTGGCGGAGCTCGCGCCGCACCAGCTCCTCCGACCAGGGGTGCGAGAATGCGCCCCTCTCGATCTCCATCACGCGCGGGAGGTCGGCCTCCCGCATTCGCCGGAAGGCCATCCCGGGCGACCCTTCCCGGGTCACGGTCGGGTGCCCAGGTCGATGAGGATGCGGATGTCGGCCCGCCTTCGCAGGTCGGCGAGCAGCGCCTTCGTCTCGGCGTCGGCCCTGGTGGCCGACAGCCGGGCGCCGATCTCCTCGGTCACCTCCGGGAGCGATCGACCTTCGTACTCGGATGGGTGCGCCCGGTACCAGGCCTCGATCTCCCGTGGATCCGGACCCAGCCTCCCCAGGCGGGACTCGAGGTACTTCCGGACGCGGAGGCTGCGGCGGAGGGTGCTCGTGAGTTCCTCCTCGGTCGCGTCGATCTCGAAGAGGAAGGCCTTGAACTCCCGGGGCGTGGCGAACCGGGCCTTGAACCGTGCCAGCTCGGCCACCGCAGCATCCCGATCCACCTCGAAGACCTGGAGCCGGACCGCCTCCTCGTGGAGCAGGAGCTGATCGACGTACCAGTCGAGGGACGCGCGCAGGACCGCCCCGTCGAGGACGGCCGAGGCCGCTGCCATGCCCCCCCGGGAGACGAGCGCGATGCGCCCCTCTTCCGTGACCTTGGAGAGGGTGACGACGCGCGCCTCCCGTCCCCGGGTGGCCACGACCGCCACCACCGAGTCGACGACGCGACCTCCAGCCGGGACGTCGGTGGCCCCGGCGGCCAGCGGGGCGAGGATTGCAGCGACGAGGGCGCCCTTCAGCACGGGGGGATTCTAGTCCTCCCCACCCTTCGGGGCGACAACCAACGTTGACCTCGGGCGCTGGCGCGTTAGCTTTTCGACGTGCCCCAGCGAGACCTGTACGACGTCCTCGGCGTGAGTCGAGGCGCCTCGAGCGACGAGATCCGGAAGGCTTACCGGAAGCTCGCCAAGAAGTTCCACCCGGACATGAACCCCGGGGACAAGAGGGCGGAGGAGAAGTTCAAGGAGATCACGGCTGCCCACGAGGTCCTCTCCGACGCGAAGAAGCGCAAGGCCTACGACGAGTTCGGGCCCGATTCGCTGCGCACCGGCTTCGACGAGAAGGCCGCCGACCAGTACCGGCAGTGGAGGCAGCACGGAGGGCGCCCCGGCCAGGAGGTCCCCTTCGACCTGGGGGACTTCGAGACCGTCAACGTCGGTGGGGTGGGCAACTTCGACTTCGGCTCCATCTTCGGCGACCTGTTCGGCGGAGGGGGGCGCGGCCGCCGCAGGGGCGTGCCCTCGGCGATCCCGGGTCGGGACGCCGAGGCCGAGCTCCAGGTCGACCTCCGCGACGCGGTCCTCGGAGCCGAGCGCGATCTGCACATCGACGGCAAGACGCTGCGGGTGAAGATCCCCGCCGGGGTCACCGACGGCTCCAGGATCCGGCTCTCGGGGCAGGGAGGCGAGGGCCTGAACGGGGCCCCTGCCGGGGACCTGTACCTGGTCGTCCGCCTCGTCGCGAACCCTGGAGTTCGCAGGGAGGGGCACGACCTGTACCTCGACCTCCCCCTCACCGTTCCCGAGGCCGCCACCGGCGCGGAGGTGGTCATTCCCACCTTCGAGGGTCAGGTCCAGCTCAAGATTCCGGCCGGAACCCAGTCGGGACGGCAGCTCCGGCTGCGCGGCAAGGGCCTGCCGGACCTCAAGGGAGGGCCCCGCGGCGACCTGTACGCCGTGGCGAGGATCGTCCTCCCCGAGGAGAGCGACGCCCTCCGCGAGGCGGTGAAGCCGCTCCAGGATCTCTACAAGTCCGACCCGCGATCGGGAATCTCGTTGTAGAAGGTCGCCATGGGAATCCTCGACCTCTTCGGCAACCGGGAATCGCGGGAGCAGGCCAGCCTGAAGAAGCTGGGCCAGAAGATCACGCAGAAGTGGGGGCCGGCCGAGACGCGGCAGAACGCCATCCAGCAGCTCGGCGAGCTCGGTACCGCCGCCGCGCTCAAGATCCTCTGCCTGCGATTCACGGTCCGTGCCGAGGTGGGCATCTCCGACGACGACGAGAAGGAGCAGGCCCGCGCCGTGCTGGTCGCCGCCGGCGCCAAGGCCCGGGAACCGGTGCGGGAATTCCTCGAGGAGCAGGAGTCGGGGGTCGCGTGGGGGCTGCGGGTGCTCGCCTCGCTCGCCCCGCCGGAGGAACTCCTCGGCACCGTGCACGCAATCCTCCAGAAGCTCGGCCGGGAGTACACCCGGGACCCGGAGAAGAAGCTGGTCCTCCTCGCCTGGCTGCGCGAGCACCCGGACCTCGCCGCCCTCGGCCCCGTAGGCGGTCCCGGGCGAGACGAGGCGGTCCTCCCGCTCCTGGAGGACTTCGTGGACGACGTGCGGATCGCGGCGGCCCGCGCCCTCACGGTCGGGACGCCGAGCGACGCCGCCCGCGAGGCGCTCATCGCGCTCCTCCTTCGCGATCGGGACAACGCGCGCGTCCGGGGCGAGGTCCTCCAGGCCCTTCACGACCTGGGAGCGGACGTGAAGGGGCACCGGGGCGAGGTCGAGACGCTGCTCGTCGAGCCCTGGTACCTCGACCGCGAGGGGCGCGTGAAGCGCCGAGGCGCCTAGCGCCCCGACCCACCCGGACCCCGATTGGAACCCGCTCCCCCCACGCCCGCCGAGCCCCGAAGCCCCCGCCGGCGGCGGCTCCTCTTCGACCGCTGGTTCGATCCCATCCACCTGCCGGAGGGGCTCGAGGAGCAGATGTCGGCCCTGGTCGCGCGGGGCAGCGTGGTCTTCGTCGCGCGCTCGTCGGGCCTCATCAACTACCTCTACGTGAAGTGGCTGGTTCGCCGGCTCGGGCTGGCGCCGCTCCGGGTCGCGGTCAACTTCGTGGGGCTCTTCGGCTGGCTCGCCGCGGTGTGGCGCAGCCAGCGCGCCCTCGTCGACGCGGCCGCGCGAGGCCAGTCGACCGCCGTCATCTTCCTGAACTCGCACGAGGCGAGCGCGCCCCCGTTCGAGGCGCTGGTGGAGCTGCAGAGGGGGCAGCAGCGCCCGATCTTCCTCGTCCCCCTCATCCTGGTCTGGAGCCGCCGTGCCCAGCGGGTCGTTCCCTCCATCTGGGACCTGGTCTGGGGATCGCCCGAATCGCCCACCACCCTCCCGGCGGCGGTGGCCTTCTTCCGCAACTACAAGCGGGCCTTCCTTCGCGTGGGCCGCCCCATCGACCTGGCCGCCTTCGTGGCCGAGCGCTCCGGCGAGCCCGACGCGCTCGTGGCCCGCAAGGCCCGCGGAACGATCCACCACCACCTGGCCCGGGAACTGCGCGCCGCGGTGGGTCCACCCCTGCGGACCCCGACCCGCGTCGAGGAGAAGGTGATGCGGGACCGGCACCTGCGCGAGGTGCTGGAGCACGTGGCCAGGCAGAAGGGACGGACGGCGGGTTCGGTCCGGCGCGAGGCCGTCCGCGATCTCCGCGAGATCGCCAGCCGGTACTCCCCCCTCTTCATCGACTTCATCCGGCCCATCTTCCGCTGGATCTTCCAGACCATGTACGACCGGGTGGAGATCGACGAGAAGGGGCTGGCCGAGATCCGGCGGTTGGCGGCCGACCGGCCGCTCGTGCTCACGCCCAGCCACAAGAGCCACGTCGACTACATGCTGCTCTCCTGGGCCTTCTACGAGCACGGCCTCATCCCGCCCCAGGTCGCCGCGGGCATCAACCTCTCCTTCTGGCCCTTCGGCTCGTTCGCACGCCACGCCGGCGCCTTCTTCATCCGGCGCAGCTTCAAGGGCGACAAGATCTACAGCGCGACCCTGCGGGCCTACGTGAAGTACCTGCTCCGGAACCGGTTCACGCAGGAGTTCTTTCCGGAGGGAGGGCGTTCACGGACCGGCAAGCTCCTCTTCCCCAAGACCGGTCTCTTCTCCATGGAGGTCGACGCCTGGGGAGACGGGGCGGCGGACGACGTCCTCTTCATCCCCATCGCGGTCGACTACGAGCGGCTGGTCGAGGGGGCCTCGTACGCCCAGGAGCTCGCCGGGGGGGAGAAGAAGAAGGAGTCCTTCGGCGCCCTCCTCCAGACGCCCCGGGCCCTCCTGCGGCGGTACGGCCGCATCTATCTCCAGTTCGGCACGCCGGTCTCCCTCAAGGACGTCGCCGAGAAGCAGCTCGGGGCCAGCGCAGGCGCGCCCTCGCTCACCATGGACGTGGACGAGCGCGGCTCCGACTCGCGCCGCTCGCTCGTCCAGCACCTCGCCAACCGCGTGATGTGGGGCATCGCCGAGGTGGTGACGGTCACGCCGGTCAGCCTCGTGGCGGCCGCGCTCCTCTCCCATGTGCGCCGCGGAATCTCGGCGGGGGACGTGGCCGAGCGGGTCGACCTGCTCCGGACCATCGCGATCGGCGAGAACGCCCGGATCGCCTCCGGTCTCGTCGGGGCGCCGTCCAGTCCGATGGCTCCCGGCCCGATCCACGACGCAGTGGCCACCTTCGCGGCCAACAAGGTCATCGACGTCCAGGAGGCGGGCGGTCAGGTCATCTACCAGGTCCCGGACGGGAAGCGCACCTACCTCGACTTCCACCGGAACGCCATCCTGAACCGGTTCGTCGGGCTCTCGCTCGTCGCCCAGTCGGTGCGCTCGCGAGCCGGAGGAGCCGCGGTCGACGAGGTGCGGGACGACGTCCGCTGGCTCTCCCGCCTCTTCCGGCTCGAGTTCATGTACCCGGTGGGCGCCACCTTCGAATCCATCTACCAGTCCAGGCTCGACGCCCTCGTGGCCCTGGGCGCGGTCGTCGAGGTGGGCGGGGGGGTTCGCCCCGGCCCGGCCCGGTCGCGGCTCGACTTCCTCGCCGACCTGACGCGCCCCTACCTGGAGGCCTACCGCGTCGCCGGGGAGACGGTCCGGAGCGCCGGAATCTCCGGATCCACGGCCGACCGCAAGGCGCTGGTGAAGCAGGCCCTCGAGCGGGGCCTGGCCGAATTCCTCTCCGGAACCGTGCTGATGCGAGAATCGATCTCCAAGGCCACCCTCGAGAACGCGATGGAGTGGATGGGAAGCCAGGGAGCCTTCGAGGGCGATTCGGAGGGGCGGCGCGTGGTCACCGCCGCCTGGCGCGACCAGGCTACGACGCACCTCGTCGAGAAAATCGACCGTTTCCTGGGCGCTTGACGGTCGTCACGGCGCGCCTTCGCCCTTCCATATCGCGTCCCGTCCGGGCTATCCTGCCGGACCCTGCCCTCCCCCCGCGCGTTTCCGGGAGTGGTGGGCTCGCTGCACCCCAACGCACGCAAACGGACCGCGAGTCCGCGAGGAGAAACACACGATGGGTGATCGGATCCTTCACAAGGGGCTGAAGAGCAAGGTGATGTCTGCGGAGGCTGCCGCGGCGCTCATCCCGAATGGCTCGGTCGTCGGCATGTCCGGCTTCACCGGCGCCGGCTATCCCAAGGCCGTTCCGATCGCGCTCGCCAAGCGCGCGCTCGACGAGAAGGTGAAGGGCAAGGCGCTGAAGCTCGACGTGCTCACGGGCGCGTCCACCGGCCCGGAGCAGGACTCGATGATGAGCTTCGTCGAGTCGCAGCGGTTCCGCTTCCCCTACCAGGGCGACGCGGTGACCCGCGAGAAGATCAACTCCGGCATCATTGAATACCAGGACATGCACCTGTCGCATGCCGGCTCCCTGGTGCGCTACGGGTACTACGGCAAGGGCAAGAACAACATCGACTTCGCCATCATCGAGGTCACCAAGATCAACGAGGACGGCACCCTCGTCCCGTCGTCCTCCTGCGGAGCCAACAACGTCTACTTCGAGATGGCCGACAAGATCATCCTCGAGGTGAACAGCTGGCAGGACGAGCGCCTCGAGGGGATGCACGACATCATCTCGATCCCCGGCGAGCACGGGGCGCGGGTTCCGCTGCCCATCCTGAAGGCCGACGACCGCAAGGGCTCCAAGTTCTGGAACATCGACGTCAGCAAGGTGGTGGCCGTCGTCGAGTCCACCTACCCCGACCGCAACGCCCCCTTCAAGCCGCCTGAGGACATCCACAAGCGGATCGCCGGCCACATCATCGACTTCCTCGCCGGCGAGGTGAAGGCAGGCCGCCTCTCGAAGCACCTGAACCCGCTGCAGTCGGGCGTCGGCAACATCGCCAACGCCGTGCTCGTGGGCCTCAACGAGGGGCCCTTCGAGAACATGACCAGCTACACCGAGGTGATCCAGGACGGCATGCTCGACATGCTCGACTCGGGGAAGCTCACCGTCGCCTCCGCCACCGCCTTCTCGGTCTCCCCGGAGGGGCAGGTCCGCTTCAACAAGGAGATCGACCGCTACCGGAAGCAGATCATCCTGCGCCCGCAGGAGATCTCCAACCACCCGGAGATCATCCGCCGGCTCGGCTGCATCGCCATGAACGGGTTCGTCGAGGCCGACATCTACGGCCACGTGAACTCGACGCACATCGCCGGCAAGGGCATCGAGAACGGCATCGGCGGATCGGGTGACTTCGCCCGCAACTCCGCCTACACGATCTTCATGTCCCCGGCCACCGCCAAGGACGGGAAGATCTCGGCCATCGTCCCCTTCGCCTCGCACATCGACCACACCGAGCACGAGGTGAACGGCATCGTCACCGAGTTCGGCTTCGCCGATCTCCGCGGCAAGAGCCCGAAGGAGAAGGCCAAGGAGGTCATCGAGAAGTGCGCGGCCCCCGAGTACCGCCCCATCCTCTGGGACTACGTGAAGCGCTCGATGAAGAACCCCAGCTTCGGCCTCCACACACCGCACATGTACAGCGAGGCCTTCTCGTTCCACCAGCGCTACCTGGCCACCGGCGACATGCGCCCCAAGAAGTAACGAGTCGGATACCGACGTATCGACGGCCGTCCCGGGCTCCCCGGGGCGGCCGTTCCGTTTCGGCGCCCACCTCGGTGGTATTGTCCGCGCATGCCGCTCGACCTCGACCTGGCCCTCGCGACCGCCCGCCGCGCCGTGGAGGCCGCGTCCGCGGCCAGCCTGGCCCACTTCCGCCGCGGGGTCCGCGTCGAGACCAAGCCCGACCGCACGCCCGTGACGGCCGCCGACCGGGACGCAGAGGCGGCCGTGCTGGCCGCCATCCGCGCCGCCTTCCCGACCCACGCCATCCTCGGCGAGGAGACCGGCGCCCACGCCGGCGACGCCTCCACGCGCTGGATCGTCGACCCCATCGACGGGACCCGTGGTTTCACCCGCGGTGGTTCGTTCTGGGGGCCGCTCGTGGCGCTGGAGGACGAGGGGCGCGTGGTGATCGGGGCCATGGCCATGCCCGCGCTCGGCGAGACCTACTGGGCGGCCCGGGGCCGTGGCGCCTGGATGGCGCGCGACGGCTCCGATCCGGTGCGCCTCCAGGTCTCGGGGATCGCCGACTGGACCGAGTCGAGCCTCTCCTTCGGCGAGTTCCGCGGGGTCTTCGCGCCGGAGCGGGAGCGTGCCGTCCTGGAGGTGGCCCGGACCGCCGCCCAGGCCCGCTGTTACGGCGACCTGGCCGGTGCCGCCATGGTGCTCACCGGCCGGGCCGAAGCCTGGATCGAGGCCGGGGTGCAGGTCTGGGACATCGCCCCGCTGCTGGTGCTGGCCGAGGAGGCCGGTGGACGCTTCACCGACCTCGCCGGGAAGCCGACGGCCGCTTCCGGGAACTGCCTGCTCTCGAACGGCCGGGTGCACGACCACGTGCTGCGGGCGCTCTCGGCGCCGGCAGGAGGCTGAGTCGCACCAGCGGGCGTGTCGGCGATCGACGCGCCACTTCCTCGAAGCCGGCCCGCCGGAACGTGGACGCGAGCCCCGTGTAGAGCCAGGCGTCCGCGGTCTGGCCGCTCGGATCCACCGGGTAGCCCTCCAGGATCTTCGCCCCTGCCCGGCGGGCGTGCCGGGCCGCAGCCGCGATCAGCGCCGAGGTGAGCCCGGTCCCGCGGGCGCGACGCGCGATGAAGAAGCAGGGCACCGACCAGACCGGCGCCTCGTCCACCGGCGCCAGGGTCCGTGAGCGAGCCAGCCGCGTGTAGGCGCTCCGCGGCTCGACGGCGCACCAACCCACCGGGCCCTCCGCGTCGTAGGCCAGGATCCCTGGAACGACCCCCGCCCGGACCTGGCGCCTCATGGCGTCCCGGTTGCGCGTCCCCTTGCCCTCCTCGTATTCGGGCCGGGTCTGCTTCCAGAACATGCACCAGCATCCTGCGCAGGCGCCGCGTGGTCCGAAGAGGGCCTCGAGGTCGCCGAGGCGATCGGGGGTGAGGGGGTGGAAGCGAAGAGTCGCCATGGGAGGCCTCACGCGCCGGCGCGCCGGAACAGGTCGACCACCGCTCCCTCGCGGCCGGCGGCGCGAGCCCGGCCACGCGACCACTCGCGGAGCGCCTTGATCTCCTCCTCGTAGGTCCTGAACAGTGGGACCAGATCCTGGGCGACTCGCCGCAGGTCGGACATCTCGAGGTCCCGGCCCTGCGCGAATGCCCGGTGCATCGCCCCCACCACCACCTGCTCCAGCTCCGCGCCCGAGAAATTCTCGCAGGCGTCGGCCAGCAGGGCCAGGTCGTAGCGGTCCGCCTCCCGGCCGCGCTTGTGGAGGTGGAGGGCCAGGATGGAGCGCCGAGCCGCCGCGTCGGGAAGGTCCACGAAGAAGAGCTCGTCGAAGCGCCCGCGCCGGAGCAGCTCGGGGGGCAGGCGCGAGACGTCGTTTGCCGTGGCCACCGCGAAGACCGCTCCGGCCCGCTCCTGCAGCCAGGTGGAGAAGGAGCCGAGGAGCCGGGCCGCCCGTGAGTCGGCACCCTGCCCAGGCCCGCTCCCCGCGAAGGCCTTCTCGATCTCGTCCACCCAGACGGCGACGGGGGCGACGGCCTCCGCGGCCGCCAGTGCGCGGGCCAGGTTCTCCTCCGCTCCTTCGGCCGCCCCCATGACCCGAGGCAGGTCGAGGCGGAGCAGCGGCACGCCCAGCTGCGATGCCGCGACCTTCGCGGCGAGGGACTTGCCGCAGCCCTGCACGCCCACCAGCAGCACTCCGCGAGGCGCCGGGAGCCCGAACCGACGCGCGTCGGGCGCAAAGGCCTGGGCTCGCTCCTCCATCCACGACTTGAAGCTCTCGAGCCCTCCCAGGGCGTCGGCCGGCTCCAGCGTCTCCACCAGCTCGAGCCCGAGGTCCCTGGCGAGGATGCGCTTCTTCTCCTCCAGGACCATGTCCGAGGCCTTCCGCCCCAGCGCCGGGTCGGCGTGGAGCGCCCGGAGGAGGGCGCGACGGGCCTGGGTCTCGGTGAGCCCCCGCGCCGCGACCAGCACGCGGTGCCGGTCGTCGGGGGGGGACGCACCGGGCGGGGAGAGCCCGTCGAGGAGCGTGGCGAGCTCGTCCTCGCCGGGGAGAGGCAGGCGCAGGACGGCTGCCTCCGAGGCGAGCCCCTCGGGCAGGGCCAGGCGAGGCGCGACGATGGCCAGGCATCGCCCCTCGGCGGTGAGGCGCGGCAGGGCGTCGCGGATCGTCCGCGCAACGGCCGGGTCGGCCAGGGCCTCGTGGAAGTCGAGCAGCACCGCCAGGAACGGCGCCGGCGCCTTCAGCACCGCCTGGATGGCGGCGATGGGCGTTCGCGCCCCCGGGGCGATGGGCTCCAGCCCCCGCTCGCTCGACCAGACCGCCAGGTTGGCGTCGATGGCGTCGGCGGCGGCGCGGCAGACCGCCACCGCCCGGGCCTCCTCCACGGTGACCAGGTAGAGGATGGGCGTACCCGCCGCCCAGAGCTCCCCCACCTCCACCTCGGGCTTCCTCATGCTCCCTCCGAATCGGCGGTGGAGCGCATGGCCTCCTCGAAGGACGTCGCCCCCGAGGCCACCTTGAGGACCGCGTGCTCGCGCAGCGTGCGCAATCCGTCCTGCCGGGCGGTGCGGGCCAGCACCTCGGGGGTTGCCCCCTCGGCGATGAGGTGACGCAGCCGGTGGTTCACCGAGAGGATCTCGAAGAGCCCGGTGCGCCCGAAGAAGCCGGTGTAGCGGCACTTGGGACAGCCCACCCCGCGCCGTGCGATGAGCTTGCCCGCGTGTTCCTCCGGGTGGCGCACGCCCAGCTCCGCCACCTGGTCGGCGGTGAGGAGCACGTCCTCGGCGCAGTTCGGGCAGACCCCGCGCACCAGTCGCTGGGCCACCACCCCGGTGAGCGTCGCCGCGATGAGGAAGCCCGGCACACCCAGGTCGCGGAGGCGGGCCACCGCCCCGACGGCGTCGCTGGTGTGGAGCGTGGTGAGCACCAGGTGGCCGGTGAGCGACGCCTGGACCGCCTGGGTGGCGGTCTCCCCGTCGCGGACCTCGCCCACCATCACCACGTCCGGGTCCTGCCGCAGCACGTGGCGCAGGGCGTCGGCGAATCCCGTCCCGGTCTTGGGGTTGGCGGCGATCTGGTTGAACTCCTCGTGGACCATCTCGATGGGATCCTCGATGGTCACGATGTTGATCTCGGGCGAGGCCAGCGCCTCCAGCGCCGAGTAGAGCGTGGTGGTCTTGCCCGACCCGGTGGGACCGGTGACGACCACCAGGCCATGCGGGCGCTCCAGCCAGCGTTCGAAGCGATCCCGCTCGTCGGGGAGGAATCCCAGCTCGGAGAGGTCGCGCACCAGCACCTGCTGGTCGAGCACCCGCACCACGATCTTGTCGCCGAAGGCCGTGGGGATGGTGGAGACGCGGAGTTCCATCTCGGTGTCGCCGCGAGCGGTGCGGATGCGCCCGTCCTGGGGGCGCCGGGCGGCGATGTCGAGCCGGCTCATGATCTTGAGCCGGTTGGCGATGGCCCCGTGCACGCCCTTGGGGATCCGGTAGACCGGGTGCAGGACGCCGTCGATCCGCATCCGGATGATGGTCTCGTCCCGCCGCGGCTCCACGTGGATGTCGCTGGCCCGCTGCTCGAACGCGTAGTGGAAGAGGTACTCCACCGCCGCCACGATGGGCTCGCTGGAGGCCTCCAGGACCTCGAGCCCGGAGAGGTTGACGAACTGCTCCAGGTTGCCGACGTCGACGATCCCGCCGCCGACCTGGATCTGGGCCTCCTTGATCTGCTCGCGGAAGCCGTAGATCTCGGCGATGGCCCGGTGGATGTCGGCCGGGGCGGAGAGCACCGGCTCGATGGCCATTCCGGTGAGGCCGTGGAGGTTCTCGAAGAGCTCCCGGTCGAACGGGTTCGCGGTGGCGACCACCAGCGTCCCGCTCCGCCTCTCCATCGGCAGCACCGCGTGCTTGCGGGCAAAGGGGCGGGAGAGCGTCCGGGTGATGAGCTGGACGTCCAGCTTGAGCGGGTCGATCTTCACGTACGGCAGGCCGATGGACTCGGCCAGGACCTTCGTGATCTTGTCCTCGTCGATGCGATCGGCCTCGCGCCGGGCGTCGGAGAAGGCGAACGAGGCGAGGAGCTCCACCGGGGAGAGATCGGCCCTCCGGAGGGCTCGGCCACCCTTCCCCGCCGTCTCGCGGAGCAGCTTGGCCCGCTGGACGTTCTCCCGGGCGGAGGCCGTCTTCCGGTCCTCCTCCCGCAGGATTCCCTTCCGCTGGAGCGCGTCGGCGACGTACTCCAGCGTGAAGTCGCTGGCGCGGTGGGTTCGCATGAACGAGCGCGATCCTATCGCGCCACGCCCCGGGGGGCGAGGTCGTGACCGTCCGGCGCTATCGGGTGATTCCTGGATCCGCGCGACCGCGCGGAGGTCAGATGGCTCAACCGACGGGGCCGCAGTTGGCCGAGGAGGCGGCCGAGCCGCCATCGCCGCCGCTGCGGGCCGCTGCCGGCCGGGACACGAGCTTCTCGACCCGCCTGCCCTTGCACTTGGGGCAGCGGACGTCGTCCTCGTCGGAGCGGCGCATGACGAGTTCCTCGAAGGTCCGGTCGCAGGCCTTGCAGGCGTATTCGTAGATGGGCATCGGGGGTGGGAGCCCGGAGGGGAAGATTGGGTTCGGCCTCGCCGCTACTTCCTCTTCCGCCCCCCTTTTTGGGGTGCCGCCATCTTCTTCGGCGGCGGGGCCCCGTCCCCGCGCAGCCGGTCGGCCTCCTGATCGTACAGCTTGATGGCCGCCCGCAGCACCACCAGCGCCTCGGCCCTCCCCTGCGGCTCGCGCACCATCACCTTCTTGTGCTCGAGGGCCTTGTAGTCCTCGAAGAAGCGCTTGAGCTCCCGCATCCGGTGCGCCGGCATCTCGGAGATGTCGGAGATGTCGGCGTAGTCCGGGTCGTCGGCCGAGACGGCGACGAGCTTGTCGTCCTCGCCCTTGTCGTCCCGCATCCGCATCACGCCGATGATCTTGGCCTGCATGATGGCGAGCGGGACGATCTGCTCCTGGCAGTACACCAGGATGTCCAGAGGATCCCCGTCGTCGCAGTAGGTGCGGGGCACGAAGCCGTAGTTGGCCGGGTAGCGGACCGCGCTGAAGAGGATGCGGTCGACGCGGAGCAGCCCGCTCGCCTTGTCCAGCTCGTACTTCACCTTGGAGCCGGTGGGGATCTCGATGATGGCCGGGATGGCCTCCTCCACGTAGCGGGGGAGCTCCACGTCGTGCCACGGATGGAAGGACATTCGGTCTCCGGTGCGGCGGGAAGGTGGACCGGGCCTAGCCCCGCTCCACCGGCGCTTCCTGTGTCACCTTGCTGCCGGGCGGGACCGCGTGGGTGAGCCACACGTTGCCGCCGATGCTCGAGCCTCGACCGATCACGATGCGTCCCAGGATGGTCGCGCCCGAGTACACCACAACGTCATCCTCCACCACGGGGTGGCGGTCGATGCCCTTGATGGGTTTGCCGTCGGCGTCGAGCGGGAAGCTCTTCGCCCCCAGCGTGACCCCCTGGTAGAGCCGGACGCGGTTCCCGATGACGCTGGTCTCGCCGATGACCACGCCGGTGCCGTGGTCGATGAAGAAGCGCTCGCCGATGCGCGCGCCGGGGTGGATGTCGATGCCGGTCAGGGTGTGGGCGTGCTCGGTGATGATGCGCGGGATGAGCGGCACGCCCAGCACGTGGAGCTCATGGGCGATGCGCTGGTTCGTCACCGCGAAGATCCCAGGATAGGCGAAGATGGCCTCATCCCGGGTGCGCAGCGCCGGATCCCCCTCGAAGGCCGCCTCCACGTCGCCCGCCACCATCCTCCGGACGGCCGGGAGACGCGCCACGAACTTCCGGGTGGCCTCGGAGGCGGCGATCGCGCAGTGCGTGCAGGCCTCGAAGTCGTGCTTCTCGGCGAAGGCGACCGCTCGCCGGATCTCCTCGTCGAGGACGACCCGCATCCGGTCCAGGGTGGCGCCGATGTGGAAGGAGAGCGTGTCGCCCCGCAGGTCCTGGGTTCCGAAGTAGCCCGGGAAGAAGAGCGCCCGGACGTCCTCGACGATGGAGATGACCCGCGCGCGGGACGGCAGCACCATCCGGTAGTGACCGGAGAGCACGGGCTCGGCCTCGCGGCAGAGCTCGTCCACGATGGGCTGGATGGGGGAGTCGTCGGGCGGGGTCATGGGGTCCTCCGGGAGTCGGGATTCATACGTTCCTCGTCGCCGTCGGGCAACCTTCCATCCTCTGGAGGGTGGAAGAACTCCCACACCGCGCGCGCCTGGGCCTCGCCCACCCCCTCCACGCGGGCGATCTCCTCGGCCGTCGCCTCCCGGACCCGGCGGAGCGATCCGAAGTGGCGGAGCAGCGCCTTCCGACGCAGCTCCCCGATGCCGGGGATCTCGTCGAGCCCGGAGCGCAGGGTCCGGGCGCGGCGCAGCTTCCGGTGGAACTCGATGGCGAAGCGGTGGGCCTCGTCGCGGAGCCGGACGAGCAGGTAGAGCTCGGCCGAGTTCTGCCGCAGCACCACCGGGTCCTTGCGGCCGGGCAGGAAGATCCGCTCCGGCGTGCGCGCCGCCTCGGCGACGAAGCCCCTGCCGGCTCGCTCCGCCGCCTCGGCCAGGCCGGCGCTGCGCGCAGAGCGCCTGGAGACGACCCGGGTGGTGGAGAGCGCGGCGGCGTCGAGGGTGCGGCTCTTGGCGAGCCCCACCATCTGCACGAACGGCAGCCCGGGGTTGCCCGGGTCGGGCCGGGTGGCGATGCCCAGGTCCTTCGCCGCCGCCAGCGCCGCCGAGAGCTGCCCCTTCCCTCCGTCGATGACCAGCAGGTCGGGCATGGACTCCTCGGCGAGCGCTCGCCTGAGCCGCCGGGTGATCACCTCGTGCAGCATGGCGAAGTCGTCCTGGCCGGCCACCCCCTTCACCCGGTAACGGCGGTAGCTGGCCCGGTCGGGCTCGCCGTCGCGCATCGAGACCCCCGACCCCACCGCCATCGAGCCCTGGAACGTCGAGATGTCGAAGCACTCCATCCAGCGCGGCTCCCGGTGGAGCGAGAGGGCCCGGGTCAGCGCCGCGATCGCGTCCGACCTCTTCACCCCCTCCTCGCGCCAGCCCCGGAACGACTGCACCGCATTGCGGTTGGCCACGTCGAGCAGGTCGGCCTTGGCCCCCCGCTGCGGGAGGAGGAAGCGCACCTTGCGCCCGCGCCGCTCGGAGAGGACCTCGGCCAGGGCCTCGGCGTTGACCGGCTCGATGGGGAGCAGCACCTCGTCGGGCGGCTCGATGCGCTCGTAGTGGAGGGAGAGGAAGGACGAGAGCAGCTCGTCCCCCGGGAACTCCTGTCCGGAGAACGGGTGGGCCCGGGAGTCGAGGAGCTTGCCGCCGCGGAAGGAGAGGACCTGGATGACCAGGTCGGGTCCCTCCCGGTGGATGCCCACCACGTCCCGGTCTGCCCGGTCGTCCAGGAGGACGCGCTGGGTCTCCAGGCTGCGCTCCACCGCGCGGAGCTGATCGCGGACCCGGGCCGCATCCTCGAAGCGCATGGCCGTGGCGGCCTCGCGCATCCGGGCCTGGAGCCGCTCGGTCAGCTCCCCTTCCCTCCCCTCCAGGAAGGCCACCGCATCGTCCACGCTCCGCTCGTACTCCTCGCGGGGGAAGTCGTAGACGCACGGGGCCGGGCAGCGGTGGATCTGGTACAGGATGCAGGGTCGCTTGCGGTGGTCGAAGACGTGATCGGTGCAGGTGCGCAGCTGGAACCAGCGGTTCACCACCCGGAGCGTCTCCCGGATGGAGCTGGCGCTGGAGTAGGGGCCGAACCAGCGCGCCCCGTCGTCCTTGCGCTGGCGGGCCCGGTTCACCTCGATGCGCGGGTACGGGTGGCGCCGGTCGAGCCGCAGGACGATGAAGTCCTTGTCGTCCCGCAGCCGGACGTTGAAGCGCGGCCTGTGCTTCTTGATGAGCTCGTTCTCGAGGAGGACCGCCTCCTTCTCGGAGCGGGTGACCACCACGTCGAGGTCGCCGAGGAGCCCGTCGAGGAGCGGGATGAAGTGGCGGTCGTCGCCGCCCCCGGCGTCGAAGTAGCTGCGGACACGGGAGCGGAGGGAGGCGGCCTTCCCGACGTACACCACCTTCCCCTGGCGGTCCTTCATGAGATAGACGCCTGGCGCGGCGGGGAGCTCGTCGAGCTTCTTGCGCAGGGCGGCGTCCATGGGCGTCGGAAGTGTAATCGTTCGACGGCCCCGGGGCCACTTGGGGCGTAAGGAAACGCTGGCTTGACAGGGTTTTCGTGAACCTCGGCTGCCGTGAAGTGATTCCCGCGTAAGTGCCCCTGGCGTTCCCTCAGCGCCTCGAGGGAACGCGGACAGGCATCCTGGCGGGCTTCGAGATCCCTCGGCGGGCGAACGCGACAGCGGGGCATCTCGCGCGTTCCAGGAGGTCGGGGATTCGCGTGAGACACTCCCATTCATGAACGACACTGACGTCCTCGAGGCCCGCTCCTTCAACTCCCGGCTCGTCGATCTCCTCCGCGTCGAGTTCGCCTCCCTGGGCGCCTTCCTCGAGGCCCTGGCCGAGTTCGATCGGCGGAAGCTCTTCCGCGCCCTCGGTCACGCGAACCTCTTCGCGGTGACCCGGGTGGAGGCGGCTCGCCCGGTGCAGACGGTCGATGGGTCGAATGGGACGGCTCCTGAAATTCGCCTGGGCGAACTGGAATCACCCCGGCCTGAGGGGGAGCGGACTCAGGGTCGAGCCGATGACGGCCACGGCGAGCAGGTTTCACGTCACGGTGTCGCGCGAGTTCCTGGCGCTCCTGAAGAAGGCGAAGGCGGGTCAGAGCCACGTCCACCCGGGGGCCACCGACGAGCAGGTCCTGACCGCCGCACTGGAGGCCCTCCTCGAGAAGCAGGCGAAGCGGAAGGCCTGCGTGCCAGCCAGGGTGAAGCGCGAGGTCGTGAAGCGCGACCAGGGGACATGCCAGTGGAAGCTGGCCGACGGCGGAATCTGCGGCGCGAAGACACTGCTCGAGGTGGATCACATCGTCCCGCGGGGGCGGGGCGGCCCCTCGACGGCCGACAACTGCCGGATCCTTTGCAAGGCCCATGACCTGGAGGCAGCGCGAGGGGTGTACGGCGACGCGCACATGGACCTTTTCGCCTTCGGTGGAGGGCTGGCCCGGGAAGCCGTCGCGCCGTACGGCGCCGCTCGCCTTCACCTCCGCTTGCGCCGCTGCGGCCGCCGCTGGGCAGGGCCCCGCGCGAACGCGCCCGAGGCGGCCCCGCTGCCGAGCATGCCCCGCGCGCCGGTGGTGTTCCGGCGAACCCCGAGCTCGAGGTCCCGCATGGCCAGGATCCGGTCGCGCAGCTGGGCGGCCTTCTCGAACTCGAGGGCCTCGGAGGCCCGGCGCATCTCCTTCTCCAGCTCGGCCACGATGGCCGGGATCTGCTCGGGCTGGTACTCGGCGCCGTCTCCCTCGACGGGGACGGTGACGTAGTCTGCCTCGTACACCGCCATGGAGAGGTCGCGGATGTTGCTCTTCACGCTCTGCGGGGTGATGCCGTTCTCCTGGTTGTAACGGCGCTGGATCTCCCGGCGCCTGTCGGTCTCGGAGAGGGCGCGGCGCATCGACTCGGTGACCGAGTCGGCGTAGAGGATGACCCGGCCATTCACGTTTCGTGCGGCACGGCCTATGGTCTGGACCAGCGACACCTCGGAGCGCAGGAAGCCCTCCTTGTCGGCGTCGAGGATGGCCACCAGCGAGACCTCCGGGATGTCGAGCCCCTCGCGCAACAGGTTGATGCCGATGAGGACGTCGAACTCGCCGCGGCGCAGGTCGCGGATGAGGGCGCTGCGCTCCAGCGTCTCGATGTCGGCGTGCAGGTAGCGGCAGCGCACGCCCACGTCGGTGTAGTACTCGGTGAGATCCTCGGCCATGCGCTTGGTGAGGGTGGTCACGAGCACCCGCTCCCCCGCCTCGGCGCGCTTCCGCACCTCGGCCAGCAGGTCGTCCACCTGGGTGCCCACCGGCCGGACCTCCACCTCGGGATCGACGAGCCCGGTGGGGCGGATGATCTGCTCGACCACCACCCCTCCGGCCTTCTCGAGCTCGTAGGCGGCGGGCGTGGCCGAGACGTAGATGGCCTGCCCCACGTGCCCCTCGAACTCCTCGAACTTGAGCGGCCGGTTGTCGAGGGCGGAGGGGAGCCGGAACCCGTGCTCGACCAGGGTCTCCTTGCGGCTTCGGTCCCCGCGGTACATCCCGCCCACCTGCGGAAGGGTCTGGTGGGACTCGTCCACGACGAGCAACCAGTCCTTCGGGAAGTAGTCGAGCAGGCAGGGGGGCGGCTCCCCGGGGCGCCGCCCCGAGAGCCATCGCGAGTAGTTCTCGATCCCGGAGCAGAAGCCCATCTGCTCGAGCATCTCCAGGTCGAACATCGTCCGCTGCTCGAGGCGCTGGGCCTCGACGAGCTTGCTGGCCGCCCGGAGCTCCTGGAGCCGCCCGAGCAACTCGTCGCGGACTCCCTGGATGGCCTGGTGGCGCACCTCGGGGGCCGACACGTAGTGGCTGTTGGGGAAGATGGCGACCTTGTCGAGCTCGGCGAGCGCCACGCCCCGGAGCGGGTCGAACTCGCTGATGCGCTCCACCACGTCGCCGAAGAACTCGATGCGCACGGCGCGCGATTCCTCGTAGGGCGGGAACACCTCCACCGTGTCGCCCCGGACCCGGAAGGTGCCCCGGTGGAAGTCGGTGTCGTTCCGCTCGTACTGGATGTCGACGAGCGACCGGATGAATCGATCACGGAGGAACTCCTGCCCCTTCTCGATCTGCTGCAGGAGCCCGAAGTAGGCCTCTGCGGTTCCCAGGCCGTAGATGCAGGAGACCGAGGCCACGATGATCACGTCGTTCCGGGTCAGGAGAGCGTGGGTCGCCGCGTGGCGCATCCGGTCGATCTCGTCGTTGATGGACGAGTCCTTCTCGATGTACGTGTCCGTCGAGGGCACGTACGCCTCCGGCTGGTAGTAGTCGTAGTAGCTGACGAAGTAGTGGACCGCCGCGGTGGGGAAGAGCTCCTTGAACTCCCCGTAGAGCTGGGCCGCCAGCGTCTTGTTGTGCGCCATGACCAGCGCTGGACGCTTCACCGCCGAGATCACCTGGGCGATGGTGAAGGTCTTCCCAGACCCGGTGACCCCGAGCAGCACCTGGTCCTTGTCGCCGCGGCGCAACCCGGCGACGAGCTCCGAGATGGCCCGGGGCTGGTCGCCGCAGGGGGCGAGGTCGGTCTGGATGTCGAGGGGCACCGGACGAGTCTAACGCCCGTCGCCCCATCGATCACGGTGCGCCTAGGGCCGGAACACGAACCGCTCCACGGCTGCCGCCTGGACGTCGGCCGCGGTCCAGGGCTGGACGCCCGGCGCGTTGGAGAGCCAGAGCGGGATCTGGTTCTGGTAGTTCGGGTCCTGGACGAAGTCGGGGGCGCCGCCCGGAACCACGGCACGCCACACCACGTTTCCCGGGGCGATCATCTCGGCAGAGAACCGCACGTTGGGGCCGGCATGCTGGAAGAACCCGTTCCCGCCGTCGTCGTTCCAGGAGAAGTTGGCTACGTCCACGGTGTAGAGGCCACCGTCGTTCGCGAAGGGGCCGTAGTTGAAGAGCGACACCCCGGCGCCGTCGAGCAGGTTGTCGAACGTGGCCCGGTGCTTGCGTCCCCAGATCCAGTCGGAGGGGATGGCGCTTCCGAACGCCTCCGCCGACGACAGGAAGTCCACCGTGTCCTCGAGCGCCGCCGCGACGGCGGGGGCGTGGAGGGAGGCCGGGCACTGGCTCTGGAGGCAGGTGTTCAAGGGGACCACGGGCGCCCCTCCGGCCGCGTACTGCGAGAGGGCCGCGAGGTACTTGGCCACCGTCTGCCCTCCCGTCATGGCGAGGAACGTGCGGGTGTCCAGGGCCTGGCCGGAGAGCTGGACCGACGAGAACGGGACGTCGAGGAGGCGCGCGGCCAGCCTAGGAACGAGCGCGTGGAAGAGCATCGAGGCGTTCGACGCGGCCACGACCTCGGCGTCGGTGGATCGGGCGCCGGCAGGGTCGGTGGAGGCGAGCCCGGTGGGCGTGGTGTAGCGGCGGGGGTTGGTGTCGCTCGCCCAGTGCGCGAGCAGGTCGACGGCCGGCTGGAGCCCCTGCGCCGTGATCTGGCCGCTCGCCGACTCGAACCAGGCCAGCAGGCCGGGGACGACGTCGGCCGCGAAGAGGGAGTGGTCGTCCGCCTGGATTGCGGTGAAGTCGTCGAGGGTGTAGCCGGAGGTCTTGGCGGAGAGCAGCGTCGCCGCGCGCTCGGCCCGGTAGCCCAGGTCGGTGAAGGCGTAGAGGTAGAGGTCGGCGCCCGCCGAGAAGGGGTCGTTCCCCATGAGCTGGCCGGTGATGTCGTTGTTGGCGGTCACGATCCGGTTCGCGGCCGGGTTCTTCGCCTGCGGAAGGTCCGCGTCGGCGATGGTGCCGGTCCAGGTGCAGCTCCCGTCGCCCGGCATGGGCGCCCAGGGGACCACGAGCCCGGGGCTCCCGTAGACGAGCCGCGGGCTGCCCGCCGGGGTCCCGAAGCACCCGCTCTTGCGGACCGGCACGATGGCGTGCGGGTAGTATCCGATGTCGCCGTTCACGTCGGCGAAGACGAAGTTCTGGGCTCCCACGCCGAAGGTCCTCACCGCCTCGAAGGCCTCGTCGACGGACCTCGCCAGGTTCAGCTGGAAGAAGGCGAGGAGCTCGTTCGTCGGATCCTGACCCGTCCAGCGCGCCGTGTAGAACGCCGTGGCGTCGGCGGCGATGACGGGCCCGTACTCGGGAACGAGGAGGATGGGCGGGTTGGGCGTGACCGGCGTGCCGCCCCGGACCGAGTAGGTCTCGACGACAGGCACCGTGGTGGTCGGCAACCCCCCCGCCGCGACCGGGAAGTAGTAGACGTCGGTGACGTCGTAGTAGGCCACGGTGTCGCCCCAGCCCACGTGGTCGTTGTGGCCGATGGGGAAGACCGGCGCGCCCGGGAAGCCGACGCCGCCCACGTCATGGGTGTCGCTCGTCACCTGGGCCAGGTAGAAGACCGACGGGTTCTGCAGGGCGAGGTGCGGATCGTTCGCCACGCTGGCGTGGCCGGTGAGCGGCGACCGCATCACCCAGTTGTTCGAGCCGGCCGGGTCACCGGCCCGAAGCCCCAGCATCTCCCGGAGTGCGCGGACGCCGCGGATGATCTCCGAGCCCTCGAGCGGGGCCGGCGTGGGCAGCGCCCGCAGGGACGAGCGCGAGGAAGCCGCGGGCGGGGGCTGGAGGATGCTCGTCCGGGTCGCGGGGACGAAGCGCGTGACGTCGGCGAAGAGCGCGAAGATCGGGCACTGGGTCACCGGGGTCGCTCCGCAGGCGGCCGCGAAGGACTGGGCGAGCATTCCGTAGTCCACCTCGCCGGAAAGGGTCTCGGAGAGGAGCCATGACTGGAGCCGGCCGATGGCGATCGAGTCCTGCACGGTCCAGGGCGTGGGCGAGTAGGTCCCGGGCAGGGACGCGAGCGCGACGTACTCCGGCGGCACCCGCGCGCCGTTCGCGCCGGTGGCCATGTCCACCAGGTAGCGGTTCACTCCGTCCGCGTACCGCTGGAGGTAGGACCGGAAGGACGGGCTGAGCGTCGAGGTGATGACGTCCTCGATGCGGTAGCTGCCCGCGGCGGGGAGGCCGGCCGCGACGGGCGCCTGGGCGGTGAAGACCGTCCGGATGGAGACGTCGCTGGAGAGCGCGTCGGGTCCCAGCATCTCGGCCAGCGTTCCCCGTGCGGCGCGCCGCATGAAGTCCATCTGGAAGAGCCGGTCGCGCGCGTGGACGTAGCCGATGGCGAAGGACGCGTCGTCGTCGCTGGACGCCGTGACGTGCGGGACGCCCAGCGAGTCGTAGTACACGGTGACCTCGGCGCCCAGGCCGGGGACCCCGGACACCTCGCCCGCGATGGGGAGCCCGGAGGGCGTGGCCTTCGACTGGCAGGCGATGGCGAGGACGAGGAGCAGCGCGGGGAGTGCTCTTCGGGTCATTTTCACCTCGGGTTGTTGGCCGGGGAACGAACGCTTGCAGCGGGCGAGTTCCGTTTAGCGGCCATGCGGGCGTCCCGCATCGCGCGACGCGTCATCCGGGGTCGAATTCCTACTCGACCTTCCAGGTGGTGCCGGTCGGCCCGTCCTGGATGGTCACCCCCAGCGCCGCCAGCTCGTCGCGGACCGCGTCGGACCTGGCGAAGTCCTTCGCGCGCCGCGCCTCGGCGCGCTCGGAGATCCGGGCCTCGACCATGGAGGGATCGATGCCGCGCCGGGCCACCGCCCTGGCGCGCAGCGCCTCGAGGGCCGTGGCCGGCGTGCGCTGGAGGATCCCCAGCTCGCTCCCCACCGACCGGGCGTCGCGGGCGAAGCGCGCCAGCGCGGCACGGTCGGCCGGCGACCTCTTGCCCTTGCGGTCGGCGTCGGCGTTGGCGGCGGTGAAGGCGTCGGCCAGGATCCCCAGCACCGCGGCGGTGTTGAAGTCGTCGTCCAGCGCGGCCCGGGCCTGCTCGGCCCAGGGGCTGGACGGGGCCTCGGCGGTGCTTCCCCCGGCGATCCGGTCGGCCTTCTCGAGCGTCTCGTAGAGGTAGCCGAGCCGCCGCTCGGCGTCGGCGAGCAGGCCGTCGGAGAAGTTGATGGGATTGCGGTAGTGGGTGCCGAGGAGCAGGAGGCGCAGCGCCTCGCCGTCGTGGCGCACCAGCAGGTCCTTCACCGTGAAGAAGTTGCCCAGCGACTTGGACATCTTCTCGTGGTCGATCTCGACGAAGCCGTTGTGCATCCAGTGGCGGGCGAAGTCCTCGGGCTCGAGCCGGTCGGAGAGGGCCGCCACCGACTGGGCGATCTCGTTGGTGTGATGGGGGAAGACCAGGTCCTTCCCGCCGGTGTGGATGTCGAAGGGGGCGCCCAGTTGCTCGAGCGTCATGGCCGAGCACTCGATGTGCCAGCCGGGCCTCCCCTTCCCCCACGGCGAGTCCCAGGAAGGCTCCCCGGGCTTGGCCCCTTTCCAGAGGGCGAAGTCGAGCGGATCGCGCTTCGAGTCGCCCGGATCGACGCGGGCGCCCGAGATCAGGTCGTCGAGGTTTCGTCGCGAGAGCTTCCCGTACGCCGGGAACTTCCGGACCGAGTAGTAGACGTCCCCGTTGCCCGGCGCGTAGGCGAAGCCCTTCTCCACCAGCCGCTCGATGAGGGCCACGATCCCCGGCATGCTCCCGGTGACCGTCGGGGCCGCGTCGGGGCGCAGGCATCCCACTGCGTCCATGTCCTCGAGGAACGAGTCGGCGAAGCGCGCGGCCAGCGCCACCGGGTCCTCCCCCCGCTCGTTGGCCCGCGCGATGATCTTGTCGTCCACGTCGGTGAAGTTCCTGACGTACTTCACTTCCAGTCCGCGCGCGCGCAGGTGGCGCACGACCACGTCCCAGACCACGTAGCAGCGGGCGTGGCCCAGGTGCGCGTGGTCGTAGACGGTGGGGCCGCAGGCGTAGAGCCCGACCTTTCCCGGCACGATGGGCCGGAACTCGACCTTCTCGCCTGCGAGGGTGTCGTGGATCTGGATGGCCATGTCGTTCGCCTACCTTCTCACCAGGAGGGCCACGGCGTGCGCCGCGATTCCCTCGCCTCGCCCCACGAAACCGAGCCCCTCGCCTGTCGTGGCCTTCACGTTGACCTGGCCCGGCGAGACCCCGAGTGCCTCGGCCAGCCGCGTGCGCATCTCGTCGGCGCGCGGGGCGATCTTGGGGCGCCGGGCCGCCAGCGTCACGTCGCAGTTGCCCACCGCCCAGCCCTGCGCGCGGGCCTTGGCGGCGACCTCGCGGAGGAGATGGAGCGACGAGATCCCCTTCCAGCGGGGATCGGTGTCTGGGAAGTGACGGCCGATGTCCCCCAGCCCCGCTGCGCCCAGGACGGCGTCGCAGAGGGCGTGGGCGCAGATGTCGGCGTCGGAGTGGCCGAGCAGGCCGTCGCCCTCGAACTCGACGCCGCCCAGGACCAGCCTCCGGCCCGGGGCGAAGGCGTGGACGTCGTAGCCCACGCCCATGGCCACGGCCGGCTCGAGGAGCGCCCGGGCCCGGGCCAGGTCGTCCGGGGCCGTGATCTTGAAGTTCCCCGGCTCGCCGGGCACGAGCGCGACCTCCTCGCCGAGCCGCTCCACCAGCTGGCATTCGTCCGTGGCCTCGGCCGCAGACGCGCCGGCTGCCGCGAAGGCCCGTCGGAGGAGCGGAACGCGGAAACCCTGGGGCGTCTGGGCCAGCCAGAGCACCCGCCGGTCTAGGGTCTCGGCAACCCGGTCCCCCTCTCCTCGCTTCACGGTGTCGGTCGCCCGCAGCGCCGCCAGGGCCGCGCCTCGCGTCGCGGCCGCCTCGGCCACCGCCCGAGCCAGTGTCGCCGTGGCGAAGGGGCGCGCGGCGTCGTGGACCAGGACCACCGCGACGTCGCGCAGCGCCTCGAGTCCGGCGCGAACCGAGTCGGCGCGCGCGGCGCCACCGGCGACGGCCCGTGCGGGGACCTCCAGGCCGCCCAGTTCGGCCGCGCCGCGGGACTCCTCGCCGGCGGGGACCACGGCCACGATCTCGTCGACCACGCCGCTCGCCGCCAGCACCCGGGCGGAGCGCCGGAGCACCGTCTCGCCTCCGAGGGTCGCCCACTGCTTGGCCTCGCCGGCGCGCAGGCCCGCCCCGCCCGCCGCCAGGATTCCCCCGACCCGTTCGCCGCCGATCAAGGCGCCTCCACCGGGCTGGCACTCCCCGTGCTCAGGCCCACCCTCGATGTCCTTCCTGCCCGGCCCGCCAAGCCCCGCTCCCCTGAAACGCGACCGCCGCGCGGGCCATGGGCCGCGCGGCGGACGTCGTCGCTGTCGATCCGAAACGGCATCCCGCCCCGGACCCGCGCCATCAGTTGATGTTGAAGATCTTCCGGAGCTCCGTCTCGACGTCCTGCTCGTCGCAGTCCTTCGCGATGGCCAGCTCCTTGATGAGGAGCGAGCGCGCGGTGTCGAGCATCTTGCGCTCCCCGAAGGACAGGTCCTTGTCGGAGCGGAGCAGGTACAGATCGCGCAGCACCTCGGCGATCTCGAATACCGAGCCGGTCTTGATCTTGTCCATGTACTCCCGGTACCGGCGATTCCAGGTGGTGGAATCGACCGAGACCTCCTTCTCGCGGAGGATGGAGTAGACCTTTCGAACCTCCTTGTCGCCGATGATCTCGCGCAGGCCGACCGAGCCCACCTTGTTCATCGGGATCATGATCTTCATCCCGTTGTCGAGGATCCGGAGCACGTAGAAGGACTGCCGCTGTCCGGCTACCTCCTTGTGCTCGATCCCCATGACCTCTCCAACGCCCTGTCCTGGGTAGACTGCCTTGTCCCCGACCTTGAAGGTCGGGCCCGACGGATTCTGACCTGCCGCCATTCGTTCCTCCGCCCCGCTGCCGGTGTCGCCTGCGCCCGGGATGTCGGGCGGGCGGGCGCTGGGCCTGGAGCGCGGACCCTACCACAACGCTTGAGCCCCGTCAATACTGACGAAATCATTCGCTTTCGGGGGCTTTCGTGAACGATTCCCGGCGGATACGGTTCGCCGCCCTGTTCTTCGCCGCGGGGGCCGGGGCGGCCATCTCCTTGAAACCAGGGGCTTTGGCTAGCGCCCTGGGGGTCATTCCGGCGGTTGCCGGGGCCTGGTTCTGCTCCGTGCCCGTCGCCTTCGCGGCGGCGGGTTGGCTGGCCGCGGGCGCGTCGTGGAACGTCCAAGGGTCTCCCTCGTCCGGGGGGGCCACCCTCCGCGGGAACGTGGTTTCCATGCCGCGTCGCCAGGACGACCGTGCGCGGTTCCTCGTCGCCGATGAGACGCGCGGACGGGTCGAGGTGTCCTCCCCCGACCTCCCCGTGCCCCTCGCTCCCGGCGACGACGTCCTCCTCTCGGTGGAACTCCGGACACCGAGGGGCCCGCGGAACCCGGGCGGGCGCGACGTCGAAGCGGCCATGGCCGCCCACGGTGTCTCCGCTCAGGCCTGGACGAGGACGCCTCCGGCGCGGGCCGCCCGCCCCTCGGTCCTCTCCCCCGTCGCAGCCGCACGCATCGCCTTCGCCGCGGCGGCCACCGGCGCTCTGCCCCCCGCGGAAGCCGCCCTGGTTCGCGCCATCGGCGCCGGCGACGAGGCCGGGATCGACGCGCCGACCCGCGAGCGCTTCGCCCGAAGCGGTCTCGCGCACGTCCTCTCGGTCTCCGGAATGCACCTCGCGGTCGTGGCCCTCGGGGCCTGGCGAGTCCTCCGCGCCCTCCTGCTTCGCCTGCCCGTGCTGGCCGCCCGCTTCGACGTCCGACTGGCCGCCGCCGCGGCCTGCCTTCCGCTGACGGCCCTCTACGCGGTCGCCACGGGCGCGACCGTGCCCGTCCTGCGATCGGCCGTCGCCGCAGGGCTGGTGTTCGGATCGGTCCTGCTGGGGCGCGCGTCCGACGCCTCCACGGCCCTGGCGATCGCGGGCCTGGGCCTGATCGCCCTCGACCCCGGTGCCCTCCTCGACGTCTCCTTCCAGCTCTCCTTCGTGTCCGTGGCCGGACTCGTGGCGCTGTCCAGGCCGCTCCGCGACTCCTTGCCCCTCCAGCCCGACAGATCCGGCTGGCGCGGCCGCGTGGCCGAGGCCGTGCTCCAGGGGGCCTGCGCGAGCGCCGCGGCCACCGTGGCCACCGCCCCCCTGCTGGCGCTCCACTTTCGCAGCCTGTCCACGGTGGCGGTCCTGGCCAACCTGATCGCGCTTCCCGTCGCATCCGCGCTCACCGTCCTCGCCGCCCTGGCCTTCCTGGCCAGTGCCGCGGCGCCAGCGCTCGCGCTCCCGCTCCTCTGGTGCTGCGGGCCGCTGGCCACCGCCTTCCTCCGCGTGAACGACGCCTTCGCGGCGCCCTCCTTCGCATCGGTGGGCGTCGCCTCCCCGGGCTGGGGACTCGTGGTCGCCTGCTACGCTGCCGGGACGGGCGCCTGGCTGGCCCGTGGTCGCCTCCGCTGGTCGCTCGCCGCCGTCGCTTGCGCGGCGCTCCTCCTCCCCGGACCGGTGCGCCTCGCCGCCGCCCGGCAACGCCCCGGCCTCGAGGTGATCTTCCTCGCGGTCGGACAGGGGGACTGCACCGTTCTCCGCCTTCCGGACGGCTCCGCGGTGGTCGTCGACGCCGGCGGCGATCCCTCCGGCCGGTACGACCCGGGCGCCCGCGACGTCCTCCCCTTCCTGCGCGACATGGGCGTGGTCCGTCTCGCCGCGATCTTCGTGTCCCACCCCCACCCGGACCACCTCCAGGGGCTCCCCGCGGTGGCCGCGGGCCTCGGCGCACTGCGCGTGTACGCCTCCCACGACCGGGGCGATGATGCCGCGCGCGCCGCCTTCGCGAGGATGCCGCCCGCGACGACGCTCGCCGCCGGCGACGAGGTCCGGATCGCCGGGGTCCGCTTCCGCGTCCTCGGCCCACCGCGGGGCGACACCCGCCTCGTGGAGAACGACGCGTCGCTGGTCCTGCACGTCACCTATGGTGATACCTCGTTCCTGCTCCCCGGTGACGTCGAGGCCGCCGGCGAGTCGGCGCTGCTCGCCTTCGGGGCCCCGCGCGCCGACGTGGTCAAGGCCCCGCACCACGGCAGCCGGACCAGCTCCGGTCGCGGCCTCGTGGCCGCGTCGAGCCCACGCTGGGTGGTCTTCCCGGTCGGGGCCGGGAACCGCTATGGCTTCCCGCACGCCGAGACGGTCGATCGGTGGCGGGAATCCGGCGCGGTGCTGCTCCGCACGGACGAGGGCCCGGTCCGGTTCCGCTCCGACGGGCGGGCCGTGTGGCTCTCGCCGCCAGGGGGCGCCATCGACGCCTGGGCGCTCCTCTCGGGGAACTGACGCAAGCCGTGCCCTCCCGAGCGACCATCCACCTTCCAGGCGAGCCCCCTCGAGAGGTGACGCTCCCGCCAGGCACGACCACCGAGGTCCTCCCGTCGATCCGGCTGTCGTCGGCCGACGCCCCGGGCCTCGTCGTCGAGGGTTCTCCTCGCCAAATCCGCGTCGGAGGGCGGACGCTCCCGCGGGGCGAGCGCTGGCTCCTCCGTCCGGGCCAGTCGGTCACCGTCGGTGGAGCCCGGATCGTCGCCGGCTGGGACGACCCCGGCACCGCCTCGGAGGCTCGCCAGGTGCTCCGGGCAGCGCTCCGTGGGGAGGCGATCGCCGGCGGGCCGGAGCTGGTGGCCATCGCCGGGCCAATGGCGGGAAGGCGCGTCCGGCTGCGCCCCGGGGTGCTCGGCCGCGGGGCGGACTCGGCGACGCGGCTCGAGGACCCGTCCGTCTCCCGGGTCCATGCCCGCCTGGAGATAGAGGGGAGTCGCATCCGGGTGGAAGACCTGGGGAGCAAGAACGGATCGTGGATCGGGGGTGAACGCCTCGCCGGGCTTCGCGAACTCAGCCCGGGCGGGGAACTTCAGGCGGGCCGGACGGTGCTCGCCCTTTCCCTCGCCCCGACGGACGCCCCGGCCCAGGAAGCGTCTGGCGAACGCCGGTCGGGGCCCTGGCAGGCTCGAGGGGGGATGCTCCTGGCCGCGGCGGCGGCGGCGGTGGCGGCCCTCCTCGCACTGTAGCCGCCGGGGCGAGGGCTAGAATCGCCCTCCGAGGGTGCGGTAGGCGTGCTCGAGGGCGTCGAAGGTCGGCAGGAGGGTCGCGCCGGCATGGCGCACCTCGTCGGGGCGCGCCTCGGCCGCCGCGCCGCCCACGAAGACCTCCACGCCACCCGGGATCCCGTCGACGACGGCGCGCACGGCCTCCAGTGCCGAAGGACCGAGCTCGATCCTCGTCAGCCCCATCACCACCGCACGGGCACCGGTCCTCCTCACCGCTTCCACGACGTCGTCGGTGGGGAGGTCCGCTCCCAGGTAGACGACTCCCAGCCCTCCCGCGGCGGCGAGCATCGCGGCAGCGGTGATGCCGAGTTCGTGGCGCTCTCCCGGAGGCGTTGCGAAGACGAGCCCGGTCCGGCCGTCCCGCGGGGCCTGCAGACGGACCAGGGACCCGAGGAGATTGCGGAGGGAAGCCGACACCATGTGCTCCTGGGCCACGGAGTACCTGCCCTCCTGCCACCCCTTTCCGACCTCGCGCATGAAGGGCAGAACCACCTCGTGCACCATCTCCCGGGAGGAGAGCACCGCGGAGAGCCTTCCGAGCGTGCGGTCGACCGCCGGGAGGTCGTAGCGGTCGACGGCCTCGAGCAGCCCCTTCAGGTCGACGGCGTCGGCCTTCCGTCCGCGGTCGCTCGGCTCTAGCCCCGCCTCGAGCAGTCGTCCGAGTTCGGCCTCCCCGAGATTGGCGATGCGGCCGATGGCGTGGCCGCGCTCGACGAGTCGCCGGAGCAGCTTCAGCTTCTGGAGATCTTCGTCGTCGTAGAGCCGGCCCCGGTCGTCCCGCCCCGGCTCGACGGCCCTGTAGCGTCGCTCCCATGCGCGCAGGGTGTCGATGGGAATGCCGGTCAGCCGGGCGATGACGCGAATGGGGTACTTGCCAGGGGCTCTGAGGGTGGCGGTTTCCATGTCCCAGTTCCTAGTAGCCTGTTTGGTCGTTGCAAGGACTTTGTCCTGCCATTATCCATGACAACCAAGCGATACTACGTCTTCAGTAGACGGACAGAGAGGTACCCAGATGAGCCGCTTTCACATCCTCGAGCGAACCCAGGTCGTCCCCCTGCCCCGGTCGCAAGTCTTCGCGTTCTTCGCCGACCCCAGGAACCTGGAAGCCATCACTCCGGCATTCCTGCGCTTTTCCATCCTTCCACCCGTGCCGGCCTCGCTCGAGGTGGATTCCCGGATCGACTACCGGCTCTCGCTCTTCGGGGTTCCGTTCCGGTGGCGCACGCGGATCGCCGCCTGGCAGCCCGGTGTGCGCTTCGTGGACGTGCAGGAGCGCGGACCGTACGCCCTCTGGCACCACACTCACACGTTCGCCGACGAGGGGCCCGGCACGCGCGTGACGGACCGCGTCGAGTACCGGCTCCCCTTCGGTTCGCTCGGCGAGGTGGCGCACCCGCTCATGGTGCGTCGCACCCTGGAGCGCATATTCGACCACCGCCAGGAGCGGGTTGCCGCCCTCCTCGGCTCGGCAACCGGCTCGAGGCGCGCCGCCTGACCCGGGCTACTTCGCGAACGGATTCCGGAGGAGGATCGTCTCCTCCCGGTCGGGACCGACCGAGACGGCGATGACCGGGACTCCGGTCAGGACCTCGAGCCGCTTCACGTAGGACCGGGCCGCCGCGGGAAGGGCGTCCCAGCTCCGGATTCCCTTCAGGGGCTCCGTCCACCCGGGAAGCGTCTCGTATACCGGCTCGGATCGCTCGAGGTCCTCGGGGTCGCCCGGAAGCTCGTCGACGGTCTTGCCGTCGAGCTTGTACGCCACCGCGATCTGGAGCTCGGGGAACCCCGAGAGGACGTCCAGCTTCATGATGGCCAGGCCGTGCAGGCCATTGACCCGCGCCGCGTAGCGCATGGCGACGGCGTCGAACCAGCCCGTCCTCCGGGGTCGCCCGGTGGTGGCGCCGAACTCCTGCCCGATCCGGCGCAGTTCCTCGCCGACCGCGCCCTTCTGCTCCGTGGGGTACGGACCTCCGCCCACGCGGGTGCTGTAGGCCTTGGCGATGCCGATCACCTCGTCGATGGCGGTGGGCCCGACGCCCGTGCCGGTGGCGGCGTTGGCGGCGACGGTGTTCGAGCTGGTGACGAACGGATAGGTGCCATGGTCGACGTCGAGCATGGTTCCCTGGGCCCCCTCGAAGAGGACCGACTTCCCCGCCTGGATGAGGCCGTGGAGCACCCGGGACGCGTCCTTGGCGTAGACCGCGAGCCGCTGGCCGAGCGCCGCGTACTCGCGGGTGATGACCGCGGCATCGAGGCTCTCCCCGGCCCCCAGCCGGCGCAGCTCCTCCTGGGCGACGGGCAGCCGCTCCTTCACCCTCCGTTCCAGCTTGGCGGCGTCGAGCAGGTCCCGGACGCGGATGCCCCGGCGCGCCACCTTGTCCTCGTAGGTCGGGCCGATGCCGCGGCCGGTGGTGCCGATCTTGCCGGCGCCCATGGCGTTCTCCCGCGCCAGGTCGACGGCCTTGTGCCACGGCATGATCACGTGCGCGTCGAGGGAGAGCACCAGTTGCGAGTCGTCGGCCAGGTACCCCTTCTGCTTCAGCCGGTCGATCTCCATCATGAAGACGGTCGGGTCGACGACCACGCCGTTCCCGATGATGCAGACCTTGCCCTTGTGCAGGACCCCGGCGGGGATGAGGTGCAGGACCGTCTTCTCCCCTCCCACCACCAGGGTGTGGCCGGCGTTGTTCCCACCCTGGTACCGGGCCACGACGTCGGTGAACTCGGTGAAGCGATCGACGATCTTTCCCTTACCCTCGTCGCCCCACTGGGCGCCGACGACGACCACGTTCGGCATGTGCTTGGCTCCTCGCAGCGATGCGCCGTCTCTTCGGCGCGCGCGATGTCCGACGTTACCAGGGGTGGGCGGCCGGGGCCACCGTCATCGGCGGGTCCGGCGCGGAACCCGCCTCTCCAGCGCCTGGGTGGCGTATTCGAGGTCGACCGCGAAGCCGATGGCCGGGCCGGGGCGCCCGAACCGGGCGAGCAGGCCGTCGTAGCGCCCCCCGGAGGCGACGGCGCTCCCGGCTCCGGGGGCATACCCGGCGAAGGTGATCCCCGTGTAGTAGCCCAGGCCACGTACCTCGCCCAGGTCCACCTCCACCGCCCGGACGCCGCGGCGTCGCGCCAGCTTGAGCGCCGCCTCCAGCTCGGCGAGGGGCGCGGCCGCCCCCGGCACGCCCCGCGCGACGGACCGGGCGCGGGAGAGCGCTCCCTCGCCGTAGAGTCCGGCGACGGACGGCAGGACCTTGCGGGCCACGGCCGTTCCCCTCGCCTTCGCGGCGAGCCGCGAGAGCACGGCCTCGTCCTTGCGGGAGAGGGCCTCCTCGGCCTCCGCCCGGTCTGCGCCCCGGAGGCCGGCCGCCTCGAGCACCGCGCCGGCGAAGCGGGCGTGCCCGACCTCCACCACGGCCGCCTCCAGCCCCACCCGGTCGAGCGCCCGGCGGAGCACCGTGAGCGCCTCCGCGTCGGCCGACGGGCCTCCTGCCCCGAGGAGCTCGACCCCGGCCTGGTAGACCTCACGTGGGCGTCCCGCCCGGGCCTCGCGGGCCCGCAGCACCGGGCCGTCGTAGCAGAGCCGCGCCGGGTCGGGCATCGCGTCCGGCCGCGCCGCGTAGAGGCGCACGATCTGGGGCGTGATGTCGGGACGGATGGCCACCACCTCCCCCGAGCCCGGCTCGACGAACTTGAGCACCTGGGCCAGCGCCGACGGCGAGAGCCCCCGCTCCACGACCTCGAGCCTCTCCAGCGTCGGGAGCAGGAGCCGACGATAGCGGAAGGACGCGAAGACCTCGTGCAGCCGGGCCGACAGGTCGGCCAGGTGGGCCGAGTGGTCGGGGGTCAGGTCGCGGAGTCCGAGCGGCAGCGAGAGGTCGAGCATGGGCGGAGACTCTACAACCGGATGCGGCGCACGTCGCGGACGTGCGGCAGGGCCCGCAGGGTGTCGAGCACCGCCGGCGACGGATCCGAGTCCACGTTGAGGAGGGAGGCCGCCGCCCCCGAGTCGTCCCGGGAGAGCGAGATGCGGGCGATGTTGACCCCCGCCGACCCGAGCGCGGTCCCGATGTTGCCCACCACCCCCGGGGAGTCGTCGTTCACGCAGAGGATGATGTTTCCCTCCGGAACCGCCTCGAGCCGGAACTGGTTGACCCGCACGATGCGTGCGTCCCGGCGACCGAAGACCGTCCCGGCCACCACCGCCTCCCCGCCCGACCCGCCCACGACCACGGAGACCATGCTCACGTAGTCCTGGTGCCCGGCTGCGCGCTCCTCCAGGACGGCGATGCCCCGGTCCCGGGCGATGCCCGGCGCGCTCACCTCGTTCACCGGCGAGGCCTCGACGGTGGAGAGGAGCCCCTTCAGCACGGCCGCCGTGAGCGGACGCTGCGGAGCCTCGCTCACCTCGCCGGCGAAGATCACGCGGACCTCGCGGACCCCGGCGGGGGCGATCTGCGCCGCGAGCGCCCCCAGCTTCTCGCAGAGCTTGAGGTAGGGGCCGAAGCGCTCGCGTGCCTCCCGCGACATCGAGGGCACGTTGACGGCGTTCCGGACCTCGCCCCGTGTCAGGTAGGCGGCGAGCTGCTCGGCGATCCCGACCGCCACCGCCGCCTGGGCCTCCTCGGTGGAGGCCCCCAGGTGCGGGGTGCAGATGAAGGCGTCGAGCTCGAGGAGCGGGTTGTCCGGCGACACCGGCTCCTTCTCGAAGACGTCGAACGCGGCGCCGCCGACGTGCCCCGAGGCGATCGCCGCCGCGAGCGCGGCCTCGTCCACCAGGCCGCCGCGCGCACAGTTGACGATGAGGACTCCCTTCTTCATCCGGGCCAGCGTGCCGGCGTTCACCACGTTGCGTGTCTGCTCGGTGAGCGGCACGTGGAGCGAGATGACGTCGGCCCGTGCCCACAGCTCGTCGAGGGTCACGAGCTCCACACCGAGCTCCGCAGCAGCCTCGGCCGAGATGAAGGGGTCGAAGGCCACCGCGCTCATCTTCATGGAGCGGGCTCGGTCCACCACCACCGACCCGATGTTCCCGATGCCCACCACGCCGAGCGTCTTCCCGGCCAGCTCGTGCCCCTGGAAGCGCTTCTTCTCCCACTTCCCCGCCTTGATGGATGCGGTGGCCTGCGCGACGTGGCGGGAGAGCGCGAGCATCATGCCGATCGCGAGCTCCGCCACGGTGACCGAGGACCCCCCGGGCGAGTTCATCACCACGATGCCCTTGCGGGTGGCTGCCTCCAGGTCGACGTTGTCGATCCCGACCCCGGCTCGTCCCACGACGCGCAGCCGGGACGCCCTCTCCAGGACTCGAGCCGTGACCTTGGTCGCGCTGCGGACGGCGATGGCATCGTAGTCCCCGATGGCGGCTTCGAGCTCCTCCGGCTTCATCCCGACCCGGACGTCGACCTGGAGCCCCGCCCGGCGGAGGACATCCACACCGTCGGCGGAGAGGTCGTCGGCAACGAGAACGCGGTGGGACATGGACTCTCCTGGAGGGGACCGGCGGGTGGACCAGGGGAGTTAATGCTGCGCGCCGCCGGGTTCAACGTGCCGGGACGGCCGTCACCGGCGCGAGGACCGCACCCAGCGCCGCCGAGACGACCTGGTGCTTCATGCGTTCCAGATCCTCCTCGGAGGGCTGGGGCGCCGTGAGCAGCCCGGTCACCATGCCGGCCAGGTTCATGTCGAGCACGCCGAGGATGCTCGCGGCGCCCACCAGGGGGTCGAGATCGGACCGCAGCTCGCCCTCCCGCTGGCCGCGCTGGACCACCTCGGCGACCAGCCGCGTGGCCGTCTCGAAGGTCTGTCGCGTGCTCCCCGCGCGGAGCACGTCCGGCGTGCGGGGCACCTCGAGGATGAGGACCCGGACCGCGGCGGGCGCGGTGCGAAAGACGTCGAGGGCGAAGCGGATGACCGAGGCAATCTGGTCGGCGGCGCTGCCTGGCCCCTCCGAGATGGCCCGGATGGCCCCGATGAAGATGCGCCACTGCTCGTCGAAGACGCTCTCCAGCAGCTCGTCCTTGTTCCGGAAGTAGTGGTAGACGAGGCCGTAGGCGACCCCGGCCTCGCCCGCCACGTCGGCGATCCGGCAGCCGTGGTACCCCCGCTCGGCGAAGACCTTGAGCGCGGCGTGGAGGATGGCGCGCCGCTTCTCCGGCTCCCCCTCGGCGGGAGGATCCGGACGCGGCTCATCTGTGCGGTTTCGTTGGCGGGCCACCATTGACTCCCGAGTCAACAGCAGGCTACGCGCCCGTGCCGGTACAGTCAAACGCCCGTCGCGACCCGTTCAGGGGTCGCTCCTGGCCGCGATCACGGCCGTCACGGCACCAGCGTGAGCCCGGTCAGCGCCGAGAGATCGAAGCCGGCCGTGACCCCGTAATAGCCGCACTGCGACACCTGCACCCGGACGAGCGCGCGCCAGCAGTTGCACGGGGAGTCCCAGGAGGCCGTCACCGTGTTCTGCTGCATGGCCGGGCCCACCGGCACCGCTGCGCCGCCGCCGCAGGGCGTGGCGTAGACGGTCCGGACCGAGAAGAGCGTGTCCCACTGGACGTCGAGCCCGCCGGCCACGTGCACCTTCAGCCCTGCCGTCCCCTGCCCGAAGGTCTGGAACGGAACCGGTCGCGGGTCGAAGAGCGGGTCGAGGCCGGCCTTCAGCGTCGCCGAGGCCGCCGACGAGAGCGCCAGGAATCCCAGCGTGAGCCGGTCGCCGCGGGCGTCCGAGGCGGCGAGGTCGAAGCGGATCTCGGTGAAGTGGTCGAGGAATCCGGGGTCGAGCGACCCCCAGGTTCCCGTGGCCGGGACCGCGCCGAAGGCGAGGAACCGTGCCAGGATCAGCCCCTGGACGGGCCCCCACTCCGCTGCTCCCCTCACGAAGGATTCCCCGAGCGCCCCGCTGGAGAGGTCCAGGTCCTGGCCGATGTCGAGGTCGAGGCGCGTGACCGAAGGCGAATCCTTCCCGGGGGCGACGAGCCGGTTGCGGAGGGAGATGCGCATCTGGTCGAAGCCGCCGGGCAGCGTGGCGGAGAGGGTCCGCAAGGGGAGGCAGGCGCCCGTGATCCCGGAGGGTGGGGCCAGGCAGGGAGCGCCCGGGAGGACGGGGGCGGCGTCCCGCTCGTCGTACGCGTAGGCGGGCAGCGCGGGCCCGCCGATGCCGGTGGAGGCCCGCCACTCCACCCGCGGCTCGATGACGTGGCGCAGGGCGTCCGCCCCGCTTCCGAAAGTGCGGGAGATGGAACTGCTCAGGATGGCCCCCCCGCTCACCCAGCCGCTCGCCAGCCCGGGCTGCGCGTCGCCGCCGAAGAGATACGCCGCTCCGTTCCCGGAGACCCAGGGCTCGAGATCGACGACCCCGCCGAACGAGATTGGGGCGCGCAGTTCCGCGCGGGCCCAAGCACGGGAGGCGGAGAGGCGCTGCCCCGGCGTCCAGACGTCGCCCGGCGGCGGCGCGGGGCCGAGCCAGCCTCGCTCTCCTGGCCCCAGGCCGTTCACGCTCTGGTCGGTGATGCCGGAGAGCGGCGCGAAGCGGGCCAGACCAGCCTGGGCGGAGACCGAGAGGGGCCCGACCAGCCCGACGGGAAGGAGGGTCGCGGACAGGGCCGGGAGGCGATGGAAGGAAGGCACGCTTCCGCCCAGGAAGCCGAAGGGAACGAGCGGGAGGACCGGCTGCCCGGGCGGGCTGGCCTGGCCGAGCGTCCCGATCTGCTCGTTGTAGCCGACGTCCCCCTCCAGGAGCAGGTGGGGGAATGCGTAGCCTCCGGCCACCGCCGACCGGTAGTACGAGGCGTCGCGCTGCAGGAGGTCGCCGACGAAGTCCTGGGTCCAGGCCGGATCGCCCACCAGGAAGGCCTCGGCATTGACGAAGCTCTCCGGCGTCGGGCGCGCCTCGCTGCGGAGGGAGATCCCGGTGCGCACCCCGCTCTCCGGCTTCCACCGGTACGGAAGGGTGTCGTGCTGGAGCAGCAGCCTCGCCTCTCCTTTCACGTCTGGTGAAGGAGCCCAGCGGAACTCGACGGCTCCGCCCACGCCGCGGACGCCCGGGCCCTGCCCCTGGGAGATCCGATCGTCGACCGTCGACTGCGACGGCCCGAAGGCGTATCCCGCCGTGAAGGTCAGGTCGTAGCTCTCCCCGAGCGTGAGGAAGAAGGGCTCGGCCAGCCACCAGCCGGTGCGCGAGCCGACGTCCACGATGGGAAAGAGGAAGCCGGTCTGGCGGCTCGAGAGCGGGATCCGGATCCAGGGGAGCGGCAGGACCGGGATGGGCTCGTCGATGAAGAGGAAGCGCGGAGTCACGTAGAGCACGGGCCAGGTCAGGCTGGCGCTGCGGCCGGGCTCGATCTCGGCGCGCTCGGCCCGGATCTCCCAGGACGGAGCGCCACCGCAGCAGTCGCAGAGGGTGAGCCGGACGCCCTCGACCGAGAGGCGGGCCGGGGCGTCGCCCTCCGGGATGGCCCCGGAGGCCCGGTCGGCCCGGATGGAGAGACGGTTGCGGCCATCTCTCTCGGCCTCGGCGATCGTCCCGTCGCGGGAGAGATCCAGGGGGGCGTCCTTGTAGAAGGCCACGACGCCGCGTGCCTCCCACTCCCCGTCGAGGACCGCGTGGATGCCCTCCGCCGCGACCACCCTCCCCGGCCCCGTGAGGAGCACGTCCCCGGTTGCGTCCAGCTCGCCGGTCCGCGGGTCGTAGCTCCCGGTTCGCGCGCGCAGCAGCACCGCCCCGCGGCGGAGGCGCACGCCGTCTTCCAGGAGGAAGCGTTCGCGAACGGCGTCGTAGGTGAGGACCCCGGCCTCCACGTCGACCGGCCCGCCGGGCCCTGGCAACGAGGCCGACGCGCCCCGGACCGCGCCCGGGACGAGGAGCAGCAGACCGGCGAGGAGAGCGACTGGCCCCGACACCCGCTACTTGGCCGGCGCTGCGGGTGCGACCGGCGCCGTCGGCCGGTCGAAGTCGAGGGACAGCGTCGAGCCCTCGATCCGCTGCTGCCAGGCGACGGACTCGCGGAGCTGGATCTCGAGGACGTAGCTCTTCCCCTTCCGCACCGGGGTCACCTTCGCCACGGCGGTCGGGAAGAAGGAGGTGTCGAGGGCCTTCAGGTCGTTCTGGAGCGGGACCCGCGTGTTGGGGAACTCGACGCGCACCACCTTTCCCATGGGCTCGGAGACGCTGAAGCGGGGTGGAGAGCGGAGCCGGACGAAGACACGCGACCCGGTTGGAGTCTGCTTGAAGCCCACGAACTCCACCTCGTTGGACGGGGCCGGCGCGGGGGGTTTCGGTGCAGGGGCGGCGACGGTCGGCGCCGGCTTGATGGGCGCGGCTGGCTTCGTCGCGGCCGGGGGTGCGGCGGCCTTCGCTGCCGAAGCGGCCTTTGCGTCGGCGGCGGCCTGGGCCTGGATGGCGGCGCGAGCGTCCGCGGCGGCCTTGGCATCGACGGCCGCCCTGGCATCGGCAGCGGCCTTTGCGTCGGCGGCGGCCTGTGCCTGGATGGCGGCGCGAGCGTCCGCAGCAGCCTTCGCCTCCGCAGCAGCCTTCGCCTCCGCGGCAGCCTTCGACTCCGCAGCGGCCTTCGCCTCCGCGGCAGCCTTCGCCTCAGCGGCAGAATTCGACTCCGCAGCGGCCTTCATCTCCGCGGCAGCCTTCGCCTCAGCGGCAGCCTTCGCCTCAGCGGCAGCCTTCGCCTCCGCGGCAGCCTTCATCTCCGCGGCGGCCTTCGCCTCCGCAGCGGCCTTCGCCTCCGCAGCGGCCTTCGCCTCCGCAGCGGCCTTCGCCTCCGCGGCGGCCACCGCCGATGCCGTTGCCGCCACCGCAGCAGGCGCCGGCGCGGGTGCAGCCACCGGCGCGGGGGGCGCTGCCACCGGTGCTTCGGCCGCGGGGGCCGGAGCCGCGGCAGCGGCGGCAGCCAGTGGCTCAGGCGCCGGTGCCGGAGGAGGAGGGGTTGCAGGGACCGGTACGGCCGCGACCGCCGCAGGAGCAGGGGCCGCTGCCGTCGCCACCATCATCCCCGTGGGGCGAATGCGGAGGACGAGCTGGTTCCCGGAGACGATCACGTCGGGTGGTTCAACGTCGCCGACGAAGGTGACGGTGATCCGCGCCGTTGCGTGGGTCCCCTCCCCGAACGAGATGGCGTTCACTTCCTTCACGACCCCGGCTCCGGAGACCCTGCGCTTCACTCCCTCGAAGCCGGCCTCGGCCAGGTCGACGACGAACCGGGGAGGATCGACCAGGGAAAACGTGGTGAACGACGGAGGCTTGGACCCGAGGATGGTCACGTCGGAGGCGCCACTTCTCTCCGCGACCTCGATGGCGGTTACGACGTTCCCTCCCGCCGCGAACGCGGAGGCTGGAGCGAGGATGAGGGCTGCGGAGAGAAGCGTGAACTTGCGCATGGCGCGCTCCCGTCGGGCGTTTGCGCGAAGATAGCACGCACCCCGTCGGGTCCAACAAAGCGATGGGACGCCTACATCTCCTCACCTGCGAGAAGGCTCCGCGCCTCGCCCACCAGGTAGAGGGACCCTGCCACGCACACCAGTGCCCCGTCTCGTGCACCGGTGCGCGCGCAGCCCAGGGCCTCCGGGAGCGACCCGTGGACGTCGACGTCGGCGCCGATGCCGAGGCGCCTCGCGGCCGCCAGGTAGCTGCCTGGCTCCCTGGCGCGCGGCGAGTCCGGCGCGACCAGGTGGATCCTCCGAGCGGCCGGGGCCAGCGCCGCGAGCATTCCCTCGTGGTCCTTGTCCGACAGCACCCCGAAGACGAGTTCCACTGACCGTGACGGGTGGAGCAACGGCAGGGCCGCCGCCAGCGCCGCCGCGCCGTCCGGGTTGTGCGCGCCGTCGAGCAGCACGCCCCCCACCTCCTCCATGCGCCCCGGCCAGCGGGCCGATGCGATGCCCTGGCGGACCTCCTGCTCTCCCACCCTGACGCCCGAGGCGTCGAGGAGACCGAGAGCCGCCGCCGCGAGGGCGGCGTTGCCCTGCTGGTGAGCCCCGCGCAGCGCGATGGGCCCGTCCCATGTGGCCTCCGCGACGTGGAACGGGGCGCCTCTCCGGCCCGCCTCGTCCCGCAGGGCCGCCATCGCCTCCGGGGGCTGGGCGTGGGCGACCACGGCCGGCACGCCCCGCTTGAAGATGCCCGCCTTCTCCCGTGCGATGGCGTCCACCCGGTCTCCCAGGAACTGCATGTGGTCGAGGCCGATGCGGGCCACCGCCGCGACCCGCGGCGTCACGGCGCTGGTGGCGTCGAATCGCCCGCCCAACCCGACCTCGACCACCGCCGCAGTCACCCGCTCGCGCGCCAGGTGGAGGAGCCCGACCAGGGTGGCGAACTCGAAGTAGGTGAGCCGATCGCCCTCCTCGCCCCGCTCGTGCCAGGGGCATGCACGCCTGACCTCCTCGATCCGAGTGGCCAGCGCCGCGTCGTCGATGGGACGCCCGTCCACCTGGATGCGCTCGTTGAACCGCACGAGGTGCGGCGACGTGTAGAGGCCGACCCGGTGGCCCGCCAGTCGCAGCGCCTGCGCTGCCATGGCGCAGGTCGATCCCTTTCCGTTGGTACCGGCCACGTGGAGGATGGCGAGGTCGCGGTCGGGCCGTCCCAGCGCCTGGAGGGCGCGCTCCATCCGCTCCAGGCCGAAGCGCATGGCCAGCGGCCGGAGCGTGTCGAGGTAGTCGTTCGGCCCCATTCGCCCCGGGAACTTCGCCTGCGGTCCGCCGATCCTAGCCGAGAAGCGAGATGATCTGCGCCAGCCGCTCGCGCATCTGCAGGCGTGGCACGATGGCGTCGATCATCCCGCGCTCCAGCAGGAACTCGCTGCGCTGGAAGCCGGGCGGGAGCTTCTCCCGGATGGTCTGCTCGATGACCCGCGGGCCGGCGAACCCGATCAGGGCCTTGGGCTCGGCGATGATGACGTCTCCCAGCCAGGCGAAGCTCGCCGCCACACCGCCGGTGGTGGGGTGCAGCATCACCGAGATGTAGGGCTTGCGCACCTGCCGGAACCGGTTCAGCGCCGCCGAGGTCTTGGCCATCTGCATGAGGGAGAAGATCCCCTCCTGCATGCGCGCGCCGCCGGTCGAGCTGAAGACGATGCAGGCGCACCGCCGCTCGTAGGCCCGGTCGATGACCCGGGCCACCTTCTCGCCCACCACCGAGCCCATCGACCCGCCCATGAACTCGAAGGCGAAGGTGCCGAGCGACACGGGCTGCCCGGTGATGCTGCCCACTCCCGAGATGAATGCGTCGCGCAGCCCGGTGGCCTTGTACGTGCTCTTCAGCCGGTCCCGGTACTTCTTGGCATCGGTGAAGCCGAGCGGATCCTCGGGGACGAGCTCGGTGTCGAGCTCCTCGAACGTGTCGGGATCGAGGACCATCTCGAGCCGGCGCCGGGCCGGCAGGGCGTCGTGGTGGCCGCAGCCCGGGCAGACGTTCCAGTTGCCCTCCCACTCCTGCGTGTAGATGACCTCGCCGCAGCCGCCGCACTTCGTCCACAGTCCCTCGCCCTTCTTGGCGGGGACGGGGCCGGTGGGCTTGTCGGACGACGGTTGCGCCTTCAGGGTCTGCCGCTTCGAGAACCAGGCCATGTTCACTTTCCGTGCGTCGGATCGTCAGATCGCGATCTCGTCGCCGCCTTCGAGCACCGTGACGTCGCGGAGTCCGAGCTCCGCCAGCTCCGCCCTCAGCTCGGCCTCGAAGGCCGGCTTGAGGTGGTACAGATATACGGGAACCCCCGCGCGTTCCACCTTGGCGAGCTCGCCGACGAGCGTCCGGGGCGTGAGGTGCCCCGACCGGTCGGCCAGCCTCTGCATGCGGCTGGGGAAGGAGAGCTCGACCAGGAGGGCCCGCAGCCCCGGCGCGCGGTTCACCTCCCGCCAGAAGGCGGTGGTGGGTCCGGTGTCCCCGGAGATGGCGAAGGCCGATGCGCCGCGCCGGACCACGAACCCGGTGGACTCCACGGTGTGGCGCACCTTCACCGCCGAGACGGTGCAGGGGCCGACCCGGAAGGGCTCGCCGAACGGGAAGGCCTGGAGGCGGACCACGGGGCGCCGCGCGCTTGGGATCCGGGTGAAGTCCGGCCAGAGCCTCCCGTTGAACAGGGAGCGCCGCAGGGTCTCGGTGGCTCCCTTCGACGCGTGGACCGTGACCGGACGGCGGCGGCGCCCCACCATGAGGTCCGCGAGCAGCGGGACGTCCTTCACGTGGTCGAGGTGGGCGTGGGTGACGAGGACGTGGTCCACCCGATCCAGCTCGGCCAGCCCGAGGCGGGAGGTGAGCGCCCCCGCGTCCACCGCCACCCGGCCGTCGACGAGGAAGCAGGTGCTGCCGTGACCACGGAGCTCGCCTCCCGAGGCTCCGAGGACGCGGATCCTCACGAGCGCGTCCCCGGGCGGGCGTCGAGCTGCAGGAGGTCCAGGAAGTGGCGGAGGCGGTGGGCGTCCGGCACGGTCCAGGAACCCTCGCTCCCGGCCAGGAGTCCCGAGCGCTCCAGGGTGCGCAGCACGTCGGCCGCCTGCTTCGCGTCCACGTCGAGCCGGGTGGCCAGGTCCTCGGGCGAGAGCACGAGGGAGCCGCCGGGGTTGCGCGCCGCCTCGCCGGCGACGAAGTGGACCACCCGGGCCCGAGCGTCGCGCAGCAGGAGGTTCTCGATCTGCCGGTCGGCCTCGGCGAGCCGGCCGGCCATCTTCTGGATCATGCGCACCGCGATCTCGGCGCTGCCCCGGACCATGGCCTCGAAGGTCCTGGCATCGACCACGAGCAGGAGGCAGTCCTCGGCGCAGGTGGCGGTGGCCGAGCGGGGCGCGTCGTTCAGGATCGACATCTCCCCGAAGAACTCCCCCTGCCCCAGCGTGGACAGGAGCTTCTCGACGGCACCGACGCGCGCGGAGATGGCCACCTTCCCGCGGCTCACCACGTACATCTCGCGGCCCGGGTCCCCCTCGCGGAAGAGCACCGTTCCGCGCGGAAACTCACGGCCGAAGCGTCGCAGGAGGTCCCCGGGGTCCACGGACGGTCCTTAGCCGACGCCGCTCCGCGGTGTCAACGCGGGCGTGCGACGGGGGGTGACGCCTTGCGGCATCGCCGCGCATCCGGTAAGGGGGGCGCATGGCCACGACCTATCGCGACGCCGGCGTCGACATCGACGAGGGCGATCGGCTCGTCGACCTCATCAAGCCGCTGGCGCGCCCCACCCTGCGACCCGAGGTGCTCGCCGGCATCGGAGGGTTCGGGGGGCTCTTCGCCCTCGACGTGAAGAAGTACCGGGACCCGGTGCTGGTCTCGGGCACCGACGGGGTGGGGACCAAGCTCAAGCTTGCCTTCCTCACCGGGCGGCACGACACGGTGGGCATCGACCTGGTCGCCATGTCGGTGAACGACGTGGCGGTCACCGGCGCCGAGCCGCTCTTCTTCCTCGACTACTTCGCCACCGGAAGGCTGCGCGCCGAGGAGGCCGCACAGGTGGTGAAGGGCATCGCCGAGGGCTGCCGGCAGGCGGGCTGCGCCCTCATCGGCGGGGAGACGGCGGAGCTGCCCGGCTTCTACGCCGACGGGGAGTACGACCTGGCCGGCTTCGCCGTCGGGGTGGTGGAGCGGGACCGCATCCTCGACGGACGGGCCGTCCGGCCTGGCGACGCGCTCCTCGGCGTGGCCTCCACCGGACTCCACTCGAACGGCTACTCGCTGGCCCGGAAGGTCCTGCTCGAGCGCCACGCCCTCTCCGACCGACCGCCCGAGCTGGCCGGCCGGACCATCGGCGAGGCGCTCCTCGAGCCGACCCGCATCTACGCGAAGGACATCCTGGCGCTCCTCGAGCAGGTGCCGGTGCACTCGGTGGCCCACATCACCGGGGGCGGACTGCCGGGAAACGCACCCCGGAACCTGCCCGACGGGACGCGCGCGGTGATCCGCGCCGGGAGCTGGACGGTCCCGCCCATCTTCGGCCTCATCGAGCGGGAGGGATCGGTCGCCACCGACGAGATGTTCCGGACCTTCAACATGGGCCTGGGACTGGTCGTCGCGCTCCCCGCCGCCTCCGCCGAGGCGGCCCGCGCCCTGCTGGCCGGTCGCGGCCTCGCGAGCTGGGTGGTGGGCACCGTCGAGCCGGGTGCTGGCGAGGCCACCTGCGAGGTGCTCGGGTGATCCGGATCGGCGTCCTCGCCTCCGGGTCGGGCTCCAACCTCCAGGCGCTGCTCGACGCGGCGCGGGAGGGGCGCATCGACGGCGCCGTCGCCGCGGTGATCTGCAACGTGCCGGGGGCTCGGGCGCTGGAGCGCGCGCGGGTGGCCGGCGTGGCGGCCGAGCTCCTGCCCTCGAAGGGCGTCGCCGACCGGGAGGCGTACGACCGGGAGGTGGTGGCCCGGCTCGTGGCCCACCGGGTCGACCTGGTCTGCCTGGCCGGCTGGATGCGGCTCGTCACCCCGGCCTTCCTGGGCGCATTCGCGCCCACCCCGGAGAGCCGCGGCTGCCCCCGGGTGATGAACGTCCACCCGGCGCTCCTGCCCAGCTTCCCCGGCCTCCACGCCCAGCGGCAGGCGCTCGACTACGGGGTCCGATTCACCGGCTGCACCGTCCACTTCGTGGACGCCGGCACCGACACCGGCCCGGTCATCGTCCAGGCCGCCGTGCCGGTCCTGCAGGGCGACGACGAGGCATCCCTCTCGGCCCGCATCCTGGTCGAGGAGCACCGGATCTATCCACTCGCGGTCCAGTGGTTCGCCGAGGGCCGGCTGTCGGTCAGCGGCCGGCAGGTCTCCGTGCGCGACGCCGCCGCCCCCATGATGGACGGCGTCCTGAACCCTTCCCGGGACCGCTGACCCCCGTGGCCGCCAATCCCCGGTCGCCGGCCGTTCCCCGCCCAGCCCCGGTCCGGCGGGCCTACGACGTCTGCGTGATCGGCTCCCAGCTGGGCGGCGTGGCGGCCGGCGCCATCCTGGCGCGCCGAGGCTACCGGGTCCTCCACGTCGACCCGGACGGCCACGGCACGGGATACGAGGACGGGGGATGGCGGATTCCCTGGGGACCGGCCATCGTTCCGGCCCTGCGGGCCCTCCCGGCCGCAGAGGCCGTCCTGGTCGAGCTGGGGCTCGCCACCGACGCGCCCCGCCTCCTCGAGCCGGCCCGCCCCTGCCTCCAGGTCCTCCTCCCGCGTCACCGGGTCGACCTCCCCGCCGCGAGGGCCGAGCGAAGCGCCGAGCTGCGCCGGGAGTGGCCGGCCGATTTCGCGCGGCTCGACGCGGCCCTGGCCGCGGCGCGCGCCGCCTTCGACGCCGAGCAGCCGTTCCTGGCCTCGTTTCCCCCGCTTCCCCCCCGCGGGCTCGGGGAGCGCTGGCGGCTCCACCGCGCGCGCAAGCTGTCCCCGTCGGGAGGCGGCGGTGGAACCGCGCCTCTCACCGACCTGGGCGACCACCCGCTCGCCGTGGCCCTTCGAGCAGCCTGGCCGTTCCTCGCCTTCCTGGACGGCCCGCCTCCTCCGCTCGGCCTGACCCGGGTGCTGGGGGGCACGCTCCAGGGGGCGCTGCGTCCCGGCGGTGGGGATGCCGCGGTCGCAGCCCTGCTGCGGAGGCGCATCGCCGACTCGCGCGGCGAGCTCCTCGGCGGCGAGGGTGAACCTGCCCTCGTCTCCGGCCTGGAGGTCGAGCGCGGAAGGGCGACCACCCTGATGGTCAAGGGCGGCGAGGCCCGCTATGCGGCCCGCGCCTTCGTGTTCGCCGGGGACGTCTCCGCCCTGGGAACACTCGTCGGGAACCCGGACCGTTTCGGGAAGTGGCTCGAGCCGGCCGCCCCCGCACGCCGGCTCCAGTCCCTCGCGTGGGTCGTGCGCGGAGACGCGCTGCCTCCTCCCCTGGGCGACGTGGCGCTCGTGGTCCCGGCCGATGGAATCCCGGTTCTCCTCCAGGCCCTTCCCGCCCTCCGGGCCGGCCCGAAGGGGCACGACGCGAGCCCGACCGAGAGGATCCTCCTCGCCGCCACCCCGACCCGGGGCCCCGGCACAGTCGACGCCGAGGCGGCGGCCCGGCTCCGCCGTACCGTGGCCGAGTTCCTTCCCTTCCTCGACCAGGCCACCCTACACACCTCCGATCCGGGCACCCGGCCGGGAGCCTTCGCGTTCCATCCCCTCCTCGCCGAACGCCCCGACAGGACGCTCGGGGTCGGAGGGGTTTCCACCGCTTCCCCCATCGGAAACCTCTTCCTGGCGGGGCGCGAGGTGCTTCCCGGCCTGGGCACCGAGGGGCAGTTTCATTCGGCATGGCAGGCCGCGGCGGCGGTCGAACGGCACCTCGGAGCGAAGAACCGGCCGAAGTGACTTGACGCGGGGCCGGGTCCCGCGTATTAACCCGCCCTCTTTCCTAGGAAAAAAAGCCAATGGCACGTCGCTGCGACATGTGTGGGAAGGGGCCGCTCGTCGGCAACAACGTCTCCCACGCAAACAACAAGACCAAGACCCGCTCGCTCCCGAACCTCCGCTCCGTGCGGGCCACGGTGGACGGTACCGTCCGCCACGTCCGCATCTGCACCCGCTGCCTCAAGGCCGGGCGCATCGCGAAGGCGCCGCACCACGGCACCCGGGTCGCGGCACGGGCCTGATTCCGGATCCGACGGGCGAAGGGGCTCCCGACAAGGGGAGCATGCTCGAGTTGCGCCGTGCGCTCGCCCAGGTCGGCGGGCGCAGGCGGCTCGACCTTCTGCTCGACCAGCCCGACCCCCGCGCCGTCGTCCGGTCGCTTCCCGCCGACGAGCTCTACCACGCCATCCAGGACGCCGGCCTCGCCGACGCGTCGGACGTGGTCCAGCTCGCCTCGCCGGAGCAGTTCCGCACCTTCGTCGACCTCGACGCCTGGCGCGGCGCCGACGTGGACCCGATGCGACTCGTCCCGTGGCTCCGCGCCGCGAGGGGAGCTCCCTCGGGTGCCGAACGGGACGCCGACCTCGACGCCTGGCGCGAGAAGCTCGCCGCCCTCGACCCGGAGCTGGTCAGCCTCCTCCTCCGCTCCGCGCTCAGGATCCACGACCTCGAGGAGGACGAGGACCCGGATCTCGAGGGCGAGCGGTTCATGCGGACCGCCGAGGGCCGGTTCATCGTCGAGTTCCTGCCCGACGGCGCCGACTACGTCGCGATCCGCCGTCTCGTCGACGATCTCTACGAGCGCGACCCCTTCATGGCCGGCCGGACCCTCTCCGCGGTCCGCTGGGAGATCGAGAGCGACCTGGTGGAGAGCGCGCTCCGCTGGCGCGATGGGCGGCTCGCCGACCTGGGCTACCCCAGCTTCGAGGAGGCCCTCTCCTGGTTCGCCCGCCCCGCCATTCGAGGCGGTGCGCCCGCAGGCCTGCCCGAACGCCCGCCCGGCTTCTGGCTCGCGTCCTTCCGCCGCGAGACCCTCCTCGACCGGGCCGCGGCCCGGCTGCCCCCCGAGGCTGTCGAGCGCTTCGAGAGCGAGGCGCTCGCCGCGGCCAACGCCTCCCTGGTCGCCGACCGGGTTGATCCGTCCGACCCCGATGCGGTCCGGAGCGCGGTCGAGTCGGCCCGGACGCTGCTCGAGCTGGGGCTCGATTCCCTCTCCGGTGGCGAAGTCGACACGGCGGCTCGGGCGCTCGCCACCACCCCCCTCAAGGCGGTCTTCCAGCGCGGCTTCGGCCAGCTCCTCGAGCTGCGCTGGAGGGCGGAGCGCATCCGCAAGCAGGCGGAGGCATCGGGCCCGGTGCCCGCGCTCGACACCCCCGTGGGCGAGGCCTTCGCAGCGGTCCAGCGCCGGAGGCCCCGCTACTTCCCCGGGATCGATCGACCGCGCGAGGAATGGGGGTCGGTGGCCGCGGGAGCGTTCGTGGAACGCGCCTTCGCCTCCGCCGAGGAGGTCGCGCGCACCGCCTCCGTCCTCTCCGATGCCGAGGCACTGCTCGCTCTCGGGCGAAAGCTGGCGCTCGCTCCGTCCGGGGAGCCGAACCCGCCCACGCTCGCCACGCTCTACCTCACCGCGCTCGCCAACGAGCGGCTCGGCCGGCCGTTCTCGCCGGCGCCGCTCGGTCGCGCAGAGGTACCGGCGGCGGCGCGTGCGCTCGAGACCATCGACGACCCCCGGCTCTCCGGCGCGGGGGCTTCCGGTGAGCTCCTGCTCGCCATGTCCCGGAACCGCTCGGCCGAGCTCGCCCCGGTCCGGGCCGGCGAGGAGCCGCCACCGGGGACCGTCGCAGCGGTCCTGGTCTCGGGATTAGCCCCGGGCGCTACCCACCCGGGCGCGCCGGCTCGACGAACGTGGCCTCGCGCGCCCAGCGGAACGCCTGGTCGATCTGCTCGTCGGCGAGAACTCCGTCGCTGCGCAGCATCTCCACCTCCCGCCGCATGTCGGTGTCGAGCAGGTAGGGACCGTCGGTGTTGATGGTGAAGCGTACGCCGGCGCGCCAGAGCTTCTGGAGCACCTCGCGCATCTCGGCCGTTCCCGAGACGGCGCGGGTGGCCAGGTTGGACGTGGGGCAGATCTCGAGCGTCACGCCACGCTCCTTGAGGAGCGCCATCACTCCCTCGTCCTGCGCGGCCCGGATTCCGTGCCCGATCCGGTCGGGCTCGAGCTGCTCCACCACCGCGCGGACTCCCTCCGCCCCGGTGCCCGCGGTCTCGCCGGTGTGCACCGTGGTCTTCAAGCCGGCCTTGCGGGCGTGGGCGAAGAGGTCCCGGTACTTCCCGACGACCGACGGGTCGAGCTCGAGCGCGTTCCGCTCCGTCCCGGCCAGATCGATGCCGACGACGCCCCGCTTCTGGTAGCGAATCGCCTTCTCCACGATGATCTCGTTGAGGGAGTGCTCGAACTCCCGGGCCAGGCAGAAGATGAGGCCGGCCTGGACCCCGTACTCGAGGACGCCCCGGTCCATCCCCCGCAGGGCCGCATGGATGATGTGGTCGAGGTCCCTCTCGCCGCCCTGGTTGCGCTTCATCGGGTTGAAGCGCAGCTCGATGAGGTTCACCCGCGAGGAGCGGTATTCCTTGCCGATGATCTCGTGGACGCTTCGCTCCATCGCCGAGGGGGACGACTGGATCTTCTCCGTCCACTGGTGGAGCACGGCCAGGTACTCGTCGAGCGACTTGACCTTGCCGGGGCGGGCCGAGACGAGCTCCCGGAATTCCCAGTAGTCGGCCACGGGGAGCTTCAGTCCCTGCTCGTGCGCGATCGACCAGAGGGTGTGCGGCGCCGCCGCCCCACCCACGTGGATGTGGAGGTCGGAAAGGTCCCGGGTCATTCCGGCCGGCCCGTGCGCACCCTCAGTGCTCCGCCTCGTCGGGCGCCGCGTCGGCGGGAGCCCCGAGCGCGAGGCCGCAGTCCGGGCACTCGGCCGCGCTGCCCGCCGGAGTGAACCTGTGACCGCAGGCCGGGCACTCGATCTCTCCTCCGGCATCCAGGTCGATGCCGCGCAGGCCCCGCTCCGCCGCCTCCCTGGCTCCGGTCTCGCCGAGCAGGTGCGACCACTCGGCGCGCAGCGCCGCCTGGGCGGGCTCCACCTCGGCCGCGGGGACGTAGAGGTTCCACAAGGGGTGCTGCTTCTGTTCCGGTCGCCCGACAGGCACCTGCTCCATCCCCGGAGAGAGCCCCTCCCCCTCCAGCACCGCCATCATCTCCTTCACCGACGCGTAGCCGGACCGCGAGAGGAGCTTCAACCCCTCCCCTTCGGCGGCGCATGTGACGCAGGTCCCGGCAGGGTCGATCGGGGTGTTGCACCTGGGGCAAGCGGCCACGTCCATTGGCTCCTCCTCGTGCGCCGGATGTTCGCCCGCTCCGGCGCTCCCACGGCTATACTCCGGCGCCTCATGATCATCGACGGAAAACAGGTGGCGGCCAAGGTTCGCGCGGAGGTTGCGGACCAGGTGAGGGAGCTGACCCGGCAGGGACTCGTCCCGGGCCTGACCGTGGTCCGCGTCGGCGAGGACCCGGCCTCGGCCGTCTACGTCCGCGGCAAGCGCAAGGCCTGCGAGGAGGTGGGCATCCGCTCCGTGGAGCACCACCTCGACGCCGCCGTGCCCGAGGCCGAGTTGCTCGATCTCATCGCCCGGCTCAACGCCGACCCGGAGACGCACGGCATCCTGGTGCAGCTCCCGCTGCCGAAGCACATCGGCGAATCCAAGGTCCTCGACGCCATCTCGCCGGCCAAGGACGCAGACGGGTTCCACCCCGTGAACGTGGGGGCGCTGTGGCTCGCCAAGCCGGCTCCCCGCCCCTGCACCCCCGCCGGGGTGATGCGGCTCCTCGACGAGGCCCGCGTGGACCCCAAGGGCAAGCGGGCGCTCGTCATCGGCAGGTCCCACATCGTGGGCAAGCCCATGGCCGCCATGCTCCTCGACCGGCACGCCACGGTGACCATCGCCCACTCCCGCACCGAGGACCTGGCTGGCGAGGTCGGTCGCGCCGACATCCTGGTGGCCGCCATCGGGAAGGCGGAGATCGTCAAGGGCGCCTGGGTGAAGCCCGGCGCCGTGGTCATCGACGTGGGCATGAACCGCAAGCCGGACGGCAAGCTCTGCGGCGACGTGGAGTACGCGGAGGCCGAGAGGCGTGCATCCGCCATCACCCCCGTTCCGGGCGGCGTGGGCCCCATGACCATCGCCATGTTGCTCGTGAACACCCTGGAGCTGGCGCGCAGGGCCGCCCGGTGAGGGTCGCCGCCGTCGCGGCGGCGCTGGTGGCCGCCTCCTGCTCGCAGGGCTCCGACTTCGTCGTCCGGCCGGAGCCGCTCGGCCCCGCACCCGTCCCGGCCCCGGTCGTCTTCCGGGCCCTGCACGTGGCCGACTTCGGCGACGACACCCGGCAGCAGGAGGCCGTCGCGGGTGCCATGGCGGCCCTGTCCCGGGCCGTGCCGGTGGACGTCGTCCTCCACCCCGGCGACAACGTCTACGAGTGCGGCCCGGACCCCATGCTCCCCGGCGCCGAGAAGTGCGACTTCGGTCCCGACCAGAACCAGGTGGCGGCGGGGTACGTGCCGCCGGCCGACCCGAGCTTCGAGAAGCTCTTCGAGAGGCCGATGGCCGGCGTCCTGCGCGACGGGAAGCCGGTGCCGGTGCTCCTCACGCTCGGCAACCACGACGTGGCGGCCCTGGGCACCTGCGCCTCCGGCGGCGAGGCCCGCGTGATCGCCCGCCGGCGCGCCTGCCTCTCGGTCGCCCACCGCTCCGCGAGCTGGTCGATGCCCGGGCGGCACTGGGTGGAGGACCGCGGACCGGCCCGATTCATCGGGATCGACTCCAACCTCCTCAAGCAGGACTACGGCGGCTTCTCGTTCGACGACGAGGTGGCGTTCGTGGCCGAGGCCGCCCGCCCTTGCAAGGAACGGCTCTGCTTCGTCGTGGCGCACCACCCGAGCTATTCGGCCGGCGAGCACCGCGACGACGCCACGCCCGAGTACCTGGCCCGGGTGAAGCGCATCGAGGAGGCGGCCGGTCCCATCGCCGCCTGGCTGTCCGGCCACGAGCACCAGCTGGAGCACCTCCGGGCTCCTGCCGGCTACGACGTCTTCATCTCCGGCAACGGGTCTCGCGAACGGACGAAGGAGCGCTTCAAGGCCGTCTCCGCCCCCGGCGCGCGGCTCCTCTTCGCCTCCACCCGCCGCGGCTTCGCCGTTCTCGAGATTGGGGAGGGAGGCAACTGGTCCTACCGGTTCGTCGACGTTTCCGGAAAGGCCGTCCAGTGCTGCACGGCCGCCGCACGGGGTCCGTGCAGGCCGGTGACCTGTCCCCCATGATGCCTTGACCCTCGGGGGGCGGCCGCTACAATTCCGCCGCCCTCCCCAACCACGGCGGTCCCGATGGCGAAGCGCACCCCGCTCTACGACGTCCACGTGCAGTCCGGCGCTCGCATGGTCGAGTTCGCCGGCTGGGACATGCCGGTCCAGTACTCGGGCTTGCTGCACGAGCACGAGGCGGTGCGCACCCGCGCCGGCCTGTTCGACGTGTCCCACATGGGCGAGGTGGTCTTCCGCGGACCGAAGGCCCTCGAGTCCCTCAACCGCATCTTCACCAACGACCTCACGAAGATCGTCGACGGGCAGGCCCAGTACGGCTGCCTGTGCCGCGAGAACGCCGGCATCGTCGACGACGTGGTGATCTACCGTCGCTCCGCCGAGGACCTGCTGGTCTGCGTCAACGCGGGCAACCGCGACAAGGACTTCGAGTGGCTGCGCGATCACGCCGGCGGCGCCCAGGTGACGAACGAGTCGGACGACTGGGTCCAGCTGGCGCTGCAGGGACCGCGAGCCCAGGCCATCCTCCAGGCCCTCACCGGTTCCGACGTCCCGGGGCTCAGGGCCTTCCACTTCACGGAGGGTGATGTGGCGGGGGTGCCCTGCACCATCGCCCGCACCGGCTACACCGGCGAGGACGGCTTCGAGCTCTTCTGCCGCCCCGCACTTGGCGTGAAGCTCTGGAAGGCCCTGATCGAGGCGGGCAAGGCAGAAGGACTGGTGCCGGCCGGGCTCGGCGCCCGCGACACCCTGCGCCTCGAGGTCGCCTACCGGCTCTACGGCAGCGACATGGACGACGCCACCACCCCGCTCGAGGCCGGACTGGGCTGGGTGGTCAAGCTCGACAAGGGCGACTTCATCGGCCGCGACGCCATGCTCCGGCAGAAGGCGGCTGGCCTCTCCCGCAAGCTGGTCGGCTTCGTCCTCGACGATCCGGGCATCGCCCGCCACGGCTTCGACGTGCTCCACGACGGCAAGAAGGTCGGCGTGGTCACGAGCGGGACGAGGTCGCCCACCCTGAAGACGTCCATCGGTCTCGCCTTCGTCCCGCCCGCGCTGGCGGCCGAGGGCTCCACCTTCTCGATCGACATCCGCGGCAGGCCCGCTTCCGCGCAGGCAGTGAAGACGCCGTTCTACACGAGGAAACGACCATGAACTTCCCCGATGATCTGAAGTACACCCGCGATCACGAATGGGCCCGCGTCCAGGGCGCGAAGGTCACGGTGGGCATCACCGACTTCGCCCAGGACCAGCTGGGAGACGTGGTCTACGTCGAGCTTCCCGAGGTCGGTGACGTCGTGAAGAAGGGCGAGACCTTCGGCGTGGTCGAGTCGACCAAGGCGGTTTCCGATCTCTTCGCGCCCATCTCCGGCAAGGTGGTCGAGGTCAACGGACCGCTCGTCGACGCCCCCGAGACCGTCAACGAGGACGCCTACGAGGAAGGCTGGATGATCGTGGTGGAAGCCTCCGATCCGAAGGAGCTCGCCGAGCTCCTGGACGCCTCCGCCTACCGGAAGTTCGTAGAGGAAGAGCAGGAGTAGACCTTGCGCTACCATCCCCACACCCCCGGTGACGTCCGGCAGATGCTGGACGTCTGCGGGGTGTCGTCCATCTCCGATCTCTTCCGCTCCATCCCGGCGAAGCTGCGGCTGGAGCGGCCGCTCGACGTCCCGGCGGCGACCGACGAGATCTCGCTCATCGCCGAGTTCCAGCGGCTGGCGGCGAGGAACCGCACCGAGCACCCGCCCTTCATCGGCGCCGGGGCCTACGCCCACCACGTGCCGGCGGTGGTCGACCAGCTGCTGCTGCGCGGGGAGTTCTTCACGGCCTACACCCCGTACCAGCCGGAGATCGCGCAGGGGACGCTGCAGGCCCTCTTCGAGTGGCAGACCTTCGTGACCCTGCTCACCGGGCTCGAGATCTCGAACGCTTCCATGTACGACGGCGCGTCGGCCACGGCCGAGGCGGTACTGCTCGCCACCCGGGCCACCAGCCGCGACAAGGTCGTGGTGAGCGCCGCCCTCCACCCGGAGTACCGGAAGGTGCTCTCCACCTACCTGGCCTCCACCGGCGACGAGATCGTCACGGTGCCCTACGGCCCGGATGGCCGCACCGACCTGGCCGCGCTCGACGCGGCCGTCGACGACCGCACCGCCGCGGTGGTGATCGGCTACCCGAACTTCTTCGGCGTGGTCGATGCCCTCCCCGAGGCCGCCGCCATCGCGAAGCGGGGCGGCGCGCTGGCCATCTCGGCCACCTCCGAGGCGGTCTCGCTCGGCCTGCTGCAGGCCCCTGGTGCGCTGGGCGCCGACGTGGCGGTGGGCACGATGCAGAGCTTCGGGAACGGCGTCAGCTTCGGCGGACCGGCACCCGGGTTCCTGGCCATCCGCGAGGGGCTCGTCCGCCAGATGCCCGGGCGCGTGGCCGGCGCCACCGTGGACCGGATCGGCCGGCGCGGCTTCGTGCTCACCCTCTCCACCCGGGAGCAGCACATCCGGCGGGAGAAGGCCACGTCCAACATCTGCACCAACGCCGGGCTGGCGGCCCTCGCGGCAACCATCCACCTCTCGCTTCTCGGCAAGGGAGGCCTCGCGCACCTGGCGCGGCTCAACCACGCCCGCGGGAAGCAGCTCCGCGACGCCATGAAGAAGGCCGGCGTCGGCCTGCGCTTCTCCGGCCCGACGTTCAACGAGGCCGCCTTCGAGGTGGGCGATGCCCAGGCGGTGGTCGACCGGCTGGCGAGGAAGGGAATCGCAGCCGGCGTCCCGCTCTCGCGCTGGTACCCCGACGACCCGCGGATGAAGGGCGCGCTGCTCAGCGTCGCCACCGAGCTCCACACCCCCGAGCTCATCGAGCTCTTCGCGCAGTCGGTGAGGGGATAGACATGGCCAACCCGACCGGCTGGAAGCCCAGCATGGAGAAGGGCGCCGCCTCCGGCGCCGAACCGCAGGCAACCGGACTCCTGGGAGCGACCCGCGGCCTCGCCATGGAGGAGCCGCTCGTGTTCGAGCAGGGCTCGCCCGGGCGCGTCGGAGTCTCGCTGCCCCCCTTGCCCGCCGGAGCCGACCCCGCCGCCGAGATACCGGCCGCGCTGCTCCGCGGCGAGATCGCCGGAATGCCCGAGATGGGCGAGCTGGAGGTGGTCCGCCACTTCACCCGGCTCTCCCAGTGGAACTGGGGCATCGACACCGGTTTCTACCCGCTCGGCTCCTGCACCATGAAGTACAACCCCAAGTCGAGCGAGGCCCTGGCCCGCCTGCCCGGGTTCGCGGGGGCCCACCCGCTGCTCCCCGGCTCCATGAGCCAGGGAGCGCTCGAGCTCATCTACCAGCTCGAGCGGTCCCTCTCCGAGGTGGCGGGCTTCCCCGCCTCGGTCATGTCGCCCGCCGCCGGCGCCCAGGGAGAGCTGGTCGGCCTGATGATGATCCGGGCCTACCACGTGGCCCGCGGCAACCCGCGCCACAAGGTGCTCATCCCCGACACCGCGCACGGGACCAATCCCGCGTCGGCGGCGTTCAACGGGTACTCGACGGTGCAGCTCGAGAGCGGCCCGGACGGGCGGCTCCACCCGGAGACCGTGGCGAAGGCGATGGACGAGGACGTCGCCGCCATCATGATCACCAACCCCAACACGCTCGGCATCTTCGAGAGCCACATCGCCGAGATCGCGGCCATCGTCCACGCCAAGGGCGGGCTGGTCTACGGGGACGGCGCCAACTTCAACGCCCTCCTGGGCGTGGCCCGGCCCGGCGACATGGGCTTCGACGTGATGCAGTACAACCTGCACAAGACCTTCGCCACGCCCCACGGCGGGGGCGGCCCCGGTTCCGGCCCGGTCGGCGTGGCCGAGGCGCTTCTCCCGTTCATGCCGCTCCCGGTGGTGGTCAAGGAGGGCGAGGCCTACCGGCTCGTCACCGATCCGGCGGAGCGCCCCAGCACCATCGGCAAGGTGCGCGAGTTCTGGGGCAACATGGGCATGTTCGTCCGCGCCTGGGCGCTCATCCGCGAGCTGGGGCCCGAGGGCCTCCGCCGCGTGGCCGAGCTGGCCGTCCTGAACGCGAACTACGTCCGTTCCGGGCTGAAGGGCCACTTCAACCTTCCCTACGAGACCGAGACGCTCCACGAGGTGGTCTTCGACGACAAGCTCCAGAAGGACGCGGGCGTCACCACCATGGACCTGGCCAAGCGGCTCATCGACCACGGGTCCCATCCCCCCACGGTCTACTTCCCGCTCGTGGTCCACGGGGCCCTCATGATCGAGCCCACCGAGACCGAGTCGAAGGAGACCCTCGACCAGTTCGTGGCCGCAATGCGCTCCATCGCCGCCGAGTCGAAGGCCGACCCCGAGGCCCTCAAGGCCGCGCCCCTCAGGACGGTCCGGGCCCGGCTCGACGAGACCCGCGCCGCGCGCAGGCCGATCCTGCGCTGGACCCCGGGGATGAAGATCGAGTAGCTCGCACTTTCCCCAGCACCGGAATCCCCGAGAAGCCCCCTGATCAAAGGGGGTTTCTTGCGATTTGACCGCCGATGGGCCTGGACGGCTCGCTTTTTTGTGGCAGGCTGTCCGGGCCATGAAGGCAACGCGGCGCTCCCCAGCGGCTGCCGCGCGCACGACGGGAGAGAGCACATGAAGCGGATTGGCATCTTGGTGGCGGTCGCAACGTGCGCTGTGTGTCGCGCTGCCGGCTCGGGCCCAGGTGGCCTTCGACCTGAAGACGGGTTACTCGCTGCCGACGGGTGACCTCGCGAAGTTCGGGGAGGATCCCTACTACGGACCTCTATCCAACACCTGGTCCGGAGCGATCCCCATCGGGGTGGCGGGGCGCTATCGCTTCTCGCCGAGATTCTCCGCCGGAGTTTACTTTCAGTACAACCCGGCGTTCGTCGCCAAGCGCTTCTGCGTGACCGGGATGACCTGCTCGGCCTACGACATGCGGGTGGGCGTGGAGGCCGTGTACGGATTCCTCCCCGACGCGCACGCTGAATCCCTGGGTCAGCCTGGGCACCGGATGGGAATGGAGCAACTTCTCGGTCGCCACGTCCAGCCTCACGTCCGAGGCCAGCTCGAACGTGACCTACAGTGGATGGGAGTACTTCAACGTCCAGATCGGGCTCGACTGGAACGTATCCCGGACCTTCGCCTTCGGCCCTTACGTGGGGTACTTCGGTGGAAGCTACTCCAGCAAGTCCGGGACCCTGAGGTCCACGACGCTCCTGCCGCCGTCTCCGGAGGTCGTGCTGGACGTGAGCTCGTCCATCCCGTCCGAATTCCGCGCATTTCACGGTTGGTTCCAGTTCGGTCTCAAGGGAACCGTGAACATCTAGCGGCCCTGGCACGCTGGCGCGAAAGGGGAGCACTCCCATGAAGACGATCGTCCGGGCGGTGGCGGTGGCGATGGCGCTGGCGTCCGCGCCCGATGCGATGGCGCAGGTGGCGCTGGACCTCAAGGTCGGGTACGCGCTGCCGGTGGGCGACGTCTGGGTCGCCAGCCCCTGGAACCCGGCCTGGTCCATGACGAGCGTCTGGACCGGCGCCGTTCCCGTGGAGGTCGCGGCGCGCTATCGCTTCACGCCGAACATCTCCGTCGGCCCCTACTTCCAGTGGGGCCCGGCCTTCACCACGTCGACGGGCTTCGACTCCATCTCCGGAAGCTCGGGAACCACGATGCGGCTCGGCCTCGAGCTCGTGTACGGGATCACGCCCGACGCGGGGATGAACCCGTGGGTCAGCTACGGAACGGGATGGGAGTGGACGAGATACTCCGGTACCAAGTCGGGCCAGTCGGCGGCGGTCACGGTGGACGGGTGGGAGTACCTGAACGTCCAGGCGGGACTCGACTTCAACGTGGCGAAGGCCTTCGCGGCAGGGCCATACGTGGGTTTCAGCGCAGGCACGTACTCGAGCATCGTCGCCTCCGGCGCCTCCACCGGATGGGGCGGATCCGTCGAGCTCTCGGCCCGCTCCTTTCACGGCTGGTTCCAGTTCGGCGTCAAGGGAACGCTCAACCTCTAGGGAAGGTACTCGCACCTTCACCGACATCCCCATCCGGGTATAAGTAGCCGCACCCTCTAGGTTTTCTTCTCCGTACGCCACGCATTGGACGTGGACAGCTCGCATTGATGTGCGAAGCTGTCCCGGCCATGAAGGCAACGCGGGGTCCCGCCGAGGCGGTGTCCCGCTCAACGGGAGACGACACATGAAGAAGAGGATCTCGAGTGCGGTGGCGGTGGCGGTGGCGCTTGCTTTCGCCCCCTCGGCGATGGCGCAGGTCTCGCTGGACCTGAAGCTGGCGTATTCCGTTCCCTCCGGAAACGCGGTGACCAACAGCCCCCTGTCCGACGGATTCAGCGGCGCGCTTCCCATCGCGGTCGCCGGGCGCTACCGCTTCACGCCGAACCTGTCGGCCGGTGTCTACTACCAGTTCGCCCCCGCCTTCGTCGCCTCGAACACCTGTGACGCCGGCGTCAGCTGCTCGGGCTACGACATGCGGCTCGGCATCGAGGCCGTCTACGGCTTCATGCCCGACGGCGGGATGAACCCGTGGGTCAGCGTCGGTACGGGGTGGGAGTGGACGCAGCTCTCCGCATCGTCGGGCGGGATCAGCGAGAGCGTGACCTTCAGCGGCTGGGAGTACTTCAACGTCCAGGTCGGTGTCGATTTCGCGCTCAGCAAGGCGTTCGCGCTCGGCCCGTACGTCGGGTACTTCGGGGGCACCTACACCAACGTCTCGAGCTCCGGCGCGGGCTCCGGCTTCATCGACGGGTCGATCCCGTCGGACGTCCGCGCCTTCCACGGCTGGTTCCAGTTCGGCGTCAAGGGAACGCTCAACCTCTAGGACCTCGCGGCGGTCGTGCAACCGCGGGCCGCCGGCCGCTCGCTACTGGCCGGGCCCGCGGTAGAACTTGAAGCCGCCGCCGCCGGTGGCGACGTGGAACCCGAAGGTGAAGCGGATGTCGCCGCGCGCATCGGCCAGGCCGGGGGGCGGGTTCACGAAGGGCTGCGCCTTCTCGAACGCGTCGATGGCGGTCTGGTCGAGGAAGTCGAGCCCGCTGGATCGAGCAACCTTGATCTCGGTGATCGTCCCCTGAGGATTGAGCGTCACGGAAAGCACCGTCGTCCGGTCCTTGCTGAAGTACCGGGAGCCGGTGGGATCGCGCACCCGCGCGGCGTCCATGGGGTTCCACACCTCGGCCACGTTCTGCTTCACCCGGTTGAAGAAGCCTGCGTACTTCCACTCCCGCGTGTTCAGGAAGGTGGCGTCCCCGACATCCACTCCCTCGACGTGGTCGGGGGCCGGTGCCGCGGTGAGCCGGTCATAGAACGCCGACGACGGCGTCAGGATGGGCTTGCCGCCCGACACCCCTGGGACGGAGGCGCCCTCCCCTCCCTGGCCTCCCTCCCCCAGTTCCTCGAGCGGGGCCTTCTTGCGGTCGCTGCCAGGCGCGGCCTCGCTCTGCCGGGCATCGAGCCGGCCATCGGGCGACACCGCCATGGCGAGCTTGTCCGGCGAGGGCCTGGGCGTCGCGTCGGGCATCCTGCCGGGCGCCCCGGCCTTCCGGGTGTCCCCGCCGGCGGTTCCCGCCTGGGCCTCCCGGCTGGACGGGTCGCTGCGCGCTCCGGGCGCCTGCTCCTTCACCCTGTTCTGGGTCGGCGTGGGCGCCGCCTTTTCGTAGTCGAGGCGGCGGAAGCGGGAGATGGTCTCCTTCTCCACCGTGTTGTTGCTCTCGGCCAGGAAGCGGGTGTCCTTGGGAGGCGGCTTGTCGCTGCTCGTGGGCGCCACGTCGACCACTTGCCCCGGCAGTTGCTGGAGCGGGGCCGGAGCCTGCTGTGCCTGCAGCTTGCCGGGCGGGACGGCCTGGGGCTGCCTCTGGGCTTGCGGGGCACGCGGGGGGGCCTGCTGCGGGGGCGGCGGGCGGCTCCCGTCCACGATCTGCCGGTTCGCGGACCAGGCGTCCTGGGACAGCGGCGCCATGGACACCGAGCGGGGCCCCTCGGCGGGGAGCGACTTCAGCTTGCTCCAGTCCTGCTCGACCATCCACAGGACGAGCGCGTTCAGGAGGAGCGACGACGCCACCCCGGCCAGCAGTCGCCAGCCAGTCCAGGAGGGTGTGCGCCGGCGGCGCAGGCTGGGACCGAGGTGGTTCATCTCCCGAGCGCGAATCTATAACAGACGCCACCCTCGCGGGGCTCGCCCGTTCCGATGGAATTCTCCCACGTTGACCCTCCACCGGGGCGGCGACAAGATCGGCTCCCCTTGACCCCCGGGCCCTTTCATCCCGCAACCCCTCCCCCTGGACGGGCGCACCCCGACCGGCTCTTCCTGGCGGGCGCCGGGGCCGGGGCAGCTCTCGTCGTCGCGTGGGGGGCGGCGCTCGCCTGGGGCAACTCGCCCCCGGGCCGGGCCTTCATCCACGAGAGGGCCGAGAAGGCCCTCCGGGCACGGGTGGGCCCGGTCGAGATAGGCGAGGCCGGCCTGGATCTGCTCCTCCGGGCCCGGCTCGCCCCCGTGACGGTGCTGGGAACTGGCGCCGACGGACCGCTCCTTCGGGCAGACCGGGTCGTGGTCCGGCCCCGTCTCGCCGCCCTCCTCGGCGGGCGGGTCGATCCCGCCGCGGTCGCGCTGCGGGGGGTGCGGCTCTGGCCGGATCGGAAGGGAGAGGAGCTGGGCCCCTTCGACCTCTTCGTCGAGGTGAAGGGCGATCCGCAGGGCGTGTCGTTCCGCCTGGAGGGCGCGGCCTCGATCCCCGACGACCTGCCCGCATCCGCCGCGGCCCGGCTGCCCTTCGCCGCCATCTCCGGGCGGATCGCGCTGCGGGCCAGCGGGACCTCCACGCGGGGTGGCGACCGGGTGGAGGCCGAGGTCGATGTTCGTGCGACCGACCTCGCATTCTCGGGCCCGCGGGTCGGCCCGGTGCCTCTCGGTCCTCTGGCCCTGGGCGCGTCCGGTCGCGTGCGCTGGACCGGGCCGGAGAAGCGCCTGGCCATCGAGGACGGCCGAATCACCCTGGGTGAATCGGGCGAGGTCGCCGCCACCGTGGAGGGGGAGGTCGTCCTGCGAGGCGACCCCCGCTTCTCCGTCTCCGCGAGGGCCGACGCCGTCCCATGGCAGTCCCTGGTGGAAGCGCTCCCTCCCGACCTGGGACCGCCGCCCTCGGCGCCTCGGCTCTCGGGCACCTTGTCGGCCCGGGCGTCGATGAAGGGGTTCCTCTCCCGCCGCACCGAGTGGGACGTGCAGGTCGACCTCGACCTCGAGGACCTGCGCCGGGCGGCGCGGGCCGGGGGGCCCACCTGGCTCTCCTCCGGCTTCGTTTGGACCCCCATCGACCCCGGGCCGGGGGAGCCCCCGCGCCGCGTCACGGTGGGTCCGGGCAATCCGGACTTCGTCCCCTATGTGGAGGTTCCCCAGGTGCTGGTCCGGGCCGTCACCGCCAGCGAGGACGCCGGGTTCTTCGGTCACCGGGGCTTCGACTTCCGCGAGATCGCCAGCGCCGTCACCGACCCGAGGCGCGTCCGGGGTGCGTCCACCATCTCCCAGCAACTGTCGAAGAACCTCTTCCTCTCCCCGGAGAGGACCCTGGCTCGAAAGGTGCGCGAGGCGCTCGGGACCGTCGCCCTCGAGGCGAGCCTCCAGAAGGGCCGTCTCCTCGAGATCTACCTGAACCTGGCCGAATGGGGACCGGGAGTCTACGGAGTGGGAGAGGCTGCCCGCTTCTGGTTCGGTAAGGACGCCCGCGACCTGACCACCCGGGAGGCGGCCTTCCTGGCCACCGTCATCCCGAGCCCGCGCCGGTTCCACGCGCGGCTGGTGCGTTCCGGAATCACGCCCTGGTGGAACGGGCGGATCGACGACGTGCTGAACAAGATGCGCATCCAGAACCACCTCACCGACGAGCAACTCGCCGCCGCCCTCGCCGAATCCCTCGACCCTCTCGGGGGCCGTACCCCAGGCATCGCCGGAGGGGACGCAGGGGAATCCGACCTACCGGAGCCGGTGCCGGAGGAATCCGACGCGGAGCCGGGGGCGGGGCGGGACTACTTGTCGCGGTAGGTGATGCGTCCGCGCGTGAGGTCGTACGGGCTGAGCTCCAGCTTCACGCGGTCGCCGGGAATGATGCGGATGTGGAACTTCTTCATCTTCCCGGACGCATAGGCCAGCACCACGGGGCCGCTGTCGACCTTCACGCGGTACATGCCTCCGGCAAGGGCCTCCTCGACGGAGCCCTGCACTTCGATTCCTGCTTCCTTCTCGCTCAATCGTTCTCCTGGGTTCGGGACCTTATAGCCGGAAACCGCCCCGAGCGTGCGCGGAATATCCCCTGGAGGCCCGGCGCGTCAAGCGACCGGATGGAGCCCCGCCCGGCGAGGGGCGCCATCAGGCGCCTGACGCCACGAACTGCGCCAGGAGCAGGCCCGCCAGCCCGGCCAACCAGGCACCCAGGAGGGTGGCCCCGACGTACGCGGTTGCGAGCCCCCACTGCCCTCTCTGGGCCAGGGCCAGCGTCTCGTGATTGAACGAGGAGTAGGTGGTGAATCCGCCCATGACGCCGACCGCGAGGAAGACCCGGAGGTCCGGACCCACCGTGCCGACCTCAAGGCCGAGGTACATGATCACGCTGATGAGGAACGAGCCCGCGAGGTTCACTCCGAGGGTTCCCCAGGGGAATCCGGTGCCCCAGGCGGCGACGGCCCAGCTGCCTACCAGGTATCTCGCGCCGCTTCCGATGGCGCCGCCGGCGCAGACGAGGAGAAGCTTCGACATGGGCGGCGCGGATTCTAGCACCAGGCCGGTCAGGGCCCGAGAGCCCGGAGGAGCGACCCGGCACGTCGCGCGACCTCGTCGGCTCCGGACTGGAGGCCTCCCAGCTCGGTCCGGGCCATGTCCCGCCTGCCGGCTCCCCCGCTGCCGGCATCGGGAGGAACCGCCAGGAGGGCCTCGGCCCGCGCCAGCCGGACCTGACGGTCCCCGGGAGCCAGCCGGGACGCGGCCTCGGCGCAGAGGAGCGCCGTGAAGGGCTCCCCGCGACGCCGCTCCACCTGGGACAGCAAGGCCCAGGCCAGCGCGTCGCGCGGATTGGTCACCACCAGCCCCTCCAGGATTCCCCGGGCGAGATCCAGGTCTCCGCTGCCCGCCTCGCGCGCGGCGAGCGATGCCACTGCCGCCCCGAGCTCCCCGGTGAAGCCCTGCATCTCGGCCAGGGTCCGTCCAGCCTTCAGATCGTCGAGGGTCGGTATCACGTTCGCCTCCTAGCGGACGTTCTGGATGGCCACCATGCTCGTGTCGTGCATGCTCTTCATGAGATTGGAGACCAGCGTGAAGAGCTGGTTCTGCTTCTCCACCAGGCGCTGGATCTCGAGCATCTCCAGCCGCTCGTCGGGCGACCCGGCCTCGCCCTTCTTCGCCGTGGTGGTGGAGGCCGTGCTGGCCTTCGACGGCGTCGAGGTCGTCGACTTGGTGCTCTTCGTCGTCCCGGTCGACGGGGTCTTCGCCTTGGCCCCGGTCGTTGCGTCGGCGATCACCGAGCCCAGGGCGTCGCCGACCTTCAGCGCCGCGGGAGCGAGCGTGGGCAACCCCACCGCCGTGGCGAGCGCTGCGAGCAGGGGACCGCCCAGGGACTTGAGGGCCGCCCCGAGGAGCTTCTCCAGGCCGCCGAGGACCTTGTCGAAGATGCCACCCGACGGGAAGATCGCTCCGAGGATGCTCCCGAAGATGCCCCCGCTCTCCGTCTTCGTCTCCGTCCCGCCCTCGCCGTACTTCGCCTTGTAGTCGTTCATCTTCTCGGTCAGCTCGTCGCCGAGCTTCTTCTGCACCGCGACCATGAACCGGGAGAGCTTGTCCTCCAGGCTGAGCGAGGGGTCGGAGAGGAAGGACCACTCGCCGGTGGCCTTGGCGCTCGCGTAGCCGGCGACCGGGGTCTTTCCCGGATTGGCCGCGGCCACCAGCCAGGGTGTGGGCGCCGAGGCCGCGATGCCCCCGGTGAACCAGGGAACGAGGGGGGCGAGCGAGCTCGCGGGAGCCCCGGGCGCCGCGGCCGAGGATTCGCTCGACCGGGTGGAGGCGGACGCGCGCTCCGCCTCGGCGGCATCGGCGAGCGTCATGGAAAGGCGAGGCGGGACGGGGCTGGCCTGCGCGGTCGACATGTTCGGATCTCCTGGGTGGGTGGGACTCGCCGTCGCATCGCACCGGGCGTGCCGTGCAGGATGGGCGCGATTCCATCCGGTTCCGGCCCCGCCGGGTCGCCTCCGCGCCCACATGGCCGCGGCGCGGACGTTTGACCCCACGACGGCGCGCCCCTACATTCCCCACGTGCGTTACCTCGGTATCGATCTCGGGCGAGCCCGCATCGGGCTCGCGCTGGCGGACGACGTCCTGCGGGCGGCCCGGCCGCTCAAGGCGGTCGAGCGGCGCGACGAGGCAGCCGACCTGGGCGCCATCGGCGACGTCGCCCGGGAGTACGAGGTGACCCGGGCCGTGGTGGGGCTCCCCTTGAACATGGACGGCACCGAGGGCGCGTCGGCACGGATGGCCCGCAACTTCGCCCCGCGCCTCTCCTCGGCCCTGGGCGTTCCGGTCGACCTCTTCGACGAGCGGCTCTCCACGTTCGAGGCCGAGGACCGGCTTCGCTCGCGCGGCGTCTCCTCCCGGGACATGAAGGCGCTCGTCGATGCGGAGGCCGCCGCCGTGATCCTCCAGGGGTGGCTCGACGGGAGACCGGCTTGAAGATCGTCCGGCTCCTGGGGTTCCTGGTCTTCCTCGCGGTTCTCGCAGGGGGCGCCTTCGTCTGGACCACCTGGCGGGAACTCCGTGCCTTTCGCGACACCCCGTTCGGCAGCGGCGCCGAGAAGATCGTGGAGATCGACCCGGGCACGAATGCTCGCGGGGTCATCCGGCGGTTGGCGGAGGCGGGAGCCCTCTCCGACGAGGAGACCGCCTGGCGCTATCTACGGATGTGGAAGCGGGACAAGCGGACGCTCAAGGCGGGAGAGTACGCCTTCAGTGGCCCGCTCCTTCCCGACGACGTGCTCGAGCGCCTCTACAGGGGCGAGGTGAAGACCTGGAAGTTCACGGTCCCGGAGGGACTGCGCGCCGACGAGATCGCCCGCATCATCGAGAAGGCATCGCTGGGAAATGCTGCCGACCTCCTCTCCCTCATGCGCGATCCCGAGCTGGCGGAGGAACTCGGCCTGCCCTTCCCGTCGCTGGAGGGCTTCCTCTTCCCCAGCACCTACGCCTTCCCCCACAGCGCGAAGCCGAAGGACATCCTCTCGGCGATGGTGGCCCGCTACCGCGAGGCCTGGCAGAAGGCCGATGCGCAACGCAAGCCCGGCGTCACGCTCGACGAGGGACAGGCGGTGGTCCTGGCGTCCATCATCGAGAAGGAGACCGGCAGGGGCGACGAGAGGCAGCGGATCTCCTGCGTGTTCCACAACCGGCTCGCCAGGGGGATGAAGCTCCAGACGGACCCCACGGTCATGTACGCCAGCATGCTGCGCAAGGGCGGGCCCTGGTCGAACAACATCACCCGGAAGGACCTCGCCGCGCCGCACCCGTACAACACGTACGTGGTCGCCGGGTTGCCTCCCGGGCCCATCGCGAACCCCGGCGAGGCCGCGCTCACGGCGGCCGTCTCCCCTTCCGACTGCCGCGACCTCTACTTCGTGTCGCGGAACGACGGCAGCCACGTCTTCTGCCCGGATCTCCGCTGCCACCAGGCCGCGGTGCGGGAGTGGCAGGTCGAGTTCTTCCGCGCCAGGAAGGCCGCCCGGGAGACCGCCAACGGGATGGAGAAGCCCGCCGCCGCCCCGGACACGGCGCCGCGCGGATAGGCCGCGGGTCAGGCCGGGGCGCGAGGGAGACGGGCGTCCGACCAGGCCTTCACCGCCGTCGCGCCGAGGATGAGCGCTCCGCCGCCGAGCGCCAGCCCGGACGGGCGTTCCCCGTGAGCCAGCCAGGCCCAGAGCGGGTTGAGTCCCGGCTCGACGAGCAGGAGCAGCGACGCGTCGAGGGCGGGGAGCTGCCCGACTCCCCGGGTGAGGAACACGTAGGCCAGCCCCACCTGGAAGACCCCGAGGTAGGTGAGCGCGAGCCAGTCCGCCCCGCCGATCAGCGCCGGCGACCGGACGAAGGGAAGGCAGAGGACGGCCGCGAAGACGTTGCCGAGAACGGCGGCCGCCAGGGGGGAGCTCTTCGGGTGCTCCGACATCCAGCGCAGCCCCATGATCGCGAACGCCCAGGTGACCCCGGAGAGGAGCGCCAGCACGTTGCCGCGGAACGGATCGGGCGCGGTCCGCCCGGCGACTCCGGTCCCGGCGAACACGAGGAGGAGGCCGGCCGCCACCGGGAGCATGAGGACGAGGTCGCTCCGGCTGGCGCGCTCCCGGAGCAGCCAGGGCCCGGCGAGGAGGACATAGAGCGGCGCGGTGGACTGGAGGAAGATGCTCGCAGCCGAGGTGGTGAGCTTGTTGGCGGTGACGAAGAGGACCAGCGATCCGGCGAAGGCGAGCCCCACCGCGGCCGCACGCCAGGTGTAGCCCCGCCGCGCCGCCGGGATGAGGAGCACGAGGGCCACGGCTGCGATGGCCGACCGCAGGCCGCCCACCTCGATTCCCGAGAGCGTGGTCGCCTTGATGGCAGCGCCGCCCGTGGAGAAGAGCAGGGCGGCGACGACGATCTCCAGGGGAGCCCGGCGGAGGGGAAGCACGCGCGGAGAATCTCCCGGGAACGGCGGGACGGCAACACCTCCCCTTCCCTGCCCCCTCGGGTGGCTGCTATGTTGCCGCCGATTCGATGGTCCCACCGGCCCGCCATCTCCTGCCCCGCGCGTGGCTCCTGGCCGGCGCCGGAATCACGCTCATGGTCGCCGCAGCAGTGGCGTTCGTCCTCCGTCCCGCTCCCGGCGAGGCGATCGTCCCCGCCGCCCCGGTCGCGGTGGTGGCATCGGCCCCCCCGGCCGCTCCGCCGGAGATCACCCGTGCCACGTCCCGGCTCGTCGAGCGCAACCAGAACCCCACGCAGGTGCTCGCGTCCCTGGGGCTCGACGCCGCCGAGGTCCAGGCCGCCCTGGTCGCGCTCGAGGGAGTCCTCGACCCCCGGCGCGTCCGTCCAGGCGACCAGGTTCGCGTCGAGCGAACCCTCCCGGGCGATGTGTTCCGCTCCCTCTCCTGGCGGCAGGGTCCGGCCGACGAGTACCTGGTCCGTCCCTGCCCTGCCGGGCTATGCGGAGGTAGACGAGAGGTCGCGGTCACGCGCCAGGAGGTCCTGCTCTCCGTCCCCATCCGGTCGTCGGTCTCGGAGGCGCTGCAGGCCGCGGGACACGACCCGGCCCTCACCGCCACGGCGGCCGACGTGCTGGCCTGGGACGTGGACTTCTACCAGGACGTCCGGGGGGGAGACTCGCTCAAGCTGGTGGTCGAGCGCTTCGAGGCCGACGGCCGGTTCTGGAAGCACGGAGAGGTCCTCGCCGCCGAGTACGAGGGGAAGGTGGCCGGACGCAAGCGGCTCTTCCGGTACACCGATCCGGGCGGCGACACAGGCTACTACGACGATGCCGGGACCAGCGCCCGTAGAGGGTTCCTCAAGGCCCCCGTGCCCTACGTCAACCTCACCTCGCGCTTCGGGAGCCGGCGCCATCCCCTGCTCGGCTACGTCCGTGCCCACCAGGGCGTGGATTACGGCGCGCCCGAGGGAACGCCGGTCTGGGCCGTGGGCGATGGCGTGGTCACGCTGGCCGGCTGGAACGGAGGCTGTGGGCTGACCGTGCAGGTCCGGCACCGGAACGGCTTCGAGTCGGTCTATTGCCACCTCTCCCGCGTGAACGTCGCCGCCGGGGCGCGCGTCGGACAGAAGCAGGTGGTGGGGCGCGTGGGACGCACCGGGCTCTCCACCGGACCCCACCTCCACTACGCCATCCGCCAGGGCGGCTCCTACGTGAACCCCCTGCGCCTCCAGCTCCCCCGCGGAGAGCCGGTGAAGGCGGAGTGGCGCGAGGACTTCCTGTCCCGCATCGATGCTGCCCGGCGCCAGCTCGACCGCGCCCCGGTGGCGCTGGTCCACTGACCTTCATGGCGCCGCCAGGCGACCCTCCAGGTCGCGTGCCTGGGCCAGCAAGGGCAATCCTGGGTCTGCGTCGCTCCACGACGCGAGCCAAGCCCGCACTCGAGCCCGGGCCTCCTCGCGCCTCCCGAGACGTGCGAGCGACTCCGCGGCGAGAAGGTCGGCCCAGGGCCGGAAGACGTACACGGATGCCCGCGCGAAGATCGGGTGCCGCGCGCACACCGCCTCGAACGCCTGCAGCGCCTCCGCGGGGCGCCCTGCTCCCGAGAGCGCCAGGCCGAGAAGGAACTGCGGCTCCACGTCCGGGGATCGACGCGCGATGTCGGCGAGGATCTCGGCCGCGTCCGTGTTGCGCCCTTGCCGGAGTGCGTGGACCGCCGCGTACTGCCGCTCGGAGATGGAACCGGGCGTGAGCAACTGCGCCCGGGTCGCAGCCTGATCCTCCAGCCCCAGCCAGGCGACGAGCCACGCCATCTGATCGGCGATGAGGTCCTCCCCCGCAGGCGGAAGTCGGCGGGTCTCCAGGGACCTGCGGGCCGCCGCCGGGTTCGCCCCCGTGAGCGCGAGGTTGGCCAGCATCTCGGCGTCCCATGCCTCGTACTGGTGGCCGGCATCCACGGGGGTGACGGCCAGGAAGACCTCGCGCGCCTCGCGTGCCCTTCCCTGCAGTGCGAGCTGCGGCGCGAGGACCTCCGCAGCGACCCGGCGGTGCCCAGGGCTCGCTCCAGGACCGAGCCACCGACGCAGGCTGCGCTCGGCCTCGGACCGGTCCCCGGATCCGAAGAGCACTTCCGCGTGGGCGTAGGCCGACTCGAAATGCTCGCCACCCGAGAGGGAGGTCGCATTCCGCGCCGCCGCGATCGCCTCTGGCCAGCGGTCGGACGCTCCGTACGCCCGCGCCACCATGGCCTGCCCCTCCGCCGATGGACGGAACTTCGCGGCGCGCTCCGCCCGGACCAGCGCCTCGCCCTTCGGCCCGAACCGGTCCAGCCACTCGAAGAGGTGGATGTAGGCGACGAGGTAGGCCGGATCGAGGTCGAGGGCGGCCCGGAAGAGGCTTGCCGCACGGGCGAAGCCGGCCGGGGTGTCCCCGTGCCAGTAGGCCTCGCCGGCGAGGTAGAGGACCTGCTTGTCCAGCGGGTAGTCGAGCGCCAGCGCGTCGAGGATCCGCGTCGCCTCGTGGAAGCGGTGCTCCACGAAGGCCGTGTATCCGAGGACCAGGCGGCGCTCCTTGTCCGGGAGCCGTCCGGCGTCCCTCGACGCCGCCGCCATGTGGGTCCGCTGGTCCTCGTCGGGCGCGTCGTGCCACCCGGCCAGGATCGCCATCTCGAGGTGCGGCATGGCGAACCCGGGGTCGGCGGCGATGGCCGCCCTGTACTCGGCCATGGCGGCCGGGATGTCGAACGTCTCGTTCGCGTACTGCTGGCCGAGCAGGTAGTGACGGTAGGCCTCCAGGTTCTGCGTCACCGCCGCCGGCCTTCCGCCGCGCTCCGCCCCTCCTCCGTCGCGCAGCGCCTGCCGGATCGCGCCGGCGGCGCGGTCGACCAGCCCGGCGACCTCCTGCATCCCGTCGGTCGCCGGTGCGCGTTCCTCGACCACGAAGAGCGATTCGAGCTTTCCCGGGTCGAGCCCCCGGACCTGGAGCACCACCTCCGGTCCGATGCGTCGCACCTCCGGGATGAGGACCAGCTGCGCCCCGAGCCTGCGGGCGATCTCCCGCGCGGCGGCCGGGTCCACCTTCCCGGGCGTTCCCAGCGCGTCCTGCGCGACCAGGTCGAGCAGCCGCAGCCTCCCCGGGACGTCGAGGGCCCGGGATTGCTCGAGCGCGGTCGTGAGCAGCGGGGAGACCGCGTCGAGATCGGGGTTGCCGGTCCGGTTGAGAGGATCGGCGACGACGACGACGGTCCGGCCCGGGTGCACGGCGCCGGCGGCGTGGACCGTGCGCTCGTGAAGGAACGCGCCCACGACGGCCCCGGAGAGGACCGCCAGGACCGCACCGGCGACGCGCGGCAGGATGGACCGCCTGCGGGCCCTCGGGCGCTCGGCCGTCGCCGCCTGGGAGCCCTGGCCGGGTGGATCCACCATCTCGTCGATCTCCCGCGCCACCGCCGCTGCGTCGCGCGGGCGGTCCACGGCGTCCCGGGCGAGCATCCGCTGCACCAGCGGGCCGAGGCAGGGAGCCTCGGGTACCTCCAGGATGGGCGGCCCCCGCGCGTCTCGCGAGCCCGTCTCCCCCGGGAACGGGAGCTCCCCGGTGAGCATCTGGAACGTGAGGACGCCCAGGGCGAAGACGTCGGTCCTCTCGTCCTCCGGCGCCCCGCGCCACTGCTCCGGCGCCATGTACGCGGGGGTCCCCCCCTGGACGCCGCGCTGGCCGAAGGCCCGGGCAAGCCCGAAGTCGAGGACCTTGGCGTGCCCCTCCTCGTCGACGAAGACGTTCCGGGGGTTCAGGTCCCGGTGGACGACGCCTGCGGAGTGGGCGTGCGCCAGTGCGGCGGCCACGTCCCGGGTGGTGTGGATCGCGTCCCGCAACGGGAGGGCGCCCCTGGCGAGCCGCTGGGCGAGCGTCTGGCCGCGGAGCAGCTCCAGCACCAGGAAAGGGCCGTACTCCGAGTGACCCAGGTCGAAGAGCTGGACGATGTTGGGGTGCGACAGGCGCGCGGCTGCAGCCGCCTCCCGGAGGAGCCTGTCCTCGCGCATCGCGTTCTTGCCGGGGCTGGAGACGACCTTGAACGCCACCGAGCGGCCGAGCGAGAGGTCGCGCGCCGCGTAGACGACACCGAAGCCCCCGCGCCCGATCTCGCGGATGATCTCGAAGCGCCCCTCGACGACGACCCCCGGACGCAGCCGGGCCGCGGCCTTTCCGATGTCCACCTCGGGGGCGCGCGCGATCTCGGAAAGGAGCGCAGAGATGGACCGTCCGCCGAATGGCCGGCGCCCTGGATCGACGGTCGTTGTCCTTCGGCCGTTCGTCTCGGCCACGGCTTTCCCCGGTCCCCGCGACTCCTGCAAGAAGGGACTGGATGGCCGTCAAAAACTGACCGGGTTGTCGCAGCCCCGATTGGGGCCCGATTCGTGGGTCAGCGTCTCCGGCGGCGCGCCCTCTCGGCTGCCAGGGATTTTCCGAAGCCCTCCTTGCCCTGGAGCGCGCTCACGAGCCCGTCCAGCTCCTCGGGCTTCACCTCGAGGAAGGTGTGGCTGCGACGCAGCTCCACCTTCACGATCTCGACCCCAGGTGCAAGGGAAGCCACCGTCTCCCGGATCCGGACCTCGTCGGCGCCGTCGGCCTCGCCGGCGTTCAGGAATACGCGCGAGGAGGACGGCCGGCCGCGCTCCGCTGGGCCCTCGGAGGGCTCCGGCTCCCGGGTCGCGGGAATCTCCACCGGCTCCGCTCGTGGCGGGACGGCCGCAGCCGCCTCCCTTGCCTGGAAGATCTCGCGGTCGCTTCGCGGGCGGCGCTCGACACGGCTCGAACGGTCTCCGCGGTCGCTGCGGCCCGTGCGCTCCCGGCCGTCGCGGCCCCCGCGGTCGCGCGACTCGGAGCGAGGCGCGGGCCGGGGCTCGCCCGGCGTCTCGGCGCGAGCCTCCCGCTTCGGTGCGGCCCGTTGCTCCTTGCGATCGTGCTCCTCCTTCTTGTGCACGGCCTTCTGGAGGTCCTGGACCCTCTCGATCCGGTGGTGCGTGAAGAAGTACTTGAGCGCGAAGGCCATCAGGTGATCGCCGTCGGGCCGGCCCTTGATCTCCTGGGCCAGCGGGATGAAGCCCTCGAAGATCGAGGCGCTCATGCCCTCCCGGAGCTCGAGGACGTGCCGGTCGGTCCAGATGCGGCGCGCATCCTCCTGCGTGGGCATCTGCTTCTCCTCGAAGACCACGCCGAACTTCTTCTGGAGGACTCCCAGGGTGATCCCCTCGGCTCCGGTGACGAGCGAGAGGGCCGTCCCCTTCTTGCCGATGCGCCCGGTGCGTCCGGCGCGGTGCAGGTAGACGGCCGGATCCTCGGGGAGCGAGTAGTTGATCACGTGCGAAAGGTCGGAGATGTCGATGCCCCGGGCGGCGATGTCGGTGGCCACCATGAACCGGACCTCGCCCCGCTTCACCTTGGCCATGACCCGCTCGCGCTCCTTCTGCGGCAGCTCGCCGTTCAGGAGCTCGGCCTCGTAGCCGTTGCGGTTCAGCACGGCGGTGATGAGCGACGTGTCACTGCGGGTATTGCAGAAGACGATGGCCGACTCGGGCTCCTCGATCTCCACCATGTAGAGGAGGTTGCGCGGCTTCGGGTAGGCCTCGTTGGTGTGGTAGAGGACGTTGCGGATGTTGTCGACGCGGTACTCGTCGCCCGACAGGAGGATGGTCTCCGGGTCGGTGAGGTAGTCCTTGATGATCTGCTCGATGTCGGCCGGGACGGTGGCCGAGAAGAGCAGCTGCTGGCAGTCGTCGGGGAGGTGGCCGAGGATCCGCGTCACCTCCTCGAAGAACCCCATGTTGAGCATCTCGTCGGCCTCGTCGAGGCAGCTCACCATGCAGCCGGAGAGGTCGAGCGTGTGCCGGCGGATGTGGTCGTAGATCCGCCCCGGGGTGCCCACGACGATCTCCGCGCCGCCGTGCAGGCCGTCGAGCTGGTCGCCCATGGAGGCGCCGCCGTAGATGGTGACGACCCTGAGCCCCTTCGGCTTCCCGAGCGCCTGCAGCTCGTCGGCGACCTGGATCGCCAGCTCGCGCGTGGGAGCCATGATGAGCGCGGAGGGGCGCCCGCGGCCGGCCGGGATGCGCTCGACGATGGGGATCCCGAAGGCTGCGGTCTTGCCCGTGCCGGTCTTCGAGCGGACGATGACGTCCCTGCCGGCCAGGATGGGTCGTACGGTCGCCGTCTGCACCGGAGTGGGTCGCTCGTAGCCCCGCTCGGCGATGGCGCGGCGGACGGGCTCGGAGAGCCCCATCTCGTCGAAGGTTGCCTCGGAAACGTAATCGGAACGGACCTCGGACGGTCCTCCGGACGGAGCCGTGTCGCTCAAGTTGCTGCCCTTTCTGTGGAGGGCGCATGGCGGCTCGCCAGACTGCGTGGGCCCCGCTCCTCGAGCGGGGGCCGCGCCTTCGCGCGAACCGGCCATGCGCCGGACGTGCCTTGCGTGCAAGGCGGACTTCTCATATCACAACCGAGGGGATCCGCAGAAATTCCCGAGTCTTTCTCCCACGGAGCCGCGTGCCGAACGCCAGGAAGCCGCAACGCCCGGAGCCTGAGGTCGTCGAGCCCGCGGTCGTCGAGCCCGAGGTCGTCGAGCCCGAGGTGGTGGAGCCCGACGTCGACGAGGCCGGCGACCTCGATGCCGAGCCGGAGGTGCCGGCGGTCGAGATCGTGCCGGAGCCCTCCGGCACCAGCCTGGCCCGCTCCGACCCGCTCCGGGCCTACATGGCCGAGGTTTCCCGGCACCCTCTCCTCACCCGGGAGGAGGAGCACGAACTGGCGACGCGCTATGCCCGCACCGGGGACCGCGACGCCGCCTGGAAGCTGGTCACCTCCAATCTGCGACTCGTGGTGAAGATCGCGCGCGAGTACCACCGCGGCGTCTTCCAGCTTCTCGACCTCATCCAGGAGGGCAACGTCGGGCTCATGCAGGCGGTGAAGAAGTTCGACCCGCTGAAGGGCGTGAAGCTCTCCACCTATGCCGCCTGGTGGATCCGCGCCTACGTCATCCGCTTCATCATGGACAACTGGCGCCAGGTGAAGCTCGGCACCACCCAGGCCCAGCGCAAGCTGTTCTTCAACCTGAGCAAGGAGCGGGAGCGCCTGCTGGCCCGGGGCATCGACCCCACCCCCCAGCTGCTGGCCCGCAACCTGCGCGTCGACGAGGACGACGTGAACGAGATGGCGGCCCGCATGGCCGGCGACGACCTCTCCCTCGACCAGCCGATGCGGACCGACGACGGCGAGTCGTCGGCCTCCCGGATGGACCGGCTGGAGGACCCCTCGGCCACTCCCGCCGACGAGACCGTCGCCGCCGACCAGATGAGAAAGATGTTCCGGGAGAAGCTCGAGGCCTTCGGTCGGACCCTCACCGACCCGCGGGAGCGGGCCATCTTCGAGGATCGGCTCCTGCCCCGCGACGGGACCGACGCCGTCACGCTCTCCGACCTGGGGGCTCGTTTCGGGCTCACCCGCGAGCGGGCCCGCCAGATCGAGGCCAAGCTGACGTCGAGGCTGCGCGAGTTCATGAAGGCCGAGATCCCCGATTTCGACCTGCTGGGGCCGGAGCCTTGACGGCGCCATGAGGCCGCTGGCCGGGCTGGGGATGGTCGCGGCCGTGGCGCTCGCGACGGTTCCGCTCCTCCAGCCCCTGTTTCGCGGCGAGGCGCCCTCGACGATCCCCGGGCCTCCCTTCGCCGACGACTTCGAGCGGCGCGAGATCGGATCCCACTGGCGGTCCACCGGCGGCCCCTGGATGATCCGTGGCGGCGAGCTCTGGGGGGCAGGCACCCGCAACAACCCCCTCTGGCTCGGGATGGCCCTTCCGCCGGAGGTCGCGGTGGAATTCACGGCCCGGAGCGAGACGGCCACGGGCACCCGCCCCGGAGACTTGAAGTTCGAGATCTTTGGCGACGGCCGGGCGGCGGCTTCGGGCTACGTCCTGGTCCTCGGTGGCTGGGGAAACACCGTGTCGACCATCGCGCGGCTGGACGAGCACGGAGCCGACCGGGTGGAGCGCACCGACCGCCGGGTCGAGCCGGGCCGGACCTACAGGATGCGGGTCGAGCGCCGGGGGACGGTACTGCGCTGGCTCGTCGACGGCGACGAGTTCCTGGTGCTCGACGACCCGGCGCCGCTCTCCGGACCGGGCCACGACCGGTTCGGCTTCTCCTCCTGGGACGCCGACCTCTTCTTCGACGACCTGCGGATCGAATCCCTGCCCGTCAGCCAGGCCCGGCCGCACCCTTGACCGGGGCCGGCGGCGGAGGCTTCCCTGGACGGTTGCCTCCACGACCCCAGGCTCGGGAGAGCTGGAACGCCGTGCCCGCCACCAGCAGGATCGTGGCGGCCGCCAGGATGGCCGTCGGGTGAGCCAGGAGCGCGCGCCCCGGCCCGGTTCCGCGCAGTGCGCCCGCCACACCCACCGCCACCGCCAGCGCTCCCACCCCGGAGGCAACGGCCGCCGCGACCGGACGGGCGGCGAGGACCCCGAGGAGTCCCCCCAGGAGCGCAGCCGCCGCCATCACCTCGAGCTTCCGGTCGGCCGGCGCGAGCAATCCGGCGAGTACCGCTCCGGGCAACGCCCCGGCGAGCGCCGGGAACAGCTGGGGCACGACCACCGCCACGGCTCCGGCGACCGCCGCCGAGGCCGCCGCGAGCGACGAGACCGGGACCCCCAGGGCCGTGCCGGCGCGCTCCCCAAGCCAGTGCACCGCCAGGGCGGCGACGCCCGCCGCACCCACGACGGCGACCGGCCTGCGGGCCCGTGCTCCGACGAGCAGTACGAGCAGCCCGGCCGCCACCACGCCCGCCGCGACCGGCCAGGGTGACTTCCCGAGCTCGCCCGCCAGCCCGGAGACCCAGCCTGCCGCGGCGCGAATCGCCGCCTCGACCTCGTCGCTCATCGCATCCAGAGGCCGGCCGCCGCAACGATGGCCAGAAAGAGCAGGCCGCTCGCGAAGGCCAGCACGGCCGACGGGCCGGGGCGCAGGCGCTCGAGGGCGCGCATCGCCGCCTGGCGCTCCCCCTCGACGTCCGAGGTGTAGAGCCGGGCCGCCTCGACCCGGGCCGCGCGCCAGTCGCCGGCGGAGAGCAGACCCTCGAGCCGCTCCTCGGCGGCGCCCTTTCGTTCCTTGCGAGCCACGGCGGAAATCTAGCAGAGGTGTAGTACGTTTCCCACGCGCCATGCGCCGACGCACGTTCCTCCAGATGGCAGCCCTCGGCGCCGGATCCCTCGCCCTCCCCCGCCCCGCCCTGGGCATGGGAGATGCCTCGCGAATCGCCATCGGCCAGATCGAGCACGGCGGGCGGTGGAATCCGCGCCCCTCCGCGCTGCGCCGCCTCTCCTGGGAGCTGGCCCAGCGCACCAGCATCGACTCGGCTGGGGACGGCGTCCCGGTGCGGCTCTCGGGCAGCCCGATCCACCTCCACCCGTTCCTCTACCTGGCGGGCGACGGCGCTCTGCCCCCCTTCCCCGAGGCCGACCTGGGAATCCTGCGGCGCCACCTCCAGTACGGCGGCTTCCTGCTGGTCGACGCGGCCGACGGCTCGGACGGGGAAGGCTTCGACGCCGCGGTCCGGCGGGAGCTGCAGCGGCTCCTCCCGGCCTCGCCACTGGCCCGCATCCCCCGCGACCACGTCGTCTACAAGAGCTTCTACCTGGTCGACCACCAGGGAGGGCGCGTCCTCACCCGCCCGTGGCTGGAGGGACAGGTGCTGAACGGGCGCCTGGCGGTCGTCTACTCGCAGAACGACCTGGGCGGCGCCTGGGCCCGCGGACAGCTCGGCGACTGGGAATACGATTGCACTCCGGGAGGAGAGCCACAGCGGGAGACCGCCTTCCGGATCGGGGTGAACCTGGCCATGTACGCGCTCTGCACCGACTACAAGGACGACGCCGTCCACCTGCCCTACATCCTGCGGCGCCGGAGCTAGGACCTGCCCCCGATCCAGGAATCCTGGCGCCTCGCCTTCCTCGCGCCCTGGCCCCGCTGGGTGCTGGCCGCTGCCGCGCTGGCCGCGCTGGCGTCGGTGGTGCTCGCCTGGCGCGGATTGCGGAGCGAGTCCGTCCCGGGGCGGCGGGTGGCGCTGGTGGGCCTTCGGGCCGTGGCCGCGCTGGCGGCGCTCCTCCTGCTGGTCGAACCGGCCCTGCGGGTGGTCCAGACCACGCGGGTCCGCAACCGGCTGGCCGTCCTGGTGGACCGGTCCCGCTCGATGAACTTCCCGATCGAGCCAGGGGGCGAGACGCGGGTCCAGGCGGCGGCGCGATTCGTCGCCTCGATCCGCCCGGGCCTGGACGGGCTCGCCGCTGAGGCCACCGTGGAGGGCTGGGGCTTCGCGGGCGACGCCTGGCCCGTGGACCTGGCCGCACTGTCCCGCCCCGATCCGGCCACAGGAGGCGCCACGGACGCCCTGGGCGCCCTGCGCACCGCCGCAGGGGGATCGGGCGCGCCCGGACGTCGCCTGGCCGGGGTCCTGCTCGTCACCGACGGCACCGACAACGGCGCGCTGGCGGCGGGCCTCTCCGGCCAGCCCCGCGACGACCTGCTCGCGCTGGGAGTCCCGGTGAACGTGGTGGCGGTCGGAGACGATGCGCCCCGCGACCTGGCCGTGGAGCGGGTGGCGGTGGACGACTTCGCCTTCGTCCGGAGCACCCTCACCGTCGAGGCCACGCTGCGCGCGCGTGGCTTCAGCCGGGAGGACGTGACCGTCCTCCTGAAGCGCGAGGGGCAGGTGGTGTCGCAGGCCAACGTGACGCTGGAGCCCGGAAAGGAGACCTACACGGTTCCCCTCTCCTTCGCGCCCGACACCACCGGCACCTTCGTGCTCACCGTCTCGACGCCGGTCCTGCCCGGCGAGGCCGTGGCCGAGAACAACTCCCGGTCCTTCGTGCTGCGGGTCATCCGCGACCGGGTCCGGGTGCTGCTCGTCGCCGGACGCCCGAGCTGGGACGAGCGCTTCCTGCGCGGGCTGCTCAAGCAGGACCCCAACGTCGACCTGGTCTCCTTCTTCATCCTCCGCACCGCCGGCGACACCCCCGGGCCCCAGGACCAGCTGTCCCTCATTCCCTTCCCGGTCGCCGAGATCTTCGGCGAGCAGCTGCGCACCTTCGACGCGGTGATCTTCCTCGACTTCGCGTACCAGCCCTACCGGACCCTCGACATCGAGCGCTTCCTCCCCAACCTGCGCGAGTACGTCCGCGGCGGAGGCGCCTTCGCCATGGTGGGCGGTGGGCAGTCCTTCGCCCAGGGGCACTACGCCGGGACACCCGTCGCCGACGTCCTGGCGGTGGATCCCACCGAGGGTCTGGGCGAGACCTCAGAGCCCTTCCGTCCACGCCTGACCGCCGAGGGGCGGCGCCACCCGGTCACGTCCCTCGTGCCCGGCGAGGGGGCCAACGAGGCCGCCTGGTCCGCCCTCCCTCCGCTGCCCGGCCTGAACTTCACCTCGCCCCTCCCCGCCTCCGAAGGAGCCCGCGTGCTCCTCGAGGCCCCCACCCTGCTCTCGGGAGGCCGCCCCGCCCCGGTGGTGGCGGTTCGCGAGGTGGGAGCCGGGCGTTCACTCTCCGTCATGACCGACGGGACCTGGTACTGGGGCTTCGTGGCCGCGGGCGACGGGCAGGGCGGCCGCGCCCACCAGCGCTTCTGGAACGCCGCGCTGCGCTGGCTGGTCAGGGACCCGTCGCTCACCCCCCTCCAGATCCAGCCGGATCGGCCGGCCGTGGAGCCGGGCGAGCCGGTGGGCTTCTCCGTCACGGTCAGGGGCCCCGACTACGGCCCGGCTCCGGGCACCCCGGTCACGGGAGAGCTGGTCGCGGAGGACGGCCGGGTGATCGGGCGCGCCGAGACCCTCGCGGGAAGCGACGGCTCGGCCCGCCTCGAGTTTCCCGCCCCGCCGCCCGGCGCCTACAAGCTCCAGGCCACCGCGGAGGTGGCCGGTACACCCGTGGAGCGCGGAGCGGTGGCGGTGGCGGTGCGGGCCAGCGGCGCCGAGGACTCGGATGCGGCGCCGCGCCCTGAACTCCTTCGCCAGATCGCCGAGGCCACCGGCGGGACCTTCACCCGCCTGCCGAGATCCGGCCTCCCCGAACTGCGCCTGCGGGATCCGGAGGTGGTCGAGGTGGGGCGCAAGCGGGACGAGCCTCTCTGGGACCGCTGGTGGTACCTGGCGGTCCTCGCGGGTGCGCTGGGCGGCGAGTGGCTGCTGCGCCGCCGGTTCGGGCACTGGTGATCCGCCCGGAGCACCGGCGCCCTACCCGCGGAACTGGCCAAGGACCAGCGCGGCAACGCCAGCAGCGACGCCGTGAGCACCGGCCCGGATGTCGCCGCGCCCCACCCCCTGGCCGCCCGGGGCGGTGACGCGCGCCTGCAGCGGGAGGCGCAGCGGTGGCGGGGGGTCGGGCAGGACCACGTCGATCTCGATGGAGTCGACCGGATTTCCCCGTCGCATGGCGTGCGGGAACGGAGGGGCGGCGAGGGAGAACTCGCCCACGAAGACGTCCTCGTCCTGGGCGGCGGGACCGGCAACGGAGCGCGGGACCGGGCGTGGCTCGACCTTCGCGGCCGCGACGGGGCGGGGTGCGGGCCGGAATCCGAGGCGCGGGGCCGGAAGGCGATCGACGCGCGCCGGAGCGGGCTCGACACGCGCCTCGGCCGCAGGCTCCGGAAGGGGAACGGGCCGCGGTGAGGGCTCCGCACGGCGCGACGCGAGGTGGGCCGCCGCGATCGTGGCGGCCTCGACCGCCCGGGCGCGGAGCACGCGCATTCCCATGCCGGCGGGGAACAGGGACTCCGACCAGGCCGCCACCCCGGACGGACCGGCCATGTCGGGCACGGCGGCGTCGAGAGCCCGGGCCAGCTCGAGCGCGTCGCCGAAGCGGTCGCCAGGCTTCACGGAAAGTGCACGGCGCACCACGCTGGCCAGAGGCGCGGGCACGCCCAGCGGCTCGAGCAGCGGAGCGGCTCGCGAGAGGATGGCCACGTCCGGGTCGGGATCGCGCTCGAAGGGGTTCTCGCCGGCGAGGCAGGCGTGGAGGACGAGACCCAGGCCGTGGACGTCGCTCCGGCGCGAGGCAGCGTGGGGGCCACCCAGCACCTGCTCCGGGCTCTGCCAGGGCATCAGGTCCGCGGCCGAGCGGGCGAGCCCGACGCCGAATCCGGTGACCAGCGTCACTCCGGAGCGGCAGACGAGCAGGTGGGACGGGCGAAGCCAGCCGTGGAGGATGGGACCGTGCTCCTGGCCCTCCTCGTGCGCGAAGTGGACGGCGATGCAGGCGTCGCGAACGATGCGGGCGGCGACATCTGGCGGGAGACGGCCCCCGACCGCGAGGATCTCGGCCAGGGTCTCGCCGTCGGCGTGCTCCACGGCCATGGAGAGCCGGCCGTCGGCCTCGTCGAGCCCCAGGGGCGCCTGGATGTGCGGGTGGTGGAGATCCTCGACGGCGCGCGTGAACTCGCGCCATAGACCCTCCCGGGCTGGGACATCCACACCCGGCAAGTAGACGATTCGGGCCAGGCGCGGCGCGTTCCCGTCCTCCAGGAACAGCCCCAACCCCTCGCCCTCGCGCCCCGGAAAGGACCCCAGGAGCTGCACCCGCCCGCCGACCATGTAGGGGATGGTAACACCATGTACCCCTGGGTGCGCAATTCTGGCGGCAAAATTCCTGGACCTGTCAGGTCTGCCTGGCCACGATCTGCCCCCTCGGGACGACCAGGAGCGCCCCTCCCGAGACGCAGAGGTCCTGCCCCACGAGGTGGGCCGAGGCCTGGCTGGCGAGGAAGAGGGCGGCGTGGGCGCAGTCGGCGATCTCCCCCACCCTCCGGTTGGGCAGCGCGCCGGCGATGAGCGGTCCGAGGGTGGCGAGCTCCTCCTCGGCCATGGGGGTGCGGATCCAGCCCGGCGAGACGAGGTTCACGCGCACCTCCGGGGCGAGCTCGACCGCGAGGCTCAGGGTGAGCGACTGGATGGCGCCCTTGGTCGCCGCGTAGTGCGAGTGTCCGGGCTCGCCCCGCTGGCCAGCGGTGGAGCCGATGAGGACCACGTTTCCCGGCGCCCCTCGCCTGAGCATGGGGAGCGCCTCGCGCACCAGGTAGAAGGCGCTGAAGACGTTGACGCGGAAGATCTCCTCGAGGCGGCTCGCCTCGAGGCTCCCGATGGGACCGTCGTTCCAGATTCCCGCGGAGTGCACGAGCTGGTCGATGCCCCCGAGCCGGGCCGCTGCCTCGCGCACCAGGTCGACCGCGCCCCGCTCGACGGAGAGGTCGGCGCCCACCGCGAAGGCGCGCCCAGGGAAACGGGAGGCCAGCGCCTCCGCGTCGCTCCTGTGTGACCTGTAGTGAATGGCGACCTTCATCCCCTGCTCGAGGAGGGCCTCGGCGATGCCCAGCCCGATCCCGGACGATCCACCGGCCACCAGCGCGCGGCGCCCCTCCAGGTCCAGGTACCGCACCGGAAGCGTCATCGGGTCCCCTTGCCCTTCCCCGTTCCCGTCCGCGTCCTCCGCGGAGCCGTCCAGCGCGATCCCTGCACCACGTCCCTCACCTGGGAGAAGGAGGAGATGGCGAGCGGCCACCGCTCCTGCCCCTCGTCGGCGACGTGGCGCGCCGTCACCGAACGGGCCGAGATGACCGCCAGCCGCTCGCGGTACTCGGCCGAGATGTACGTCCCGTACTCGGCCCAGACCCCCAGCGCGCCGCAGGCCCGGGCCACCGGCATGTCCTTCTTCACGTTGTCGCCGACGTAGATCGCCTCCTCGCCCCTCAGGCCGAAGTCCTGGAGGATCCGCTCAAGCCCGATCGGGCTGGGCTTCTCGGCCTCGCGCGGGAGCTCCCGCACCTCCGTGCGGGACCGGTAGTGGCCGGCCTCCTCGCGCCGGCGGATGGCCGGGTCGACGTGCTTCGGGAGCTGGTACCCGGGCAAGGAGTAGAGCGCGTCGAAGTGGCCGTCGAGCTTCATGGTCTTGAGGCGGAGCTCGGCGGCGTTTCGAGGGGCGTCGGTGAGCCCCACGACCTTCAGCCCCTGGCCGCGGAGCCAGTCGAGCGTCTCCCTCACGCCCGGGTAGGGGTGCAGGAACCGGGCTCGCGCCGCCTTGAATGCGCTGGCCGCCGGCTCGACGACCAGCCGGTTGAAGGAGTCGAAGTCCCTCTCGTAGGGCTGGAAGATGTCCGACTCCTGGATGGCGAACGGGTACTCGTTCGACTCGTACCGGGAGTAGACCTCCTTCAGCGACTGCACGATCCGGATGCGCGGGAGGCCCGTGGTGGCGACGAGCGATTCGACCATCGCCTCCAGGCTGGGGACGATGTAGTCGACCCACGGGTAGAGGGTGTTGTCGAGGTCGGTGACGACGGCGCGGATGCGGGGCACGGACGCATGGTAGCCAGGGCGCGCCGGGCGCGCTAGGTACAGGATCATGCGCTACGTGCGACACGTCTTCATCTGCGAGAACCTCCGCCCCGAGGGCCATCCCCGGGGCTGCTGTGCCGCGAAGGGCGGCTCCGCGGTGAAGGACGCGCTCAAGGCCGAGCTCAAGGCCCGCGGCCTCCAGGCCCGCATCCGCGCCAACTCCGCCGGTTGCCTCGACGCCTGCGAGCACGGCGCGTCGATGGTGGTCTACCCCGAGGGGGTCTGGTACGGCGGGGTCACCCCGGCGGACGTTCCGGAGATCGTGGAACGGCACCTGGTGGGCGGGGAGCCGGTGGAGCGGTTGGTGATCCGGGAGTTCGCGGGCACTAGTTGAGCAGCGACCGGCGCCCGCCCAGCTCGCGGAGCAGCGCCCGGACCTCCTCCACGTCGGAGGCCCTCGGGTTGCCCTGCACGTAGGCCTCCAGGTCGCGCGCCGCTGCCGCAGTGCCCCCGAGCCGTGCCGAGACCAGCCCGCGGTCGCGCCGCTCCTCCAGGTCGTCGGGGGTGACCTGGAGCAGCCAATCCACCACCCAGAGCGTGCGGACGTCGTCGCCCCGCTCCACGTAGATGCGCTTCAGGTTGTGGAGGAGCCGCGTGAGGATGTGACGCGAGTCGACCGGGTCGAGCAGCGACTTGTCGAAGGGGCGTCCGTGGAGGACCGCGCGGAAGCGGGCGGTGCACTCGTCGCTCCCCAGCAGCTCCCACCCGTTGAAGGCGTCGATGAAGACGTCGCCGGGAAGGCCGGTCTGCACCGGGCACTTCACCAGGAAGTGTCCGGGGAAGCCCACCCCCTGCAGCTCCAGCCCGAGGCGGCGGGCCACCTCGATGGTCAGGAGCGAGAGGGTGATGGGGATGCCCAGCTTCCGCTCGACCACCTCGTTCAGGAACGAGTTGCGCGGGTCGTAGTACTCCTTCTCGTTTCCCTGGAACCCCTCGGCACGGAACACGGTCCGCATGGCCTGCAGCACCTTGATGGGAGGCCGGAGGTCGCCAACCTGTTCCCCGACCCGGATGGCGAGCGCGTCCAGCCCGGCCATCGTGGGAGCCGGGTCGAGGCCCGGGTACTCCTCGGCGGCGATGGCCAGCGCCGCCTCGTCGAGCGGGATCCTGGGCCTCTCGATGAGGGCCGCGAAGCGCGCGCGCGCCGATGTGATCGCCTTCGTCATCCGGTCACCCGGGCCGCCACGTCCTCGTGGTAGCTGCGCTCGGCCCCTGCCAGTTCCACGACCTGCGCGGCGACCTCGGCCGAGGCCCCCGCACCGGGTCTTCCGGACAGATCCTTGAACGAGTTTGCCAGCCGAGTCCAGCCGGCGGCGATACGCTCCATCCGGGCCGGGAGCCCGAGCGCACCCACCCCGGGGTGGTGGAGCGCCGCCTCGGAGAGGAACCGGGCGTAGAGGAGCCTGAAGTTCCCGCCCCCGGTGCCCCGCCGCTCGATGCACTGGTAGGCGAAGCGGAAGCACCAGGCCCGGTCGGCCTCGTCCCGGGCCAGCTCGTGCCAGCGCGGGACGTCGGCGGCGAAGCGCTCCAGCGCCGACACCCCCGCGTAGCCGTCCTGCGGGAGCAGCATCTGCCGGGCCTGCCGCCGGAGGGCGTCTCCCACCGCCCCGCGCCAGCGGACCGGCCCGCTCGGGGCCTCGATCTCCATCCACTGCCTGCCCGTGAATCCGAGCGGCTGGCCATCGGAGGCGCGGGCCTTCTCCAGATCGGCGAAGGGGACCTCCTGCAGCTCGACCCGCTCGGTGTCGGCGAGGAACGCCACCCCCCTCCCCTCGTCGTACCCGGCCAGCAGGACGCGGTGGCCGTTGAACGGGGACGAGGTGTTCCAGTAGGGCAGGAACCGCAGGTCGGTGGAGAGGATCGGCGCGAGGCCGCGGTGCAAGGCATCGCGGACGGCGGTCCAGGCGCGCGCCGGATCGTCCTCGGTCCGGATGGTGATGGGCGCGCCCAGAACTTCGCAGGCCGTCTCCTCCAGGGTCCACGGGCGCCCCAGGACGATGCGCGTCGGGGAGAGGACCGGCGAGTCGAGGTAGAAGAAGCCCAGGCCTGCGCCCAGGCCGAACGCCATGGCCTCGGTGATGTCGAGGCCCCGGGCGCGGAGGGCGTCGGACAGGGCGGTGGAGCCGCAGTGGACGCCCGGGCGGTGGGTGAAGCCGGGGAGGAGCACCCGGGGAACATACGGGGTGCGGGAAGCGCGCGCCAACCCGTGCTTTTCTCGCAATCCAGGAGTCCATGCGCGGGCGTTGACATCGACGCCCACCGCGTCTAGTCTCCCCGCCCTGCCATTCCCCAGTAGCTCAGTTGGCAGAGCAGATGACTGTTAATCATCGGGTCCGTGGTTCAAGTCCACGCTGGGGAGCCACAATCGACGGGCCTCTCGTGAAAACGGGAGGCCCGTCGCCTTTCCGGGGCCCTCCGTCAGCTCGTGACCCCCCCTGCAGGCGAGCCCGATTCACTCTTCGACGACCGGCAGCGGTGGCAGCGCCAGCGCCGCCAGGACGGTGTCGAGGTGCTCCCCGCCGAACGATTGCTCATCCGACGCGTAGACCAGGATACGCGCGGGCAACTCGAGCTCGACGGCAGCCTGGATCCGGTGGTGGCCGTCGAGCAAGCAGCAGCCAAGGAGGAGATGCTCGACGTATGGATACCCCACCTCGAAGGGCGGGTCGAACGGGGCCTGGATGTTGAGCACGGCCACGGCGAGCGCCGTGAGTTGCCCTCCTGAGAGGGCCGCCCGCTTCCAGTGGTCAACGCGGTCGCGATCCAGGGTTGACGGATCGTGAATCGGCATCGCCACGGTCACGAGGAGCGCCGCTTCGCCTGCTGAAGCCCCCCGGGCCGCCAAGGCCCGAGGCTGCCCGACCCGATAGTACGGGGTCGCCGGATCGGTACCTGTTCCGTGAAGCCTCGCCACCTCGTTCGCGAAGAAGTCCTCGGGCGCACCGGGATGCACGAGGACGACCCGACCCTCCAGCACGGCGACGCGATACCTTCCCCTGGGGAGAGGTCGGGCCAGCCGCTGGAGCGTCGCCGGCGCCGGAAGCTCGGTCAGGGCACCAAGCAACGCTGCAGCTTCGCGGTCGTCGATCCGGTTCGCTGGCGAGGCAACCTTGCGGAACAGCGTCCCACAAGTCCCACAGTCATACCCGACCTCGAAGATCCGGGCGCCGCCAAGGGACACATGCGACAGGACGCGGTCGACTGGGCCGAACGCGATTACCCCCTCTCCCGAGACGTTGTCGAACCAGACGCTCACCGGGCCCTCGTGCCGAGGCCTGCAGCGACACAGAGTAGGCGCGCGCCTGCCATCGCGTCTACTGGGCGCTCCGTGGAAGCCATCAAGCCGTAGGCCCCGCTGTGCTCGCAGCCGGGCCGCCCCCACCGCGTCGCGTCGTGACGGGGATCCGCGCCCGTAGTACGGGTGGCGATAACCATCAGCGGGAGGCTCCCACGAGGCGATTGCTCCTCATCCTGTGGACTGGAAGCTCGGCGTGCGTCGGCGCACCGGCCGTGCCCGTGCCGCCACCGACGGCGTCGAACCCCCCGACGGCCCGGTGGACCCGAACGCCAAGGGAGTCACCTTCTGGTTGCAGGACGGGGCGGGGCGCGTCCAGCTCGACTACTCGAGCCGGCTCCGTCCGCGAAGCACGGGGACCGTCACCGTGCGCTCCGGTGGCGTGGAGACGAGCGGCCCGGGCGCCTATCTGAGGTTCGATTCCACCGTGCGCGTCGTGCGGTGAGCCCCCTCGAGAAGCTCGTCCAGCTGATCGAACGTCTCGCCCACTCCACCCGTGCTCCCGGAGTCGATGGCACCGTCGAGAGCTTCCTTCGACGGATGGAGGTCGCTCATGACCAGCAGCGTCCTGCCGTCCCCTTCCTCGAAGGTCACCGTGGTGACGGCCCCACCCTCACCTCCTTCCTCGTTGGTCCACGCGAGGCGGGAGTGCGGCGTCACCTCGACGTACGTGCCGAAGAACGCCATGGAATCCGAGGCGCCGACGCGGAACACGAGGCGGTACTTGCCCCCGACACGAGCGTCCATGTCGCAGGAGAGCAGGGACAGGCCATATGACTTCGGGACCCACCACCGCGTGAACAGCTCGGGCCGGGTCCACGCCTCGAAGACCAGGCGTGCCGGGAAGTCGAAGGTTCGGGTGACGACGAGCTCTCGCTCGGACTTCCGCTCCACCGTCGTGCGGTTCTTCATGTCGGCTCCTCCAGGACGTGGTCTTGTCGCGCGGGCGGCCGGCGCGCAAGGGGAGCCGGGTGGTATCCTTCAATCACCTACGGTGGCACGGTCGACCATGGACAAGAACGCCCGAGTCTTTGCGATGCCCTTCGCGAGCGTCTACCCGCTCTACGTCCAGAAGGCGGAGCGGAAGGGGCGCACGAAGGAGGAGGTCGACGAGGTCATCACCTGGCTCACGGGCTACGACGCCAAGGGCCTCCGTCGCGCCATCGATGGCAAGGTGAGCTTCGAGGCCTTCTTCGCAGGGGCGCCCCGGATGAATCCGGACGCGGGGCTCATCAAGGGCGTGGTGTGTGGTGTGCGCGTCGAGGACGTCCCCGACCCCTTGATGCGGAAGATCCGCTACCTCGACAAGCTCGTCGACGAGCTGGCCAGGGGGAAGAAGATGGCCAGCATCCTGCGCCGCTAGACAGGCGATCTATTCCTTCGCTCCGGCCGCCCTGGCGAGCACGACGTGCGTCGCCTTCTCGGTGCCCACGCTCTCGACCACCTCGTACCCCAGCTTCGCGGCGTCGATGCCGGCGAAGAGGTGCTCCCCCGCGCCGAGGAGGACTGGCGAGATGGCGAGGTGCAACTCGTCGAGGAGTCCGGCGGCGAGGTACGCGCGGATGGTCGCCGCACCGCCGCCGACCCGGACGTCCTTGCCACGGGCGGCCTCCCTGGCGCGCGCGAACGCAGCGTGGATCCCCTCGGTCACGAAGTGAAACGTCGTGCCCCCCTCCATCGGGAGTGGCGGGCGGGCGTGGTGCGTGAGGACGAAGACCTGCGTGTGGTACGGCGGGTTCGGGCCCCACCAGCCCTTCCAGCCGTCGTCGGCCCAGGGTCCCCGGCTCGGCGCGAACATGTTGCGTCCCATGATCCACGCGCCGACGTTCGCGAAGCTGCGCGCGGCGTACTCGTCGTCGACCCCGTCGCTTCCGCCCTCCGCGCCGAACATCCTGCGGAACGTCCGGGTACCGAACGCCCACCCGTGGAGCTTCATGCCGCCGACGCCCTGGGGGTTCTCGAGGCTCTGGCCGGGGCCGGCACCGTAGCCGTCGAGGGAGATGGAATAGGCGGCGACGCGTAGCTGGACATGGCTCCCCTTCCGTCACAACCCCTACGCCCCCCGCCCCTTCTCCGTGGCGGCGCGCAGCCGTTCCTCCTGCGCTCGCAGCTCGGGCGTGAGCGCATCCCCGAAGTCGTCGGCCTCGTAGATCCGCCGGATCTCCAGCGTCGACTCCTCGCCGGGCATCGGGTCGGGACAGCGGCGAACCCAGTCCACCGCCTCGTCCATCGACCGGACCTTCCAGATCCAGAAGCCGGCGACGAGCTCGCCGGGCGGCCCGAACGGACCGACCGTCGACCGTCCTCTTCCCGCCGGAGAAGTGCACCCGCTTCCCCGCGGAGCTCGGGTGCAACCCCTCCCCGGTCTGCATGAGCCCCGCCTTCACCAGTTCCTCATTGAACCGGCCCATCGCGGCGAAGTCCTTCTCGCTGGGCATCACGCCCGCCTCGGAGTTCCTCGTCGCCTTGACGATCACCATGACTCGCATTGCGATTCCTCCTTCCGATGGGGCCGGCGGCGCCACGTGCCGGCTTCGACGGCTTCCTTAGCGGGGTGTGCCCAGACGGGCCACGTCGCGGGGCCCGCCCCCGATGACCGACTCTCCCCGTGGGCCGAGGGCATAGCTTCGAGGGATGATCTCCCGGGCCCCCCTGGTGTCCCTCGCGACCGTCGCCCTGCTCCTCGGCGGCTGCAGCAGCGCGGCAGCCCCGTCCTCCCCGGCGGTGGTCGCGTTCAGCGACGTCCACTTCGATCCGTTCTTCGATCCCTCGCTCCTGGGCGCGCTCGAGGCAGCCCCCGAGAGCGAGTGGGCCGCGATCTTCGCGAGCTCAGGGCACACGGGGCCGGGGCAGTACGGCCACACGACCAACTACATCCTCCTCCAGCGGTCGCTCGAGGCGATCCGCGGGCAGCGCCCCGCGTTCGCGATCTTCGGCGGCGACATCCTCGTCCAGCACTTCTCGACCTTCTACTACGCGCTGGCCCCCTCGCAGGACGAGGCGGCCATGAGGGCCTTCGCGCTGAAGGCGACGACGTTCGTGGTCCACCAGGTGCGGGCCGCGCTCGGGGCGACGCCGGTCTACTTCACTTTGGGGAACTGGGACGACTACGCGGGCAGCTTCGGTCTCCAGCCGGACGATCCGTTCCTCGCCGACACCGCGACACTCTTCTTCGACGATCTCCTCGTGGGCACGGCCGATCGGGCGACCTTCGATGCGACCTATCGTGCCGGCGGCTACTACGCCGCCGAGGTCCCCGGCAGCGAGCCTCGTCGTCCTGGGCGTGAACACCGGGTTCCTCGCACCCCAGTCGACGGCGGGCGCCGATGCCATCACCCGCCAGCTCCTCTGGCTCGACGCGACGCTGGCCGACGTCGAGGCCTCCGGCAAGCTGGCCTGGCTCGTCCTGCACGTCCCTCCGGGCGGCGACCTCGCCACGACCGGTGGGGACGTCGACCCCCAGGGACACATCGACCAGCCCACGATGATGCTGCAGGCCGGGCCCCAGCAGCGCCTGCTCGCGATCCTCGCCGCCCATCGAGGCGCCGTGGCGGCGGTCTTCACCGGCCACACCCACATGGACGAGTACCGCATCGCGGTCGTCGCCATGCAGGGCCTCCCCGGCATCACGTCCGACATGGGGAACGCTCCCGCCTTCAAGACCTTCACGGTCACCGGCGCGTCTGCCCTCCAGGACTACGTGTCCCTCTCGCTCGACCTCGCGAACCCGTCCGCGTCGTTCCAGCCCTATTACGACTTCTCGTCGGCCTACGGCCTCCCGGCGCCCCTCGGGTCGTCGCTCGCAGCGCTCTTCTTCGAGCTCCTGTCCTCACCGGCGGCGCAGTCGGCCTACCGGGGAAACTACGGCTCCGGTCACGCTCCGAACAAGCCCATCACCGACCTCGACTGGCCGGTCTACTGGTGCGGCATCGCGTTCATGGGGTCGCAGGGGCTCGGGGATTGCGTGAACTCGATGGCGCCCGGCGTCAGCCCCGCAGCCACCGCTCCGTGACCAGGTAGTTCTCGATCGCGGCGAGGTCCAGGAACGACCGGACGTCACCGTACACGCGGAGCATGCTGGGGACCATCCGCAGCCAGCCGCCGAAGAACCGCACCGGATCGAGGAGCTCGTCCCGGGTGCGGCACTGTTCCTCGACGATCCCGCAGAGCGGAGGGGACCCGGGCAGCACCGGGGCCGCGACCACGTTGCGCACGTAGTTCCACAGCGGGTGGATCTCGAGCGCCAGCGGCGAGTGCCCCTCGTGCCACCGGCGCAGGAACTCGGCGTCGGAGAGTCCCGCCCGGCGGTGAAGCAGGGTGACCATGCTCCCCCCCGGCGTGTCGCTGCCGTCCGGCCAGTCGCGGCCGTAGGCCCGCGGCGTCGACTCGTCGACCCGGTATCCAGCTGCAGCGCCCTCCGCCGTCAAGATGGCGTTCCAGCGGGCAGCGACCCCATCGGGTGTCCCCTCGTCCCACAGCGACACGAGTGCGAGCCGCTCCCGGCGGAACGGCATCACCGAGACCCGGGGCGGATCCTCGGCGGTGAAGGTGAGCTTCAGCCGCGCCGGACCGCTCGCCAGCAGGCTCGCACCGGTGGCGAGCGCGCGTTCCCGGAACGCCCCCACGCCCTCGGCGGCCGGCGCGCGCAGCAGGTACTGGAGCTTGACCATCCACACCTCCCCCATCGATGTCGAAACCGTTGCAGGACTTCGCGACGCATGGCAAGTGAGGGCTTCGGTCATTCGACCAACGGGAGGCAACCTTGCGTGCGTCGAACGTGGCGGTCTTGTGGTGGCTCGGCTTCGCTCTCGTCGCCGGTACGGCGCGGGCCGACGATCCGAAGTTCGCGTACGGCAAGCGAGACGAGATCGCAAAGCTCCCGCCCTGGGCATCGTCCGTCCAGGCCGGGTTCGGGATGACCACCGGGAATGCCCAGTCGATCAACCTCTCCGGCGCCGGCAACGTGGCCTACCGCTTCTCGCCGGACGACCGGCTGGCCTTCGACGCCGGCGTCGCCTTCCAGCGCAGCACCGTGCAGACGGCGGTCGACGCCAACGCGGACGGGACCATCTCGCCGGACGAGGTGTTCGACATCACGCAGACGGTGAGCTCGGCGTGGTTCACGAAGCTGCGCTACGACCACTTCTTCGACCTGAACGCGATCTACCTCTTCACCACCGCCGGTGGCGACGTCCCGGCCGGCAAGCAGTTCGTGTACAGCGCGCAGGTGGGCTACTCGCGAGCGCTCTGGAAGACGGCCACGAACGAGCTCGTGGCCGAGGCCGGCTTCGACTACACCTACCAGCGCTACGTGGTGGGCACCCCCGACTCGATCAACATCGCCGGCCTTCGAGGCTTCCTCGGGTACGTCGGCAACCCGAAGCCGGACCTCTCCTACAACGCCAGCGTCGAGTACATCGGCAACCTGAACAGCTTGAGCACGCCCACCGGCACGGTGAACGCCTTCGGCGACAACCGGCTCCTGATGCGGGCCGGGGTCACCTGGAACATCTTCGGCGACGGCAGCGCGGGCGTCCGGTTCCGCGCCCTCTACGACTCGGCGCCTGCGCCCAGGCCGCCGCCCGCCGGCTTCTCCTGGGCGGCTGGCTACCAGCCGCTCGCGAATCCCTGGGACACGTTCACGGAGTTCGTGCTCGTCTACAAGCTGATGTAACCGGCCCGGTCGGCGCCCACGGGAACGCGTGGGCGCCCCAGCCGACCGGCACGTCAGCGTGCCGTGGCCCGCGGATTCGGCCACGTCAGCACGAAGCCGAGTGTCGAGACGAGCAGGCGTTGGAAGTCCTCCAGGTGCTTCGGCGTGTTCCGCACCTGCCGCGGCGTCAGGTCCCTGGACAGGCAATGGGCGGCCAACGCCCCCGCGGCTTCGCCCACGTTCCACTCCACCGGGTGGAGTCGGTAGCAACCGTTCGTGATGTGCGTGACGCTGAGGTTCTTTGCCGCGGGCAGCAGGTTCTCCACGCGAACGGGGATGACCGCGCCCATCGGAATCTGGAAGGGCCAGCTGCTGATGTCGACGTACGTGCGCTGCCGGGTCGTCGGGTGGAGGTCGAGGCGATAGCTGCCGACGCCGACGCTGTCCGGGAACACCTCCGCACCCTCGAGCTTGCCGCGCGCCTCGACGCCCACGTGCTGCTCCAGGACCGTGAATTCTCCCCTGATGCGGCGGCTCTCGCGGACGTAGACGTGCTTTGCGAGACCGTCGCGTGTGCCCACGACGTCGTGTCGGAGCCGAAGCCCGCGGTAACCCTCCCCACCGTCGTGCCGGGGGGCCTCGGTCTGCATCCAGTACAGGAACGAGAGGCTCAGCTGTCCCGCGCTCCGGAGATGGCTCCTTCGCTCCTCGTCGGAGACGCCGACGAGCGGGCCGAGCCAGTAGTCGTTCTGGGGCCAGTTCACGAGCGTGATGTCGCTCGCATATCGGCCCTCGGGGTAGTGCCCGCGGTGCAGGATGCGCCGAAACGTCCACAGATCCTCCGTGTCCGACCCGGGAGGCGCGAAGATCGCCTGGTTGCGCAGCTCGAGGGTGATGGGATCGGCGAACTCCCAGCCGAGCTGGGGCCCAGGCCAGAAGGCCGCTCGATAGCCCCGCCAGAAGTCGTAGTCTGCGGGTCGCTCGATCGTGTGGTCCTCGCCGGGACGGTAATCGAGGGCAAAGCACGCCGTGATCGCTTGCTGATCCAGCGGGTCCGGTTCGGTGGGCAACGCATGTGGCTCGCCGGTCTCGGACTGGCACTCGGCTCCCGTGACGTGCTCGACGCCCGCCATCGGCAGGAGGTCACCGAGCTCGGTTGCATCGAGCACGAACGGAGCGGCGATCGCGATCTCGTCGTCGGTCGTGGTGTCGAGCACCCGGACCACCCGGACGTGGTCGCCCTCCATCTCCACGCCGGACGGCCGGCAGCGCAGGAGGATCTCCATCTGCCCATTCGCCAGGTAGGGACTCAGGAGCTCGTAGAGCACGGCGAGTGCGACCCTGGGTTCATGGCAAAGTCGGCTCACCCTCCCCTGGCCGGGGTTGAGGTGCGCATCGAAGCGCGGATCCGGAAGCAACGGGTAGTTCCTGCGGTAGTAGTCCCGAATCCCGCGACGCACACGCTGGTAGGTCGCGGTACACCCGGTCCCCTCGATCCACGGATGCTCGTCGGGTGGGACCGCCTGGGCGGTGAGCTGACCGCCGATCCAGTCCGTCTCCTCGGTGAGGATCACCTCCCTGCCAAGGCGCAAGGCTGCCAGGGCTCCCGCGACGCCCCCGAGCCCGCCGCCGATGATGAGGATGTCGGTTCGTCGCTCCCTCACGAGATCCTCCATGCCCCTACGGGCCTGGCGGCCTGGCCTGGTCGCCCTCGTCCGGACGTCCATCCAGGTGCGACAGCAGCTTCACCGCCAGCTCCGCATTCAAGCGAGCCCGTCGCTGCAGCTCGGGGAGCGCCCTGTGGATGCGGGCGCGTAGCTCATCGCGCCCGTCCCATGCACGATCGACATGCGCGATGAGCTGGCCCGCGCTCACGTGCTCGAGCACCGGTGACTGGAGTCCAAGCTCCTCCAGGAAGCCCGCGACCTTCGCGGCGTAGGGGAGCCCGACGAACGGGACGCCAGCGAGCGCCGAGAAGATGAGGAAATGCAGCCGCATGCCCACCGCAAACTCGAAGTGCTCGAGCAGGGAGAGAACCTGTCCCGGCGTGTAGTCGCGCTTGAGAACGGTGGCGCGATGGGCATGGTTCATCCGTCCGACGACGCCGTGGCTGTGCTGCACGTCGAACGCGCGTCGCTCCATGGGGAAGAACACGATCTCGGCATCGAGCCGATCGACCATGAAGTCGGCAGCGTTCGCCAGGAGACGATGGTAGTGCTCCACGTCGAGGTGGGGAGCAGCGGGCCCAGGCTCTCGCACCGAGAACCCGACCAGGCGCGCCTCGGGATCGATCGCCTCCGCGCGAAGGATCTCATCGAGCGTCAAGGGTTCCGGTTCGAGCAGCAGGGCGGGATCGGCCGTGACGGTGATGTCCCGATGCACCCCCACCTCCTCCAGGAGCTGGCGCGCATGCCGGTCCCGGACGGTGATGACGCTCGCCTGATTGAGCGCATCGCGCACACGCGTCCGAAGTGGAACGTCCAGAAGTGGCCCAGCGCTGATCGCGTAGACCATGACGGGTGTTCCCACCTCGTGTGCGAGGTGGACCTCACGCAGGTACATGTCGGCGTCGGCGTCGTACAGGATTCCTCCGCCTCCGAGTATGAGGAGATCGAGTCCGGCGATGACCTCCTGGGACTCCTTGCGAGAGAGATCCCTGGCCTGGAAGACGTGGTCGACCCGGTGGCGGCTCCGGGTATCCTCGGCGTTTCGCGAGAAGACGGTGATCTCGAGGGAAAGGGAACCGCGAAGGCCGGCGAGGATGGAGTGGAGAATCGCCTCATCGCCGAGGTTGAAGCCCCCGTACGATCCCGAGATACCGACCTTCAGCGTTCGATCACGGTCCATGGCGATTCCCGATGGCGCCTCGAACCCTGCCGGGCTGATGGAAACCCATGGCGGGGTGCCGCGTATTCCTTGACATACCTAGGGTCTCTAGGCATCGTACCGCTAGGCATCGTTCGCAGGGAGCACGATGGACATCGGCAAGGACCTGGTCGCGGCCTCCTCGACGCCGCTCATCCTCTCGATCCTGGCGGACGGCGAGACGTACGGCTACGCGATCGTGAAGCGGGTGGGCGAACTGTCCGGAGGTACCCTCCAGTGGACGGAGGGCATGCTCTACCCACTCCTCCACCGGCTGGAACGGCAGGGGCACATCGAAGGGCGATGGGGCGAGGCCGAGAACGGCCGGAAGCGGAAGTACTACCGGATCACGAAGCCGGGGCGTGCGCACCTGACGGAACATCGGCGGCAGTGGCGGGCCGTGGACGAGGCGCTGCGGCACCTCTGGCACGGCGCCACGCGCGTGATCATCCTGGGCGGCCTCGTCCCCTCGACGTGCGAGGGGGGCTGACGTGGCGTCCATCGACGCAGACGTCGCCGTCGAAGCGCAGATCTCGGAGTGGCGGTCCTTCCTCCGGCGCCGCGGCGCGATCCGGGACGTCGACGTGGCGGAACTGGAGGACCACCTCCGGGGGCAGGTCGAGACCCTGACGGCCGCCGGCCTCTCCGGGGACGAGGCGTTCCTGGTGGCGGTGAAGCGCGTGGGCGCCGTCGACGCGCTGTCTCAGGAGTTCGCCCGGGAGCACTCGGATCGGCTGTGGCGGCAACTCATGGCCACCCCGGGGGCCGCGGAGGAGGGCGCGGCCGAGCGGCGTCGGGAGATGATCATCGCGGTCGCGCTGGCGGTCGTCGCCGCGGTGCTCGTCAAGCTCCCCGAGCTGTTCGGGGTGTCGCTCCGGGCGAACCCGGCCTTCTACGCCCGGAACGCCAGCCTGGCCGTGTTTCCCGTGGTCGCCGTCTACTTCGCCTGGAAGCGGCGGCTCACCGGGCGCACGATCGGGACGCTGGCCGCGGCCTTCGCCCTGGCGGCTCTCGCGATCAACCTCCCCCACTTCCGGGCCGGCGGCGACACGGAACGACTTGCGGCGCTGCACCTCCCCATCGCCCTCTGGGGCGTGGTGGGCGTCGCCTACGTGGGCGGGCGCTGGTGGCGAGGCGGCCGGCGGATGGACTTCGTCCGCTTCTCCGGAGAGCTCTTCATCTACTTCGTGCTCATCGCGCTCGGCGGCGCCGTGCTCACGGGGTTCACGATGGGGATCTTCGCCAGCATCGGCACGGATGCCGAGTGGTTCGTCGAGCGGTGGCTCGTGCCCTGCGGCGCGGCCGGGGCGGTGGTCGTCGCGGCGTGGCTCGTCGAGGCGAAGCAGAGCGTGATCGAGAACATGGCGCCGGTGCTCAGCCGGCTCTTCACACCGCTCTTCACGACGGTGCTCGTGACCTTCCTCGCGACCATGGCGTGGACGGGGCGCGGCATCCACCTCGAGCGCAACGTGCTCATCGCCTTCGACCTCCTGCTGGCGCTGGTGCTCGGCCTCCTCCTCTACGCGATCTCGGCTCGCGATCCGGAGGCGCCCGCCGGCGGGTTCGACTGGCTGCTCCTGCTGCTGGTGATCTTCGCACTCCTGGTCGACGGGCTCGCGCTGGCCGCGATCGTGGCCCGCATCTCGGACTTCGGCTTCACTCCGAATCGCGTGGCGGCCCTCGGCGAGAACGTGATCCTGCTCGCGAACCTGGCGGGGTCGGCCTGGCTGTACGGGCGGTTCCTCCGGGGGCGCGGGTCGTTCCGGGCGCTGGAGGAGTGGCAGACGGGCTACCTGCCGGTGTTCGCGGCCTGGGCGGCTCTCGTGGTGGCCGTCTTTCCGCCGCTCTTCGGCCACCGTTGACGTCGCCAGCTTCGTGCGATGGGCCGGGGCCCCGCCGGTCTGGTAGGTTGAAGCGCATGGGAAAGACGGCCGCACTCCTGCTGACCCTCGCGCTTGCCTTGCCCGCCGTGGCCAGGGCTCACACCTGCGAGGCGGAAGTGGCGAAGATGAAGACGGACCTGGATGCGATCCGCGGCGCCATCGCCAGCATCGAGGCCGTGCCACCGAGCGACATGCAGCGCCAGATGCTCTCCGGCGCAAGGGGCAAGTACGACCTCGAGCTGCGCCGGACGACCGAGGCCCAGGCCCGGTGCGAGCGGCTGGTCCGGGAAGAGAGCCCGGGCGCCACTCCAGCGACCCCGACCGTTCCGGCCCCTCTTGCGGCCTCCGCGGCCGCCTCACCGGTGGAGACGGCCCGTCCCCCCGTACCCCCTCCTCCGGGGGCCACTGCACCCCAGGTGCCGGCGACGCCGGCATCTCCGTGCCTCACCGGCTGCGGCAAGGACACCGACTGCAAGGGCGACCGGATCTGCGTCAACGCGGCGTGCCAGGATCCGCCCCCGCGGTGATGCAGCCGGCTCCCCGCTAGATAGGATCCATTGGCTCCCGCGGGAGGCACGGCCCATGATCCAGCCACCATCCGGACTTCCGCCCGGTGACGCCAGCGAGTCGCTGGCCAGGGACGAGCAGCGCTACCGGAATCTCGTCGAGGTCTCGCCGGATGCCATCCTCCTGAATCGCGGCGGCAGGGTCGCACTGGCGAACCCCGCTTGCGCACGGCTCTTCGGCGCCCGGGACCCGGCGGATCTCATCGGGCGGACGGCCATCGACCTGTTCCACCCGGACTTCCACGGCATCATCCGCGAGCGGATCTCCGACATCGTCGCCGGGAGGAGCATTCCCCTCCTGGAGGAGAGGATCATCCGGCTGGACGGCGAGGTCCGCGACGTCGAGGTCGTCGCTGCCTCCTTCCCGGAGGGGAACGGGATCGCCATCCAGGTCGTCCTCCGCGACATCACCGAACGCAAGCGCGCCGAGGCGGCTCTCCAGGAGAGCGAGCAGCGTGCCCGGGCCCGCGCCGCCGAGCTCCAGGCCGTCCTGGACACCGTCCCGGCCGCCGTGTGGATCGCCCGGGACGCCCACGGGTCCGTGATCGAGGCGAACCGCTTCGGCGCCGCGCTGCTCCGGCTGCCGCGCGACGTGAACGTCTCGGTCACGGCCCCGGTCGGTGAGCGCCCGGTGCACTTCCGTCCGATGAAGGACGGAATCGAGCTCCGGGACGACGAGCTGCCCATCCAGGCGGCAGCCCGGTTCGGGCGGGAGTTCCGTGACTTCGAGTTCGACCTGGTGTTCGACGACGGGAGCGTTCGCCACCTCCTCGGAAACTCCTCGCCCATCCGGGGAGATGACGGGCAGCCGCAGGGCTCCGTCGGGGCGTTCGTCGACATCACCGAGCGCAAGCAGGCCGAGGCGCGTGCGGAGTCGCAGGCACGCTTCCCGAGGGAGAATCCCGACCCGGTGATCCGCCTGGCGGGAGACACGACGGTCCTCTACGCAAACGACGCCGCGCTCAGGCTCCTGGGAGAGCTCGGGCTGGAGCTGGGCCGCGGCGCCCCTGCCGAGCTGGCGGAACCCGCCCGGCGCGCCCTCGACGCGGGCAGGCGAATCAAGGTCGAGGTCCACCACCGAGGGATCGTTTTCCAGCTCAGCGTCGTGCCGGTGGGGGCCGAGGTGAACCTCTACGCGCAGGACGTCACCGCGCGGAAGGCGGCCGAGGACGCGCTTCGCGAGGAGGCCCGTCGCAAGACCGAGTTCCTCGCCGTGCTGTCGCACGAGCTCCGGAATCCTCTCGCTTCCCTCCGCACCAGCATCGCCCTGCTCGACCGGGCGCCGCCGGAAGGCGATACGGCCCGGCGCGCGCGGGCCATCCTCCACCGCCAGGCGGAGCACCTCACCCGCCTGGTGGACGATCTGCTCGACATCGCGCGCATCTCGCACGGGAAGATCGAGCTCCGGCGCGCCCGGATCGATGCCCGGGACCTGGTGCGGCGCGTGTGCGAGGACACGAACGAGGCGTTCGAGGAGCACGGGGTCGCGCTCTACCTCTCCGAGTCGTCCCATCCCGTCTGGATCGACGCCGACCCCGCACGGATGGTCCAGATGGTCGGGAACCTCGTGAGCAACGCGCTCAAGTTCACCCGGCCCGGAGGCGAGGTGCACGTCGGCGTCCGGAAGGCTGGCGTGGCCTGCGAGGTGAGCGTGCGGGACAACGGGGCCGGCATCGACCCCCGGGACCTGGATTCCATCTTCGATCCGTTCGTCCAGGCGGAGCGGACACGGCACGGTGCCCGGGAGGGAATGGGAATCGGCCTCGCCCTGGTGCGGGAGCTGGCCGTCTGCCACGGCGGCTGGGTGCGCGCCCTGAGCGCAGGACCGGATCAGGGCACGGAGATCATCCTGCGGCTTCCGCTGGCGGTCGAGCAGGCGGATCCTCCGATCCCGCCGGGCACCCCCGGGGTCGAGCGGCGCGCCTCGGGCCTCTCGATCCTGGTCGTCGAGGACAACCAGGACGCCAGGGAGAGCCTGGCCCTCATGCTGACGCTGGCCGACCACGCGGTGAACGTCGTCCCCAACGGCCGCAAGGGAGTGGAAGCGGCGACGGCCCACGCACCCGACGTGATCCTCTGCGACATCGGACTGCCGGACATGAACGGATTCGAGGTCATTCGCGCCATCCGCGCGGCGCATCCAGCCACCCGGGTGTTCGCCATCGCGCTCACGGGGTACGCCCAGCCCGAGGATCGCGAACAGGCGCTCGCCGCCGGGTTCGACGCCCACCTCGCCAAGCCACCGTCATTCGAGGAACTGGAGCAGATCCTGGCCGAGGTCGCCGGGAGGAAGAGGCCGGGGCGCTAGAAGACCACCGAGAGCGAGGCCGCGAGTACCCGTTCCTGCTGGCTCACGGCCACGTCATCGACCGACCCGGAGCGCTCGCTCCACTCGGCCCGCAGGCCGAACTCGAGGGGGGGATGCTCGAGCCGGATCCGGGACCATGCGGCGCCGGTAACGCGGCGGTCGACCAGGCTGGGCATTCGCCCTTCGACTGCCACCGCGTTCCATCCCGTCGTGATCCCGTGGAACTCGTCCATCCGGACCATCGCGCCGACCGCCAGTACGCCATACCGGACCTGGAACGACGGGGCCAGGCGGAGACCCAGCGCATAGTAGTAGCCCTGGGCGACGAGCACCGGTGGGTAGGCCACGCCGGGCGGAGGGCTGTCGACGGGCGGGGCCAGGAAGGGATCCACGCCACCGAAGAGGAGCGCCGTCTCGAGCCCCAGGTCGAGCTCGAACCTCCCCTGGAATATCCGGGGCCGGAGGACGAGGCCCGGCAGCCTCACGACCGCGACACGGTTCGGGGGGGAGCCTTCCGCAACGTTCCATACGTGCTGACCTGTCTCGTAGCCCGCCGTCGCGCCCAGGTAGACGTCCCATCCCCTCGGCTCCTCCTCCGTCCCCTCGATGTCACGCGCGTAGTGCCCGACCACGGAGGTCTCGGTGTCGAAGATGGAGTCAACCAGCTGGCCGGCCTGGAGGGTCCACCCCAGCGTGATCCGCGATACGCGCCCGTCCACGAACGTGGACTGCCCCCGGCCCGGCGAGCCGTACCCCGGGACGCGGAAGAGACGGGTCTGGATTCCGAGCTGGTAGACGGCGTAGTACGGGCTGGACCTGCTCCCCTGCTGCAGGAATCCTGCTGCTCCGGAGACCTGGAACTCGTGCCAGCCTGCCGTGGCCCGGTCGACGACCGGGGTCGCACCGTCCGCCCAGTCGTGCAGCTTCCTCGGGAAGTTGAGGATCCAGGCGAACGCCTTGTTGAGGCCGTTGCTGCCGCTCCTGTCGAACCAGCCAGACAGCTGGGTCAGGGCCTCGCCGATCGCAAGCCCCCCGGCGGGGGTCATGATCAGGTCGTTGATGGAGACGGGCTCGCGAAACTCGGCGAGTTCCCAGAGCAGCGACGTCCCGAAGGTCCAGGCGAAGGCCTCCGGGATCGACACGCGGTTGCCGCGCGCGATCAGGTAGTAGACCGTCCCGCCGGCGGCGTGCCCCTCCATGTTGGTGCCATACGGATCCGCCTCGAAGGACCAGGTACCGGGCTGGAAGGTGAGCTTCTGCCAGGCCCGGATCGGGGTCGAAATGCCATCGAGCGACGGGGGCGGATCGACGATGACGTACCCGATTGTGGCGATGGCGACAGCCCCCACCTCCTCGCCCGCGAGGCGAAGCCGGAGGATCGGCGCCGGCTCGACGTAATGGAAGGTGTCCCATTCCGGGCCGTCGTCGCTCCGAGGTGCAGCGGCGGGGTCATCGGCCGTCGCGTGCGCAGTCCACGAAAGGCAGGCGCAGGCGAGCACGGCCCGGAGGAGACGCGGACCGAATCGCCGGACTTCCGGGCGCGCGACACCGCCGTACGGTTCCCGGCTATCGCGGTCCGTGGCTCCCGCCAGACCAGCGGCCATCGCCTGCCCCCCGGTTGGAAGGATGGGCGTCAGAACCTTGCGCGAACAAGACCCCTGATGAGCCTTGCATCGGCGGCCGCGCCCCGTGACCCCAACGGACTACCTCCGGAATCGAGTGGAGGGCCGCCACCCGTGGACGCCTTGGTCCTTCGCGGCCACCCGCCCCAGCAGGGCCTCGCTCCGCTCCCACAGCTCCCGTCCCGTCTCCGCATCGGACGCGCGGGCATCGACCTCCCCGAGCGCCATCCTGTGCATGTAGACCGCCGTGCGCCCCTCCAGCCCGCGGCTGCAGGCGAGGTGGAGCACGGGCTCGTCGGCGACGAAGGGATCCTGGAAGAAGAGGCGCATCACTGCGCCGAGGGGAACGCGAAGCGGCGCTGGCAGCTCCCTGGCGATGTTCGTGCTCATCGCCCCGGGGCAGAGAGCGAACACGGCCACCCGCGGAACTCCCTCGACCGAGAGGCGCCTCGCGAGTTCCCAGGCGAAGGTGGCGAGCATGAGCTTGTAGGTGCCGTACCAGGCGAGCACGGTGCGGGGCGAGCCGTCCCGGGGACGGTCGAGCGCCTCCAGTGCCAGGCCGTCGCTCCAGCGGTGCGCCTCGGAGGCGACGAAGACGACGCGCGGAACGTCCCCGTCCCGCCGGTCGAGGGGCAGCACGCCCTCGTCGATCAGGCGGGTGACCAGCGCGAAGGACGAGAGGTAGTTGACGACGAACATCTCGTCGAGGCCCTGCGGGGTCGTGCGGGCCTCGAGGGGGACGATGGCCGCATTGAGGATCAGCCGATCGAGACGCACGCCGCGGAGGGCGAGGTCCGCCACGACGCGGCCGATCGAGTCCAGGTCGGACAGGTCGACGTGCAGGGGGGTGATCATGCCCGGGTCGACGCCGAGTGCGACCGCCCGCCGGTGAGCCTGCTCGAGGTCTCGACGGTCGGCCAGGAGAACCCGGGCGCCCCGGCGCGCCAGGTCCACGGACGTGGCGAAGCCGAGCCCCGAGGCTCCACCCGTGACGAGGGTCAGCTTCCCGTCGAGGCGCTCGTCCGGGAGGAGTGCGGGGATCTGGCGCCTGACGCGGACGCGGTCGAGCACTCCCTTGAGGACGGCGGCGAGCGGGTGGTTCTCGTCGAGCGGGGTCATGTCGTGAGGTCGTCCGTCAGCCACTCCGGGGTGGTGGTTCCGGCCGCCGCCAGAGCCACGTGCCCACGACGAGGAGCACGACACCGACGACGGCCGCCGGAGTCCCCGGGCCCGCCATCCCCAGCGTGAGCAGGAAGCTCACGGCCATCGCGGACACCGCGAGCCTCTTCCCGCGACGGGACACCCTCCCGCCGTCGGCCCACTGCCGGAGCGGCGGGCCGTAGCGCGGGTGGTCGTGCAGACGCTGCCGCCACTCGGGCGCTCCCTTCCCGAATGCCCAGGCGGCGAGGAGGAAGAACACGACCGACGGCAGGAGCGGGAGGATGGCGCCCAGGACGCCGAGTCCCACGAAGGCCAGGCCGAGGAGCCGCCAGGCGAGGAGGTGCGGAGAGCTGGACGGGACTTGCGGCGTCGCCCTACCCTCCGGACCAGGCTCGCTCCAGCGCCGCGATGTCGAGCTTCCCCATCGCCGGCATCGCCGCGAAGGCCCGGTCGCGGGCTGCGGCATCTCCGCCCGACATCCAGCGCGCGATGCCGGGGACGAACTGGGGTCCGCCGTTCAGCAGGGTGAAGCGGTGTCCCGCCACCTCGAGATCGACCGTGAGGTCGCTCCCGCGCGGACGGCCACCGGGATTGTCGCTCGACTCCGGGTACGCGGTGATGCGGGCACCGGGCAGGGTCTGGACGTAGAAGGCCGCGGCCTGCTCGGCCCGATCGTCGAGCCAGATGCACGGCACGATGCCTGGGCGAGTCATGGAAGCCACCTAGCGCGGAGCAGCGGCCGGCGCAATGACTGAAGGCGGGGTTGCCTGCTAGTGTCGGCGGGTACGTGGTGCCCTCGAGGAGATCGATGATGAAGCCAGCCGTGGCAAGCCTGCTGGTGCTCGTGGCGGGGGCGGCGTTCGCCTCCGACTACCCGACCAACCCCAGCGAGATGGACGAGCTCTGCGAGGAGATCGGTGGAGACCGCGACGCCTCGGCCCCGCCCAAGGACCGGCTGTGGTTCTCCGAGAACTGCGTCTGCGAGGAGGGGATCGGGTGCGGCTACTCCAGCTCCCGGAGGTTCGCCGAGCGAAGGAAGGTCGCTGGAGAGGCCGAGGCCGAGCGCCGGGAGACGGAGTTGAAGGCCCTTGCCGCGCGGGATGCCGAGGACCTGGGCCGCGCCCAGGCGATCTGCGCCGACTACGTCGGGTGCCTTCGCGAGCACGCGAGCGACGTCGGGGCCTGCGCACAGGCCGAGGCGACGTTCGAGTACGAGTGCTCCTCGGGCCTCCGGGACGTGGAGGCCTGCGGGCAGGTGATCGCCGGACTCCGGAAGAGCCCGGCGGAGGCGGACTGCAAGGGCGCGCTGAAGGCCCCGAAGCCGGGAGGGTAGTCGGCGGGCCCAGCTGGGTTCACCCCGGGTAGATTCCACCGCAGGGGGCAGTCCGTCCGGGTGCGACCACATGTCGCGATCCCGGAGGGGGTCTGGCGCACACCCGGGGCAGGTTCATGGTGTTCGAACGGGCGGAAGATCGACGTTCACGCCAGCACGGGGGTATTCACATGAGGACCGCACGATTGAGCTTGTTGCTCGCGGCGAGCCTGGTGGCCGGGATGGCCACTCGCGGAGTCGCCCAGGACCAGACCCAGGATCGGGATCGGACCCAGCTGAAGGACCCGACGACGCACACGGGTGTTCCGGGAACCGGGGACCAGGATCGCACCCGCGACCGCGACCGGTTGAAGGACGTCCTGAAGGTGGACGGGAAGCTCTCGGAGGCCGAGATCGCGTCGGTGAACGCCGACGTCGACGGATACATGGCGCGCGGAGGCCAGCAGGAGCAGTTCCGCGCGATGGTCCGCAACTCCATCGGCGAAGGCTGCGGCGGCGTCTGCCTGTGCGAGGCGGTCCGGTCGATGAACCAGTTCATGGCGCAGGGCCAGTCGGACGCCCAGGCAGGAAAGGCCCTCGGCAACATCCAGCGCGAGCAGAGGCAGCAGCGGGAGCAGAAGAAGCTCGCGCTCTCGGACCAGCAGAAGCAGGAGCAGCTGCGGCAGCGCACGATGGAGCGCACCCGCGAGCAGGCCCGCGAGCGGACCCGCGATCAGGCGGCCGGGGCAGCCGGTGGCGGCGCCGGACAGCCGGGCGGCGCTGGGTCGTCCGGAGGTGGCAAGCAGGGCGGGAAGTGACGCGGCAGTTCCGGGAGGAGCGCCATGGGACCCGGGCTCTGCCTCGCCCTGCTGCTCCTCGCGGCGGATGAGTCCCGCTTCGCGCTCGAGGGCCAGGTGGGCGCCGGAGGCGGCTACGAGGGCAACGTGACCCTCGCCGCCTCGGGCGAGCCCACGACGGGGTCGGCGATCGCCGCGGGCTGGGCCGGCCTCGGGGTGGGATGGGACCCGGGCGACACGACCCACCTCTCCGCCGGGCTCCGGTACGACGGGGCCTACTACCCCGGCGCCACGGACCTCAGCCGGAACGCCGCCGGGGCCGACCTGCTCTGGATCCAGGAGGTCGGCGAGATCGTCGCGGTCGTGGCCGCAGCCGGTGGCGCGTGGTCCTGGTACTCGGATCCGGCGCGGAGCGGACCGGGGATCGCCCTCCGGGCAACACTTCGAGTGAAGCCACTGGACTGGCTCGCGGTTCGCGCGGGATATGCCTACACGCAGCGGTGGGCGGACGTCGACGCCTACTCGACCAGCTCCAGCCGGATCTTCGCCAGCGTGGAGGGACGCGTCGCGTCCGGGATCTACCTCGGCATCGGCTATTCCTGGCAGACCGGCGAGCAGACCTTCTACGCGCCGGCGCCGGTCCCTGCTCCGGTGGCCGCGCTGCGGACCGGGACCAGGCCAGCGGCGGGCTCCGGACCGGGAACGGGATCCGGACCGGGAACGGGCCCTGATCCGGGAACGGGCCCTGATCCGGGACCCGGCGGCACGCCCCAGGGGACCGGCGTCTTCGAGGACCTGGTCCCGTACCGGGCGAGCACTACCGACAGCACGCTCACCCCGACGTTCGAGGCAGCCGTCTGGGAGGGGCTGTACCTGTTCGCGAGCTACTCCTACACCTGGGGCTCCAGCGCGGAGGGAAGCTACACGGCCCAGTTCGGGATCGCCGGTGCCGGGTATCGCTTCTGAGCAGGAGACCCGGCGCCCCCCCGCCCGCCGGGCCTCCCGCCCCCCTTCGACGTGACCTTGAACGATCCGTCGGGCATCGCCCTTCCGTTGACCACGACGTGATCACCTCACGTCCCTGGCGCCGCCGCGAACCGACGCTCCCTTCTCGAGGAGCAGTTCCCGCAGGACCGATCGATGGCAGCGAGCCTCGTCGGGGCAGGTGCACCCCACGGCAAGGTCGGTTCGATGCGAGAGCGCCGCCAGGAACGCCAGGAGGTGGCGGGCCGCGGGGGCGTCCATCTCCTTCCGGTAGCGTCGCACGAAGGTCGCCCAGTCGCGATCGGTGGTGGCTCCCCTTCCCTGCTGGACCAGGGCAGCCGAGGGGGCCAGAGCGGGGAGCCAGACGTCGTACCAGCCGTCCTTCGCGAGCCGATCGCGGGGCACGCCGCGCGGTGGGTGGCGGATGGTCCCGAGGCGCAACTCCTCCCGCTCCGGGCGCGCCGACCCGAGGCGGATCACGTCGATGGGCATCCGGCGATCTCCCCGTATCCCCTGCCCTCGAACTGGAGCAGGCAGAAACCGTGACCGAAGGGGTCGGCCATGTTGGCCATCCGGCCCCACTTGCGCTCGACGATCGGCCGCTCCAGAGAGGCACCGGCGGCGCGACTCCGTTCCACCGCGGCTTCCAGGTCGGGGACGGCGAGGTCCAGGTGGACCGGCGTCCAGTGTCGCGCGAAGTCCCGCCGGGCGGTCCCACCGGGAGAGGCCTCGCTGCCCGCTTCCACCGCGAGCAGATCTATCGGACACCCCGCCCCGATCATCTCTGCCCAGAGCGCGCCGTTGCGCCGACCCGGCTGCAGTCCGAGGGCTGAGGAGTAGAAGGCGACGGCCCGGTCGATGTCCGGGACGTCGATGCAGATGCGGATCTCGGCCATCCGGCGATGATAGCCCCCCTCGTCAGCCCCCGCTCAGCGCCTGGACGATCTGGATCGATTCCCCGGCGGCCAGGCGCCGGCCCAGGTCGAACACCTGCACCCCGTCCACGAAGAACCGGACGTGCGGCCGCATCCGGTCCTGCTCGTCGACGATGCGGAAGCGCAGCCCCGGATGGCGCCGTTCCAGGTCGTCCAGGACGTCGGCGAGGGTCGCTCCCGTCGCGTCCACCTCCGATGCTCCCGTGTAGGACCGGAGCGGGCTCGGGATGAGCACCTTCACCGGGCGAACACCCCCGTCTCCACGGCGTAGATCTCCGGGAGGTGGCGCGCCACGCAGGCCCAGCTGCGCCCCTCCAATCGGCTCGCCCAGAGCTCGCCGCCCGTGGTGCCGGCGTAGAGCCCCACCGGGTCGGCCCCGTCGGCGGCCATGGCCTGGCGCTTCACCGTCCACCATGCGTGACGGCGCGGGAAGCCGGAGTCGAGGCGGCGCCACGACTTCCCGGCGTTGCGGGTGACGAACGCGGCGGGACGCCCCCCGGGACTGGTCCTCGGCCATACGGCCGTGCCGTCCATCGGGAACACCCAGGCCGTGTCGGGGTCGCGGGGGTGGACGACCATCGGGAAGCCGATGTCACCGACCGACTTCGGCATGCCCCTCCCGACGCGGATCCACTCCTCCGACGGTCGATCGATGCGGTAGATGCCGCAGTGGTTCTGCTGGTAGAGCCGGTCGGGGTTCCCGGGGCAGATGCGGACGCAGTGAGGGTCGTGGAATGCGATGTTGGCCGCGTCGAATCCCTCGACCACCTCCATCCCACGAACCAGCGGGTTCCAGCGCCGCCCTCCGTCGACCGACTCGTGCACGCCCCCGCTCGACATGCCCACGTAGAGGTGGGCCGGATCCCGGGGATCGACGACCACCGAGTGGAGCTTGGGGCCGTCGGGCGTTCCGTCCTGCGCGCCCCCCATCCACTCCCGGTAGCGAGGGTCGTCGTTCAGGCCCGGGACGGGCCCCCAGGTCACCCCGCCGTCGTCGGATCGGAAGAGCCCGTGCGGGGAGGTGCCGGCGTACCAGGAGCCCGGCTCGGAGGGATGGCCCGGCGTCAGCCAGAACGTGTGGTCGACCACCCTGCCCACCTGGCCCTCCGGCACCTTCGGAAAGGCGGGAGGGCGCGCCGCCTCCTTCCAGGTGCGCCCCCTGTCGGTGGACCGGAAGATCGTCGGACCGAGGTGCCCGGTCTTCGCGGCGGCCAGGACGGTACGGCGGTCGCGGGGGTCGAGGACCAGGTGGTGGATGACGTGACCCAGGAAGTGCGGTCCGTCGAGGCGCCACTTCCGTCGCGCCGGATCCCCGTGGAACAGCCAGGCACCCTTGCGGGTGGCGACGAGCACGACCGGGCCGCGGTTTGCCATGAGTCTCACCTCCCCGGCCTCGATAACCGGGCCCCGGCCTCGCGCAAGGTCAAGGCTCGCTTGCGGAGGGCGCCCCCAGAAGGACGGCAGGTCCCGGGGTCCTGCCGGTGGAGAATCACCTCGAATCCGGAGGATCCATGCCCCAGGTTGCCCTGCGCGTCTGCGTCGCGATGCTCGCCGTCTCCGCCCTGTCTTCCAGCGCCGCCGCCCAGGCGACCCCTCCCGAGCCGATGCCACCCGCATCGGCCGTCACCCCGGATCCCTGGCCGAAGACGCTCGACCAGGGTGGCGTGACCTACACGGTCTTCCAGCCACAGCTCGACTCCTGGGATGGCTACGCCATCGAGGCCCACGCGGCCGTCTCGGTCCTGGCCGACGGGACCAAGGACCCGACCTTCGGTGTCGTCGAGCTGAAGGCCGTGACGGTGGTCGACAGGACGGCCCGGTCGGTCGCGTTCCAGGACATCCAGGTGACGAAGTCCACCTTCCCGAGCGCCCCGGGCGACGCGGCCAGGTATGGCGCGGCCCTCCAGCAGGCCGTGACGGGAGGGCCCTCGACGATGTCCCTCGACCGGCTCGAGGAGTCCCTCAAGGTGCTCGGAGCCCAGCACAAGGCTGCCGCGGTTCCAGTGAAGAACGACCCTCCCGTCTTCGCCTTCAGCCAGGTCCCGGCGATGCTGGTGCAGATCGACGGCGATCCGGTCTTCGCCCAGCCTCCCGGCAGCAAGTTGCAGCGGGTTCTCAACACCCGCGCCCTCATCCTGCAGGATGCCAGGGCGGTGAGCTACCTCCACGTCTGGGATGGCTGGGTGCAGGCTCCGTCGCTCGCGGGACCGTGGACCGTGTCGCCGAAGGGACCCGAGGGGGGCGACGAGCTGGCGAAGCAGCTCTCCTCGCAGAAGGTGGTCGACCTCCTCGAGGGCGAGCCCGACGACACCACGAAGAGGATGCCCACCCTGGGGAGGGACCCGCCCGCGATCCTGGTGGCGACCCGTCCCACCGAGCTGGTGGTCTTCGACGGTGCGCCCGACTGGCTGCCCATCGAGAGCACGGACCTGCTCTACGTCGCCAACACGACCGGCAACGTCTTCCTCGACATCCAGACCCAGGTCACCTACGTGCTCGTCACCGGCCGCTGGTTCTCCGCGCCCGACCTGAACGGGCCGTGGTCGTACGTCCCCGGCAGGTCGCTCCCACCCGACTTCGCCCGGGTCCCGGACGGCAGCCCGAAGGAGAACATGAAGGCCTCGGTGCCCGGAACGCCCCAGGCTGCCTCCGCGGTGATCGCCGCCGGCGTTCCCCAGCAGGCCACGGTGGACCGGACCAAGGTCTCCTTCTCGGCGACCGTCGCCGGGCCCCCCAAGCTCGAGCCCATTGCCGGCACGCCCCTCCAGTACGTCGTCAACTCGCCCGACCCCATCATCAAGGTGTCGCCGGCCGAGTGGTACTCGCTCTACCTGGGAATCTGGTTCGTCTCGCAGTCGCCGGACGGCCCGTGGGTCTCGGCCTCGACGGTCCCGCCGGTCGTGTACTCCATCCCTCCCAGCTCCCCGCTCCACTGGGTCACCTACGTGAGGATCTACGCCGCCACTCCCCAGTACGTCACCGTGGGATACACCCCGGGCTACCTGGGAGAGGTGGTCACGCCGGACGGGGTGGTGGTCTACGGGACGGGCTACGTGTACCCGGGCTACGTGGGGGCGACGTTCTGGTACCCGCCCCCGGTGACCTACGGGTACGGGGTGGCCATGGCCTGGACGCCCTGGACCGGCTGGGCCATGGGCTTCGGGTTCGGCCTCGCCATGGGGGCCGCCATGTGGGGTCCGGCCCCGTGCTGGGGGGCCGCCTGGGGCTGGCGCGGCGGCGCGGCTTGGGGTCCGGGTGGATGGGCGGCCACCTCCGGAAACGTCTACCACCAGTGGGGAAGCACCGGCGCGGTCACCCGCACCTCGGGTGGGTTCAACGCCTGGACCGGGCACGCCTGGTCGAACCAGGTTGGCCACTCGTACAATTCCACCACTGGTCGAATCAGCTCCGGCCAGCGGGGCACCGTGCAGAACGTGTACACCGGCAACTACGCCCACGACTCGGCCGGATCGACCTACAACCCCAGGACCGGGACGAGCGCGTCCGGTGCCAGGGTCACCGTGGGCAACGCCTACTCCGGCAAGTCGGAGACGGTCAGCGCCGGCAAGGTCACCGGACCGGGCGGCCAGAGCACGGAGGTGGCCCACGCCGGCAACGAGACCTACGCCGACCACGACGGAAACGTCTACAGGTACAATTCCCAGAGCGGGAGCTTCCAGCAACACGACGCCGGCGGCGGCTGGAGCGACGCCAGCGCCGACAGGAGCCGGTCGCTGGCCTCGGAGCAGCAGGCCCGCATGGCGGGTGATCAGAGATCGGCGGGCTCGAGCTGGTCCCACTACGGCTCCGGGAGCGGATGGGATCGCGGCGGCGGCGGTGGCGGAGGCTGGGACCGTGGGGGTGGCGGAACACGAGGAGGGGGCGGCTGGGGCGGCGGCGGCTTCCGCGGCGGCGGACGGCGCTGATTCCCCGCCATGCTCCGGCGTTCACCCAGGAACCGGAAGCCTGATCGCCCATTTCTGGCTTAGAATCCCGCGGGGGGGGGAATCCAATTCCATGATCACTTCCAGCGCCCAGGCCGCCGTTCGCCAGGCCATCGACGACTACTTCGCCGGAGAGAGGCGGGATGCACTGGTGTTCACGCTTCTCGGGGCGGCCAACCTGGGCGCGGCAGCGACCGTGCTGCTCGCCCTTGCCGACCAGCGGCTCCTCGCGCTGGCGCTCGCCACCATCGGCCTGCTGGAGATCGTCCCCGGGTTCTGGGCGATCCGGCGGCAGGCGACACGTCATGCCGATGCGCTGGCCCAGCAGCGCAACGACCCGGAGGGATGGCGCTCCCGGGAGTCCGAGCGCCTGGTCCGGGTCCTCGACGCTCGGAGGAGGCTTCGCATCGCCGACGCGGTCTTCGTCCTGGCCTTCGTGGTGGTGGTGGTCGCGTCGCCTCCCGGGGAACGGCTCACCTGGCTGGCGGTGCCGGGCCAGATGGCTCTGCTCCCGCTCCTGAACATCGCCATGGCGCGGCGAACCCGGCGCTTCGCGGCCGCGCTCGCCTTGCCCTGAAGCAGGCCCGGGCTCCGTCCCCTCCGGACGATTCGGCGTCCGGCCGGGAACTTGCGTTGACAGACGCCGCGTCGGAGCGTAGACGCCGCGAGTCCCACGCGCGCGGGAGTGGCCCATGGAGCGTCCGTCCGGAAAGTTCCGCTTCCTGTACTTCACCGACCTGGTGGGCAAGAAGGTGGTGTCCGCCGACGGCACGCCGCTCGGGCGGCTCGCCGACCTCGTGGCGGTGAGCGGCGAGCCCTACCCTCCCGTCGAATCGCTCCTCGTCCGTGCGGGCGGCAAGGTGAGCCAGATCCCCTGGGCCGCCGTCGCCTCGATGAACGGGACGATCCAGCTCGCCCCCGGCGCCGCAATCGAGCCGGCTCCCTCCTCGCCGGTGGCCGATCGACTCCACCTCGGCCAGGAGATCCTCGACCGGCAGATCGTCGACATCGAGGGGGCGAAGCTGGTCCGGGTGAACGACCTGCACTTCCTGGAGACGAAGGGCCAGCTGCGCATCGCCCACGTGGACGTCGGCCTTCGGGGCCTGGTCCGGCGCATGGGCTGGCAGCGGCCGGTGGACGGCGTGGTCTCCCTGCTCCGCCCCAAGGCCCGCTACCTGAACGCCGACACCCTCCTCTCCTGGAAGCTCGTCCAGCCCATCGAGAGCGCCCCGGGGCGGGTCCGCATCGAGGCCACCAAGAAGGCGCTGGCCTCGCTCCACCCGGCCGATCTCGCCGAGATCATGGAGGACCTCGATCGTCACCAGCGCGAGGTGCTCTTCCAGAGGCTCGACGTCGAGACCGCCGCCGACGCACTCGAGGAGACGTCGACCGAGCTCGCCACCGAGCTGCTCGAGGCGGTGCCGCCCGAGAAGGCCGCCGACATCCTCGAGGAGATGGCGCCCGACGAGGCCGCCGACGCGCTCTCCGAGCTGCCCGGCCACACCCGGGAAGAGCTGCTCCAGGCCATGGAGAAGCCGGAGGCCGCCGAGGTCGCCGAGTTGCTCGAGTACCACCCCCGATCGGCTGGCGGCCTCATGACCCCGGACCTGGTCGAGCTCCCGGGCAGCGCAACGGTGGCCGACGCCTTCGCCGAGGTGCGGCGCCGCGCCGAGGAACTCCCCCTGCTCTACGAGATCTTCGTGGTCGAGGGAGGCCTCCTCCAGGGAATGGTGACCCTGAAGGACCTGATCGTGGCCGGCGACCTCGCCACCCCCCTCTCCACGCTGCTGCGAGAGGTCCCGGCCTTCGTGAGCGCCGACACCGACCTGCGCGACGTGGCCCGCGCCGCGTCCAAGTACAACCTCCTCTCGGTGCCCGTGGTCGACCAGGCGGGATCGCTCATGGGCATGGTGACGGTCGACGACATCCTCGCCGAGGTGGTGGATGCCGCCTGAGAAGCGGCAGGTCCGGCCCGGGCGCTGGCGCCGGATCGCCCTGTTCCTCGCGGTGATGGGGCCCGGGCTCATCACCGCCAGCGTGGACAACGACGCCGGCGGGATCACCACCTACTCGCTCGCCGGGGCCCAGTTCGGCACCAAGCTCCTCTGGACGCTCGGCCCCATCACCGTGGCCCTCATCGTGGTGCAGGAGATGAGCGCACGGATGGGCGTGGTCACCGGCAAGGGGCTCGCCGACCTGATCCGCGAGAGCTTCGGCGTCCGCACCACCTTCTGGGTGTCGGTGGCGCTGGTGATCGCCAACCTGGCCAACACCATCGCCGAGTTCGCCGGCGTGGCCGCCAGCCTGCAGATCTTCCGCGTCCCGCCGTGGGTATCGGTCCCCCTCGTGGCCGTGGGGGTCTGGGCGCTGGTCCTGAAGGGATCCAACCGGGTCGTGGAGAAGGTCTTCCTCGTGGCGAGCCTGCTCTACATCGCCTACCCGATCTCCCTCGTGCTGGCGAAGCCCGACTGGGGGGAGGTCGCACTGGCGGCGATCACTCCCACCTTCCAGGGCAACGGCGCCTACGTGGCCATGCTCATCGGCCTGGTGGGAACGACCATCGCTCCGTGGATGCAGTTCTACCAGCAGGCCGCGGTCGTCGAGAAACGCATCGACGTGGACGAGCTTCGCTACACCCGCATCGACGTGGTGCTGGGGTGCATCGTCACCGACGTGGTGGCCTTCTCCATCGTGATGGCCTGCGCGGCCACCCTCCACAAGCAGGGCGTCACCATCCAGACCGCCGACCAGGCAGCCATGGCGCTCGCCCCGCTGGCCGGAAAGTACGCCTCCCTGCTCTTCGCCTTCGGCCTCTTCAACGCCTCCGTCTTCGCCGCCGCCATCCTGCCGCTCTCCACCGCCTACTTCGTCACCGAGTCGGCCGGCTGGGAGTCGGGGCTGGACCGCAAGTGGGGAGAGGCCAGGCAGTTCTACTGGCTCTTCACCGGGATCGTCGCGGTGGGCGCGGCGGTCGTGCTCATCCCCCGGCTGCCTCTCTTCCGGATCATGCTGGTCTCGCAGATCGTGAACGGGATGCTCCTGCCGTTCGTGCTCATCTACATGCTCCGCCTGGCCAACGACGAGAAGCTCATGGGGGTGCACCGAAACGGGCGGTGGCTGAACCTGATCGCCTGGACCACCACGGTGGTCATGATCGCGCTCACCACCTACCTGGTGGCCACCGGCATCCGCGACCTGGTGACGACGTGATCCGCAGGGCCTTCTCGGTGGCCATCTTCGCCCGCCACGGAGGCGCGGTCCTGCTCGTCCGGCACCGCCGGCTGGGCACCTGGCTCCCGGTGGGCGGTGAGATCGAAGCCGGGGAGACGCCCCTCGAGGCGGCCGTCCGGGAACTTCGGGAGGAGACCGGGCTCTCGGGGACCTTCCCCCCCGGTGCGGGCGTTGACGGTACGCCGCCCGGGCTCATCGGCTACGAGGAGCACCCGGCCGGATCGAAGGGGCTGCACATGAACTTCGCGTTCGTCGCCGACGTTCCGTCGCGAGACCTCGCCGCCTGCGACGAGTGGAGCGAGGCGCGCTGGGTCGGGGGCGCCGACGGCATCGACTGCCCGGAGAACGTGCGTCAGCTGGTCCGCCTGGCGCTCCGGGCACCCGGCTCCCCGGGCTGAACGGCACGCGCCCTCGGGGCCGCGGCCAGGAGTCCATCGACGAACCGGCCGGGCTCGTCCGGCGAGACCACGACGCGCCGGCTGCCCACCACGACCTCGACCAGTCCGGCCCTGCGGGTCGCGAAGAGCCGGAAGAAGCCCTTCCTGTAGTACCAGCCGAAGAATCCGAACAGGCCGCCGTTCCCGAGGACCCGCACCGCGCCCGAGAGCCCCCGGGGCGGCAGGATGGCGACCTGCTCCACGCGAGACAGCGGAAAGACGGCGGCGCGCCATGCGCGCCGGAGGATGCGGAGCTCCCCTCCCTCGATCTCCACCGCCTTCGGGGAGAGCGCCCAGAACGCCAGCGCGAAGAGGGGCGCGGCGAGCGTAGCCCAGCGGGCTTCCAGGGCAGGTCCCTCCGGACCGCCCAGCGCCATGCCCGGGATCAGGAACCAGGCGAAGACCGGGACCGCGAGCATGAGGACGACGAAGACCCCGCTGAGCGCCTTCACGCTTCCGGACAGGCTCATCGGGTACCGGCGCATTCCCTTGGCCTCCTGGTGGGGCGCTAGGGCCTCGGGTCCAGGTACTTTCCCAGGATGGGGTGAAGGCGCTCGCGGGTGGCGGGAGGGATCTGGGCGCGATCCGACCAGATGGCGAGTTCCAGCGCCGACTGGCACGGGCAGGGACGGTTCCCCAGCGCGACCAGGAGGGGCACTGCGCTGCGGATGAGGTGAAGGGCGTTCTCGCTGGCCGCCTTCAGGTTCCCGATGATCTCCTCGAGCAGCTCGAACTGGTCGAGGGCGTGCGGATGGGGCCGCCAGCAATCGTAGTCGGTCGCCAGGGCCACGGTCGCGTAGCAGATCTCCGCCTCGCGGGCGAGTCGGGCCTCCGGCATCACGGTCATCCCGATGAGGGAGGCGCCCCAGGATCGGTGCAGCTCGCTCTCGGCCCGGGTGGAGAACTGCGGCCCTTCCATGCAGACGTAGGTGCCCCCCTGCTGGACCCGGGTGGGTGAGCTGGCCGAGGCCCTGGCCAGTACCTCGCGCAGCGACGGGCAGAACGGGGATGCCAGCTCGACGTGGACGGCCAGGTCGTCGAAGAAGGTGCCGGCCCGCCGGAAGGTCTTGTCGATCACCTGGTCGGGGACGACGAGCGTCCGGGGCGCGATCTCCTCGCGCAGGCTGCCGACCGCGCCCGTACCCAGGATGTGGGTGACCCCGAGCATCTTCATCGCGAAGACGTTGGCGCGGTAGGGGACGTTCGAGGGGCCGTGGACGTGCCCCTCCCCGTGCCGTTTCAGGAGGGCGACGGCAACGCCATCCAGCTCCGTCGTGACGATGGGCGCCGAGGGCTTGCCGAAGGGGGTGTCGAGGTCGTGCGACTCCGTCCTCCCCAGCCCGCCCAGTGCCTGCTCGAGCCCCGAACCCCCGATGATTCCCAGCATCGTCCCTCCTCCAGGCCGGCGCGCGGCCCGCGCAGTCTACCAAAAGGAGAAGGCCCGCTGGATTTCCCCAGCGGGCCCTCGAAAAGGATGCGGCGGCGACCTACTCTCCCGCACAGCTTCCCGTGCAGTACCATCGGCTCTGGCAGGCTTAACTTCCGTGTTCGGGATGGGAACGGGTGTGACCCTGCCGAAATAGCCACCGCAAATTGGAAAAGATCGGACGGACGAGCCGTCGGACAACCATACGAAGGGTAAAAACGCACCGGCAACGAATTCACCGGATCGGGTTCCCGATGGGAACCTCAATCTCGGCCTCGACTCGGCCATCTGCGGCCTGAGAAGAGGGAGACCAAGCCTCACGCCCGATTAGTACCGGTCAGCTGAGCGCCTCACAGCGCGTACACTCCCGGCCTATCAACCTCGTGGTCTTCAAGGGGGCTTCAGGGGATTGCTCCCGGGAGAAGTAATCTCGAGGCTGGTTTCCCGCTTAGATGCTTTCAGCGGTTATCCATTCCACACATAGCTACCCAGCGATGCCTCTGGCGAGACAACTGGTACACCAGCGGTGTGTCCAACCCGGTCCTCTCGTACTAGGGTCAGGCCCTCTCACTTCTCCTACGCCCACGGCAGATAGGGACCAAACTGTCTCACGACGTTTTGAACCCAGCTCGCGTACCGCTTTAATTGGCGAACAGCCAAACCCTTGGGACCTGCTCCAGCCCCAGGATGCGATGAGCCGACATCGAGGTGCCAAACCGCGTCGTCGATGTGAACTCTTGGACGCGATAAGCCTGTTATCCCCAGAGTACCTTTTATCCGTTGAGCGATGGCCCTTCCATTCAGAACCACCGGATCACTATGACCTGCTTTCGCACCTGCTCGAGATGTCTCTCTCGCAGTCAAGCACCCTTATGCCATTGCACTCGGCGCCTGGTTTCCAATCAGGCTGAGGGTACCTTAGCGCGCCTCCGTTACCTTTTGGGAGGCGACCGCCCCAGTCAAACTACCCACCAGCCATTGTCCCCGACCCGGATGACGGGTCTAGGTTAGACACCAGAAATCGACAGGGTGGTATTTCACCGTTGCCTCCCCCCAAGCTAGCGCCCGGGGTTCATAGGCTCCCACCTATCCTACACAATCAATTCCTAGTGTCAGTGGCAAGTTGTAGTAAAGGTTCATGGGGTCTTTCCGTCTTGCCGCGGGTAAACTGCATCGGCACAGCTATTTCAATTTCACTGAGTCCCTGGTCGAGACAGCGCGGAAGTCGTTACGCCATTCGTGCAGGTCGGAACTTACCCGACAAGGAATTTCGCTACCTTAGGACCGTTATAGTTACGGCCGCCGTTTACCGGGGCTTCGGTTCATCGCTTTGGCTTGCGCCTGACGAATCTCCTTAACCTTCCGGCACCGGGCAGGCGTCAGACCCTATACGTCCACTTGACGTGTTTGCAGAGTCCTGTGTTTTTGGTAAACAGTCGCTACCGCCATTTATCTGCGACCCAGAAAAGCTTCGGGAGCAAGTCCCTACACCAATCCAGGCCCTCCTTCTTCCGAAGTTACGGAGGCATTATGCAGAGTTCCTTAACCAGAGTTCTCTCAAGCGCCTTAGGATTTTCTCCTCGCCCACCTGAGTCGGTTTGCGGTACGGACACCTTGCAGGCTCCACGCGGGGATTTTCTTGGAAGCATGGGATCACGCACTTCAGGCCATACGGCCACGTCATCACCTCTCGAGGTTGATGCCCCCACGTTTTCATCCTATGGGAGCCCTCTACGGGCTTGAACCGGCACTTCCGTCCGCCGGCTGCGCTACCCTTCTCCGTCCCCCCTCGCTTCAACGCCTACGGGGTGGTACAGGAATATTAACCTGTCATCCATCACCTACGCCTTTCGGCCTCGGCTTAGGTTCCGACTAACCCTGGGCGGATTAACCTTCCCCAGGAAACCTTGGGCTTACGGCGAACGAGTTTCTCACTCGTTTTGTCGTTACTCATATCGGCATCAGCTCTAGAACGAACTCCACCGGTCCTTACGGTCCGGCTTCGACGCACGTTCTACGCTCCCCTACCGATCCACGGCGGCGAACCGTCGTGAATCCCGAGGCTTCGGTGCCATGCTTGAGCCCCGATACATTTTCGGCGCGGCCTCGCTTGATCAGTGAGCTATTACGCTATCTTTAAAGGATGGCTGCTTCTAAGCCAACCTCCTGATTGTCAAAGCGTTGCCACATCCTTTTTGTCAGCACTTAGCATGGACTTGGGGACCTTAGCCGTCGATCTGGGTTATTCCCCTCTCGCCAATGAATGTTATCACCCACTGACTGCGTCCCGGGATAACAGTTACAGGCATTCGGAGTTTGGTACGGTTTGGTAATCTGGTAGGACCCCTAGCCGTTCCAGTGCTCTACCTCCTGTACTGAATTGCCCGA
>CAWDHF010000005.1:0-2500 GCA_963802065.1 uncultured delta proteobacterium | reverse complement strand
TGGCGGACCAGGTCGGTCTCCAGGGACGCCATCTCCCTCGGCAGGCGCGCCTTGACCTCGCAGAACTTGTGGTTCACCGAGCGGACCTCGGCCTCCACCGCCTCCCCCGCGGCCCCCCCCCTGCCAGCGCCGAAACCGGTCATGCTGCGGATCATTCGATGGACCTCGATTCGGCGCCAGGGTTGGCTCCCGCCACGAGCAGGGCGCGCGCCTGGCGCTCCACCTCGGCGACCGGGAGCCCGGTCATGCACTGGTGGTGTCCGAGCGGGCAGACTTCCGGCCCGTGGTCGTGGCACGGGGAGCACTCGAGGTCGAGGCGGACGACCCTCTCCCGGTCCCCGAGGACGTGGCGAGCGGGGTCGGTGGGGCCGAAGAGGAGCACGGTGGGGCGGCCCAACGCGCGTGCGCAGTGCACCAGCCCGGTATCCCCGCCCACGACGACGTCGCAATGCGCCAGCAGCGCGATGGCCTCGTTGATGGAGTTGCCGCTGGAGTCGATGACCGGCACCCCGCTGCCCTCGGCGATGGCGCGGGCCATCTCGCGCTCGGAGGGGCCACCCAGGAGGAGGAGGGTCGCCCCATCCGGCCCGGACCCGAGCCGTCCGGCCAGCTCGGCGTAACGCGCCTCGCCCCATCGCTTGGTGGCCCACTCGGCCCCGGGGACGAGGCCGACGATGGGCCTTCGGGCGCCGCGCAGCACCTCGGAGGCGTATCCGGCCAGGTCCGCGGGCGGGTCGAGCGCCAGTCTCCGGTCGTCGGCCGGGGCACCGGCGCGAGCCGCCAGCGCCAGCGCGCGCTCCACGAACGGCCGCCCCTTGTCGAGCACGACCCGGTCGTTGCAGAGCGGCGCGTAGCCGATGCGGCGCTGCGCCCGGGAGAGCCAGGCCACCGAGCCGGAGCGCGCCGAGGGGTGGGAGACGAGCGCAACGTCGGGCGCGAACGCCCGCAGCCTTGCTCCCAGGCGCAGGATGCCACGCAGCCCGGCATCGGACCGACGCTTGTCGAAGGTGAAGACCTCGTCGACCCCAGGCATGAGGCGGGCCACCGGCTCGCCGCGCGGGGACACCACCAGGCCGACCTCGCTGCCCGGCCAGCGCGACTTCAGCGCCCGCACGGCGGGACCGAGGAAGACGGTGTCGCCGAGAAACGCCGGGTGGACGAGGAGGAAACGCACGGGAGGTCAGGGGAGCGGCTTCGCCTCCTCGACGAGCATGACCGGGATGCCGTCCCGGACCTCGTAGGCGAGCCGGCAGCGTGTGCAGTGGATCTCGCCCCGGTCCTCGTGGAACTCGAGGTCGCCCTTGCACTTCGGGCAGGCGAGGATCTCCTTCAGCTCGGGTGCGAGCGCCATCGACACCTCCTCGGGACCTCATACCCCGCGCCGGCCGGGCACCGCAACGAGGAGAATGCCGGGAGCTTCAGACCGGCGGAAGGCGGCGCACCCGTTCCAGGAACTGCTCCACCGCCCTCCCCCGCGCCTCCTCGGTGAAGAGCTCCCGCATCCGGGCGCGGGCCGCGGCCCCCAGCGTCCGCCCGCGATCCGGGAGCGACAGGACGTCGGCGATGGCGTCGCCGAGCGCCGCCACGTCGTCCGGGGGCGCCAGCAGGCCGGTCTCGCCGTGCACGATGCTCTCGGCCGGCGCCCCGAAGGCCCAGGCCACGCCGGGGCGGCCGCAGGCCATCCCCTCGAGGAGCGCCCGGCAGGTGCCGTCGTTCCCCTCCGCGAGCAGGACCTTCGCGTCGAAGGTCCGGTACGCCGCGGCCAGCTCGGGACCGCGCCGGTAGCCGGCGAAGATCACCCGCTCGGCGAGGCCGCTCCGCTCCACGTGCGAGCGCAGGCCGGGGAGCCCCTCCCCCCGGCCGACCACGACGAGCCGCGCGGCCGGGAGGCGGGTCGCCACGCGCCCGAAGGCATCCACCAGCTCGGCATGGCGCCGATCCGGCTTCACCCGCGAGACGATCCCGGCCACCGGCGCGTCGCGGGCGATGCCGAGCTCGGCGCGCAGATCCGGCCCGTCGGGGGTGAAGGCTCCGCAGTCCACGGCGCCGCGGGCTACCGCCACCCGCTCCGCGGGCACGCGGAAGCGCTCGCGCAGGATGGCTGCGTGGGCCTGGCAGACCGCGAGGAGCCCGTCGGTGCGCCGGTGCGCCCAGCCCTGCAGCCCCCGGTCGGCCAGCGATCGGGAGGAGTGGACGGTGCGCACCACGCGGGTGGAGTCCCGCGCCACGGCGAGGACGGCGAGCGCGTGGTCGTGGGAGAAGTTCGCGTGGACCACGTCGAAGTCACGGGCCACCCGCCGCAGCCGGCCCAGGTCCCGGGCGAGATCCAGGGGGCCGCCCTTGGTGGAGAGGGCCAGATCCGTCCGGGGCGGGAACCCCTCGGCGGCGAGCCGCTCCCGCAGGTCCCCTTCCCGGCGTCCGTCCACCGCCACCTCGACGTGATGGCCCCGGCGCGTGAGCTGCCGGGCCACCGACGTCATGGGCTCGGCCGGGCCGGTCC
>CAWDHF010000004.1:0-149179 GCA_963802065.1 uncultured delta proteobacterium | reverse complement strand
CTCGCCGCGTGCCGTCGAATACTCGATGAGCCAGCGCATGGCAAGCGCGGTGCGGCGGTCCTGGCGGACCTCCACCGGAACCTGGTACGTCGCTCCACCCACCCGGCGGGACTTGACCTCGACCACCGGCTTCACGTTGTCGAGCGCCTTCTTGAACACCTTGAGGGGGTCGTCCTTCAGGCGGTTCTCGACCACGGCGAATGCGCCGTAGATGATCTTCTCGCCGGTGGACTTCTTGCCCTGGCGCATCAGGTTGTTGATGAACTTGGCCACGGTCCGATCCTGGAACTTGGGATCGGGCAGGATCTTGCGCTTCTCGACTACGCGACGACGGGGCATCGGATCCTCGACCTAGCTCGGGCGCTTGGCGCCGTACTTCGAGCGGCTCTGCTTGCGGCCCTGGACGCCGACGGCGTCGAGGGTCCCGCGGATGATGTGATAGCGAACGCCGGGGAGGTCCTTCACGCGGCCTCCGCGGATGAGCACCACCGAGTGCTCCTGGAGATTGTGACCGACGCCGGGGATGTAGCTCGTGACCTCGAAGCCGTTGGTGAGGCGGACGCGGGCCACCTTGCGAAGGGCCGAATTCGGCTTCTTGGGCGTGGTGGTGTAGACCCGCGTGGCGACCCCGCGCTTCTGGGGGGACTCCACCAGGGCGGGAGCCTTCCTCTTGGTCTTGAGCTTCTCGCGGCCCTTGCGGACCAGCTGGCTGATCGTCGGCATTCGATCCGGTTCTTTCCTGAAGCGCAGCGGGCGGACCCGGTGCACCTGCGACGGCTTTCACCGTCAAAAAGGGCGCGAATTATACGGTTCAGCCTCTGGAAGTCAAGGCTTTCTGCTGCTCCTCGGAGACCATTTCGTGTCACGGTCCCTCCGCGGGGCGTCGATCCACCCGCCGGAGGCTTCGATGACACGGTGCATCGCCGAAGAGGCGGGCAACCTACTCGCCTCCTCCTCGGATGTAAAGCCCCACCCATCCGGTTCCCGGGGGACGGCTCCCCGGAGGCTCCCGGCATGGACGTGGAACTCGAGGCGGCGGTGGGTGAGGAGCCGTGTCAGCGACGCGATCTCCTCCCCGACCGTGACCCGCAGCCCGAGGACGGCCTCGGCCCGGCGCCGGAGATGCCCGGCCGGGTCCTCCCCGCCCGGGACCACGAGTCCCGGCAGCCCCCACATGCCCGGAAAGAGCTCGCCGGCCTTGGCCCTCCGGAGGAGCAGGCGTCCTCCCCGCTCCACACGGACGAGCGACACGACCGTGCGGACGGGCTTCCGGCGCGCGACGCGCGCCGGGAACTCCTCCGCCTGGCCCTCCCTCCGTGCCGCGCACCCCCGGGCCACCGGGCAGCGTTCGCACAACGGGCGGCGCGGCCGGCACGCGCTCGCCCCCAGCTCCATGAGCGCCTGGTTCAGGTCGCCGGGACGTTGGCGATCGAGCAGTGCCGAAGCCAGCGACGTCAGTCGCGCCTTCACAACGGGTGAACATGGATCGCCGGGCACCCGGAAGACGCGGGAGAGCACCCGCGCGACGTTCCCGTCCACGGCCGGCGCCGGGACGGCGAACGCGATGCTGGCCACTGCACCCGCGGTGTATGGACCGAATCCCGGGAGCGCGCGCAGCGCCTCCAGCGATGACGGGATCCCTCCGTGCCGTCCGAGCGCCACCCGCGCCGCGGACAGGAGGTTCCTGCACCGCGCGTAGTAGCCGAGCCCGCTCCAGGCGGCCAGCACCTCGGTGTCGTCCGCCCGGGCCAGCGCCTCGAGCGTGGGCCACCGCGCGAGAAAGCGCCGGTAATAGGGGATCACCGTCTCGACCCGCGTCTGCTGCAGCATCACCTCGGCCAGCCAGACCCGGTACGGGTCCGCGGCGCGCTGCGGGAAGCGCCAGGGGAGGTCGCGGTGCCCGGCGTCCCACCAGTCGAGCAGGCGCCGACGCAACGCGCGGCGCCGCGCCGGGGACGGGATGCGGACGCTCGGGGCCACGGGCCGGAAGAAGGCTGCGCCCGCGGCGTCCGCCCTTGGGGCGAGGCGGCGCGGGCGCGCGGAGCAGGCGGTGGGGCCGCTACTTCAGCCGGCTCTCGACCGCCGCCCAGTCGACGTTCTTGAAGAAGGCCTCGACGTACTTGGCGCGCTCGAAGGCCTTGTAGTCGCGCATGAAGGCGTGCTCCCAGCCGTCCAGGACCAGGATGGGGCGGAAGCCGACCGGAACCCCGTTCTCGTGGAGGGTGACGAAGTGGTTGGAGAGCCAGCCCGTGTTCGGATCCTGGAACGTCATGGCCCAGCCGATTCCCGGCATGGTGGCGATGGCCCGGAAGTCGGCCAGCCAGGTCGAGAGGCTGCCGAAGGACGCCTCGACGGCCTTGGCCAGCCTGGATCCGGCTGGCGGCTCGGCCTGAGCACCCGCAGTGAGGTTCCCGAAGTAGTACTCGTGGTTGATGATGCCGTCGTACTCGAAGCCCAGCCTGCGGGTCAGCTCGGCGTAGACCGGGTCTGCCCCGGACGCCTTGCCCTCCTTGGCCAGGCCCTCGAGCTTCTCGGTCAGCGCGTTGGTGCGCTTCACGTAGCCTTCGTAGAGCTTGAGGTGCTCCTCGATCTGGTCGTTGGAGATTCCGGCGAGGCCGCGCACCTTGGAGAAGTCCCGGGGCGTGTAGAGCTTCAGGCTCATGTCGTTGGTCCTCCGCGGCACCGCGTGCCGCTCGTCTGGGAGTTTCCCGGCTTGTAATCCCCGCACCCCCGGTCCGCTCGCCCTTGTGGTAGGGAAGCGCCGTGGCCCGGTCGAGGCGAAAGGGAGCCGATCCGGGCCGCGCGCCCCGGAAGGGACGCACGGCGCGGCTGGCGGCGGCCGCCCTCGGGGCCGTCGCCCTCGCAGTCCTCGGCTCCTGGCTCCTCTGGCGCTCCCTGCCCGACCCCACCCCGTTCGCCACCCGGGCTCCCGCAACCACGGCGCTCATGGAGCAACGGCGCGCCGAGGCGGCCCGCTCCGGCAAGGCCTACCGCCTGGACTACCGGCCGGTCTCGCTCGCCCGCATCTCGCCCCGCCTGCTCCGCGCCGTGGTCGCCTCCGAGGACGCCTCGTTCTTCGGCCATGCCGGCTTCGACTGGGACGAGATCCGGAACGCCGCCGAACAGAACTGGAAGGCCGGGCGCACCGTCCGCGGCGCCTCGACCATCACCCAGCAGCTCGCCAAGAACCTCTGGCTGGGGACCGAGCGGAGCTACCTGCGCAAGGCACGCGAGGCCTTGCTCGCCGTGAAGCTCGAGAGGTCCCTCTCCAAGCGGCGGATCCTCACGCTCTACCTGGACGTCGCCGAGTGGGGAAACGGCGTCTTCGGCGCCGAGGCCGCCGCCCGCCACTGGTTCGGGACCAGCGCGCACGACCTCACGATCGCGCAGGCCTGCGTGCTGGCGGCCATGCTGCCCGCTCCGCGCCGCGCGGCGCTGGCCCCGGCTCCCCGCTGGCTGGCCCGCAAGGCGCGCCGGATCCTCGGGCTCCTGGAGCGGAACGGAGCGCTGCCCTCCGCCGAGGTGGCGACGGCGCGGTCCGAGCTGGAGCGCCTCCTGGCGGCAACGCCCGCCCTCCCCTCCGACGCCGACGAGGAGCCGCCCGAGGACGGCTGAGCGGCGACGGTCCGGTCGCTAGGTCCGCCGGGCCCGGAACCACTCGAGCGTCCGCCGGAGCCCGTCCTCGAGCGGGACCTCGGCACGCCAGCCCAGCTCGCGTCCGGCCGCGGTGGGGTCGATGCAGGACCGCCTCTGCTCGCCCGGCTTGGCGGGCCCGTGGGTCGGCCCCCCGGGAACGCCCGCTGCGTCGGCCAGCACCCGGTAGATGCGGTTCACGTCGGTCTCCACACCGGTTCCCACGTTGAGCGCCCCGTCGTGCCGCTTCTCCGCGGCGAGCAGGTTGGCCCGGGCCACGTCGTCGACGTAGACGTAGTCGCGGGTCTGGGTGCCCTCCCCGTTCACCGTGCACGGCTGCCCGTCGAGCAGGCGGCCGGCGAAGATGGCCACGACGCCCGCCTCGCCGTGCGGGTCCTGCCGGGGACCGTAGACGTTTCCGTAGCGAAGGGCCGTGGACGTGATGCCGTGGGCGGCCCGCCACACGCCCAGGAAGATCTCGCTGGCCGCCTTGGATGCGCCGTAGACCGACACCGGCCGCGTCGGCTCGTCCTCGGGCGTGGGGATGCGATCGGTCTCGCCGTAGGCCGCCCCGCCGCTGGAGGCGAAGAGGACGTGGCGCACGCCGGCCCGGGCCGCGGCCGAGAGGAGGTTCACGAGCCCCCCGATGTTCACGTCGACGTCGAACCGGGGGTCGGCCATGGACCGCCGGACGTCGATCTGGGCGGCGTGATGGCAGAGGACGTCCGGGCGCTCCCGCTCGATCGCCTCGGCGGCGGCGGCGCTGCGCACGTCGCACGGGTAGAAGCGGGCCCGGTCGGGGACGTTCTCCCGCTTGCCCGAGGAGAGGTCGTCGACGACCGCGACGTCCCAGCCCGCTCCCGAGAAGCGGTCGGCGATGGTGGAGCCGATGAACCCGGCTCCTCCGGTGACGAGGATCCTTCCGGCCACGTGCGCCTCCCTCAGATCTGCTGGCGGAACCAGTCGATGCTGCGCCGCATGCCCTCGTCGAACTCGACCCTGGGCTGCCAGCCGAGGAGGTTCCTGGCCCGCGTGATGTCGGGGCAGCGGACCCGAGGGTCGTCCTGCGGCAGCGGCCGGTGCACGATGGGAACCTCGCGACCGCAGAGCCGCTGGACCGAGCGGGCGAACTCGAGGATGGTCATCTCGTGCGGGTTCCCGATGTTCACCGGGTCGGGATCCTGGACGTGCAGGAGCCGCCACATGCCCTCGACGTTGTCGTCGACGTAGCAGAAGCTCCGGGTCTGCGAGCCGTCGCCGTAGACGGTGAGCGGCTCTCCGCGCAGGGCCTGGGCCACCAGCGTCGGCACGACCCGACCGTCGTCGAGGCGCATCCGCGGCCCGTAGGTGTTGAAGATCCGGGCGATGCGCGTGTCCACCTTCCGGTACCGCCGGTACGCCATGGTGATGGCCTCGGCGAAGCGCTTGGCCTCGTCGTAGACGGCGCGAGGTCCCACCGGGTTCACGTTCCCCCAGTAGGTCTCCTTCTGGGGGTGCTCGAGCGGGTCGCCGTAGACCTCGGAGGTCGAGGCGATGAGGAAGGTCGCCCCCTTCGCGTGGGCGAGCTCGAGCGCCTTCTCCACGCCAACCGAGCCCACCCGGAGGGTCTCGAAGGGCTTCTCGAGGTAGTCGACAGGAGAGGCCGGAGAGGCGAAGTCGAGCACGGCGTCCACCCGACCCTCGATCCAGTCCATCCCGTCGCAGATGTCGGCCTTCGCGAAGGCGAAGCGCGGGTCCCCCTCGAGGTGCCGCAGGTTGCGCATCGTGCCGGTGATGAGGTTGTCGACCCCGAGGACCTTCCAGCCCTCGGAGAGGAAGCGGTCGACGAGATGGCTGCCGATGAAACCTGCGGCGCCGAGGATGACCACGCGCTTTTCGCCCATGCGGGAGTCCGACTACCCCTTCCGCTTCAGCTCGTCCAGCGTGAGCTGGCCGGGAAGCGCGGTGCGATACTTCTCGAGCACGAGGTCGATGCCCTGGCGGATGTACTCGGCCACCGGCACCTTGGTCCGCTCGTTGAGCAGCTTCAGGCGCTCGTCCTGCTCGGGCGTGATGTACACGGTCGTGGAGACCTTCTTGCGGGCCATCGCTCCTGCGAGGGTATGTGGCCACGCATGTAGTGTCAATTCTCCGAACGTGAAGTCACGGCGCGCACCGCGCGGCCGTGAGCCGGACCTCCGCCGGGGGATCTCGCCCGGAATCCGTGCCCGGCGACTGGCACGCCGGTCGCTGACCCGCCGACCATGGCTCGTGCCCTGCTCCTGCTCGCTGCCCTGCCCGGCGCCCTCCTCTCCCTCGCCTGCATCTCTCCTCCGCCCCACCCGCGGGCGGTCGAGCAGGTCCGCCGGGGGTACGCCCACCTGGCCGGGGGGGACCGCGAGCGCGCAGAGGTCGCCTTCGAGCACGCGCTGGAGATCGCGCCGGACCTGCCCGAGGCCCGGGCCGGGCTGGGCGTGGCCCTTCGCGTCGCCGGCCTCGCCGCGCCGGCCCTCGCGCAGTTCGACGCAGCCGTCGCCGCCGATCCCGATCTCGCCGAGGGACACGCCGGACGGGGCGAGACGCTCCTCGCGCTGGGGCACGTCGAGCTCGGGGAAGCCGCACTCGCCGATTCCCTGCGAATCGATCCGGACCAGGTCGCCGCCCGCCTGATCCGCTCCCGCCTCCTGGCTCGCCGCGCCGAGCGGGCCGACGGCATCGAGCGCCGGTCGCTTCTCGACCGTGCGCGAAGGGACCTGCTCCACGCCGTGGAGGCCCACCCCGAGGTCGCCCTCGTCCACCACGACCTCGGCTGGGTCTGCTGGCTGCAGGGGGACCTGACCGGAGCCGCCGCGAGCTACCGGCAGGCTGCCCGCCTCGACCCTGCGATGGCCGAGGCCTGGCTGGGCGCCTGCGCGTCCCTGGCCGCCGCCGGAAGGCCCGCGGATGCGAAGGCCGCGTGTGCGGGGCTCGCCGCACGGGTGGACGGAGACGAGAAAGGGGCGCCGGTTGGCACCGGCGCCCCCTGAATCGACCCGGACCGAAGCCAGGAAGCCTGCGCTACTTCACCTGCCAGGTGTCGGCGTCGGAGAGGAACTTCACGATCGACGACTCGCCCTTCTTGGCCTTGGCGGCCTTGATCATCTCCCAGGTGTTCTCGTCCGCGGTGGGCTTGCGGACGTCGCGGAAGATGCCGATGGGGGTCGGGAAGCCGGCCCGGTCGGACAGGTTCGCCATCATGAAGGCGATGGTCGGGTCGGCGCGGGTCGGGTCGTGGACGAGGATGTCCTTCTCGGTGATCCCGTTCTCGCCGATGGTCACGACCTGGAGCTCCGCCTTCTGGCCGTCGAAGCGGATGCCCTTCTTGCCGTCCTTGCCGAAGACGAGCGGCTTGCCCGCCTCCATCCTGAGGATGGCCTCGGTCTTCACGGCCTTGTCGGTGAGGAAGGTGTACGCGCCGTCGTTGAACACCGGGCAGTTCTGGAACACCTCGATGAAGGTGCTGCCCTTGTGACCGGCCGCGGCCGCGATGACCCCACCCAGGTGCGCGCCCTCGACGTCGATGGAGCGGGCCACGAAGGTGGCGCCCGCGCCCAGCGCCAGCGCCGGGGCGTTGAACGGGTAGTCGGGCGAACCGTGCGGCGTGGTCTTGGTCTTCTTGCCGAGCTCGGAGGTCGGGGAGACCTGGCCCTTCGTCAGGCCGTAGATGCGGTTGTTGAACATGAGGACCTTGAGGTCCAGGTTGCGCCGCATCGTGTGGATGAAGTGGTTGCCGCCGATGGCGAGCGCGTCGCCGTCGCCGGTGATCACCCAGACCATCAGCTCGGGGCGCGAGACCTTCAGCCCGGAGGCGAAGGAGGGCGCGCGGCCGTGCAGCGTGTGCATCCCGTAGTTGTTCATGTAGTACGGGAAGCGCGAGGAACATCCGATGCCGGAGATGAAGACGATGTTCTCGCGGGCCACGCCCACGTTGGGCATGGCCTTCTGGACCTGGTTGATGATCGAGAAGTCGCCGCACCCGGGACACCAGCGCGGATCGACTCCGGACTCGAAGTCCTTCTTGGTGTAGGTGGGAACGGGGTTCTGGGTCTGGCCGTTTGCGCTCATGGGATGATTTTCCTTTCGGGCGCTAGCCCAGGATCTCGTTCACCTTGGCGGTGAGCTCGCTGATCTTGATGGCCTTGCCGTTGATCCGGTTGAACTGCAGCGGATCGAGGCCGGGGAAGGACATGCGGAGGTAATTGGCGAGCTGCCCGTCGTTGACCTCGGGGACCATGACCTTCTTGTAGGCCTTGAGGACGGCGCCGAGGTTCTTCGGCAGCGGGTTGAGCCAGCGGAGGTGCACGTGGCCCACCTTCTTGCCCTGGGCGCGCAGCCGGGCGGCGGCCCCGCGGACGGAGCCGTAGGTGCCGCCCCAGGAGACGAGCAGCAGGTCTCCGGTGGCGTCGCCGTCCACCTCGACGTCGGGCACGTCCTCGATGACGTTCCGGATCTTCTGGGCCCGGGTCTTCACCATCTTCTCGTGGTTCATGCCGTCGTACGACACCATGCCGGACATGGAGTCCTTCTCGAGGCCGCCGATGCGGTGCTCGAGGCCGGGGGTTCCCGGGATGGCCCACGGGCGGATGAGCTTCTCGTCGCGCTTGTACGGCATGTAGCCGGCAGGATCGTTCACCGTGGTCTGGTACTTGACCTCGTACGCCTTGAGCTCCCCCTCCTCCGGGATGCGGAACGGCTCGGAGCCGAATCCGAGGTACCCGTCGGTGAGCACGAGCACCGGCGTCATCCACTTGCTGGCGATCCGGAAGCCCTCCATGGTGGCGTAGAAGCAGTCGGCCGGGCTGCGCGCGGCGATGACCGGCATCGGCGCCTCGCCGTGCCGGCCGAAGAGCGCGATGTAGAGGTCGGACTGCTCGGTCTTGGTCGGCATGCCCGTGGACGGGCCACCGCGCTGCACGTTGATGACGACGAGCGGCAGCTCGGCGATCACGGCGAGGCCGAGCATCTCCGACTTGAGCGCGAGGCCCGGGCCGGAGGTGGTGGTGACGCCCAGCGAGCCGCCGAACGAGGCGCCGATGGCCGAGCCGATGCCGGCGATCTCGTCCTCGGCCTGGTAGGTCACGACCCCCATGTCCTTGAAGTAGGACGACTCCTGGAGGATCTCGGTGGCCGGCGTGATGGGGTAGCTGCCCAGGAAGACCTGGCGCCCGGTGAGCTTTGCCGTGGTGGCGAGCGCCAGGGCGGCCGCGCCGTTTCCGGTGACGTTGCGGTAGGTGCCCGGAGCGAGCTTGGCGGCCGGGACCGTGTACTGGGAGAGGAAGAGCTCGGTCGTCTCGCCGAAGGCGTGGCCGGCCTGGAACACCTTGACGTTGGCCTCGGCGATCTCCGGCTTCTTGGCGAACTTCTTCCGGATGTTCTCGAGCTGCATCTCGGCAGGCCGGCTGTAGAGCCAGTACATCATGCCCAGCGCGAAGTAGTTCCGGCAGCGGGCCACGTCCTTGTTGGACAGCCCCGACCCGGCCAGCGCGGCCTGGGTGAGCTTGTCCATGTCGACGGAGACCACCTTGTAGTTCTTCTTGAGGGCGTCGTCGTCGAGCGGGTTGGACTTGTAGCCGGCCTTCTCGAGGTTGCCCTCGGTGTAGGCGCCGCTGTTCGTGATCAGGATGCCGCCCGGACGCAGGTCCTGGAGGTTGGTCTTCAGCGCGGCCGGGTTCATGGCCACGAGGACGTCCGGCTGGTCACCCGGGGTGAAGATGTCCCTCGAGCCGAAGTTGACCTGGTAGCCCGAGACGCCGGCGAGCGAGCCCGTCGGGGCGCGGATCTCGGCGGGGAAGTCGGGGAACGTCGCCAGGTCGTTTCCGGCGATGGCAGACGCCTTGGTGAACTCCGAGCCAACCAGCTGCATGCCGTCGCCAGAGTCGCCTACGAAGCGGATCGTGACGCCTTCGACCTGCTCCACCGGCCGGGTCTTTCCAGTATTGGGTTGCATGTCGTCCTTCGTCTCCTTGACGGGGGCCTTCGCGGGAGGGGCCTCGGCGGGGGCAGAGACCTCCTGCCCGGGTACCAAGGGGTCCTCTTGATGCCGGATCGGCGGATCGTTGTCAAGGCAAGAACCGGCGTCCGGAGCGGCGGAACATGCCGCAACCACAGCACGATTCGGACGGGTCACCTGATCCGCGTCAGGTTTCCGGAAACATCTTCCCGGGGTTCAGGATCCCGAGCGGATCGAAGGTCGCCTTGAGCCGCCGTTCCAGGGCCATCACCGCCTCGCCCTGCTCGTAGGCGAGGAAGTCCCGCTTGGCGAGACCGACCCCGTGCTCGCCGGTGATGGTTCCGCCCATGTCGACGGCGGCGCGGAGGATCTCCCCCACCGCGTCGTCGGCGGCCGCCCGCTCCCGGTCGCCGTCGAAGAGGACGTTGCAGTGCAGGTTCCCGTCGCCGGCGTGACCGTAGGTCGCCACGAGCAGGCCATGCGCCCTCCCGATCTCCCTGCAGCGGGCCACCATCTCCGGGATGCGCGAGCGGGGCACCGCGACGTCCTCGGAGAGCTTGCCAGCCGCGAGCTTCCGGAGCGCCACCGACAGGTACTTGCGGGTCTCCCAGATGTCGCGGCGCTGGGCCTCGTTCTGCGCCACGATCACCTCGCCGGACGCGCTGCCCTGGACCATCTCCGCCACCCGCGCCATCTCGGCGAACACCTGCTCCTCGTCGTTGCCGTCGGTCTCGAACAGCAGCGCCGCGCCGGCGCCCGGCGGGAGCTGGAAGGGCGAGCCCCTCGCGATGGCCTGGACGGAGACGTCGTCGATGAGCTCGAGGCAGCGCGGGATCACGCCGGCGGCCAGGACGCGGCTCACGGCGTTGGCCGCGGTCTCGACGTCCGGGAAGCAGACCAGCGCCGTCGCCACGGAGCGCGGCCGGGGCAGGAGCTTGAGCGTCGCCTCGGTGACGATGCCCAGCGTTCCCTCGCTCCCCACGAAGAGCGCGGTCAGGTCGTATCCGGCCACTCCCTTGATGGTCTGCCGACCCACCCGGAGGATCTCCCCGGTGGGGATCACGACCTCGAGGCCGAGGACGTATTCGCGCGTCACGCCGTACTTGAGCGCGCGGGGCCCGCCGGCGTTCTCGGCGACGTTTCCTCCGATGGAGCACAGGTCGAGCGAGTTGGGATCGGGCGGGTAGAAGAGCCCGTGCTTCTCCACCTCGGCCTGGAGGACGCCGGTGATCACCCCGGGCTGCACGCGCGCGATGAGGTCGCCGGGGCGGATGTCGAGGATGCGGTTCATGCGCTCCATCGACACGCCGATCCCGCCGTGGACGGCCAGAGAACCTCCCGACTTCCCGCTCCGGGCGCCGATGGGCACGACCGGCACCCGGTGGCGGGTGGCGACGTCGAAGACGCTCCGGACCTCCTCGGCCGACTCGACCCGAACCGCCACGCCGGGCAGGAACACGCCCAGGTCCGACTCGTCCTTCCCGTACTCGGCGAGCCGCTCCCCGTCGAGGACCACCCGATCCTCCGGGAAGGTGGCGCGCAGGTCGCCGATCGCACCGGTCATGTCCCTCGCCGTCGTCACCCGAACACCTCCACGTCGCTCCCGTTCATCGCGTCGGGGGCCTCCGCGGCGCACCAGCCGACCACCCGGGCCACCTCGTCGGGTCCCATGGCGGGCGGGAACGGGGTCTGCGCCAGCATGCGGGTGTCCACCCCCCCGGGCGAGACGGTCATCACCTGGACTCCGGAGCCCCGGAGCTCCTCGGCCAGGCTCTTCGCGAAGCCGATGAGCCCCCACTTGGAGGCATTGTAGGCCGACCCCTCGGGCGTTCCCACGTGACCGGAGATGGAGGCGATGGCCACGATCCGCCCGCGCGCCCGCGCGCGCATCCCGGGGAGGATCGCCCGGGACAGGAGGAACGCTCCGGTCAGGTTCACCTCGAGTACGCGCCGCCAGGCGGCCGGATCGAGCGCCTCGACGCGCCCGCGCTCCAGGATCCCGGCGGCGTGCACCAGCACGTCGCAGGGTCCGAGGACGCGCTCGTGCGCGGCGCGCAGGCGCACCACGTCGGCCTCCGACGAGACGTCCCCGGCCACGGCCAGCCCGGCTCCGCCCGAGCGCACCACCTCCTCGATCTCGGATGCGGTGCGGGCGAAGACGGTCACCCTGGCGCCACGGCGGGTCAGCTCGCGGGCCACCGCGGCGCCGATTCCCCTTCCACCGCCGGTGACGATGGCGGTCCGTCCGTCCAGCCGCCCGGTCACCGCGCCCTCCCCCTGGCGCCGGCGCGCGGCTCCCCGCCCGCGAGGGCCAGCACCCTCCGCTGCCAGGCCGCGCTCCGCGCCATCGAGCCGGCGAAGGCCTGGGCGTGGGCGCGTGCCTCGCGCCGCCGCTCGCCCCGGACCGTGAGGCACATCTGCTCGGCGTCGAGCACGCAGGCGGCCCCGCTCGCGCCCAGGTGCTCCACCAGGGCGTCGGCGACCTGCCGCGCCAGGACCTCCTGGATCACCAGCCGGTGCGCGAAGCAGTCGACGAGCCGCGCCAGCACGCCGAATCCCACCACCCTTCCGGCCGGGACGTAGGCCACGCAGGCCGTGCCCCGGTAGGGCAGGAGGTGGTGAGGACAGACCGCGTGGAAGTCTATCCCGGCGAGCGCCACGAGGTCCCGGCCGGGCACCTCCATGGCCTGCCCGAGGATCCGCGCGGGGTCCTGGGCGTACCCGTCGAGCAGGTCGTCGCGAAAGGCCTCGGCCACCCGGCGCGGCGTGCCCCTCACGTCCGCCTTCCGGAGCTCCTTCGCGGGAACGACCTCCGCGAGGAAGCGCGCGACTGCGGCCGCGGCCGCTCCGGTCGCCGGCTTCCTTCTAGCGCCCACCGGGACCCCGGTAGGTCACGCAGCAATCAGGGATCTCGTGGAGCCGGACCTCGCAGAGGCCCGGCATGCGCGGCGCCAGGACCTCCCAGATCCAGCGCGCGATGTTCTCGGCCGTGGGGTTGTCGAGCACGTCGTTCAGGTTGCGGTGGTCGGCGCGGGAGAGCACCTCCTGCCCGACGACCTCCTTGATCTCGCCGAAGTCGGCGATCATGCCCGTCCTCGGGTCGACCTCCCCCTCGACCGTCACGAAGAACTTGTAGTTGTGGCCGTGGAGCCTGAAGCACGGTCCTTCGTACCGGGGCAGCCGGTGGGCCGCGGCGAAGTAGAACTCCACGTCGAGACGCATGCGCCTCGAGTCGGTGTAGTCGATGGGCATGGGCCGCTTATAGTCGCGAACCGCGTGGAACTCCTACCCACACCCGACCGGGGGCGTCCCGAATCTCCCCGGCAGCCGGAACCCGGTGTCCCGGAGCGCGGCGCAAGTGATTGATTTCACGCTGCCCGACCTGCGGCCGATCCTTGGCATGCGCGCTGCTAGGTGCTTCTCAGACGGTTTCCCCGCCAGTACGAGCACCCCTCCAAGGAGAGAATCCCAATGAAGAAGATCCTCAGCGCCCTCGTGGCCGTTGCCTTCGCCCTCCCCGTCCTCGCCCAGGCCCCTGCCGCTGCCCCGGCTCCCGCCGCAAAGCCGGCCGCCGCTGCCCCTGCCGCCGCTGCCCCTGCCGCCGCCGCCCCGGCTCCTGCCGCCAAGCCCGCCGCTGCCGCACCGGCCGCCGCCCCCGCCAAGGCCGAGAAGAAGGCCAAGAAGGCCAAGAAGGCCCCGCCCGACACGACGACGCAGCCCCAGCCCTCCAAGTAGTCGTCGACCGATTCTGGTAGCTTGAAGGGCCGGCTGCGCGTGCAGTCGGCCCTTTCCATTTTCACCCAGGGTCCCGTGTCCATCCGAGCCAAGATCATCGCCCTATTCACGGTGATCCTCGTGCTCTGCATGGGGATCGCCGCCGCGCTGGGTGCCGGAGCCGCCGCGCGCGCCGTGGAATCCGCGGTGAAGGACCGAGCCATCGAGGTGGCGCGGGCGGTGCGCTCCGACCTCGACCTCTCCCGCGACCTCGACCCGGCACGGGCCGCCGACAGGCTGGCCGCCGCGCTCCGGCAGCACCGGGGCGTGCGCTCCGCGGAGCTCATCATCCGCAAGCCGGGCAAGGACGACGTCGTCCGCATGCAATACGGCCCGGACGGCCCGGAGACCACCTTCGGCGAGCTCGACTACTCCTTCCCGGCCCAGATCGTGTCCGAGGTGGTGGGGGACGGCGACGACCGCCTGGTGCGGATCGAGCTGCCGGTGAAGGACTCCTTCTCCCACCCGGTCGCCGCCATCCGGCTCGAGTCGAGCCTCTCCGAGGCCGAGCGCCTGGGGCGCAGCCAGGGCTGGATCTTCGCGGCGTCCACCGCGCTGGCCGCCGCCCTCGTCTTCCTCGCTTTCACCATCAGCCTGAACCGCATGCTGGTGCGCCCGCTCTCCGCCCTGGCGGGAACGGTGGAAGGCATCGAGTCGGGAGCGCCCGACGCCGCATCGGTTCCCGGAACCGCGCGCCGCGACGAGATCGGGACCCTGGCCCGCGGGCTCGACGCGATGCTGGGGAGGGTGCGGGGATTCAGCCGCGAGCTCCAGGACAGGGTCGAGGAGGCCACCGCCGACCTGGCCCGCAAGAACCGGGAACTGGCCGAGCTGAACGAGCTGCTCATGGAGGCCCGTCGCGAGCGCTCGGCCCAGGAGCGGCTGGCGGCGCTCGGTCAGCTCTCCGGCACCATCGCCCACGAGCTGGGAAATCCGCTGAACGCCATCTCCGGCCACGTGCAGCTGCTGGCCCGCCACCCCACCTGTCCGCCGGACATGCGGGAGCAGCTGCAGGTCATCGAGCGTGAGGTCCGGCGCATGACGTCCATCATCCGGCGCTTCCTCGATTCGGCCCGCGCGCTGGTCCCGAGACCGGAACCGGTCCAGCTGGGGGCGCTGGTGGACGAGGCCCTCTCGCTCAACGTGTCGGCGGAGGCACGCCACCGCATCGAGGTCCGGCGCGACGTCCCCGGCGACCTCGGACCCGCCAGCATCGATCCGTCGCTGGTCCGGCACGTGCTCGGCAACTTCATCTCCAACGCGGTGGACGCCATGTCCGGGAGCGGAAGCCTGACCGTCCGGGCCCGCCGCACCGGGGACCAGCTCGCGCTCTCGGTGATCGACACCGGCAGCGGGATCGCCCCCGACGCGCGAAAGCACATCTTCGATCCCTTCTTCACCACCAAGGAGGCGGGAAAGGGAACCGGACTCGGACTCGCCATCTCGAGGGAGATCGCCGGCGCCCTCCGGGGGCGCATCGAGGTGGAGTCGAGCCCCGGCGCGGGCGCGACCTTCACCCTCCTCGTTCCCGCACCGCCGTCCCCTCCCGCCCCCCTCCGTTAGGATCCACCCATGGACTCCGCACGCATCCTCGTGGTGGACGACGACCAGTCGAGCCGCGAGCTGCTCGCCCGCATCCTGACCGGCGCGGGGCACCGGGTCACCGTCCTCTCCGACGGGCGGGAGGCGGTGGCGGCCCTCGACACCGGCGAGCCGCCCGACCTGGTCGTGTCCGACATCCGCATGGCCGAGATGGACGGCCTCCAGGTCATCGACGCCTTTCGCGAGCGCGCGCCGGACACGCCGGTCCTCCTGGTGACCGCCTTCGGCAACATCGACGGGGCAGTCGAGGCCATCCGTCGCGGCGCCGCCGACTACCTGTCCAAGCCCTACGACGTGGACGCCATCCAGATCGTGGTGGCCAGGACGCTCCAGCACCGGGCACTCGCGATGGAGAACCGCGCGCTGCGCCGCGGGCTGCGCGACCGCTACCGGCTCGACAACGTGGTGGGGCGCAGCGAGGCCATGCTGCAGGTCTACAAGACGGCGGCCCGGGTCGCCTCCACGGACGCCACCGTCCTCATCCAGGGCGAGAGCGGCACCGGCAAGGAACTCGTGGCCCGCGCCATCCACACGGCATCGCCCCGCGCGTCCGGGCCCTTCGTGGCCGTCGACTGCGGCGCCATCGCCGAGGGGGTCCTCGAGTCCGAGCTCTTCGGCCACGCCCGGGGGGCCTTCACGGGCGCCCAGGTGGCTCGACGTGGGCTGTTCGAGGAGGCCCATCACGGGACGCTGTTCCTCGACGAGATCGGCGACATCGGGCCGAACCTGCAGGCCCGGCTCCTCCGGGCCCTCCAGGAGGGCACCATCCGCCGGGTCGGCGCCAACGAGCCCATCGCCGTGGACGTCCGGGTCGTCGCCGCCACCAACCGGGACCTGGAATCGGCCGTGAAGCAGGGCTCGTTCCGCGCCGACCTCTACTACCGGCTCCACGTGGTGAGCATCGTCATCCCTCCCCTGCGGGAGCGGCCTGAGGACATCCCGCTCCTCGCGGAGCACTTCGCCCAGAAGCACGGACGCGCCGAGGGCTCGGCCATCTCCGCCGAGGCGCGCGAGTTGCTCGTCGCCCACGACTGGCCTGGAAACGTGAGGGAGCTCGAGAACGTCATCGCCCGGGCGCTGGCGCTCAACCCCTCCGGGGTGGTGTTGCCCGAGGACCTGCCCGATGGCCTTCGCTCCGCCCGCCCGGTGCCCGTAACCATGCCGCTGCACGACACGTCCGACCGTCCGCCGCTCGCGGAGATCGAGAGGCGCTACGCTTCCCAGGTGCTCCTGGAGACGGGTGGCAACAAGACGCGAGCCGCGGAGATCCTGGGCATCGACCGGAAGACCCTGTACCGGATCCTGGGCGAGCGCGAGGATCGCTGACCTGGCCGGCGCCAGGAGCGGCCCTATCCGGGCGTCGGCGTCGTGACGGGCCCGGGCTGCGGCTCGTCGGGACCGTTCAGCGCGTTCTTCAGGACCTGGCTGGGGCGGAAGGTCAGCACCCGTCGGGCCGAGATTCTCGATCTCCTCCCCGGTCTGGGGATTTCGACCGACGCGCGACTTCTTCTCGCGGACGATGAAGTTCCCGAAGCCGCTGATCTTGATCTTCTCGCCGCGTTCGAGGGTTTCCTTGATGGTGTCGAACACCATCTCCACCACGTCGGCCGCTTCCTTCTTGGAGAAGCCCACCTTCTCGTAGACGCTCTCGATGATGTCGGCCTTGGTCACGCTCACCTCACCCCTGCGGGCGCTGGGGCGCCCAAGTGCTCGTGTTCGTTAGCTGAATCGACGTGCGCTGTCAAACCTACGCCTCGTCCTGGGTCAGGCTAGCCCCGGAGTTCCGCACCGAGATCGCCCTTCAGGCGCTCCACGATCCGTGCGTGGGCCCCGTCGGCCTCGCCGTCGGTGAGCGTCCGGTCCGCTGCCCGGTACCGGATGGCCATCGCGAGGTTCTTCTTCCCGTCCGGAATGGGAGCGCCCTTGTAGACGTCGAAGAGCGTCACGTCCTCGACCAGCGGCTCGGCCCGGACACCCTCGAGCACGGATCGCGCCTCGACCTCGTTGGCAACCACCACGGCCAGGTCCCGCAGGACGGCCGGGAAGCGCGCCACGCCGGCGTGCCCCGTCACCAGACGGGCCGCCCGGGTCAATGCATCGAAGGACAGGTCGAAGGCCAGGACGCCGCGGGACAGGTCGAAGGCCGCCGCCACGCGCGGATGGATCTCGCCCAGGACTCCGAGGACCTCGGTCCCGCCGCCGGGAACCGCCCACTCCATCGTGGCGGCGGAGCGCGGGTGGAGCCAGGTGGCCCCCCCGGGCACGAAGCGCACGCCCTCGACGCCAAGCGTCTCGAGCACCGCCTCGAGCGCGCCCTTCACGTCGTGGAAATCGACGGAGTCGCCCCCTGCAGACCAGCCCACCGGGTGACGGCGCCCGCTCGCCACCCCCGCCAGCCGCAGTTCCTCGCGAGCCGGCGCGTCGTCCACCGCACCCTCGTCGCGCGGGTGGTAGGTGTTGGCGATCTCGTAGAGCCGGGCGTCCTCGACCCTCTGGCGCCTGTTGTATGCGAGCACCTTGAGGAGCGACGGGACGAGGCTGGAGCGCATCACGGCCAGGTCTGCGCTGATGGGGTTCCGGAGCGGGATGCCCGACCGTCCGTTGCCCGGCGCGAGCGGCGTGAGGTCGCCCGGGGCGACGAAGCTGAAGTTCACCGCCTCGGAGTAGCCGGCCCCCTCGAGCGCCTGGCGCGTCCGTTCGACGACCTGCGCCGCGAGCGGGACCGCCGGGGTGCTGGAGATGATGGACGGCAGGGTCGACGGGATGGCGTCGTACCCGCGAAGCCGGACGATCTCCTCGATCAGGTCCTCCTCGCGGGTGACGTCGAGCCGCCAGCTGGGGACCCGGAACTTGCCGCTCTTCGGGCCGGTGGCGCGAAGCTCGAACCCCAGGGAGAGGAGCGTGGTGCGGGCCTCCTTGCGGCTGACCGGCATGCCCAGGATCTCGCCGGGGCGCGCCCATGGGAGGACGACGTCCACCGGCCTGCGCCGGTGCGGGTGCACGTCGACGGCGCCGCGCCGGACCGTTCCGCCCGAGAGCTCGGCGATCATCGCCGCGCAGCGGTCGAGCGCCGCGACGACGCCCTCCGGGTCGACTCCTCGCTCGAAGCGGTGCGAGGCCTCGGTGTGGAGGCCGTGCCTGCGGGCGGTGCGACGGACGCCGGTGGGCTCGAACCAGGCGGACTCGAGCAGCACACGGGTGGTGCCGGGCGAGATCTCGGAGTCTCCACCTCCCATGACGCCGGCCAGCGCGCTGGCCCGGTCGCGATCGGCGATGACGAGGTCGTCGGGCGAGAGGGTGCGCTCCACGCCGTCGAGGGTGACCATCTTCTCGCCGATCCGGGCCATTCGAACCACGATCTCGCCGCCGGCGACCTTCTCGAGATCGAAGGCGTGGAGCGGCTGGCCGCGCTCGAGGAGGACGAAGTTCGTGGCGTCCACCACGTTGGAGATGGACCGGACGCCGCAGGCCTCCAGCCGCTGGCGGAGCCAGGAGGGAGACGGACCGATGCGGACGCCGTCGACCACCCGGGCCGCGTAGCGGTGGCACCGGTCGGGCGCCTCGACGGAGACGCGGAGGGATGCCGAGGCCGGAGGAGCCTGCTGGACGAGCCCGGGTTCCGGATATGCGACGGCGACGCCGGTGGCAGCGGCCACCTCACGGGCGATGCCCAGGTGGGAGAGCGCGTCGGGGCGGTTGGGGGTGACGTTGACCTCGAGGACGACGTCCTCGATCCCCAGGACCTGGGCGACCGGCGTTCCCGGCAACGTTTCGCCGGGCAGGATGAGCAGCCCGGAAGCGTCCTCGGACAGCCCGAGCTCCTTGGCCGAGCAGAGCATGCCGTGGGAGTCGACGCCCCGGAGGCTGGCCCGGTCGATCCGGTGGCCCGCCGGCATTCGCGTGCCTGGCGTGGCCAGGGGGACCACGTCGCCCACGTTCCAGTTGGTTGCGCCGCAGACCACCTGCACACCGCCGGCACCCGCATCGACCTGGCAGACGGCGAGCTTCTCGGCGCCCGGGTGACGTTCGGACGAGAGGATTCGCGCCGCCACCACTCCGTCGAGGGCGGCTCCCACGCGCTCCACCGCCTCGACCTCGAGCCCGACGGCCGTGAGGCGACGCGCCAGCTCCTCGGTGGGCGGGAGCGGCAGGTACGTGGCGAGCCAGGAGAGGGAGATGCGCATGTCGGCTCAGAACTGCTCGAGGAAGCGGAGGTCGTTCTCGTAGAAGAGGCGGAGGTCGGCGATGCCGTACTTGAGCATCGCCATGCGCTCCACCCCCATGCCGAAGGCGAAGCCGGTCACGGCCGCCGGATCGAAGCCGACGTTCTCGAGAACCCGGGGGTGGACCATGCCGGACCCGAGCACCTCCAGCCAGCCCGTGCCCTTGCACGTGCCGCATCGGGCGCCGGAGCGCGTCCCCGTTCCCCCGCAGATCGTGCAGGAGACGTCGGCCTCGGCGCCCGGCTCGACGAAGGGGAAGTAGCTGGGGCGGAAGCGGGTCCGGGTCTCGGCCCCGAAGAACGCGCGGGCGAAGGCCGCAAGGGTGCCCTTCAGGTCGGCGAAGGTGATGCCCGGCCCCACGCAGATCCCCTCCACCTGGTGGAACATGGGGGTGTGGGTCTGGTCGTAGTCGCTGCGGTAGACCCGCCCCGGAGCCACCACCCGGACTGGCGGTGAACCGGCCCGCTTCATGGCCCGGATCTGGATGGGCGAGGTGTGGGTGCGGAGAAGCACCGCTCCCTCTCCCCCGCTGCGCCGGAGGGAGGCCTCGTCCACGTAGAATGTGTCCTGCATGTCGCGGGCCGGGTGATCGGCCGGGATGTTGAGGGCCTCGAAGTTGTACCAGTCGAGCTCGATCTCCGGGCCGCTCGCCACCTCGTACCCGAGCCGGGCGAAGATGGCGACGATCTCCTCGGTGGTCCGGGTCACCGGGTGCCGGTGACCGCGGGGCAGCAGCCGCCGCCCCGGCAAGGTCACGTCGATGCGCGACCCCTGCAGTTCCTGCTCCAGCCGCGAGTCCTCCACCCTCTGCCGGGCCAGGACGAGGAGCGATTCCACCTCGTCGCGGACGCGGTTGGCGACCTCGCCGACGCGTGGGCGCTCCTCGGGGGTGAGCTGCCCCATTCCGCGCAGCACGGCGGAGATCTCGCCCTTCTTGCCCAGGTACCGGACGCGCAACTCCTCCAGCGCGCGGTCGTCGGGCGCCGAGGCGATGGAGAGCCGGGCCCCTTCCGCCAGGGCCTCCAGGTCACGGACCAGGTCCACGATCCGCCGGCTCTAGGCCTGGGACGCGCGGACCACGGCCGCGAAGTCGGCCGGGAGGGCGAGGGCGATCTCGGCCAGGACCTTGCGGTCGAGGGCCACGCCGGCCTTGTGCATCGCGCCGACGAGGCGCGAGTACGTCGTGCCGTTGATGCGCGCGGCCGCGTTGATGCGAACGATCCAGAGCGCCCGGAACTCGCGCCGACGGCGCCGACGGTCGCGGGTGCTGTAGTCCAGCGCCCTCTCGACCGCCTGATTGGCGCGCCGGTATGCGTTCTTTCGGCGGCCCCGGAAGCCCTTGGCGAGCTTGAGGACCCTGTTGCGACGACGGCGAGCCTTCACACCCTTCTTCACGCGCATGATTCACTCCTGCTGTGCCGGCGGGGGGCCGGGAGGAAATCCCTCCCGTGCGCTTCGGGGGCCCCGCTGGGGCGTTTGTTCCCGTTCACCCTAGCGGGCGTACGGGAAGTTCTCCTTGATCTTCTTGGCGTCGCTGTCCGACAGGTGGTCGGTTCCGCGAAGCCCACGCTTCTGCTTGGGGGTCTTCCCGAACGTCGCCAGGTGTCGGGCGCCGGCGCGGCGGAACTTCACCGCACCGCTCTTCTTCACCTGGAAGCGCTTCTTGGCAGCGCTCTTGGTCTTGAGCTTCGGCATCTTCTTCGTTCTCCTGTGATGCGGCGCTAGGCGGCGCCGCCTTCGGTGTCGTTTGGGCCGGGGGCCGGGGCCGGCGGGGCCTCGGCCGGGGACCCGGTGGGGGCCGGCGCGGCGGAGGCGGCGGCGGCCGCGGCAGCCTTGGCCTTGTCGCGCTGCGACTGCATCATGCGCGGGTTGGGAGCGAGGATCATGAACATCTGCCGCCCCTCCATCCGGGCGGACGACTCGATGACCGCGACCTCCTTCAGGTCGTTCACGATGCGTTCGAGGACCTTGGTTCCGAGCTCGCGGTGGGAGAGCTCGCGCCCGCGGAACATCACGGTGACGCGGGCCTTGTTCGACTCCTCGAGGAACTCCCGGATCTTCCGGATCTTCGTCTCGTAGTCGTGCTCCTCGGTCCGGGGCCGGAACTTGACCTCCTTCAGCTGGACCACGACCTGGTTCTTCTTGGCCTCGCTCTGCTTCTTCTTCTCCGTGTACTTGAACTTCCCGTAATCCATGATCTTGCAGACGGGGGGCTTGGCGAGCGGGCTGACCTCGACGAGGTCGAACCCGTTCTCCTGTGCCGTCCGCAGTGCCTGCTCGATCGTCAGGATGCCGAGCTGCTCACCGGCGGGCCCGATGCAGCGCACTTCCCGGGCCTTGATCCGGCGGTTGGTGCGCGCGTCGCGGCTCGTCGCTCTCTGGTCTTTTCCGTTGATGGGCGGTCTCCGTTCGACCCCTCGAGGGGGGCGGGAAAAAGCGGCGTGATGATAAGGATTTCCCGCGCGATGTCAACGCGCGTTGGGGTCCGAGGAATCCTTTCGTGCGTCGCGGATCCAGCTCATCATGTTTCGCAGATCCTTGCCGACTGCCTCGATCGGGTGCGCCTTCTCGGCGTCCCGGAAGGCCTGGAACCTCTTCGCCCCACCGTTCAGCTCGCCGATGAACTCGCGGGCGAAGGTCCCGTCCTGGATCTCCTTGAGAATCTTGCGCATTTCGTCCTTGGTGGCCGAGTTCACCACGCGAGGACCGCGGGTGTAGTCCCCGTACTCGGCGGTGTCGCTGATGGAGTGGCGCATCCAGGCCAGCCCGCCCTCGTACATGAGATCGACGATGAGCTTGAGCTCGTGCAGGCACTCGAAGTAGGCGCTCTCGGGCTGGTAGCCGGCCTCCACGAGCACCTCGAACCCGGTCTTCACCAGCGCGGAGGCGCCGCCGCAGAGCACGGCCTGCTCGCCGAAGAGATCGGTCTCCGTCTCCTCCTTGAAGGTCGTCTCGAGGATGCCCGCCCTCCCGCCGCCGATGGCGCGGGCGTAGGCGAGCCCGATGTCCCGGGCCTGGCCGGTGGCGTCCTGGTGGACCGCGATGAGGCAGGGGATCCCCCGCCCGTCCTGGAACTGCCGGCGGACGAGGTGGCCCGGCCCCTTGGGGGCGATGAGCAGGACGTCCACGTCCTTGGGCGGCACGACCTGCCCGAAGTGGATGTTGAACCCGTGGGCGAAGAGCAGCGCCTTGCCCTGGGTGAGGTGCGGCTTGATCTCCTCCTCGTAGACCTTCCTCTGGGTCTGGTCGGGGAGCAGCACCATGATGACGTCGGCCTCCCGCGCCGCCTCCGCCACGGTCGTCACCCGGAGTCCGGCCCCCTCCGCCTTGGCCCGCGACTTCGACGCCGCGTTGAGCCCGACCCGGACGTCGACGCCCGAGTCCTTCAGGTTGAGGGCGTGGGCGTGCCCCTGGCTCCCGTAGCCGATCACCGCCACCTTGCGGGTCCTGAGCAGCTCGGGCTTCGCGTCCTTGTCGTAGTAGATGGTCGCCATGGTTTATCCGTTCACTTGAGGTTGGGGGGTGCGAGGGTCTTGAAGCCGCGCTCGAGCGCGATGCGTCCGGAGCGGCACAGCTCCTGGATGCCGTAGGCCGCGAGCCGGTCCTCCAGGGCGTCGAGCTTGCCGGCGTTGCCGCTGGCCTCGATGACCAGCGCGTCCGGCGAGACGTCGACGATCTTGGCCTCGTAGGTCTCGGCCAGGGCGCGGAGCTCGGCGTGGTTCTTCTCGGGGGTCCGGATCTTCACCAGCAGGAGCTCCCGCTCGATGAGGTCCACCGGGGAGAGCTCGCGCACCTCGACCACCGGCACCAGCTTCTGCACCTGGCGGACCACCTGCTCCACGGTCTTCGAGGAGAGGAGGACCACGATGGTCATGCGCGAGTACTCGGGGCGCTCGGTGGGCCCCACGGTGAGGCTGGCGATGTTGTAGCCGCGCCTCGAGAAGAGGCCGGCGATGCGGTGCAGCACGCCCGGCTTGTTCTCCACGAGCAGGCTGACGGTGTGGCTGCTGCCGCTGGGCAGCTTTTCGTCGCGTTCCATGTCGGTCCCCTAGTCGCCGTCGATCATGTCGTTGAGGGGCGCCCCGGCGGGCACCATTGGATATACGTGCGCATCCGGCCGGGTCCGGATGTCGACGATGACCGGTCCGCCCCTGTGCGCCAGCGCCTGGTCGAGCACGGCCTCGAGCTCGGAGGGCTTGCGGGCCCGCAGGCCCAGGCAGCTGTAGGCCTCGGCGAGCTTGACCAGGTCGGGCAGATCGCTGAGCGGGGTCTCGGCGAGCCGCTTCTCGTAGAAGAGGTCCTGCCACTGGTGGACCATCCCCAGGAACAGGTTGTTCAGGATGAAGATCTTGACGTTCAGCTTCAGATCCACGGCGGTGGCCAGATCCTGCAACGTCATCTGGAACGACCCGTCGCCGTCGATGCCGATGACGAGCGCGTCCGGCTTGCCGAGCTGCACTCCGATGGCGGCGGGCAGGCAGAAGCCCATGGTCCCCAGGCCGCCGGAGGTGATGAACTGGCGCGGCCAGATGGTCTTCCAGTACTGGGCGGCGAACATCTGGTGCTTGCCCACTCCGGTGGTGACGAGCGCCTTGCCCTGGGTCTTCTCCCAGATCCGCTGGATCACGTGCTGCGGCTCGATGTGCTCGTCGCCCTGGGGGGCGTGGCGAAGCGGGTGCTTCTCCCGCCAGTCGGCGACCTTCTTCAGCCAGGGGGCGAGGTCGGCCCGCCCCGAGGTGGTGAAGGCCTTGCGGGTCTCCTCGGTGAGCTGCGGCAGGAGCAGCTTGAGATCCCCCACCAGCGGCACGGTGGCGGTCACCAGCTTGGAGATCTCGGCCGGATCGACGTCGAGGTGGACGATCTTGGCCTCGGGGGCGAAGGTGGAGAGCTTTCCGGTGACGCGGTCGTCGAACCGGGCGCCCAGCGCGATGATCAGGTCCGAGTCCTGCACCGCGTAGTTGGCGAACTTGGCGCCGTGCATGCCGAACATGCCCAGGCACTGGGGGTGGGTCTCGGGGAGCGCACCCTTGCCGTGGACGGTGGTCACCACCGGCGCCCCCACCAGCTCGACGAACTGCTTCACCTCGTCGTAGGCGTTGGAGGTCCTCACCCCGCCGCCGAGGTAGATGATCGGCCGGCTCGCGCCCCGGATGAGCGCCGCCGCGTCCTTGAGGCGCGGCTCCTCCCGCACCGGCGGGTGGTAGCCGGGGATGTTGACGCTGTCGGGGTACTCGAACTCGAGCTCGGCGTTCTGGACGTCCTTGGGGATGTCGACGAGCACCGGCCCGGGCCTCCCCGTGCGGGCGACGTAGAAGGCCTCCTTGAGGATCCGGGGCAGGTCCCTCACGTCGGTCACCAGCCAGTTGTGCTTGGTGATGGGCATGGTGATGCCGGTGATGTCGGCCTCCTGGAAGGCGTCGCTTCCGATGAGCGCCGACGACACGTTGCCGGTGATGGCCACCATGGGAACCGAGTCCATGTAGGCGTCGGCGATCCCGGTGACCAGGTTCGTGGCCCCCGGCCCCGACGTCCCGAAGCACACGCCGACCTTGCCGGTGGCGTGGGCGTACCCCTCGGCGGCGTGCGCCCCGGTCTGCTCGTGGCGCACCAGCACGTGCTTCACCTTCTTCGAGTCGAAGAGCGCGTCGTAGATGGGCAGGATGGCCCCGCCCGGCACTCCGAACACCCAGTCGACACCCTCGGCCTCGAGCGCCTTCACGACGGCCTTCGCTCCGGTGGTCTTTTCCTTTGCCATTTTTCCTCTCGCCGTTGCGTTCGCTGTGGCCAACACGTTGCTAGACGGTTCCGAGCGCACTCTTCGCCTCCTGCTCCTGCTCCTCCGGCTGGACGCGAAGCGCGATGCGGTTCACCACGTCGAGGAAGGCGCGGGCGCTCCCCTCGATGACGTCGGTGGAGAGCGCGCGGCCGCGGTAGACGCCGGTCTCGTGCTCCACCTCCAGGCTCACCTCGCCCTGGGCGTCCTCCCCCACGGTGACGGACTGGATCCGGTAGTCGCGCAGCTTCGCCTCGATCCCGGTGATCCTCTCGATGGCCTTGAATACCGCGTCGACCGGGCCGTCGCCCGCGGCGGCGTCCTGGAACCGCTCGCCGCCCGACTTGACGAGCGAGATGGAGGCCGCCGGCAGCGTCCCCGTTCCCGAGGTGGTGGAGAGAGCCGCCAGCTCCCACAGGGCCTGCCCCTTGAGGAGCTGGCCGTGGATGACCAGCGCCTCCAGGTCGGCGTCGTAGATCTCCTTCTTCTTGTCGGCCAGGAGCTTGAAGTCGGAGAAGACCTTGTCGAGCTGCTCGTCGGTGAGCCGGTAACCCAGCTCGGTGAGCCGCTCCTTCAGGGCGTGGCGGCCCGAGTGCTTGCCCAGCACCAGCTGCGACTTGGTGAAGCCGACCTCCTCCGGCCGCATGATCTCGTAGGTCTCGCGGTGGGTGAGCATCCCGTGCTGGTGGATGCCCGCCTCGTGGGCGAAGGCGTTCTGCCCGACGATGGCCTTGTTCCTCTGCACCGAGTTGCCGGTGACCTGCTGCACCATCTTGCTGGCCGGGTAGAGCTTCTCGGTGTGGATGCCCGTGCGTACGCCGAAGACGTCGGCCCGGGTCTTGATGGCCATCACCACCTCCTCCAGGGAGGCGTTGCCGGCCCGCTCGCCGATGCCGTTCAGGGTGCATTCCACCTGCCGTGCACCCACCTGCACGCCGGCCAGGCTGTTGGCCACGGCCAGGCCCAGGTCGTTGTGGCAGTGCACCGACATGACCACCTTGTCGATGCCCCGCACGTTCTTGCGCAGGTAGGAGAGGGTCTCGGCGTACGTGGAGGGGAGCGCGTAGCCGACGGTGTCGGGGATGTTGAGCGTGGTGGCGCCTGCCTCGATGGCCGCCTCGACCACCTGGGCCAGGAACTCGAGCTCGGTGCGGGCGGCGTCCTCGGTGGAGAACTCGACGTCGTCGAAGCGCTCGCGGGCCATCTTCACGCCCTCGACGGCCCGCCGCACGATCTCCTCCTTGGCCATCTTGAGCTTGAAGTCGCGGTGGATGGGACTGGTGGCCAGGAAGACGTGGCAGCGCCTCCGCGGCGCGTCCTGGAGCGCCTTCCAGGAGGCCTCGATGTCGCCCCGGGTGCAGCGGGAGAGGCTGCAGATGACGGGCCCCTCGATCTGCCGCGACACGCCCTGGATGGCCTCCAGGTCGCCCGGCGAGGCGGCGGCGAACCCGGCCTCGATGACGTCGACGCCCAGTTCCTGGAGGGCTCGCGCCACCCGGAGCTTCTGCCCGAGGTTCATGGAGAAGCCGGGGCTCTGCTCGCCGTCGCGAAGGGTCGTGTCGAAGACGATGACGCGATCGGGGGTGGGTCCGGGGGCGGCGGGCTTCATGCTGTCACTCGACATGGCGGGTTCTCGGGCTCCGGTTCGGGGCCGCAGGAGCGATTCTCGCCATCGAGAAAGACCCCTCCGGCCGTTCAGGCGGAAGAGGTCGCGGCAGAGGGTTCAGCCTCGCCGGGAGTCCTCTCCCGCCGGGCGAAGAAGTCGATGCTCTCTGCGTACGAAAGACACGGACTGGGCAGAATACGGATCTGGCCCTACCGTGTCAATGACGGGGCGGGGTCCATCTCCGATCACCGGCGGAGCCCCTCCTTGACCCGCGCCAGCCGGATGAGGGCGCGGTCCCTCTGCCGGATCCGCCCGGCCGCCTTTCCGCCGGCGTAGTCGAAGATCCCCCGGCCGGTCTTGGCTCCCAGGTCGCCCCGGTCGACCCGATCCCGCAGCGCCGCCGGAGCCCCCTCGCCGCGGCCGAGCTCGGGCGCCAGGTTTTCGATCACCCGCCGCCACACGTCGAGCCCGCCCAGGTCGGCGGTCTCGATCGGCCCGACGAACGGCCACCGGGCCCCGGGCCCGTCCGTCACCACGGCGTCGATGTCCTCCGGCCCGGCCACCCCGAGCTCCATCAGGAAGAACGCCTCCCGCACCAGCGCCGCCTGGAGCCGGTTGGCTACGAAACCCGGCACGTCCTTGCGGAGAAGGACGGGCCGCTTGCCGGTGGCACGAAGGAGCGCCATCGTCCGCTCGACCTCCCCCGGCGGCATCTCCGGATGGGGCAGCACCTCGACCAGGGGGACGAGCTGCGCCGGGTTGAAGTAGTGCGTGACCGCCATCCGTCCGGGGTGGGCCATGCCCTCGGCGAGCCGCGCCACCGGGAAGGTCGAGGTGTTGGAGAACAGGAGCGCGTCCGCGGCCACTGCCCTCTCCACCCGGGCGAAGAGCGACTGCTTGCTGGAGAGGATCTCCGGGATGCACTCGGTGACGACCTCGGCCCCTCGAAGGGCGGCGTCCAGGTCGGTGGTGGGCCGGATGCGCCCCCACGCCGCTGCGGCGTCCCCGACCGTGAGCACCCCCTCCTCGACGAGCAAGGCCAGGCTCTCCTCGATGGCCCGGAGGCCCGAGGAGAGCCCCCCGTCGTCGACGTCGTGCAGCCGGACCGTCGCGCCGGCCCCCGCGAAGAGCTGCGCGATCCCGTGCCCCATGACCCCGGCACCGATGACGGCCACCTCTCCGACCAAGCCTCGCTCCTCCCGCGCCCGGAGGCGCCCTGCCCGGACGCCTCAGTACGGCGCGGACCCTTCCGTGCGCAGCAGATCCACGAAGGCGTCGAGCGGCATGGTCTTGAGATCCTCGCCCCCTCGGCGTCGGGGCGATACCCCCTTCGCCTCGACCTCCTTCTCGCCCACCACCACCGTGAACGGGATCTTCTGCAGCTGGGCGTCGCGGATCTTGGCGCCGAGCTTCTCGCTGGTGTGGTCGAGCTCGACGCGGAACCCCTCCGCATCGAGCCGCGCCGCGACCTCGGCCGCCCAGCCGTTGAACCGGTCGGATACCGTGACCACGCGGGCCTGCACCGGCGCGAGCCAGGTGGGGAACGCCCCGGCGAAGTGCTCGGTGAGGATGGCCAGGAAGCGCTCGAAGGACCCGTAGATGGCCCGGTGGATCACCACCGGCCGGTGCTCGGCGTTGTCGTCTCCGACGTAGGAGAGGTCGAACCGGTCGGGTGCAAGGTAGTCGAGCTGGATGGTGGCGAGCTGCCACTTGCGGCCGATGGAGTCGGTGACGTCGAAATCGATCTTGGGTCCGTAGAAGGCCCCCTCCCCCGGCTTCACCTCGAAGGGAAGCCCGACCGCCTCGAGCGCGCCCTTGAGGGCCGCCTCGGCCCGGTCCCAGGTGGCGTCGTCGCCCAGCTTCACCGCCGGTCGGGTGGAGAACTTGGCGGTGTACGAGAGCCCCATGGCCTTGTAGACCACGTCGATCTGCCGGACCAGCGAGCGGACCTCGTCGACGATCTGCGACTCGGCCAGGTAGATGTGGGCGTCGTCCTGCTGGAACTGGCGCACCCGGGTGAGGCCGGAGAGCGTTCCCGAGGCCTCGTTCCGGTGCAGCACGTCCTGGGTGTGGTAGCGGACGGGCAACTCCCGGTAGCTGCGCTTCTGCATGGCGTAGAGCAGGTGGTGCGACGGGCAGTTCATGGGCTTCAAGGACTGCGTGCAGCGATCCTCGAGCGGCAGGCTCTCGTCGGTCTCGCTGTCCACCACGAGGAACATGTTCTCGCGGTACTTGCCCCAGTGGCCCGAGGTCTCCCAGAGCTTCTTGTTGAAGAGCAGCGGCGTCTTCACCTCGACGTAGCCGTTCTTCCGGGTGAGCCGCCGCATGGCGTCCCCGAGCAGGTGATATAGGGTGGTCCCGTTCTGGAGCCAGAAGGCCGCGCCGGGTGCGTAGGGATGGAACGTGAAGAGGCCGAGCGCCGGCCCGAGCTTGCGGTGGTCGCGCTTGCGCGCCTCCTCCATCCGCGTGGTCCACTCGTCGAGCTCCTTCTTGCTGAAGAAGCTGGTCCCGTAGATCCGCTGCAGCATGGGGTTCTTCGGATCGCCTCGCCAGTAGGCTCCGGCCACCGACGTGAGCTTGACCACCCCGATGCGGCCGGTGGACGGTCCGTGGGGCCCGAGGCAGAAGTCGACCCAGTCGCCGTGCCGGTAGAGGGTGAGCGTCGTCGCCCCCCGGGCTGCGATGTCCTTCACGATCTCGACCTTGTATCCCTCCCCCAGCCTCTCGAAGAGCGCGATGGCGTCGGCCATCGACACCTCCTCGCGAACGAAGGGCTGGTCGGCGGCGATGGCCTCGTTGGTGGCCTTCTCGATCCGCTCCAGATCCTCGGGGGTGAACGGGGTCTCGCGGGCGAAGTCGTAGTAGAAGCCCTCCTCGATGGACGGGCCGATGGTGACCTGGGTCCCCGGGTAGAGCTTCTGCACCACGCTGGCCATGACGTGGGCCGCGTCGTGGCGCGCCACCTCGAGCGCCTCCGGGTTCCGGGTGGTCACCACCTCGAGCCGGACGTCCCGCTCGAGGGGCCGGGAGAGGTCCACCGGTTCGCCGTCGAGGCGGGCCACGTAGGCGGCCTTGGCCAGGCCCTGGCCGATCTTCTCGCGCACGAAGTCCCCCACCCGGGTGCCGCGTGGGGTCTCCTTCTGCGTCCCGTCGGGGAGCGTCACCTTCACGAATTCGGACATATGGCGAGGTCTCGTAGCACGCGGGGTTGGGGGTCGCAACCTCGCGCCGCTATTCACTCCGAGTAACCGTAGCCCCCGGTCCGGACCCCGGTGACCCGGCCGTCCCGGACGTGGACGAAGCGCACCAGCGCGCGTGGGCCGAAGTCGTAGGTCCAGGTCTCCTTGACCACCACCGTGGTCAGCCCGGTCGCCCAGCCGCCCTCCCCCTCGGCCACTGCGATCTGCTCCTCCCGGAAGTCCCGGAAGACGGGCTCGCCGCAGAGCGAGAGCAGTTCGTAGGTGGAGTCGCCGGCCTGGATGGAGGTCGGGTCGCAGGGAGCCCGGGGAACGAGGTTCTCGCGGCTCCGGTTGCCCGGAGCGTGGCCGTATCCCCCGGTTCGCACGTTGGCCACCTTGCCGGCCTCGATCGTCACGTACTGCACGAGCCGCGAGCTGCCCAGGTCGTAGGTCCAGGTCTCGACGGTGATGGCCACGGTCCGGGACGCTCCCTTGACGCGGTCCCCCACCCACTCGGTGACCTGGGCCGGACGGGCCTCCACGAACGTGGCCGGTCCGCACTTTCCCAGCAGGTCGAGGCGGGAGTCGCCGACCGAGACGACGCCTCCGGGGCAACTCATGCCGTCGGCACACCGGGCGAGGCCCGGGGCGGTCGCGGCGAGGGGGGCGAGGAGCAGGCAGAGGGGCAGCCGACGCACGCGCGCATCCTAACCCGCCCGGGGCGCGGACCGGGTGCTTCACCTGAACGGAATGACAGACCCTCGTGCTCCAATGCCTTCAGGAGACGACGTCATGAAGGACCTCAAGGATCGCGAGCAGGAAGCCCGTGCCCGGCTGGCAGAGCGACTGAAGCGCCTTCGCATGGAGATGGCTCGACGCCCCGCCGTGGGCGCCGCCGCACCCCGCGCTCGCCCTCCCCGTCCGCCGGGCGAGGCCGAGCAACCGAACTGGTGGTGGCAGCAGTAGCAGGCGGCCCGGGCCGCTGCTCTGTGCCCGGCCCACCCCCACTGCCGGCACGGGGACGTGCGCCGCGCCGGGGCGATGAGACGGGAGCCATCGACCGAGGGTCAGGGGGGCGATCTTCCGGTGCGGCTCCGGGCCGCGTCCGTCACCGCGGCCTCATCGACGACACGCTCCAGGAGCACGACCGGATCGGCTCGCGTGCCGGCGAGGCCGATCGGGCGCCAGCCGTCGCGCGCGAGCTCGTCCAGGCGCTCCTCCAGTCGTTCAGGGCCAAACCTCCCCCCGAACCAGGGATCGGCCGGGGTGATCACCTTGTAGGTCCTGTCGCCCAGGCCCGGAAGCGGGGGGAGCGGGCGTGAACCCTGGGCAGCGACCACGAAGTTCCCGGAAGCTCCGTACGCGCCTTCGGCGATCCACTTCACGTCCTCGCCCTCCACGAAGGGGGCGCAGGGCGCGCCGAGCCGGCCCTTTGCATCGAGAGGGCTCGCCTGCTCGATCAATCGCCACTCACCCTTCCAGAAGGTCTTGTTCGCCATGAGGGACTCCTTACCGGACAGGAGGTCCGGTGTCCCCCTCGCACGGCACCTAGGAGTTCGGCACGGCGTCCCCGTCATCCTCGTCGGCCCATTGCGGACCCGAGGGAAGGGAGTCCATGCCCCTCCTGGCGAGACGCCAGGCGTTGCGAACCAGCCAGGAGATGCTCCGCTGCTGGCGGCGAGCCTCGGCCCGGATGTCCGCGAGCACGTCGCCGGGGAGGTACAGGCTCATCTTCTGGCCCCTCTCGCGCGGGGGACGCCCGGCGGTCCTGGCCTCACCCGTTCCCTCACCTGTCGCGGTTCTTCTCATGTCTGCTCCCGTTGCCATCCGTTCGTTCTTCAGGCCATCCCGGTCGACCGCCTCCCACGGCACCCGAGCGAGGCGTGTATGTGTCCCGTATACACGGTACATGAAAGACCCAAAGAGGGGCCCCTTGTAGGGGTGACGGCCCAACGGGGTGTGGGTGGATGTAGGGAATCAAGTCTCCATTCGCGCTGGTTCTCGATGGCTTGACACAGGGAGTCGCAAATCCTCGACTCCCCCACCTGGTCGACGAGGAGCAACCGTGGAAGTCCCGGCACCGCCTGGGAGGAATCCGGCCGACGCGCAGCGCCGCGGGGGAGCCGCGCGATCCGCGCCCCCTTCGCCCTGCCCCGCCGCGTTCCAGGCGTTCGGACCCGGGATCCAAAAAGAAGGGGACCCGGCCGTGAAGCCAGGTCCCCGCCTTCTTCTGGTAGGCCCGCGCGGTATCGAACCGCGGACCCCTACCGTGTCAAGGTAGTGCTCTACCACTGAGCTACGGGCCTGTGAATCGTCGGAAGCGGGCCGTTTCTACCCGCTGAGGACGAGGGTGTCAACGCCCCGCCGCGTCGTGCGCACGGCGCCCCAGGCGCGCGCTGGCGGCGAACGAGGACGCGTACTGCACGGCGCTCCAGATCACCAGCACCCCTGCCAGGATCCCGAGGGCGGCGACCCAGGGAGCGCTCCGCTCCACAGGGGAGTCGTGGTAGTCGACCACCAGCACCACCACCACGATGAAGAACACCAGCGCGGTCGCGTACTTCCCGATGCGGGTCGGCCGGACCGGCAAGGGCGCGTGGTGCGCGACGAGGAATGCCGACCCGGCCGCGAGCAGGACATCGCGGCCCACCACCAGGCCGGTCAGCCACCAGGGCACCTGTCCCTTCACGGAAAGTGCGATGAGGGCGCATGCCGCCAGGAGCTTGTCGGCGGCCGCATCGAGGAAGGCGCCGGCGCGCGTCTGCTGCCGGAGAAGGCGGGCGGCCAGTCCGTCGAGGGCGTCGGTGGCCGCCGCCACGGCGAAGGCGACCAGCGCTCCGTCCTCGTCCCCCACCAGGTAGAGCCAGAGGAAGGTCGGGGCGAGGGCGATCCTCGCCGCCGTCAGCAGGTTGGGAACGTTGACCCAGGCCTTCACGCACGCCACCTCTGCGGTGGGATCCTAGCAGGCCCCGAGGGGCACGCGCATCACCAGCGGTCGCGCAGGGCGCGGAGCCCGACGAAGTCGCCGTCCCCGCCGGCGCGCAGGAAGGGGTTCACCAGGAGTTCCTCTCCGAGCTCGGTGGCCTCCGGCTCGACCCGTGCGGCCCGGGCGGCCCGCACGGCTGCGAGGCGCCCCGCGGCGGCCTGGTTGGCGGGTTCGCGCTCCAGGACGAACGGGAGGTTTGCCTCCGCGTAGTCGTGCCCGGGGTGGACCTCGAGGCGCGGGTCGAGACCGGGAAACACCGTGCGAAAGGTGGCGGCGAGCCTGGCCGGGTCTCCCCCGTGCCGGCAGTTGCCGCACCCCGACCAGAAGAGCGTGTCTCCGGTGAGCAGCCTGCCCTCCCATTCGAGCAGGACCGAGCCTGGCGTGTGGCCGGGCGCTGCGTGAACGGCGATGCGCAGGGCGCCCAGCGCGAGAGAAGCCTGCCCGGCCAGGTCCCGGTCCGGCCGGAACCAGTCCGCGTCGGCCCCGTGGCCGATCACCGTGGCCCCCAGCTCCTCCCGCAGGCGCGCGCTCCCCCCGGAATGATTGGCGTGGCCGTGGGTGTGCAGGATCCACCGGGGGTGAACACCGTGGAGGCGGCACGTCTCGAGAGCCACCTCCGGGTCGGCGGGGTCCACCAGGGCGGCGTCCCTCCCCGCCGCGAGCAGGTACAGGTAGTTGTCCCGGCCGTGGCGGCGCCGCGCGAAGGTCATGCCTCCTCCGGCCAGTGCGAGAGGGCAACCCGGTTCCCCTCCGGATCCCGGAAGAAGAGCGAGAACGGGCTGCGACGGGCCAGGCGCACCCCGGCGGCGGCGAGCCGGCCCTCCCAGGACCGCCGGTCGGCGCGGGCGATGGAGAGGGCCACCACGTGCCACCCTGCCGGAGTGTCCTCGAACGGGCCCTCCTCGACCGGGCGGGAGGCCCGCTCCAGCGCCAGGAATCCGGCGCCCGTGGAGAGCCAGACGCTGCGGTCGGCGCCCCCGTCGCCGGGCCAGCGCCGCAGCACCGGCAGCCCCAGGACGTCCCTGTAGAACGCCTCGCACCGGTCCAGGTCCGCGCACTGGAGCGCCACGTGGTGCAGTCCCTCCACCTTCTCCATCCCGTCCTCCAGGCGCCTGCCGGGGTGCTTTCCCCTTGCCGGTTCGACGCAGCGCGTATATGAACCCGCCCGCTTCCCCCCCTCCCATGATCGCCAGAGACCGAATCCGCAACGTGGCCATCGTTGCCCATGTAGACCACGGCAAGACCACGCTCGTGGACCACATGCTCCGACAGGCCGGTGTCTTCCGCTCCAACGAGACCCTGGTCGAGCGGGTGATGGACTCGAACGACCTGGAGCGCGAGAAGGGCATCACCATCCTCGCCAAGAACACCGCCGTCACGTGGGGTGGAATCAAAGATCAACATCGTCGACACCCCCGGCCACGCCGATTTCGGCGGCGAGGTGGAGCGCGCGCTGCGCCTCGTGGACGGGGTGCTGCTCCTGGTCGACGCCGCCGAGGGCCCCCTCCCCCAGACCCGCTTCGTGCTCACCAAGGCGCTGGCGCTGGGACTCCCCTCCGTGCTCGTGATCAACAAGGTCGACCGCCAGGACGCCCGGGCGAAGGAGGTCCTCGACCTCGTCTACTCGCTCTACATCGACCTCGGGGCCAACGAGCACCAGATCGACTTCCCGGTCATCTACACCATCGCCCGCGAGGGGCGCGCCGCACACACGGTCGCCGGCGCCTTCGAGTCGGACTCCCTGAAGCCCCTCTTCGACGCCATCCTGACCCACATCCCACCTCCCCCCGAGGAGGAGCATCCGACCCTGCAGATGCTCGTCGACAACCTCGACTACGACGACTACGTGGGTCGCCTCGCCATCGGGCGGGTGTCCTCGGGCGTGGCCCGCGAGGGAGCGCCCATCTCGGTCATCCGCGAGGAGGGCAGGGTCGTCTCCGCCAAGATCGTGCGCCTCTACGTCTACGACGGCCTGAAGCGCGTCGAGGTGAAGGACGCGGGCCCGGGAGAGATCGTCTGCATCGCCGGAGCCGACGAGATCGGCATCGGCGACACCTTCTGCGACCCGTCGGCCCCGGTGGCCCTCCCCCGCATCAGCGTGGAGGAGCCCACCATGTCGATGGTGTTCCGCGTGAACGAGGGTCCGTTCGCCGGCCGCGAGGGGAAGTACGTCACGAGCCGCAACATCCGCGAGCGGCTCCACCGCGAGGCCTACCGAAACGTCTCCATCCGCGTCGAGGACACCGAGACCCCCGACGCCTTCAAGGTGGTGGGCCGAGGCGAGCTGCAGCTCGCGGTCATCGTCGAGAACATGCGACGCGAGGGGTTCGAGCTGACCGTCTCCAACCCGGAGCCGGTCCTGAAGAACATCGCCGGCGAGGTCCACGAGCCCATGGAGCTGCTCGTGTGCGACCTGCCCGCCGACGGCGTCGGCCCGGTCACGAGCGCCCTGGGGCCGCGCAAGGGGCGCATGGTCGACATGCAGCCGCTCGGCTCCGGGCGCACCCGCCTCCAGTTCCGCGTGCCGGCTCGCGGCCTCATCGGATTCCGTTCCGAGTTCCTCACCCTGACGCGCGGGGAAGGCATCCTCTCCTCCCAGTTCGACGGGTACGAGCCCTGGCAGGGACGGATCGACAAGCGCCAGGCAGGCGCCATCATCTCCGACCGCGAGGGCGAGGCGGTGGGCTACGCCTGCTTCTACGGACAGGAGCGCGGCAAGCTCTTCGTGAAGCCCGGCGACCGGGTCTACAACGGCATGATCGTGGGCGAGCACTCCCACGACAACGACATCGAGTACAACATCTGCCGGGAGAAGAAGCTCACCAACATCCGCGCCGCCGGCCGGGACGAGAACATCATCCTGACTCCGCCGCGGGACATGAACCTCGAGAAGTCCCTCGAGTGGATCGCCGAGGACGAGCTCGTCGAGGTGACGCCCCAGTCGATCCGGCTCCGCAAGAAGGCGCTGGACCCGAACGCCAGGTACCGGGCGGAGCGGGATCGGAAGCGAGGCGGGTCGGGCGGGCCTCCCGAGGTTCCGGAGAGCTGATCGCTGCGGCGGCGCCATCAGGCGCCGCATGAACCAGGCACTGCATCGCGCCGGAAAGCAGAAGGGCCGACGATCGCTCGCCGGCCCCGAAACTGCTCCTGCGCCGGTCGAAGGCGGCGCCGTTACACCTTTGCCTTGGCCCGGACGCGGGCCTCCTGCTTGATCTTGGGGCGCGGCTGCCCCTTGGACGCGGTGTCGACGTAGACCAGCCCGTCGGCGTGGCCCGGAACGGCGCCCTTCACGAGGAGGAGGTTCCCCTCGGCCTCGATGCCGGCAACGATCAGGTTCTGCGTGGTGATGTTGTCCACGCCGTACTGGCCGGGGAGGTGCTTGCCCTTCCAGACCTTGCCGGGCGTCTTGCGCTGACCGATGGCGCCCGGGTGGCGGTGGTGCTCGTGCGCCGTGGAGGAGTCGCGGGCAGCACCCTTCATTCCCCACCGCTTGAAGACGCCCGCAAAGCCGCGGCCCTTGGTGGTGCCGGTGACGTCGACGCGCTGCTCGAGCTTGAAGACCTTGTCGACCGTGAGGACGTCCCCGGTCTTGAGCTCGCCGAGGAGATTCGGATCCCGGGGCCGGACCTCCTTCAGGTGGCGGAAGACCGGGGTGCCGGCCTTCTTGAACACGCCCACCTCGGCCTTGGAAAGCCGCTTCTCCTTCTTCTCGGCGACCTCGACGAAGCCCAGCACGACGGCGTCGTAACCGTCCTTGGCCGCCGTCTTGCGACGGATGACCGTGCAGGGGCCCATCTGCAGAACCGTGACGGGGATGCAGTCGCCGTCGGCGTTGAAGATGTGGGTCATGCCGACCTTGCGACCCAGGAGACCAGTAGCCATGTTCGACCTCGCATTGGTCCGCCCCGCGACGACCGGCCGGGGAGGACTTGCCGAAAACGTTTGGAGAGCGCGGACTTGTAGCGGAGGACTTCCACCCTGTCAAGACTTCCAGGCCTGGGAGCCCGTGCCCTACCCCTGCCGCCGGGGCGTCTCCGGGGCCGGAAGCTCGAGCGTCCACGCCCCGTCCTCGGGCCGGATCTCGCCTCCGAGCAGCGTGCATGCGCGGCGCGCCACGGGCATGGCCAGCGCGGCGCCTCGAGTGTCGCCAGGGTCGCCGCGCCGGGGGTCGGCGAGGTCCTCGGCGGTGGCTGGCGCTCCCTCGAAGCGGAACCGCGCGACCCTCCCCTTGCGCGATCCGGAGACGCGGACGTCGGCACCACCGCGGGCGGCCGCGAGGAGCACCGCCTCCACGACCCGGCGGGCGAGCGAAGGGTCGGCGACGACGGATAGACCGGACTCGAGTTCCAGTTCGAGCGAGCCCGCCCCGATGGCCGTGGCTCCGGGAAACAGCTCCCGGGCCGGAATCTCCTCCAGTTCGAGGGGGATGCCCCCCACGTCCAGGCGGGAGGCGAGGAGGTGGTCCTCGATCAGGCGCCGGAGGCGTGTCAGCGCACGAAGCGACATCCGGGAAAGCTTTTCGCCTCTCGGCCCGCCACGTTCCTCGGGGGACATCCGGGCGAGCAACTCGACGCTCCAGAGGGCCGTGGACAGCGGGTTGCGGATCTCGTGGGCCACGAATGCGAGGTGGCTCGCCTTCTCCTCGGGCTCGGTGCGGGGTTCGGCGGGTGCAGGGTTCGGACGGAGTTCGCTCATGGTCGATACGGTCTCGTAACGATGCGTTGCAGGGACGATCTTCGCAAGTGGTTGAGGAAACCCATATGGGTCACGACCCAGACCGCCGCCCAGTTGGGTTGCCCCACTGTGGGCCTTGACCCATTCAGGGACTCCCACTTGCCGAGATCGGTAAAAAGGTAACGGCCGAGGCCCCAAGACGTGTCCTTCGATCCAGGTATGAGCCTGTTCCGCCTGTCCATTTCCGATCCCGTCCTGGTGGCATCGTCGTTGCTCAAGGACTCCCCGTGATCGAGGGGCTTGCCAGGTATCTTGAGGACGTGAGGAAGCATCCCCTGCTCTCGGTGGAGGAGGAGCAGTCCCTCGCACGCGCCTACCGGGACCGGGGCGACACCCGCGCTGCCCACGCCCTCGTCACGGCCAATCTCCGCTTCGTCGTGAAGCTCGCGGCCGGCTATCGCGGCAACGGCCTTCGACTCCCGGACCTCGTCCAGGAGGGGAATCTCGGCCTCCTGAAGGCGGTGACGAAGTTCGACCCGGACCAGGGCATCCGCCTCGTCACCTACGCGTCGTGGTGGATCCGCGCCTACATCCAGGCCTACATCCTCCAGACCTGGTCCATCGTGAAGATGGGCACCACCCAGGCCCAGCGCCGGATCTTCTTCGGCCTCGCCCGCACGCGCCGTGAACTGGCCCGCTTCGGCACCGACGAGGACCTCGACGACCGGGTGGCCCGCAGCCTGCGCGTCCTGCCGGAGCAGGTCCGGGACGCTGCGCGGCGCATGGAAGGTCGCGATCAGTCGCTCGACGCTCCCGGTCCGGACGGCGGTGTCTCGGCGGTGGACCGCGTCGCCGCGACCGACGACCTCCAGGACGAGAGGCTCTCCCGCGCCCGGGAACTGGATCTCGTCCGCCGCGGGGTGACCGAAGCTCTGGCGCTGCTCGACGACCGGGAGCGCACCATCGTCGAGCATCGCCTCATGGCCGACGACCCCGCCTCGCTCCAGGACCTCGGGAGCCGGATGGGATTCTCGCGCGAGCGCGCCCGGCAGATCGAGATCCGGGCCCGCGGGAAGCTGCGGGCAGCCCTGGCCCCTCTGGCCCAAGGCTAGCTCACCCCATGTTGTGCTTCTTCAGCCGGTAGCGGAGGGTGTCCCGGCTGATTCCGAGGAGGCGGGCGGCCCGCGACTGGTTGCCGCTCGACCGGTCGAGCGCCTCCAGGATGAGCTTCTTCTCCGCGTCCTCCAGCACGAGTCCGTCCTGCGGGACCGCCGCGGGCCGCTCCAGGCGGCGCGCCGCGCTGGACGCCGTCGCCGCTCCGCGCAGCTCCGGGGGAAGGTGCTCGGGCCGGAGCTCGTCCGAACCGGCATGGAGGATGAAGGCCCGCTCGATGACGTTGCGGAGCTCCCGGACGTTGCCGGGCCACCGGTAGGCCTGGAGCAGCTGCATCGCATTCGCGCTCACGCCCTTCACCTGGCGCTTCATCTCCTGGTTGAACCGGGCGATGAAGTGCGCGCAGAGAGTCGGCACGTCGTCCGGGTGCTCCCGCAGCGCCGGCATCACGATCCGCACCACGTTGAGGCGGAAGAAGAGGTCGGCGCGGAAGCGCCCCTCGGAGACCCGCTCCTCGAGGTTGACGTTGGTGGCGGCCAGGACCCGCACGTCGGCCCTGAGCTCGGTCACCCCGCCCACCCTCCGGAAGGTCTTGCTCTCGAGCAGCCGGAGCAGCTTGGCCTGGCCGCCCGGGTGCAGGTCGCCGATCTCGTCGAGCATCACCGTGCCGCCCTCGGCGCTCTCGAAGAGCCCCCGCTTCTGGACGTGGGCGTCGGTGAAGGAGCCCCGCTCGTGGCCGAAGAGCTCGCTCTCCAGGAGGTGCTCCGGGAGCGCCGCGCAATTCACCTGCAGGAAGGGGCGCTCGGCGCGTCCGCTCGAGAAGTGTACGGCCCGGGCCACCACCTCCTTGCCGGCGCCGCTCTCGCCCTCGATCAGCACGGTGGTGGAGTCGCTGCCGGAGAGCCGGGAGACGACGGCGCGCACCTGCTCCATCGCCGCCGACTTGCCCACCAGGGCGGCCAGGGCCTCGCCCCCCCCGCGTCGCTCCTGCGTGAGCGCCTGGATCTGCCGGCGGGTCCGCGCGCTGACGAGCGCCCTCTCCACGGCCGCGTCGAGCGCCTGGAAGGGAAACGGCTTCACCAGGAAGTCGATGGCGCCGTGCTTCATGGCCTCGACGGCGATGTCCACGGTGCTGTGCGCCGACATCATGAGCACCGCGAGCTCGGGGGCCTGGGCAAGCGCCCTCTGCAAGGTGGCCAGTCCGTCGATTCCGGGCAGGCGGACGTCGAGGAGGATCAGGTCCGGAGACTGCGCCGCCAGGACCTCGAGGGCCTCCTCGCCCGACTCGGCCGAGAGCACCTCGTACCCTCCGCGCTGGAGCCTCTCGCCCACCGACCAGCGGATGAGCTTCTCGTCGTCGACGACGAGGATGCGTGCGGGCGAGTTCGTCATGCGGTCATCTCCTCGGAGCGCTCCGGCACGGCCCTGGCCGGCTGGAGGGCGATGGTGAACACCGTCCCCCCGCCCGGCGGGCATCGGTAGCCGATGTTCCCCCCGTGCTCGGCGACGATGCGGGCCGAGATGGCGAGGCCCAGGCCGTTTCCCTCCCGCTTGGTGGTGAAGAAGGGCTTGAAGAGGTTGGGGCGGACGTTGTCGGGGATGCCCGGGCCGGTGTCCTCGACGTCCACGCTGACCCGTCCGTCCGTCAGCCTGGATCGGACGGTGAGCCGCCCTCCGCTGGTGCCCATGGCCTGGCAGGCGTTGAGGCAGATGTTCAGGAAGACCTGCTCGAGCTGGCTGGGGTCTGCGAGAACCTGCGGGACCTCGCCCATCTCGGCCTCCACGTGGACGGCGGCGAGTCGCCGCTGCTGGCGGACGAGGAAGAGGACGTTCTCCAGCGCGGCGTTCAGGTCGGTGGCGCGCAGTCGGGCCTTGGCCGGGCGGGCGAAGGAGAGCAGGCTCTCCATGGTGTGGGTTAGCCGGGCCACCTGGTGGCGCATCTCGCCGACCACGTCCGCCTGCCGCGGGTTCCCGCTCAGGTCCTCCGCGAGCAGCTCGAGCGCGCCGGAGAGCCCTGCCAGCGGGTTCTTGATCTCGTGCGCCAGCCCCGTCGCCATCTCGCCGACGGTCGCGAACCGATCGGCCCGGACCATGCGCTCCCGGTAGAAGGCCTCGAGCTCGGCCTGGCTGCGGCGCAGCGCCGCCAGTGTAGCGTCGAAGCCGCGAGCTGCCGTTCCCAGCTCGTCGGGGCGACCCTCGTCGGCCCGCACGGTCAAGTCGCCCGCCTCGGCTCGGGCCATGGCGGCGACCAGGCGCTTGAGCGGCGTCACCGCCTCGCGCCCGATGAGCCACCAGGCGATGGCGAGCAGGATGAGCAAGGCGACCCCGGTTGTCATGCCGAGCGTCCGGGCCAGTTCACCCTGCGCGGCGAGGGCCAGGGAGCGGGTGAATCGGAGATCGACCCAGCCGTTGATGCGCGATTCCCGGCCATGGCACGAGGCGCACCGCTCCACGTTGGCGATGGGCCGGACCACGGCGTACTGGGACTCCCTGCCGGACGGCGCCGAGATCACCCTGGGCTGTGCGAAGGCCGCCATCTCCTCCCAGGGATGGCTTCCGATGAGGCGGCCATCGGTCGAGTACGCCACCTGGCCGTCGGGACGGAGCAGGCTGATGGATTCCAGGTCTGCCCGGTGGCTCCGGGCAAGCTCCAGGAGGTCGGGCACCTGGTTCGGCTGCCCCTCCATCATGGTCTGGGTGACGCCGGACGCGACGTTCGCGGCGAAGATCTCGGCGCGCTCCCGCTGGACCTTCTCGATGTCGGAGCCGTAGGCGCTCACGGCGACGTAGACCATCGTGCCGAGCACGGCTGCGAAGAGAACGGCCGTGGGCAGGATGATGCGGGCGCGGACGCTCCGGTCGAGCCGCTTCCAGAGCTTTGCGAGTGGGTCCATGGTTCCCTTGCGCCTTGGCTGACCCTGGTCGGGTCGCAAGGATCGCGCCATTTCACCCACTCCTGTTCAAACCTGCGGAGCGCTGGGGGATTTCCCGCAGGACCTGGATGAAATGTGTCTTTCCCCAGTCGCCGGGCGGGCTTTTGCTCGCTCGATCTGCGCCGGGACAAGGGCCTGACGCAAGCTTTGCCGCGGCAACCCGGGATTCAATCAGGCAGACGGGGCCGACCCGGCGTTCGGCTGGCCGACGTCGAAGATCCGTGCCGCGGCCGCCATCAGGAGGGCACCCCCCTCGGCATCCTGGCCGGCCATGCGGAGACGCACGCTGGGCTGGTGGAGCAGCTTCGAGACGATGGCTCCGGCCAGGGCATCGAGCCGCTTCTCCAGCTCGGGATCTCCTCCGAGGCGACGCACGGTGCGCTCCACCTCCTCGCGCGCGATGGCGGAGGCACGGTGCCGGACCGCGGCGATGATGGGGGCGGCGCGACGCTCCGCCAGTTCGCGGGCGAAGCGCTCGACCTCGGCGTCGACGAGCCGCTCCGCGTCCTGGATGGCGCCGGCCCGGGCTTCCTGGGCCTGGCGCTGGATGCGAGCGAGATCGTCGACGTCGCAGACGTAGATGCCGTCGACGTCGCCCAGGACGGCGGGAACGGCACGGGGAACGGCCAGGTCGAGTAGGAGCAGGCGGCGGTGCCGGCGCGCCTTCATCAGGGCCGGAGCTCCGCTGGGATCGAGAGCGGCGAGCGCCACCGGAGCCGCGACCACCGCCACGTCGGCCCGGAGGAGCTCGTCTCCGAGCGCGTCGAGGGGCCGCGCCTGGCCGTCGACCTCCCGCGCCAGGGCCTCGGCGTTCGCAAGGGTTCGGTTCACCACGGAAACCTGCATTCCCTGATGGCGAAGGTGCTGGGCGGAAAGCCGGGCCATCTCCCCGGCGCCGACGACCACGGCCCGCCGCCCCTCCAGCGGACCGAGGACCTTCTCCGCCAGGTCGGCGGAAGCGTGTCCCCAGGAGACCCCGGCGCGGCCGATGGCCGTCTCGGTGCGGACCCGCTTGGCGACCTGGAGAACCCGGGCGATCACCGAGGAGAGCTCCTTGCCAGCCGACCCGGCCTCGGCGGACCGGCCGAACGCCTCCTTTACCTGCCCGAGAACCTGGGGCTCACCGACCACACCCGACTCGAGGCTGGCGGCGACGCGGGCCAGGTGCCGGAAGGCCTCGGCACCGTGCAACTCGAAGAGCGGGAGTTCCTCGTCCCCGGCCCTCCTGCGGAGCGCCTCGGCGAGGCTCGCGGCAGCAGCGGACGGACACGCAGACGCGGCGTAGACCTCGACGCGGTAGCAGGTCGAGAGGACGAAGACCTCGTCGACGCCGCCGAGCGCGCCGTACGACCGGACCAGGGAGGCCAGGTCCTCATCCCCGGCGGCCAGCCTCTCGCGGGACGCGACGGAAGCCCTTTTCCTGTCGACTCCAATGGCGACGAGCATCGACCCCTCCGGGACTGCCCGATTAGCAACTCCCGTGCCTGGGAAAGTGTAGAAATTCCAGGCTCCTCGGCAGGATGCTCCGCGCATGGATTGCGCCCCGGCCATCTGGCTCTGGGCCTCGGCGAAAGGGATGCGGTCTCCCCCTTCGTGGGGGCTCGCTCAGTTCCTGGGGACGGGCCGTACGGGCGCTATCGCAGTAGGCTCCCCGCCTCGCGGCTCGTCGGGCACCGGCTCCGAGGTGGCCGGTTCCACCGGGTGGACCAGCCACGGTCCGGCACGACGCGCCTCGCTGGCGGGGTACCGCAACGGCCGCGCTTCCAGGAACTTCATGCGACAGCGGTCCGCGGCCTCCACGACCTCATGGAGCTCCATGTCGCGCGGCTTCACCACCGGTTCCCGCAGGTTGTAGCGGCGGTAGTCCCGGGTGATGACGTGGGCCCCGTAGATCCGCCACGCCGGCGTGTACGGCAAGGGGGTCAGGAGCGGGAAGTGGGCGACGTCGGGGTCCCAGGCGAGCGCTCGCGAGAGCGCCTGATCGACGGAGGCCGGCGTCTCGTCGGGAAATCCCAGCCAGAAGGATGCCTCGGTTCCGATGCCGGCGCGGCGAAGCGCCTGGACGGCCCGCCGGCCTGCGGAGACGGCGCGCTCGGTCTCGGGTGCCGGCAGCCGGTCCTCGGCCGGATCCCGACAGATGCCGACGTGGATCACCCCGGCCGAGCGCCATCGCGCGAGCACCGACTCGTCGCGCAGGATGTCTCCGACGCTGGCCCAGATCACCAGCTCGAGCCCGAGGTCGAGCTCCATGAGCCGGTCGGTCAGCCCGGTGAACCGCCGGGCATCCGCGGCGGGCGACGGGTCGTAGAATCCGACGAGATCGACGCCGTGCTCTCGCCGCAGCTTCGTCAGCTCGTAGGCAACGGAGTCGATGGAGCGCCCTCGCCAGCTCCCATCGAAAGGGGCCGACTGGCAGCAGGAGCCGCACCGGCGCGGACACCCGCGCGAGGTGGCGATCGCCCCCATCCGCGAACCGGGCCGGCCTGCCCACCGGTAACGCAAGCCGGAGAGGAGATCCCACGCCTTGGGGAGCGGGTCGAGCGCGGCCAGGCGGGGGCGTGGGGCCGTTCGAACCACCCGACCGGCCAGCGCGAAGGCGATGCCGGAGACCCTTGCCGGGTCGGCCCCCGTGGCGAGGCAGCGAAGCAACTCCGGAAGCGTCTCCTCCCCCTCGCCGACCACCACGAAGTCCACGTCGCCGGCGGGCAGGAACTCGGGGAACATGTAGGAGGCGTGAACGCCTCCGATGATGGTGGTACGCCCTTCGGCCCGGACCCGGCGGCAGAGATCCAGTGCGGCGGGAAATCCGGGCGTGGCCGCCGTGACGCAGACGACATCCGGGTTGGCCTCCCGGACGATACGCTCCACGTCCTCGGTCCGCAGGCCGAGGGACAGCGCGTCGACGATCTGGCACTCGTGCCCGTCCGCCCGCACCGACCCTGCCAGGTGGACGAGTGAAAGCGGGAGCCATGCCTCGGCGGACTCCGCCGCCGAGGGCGGTTCCGGCACGCTGGTGAACAGGACCCGCACGATCTCCCTCCCCGCCCGTGCCCTGATCGCTCCCCTCCCGGAGCGACCAGGGCTCCCTCCTCTTGAGCAAGGACCGGGCCGGAGCGATCGGGCTTCATCCAGCGTGAATTCGAGCCTTTGCCGCCGATCGGGGTGCTCGCGGCTGGGGCACACGCCCCATGTCACGGACGAAGAGGGGGATTTCGCGCAGCGAGGGCCCGGAGGGCACTAGGGATCGACGCGGATCACCCCGCGCCGGAGCGCGAAACGGACCAGCTCGGTCCGGTTGTGGAGGCCGAGCTTCTCCATCACCTTCTCGCGGTGCGACATGGCGGTCTTGACGCTGATGCCCAGCACGTCGGCGACCTCCTTGTTGGCGAGCCCCTCGGCCACCAGCTTCAGCACCTGCTTCTCGCGGTCGGTGAGGTTTTCGTACGGATCGGCCCCGTCCGGGGCCGCCGGCCCGGCATCCTCCATTGCGGTGCGCGCGACCTCCGGGTCGAGCACGAGCCCTCCCCGATGGACCGCCCGGATCGCGTTCGGCAGCTCGGATCCTGCCGACTTCTTGAGCAGGTACCCCGACACGCCGGCCTTGAGCAGCCGCCGCACGTACTCCCGGTCCTCGTACTGGGAGAGGACGAGGATCTTCGCCCGGAGCCCGGCCTTCTTGATCTCCAGGGTGGCCTCGAGTCCGCCCAGGCCGGGCATCGCGATGTCCATGAGCACGACGTCGGGGTCGAGCTTCCGGGTGGCCTCGATGGCTCCCTGGCCGTCGACCGCCTCCCCCACCACCTCGATGTCGTCGCACATGGCCAGCAGTGCGCGAACCCCCTCGCGCAGGATGGCGTGGTCGTCGGCGAGCAGTACCCGGATCTTCGCCATCCCTACGCCCCCCTGGGAAGCGGTACCTCGAGGCGAATTCGCGTCCCCTGCCCCGGCGCCGAGTCGATCTTCACCTTGCCACCCAGGATCTCCACCCGCTCCTCGATTCCCATGAGGCCGAAGTGACGTCGCTCGGCGTGCGAGACCTTCTCGGGCTCGAACCCGCGCCCATCATCCTCGATCTCGATCCGGATCACACCCTCGCCCTCGGACAGCTGGATGAGCACCGACTCGGCGTGCGCGTGACGCGCGATGTTGCTCATGGCCTCCTGGCAGATCCGGAAGAGCGCCGTCTCGAACGCAGCCGGGAACCGGCGATCCGGGGCGTCGAACTCGCAGCGCACGGAGACGTTCCGGCCGGTCAGGTGGCGGTCGGCGTACCACCGGATGGCCGACTGGAGCCCGAGGTCGTCGAGTACCGACGGGCGCAGGTCGAGGATCATCCGGTGCACCTCCTCGATGGTCCGCACGGCGAGCGCCTTGGCCTCCTCGAGACGCGGGGTCAGCCCGGCCTTCAGCGCGGCCAGGGCTCCGTCGATGGCCATCACCAGGGCAGCCAGGCTCTGGCTCGTGTCGTCGTGCAACTCCCGGGCGATGCGCTTGCGCTCGTCCTCCTGGGCCGACACCACCTTCTCGTAGAGCCGCTCCAGCGCGGCCTCGCGGTCCCGGAGGGTCGCATTGGCCTGGCCCAGCTGGGCCGTCCGCTCGAAGACCCGCACCTCGAGCTGGGCATTCGCCTGGGCCACGGCGCCGATGAGCTCCCCTAGCGAGCGGCGCATCTTCTCGAGGGCCATGCCTAGCCGCCCCACCTCGTCGTCGCCGAGGGCCGGGATCGGGCCCGAGAGGTCGCCGGCGGCGATCTTCTCGGCGGCGCGCGTGAGCGCAGCCACGGGCTTCGCCACGCTGCGCGCCGCTCCCCAGGCCAGCATCGCCCCCGAGCCGAGCGCCACCAGGATCATCCCGGCGAGCCAGGCGGGGAAGGCCCCGGCGGCCCCCATGACCTCCGAGGCCGGTACGCGGGCCACGACCACCCAGGGCGCGTTCCCGACCACGGCCGTCGTCACCGCTGCCCGCCCCCGCGCGTCCTCCCTCCTGCCCGAGTGGCATTCGCTGCAGAGCCGGGACGTCCCCTTGCCCTCCGCGACCAGGCGCCGGACGCCGGAGCAAACGGTGCTGGTGGTGGGGCGGCCCGGTTCCGTCGAGGCGATGACGCGCCCCCCGCGGTCGAGGATCTCCGCGGACCCGTCGGAGCTCTGGCGGAGGTAGCGGAGCATGACGAGCAGGTGGTGCTGGCTGGTGTCGACGATGCCGCCGGCGAGGCCGGTGATCCGACCCTCCCAGTCCCGCACCGGGACGAGCTCGTAGACGTGCTCACCGGACATCCCCGGGACGAAGGAGGTCACGACCGGCCGGCCGGTCTCGATGGCGGTCCGTATCGACGGCTGGTCCGGGAGCGGGGCGATGGAGCGCGTCCCGCGGTCGGGCTCCTCTGCGACCACCTTTCCGGCGTGGTCCAGGAAGAAGGCCCCGCCGGGGAACTGGAGGCTCACCCGCGGGTCGCGCAGCGCCGCCCTCTCCGGCGCTGGATCCCCGTCCTCGAGGTTGACGTGGGAGGCCGTGGCGGCCCTCTGCAGGACCTCGAATCCCTGGTTGAGCTCCTCGCCGACCTGCCCCGCCACCGTCCGCGCCGACCACTCCCGCGCGGCGACGAGTTGCTGATCGAGCCTCGCCACCCGGACGCCGAAGGCCCAGGCCAGCATCCCCACCGGGATCACCGCGCTGACGGCGAGCAGCATGTAGACGCGGGTCTGCAGCGAGCCGCGCAGGCGCTCACGCAGCGAGGGACGTCTCATCGGCGCTCCCCGTGGATGCTGCGCGCCATCCGGATCAGGTCCTCGAGCGAACCGCGCCCGCGCAGCAGGAAGCGCCGGTCTTTCCCGGTCCACTCGAGCTGGCTCCAGAGCGTCCCGTCCTCGGCCACGACCCTGGCCAGCACCGCGTCCTCGCCGAGGGGGGCGCTCTGCCGCTGGATCACGGCCAGGCGCCCCTTGATCGCGTCGGGTATCTCCCCCGCCGGGGCCGTCGTCTGCGCCAGCAGCAGCGCCGGTGCGCCGTCCTTGCCCTGGAAGTCGAGCGCCACCGAGCCCCCCTCCTCACGCGTGAACCGGACCTGGCTGGGCGGCCAGCGCAGGGTGTCGGGAAAGTACGACGGAAGCAGGACCCGCGCCTGCAGCCTCCGCTCGACCTCCTCGACGGAACCGGCACGCCGTACCCCCCGCGGCTGCCCGTGCAGCCAGGTGGGCATCGAGTCGAGCCCGACGAGTGCGAAGGCAGCGCTCCCCAGCACGAGGATCAAGGTCCAGAGCGCGCGTGCGCCCTCGCTCACCGTGCTTCCCATCGGCCCGGTGGCCGTCATACCACGAAGAAGAGAAGGATTCCGAGCCCGGCCGCCGCTGCGGCGAGGCGCATGCGCGCCAACGGGACCGGGGCGGGAGGCTCTCCGAGCAAGGCCCGGCAGCGCAGCTCGATGTCGTGGTCGCGGGCACGGGCGATGGGCTCGGCGAGGGCGGCCGTGAGGGGGCGGCGTCCCGTCCCGCTGGCGGGCATGCGCCCCCCGGTGGCGCGGTAGAGCTTGAGCAGCCCGCTCGCCAGCGCCAGCCGGTCCTGGCAGGCCGCCCCGGCGCGCTCGTCGGCGATGCGCTCGGCGTCCCGGGCGATGGCCCGCACCAGCACCTGCACTCCCGGGTTGAACCACATCAGGGCGCGCGCTCCCATCAGGGCCCAGGACAGGGTGGGATCGCGCCGATCGAGGTGGGCCAGCTCGTGAGCCAGGGCGCCCGTCAGCTCGTCCCGGTCGAGCAGCTCGACGGCGGCCCGGGAGATGACGACCGTGGGATGGCGGGTGCCGGTGCAGAAGAGGACCGGCGGCCCGGCGGCGACCCAGGCCAGCGGCGGGGCATCCATTCCGAGCGAGGATGCCGCCCTCGCCAGCGCCTCCTCGGCGCCGCGCGCCTCCGGGGCACCGGCGCTCCAGGGCGGCGACTGCGCGCTCCGGGCGCGCATCCAGGGGACCAGGTCGAGTAGGAAGAGCCCGAGGCCGGCGGCGCCCATGAAGGCGATCCACCATCCGTAAAGCCCCACCCCCAGGAAGGAAAGGTCGTCCCAGTGGCGACCGGCGAAGATCGCCCGGGCGTCGCGAAAGGCCTCGGCCTCGCGGACCGGGAAGACCAGGAAGAGGGCCGGGACCACCAGGAGCGGCCATCCCAGGGCGAGCAGCCGGAATCCGGTCCGCTGCTCGGGCTGGCGCACCCCCCAGAGCCGGATCAACGCCTCGATCACCAGCGCCGCGACCAGGGTGTGGAAGATCGCCTGTCCGGCGAAGTCCATCCACCTCTGGGCGGTCATGCGACCCTAGTGATGCCCGTGACCGTCCGGCTCGCGCCCCTCGACGCGGGCCAGTTCCAGCGGGTGCTCGTGCACCATGCGCTCCCGGCTGATCTTCCCCGTGAAGATGGAGGCGTCGAAGGGGAAGACGTCCGGGTGCAGGTGGGCGTTGAACACGTGCCAGATGGTGATGACGAGGAAGGCCATGAGCCCCTCGTTCGAGTGCGCCACCTTGGCGGCCGGGATGATCTCGCCGGGGCCGATGCGGGCGACCACGGCAGGGTACATGAGCGTGAGCCCGGAGAGGATCATGATCACGTTGCCGATCATGAGGCTCCAGTACTCCCACTTCTGCTTGTAGTCGTAGCGGTCGAAGGCGGCCGGGTGGTCCTCGAGCCCCAGGTAGTAGCGGAGGGTCTTCACCGCGTCGGTGAAGTCCCGGCGGTTCACCGCCATGGTGAAGCCCACCTTGCGCGAGAGGATGGCCTTCAGCGCCCCCGCCCCGTGCCACAGCACGGCCACGATGAGGACGATGCCGAAGAAGCGGTGGATCCAGCGGACGCTGTCGATCCCGCCCATGGCCCCGATGAGCCACTGGGCCCAGCCGGTGGTGTAGAACTTCTGCGGCAGGCCGGTCGCCACCAGGCCGACGAAGTCGACCATGGTGATGAAGTGCTCGACCCGCTGCGCCGCCGAGAAGCGGACCAGGTACGCCGCCTCGGACTTCACCGCCTCTTGGCTCATCGCGCCGCTCCTCGCTCCGGACTCACGAACACCCGCCGTGTCACCGCTCATCGGTTCACCACCACCCGCCAGAGATGAAGCGCGATCTGGAGCACGAGGCTGATCAGGATGAACGGGATGAGCACGTAGTAGAAGAGCTGGACGCTCCAGACCAGCGGCGACTTCTTGAGGCTGGGCTCGTAGTGGGACATCCAGGCCTTGGGGAAGTCGGCGGTGGCGCCCTCGTGGCACTTGCCGCAGGTCTTGACCAGGTTGGCCTGCATCACGGTGGACTTGGGGTCGTTGGGGCGCTGGATGTCGTGCACCCCGTGACAGTCGGTGCAGCCCGCCGCGAGCCGGTCGCCCTTCCCCTTCTTGCCCTTCTGCAGCGTCGCCGCCATGCCGTGGAAGTCGGCCAGGTAGGTCTCGACCACGTTGGTGGAGAGCCCGTAGCGCCCCATCAGCTTCGGGTCGGTGTGGCAGCGGCCGCAGATCTCGGCGGTGCGCAGCGAGAGGGCGCCGGCGCGCGGGTCGGCCACGTCGTGGGCACGGTGGCAGTCGGTGCACACCGGCACGTCGGGATTGCCCTGGGTGACGGCCTTTCCGTGCACGCTGCCGGAATAGGTCTCGAAGACCTTCTTGTGGCAGTTCGAGCAGGTGTCCGAGACGCGGGTGCGCGGCTCGCCGGGACGGCCGATGGCGTGCGAGCCGTGGCAGTCGACGCAGAGGGCCGCCTGCCGGTTGCCCTGCTGCGCCAGCTGGAAGTGCACGCCGTCGAGGGTCTTCGTGTAGTTCGAGAAGTGGCACTTCTTGCACTGCTCGTAGTAGGCGACCGTCACGTCGCGGCGCGCCTTGAACGGCTTCGACTCGTGCGGGTAGTCGGCCTTGTCGGTGTGGCAGTCGGTGCAGCGGAGCATGTCGCCGTGGACCGACTTCGCGAACGAGGCCTGGTCGACGTGGAGCGGGAGCTTCTCGCCACCCGGGAGATCCATGGACATCGAGGGGTCGCTTCCGTGACAACCCAGGCAGCTGTCCTGCTCCGCTGGAATCTCGGCGCTCGCCGGCGGCGCGAGGAGCGCCACCGCCAGCGCAAGCATGAGCCTCTTCGTCATGGTCGATCCCCGTCTCGGTCGGAGGGCCCCGGCAGTTGACTGGCGGTCCTCGTGATGGCCTCGACGCGTGTAGCAGATCGCCTCCGGACGCACCAGCACAACGATCGTTAAGATCCATGTATTTGCCGGGGAAATTTCCAGATCTACATGGACGAATGCACACGATTTAGGCGACATGCCCCATTACGCACGAACCGCGCGCAACGACCCCCGAAGGGGCCGTGCGCACGCAAGGTTTTCGCGACATTTCCGCGGTCAGTGATGACAAAGGTCGCAGGAGTCGAAGTTGAAGGCCGACTTCCCGTGACAGGCCCCGCACTGGCCGCCCTTCTCCATGACGGCGTGGCGGATGGGGGTTCCGTCCTGCGTCGCGCCCTTCTCCAGGGTCTTGAAGAGCTTCGGGTGGCAGTTCGTGCAGCCAGGCTTGCCCGGGTCGACGTGGCTCTGGTGGCTGAAGGTCACCTTCCCTGGGCTTCCCTCGCCGGGAGGGAACGCGTGGTCGGCCGGCAGCTTCTCGAGACCGCCCGCCAGGGCGACGGTGGCGGCGGCGATGGCGACGAGCAGGGAGGCGTGGCGGATCGTCTTCACGGTGCGGTTCATTGCGTCCCCCTCAGTGCTCGCCGGTCTGGCCCTTCATGGGCCGGAGCACGGGCATGCGGACCACGATCCAGCGGAAGGCCAGGATGCCGGCGACCACGAGCGCCAGCGACACGGCGATCTCCATCCAGCTCGGCCAGTAGCGGATGGGCTGGTTGTAGTTGTAGGCCACCAGCGAGACGTTGAGCCGGTTGAGGACGATCCCGAGGACCCCGAGGATGGCGGCGACGCGGACCATCGTCACCTTCCGGTTGCGGGCGCCGTAGGCGAACATCAGCGAGGGCAGCAGCACGAAGCCCAGCATCTCCAGGAGCCACCACTTCCCGTAGAACCCCACGCCGATGAGGCCGAGGGCGTGGTTGTCGATGACACCCTGCATCTTGAGGAAGAAGTAGGCGAACATCACCACCGCGCCGGCCTTGGCGAGCCCGAGCGTCAGCTTGTCGACGTCGACGTGCTGCCCCTCGAACTGGTCGGAGAAGATCCGGTGGGAGAGCGTGCTCTCCACGATGACCATGCAGATGCCGGCGATGATGGCGCTGATGAAGAAGAAGAGGAAGATCTGCTGGGAGTACCAGAGCGGGTGGAGCTTGCCGGGGGCGATGATGAAGAGGGACCCCAGGGCCGACTGGTGCATGGTCGAGAACATCACCGAGAGCACGGTGAGGCCGAGCAGCGCCTTCTTGAGCGGCCGGTGGAAGCGCTCCCAGCCCAGCCACTCGAAGAGGGGGACGGAGAACTCGAGGAAGAGGACGGTGGTGTAGCAGGCCACGCACCAGGCGACCTCGAAGAGGACCGACTGGGTGCCGTTGTTGGAGAAGATGCCGACCATGTTCCAGGGCTTGCCCAGGTCGGCGATGAGCCCGATGACCGCCAGCATGTAGCCGAGGAATCCGGTCAGGATCGCGGGGCGCTCGATGGGGTGGTACTCCTTCAGGCCGAAGATCTCCACCGTCGCGCCGATGGTGAACCCTCCCGCGGCCAGCGCGATGCCGGTCATCATGTCGAAACCGATCCACAGCCCCCAGGGCTGGGTCTGCGACAGGTTGGTGGTGGCGCCCAGGCCGAAGGCGAACCGGTAGACGAGCACCGGGAGCCCGACCGCCAGGATCACGGCGCTGACCACGTTGAAGGGCGTCCAGAGCGACTTGAGGTACTCGCGGAAGGTCATCCCGAGGAAGATGCGCTCCTGCACCCAGGAACCGCCGCGGTCCGCCGCGGTGACGACGCTAGCCATGGTTGCCTCCGTTGCCCTTGCCGTGATCCGTGTCGTGTCCCTTGCCCTCGCGGTGCGAGAAGGCCCAGAGCCCCATCAGGAGCGGCGGCCACAGCGTCATGACCACCGGCGGCACCCCCAGCGCGCCCCGCACCAGCCTCGGGTAGGAGGTGTCGTTGACCGCGACCTCGAACCCCAGCTTCTCGAAGGCGACGTCGGTGATGTACATCCAGTTCGTCCCGCCGGCCTCGTGCTCCCCGTAGATGTGCGGCGTGTACTTGTCGGGGTTCCCGAACACGCGGCGCCGGGCCTCCTCGAGGAGCCGGCCGCGGGTCCCGTAGGTGAGGGCGCCGCTCGGGCACACGCCGATGCAGGCGGGGAGCTTCCCCTCGGCCTGGCGCCCCGCACAGAAGGTGCACTTGCGGACCACCGGGAGCGCCGAGGCGTACTGGTACTTCGGCACCGAGAAGGGGCAGGCGACCATGCAGTAGCGGCAGCCCATGCACTTGCCGCCGTCGTAGGCCACCGGGCCGGAGGGCAGCTTGTCGAGGGCGCGCACCGGGCAGGCCGACGCGCAGGCCGGCTCCACGCAGTGCATGCACTGGCGCTTCACGAACCGGTCGGACCCGTCGCCCTTCTCGGTCCGGTTGACCACGGTGAAGCACTCCGGCCCGGTCGTGCGCATGGCGGCGAACGCCGCGTCGTCCCCGGACGGGTCGGGAAGCTTGTTCGCCTCGGCGCAGGCCGCCTCGCAGCCACGGCAGCCGACGCACAGCGTGGTGTCCACGAGGACCGAGTTCTCGTCCTCTCCGGAGACCCGGACTCCGGCCTGCGCCTCCGACCGCGCGGGCAGGGAGACGAGCGCCGCCGCTCCCGTGGCGCCGGCTACCTTCAGGAAGGTACGCCTGCCCAGCGCGGCGGGCCTCGAGTCTGCACTCATGACTGCGCTCCTTTCTTCTCGTGAACGTCCTTGAGCTCGGTCTCGAGCTCCTCGATGGTATGGAGGGCCCGTCCCAGGGCCTCGCGATAGAGGGCGCACGCGCTGAAGCCGTCCCCCTCGCAGGTCGAGGCCGTGCTGATCCGGTCGCTCGGGATGAGCTTCTTCTGCGGCGAGGCCTGGCAGAACACCATGGTCACTTCGGTCAGGTACGGACAGGTCATGACGATCGCGTCCTCCACCCGTCCCTCTTTCAAGGGGTGGGCCAGAGTGTGCCCACCGGGACCTCGGGTGAAAAACGACGGATTCACCGCTGGTTACATCGGCGTCCCGCCAGGGGCGTGGGAATCCGCCCCGACCACGATGGTGGAATTCTCAACGGCTTCCGGAGGCGCGAGGCGGTGCAACGTCGCGGAAGTCATCGGGTTTGCGCTGCTGGTGGCGAGGTGTCGAGAATGTCACCAGCCGTCAATATTCTCGGCACCCGACAGGGACGGCTATCCGGTCCCCGAGGGGTCGGATTCCTCGCCGTCCCGGCGAAGCTGGAACTTCCGGATCTTGTTGTAGAGAGTCACGCGGTCGATCCCGAGCAGCCGGGCCGCCTGGCTGACGTTGCCGGCGGTGTGCCCGAGCACCTCGGAGATGTGGCGCTTCTCCACCTCCTCCAGGGAGACCGGCTCGCCAGGTGCATTTGCCCCGGGAGCCCGGGCAGGCGCCGGCGCCAGGCCCAGGTCGGAGGGCTTGATGACGTCTCCCTGGGCAACGACCGCACCCCGTTCGAGGACGTTGCGGAGCTCCCGGACGTTGCCGGGCCAGTCGTGGGCCAGCAGCGCGCCCATGGCCTCGGGGGAGACCCTCACCCGCTTCTTCATCTCCGCCTCGAGCCGATCGAGGAAGTGCTCGACCAGGAGGGGGATGTCCTCCTTGCGCTCCCGGAGGGGGGGCAAGGTCACCGGGATCACGTTCAGCCGGTAGAAGAGGTCCTCGCGGAACGAGCCGTCGGCCACCGCCTTCTTGAGATCCTTGTTGGTGGCGGCGATGATCCGGACGTCCACGTCGATGGGCTCGTTCCCCCCGACCCGCTGGAACTTCCGCTCCTCCAGGACCCGCAGGAGGTCGAGCTGGAGCTTCGGGGAGATGTCGCCGATCTCGTCGAGGAAGAGCGTTCCCCCGGCCGCCGCCTCGAACTTTCCCTTCCGGCGCGCGTTCGCTCCGGTGAAGGACCCCTTCTCGTGACCGAAGAGCTCGCTCTCCAGGAGCGTCTCGGTGAGGGCCGCGCAGCTCATGGCCACGAAGGGGCCCCCTGCGCGCGGGCTCTCCTCGTGGATGGTGCGGGCCAGGACCTCCTTGCCGCTGCCGCTCTCCCCGAGGACCAGGATGGTGGAGTTGGACCGGGCCGCCACCTGGGCCAGCTCGAAGACCCGCTGCATCGCCCCGCTCTTCGAGACCAGGTCCCGGAACCGGTGCTCCTTCTTGAGCGCCTTGCGCAGGACCGCGTTCTCCCGGATCAGGCTCTGCTGGGCCACCACCTTCTGCATGAGGAGGGAGAGCTCCTCCGGGTCGAAGGGCTTCACCAGATAGTCGAAGGCGCCGAGCTTCATGGCGGTGACCGCGGTGTCGACCGTGGCGTAGGCCGTCATCATGATGATGGCGGCCTCGGGCTGCAGCTTGCGGGCCTCCTCGAGCACCTGGAGGCCGTCCATCCCGGGCATCTTGAGGTCCACGAGCATCACGTTCCACCGGTCCTTCTTCATCATCTCCACGGCGGTGCGACCCTCGGGAGCCGAGGACACCTGGAAGCCGTCCTCCTGGAGCCAGCCGCCCAGCGACTCCCGGACGATCTCCTCGTCGTCGACCACCAGCACGCGGGTGTTCTCTCCGGTCATCTCGTCTCTCCCCCGGGCCGCCTGACGCGGTCTCGGCACTTCGAGCAGAAATCTGCGCGCTTCCGGTCCACGTCCCGCGCGCTGGGCGAGCGTCCCATCACGCAACCCGGGGTGTCACAGTGGACCAGGCCGAAGCAGTGGCCCAGCTCGTGGACGCTCTCCTTGGCCAGCCGCTCCAGCGCCACGCGAGGGTCGGGAAGCCCGGGTTCCCCCAGCCGCGCGGTGGAGACCACCGCGGCCCGCCCTCCGAGCTGTGCCTCGCCGAAGACGAAGGTCAGGATGGGGATGAAGAGGTCCTGGTCGGTCACGGCCAGGACCTTCCCGGCAGGACCGGCCGTCGCCATCCAGGCCAGGATCCTCGAGGTCGACCACTGCTTGCGCCGGGGGTCGTAGGCGTCGGGCGGACGCGCCGGATCCTCCCAGATGCGCACGGGCACGCCCAGGGCGCGCCCCAGGTGGAGCCGCACGTGGTCGAGCGTCCGGGCGCCGGGATCCTTCTCACCGATCCACCAAAGGTGTATGGCCTCCACGTCACGACCCGCGCGTCGCGGGGAGCCAGATTGTGAAGCGGGTTCCCTTCCCCGGTTCGCTCTCCACGGACACGCGCCCCTTGTGCCGCTCCACGATGCCGTAGACCACCGAGAGCCCCAGCCCGGTGCCCTTCTCCTTGGTGGTGAAGAACGGGTCGAAGACCTTCTGCATCAGCTCCGGCGGGATGCCCGGACCGTCGTCCTGGAACACCACCTCCAGGGCGTGCTGCCCGGGCAGGGGGCGGGTCGAGACCCGGAGGTGCCCCCCCTTCCCCATGGCCTCGATTGCGTTGATGACGATGTTGATGAAGGCCTGGCGGAGCTGGCCGAAGTCGGCCTCCACCTTGGGAACCGGGGCCAGGTCCTTCGAGGCCTCGACCCCCAGCATGGCCGTCTGGTTCGAGACCAGCGAGAAGACCTCCTCGATGACGTGGTTCACGTCCACGTCCTTGAGCTGGAGCGGACGCTCGCGGGCGAAGTCGAGCAGGTTCCGGACGATGGCCGTGCAGCGCTCGGTCTCCCGCTGGACGAGCGCCAGCTGCTTCACCAGGGTCCTCCGCTCCGCCTCCCCGACCGGCCCGTGCTCGATGGTGCGGATCATGAGCTTCGCGAAGGTCAGGATGCCGGCCAGCGGGTTGTTGATCTCGTGCGCGATGGAGGCAGAGAGCTTTCCCAGCGAGGAGAGCTTCTCGGTGCGAACCAGCGTGTCCTGGGCGGCGCGGAGCTCGCCGGTTCGCTCCTGGACCTTCGTCTCCAGCTGCGCGTTGAGCGCCTGGAACTCGCCCTCCACCCTCCGCAGCGAGCGGATCATCTCGTTGAAGGACGCGGCCAGGAGCCCCAGCTCCCCTCGGGCGTCGACGTGGATCTCGGTGTCGAGCTCGTCGTGGGCCACCCGGCGCGTGCCCTGGACCAGCGCCTCGACGGGGCGCACGACGCGGGTCTTGACCATGTACCAGAGGATGCTCGCCAGCATCAGGGCGAGGAGCGCCGTGACGAGGAAGCTGACCCGTCGGAACGCGGAGAGGTCCCGGTCCACCTGCTCGAGCGAGACGCCGACGTCGAGTACCCCGACGACCGCCCGCTCCCGCGGGTGGACGTGGCAGGAGCTGGTCGTGCAGTCCGCCCCCGACCGGAACGGGGTCACCATCGAGAGCACGCGCCCGTGGCGTCCCTCGTAGGTCCTGGCCCGGAGCGCGTCCACCGGGACGATCAGGCTCTCGTTCTCCTCGTGGCAGGCGCGGCAGCCCTCGGCCCGCTTGTCCACAAGCTTTCCCCGCTCGCCGGGGACGGTGGAGAAGGTGATTCGCCCCTCCTTGTTGAAGAGCCGGACGTGGGCGATCTGCGGCTGCCGTCCGATGTTGTCGATGATGGCGTAGGCCTCGGCCCGGTCGTCGCGCATCATGGAGTGACGGATCGAGGCCGAGATGGTCTCGCTGAGGAGCACCGTGGACCGGGTCAAGCCTCCCAGCCGCTGGCGGGCGATGGCCATCTCCACGAGCGTGAAAACCACCACCGCCCCGAGCACGATCGCCGCCGCCACGCCGAGGAGCTGCGTGGAGAGCCGATCGCGCCAGGGGATGGAGTCGAGCGCGGCGTGCTCGTTGCCCGCGCGCGACTGCGGAGGGCGCGCCCCCGTGCCGACCGGCGTCCCACCCGCTCCCGACTCGCTCTCCGGCCCGTCGCCCACCGCGTGCCTCCCCGCGCGAAAACCCTCGAGCCACCCTACTCCGCCGCCCGTAAACGTCCATTGTCGAGAATCAACCCGCCCCGGGAGACCCGGTTCCCCGACGGGTGCTCCCCGGGGTACACAGCAGGTCCATGCACGCCGTCCTCCTCATCCGATGCGCCGACCGCCCGGGAATCGTGGCTGCGGTCTCCACCTTCCTCTTCCGCCACGGCGCCAACGTGGTGGACCTGGACCAGCACTCCACGGAGGAGACTCCGGGTACCTACTTCATGCGGCTCGAGTTCCAGACCGAGGGGCTCGACGTGCCCCTCCCCCGGCTCGGGGAGCTCTTCGGGGCCGAGGTGGGAGGCCCCATGGCGATGGAGTGGCGCCTCGCCAGCCACGCCGACCGGCGCAGGGTGGCGGTGCTGGTCTCCCGCCACGACCACGCGCTCCTCGACCTGCTCTGGAACTGGCGACGCGGCGACCTGCGGGCCGAGATCCCCCTCGTCGTCTCCAACCACCCCGACCTGCGCCCCGCCGTGGAGTCGTTCCAGGTCCCGTTCCTCCACGTCCCGAACGACCGGAGCACCCGGGCCGGGGCCGAGGCGCGAATGCTGGAGGCCCTGGAGGGGAATGCCGATCTCCTGGTGCTCGCCCGCTACATGCAGGTCCTTTCGCCTGGCTTCGTCGATCGCTTCCCCGGGCGGATCATCAACATCCACCACTCCTTCCTGCCCGCGTTCGCAGGCGCGGATCCGTACCGGCAGGCCTACGAGCGAGGCGTGAAGATCGTGGGCGCCACGGCGCACTACGTCACCGCCGAGCTAGACGGCGGCCCCATCATCGACCAGGACGTCGCCCGCGTGAGCCACCGGGACTCGGTGGAGGACCTGCGGGCCCTGGGGCGCGATCTGGAACGGCGCGTCCTCTTCCGCGCGGTGCGCTGGCACTGCGAGGACCGCATCCTGGTCCACGGCAACAAGACGATCGTCTTCGCCTGACGGACCGGAGGCCTGGTGGAACACGCACGCCTGGTGGATGGGATGGAGGCCGTCGTCCGGGCCCTGCAGGACGCGATCGTCGCCGCGCTCGAGGAGGCCGACGGAGGCGGGCGCTTCGCCCGGGACGCCTGGCAGCGTCCCGGCGGGGGCGGCGGCGTGACCCGCGTCCTCGCCGAGGGGAGCCGCTTCGAGAAGGCCGGGGTCAACGTCTCCCGGGTACAGGGCGCGGTGCCGCCCCGCATGGCCGCCCGCCTTCCCGGCGATGGGGACGAGTTCGCCGCCGTGGGGCTCTCCCTCGTCATCCACCCGCGCAGCCCGTGGGTGCCGACCACCCACGCCAACATCCGACTCCTGGCGCGGGGGTCGAAGGCCTGGTTCGGCGGCGGAGCCGACCTGACCCCCTACTACCTGTTCGAGGAGGACGCCTCCCACTTCCACCGGGAGCTCCGCCTCGCCTGCGAGCGCCACCGGCCCGGCAGCTACCCCGGATTCAAGAGGACCTGCGACGCCTACTTCTTCCTCCCCCACCGCGGCGAGCACCGCGGCGTGGGCGGTGTCTTCTTCGAGGACCTGGGAGGCGATCCGTGGAGCGAGCTGGCCTTCGTGGAGGACGTGGGGCGCAGCTTCTCCCGAGCCTACCTCCCCATCGTGGCGCGGCGCGAGGGGATGGCCTGGGGAGAGCGGGAGCGGAACTGGCAGGAGATCCGCCGCGGCCGCTACGTGGAGTTCAACCTCCTCCACGACCGGGGCACCGTCTTCGGGCTGGAGACGGGCGGGCGCACCGAGTCGATCCTCATGTCGCTTCCTCCCCGGGTGCAGTGGCGCTACGACCACCATCCCGAGGCGGGAAGCGAGGAGGATAGGCTCCTCCAGGTCATCCGCGTTCCTCGCGACTGGGCGTGAGAGAGCGCCGCCCAGGCGGCTGGAAGGCGCGCAGGAAGCGAGCCACGTGCTCGTCGAGGAAGGATTGCACTTCGAGGTGCCGGACCGTCCCTCCCCCGAGCGCGCGCTGGTGCAGCAGGACCAGGACCACCGGCGCGACCAGCTCCACGGCGGCGACGCGCACGTCGCAGGGCCCGATCTCGCCGCGCGCCATGTGCAGGGCGATGCGGGCCTCGGCAGAGTGGAGGGTGGGCTCGAGGAGAGAGCGCAGGTAGGCCGGTCCGATCGCCGCGTCGGCGATTCCCTCCGTGAGCCCGAGCTCGTGGGCCCTCCCCACCCCGCGGCTCCATCCTTCCACCAGGGAACCAAGGAACCATCGGAGCGATTCGGGAGCCGCACCGTGCTCGGCGGTCGCGCCCTCCGCGACGTGCCTGTGCCCGAGCTCGTGCAGGCGTTCCAGGACCCCGAGCAGGACGGCCTCCCGGTCGGGGAAGTAGTGGCGAAGGGTCGAGGGGGCGACCTGGGCGAGGTGCGCGAGTTCCCGGAAACTCAGATTGGTCTTGGTGGACGATAATATCCGATCCGTCACCTTCGTGACGATCTCGAACCTTGTCCGGTCGTAGTCCAGGTTCCTTGAGCCCGCTCGTCGTCCCATGCTCCGCAGTCCGTCTTTCCGCTTGCCGCCCGACCTGGGTCCAATTAGATGGGTCGCGCGATTCATTATATTCAACGAGTGTTTCGGGTGCACGCATGCTGACGCAGAGATTCCTCCAGCTGAACCTGCTCGGATCGGAATGGGTCAACTGGACCCTCGTGATCTTCTCCCTCATCGGAGTGGCCATCACCGCCGATCGGCTCATCCTCTACTTCCGCACCCGGGAGCGATTCCTCCCCCTGCAAGCGGCCCTGCAGGAGACGCTTCGCAGCCAGGACCTCCCGGGGGCCCGGGCACTCGTCCAGTCCGACAGCCTCGTCCGGAACGTGCTCCGGGCCGGGCTCGACGCGGTGGGGCGAGGCGAGCGGGACGCCAAGGCGGTCGAGGAGGAGATGCTGGCGACGCTCGCCGCCGAGCGATCGAGGTACGACGCCCGGGTCGCCTGGCTGACCACCATCGCGAACATCGCGCCCCTGGTCGGGCTGCTCGGCACGATCATCGGAATCGTCGGGGCGTTCTACGGCCTGGGGCAGGCGGGGACGACGGAGTCGGCCGGGAACCCCCAGGTGATGACGTCCATCGCCGAGGCGCTCGCCTCCACGGCCTTCGGCATCTTCGTGGCCGTTCCCGGCGTGGTGGCCTACAACCTGCTCCGGGCGCACATGGCCGTCCGGCTCCGGGAGGCGGAGTCCCTCATGCGCGAGGTGCTCGCGAACCTGGGCCGACTCGAGGCGGAGGACGGGCAGTGAACGCCGGCGGCTATGGAACCGATCCCACCGACGAGCTCGTCACCGGGGTCAACATCACCCCCGTCGTCGACGTCGTGCTCGTCCTCCTCATCGTCTTCCTGGTGACCTCGTCGCTCATCGTCTCGAAGAGCATCCAGGTGGAGGTGCCCCGGGCGGCAACCGGCTCCGAGACCGCGGTGGGCCTCCTCGCGCTGGTCGTCGCCGCCTCAGGAGACCTCTACGTGAACGGTCAGCCCGCCCGCGTGGACGACATCCCTCGCGCGGTCGCCGAGGCCCGAAAGAGGATCGAGCCCGGGCAGAAGCTCTCCGGGTTCGTCTCCGCCGACGTGTCGGCACCGTACGGGAGGTTCGCCGAGGTCGTGGATCGACTGCGCCAGGAGGGCGTGACCGACATCGCGCTCGACACGAAGCCCGTCGAGGCCCCCGGGAAGTGAAGCGAGTCGCCCATACCGGCGTGCAGGGCTGGACGATCACGTTGGGGCTCTATGCGGCCTTCCTCGCATGGGTCGCGCTGGCGCCTCCCGTCCGGCGCGCCTCGAACCGGCCGCCGCCCACCCGGGTGACGCTGGTGGACACCCGTCCTCCAATCGTGGAGCCCCCCCCCGCTCCTCCCGCACCGCAGGATCCCCCGAAGAAGATGGAGGTGGCGAAGCGATCGCCCTCGAAGGCCCCTCCAGCCCCGGCTCCGCTCCTCGAGGCCCCGCCCAGCGCCGCTCAGCCCCCCGCGGCCGCCCCCCGACGCTTCGCCGTCTCCCTCGAGGCCACCGTGCCCGGGGGCGGAATCGCGGTCCCAACCGCCCAGCCAGGGTCCGAGCCGGCGCTGCGCGCCACGCCGGGCGGAACCAGCGATCGCCCCGACGCTCCCGCGTACTTCACCGAGCCCGATTCGGCCCCGAGCCTGATCGCCCAGCCCGACGCGACCGAGATGCGCGCCCTCTACCCGGAAGCGGCCCGGCGCGCGAGCCTGGAGGGAGACGTCCGTCTCGAGCTCGACGTCTCCGCCACGGGCGAGGTGATCGGATCGCGCGTGGTACGCTCCGGGGGCGACGGCTTCGACGACGCCGCCCGGCGGCTCGTCCGGCGGTTCCGCTTCCGTCCCGCCACCCGGGGCGGCAAGGCCGTCCCGGCCACCGTCACCTGGACCTACAAGTTCCGACTCGAGGGGTGAACCGATGATGCGAAGCTGGCGCACCGCGCGCCTCATCCCCCTTCTCGCGCTCCTCGCTGCGGCCCCGGCCGCGGGGCAGCAGCAGCCTCCCGCGCCGGCCGGACCCGCCGAGCCGACGCTGGCCACCTCCCCGCGCCTGAAGGAGCTCGTCCCGGCCGACGTTCCGCCCGGCACGAGGTTTCCCGCGCCCGAGGTGGTCGTGGTCCTGACCCTGGACGTCTCCGCCGAGGGCAAGGTGGAGAAGGCCTCGGTGGAGAGCGGCGCCGGCGAGCCCTTCGACGCCGCCGCGCTCTCGGCGGCACGTCGCTTCGAGTTCGAGCCCGGACGGCTCACCACGGGCGAGCCGGTCCCTGTCACGGTCACCTTCCGCCTGCGCATCCAGGAGCCCGTGGCGCCGCCTCCCGCGCCCGTGAAGCTCACCGGCTTCCTCCTCGAGCGGGGCTCGCGCCTTCCCATTCCCGGCGTGCCGGTGGTGGCCCGCGTCGGGGACGAGGTCGTCGCCCGCGCCACCACCGACGGCTCCGGCCGCTTCCAGTTCGAGGTGCCAGGCGTCGAGTTCCGGATCTCGGCTGCCCCCCCCGGACACCAGGAGCTCGACCTCCTCGTGCAGGCCCAGGCCGGCGAGGTCCGTGAGGAGAACTACCTCCTCGAGTCCGTGGGCGGAGCCAACGAGACCGTGGTGAGCGCCTCGGCCATCCAGCGGGAGGTGATGAAGGAGGTGCTGACGGCGGAGCAGGTGTTCACGGTACCCGGCTCCGCCGGCGACACGCTCAAGGCCGTCCTGAACCTCCCCGGCGCGGCGCGGGCTCCCTTCGGCGCCGGCCTCCTCGTGCTGCGCGGATTGGCCCCGGGGGACAGCAAGGTCTTCCTCGAGTCGCAGCAGATTCCCCAGCTCTACCACTTCGGCGGCATCCGCAGCACCTACGCCCCGGCCTTCCTCCAGTCGGTCGAGTTCGTGCCGGGGAACTTCTCGGTGGACTACGGGCGAGCCCAGGGCGGCATCATCGACGTCCGGATCCGCGATCCCCGCCAGGACGGCTTTCACGGACAGGCGGACGTGAACTTCTACGACGTGGGCGTGGTGATGGAAGGCGGCCTCGGCAATGGCTGGTCGCTCGGCGGCGCGGCGCGGCGCTCCTGGATCGACACGGTCCTGCCGCTCTTCCTCCCCGAGGACGCCAACCTCTCCTTCAGCACGGCCCCTCGCTTCTACGACTTCCAGTTCATCGCCACCTGGAGTCCGGACGCGAGCCAGAAGCTGCGGATCGTCTTCTACGGGTCGATGGACCGGCTGGTGGGCCTCTTCGACAAGCCCATGCGCGACCCGACCATCACCGGCCAGCTCGACGCGCGGGTCTCCTTCTACAACCTGCAAGGCCAGTACACGCGGACCTTCTCGCCCGACTTCCGCCAGGACACCTCGGTGGTGATCGGGCTCCAGGAGATCAGCACCCAGATCGGCCCGCAGTACTTCTTCGACCTGAACCTGCGCCGTCTCTCGCTGCGCAGCACGTGGGTCTACGACTTCTCCTCGCAGTGGGAGCTGCGGGGCGGCATCGACGCCGAGATGGGACGCGCCTCCATCGCGGTGAACCTGCCGAACTCAACCGGCCCGAACCCGCTGCCCCCGTCGTCGCTGCCCCAGATCGGCGCCGACCTCACCACCATGTACTACTCGCCGGCGCTCTTCGCCGAGCTCCGCTGGGCGCCGCTGCCGAACCTGTCCATCCTCCCCGGGGTGCGCGCCAACTGGTTCTCCGACATCAGCCAGTGGGCCGTGGACCCCCGGCTGCTCGCCCGCTGGGAGGTGGTCCCGGGTACGGAGCTCCGCGCGGCCGTGGGGCTGTACCAGCAGGCGCCCGCTCCGCAGAAGACCAACCAGGCGACCGGGAACCCGTTCCTCCTCCCGGAGCGCAGCCTGCAGACCAGCATCGGCCTGGGCCAGAGGATCGTGGACGGCGTCTCCCTCGACCTGACCGGCTTCCACAAGTCGCTCACGCAGCAGGCCATCCCCAACTCCAGCTCCAACTACGACCCCGGCGCCGCCCGCTACACCAGCACCGGCACCGGCACCATCTACGGCCTGGAGGCGCTGCTCAAGGTGGCCATCGGCGACAGCTTCGCCGGGTGGCTCGCCTACTCCTTCCAGCGATCCCTCCGGACCGACCCGCCCGACGTCCAGCGCCCCTACGACTTCGATCAGCCGAACAACCTGACCGTGCTCGGCACCTACCAGCTGGGCCGGGGATGGTCCGCCGGCGCGCGCTTCCGGCTCGTCTCCGGCAATCCCTACACCCCGGTCGTCGGGTCGGTCTTCGACTCCGCCACCGGCGTGTTCGTCCCCGAGTACGGGGAGACCAACAGCGACCGGCTGGCCACCTTCTGGGCCATCGACCTGCGCATCGACAAGGTCTGGACCTTCAAGGACTGGACCCTGACGCTCTACCTCGACACGCAGAACGTGACCAACCGGGAGAACCAGGAGGGCTGGACGTACAACTACGACTACACCGAGCGTACGGCCTCGACCGGCCTTCCCATCCTGCCCATCCTCGGGCTGAAGGGAGAGTGGTGATGAACCGCGCCCTCGCCGTCTCGATCGCCTCGGTCCTTCTGCTCTCGGCCGGCTGCTCGGACGACTTCTCCCCCCAGAGCGACCTCCTCGGGCTGCGGGTCCTGGCCCTGGTCGCCGACCCGCTCGAGCTCGGCCCCGGGGAACCGGTGACCCTTCGGCCCACGACCCACGTGCCCCCCGGCTCCGCCATCGCGTCGCAGCGGTGGACGTTCTGTCCCCTCAGCAGCGGGGCCGTGGCGGCCTATGCCTGTGCCGTTCCCCAGTGCGAGGTCGAGCTCGCTCCCGCCCCGGACGGCTCGGTCACCGCCAACCCCAGCGAGATCATCGCGGGTTGCCTGGGCTTCGCGGGAGGCGTCATCCCGTCGAGCGTCCCGGATCAGCTCCTCACGGTGTTCCGCTACCGGGTCGCCACCGACCAGGCCGAGACCCGCGACGCGGTGCTCCAGATCCCGCAGTGGACCCGCGCGCCGCCGCCCGATCCCAACCTGCCGCCGGTGATCCTCGGCGTCGAGGTCGGGGGGAGTCCAGCCCAGGTGGGCGTGCCCACCCTCCCGCTTCCGGTCGACGGCATCCTGCCGGTCCGGCTCCTCATCGACCCCGCCAGCGTGCAGACCTACCTCGACGCGGCAGGGGTCGCCCAGACCGAGACGATGACCGGCTACTTCTACACGACCGGGGGGACCTTCAGCGCCGGGATCACCTCGGGTACCGACACCACGACCGATCTCGAGGGGACGGGCTTCCTGCCCGGCCAGACCTCTGCCGAGGTGTGGGTCGTCGCCCTCGACCTCCGCGGAGGGCAGGCGGTGGCCGGGCCCTTCACCGTGCCGCTCGGACAGTGACCAGGAGCTCCAATGACCCATGTGACGGTCTACACCAAGGCAAACTGCCCTTACTGCGTGCGGGCCAAGTCGCTGCTCGACCGCAAGGGCGTCGCGTACGAGGAGATCGACGCCGGAAAGGACGACGAACTCCGCACCTGGCTGGTCGAGAAGACCGGCCAGCGAACCGTTCCCCAGATCTTCGTCGGCGAGCGGTCGCTGGGTGGGTTCTCCGACGTCGATGCGCTCGAGCGGCTGGGAAAGCTCGACGCCATCCTGCGCGGCGAGGCGTAGCACCCCGTCACGCGGCGTCCGGCGCCGCACCGGCCTCCACCAGCTTCAGCCATCCCCGGAGCTCCTGGAAGGTGACCACGCGCGCCCCGTAGGGAATCCACTCTGGCCAGGGACCGGAGCCCCCGAGCAGGAGCTGGACCTCGCCGGCACGGCAGATGGCCCCGAGTCGCTCGGTCTGCGCCAGGAGGTCCCCCGGGTCGGCGACCGAGCTCGCCGAGACCGCGACCGCGTCGACGCTCCCGCTGGCGACGTGGGCCACGATCTCCGAGAGCGGCACGCGGCGCCCCGCCCAGAGCACCGGCCACCCCTGCTCGCGGATGACGATCTCGGCCAGCGACAGGCCCAGGGTGTGATCCTCCCCCTCGGCGGTCGTGAGCAGGATCCGGGGCGCGCCAGGGCGGGAGGGCAGCTGGTCGGAGACCTGGGCCAGGACGCGGGCCAGCCGCTCGGTGGCGATGTGCTCCTCGAGGATGGAGAGAGTTCCCTCCGTCCAGCGCTCGCCGATCTCCTCCAGGACGACGGAGAGCGATTCGGCCACCCTCCACCAGGCCCCGAGCCTTGCCCTCTCCGCGTAGAGCGTGGCGAGCAGTTGATGGGAATCGCAGTCGGAGAGGAGCAGATCCAGCCACGCCTCCACGTCCGGACCGTTCTCGGGCTGGACCGCCCCGGTCTGGTCCTTGAGGAACCTCTCCACCTCCACCGGGTCGAACCGGCGGACGCTCCCGGCGCTCCGCGCCGTCCGGAGCAGCCCCATGTCCGCCCAGCGTTTCACGGAAATCGTGGTGACCCCGAGGATCTTCGCGACCTCGGCGCTGGTGAGGAGCTTCTGGGGCATCACCCCTGGGATTGTCGAATTTGCCGTTTGGTTTCAACCGATTCGACCGGGAAAGGCCCGTCCGGGACCTCGGCGTCCCACACCCCTTGCTCGAGGCGGGGGGCCATCGAGTAGACTGCGCCGCCTTGTTCGCCCCCATCGACAGGTTGATGCTCACCTTCATCGCCCTCCTGGCGGCGGTGGCGGTGTACGTGAACCCTGGCTCGCTCCACTACCTGGTGCTGCTGGGGATCATGGCGCTGGCCTTCCTGGCCGTCGCGCTCTGGGACCGCCACTCCGCCCTGGGGCGAGTGGCCCATGCATTCCTTCCGCTCCCCATCGTGGTGACGATCTTCAACGTCGCCGGGCCGCTCATCGGGGCGCTCAACCCGCTGCGATTCGACGGGACGATGGCCGCGCTCGACGCGAGATGGTTCGGCCCGCTGGTCCCCGCATGGTTCAACCTCCTCGGGAGGCCGAACTGGCTCACCGACGCGGCTTCCCTTGCCTACGTGAGCTACTATTTCATCCCCTTCGGCATGTGCATCGCCCTCTGGGTGCAGGGCCGCTGGAAGGACTTCGACGACCTGGGCTTCGGCCTCATCACCACCCTTCTCCTCACCTACGTCGGCTACTTCCTCGTGCCGACGACGGGCCCTCGCGTACCCCACGAGCTCGAGCTCCAGGTCCTCGGCGGAGGCACCTTCAGCGCACGGGTGAGGGACTTCCTGAGGGCGGCCGAGATCAACCAGCTCGACGCCTTCCCGAGCGGCCACACCGCGCTCTCCCTGGTCTACCTGGGGTACGGCTGGCGCCTCTACCCCTCCTGGAAGATCCGCATCCCGCTCGCCATCTCGGTCGTCGGGATCATCTTCGCCACCGTCTACCTCTCCCTTCACTACGCGGTCGACCTCGTGGCCGGCGCCCTGCTGGCGCTCGCGGTCCCGATGACCGTCAGGGGCCTTCGGCGGATCGTCGGCGAGGGCGGGACCGCGCAGAGCCTCCCGGTCCGACCCGAGCCTTCGCCAGGGGCGGAGCCCTAGTGGACCGCTAGATCCCGAGCCCCTCCCGGTAGCTCGGGTGGTGAAGCACGATGCCCAGATCGGCGCGGGAGCGATCCGCCCGGATCCGACGGTCGGGAAGCGTCGGCGCCTTGGAACCCTCCGGTGATCGGGGCGGCGGAATTCCCAGGCGGGCCGCCACCCAGGTCACGAGATCGCGGCGGCGCACCGGTTCCGCGTCGCTGGCGTGGTAGATCCGCCCCGTCGCGCCTCGCTCCAGCGCGGCCGAGACCGACTCCACCGCGTCGTCCAGGTGGCAGAGGTTGAGCCACGTACCGTCTCCCGGCCCGAGCGCGATCTGCCCGCCCCGGACCCGCTCGACCGGCCAGTTCCGCCCCGGCCCGTAGAGCCCGGACAGGCGCAGGACCATCGTCCGGAGGCCAGGGGCCGAGGCCCCGACGACGAGCCGTTCGGCCAGGACCAGCACCTCGGCGGCCGGGCTCGCCGGCGCGGGAGGGGTCGACTCGTCCACGTCGCCGCCATCCCGCTGGCCGAAGACCCCGGTCGATCCGGTGTACACGAGCGCGGCCGGGCGTCCCGCCGCCCGGAGCGCGTCGATCAGGCTGGCCGTGGCGTCCACGTAGGCCCGGTGGTACGCCTCGGCGCCGTCGGCGCCGGCGCTCTGGCAGGCGACCACGGCATCGAGGTCGCGCGGCAGGCGACCCGTTGCCCCGGGCGCGCAGAGGTCGAGCGCCAGCGGGGTCACACCGGGTGAAGCGAGCGCCGCTGCCCGGGCCGGGTCCCGCCGGACAGCGGTGACGCGGTGCCCCTGCCCGGCCAGGGACCGGGACAGGGCGGTTCCGAGCCAGCCTGCACCGGCGACGAGGACGTGCATGGGTGAAGCCTCCCTCCCGGGGGTCTGGCGCCCCGGGACGGCGGATCATAAGACCGGGCCGTGCTCCCGACCGCGGGCGAGATCCTGGAGACCCTCTTCGACTTCGCCGACCCTTCGCTGGTCGCCGCCTGGGAATCGGTGGGGGACCGGGTGATGGGCGGGGTCTCCTCCGGGCGGCTCGTCCCGCTCGCCGGCGGCGGCGCGGCCTTCAGCGGCGAGGTACTCCTCGAGCAAGGGGGTGGATTCGCCTCTGTGCGCTCCGCGCCGGGGCTCTTCGACCTCTCGGCCCACGAGGGACTGATCCTCGAGGTCCGCGGAGACGGAAGGACCTACAAGCTCTCGATCCGGACCGATCCCTGGTTCGACGCCGTCGCCTACCAGGTTCGCTTCGCCACGCGCTCCGGGGAGTTGACGGTCCACCGCCTCCCCTTCGGCGAGTTCCGCGCCACCTGGCGCGGGCGTCCGGTCCCGGGGGCCCCTCCGCTCGAGCCGTCGCAGGTGTCGTCGTTCGGGTTGCTGGTGGGCGATCGGCAGTCCGGGCCGTTCAACCTGGAGATCGCCGCCATCCGGGCCTACCGTCGCGCGTGAGGCGGCCCCCCGGCTACCGCGGCATGCCCTCGACGAGGACCGGATCGCTCTGCTCCGGGAGGCGCTCCTCGGCCAGGTCGATCATGTGGCCGGAGCGACGTGCCTTGGTCTCGAGGTAGAAGCGGTTGAAGTCGTTCGGGGGGATGACGTGCGGGATGCGCCCGGTGACCTCCACGCCATGCTGGGACAGCTGCCGGATCTTGTCGGGATTGTTGGTCACCACCCGGACCGACGTCACGCCCAGGCTGCGAAGCATGTGGGCGGCGACCGCATAGTCGCGCTCGTCGTCGCGGAACCCCAGCGCCTGGTTGGCCTCCACCGTGTCGAGCCCCTGCTCCTGGAGCGAGTAGGCCCGGATCTTGTTGAGCAGCCCGATCCCGCGCCCCTCCTGGCGCAGGTAGAGCAGGATGCCCCGCCCCTCCCGCTGGATGGCCCGCAGCCCCTCGGTCAGCTGATCCCGGCAATCGCAGCGCAGGGATCCCATCACGTCGCCCGTCAGGCACTCCGAGTGAAGACGGACCGCCACGTTCGCGGCGCCGACCACGTCGCCGTGCACCATGGCCACGTGCTCCTTGCCGTCCCGGTTGTTCCAGAAGCCGACCAGACGGAACGGGCCGAAGCGGGTGGGGAGCTCGGCGACCGCGACCACCCGGACGCAGACCCGCGCCGGCCCGAACCCATCGCACTCGTGATCGCGGTCGCGGACCACCAGCGCCCGCAGCGCATCCTTGCCGACGCTCATGCCACCTCCGGGGCGGCGAGGCGCCGCCCGAGTTCCCTTCCGGATATCCAGGCCGCCTCCACGCCGCCACCCGGCGCGAACCGGTCCCCGCAGATCCCCACCGATCCTCCGGACGGCAGCCGGACCCGGACCGGACCGGCCAGCTCGGAGGCCAGGTCGCTCCGGGCGAAGCGCCAGCGGTGGGCGTGGGTGGCCGAGGGCCGTCCCGCCCACGCCCCGGCGACGCGCGCCGCCTCGACGAGCAGGGCGTCGGGCCATCCCGGGTCGTCGAGGTGGCGGCGGGACCAGCCGGGCTGCGCCTGGAGGACGAGCCCGACGAACGGCGGCGTGTCGCGCTTGGAGGATTCGTGTCCAAGGTACTGGAGCACCCGGGAATCCTCCGGATACCAGGCCTCCCATGCCGGAGCCGGCGTGCCCTCCGGGTAGGCGGCGCAGAGCGAGAGGGATGGCTCGCTCCCCGAGGTCTCGAGCAGGGCCCGGATCGACGCGAGCGGCCGGGGGAGCTCACCGGCCCCGTCGAGGAGCAGCAGGACCTGCTCGGGGGCGAGCGCCAGCACGAGGTCCCTCGCACGTAGCTCCTCGCCGCCTTCCAGGACCACGCCGGGAAGTGGGCCACCGAGCTCGAGCCGCTCGACCCGGGCGCCGGTCCTCACCCGCACGCCGGTGGCCAGGTGCCGGGGAAAGGCCGTCACGCCGTCGGCGAGGGCGATGCGCTGCTCGCCGGGCCGGAAGGCCTCCGGCTGGCACGGACGCCCGGCTCCCTGGACGGTGCGCGGCCAGCCCTCGATGCGCCGGGGGGAGGATGCGCGCACGGAGGCAAGGAAGTCCGCATCGGTCCCGTGGAGGAACGCGACGCCGAGGTCGAAGGGCATCCCGAGCAGGCGGTGGGTGGCGCAGCGTCCCCCGACGCCGCGCGCGCGATCGAGCACCGCCACCCCCCTTCCCGCCGCAACCAGCTCCCGGGCGCAGGAGAGGCCGGAGACACCGGCGCCGACGACGAGCACCTCCGGTGGAGCGGTCACCTCCCGGCCCCGCCCCGCCGGCGCGCCCGATCGCCCAGGACCTCGGAGGTGTAGACCTCGAGTGTCGCCACCGCCCCCGCCTGGTCCAGGGCGGACAGCACCCCGTCGAGGGTTCCCCGGCGAGGGTCGACGTCGAGGAGCGCCTCGGCGGCCTGCCGGGCCATCACCACCGGAAAGCCGGCGCGCCTCCGGTGGACGGGGCGGACCGCCCCGGCGTCGCCCTCGGCCAGCCGCGTGAGCAGGGCGAGCACGACCGAGGGATGGGGAGGGGCCGCCTCGACCGGCTGGAGGACCACCGCGTCCCAGTCGTCGGCGTCGAGCAGGGCACGAAGCCCCGCCTGCATCGCCGAGAAGGGCGTTCCCGCGCGGGATCGGTCCCGGACGAAGTTCTCCCGCGACAGGCCCGCGCCCGAGGTCTCGTCGCCGCGAGCCTTGCCCACGGCGACTCTCAGGGGATCGAGCCCCGCGCTCCGGAGGGCCAGCCACTGCTCGGCGAGCCGGTTCAGGCCTCCGTCGGCCAGGATGAGCGCAGCGATCATGTCCGCCTCCGATCCCTCCATCGGGTAGGCGGCCATGCTACCCCGCGCCCCATCCGTTCCGACACATCCCTTCCGAGCCGTGCAACACTCGCGGCGAACGTTTCTCCCACCGGAGGCCTCGTGAAGCACTCGCCCGGAATCCCCAGGACCACCATCGGAATCCTCGGCGCCGCCCTGACCACGGTCTCGGGCGTGCTCATCCTCGGCCTGGCCGCGGCCGCCATCCAGGGATTCGTGGGGAGTCCGTACATCGGCATCGCCGCCTTCCTGGTGCTGCCCGCCTTCTTCGTCCTCGGGCTCCTGCTCATCCCGTTCGGCACCTGGCTGGCCCGGCGGAGGGCCCGGCTCGCCGCCGAGCGGGGCGAGGAGATCCCCCACCTCCCCATCATCGACTTCAACGACGAGTTGACGCGCCGGCGCGTGCTCGTGTTCGCCGTGCTCACCGCGCTGAACGTCCTCATCCTCGGCGTGGCCGGCTACAAGGGGCTCCAGGTGATGGACTCGGTGGCCTTCTGCGGCTCCTGCCACTCGGTCATGGACCCGGAGGTCACCGCCTACCACCGGTCACCGCACGCGCGGGTCTCCTGCGTGGCGTGCCACATCGGCGAGGGGGCGAGCTGGTTCGTGAAGTCCAAGCTTTCCGGGGCCTGGCAGCTCATCTCGGTCACCTTCGACCTCTACCAGCGCCCCATCCCGGTTCCGATCCACAACCTCCGACCGGCCCGGGAAACCTGCGAGGAGTGTCACTGGCCGTCGAAGTTCACGGGCGACCGCCTGCGCGTCACCACGAGCTACGCCGACGACGAGGCCAGCACCGAGAAGAAGACCGTCGCCCTGCTGCACGTGGGCGGCGGCCAGACCGCCCGCGGGCCCATCCAGGGCATCCATGCCCACGTGGCACAGGACGTCCACATCCGCTACCTCTCCGACCCGAACCGGAACGTCATCTCCACCGTCGAGGCCACCTGGGCCGACGGCAAGACGGTGCTCTACCGGACCAAGGACACCCCGGCGACCCTGCCGCCCCCGGAGGCCTGGCGCACCATGGATTGCATCGATTGCCACAACCGGCCGACCCACCTCTACCGCGAGCCGGGACGCGAGATCGACCAGGCCATCCAGTCCCACCGGATCGACGGGACCCTTCCCTGGATCAAGCGGGAGTCGCTCGCGGCGGTGCAGGCGACCTACGCCGACCATGCGTCCGCCCGGGCCGGCATCGAGAGGCACATCGTCGACTTCTATCGGAAGCTGGACCCCGCCGCCTTTCCCGCCCGGGAGGGCAGCGTGAAGGCGGCGGCGAAGGCACTCGGTGACATCTACGCGTGGAACGTCTGGCCGTCGATGAAGATCGCCTGGGGCACCTACCCGAGCTTCCTGGGCCACGACCAGGCGCCCGGGTGCTTCCGGTGTCACGATGGCGATCACGCCGATTCCACCGGCGAGGCCATCTCGCAGGACTGCGGACTCTGCCACTCGCTGCTCGCGGTCGACGAGAAGGATCCGAAGATCCTCAGCCAGCTGTCGCCGTGAGGGCGCCCCACCGAAGGCCGGCGCCCGGGTGGGCCTCGTCTCCGCGCCGCTGGTCCTCGCTCTCCGGGGTCGGCGGGGTCGCGGCGACAGGGTGACGCATCCGCCCCGGGGCCGCGACGACCGGGGACCACGATGAGGTCGCTGCGGAGGCGGCGCCCGACGAGGCCCACCCGTGCGCCTGTCGGAGGGGCGAGCCGCACACGGGTAGACGGTCGCGGTCGCCGTCGCGGGACTCCTTCCGGGATGCCGGCGGTTCCGGATGGCCCGCGTCGCTGGGGGCGCCGGGTCCTCGGGGCGAGAGCAAATCCGGCCGGACTGCGCCGCCAAACACCGAGGCCCGGGTGGCACCAATGCGGCGCCCCCTGCGGAAGCGCCCCGCGCCGGGGCCACCCGGTCCGCCTGGCGGACTGGCGGGTCCCGCGACGACGACCGTCACCCGGATTTCACAACGAGGCAAGTGCGACCGGGTCGCCTTCGGCCCCGGCATTCGCCAGCCGGCGCGGGCGCCCCTCTCCGCGGCGCCTCCGCAGCGACCTCTGCACCATTCACCCATCGCAAATCCGGCCAGTCGCGAGGACCAGCGCCGCGGAGAGGGGCGCCCGCGCCCGGCGGCAGACGCGAGGACGGGCCGAAGGCGATCAGGGCCGGACTGCCCTCCTGAGGGCCGCCAGCCCCGCCTTAACGTCGACGCCGAGGTGCACGCGGAGGATGCGACGACCCCGACCGGCCAGGACCTCCTGGTCGCCCCGCGCCTGCGCCCGGCAGAGTTCCCCGAACCCGTAACGGCGGCCAGGAATGGGCAAGGGCTCGGCATCGTCGGCCGTGATCTCCAGGAAGACCCCGCTGTTCGGACCGCCCTTGTGGAGCTGCCCGGTGGAATGGAGGAAGCGGGGGCCGAAGCCGAGCGTGGTGGCGACACGGCCCGGCGTCGGCAGCGCCTCGCGGATCTCCTGGAGGGCCGCCGCGACGGGCGGGCTCTGCTCCAGGAAGGCATTCAGGGCGAGATAGTCCCCCTTCCCGAGCCGGGAGAGGTGGGCGCGGATCCAGGCTGCCGGTGAGGCTTCCCGCGCGGCGCCGGCCAGGAAGCGGGCGTTCTCCGGATCGGCGAAGAGGCGCAAGCCGTCGCCGGCCAGCACGGGGGCCTCGGGCGGCAGCGCCCCGGTCTCCTCGACCATCGCGGTCACCTTGCGCGCCGCGACCTTGGCCGCCTCGACGTCGGGCTGGTCGAAGGGGTTCACCCCCAGGACCGAACCGGCGACGGCCGTCGCGATCTCCCAGCGGAAGAACTCCTGTCCCAGGTCGGCTGGGTCGGAGATCTCGATGCGGACCACCGGCGCCCCCGAGCGCTCCAGGGCGGAGACCGCCCGGTCCTGCTCCTCGGACGGGGCGAAGGCCAGGCGGACGTACACGAAGAGTCGATCCGCCCCGTAGGCGCGGGGCGGCTCCGGCCGTTCCCCGACCACCGGGACGATCCCCCTGCCCTGCTTGCCCAGGGACTCGGCCACGAGTTGCTCGACCCAGTCCCCCAGCCCGGCCACCCCCGGCGAGGCCACCAAGGTGAGCTTGTCCAGCCCGTCCCGCGCGGCGGCGCCCAGCACGACGCCCAGCACCAGTCCCGGATTCTCCTCGCCCGGGCGATCGGCGGCACAGGCGTCGGCCATGAGCAGCGCCCGATCGAGCAGGCGAGGCACGCTCACGCCCATGGCCGCCGCCGGGACCATGCCGAAGTGGGAGAGCGCCGAGAAGCGGCCCCCGACGCTCGGCACCCCGTGGAAGATCTTGCGGAAGCCCTCCCGCTGGGCGAGCTTCTCCAGCTCCGTCCCGGGATCGGTGATGGCCACGAAGCGGCTCGGGGCCTCGCTTCCCATGATGCTGCGCGTCCGGTCGAGAAAGTGGGCGAGGAGGGCAGCCGGCTCGACCGTGGTCCCCGACTTGGACGCGACGACGAAGAGGGTCCTTCGGAGGTCGATCTCCCGCTCGATGGATCGAATCTGCGCGGGCACGGTCGAGTCGAGCACGCGGAGGATCGGATGTCCGGGGACGCGACCGAAGGTGCGGGCGAAGACGTCCGGGCAGAGGCTCGAGCCCCCCATTCCCAGGACGAGGGCATGGCCGAAGCCGGCCAGGCGCACGTCCTCGGAGACCCGTCCGAACTCCTCGCGGCGGGCGCGCTGCTGGTCCACGAGCCGGAGCCATCCGACCCACCGGTCCTCGTCGCGGCCGGTCCAGAGGGTGGAATCGCCCCTCCAGAGCCGGGCCATCTTGGCGCCCGCCACCCACTCGGCGAGCGTGCCCTTCACCTCCCGTGCCAGTGCCGGGGGGAGCGCCAGGCGCTGGGGACCGACCGGGGGAAACGCGGACCTGGGCTTCGGTAGAGGGGCGTCCGGGGGGGAACTGGTCCGGACCCTGGCCGGGGGCGCCTTGGCCTTGGCGGTGGCCCCCTTCGGCGCCGCGGACGGGCGCCTGACGGCAACGGGCTTCGACGGCCGCCGGGAGGGCGTCTTCTTCGGCGTGGGCTTGCTCTTCCTCGGCTTCGACCTGGCCTTCGTGACCATCTCCCGCCTTCCTCCCGCCGGCTGATTCCAGGGTTCCCGCTGCTCCCGAATCGTGGAGAATGAGCGAGGAATCGCCCCGGTGCAAGAGGGGCTGCCGGGAGGCCCGTGAACGACATGCACCCAGAGGCTCAGGCCCTCGTGGCGCGACTCGCGCTCGCCCCGCACCCCGAGGGCGGGTTCTACCGCGAGACCTGGCGCTCGCCGTCCCGGGTGATCACCCCGCGCGGCGAGAGGCCCGCACTCACGGTCATCCACTACCTCCTGCCGGCCGGCGGCTTCTCCGCCTTCCACCGCGTGCACTCCGACGAGGTGTGGCACCACGCCGGGGGCGGCCCGCTCGAACTCCACGTCCTCGATGTCTCCGGCGCCCACGAGGTGCACCGGGTGGGGCGGGCAGGGACGGGAGCCACCGTCCCGCACGTGGTGGTGCCGGCGGGATCCTGGCAGGCGGCGCGGCCGGTGGGCGGACTCCACGTGCTGGCGAGTTGCTCGGTCGCCCCCGGATTCGACTTCGCCGACTTCGAGATGGCCCGGGAGGCCGACCTGTTGCTCCTCCGTCCCGACCTCGCCGGGATCATCCGCGAACTCTGCCGCCCGACGGGGTGACCAGGACCCCTACCGTTCGACCCAGGCCGTCCGGAGCCGCGCGAGCTCCTTCCCGTCCTCCTCCCGCACGACCGAGTGGACGAAGTGCCCGTTCCCGGTGGCGGACGACCGCGAGAGGATGCGGCTCCCGTGCCGGCACTCCGCGATGAAGAAGGCCTCGAAGGAGCGGAGCCGCCGGGAACTCCAGACCTCCTCCGGGATCGCCTCGCAGGCCCACTCGACGTAGCTGGAGTTGGTGACGTGCAGGTTCCGGTCGATGTCCCGGTACCTCGTGGAGAAGGGTCGCTCGGCCTCGGGCGGCCCGGGAGCTGGAGGCCGGCCCGACGGGAGCGGCAGGACGTGCTCCATCTGCTCGACGAGTTCCAGGGGGAGCACCGACCCGGGGCGCACCGGCTTCCGGCTGGCCAGGTCGAGGACGATCCACTGGGTCACCGCCCGCGCCCGCACCTCGCCCGCCACACGGATCTCGAAATCCCGGAGCGCACTCAGCCGGTCCGCCCCGCTCGGCCAGGTCACCACCTCGGCCCGCTCCCCGAACGCCACCGGCCTCTCCACCAGGACCGACTGGCGCGCCAGCACCCACGTGAGGCCCCGGGCCTGCAGGGCGTCCACCCCGACCCCGAGCCGATCGGCGTGGCGACCGGCGGCCTCCTGCAGCCAGCCGGAGAGGGCCGGCGCCGAGAGTTGCCCGAAGGCGTCCACGGCATAGCTGTGCGCCTCGAAGGGCTCGGTGAGCCGGGGTACCCCCACGGGGCCAATGAACCATGGCGGCCTCCCCCCTGTCGACCTCACCGGCGAGGGGGCGCACTTCCCCGGTAGATCGTAGAGTGTGGGGGCCATGAACCGCGTTCCTCCCGCCTACGCCCACATCGCCGCGAACTGGAAGCCCGGAGCCACCCCCGACCGGACGCTCGTCGAGGACACCCGGGCCGCGTTGCTCGTCGCGCGACCGACCGATCTCGCCGAGGTCGCCGGGCTCGTCGGCCGCCTCGACGCCTGCCTCGAGGCCCCGGAGACTCGCGAACCGGCCCGGGGTGCCCTGTTCGCCCTCCTCGACGCCACGCGCCGTCGCGCCTTCACCGAGGCGATGGCCCCCATGGACGTCGAGCCATGGACCGCCCTCATGGTGCGGGTCATCGAGCGCTCCGACCACACCTACGGCGACATGCTCCGGTCCCGCGAGGAGACCGATCCCCGGGTCGTGGCCATGCGCGTGCTGGGCAATGACGGCGCCGAGCTCACCGTGGCCGACCTTGCGCGTCGAACCCGCTCCATCGCCCGGGGGCTGCTCGCGCTCGCCCCGGGGGAGAGCGACCCCAAGGTCGCCATCCTCTCGGAGAACTCGCTCGAGACGGCGCTCACCGACATCGCCTGCCTCTCGAACGGCATCGTCGACTTCCCCCTTCCGGCCAACTCCACCCCGGAGCAGGTGGCCTACATGCTCCGCCACTCCGGGGCGCGCATCCTCGTCGTCTCCGACGAGGAGCAGGTCGACAAGGTGCTGCCCTCCCTCCCCGGGCTCCCCGATCTCAAGGAGGTCGTGGTGGTCTCCCGCGCCGCCGCCGACCGGCACGGGCTCCTGTCCCTCGAACAGGCCGTCGCCCAGGGAGCGGGTGCATTCGAGGACGCCGAGCGCGCCGCGCGGGCCGCACGCGTGCGAAGCCGGGACGTGGCCACGGTGATGTACACGTCCGGTACGACCGGGCGCCCCAAGGGAATCGTCTTCGACCACCTGAACCTGGTCTCGAAGCGGCTCTGCCGCGGCTTCGCCCTGCCGCACGTCAACGAGGGCGACGTCTTCCTCGCCTACCTGCCGCTCTACCATACGTTCGGCCGCTTCCTGGAGATGTCCGGGTCGCTGTGGTGGGGTGCGACCTACGTCTTCGCCCGCTCGACCGGCCACGCCTCGCTGGTGGAGGACTTCAAGACCGTACAGCCCACGATCTTCATCTCGGTCCCGAAGAAGTGGATGGAGCTGCAGGAGACGGCGCAGCGCCAGGCGCCCCCCGACGACCCCGACGCCGCGGCGGGACAGCTGCGCGCCCTCACCGGAGGTCGGCTGGCCTATGGCCTCTCCGCGGCGGGCTACCTCGACCCCGTCGTGTTCCGCGCCTTCCACCGGGCCGGCGTGGAGCTCTGCTCCGGCTACGGGATGACCGAGGCGACCGGCGGCATCACCATGACCCCTCCGGGCGAGTACGTCGACGGGTCGATCGGGAAGCCGCTCCCCGGGATCACCTGCGTCCGTGCCGAGGATGGTGAGCTCCTCATCCGCGGCGCCTACGTGAGTCCCGGATACCTGCACGCCGAGGGAGACGAGCTCGAGGCCCACGACGCGGAGGGCTGGTTCCACACCGGAGACCTCGTCTCGATCGACGCCGAGGGGCACTTCCGCATCACCGGCAGGAAGAAGGAGATCTACAAGAACCGCGCCGGACAGACCATCGCGCCGCAGCGGGTGGAGAACCTCTTCCGCGACTTCGACGACCTCTCCCAGGCCTTCCTGGTCGGGGATCACCGCGAGTACAACACGCTGCTGGTCTGGCCGAACTTCGAGGGCCGGCCCGAGCTGCGCCAGCGGTCGCCGGAGGAGCTGCAGCACGTCGTCTCCTCCCTGGTGGCCTCGGCCAACCGGTTCCTGGCGCCCTTCGAGCGGGTGGTGGCCTTCCGCATCCTCGACCGCGCGCTCGACGTCGAGCACGGCGAGCTCACGCACAAGCTGACCTACAAGCGCGACGTGGTCGAGAAGAACTGGAAATCCCTCATCGAGGGGATGTACCAGCACCGGGCGCTGTCCCTGTCGGTGGACGGCATGGGCCTTCGAATCCCGAACTGGGTGCTGCGGGAGCTGGGCGTGCTCGTCGAGGACGTGGTGATGCGTGGCGGCCAGCTGCGGGCCGGCAGCACCGTCCTGCGGGTGGGCCCCGACCCGCGCGCGCCCGGCTCGCTCCGGGTGGGCGACCTGGCCTACCACCCGGAGGACGGCGTGCTCGACCTGGGTGCGGTCCTGGCCCACCCCACCCTCTGGCTGGGCAACGAGGGGCTCCGCCGCTTCCTGGGCGAGGAGGCCTTCCGGTCCCTGGCGGTCCGCCGCCCCAAGGGCACCGGCGAGGTGCGCCTCGACCCCCGCATCTGGGAGTCGCCCGACCCGGAGAGAACCCCGGCGCTGGTCGAGGAGGTGGGACGGGACGAGCCGACCGTGGAGTCGGTGCACGCCGCCGGCGAGCTGCTCCGGGCCGAGCGCCCCGAGGCCCGCCGCGCCCTCTCCCTCCTGGAGCGGGTGCTCGGCTCCGGCCGCCGGGAGCTCGTCCCGCTGGCCCGCGGACTGCTGCGACGCTGCGCCGACTCGCCCGAGGAGGAGATCCGGCGGCGCGCCTTCCGGAGCCTCCTCCCGTCCGAGGAGCCCGCCCGCACCGTGGAGACGCTCCGGGTCTTCCTCGACCGGCTGGGACCCCAGGCCCTCCGCGAGGAGGACCTCGTCACCTTCGGTGAGAAGGGCCTCTCCGAGGCCCAGGTCGAGGAGTTGCTCGCCGCTCTCCAGTCGCCGCGCGCACTCGACCCGGACCAGGACGCTTCCGAGCGCCGCCTGCTGGCGGGCGCGATGCGCCTCGCCGTCGCCTACTCCATCTCCCACCCGCACTGGTACGGCCGGGTGCGCATCCCGCTGGCGCGGCTCACCTTCCACCCGGACCCGCTGCTCTCCGCCCGGGCGGGCGAGGAATACGACCGCAACCGCCGGGGCTTCCAGCACTGGCTGGGGCCCAACCTCCGGCTCGCCTTCGACCCGGCCAGCGGGGAGGAGTACACCTGGCGCGACGTGGTGCGCTTCGAGGGCGCCCTCCCCCCACGCACCGTGGACCTGCTCCTGCGGGCCGTCTCCGAGTCCACCTTCGTGCGCAGCTCGGTCTTCGTGCTCGGCAAGGGCTCGCTCATCTCCCTGGCCGACATCCCGCCCGGCGGCGCCACCGTGACCCTGCTCGGGCGACGCCTCGGGAAGTCGGTCTACCGGGTCTCCCTCACCACGCGTGGACGGGAGACCTTCGACTTCGCGGTGAACCACGCCGAGACCATGCCTCCCGCCGAGCTGCGCGACGAGGTCCTCTGGCTGCTCTCGTCGGGCGCGCCGCCGCCGCTCGTGGAGGCCTTCGGCAGCTACCATCCGGACTGGGGCATCTACACCGAGGAGTTCATCCCGGGCGAGAACGTCGAGCAGCAGCTGGCCCGCTTCGTCCTGAAGGGCGAGGCGCGGCGGCTCATGAACCAGTGGCCCTTCGTGTGCTGGAACGCGCTGGCCGCCCACGTCGGGTTCTGGGACCGAACCGGGCGCCGCGTGGCGCTGCGCGATCCGTCGCCGGCGGCCTTCATCGTCCCCTCCCACGACTACCAGACCGGGGCCCGGCTGGTGTCCATCTCCGACCGCGGCGCCGTCGACAGGCTCGACGACGTCCTCGACCGGTTCGAGACCGCGTTCGTGTCCCCCACCGAGGCGCTCTACCCCCAGCTCCAGGGCGGCCTCGACCCGACGCTTCGCTTCTCGGCGGTCATCGAGGCCCTGGGGCTGGAACGGGGTCGCACCGCCCTGTCCTCCCTCCTGCCCGGGCCCCGCGCCGAGGCCGCGCTAGCCTTCCTGGCCCAGGTCGAGACCAACGGCTTCACCTCCCGCCAGGTCCACTTCGCCATCGAGCGGTTCCGGCGCTGGAGGGCCGTGAACCCGAACGCCACGTCGGAGGCCCAGGGGACGATGCTCGGGGAGCTCTGGACCACCTACCAGCTCGGCGACGTCGAGCGGGACTGGCCCGACACCCGGATCCGCTTCTTCCGGCGGACCATCTTCGCCGACGCCCGGCCACCCCTGGCGGCGGCGCTCGACCGGCTGATGGCACGGGCCCGGTCGCTCCCCTACCGCGGCCTGGACCTCCGCGAGCACCTGGCCACCCTCCGGGAGGCGGTCCGCCCCGACGCCCGGGAGGACTACTTCCTGGCCCGGATGACCTTCCGCCACCTGCGGCCGGGAGATCAGACCTCCCTCATCTCGCTGGAGCGTGGCGACCACCTCACCGCCGAGGTGGTGGTGGGACTCGCGGATGACAAGGGTGAGCCCTACTCGGTTCGGGCCGCCCGGTCGCCGCGCGAGGTGGCCCGGCTCCTCCAGCTCTTCCGCGAGTCGAGCCTGGAGGTGACCTTCGAGCCGGAGCACCGCCACCTCATCGCGGTGGACGCCCACGACACGGTCATCGGCGGCGTCTTCTACCGTCAGGTGACGCCCGAGCGCACGCACATGGAGAAGATCGTGGTGAGCCGCAAGCACCGCGGCCGAGGAGTCGCCGACGGCATCATCCGGGAGCTCTCGCGGCGCCAGCGCGCCCGGGGCGTGCAGCTGCTCGAGACCGGCTGGTTCCAGCCCGAGGTCCTGGCCCGGTTCGGGTTCCGCGTCGAGCCGGCCTCCGGCGGCATGGTCCTGGACCTCGTCGCCGCCTCGGCGGTGCCCCACTAGGTGCGGCCATGAACGAGCCGGTCGTCAAGCCCTGGCGGATCATCGACTCCACCCTGCGGGAGGGCGAGCAGTTCGCCCGCGGGAACTTCCGCACCGAGGACAAGGTCGCCATCGCGCGATCCCTGGACGCCTTCGGCGTCGAGTACATCGAGCTGACCTCGCCGGCCGCGTCCCCCCAGTCGCAGCGGGACGCGGAGCGGATCGTCAAGCTCGGGCTCACGGCCAGGGTCATCACCCACGCCCGCTGCGTGGTCGACGACGTCCGCGCCGCCATCGACACCGGCGTCCAGGGCATCGGCCTCCTCTTCGCCACCAGCCGCATCCTCCGGGAGGCCTCCCACGGGAAGAGCATCCAGCAGATCATCGACGCCATGGGAGCGCCGGTCGAGCTGGCCCTCTCGGCGGGCCTGGAGACCCGCTTCTCGGCCGAGGACGCCTTCCGCAGCGACGAGGCCGACCTCATGGAGGTGTACCGGGCCGCCGAGAGGATGGGCGTCCACCGGGTCGGGGCGGCCGACACCGTCGGGATCGCAACCCCGCGTCAGGTCTACGCCCTCTTCCGGGAGATCCGGCGCACGGTGAGGTGCGACATCGGCTTCCACGGCCACGACGACACCGGTTGCTCGGTGGCCAACGCCTGGGAGGCCGTCTCCGCCGGGGCCACGCACGTGGACGTCTCGGTCCTCGGCATCGGGGAGCGGGTGGGCATCACTCCGCTCGGCGGCTTCGTGGCCCGCATGTACAGCCTCGACCCGACGGGGGTGGGAGCGCGGTACCGTCTCGGGCAGCTCCGGGAGCTGGAGCGGCTCGTGGCCCGGGTGACCGGCGTCGAGATCCCGTTCAACAACCCGCTCACCGGCGCCACCGCCTACTCCCACAAGGCCGGGATGCACCTGAAGGCCATGCTCGCCAATTCCGGGAGCTACGAGATCATCCCGCCCGAGGCGGTGGGGATGGCGCGCCAGCTCATCGTGGGGAGCCGGCTCACCGGCAAGCACGCCGTCGCCTACCGGGCCCGGGAGATGGGGCTCAAGTTCGGCGAGGGGGAGCTCAAGGACATCACCGCTCGCATCAAGGACATGGCCGACCGCGGCCAGCTCTCGGCGGAGGAGATCGACCGGGTCCTGCGCGAGTGGGTGACGGCGTAGGGGGAGCGGCCGTACCCGGCCACCTCCTCGCCCGCCACGTTCCCGCCGGCCCGGCGTTTCCTTTGGGTGAACATGTCCATGACCTCGTCGCCGTAGACCTCGCGCGCGGCTTCGAGGTTGTGCGACTGGCAGAGGATCCTGCAGTTGTCGACCGTGTCCGCCCCGCCCTTCCCGCGAGGCACGACGTGATCGATCTCCAGCCGCACCGTCGCGCCGCACAGGCCGCCGTCGGCAAGCTTCCACTGGCACTTGCCCCCGTCCCGCTTCACGACCTCCCGCTTCACCTTCGCCGGCACGCAGGCCTTCCGCTTCGACTGCTTCTCGAGGAGCGTCTCCAGCGCCAGCTTCAGGACCTGCTCGTCGGTCGCGCCGGGGTTACGGTGGGACTCTCCCGCCTTCGCCTTCCGGAGGAGCGCCAGGAACTCCCGGGAGACCGTGATGTGCAGCCGGCTCTCCGTGGCGGTCATGGGCACGACCACCGGACGGGGCGCGTCGAGTTCACCCAGGTGAACTTTCTGGCAAGCGTCTGTCCAGGATGTGGGCGGCTCGACCGGTTCGATTGGCTCCGCCCGCTCCACCGCCTCGCCCCGGGCAACCGGCTCCACGCGCGTCACCACCGTCCGCTCCGGAACCACCTTCCGGGGCTTCAACTCCGCCGCCAGTTCCAGCGCCTCCAGCTTCGAGAGCCCGTAGAACCGCGGCAGGACCTCCGCTTGGTTCTCCTCGGTCATCACGGTCGCCACGATCGACGCGGTCGTGAAGCAGAGCCTCCCGTCCTGAATGGGCTCGAGCACTTCCGGGAACCGCTCCAGGAGCCAGACCGCCGCACGCCGGTGGTGGGCGGCCCCCCGGGACAATTTCAGTCCCCTGTGGAGGTATTCGAAGAGCGATGCGTACCCCAGGTCCCGGAACGACTTGCGGCGGTCGAACTCCGCCAGGGCGGCGAGGAATGCGCCCTGCGCGACGAACTCCGCGCGGAGGAGCTCGGCGAGGTGGGCATGGAAGGAACGTGCGTCGAGGGAGTGGAGGTCGTTCATGCACCCACTCTCTCACGCGTTTTCGCGGCCTCCTGGAACGCACGAGGACGGCCGCCCTCGCATCCTCCGGCGGGACACTCTCGACCCTCGCCGGAAACGCCGGAGACGCGCGGACGGGGCGGACAAGCAGCGAGAACCGCAACCCCGGCGCCGTTCGTCACGCCAAGGCGATCCTCACCCAGACCCTGTCAATGCAGCGTTTCCTTACGCCCCATCTGCCCGCACGGTCCGCGGCACGGACTCCGGCCCCCGCGCTTCACCCTGCGTCACACATCCGAGGGCCCGCTCGATCCGCGTCGTCGCCTCCTGGACTCCTGCGCGAAACCGCCGCGCAAGGAGCGCGACGTACCAGGCCACCCCGCCCGCGAACCAGACGGCACTCCCAGGCGCACCCACCCGGACGGCCCGCGTCCCTCGACGGCGGCCGACCCCCGGAATCCCGCGGCGACGAGCCCCGCCGCGGTCGAGACGATCCCGATGGTCAGCGCGGCGGCCAGGAGGTCGCTCCACACCGGACGGAGGTGCACCTTCACGACGCTGCCATCGCCCACCGCCTCGACCCGCCCCGTCGCGATCGGGTGAAAGAACCGCGCCCCCTTGGGGCCGTAGGCGCCAGGCGGATCCAGCAGCACCCGGAAGCGGATCCCGTCGGCCTCGCCGAAGATCGTGCCGTCGAACGCGAAGCGTCCATCCCCTCCGTCGGGTCGCGGACGCGATCCGGTGCGCCACCCGATCCGGCGGCTCGTCGCACCGCAGGGTCACGGTCCGGGACGGAAGGAAGCGCACGACGCCGCCGCCGTCAGAACTCCGACCGGAGCACGGCTCCCTTCGAGGCGTTCTCCACCATCGCGGCGTAGCGGCGGAGCCACTTCGACTCCACCACCCTCCTGCGTGGACGGAGCGTCGCCCGGCGCCGATCGAGCTCCTCCGGCGTCACGGCGAGTTCGAGCCTCCGGTGGTCGATGTCCACGATCACCTCGTCGCCGTCGCAGACGAGGGCGATGACGCCTCCCTCGGCCGCCTCGGGCGAGACGTGCCCGACGCACACGCCGCGGGTGGCTCCGGAGAACCTCCCGTCGGTGACGAGCCCCACCTTGTCGCCGAGCCCCATTCCCATGATGAGGCTGGTGGGCGAGAGCATCTCCTGCATGCCCGGGCCGCCCCTGGGCCCCTCGTAGCGGATGATCACCATGTGCCCGGCCTGCACCTTGCCGGCCATGATCCCGGCTATGGCGTCGTCCTGGGAGTCGAAGCAGATGGCCTTCCCGGACATGCGGCGCAGGGAGGGATCGATGCCGGCGGTCTTGACCACCGCACCCTCGGAAGCCAGGTTGCCCCGCAGGACGGCGATGCCGCCCACCTTGGAGTACGGGTCGTCGATGGAGCGGATGACCCGCCGGTCGGTGGCCTCGGCCTCGCGGATGCGATCGCCGATGGTGTCGCCGGTGATGGTGAGCGCCCGGGTACGCACCACGTCGCCCCGGCGTGCCACCTCGTGGAGCACCGCCGAGACGCCACCGGCCCGGCCCACGTCCTCGATGTGGACGGTGGAGAGGGAGGGCGCGATCTTGGCCACATGGGCCACCTGCCGGCCGACCCGGTCGATGGTGGCGAGGTCCATGGGAACCCCCGCCTCGGCTGCGATGGCCAGCATGTGGAGAACGGTGTTCGAGCTCCCGCCCATGGCCATGTCCACCACGAGGGCGTTCCAGAGGGCGTCCTCGTTGACGATCCTGCGCATGCGGAACCGCTCGTCGCCCGCGACCTCCACGGCGCGCCGGGCGGCCCGGCGCAGGAGCGCCTCCCGCTCCGGGGAAAGCGCCACGGCCGTCCCGTTGCCGGGGAGCGCGATGCCCATGGCCTCGCAGAGGACGTTCATGGAGTTGGCGGTGAACATCCCGGAGCAGGAGCCGGCCCCCGGGCACGCGGCGCACTCGATGGCGTAGAGCTCCTCGTCGGTGATCTGGCCCTGGGCCCGCTTGCCCACGGCCTCGAAGGCGGTGGCCAGGTCGATCTCGGTGCCGTCGGCGAGCTTTCCCGCCTTCATGGGCCCGCCCGAGACGAAGACGGTGGGCACGTTCACGCGAAGCGCTCCCATGAGCATCCCCGGGACGATCTTGTCGCAGTTGGGGATGCAGACCATGGCGTCGAGCGCGTGGGCGTTCATCATCGTCTCGACGGAGTCGGCGATGAGCTCGCGGGACGGCAGGCTGTAGAGCATGCCGGCGTGCCCCATGGCGATGCCGTCGTCCACACCGATGGTGTGGAACTCGAAGGGCACCCCGCCCGCCTTGCGGATCTCGTCCTTGACGATCTGGCCGTATCCGGCGAGGTGGACGTGGCCGGGGATGATGTCGACCTGGCTGTTGCAGACCCCGATGAACGGCTTGTCGAAGTCGGCGTCGACGAGTCCGGTGGCGCGCAGCAGGCTGCGGTGGGGGGCGCGCTCGTACCCCTTCTTGATGACGTCGCTTCGCATGGTCGTAGAGGGAATAGCCGAGAAGGGGTGGAAGTCAACCGCCGTGCTAGGCTCGCCGGGACTGGTCCGCTCCCTCGCCATCGTCGACCGCTTCGCCCCCGAAGGGCGCGCCCTGCGAGCCCACCTGGACGCCCGCTTCGCCGAACCGCGCGTCGCCTCGCCGGATCGCTTCGTGTGGGACTTCTGGCATCAGCCCGGCCAGTACACGGCGCTCCGGACCCCCGCCTGGAAGTATTTTCCGGAGGACGTCTACGAACGCTTTCACTCCCGGCTGGTGTGGTGGGGCCGGCGCACGCTCGGCTGCCACGACGTCTCCCCGCCCTGGCTCTCGGTCTACGTGGATGGGTGCGGGCAGGAGCTTCACGGGGACCTGCCCCACGGGCCCTGGGCGTTCGTCTACTCGCTCACCCGCTGGAAGGGGCGGCGCTTCCAGGGCGGCGAGACCGAGATCCTGCGCGACGAGGTGCTCGACTGGTGGGGGGCGTTCCGATCCACCCGCAAGGCCGAGAGGCCGGAGCTCCTCCGCGTCGTCGAGCCCCGCTTCGACCGGCTGGTCGTCTTCGATCCCCGCCTGCCCCATTCCGTCCGCACCGTGCGCGGCACGCTCGACCCGCGCGACGGGCGCGCCGTCGTGCACGGATGGTTCGTCTCCCCCCGCCCCTTCGTGGAGGGCGCGCTCGACGCCGGCGAGCTCGCGCCGCGCATCGACTCCCTCTCCGACGCCATCCGCCCGCTGGCCAGCGGTCTCGCCGTGGCCGGCCTGCTCTCGCTCGGATTCCGCGTGACCCCCGCGGGAGAGGTGCGCGACGCCCGCGTGCTCTCCGACACCACGCGTTCCCCCTCCGGAGCGGAGCGGGAGCGGAGGCGCCTCGTGGCCGCCGCCCGGACGCACGTAGGCGCCTGGAGGTTCCCCCGCCGCCCGACGCCCTCCCGCGTCACCCTTCCCCTCGTGTTCGAGCGCTGAAGCGAGCCCCATGGAAGAGTCCCACGTCCACGACATCGCCCGCGTCATCCAGATGGCGCTCGCTCCGGCCTTCCTTCTCTCCGCCGTCGGGGCGCTCCTCAACGTGTTCGCCAACCGGCTGGCCCGGATCGTCGACCGGACCCGCGCGCTGGAGGACCCGCTTTGCCCGGTCGACGGCAAATCTCCCGAGCTGCCGGTGCTGAAACGTCGGGGAGAGCTGGTGCGCTGGGCCATCACCATGGGCACCGGAGCCGCTCTCCTGGTGGCGCTGGTGATCGGGGTCGCCTTCATCGGCTTCCTGGCCCGGATGAACTTCTCGCTCCTCGTGGCGGGGCTCTTCGTGGCCGCCATGGGCGCGCTCACCCTGGCGCTGACCTTCTTCCTGCGGGAGGTGGTGCTGGCCGTGGGGAGCCTGGAAGCCATCCTTCCCCGGGCTGTCGTGCGATCGCTTCACGGCGGCGCCGACGAGGACGACGAGGCGCCGCTCGGCCGTTCCTGATCCCGACCGGGCCGCTCTCCATGGCCCCACCCTTCGGGGGTGCGTCCCGGCCCCGCTCCGCGTATCCTCTCGCCCCATGTCGAAGGGCAAGTTCCAGGTCGGCCTCGTCCAGATGGCGATGTCCGCCGACCCGCGCGAAAACGAGGAGCGGGCCGCGGCCAGGGTGGAGGAGGCGGCTCGCCGGGGCGCCGAGGTGGTGTGCCTTCCGGAGCTCTACCGCTCCCCGTACTTCTGCCAGCGCGAGGACCACGCCTTCTTCGACCTGGCCGAGGACGTCCCCGGACCGAGTAGCCGGCGATTCCAGGAGGTCGCGCGCCGGGCCGGCGTCGCGATCGTCGTCCCCATCTTCGAGCGGCGGGCGCCCGGCCTCTACCACAACAGCGCGCTCCTGGTGGACGCGGACGGATCGCTGCGCGGCACCTATCGAAAGATGCACATCCCGGACGATCCGGCCTTCTACGAGAAGTTCTACTTCACGCCGGGTGATCTCGGATTCCGGTCCTTCGACCTCTCCGCGGGCCGCGTCGGCACCCTCATCTGCTGGGACCAGTGGTACCCGGAGGGCGCACGCCTCACCGCCCTCCAGGGCGCGGCCATCCTCTTCTACCCGACCGCGATCGGCTGGCACCCCGCCGAGAAGGAGCGCTTCGGCGCGGCGCAGCGCGACGCCTGGCGCACCATCCAGCGCTCCCACGCCATCGCCAACGGGGTCTACGTCGCAGCCGTGAACCGCACCGGCTTCGAGGCCGGGGAGGCCGGCCAGGCCGGGCTCGAGTTCTGGGGATCGAGTTTCCTCTGCGACCCGTTCGGCCAGGTGATCGCGGAGGCCTCCATGGACCGGGAGGAGACCCTCCTCGGCGAGGTCGACGTCTCCCGCATCGAGGAGGTCCGGCGCCACTGGCCCTTCCTGCGCGATCGGCGCGTCGACGCCTACTCCGGCATCGAGAAGCGCTTCATCGACTGAGGACCCCGTGGCCCGGCCCCAGAGTCCTCGCACGCCTGCCCTCAGGATGCCCGCCGAGTGGGAGCCCCACGAGGCCACCTGGCTCGCCTGGCCCCACGCCGCCGGCGACTGGCCGGGCCGGTTCGGGCCAATCCCCTGGGCGTACGCCGACATCGTGAAGAAGGTCGCCGCTGGGGAGACCGTCCGCCTCCTGGTGAACGATGCCGCCCAGGAGGCGAAGGCCCGACGCCACCTCCGGCGCCACGGCGCCGACACCGGGAGGGTCGACTTCCGGCGCATCCCGACCGACCGCGCCTGGATGCGCGACTCCGGTCCCGTCTTCGTCCGGCGCGGTGCCCGGGGCGCGGTGCGCGCCGTGGCGGGGCTTGGCTTCGACGCCTGGGCGAAGTACCCCGACTGGCGACGCGACGCCCGGGTGCCGGAGCGGGCCGCGAGGGGGCTCGGCCTGCCGCTGCTCCCCGTGCGGCGGGGGGGGCGCGACGTCGTCCTGGAGGGCGGCGCCATCGACGTGAACGGGGCCGGCTCCATCCTGGCCACCGAGGAGTGCCTCCTCGACCCCACGGTGCAGGTGCGCAATCCCGGCTTCGGCCGCTCCGACTACGAGGCGATCTTCCGCGACGTGCTGGGCGCGTCCCGGACCATCTGGCTGGGCAAGGGAATCGCCGGCGACGACACCCACGGCCACGTCGACGACCTGGCGCGATTCGTCTCCCCGTCCACCATCGTCCTGGCACGGGAGGACGACCCGTCCGACCCGAACCACGCCGCGCTCTCCGAGAATCGCGAGCGTCTCGCCTCGGCGCGGCTCGCCGACGGCTCGCGTCCGGAGGTGGTCGACCTGCCCATGCCCGCTCCCGTCGTCTTCGACGGCCAGCGCCTCCCGGCGAGCTACGCCAATTTCTACGTGGCCAACGCCGCCGTGCTGGTGCCGACGTTCAACGACCCGGCCGACCGCGAGGCGCTGGGCATCCTGGGCGAGCTGTTCCGGGATCGCCCTGTCGTGGGCGTCCACGCCCTCGACCTGGTCTGGGGGCTCGGCACGCTCCACTGCCTGACGCAGCAGGAGCCGGCGGCCGAGCGCTAGGCGATAGCCAGGACCGGCGCCACGGGCGGGTCGAGCCGGACGAGCGAGCGCGCCGCGGCCCGTTCCACCACCTCTACGAGCGCCTCGGCGGGAACCGGACGACGGACCAGCTCCACGCCGGCCTCGAGCAGGTGGTCGACGTCGGAGGCATCGCGAACCTCGCTGGAGAGCAGCACGGCCCGTGCACGGGGGCTCGTTCGCTTCACCTCGCCGAGGATGGTCACGCCGTGCTCGCTCCCCAGCTCGAGCCCGGTCAGGACGACGTCCACGGCGCCCGGGAACGAGGCCGCCTGGAGCCGTGCCTCGGCCGCGGTGGCCGCGGTGACGACCTCGTGTCCTCGCGCCGCGAGCAGTCGGGAGAGCATCGCCACCAGCGCGGGGTCGTGGTCGACGAGGAGGACCCGGGAGCGACGGATCGCCGGGGGATCGGGCGTGGCCGCTACCTGGACTCCCGGAACGACCGCCAGGTGGGGCAGGAGCACCCGGAAGACGCTTCCCCTTCCCTCCTCCGTATCCACCTCGATGGTCCCTCCGGCTCCCTGCACGATCCCGAGCGAGATCGCGAGCCCGAGGCCCGAGCCGAGCCCCGGGGACTTGGTGGTGAAGAACGGCTCGAAGAGGCGTCGCCTCACCTCGTCGCGCATCCCGGTGCCCTGGTCGTGGACGGCGATCTCGACGTGCGGGCCGGGCGGGAGCCCCGAGGCGTCGCCGTCGCGAACCTCGACCCGGCGGGCCTCGACCTCGATCCACCCGCCCGAGGGAGTGGCGTCGCGCGCGTTGATGGCCAGGTTCAGCACGACCTGCTCCAGGCTCGTGGCCGAGAGGGGGACCTCTCCCAGCGCGGCTCCCTCGGCGACGCGGACCTGGTGTCCCCGCCAGACGAGGCGCGGGATGAAGCTGGCCAGCTCGGCGAGCACCTCCGACACGTCGGCGCGCTGCGCATCGGGGGTCTCCTGGCGCGAGAAGGAGAGGAGCTTTCGCGTGACCGCCACGCCGCGGTCCGCGGCGGTCGCCACGTCGGCCAGGTCGGCGTGGGCGGGGTGGCCAGGCGGCAGGGACTCGCGCGCCAGCGCCGTGCCCGACCGGATCACCGCGAGCAGGTTGTTGAACTCGTGCGCCACGCCGGTCGCCATGCGCCCCACCGCCTCCAGCTTCTGCGCCTGGCGGAGCTGCGCCGAGAGTCGCACCTGCTCGGTGACGTCGCGGCCCGAGATGGCCAGCACTCCCGGGTCACCGCCCCTGGACGCATCCACGACGGTGTCGTAGGCCCTGATGTCGCCGCACGGACGGGCAGCGTGCAACGTTCCGCGGGCGGACCCGTGCCGCCGGGCCCGGTGCAGCATCTCCGCGCCGAGGACCCGGTCGGCCTCGAGAAACCGCTCCGTGAAGGCCTTGCCCCTCAGCGCCGACAGGGGAGCGCCGAACGCCTGCTCCGCGGACCGGCTCGCGTAGGCGACCTTTCCGTCCCGATCGACGAGGAGGACGAGGTCGGAGGAACAGTCGGAGAGGACCTGGAAGGCGGTGGCGGCATCGCCGGATACCCGGACGGGGACAGGCGCAGGCGACGACGCGATGCTCCTGGCCTCGCGCGTGCGCGCCCACGCGAAGAACAGCGCGGCGGGGAGCAGCGCGACGGCACGAGCGATCAGGAGGACCGGCCCGGATGGCATCGGTCCACTTCGAGAGCATGGTACATGCCATCTGGCGACGGGCCAGCCCGAGTTCGCGCCCGGGACCCCCTGCACACTTTCCCGTCTGCCTGCGGCACGTTGAAGGACCCGGGCCAGCGAGAGCCGGGCCGCCGAGCATCACCGGCGACCCGGGCCGCCCTGACCCCCGTGGCGGTTTCCACCCACCCTCGGGCCGCCCTTGCACCTTTCCGTGATTCGCGGACACTCGGCGCATGAAGGTCGCCCTCACCATCGCCGGCTCCGATTCGGGCGGCGGAGCCGGGATCCAGACCGACCTGCACACGTTCGCGGCCCACGGGATCCACGGCACCAGCGCCATCACGGCCGTCACCGCCCAGAACTCGACGGGCGTCCGGGCATGGGCCGTGGTGGAGCCGTCGCTCGTCGAGGCCCAGATCGACGCGGTCGCCTCCGACATGCCGATCGCGGCGGCGAAGACCGGGATGCTCGGCACGGCTCAGGTGGTGCAGGCAGTCGTCCGTGCCCTGCGCCGGCACCGGGTCGCGCCGCTCGTGGTCGACCCGGTCATGGTGGCCCGCAGCGGTGACCGGCTCGTGGACGCCTCGGCGCAGAGGGCCTACGTGGAACTGCTCTTCCCTCTCGCCACCCTCCTCACGCCGAACCTGCTCGAGGCCGAGGCCCTGCTCGGACGGCCCGTCCGCGACCTCGAGGCGATGCGCGAGGCGGCCCGCGCTCTCCAGGCCATGGGCCCGGTCGCAGTGCTCGTGAAAGGGGGAGGAATGCCCTCGAGCGGCGACGCGATCGACGTCCTGTTCGACGGCCGGGAGACGCACGACGTGTCCGCCCTCCGGATCGACACGCCCCACACCCACGGAACGGGTTGCACGCTGTCCGCCGCCATCGCGGCCCGGCTGGCCATGGGCGACCCGGTCGCCGAGGCCGTCCGGAACGCCAAGGCCTACCTCACCGAGGGGCTGCGCCGGGCCTACGCGGTCGGCAAGGGACGCGGCTGCGTGCGCCACCACGGGATCGTTGCGCCCGGGCCCGTGATTCGATAGCACGGGTTGGCCGGCACCCGGCGCGGAGGCACACGATGTTCGGAACGCTCACCCTGGCGCTGCTCCTCTCGACGGCCCCCGCTCCGTCGTGCGCCCCCGAGCTCTTCCGCATCGGCCGGAGCACCAACGCCAACGAGGTGGTGTACCTGGCCCGGTGGGGCGCGAACGGGACGCTCGATCCGGACGACCCGATCCAGGCGGAGTGGCACATGCTGGCCGAGGATGGCCACCGGGAGGGACTCAACTTCATCGAGAAGCTCCTCGCCTACGGCTTCAGCGTCGACCCGGCCACGGCGGGCGACGGCTTCGTCGTGGTGCTCAAGGCCAAGAAGGACCGTCCGGTGAAGCTCACCCTCCGCGAGGGCTGCCCTGCCGCCACGGTCACCATCGCCGGCCGACCGGCCCTGCTCCGGCGCATCTTCGTCCAGGCCGAGGAGGACGGCGGGCTCATTCCCAGCGTGGCCTGGGCCGACCTCGAGGGAGTCGACCCCGCCACCGGGGTGAAGATCACCGAGCGCGTGCTGCCGGAGTGAACCGGGAGCCTGGGCCTACCGGCGGAACGGCCAGAGGTGCTGCAGCCTGGCCACGGTGAGCGCGGCCAGGACGGCGACTACCAGGAGCCAGGCGAGGACGCGCCGGTTCCTAGCCGCCTGGTCGACGTAGGGGTCCTGGAGGGACCGGCTCGAACCGGGTGGCAACGCGGCCCGGTCGGTGAGCACCGTGCCGAGCGGCATGTTGACGACGACCCGCCCGTTCACCGCCCAGCCGTTTCCGTCGAGCACCGGACCGAGCGTCCTCTGCCGGAGCTTCAGCCAGGCGATGACCACCGCGGGGCCGGAGATGACGAGCACCATCCCCACCACGGCCAGGATCTTGGCCCACCACGGCTGCAGTCCCACGAATCCCGAGACGGCCGCGCCGAAGATGGTGCCGACGGCGCCGACGCCGACGCCCAGGGCGGCGACGATCCCGACCATCTTGCCCACGTCGACGGGCTGGGGAGTCACCGGCTTCGCAGACACCGCCGCGCCGCCGGCCCTGTCGGCCGCCTGCGTGAGCCGACCTTCGGCCTCCTTGTCCTTGGCGGCGGCGAACTTGGCCGCCTGCTCGCTGATGGCCCGGATGGCACGCTTGTAGGGCGACCAGAAGGCCTGCCTCAGGCTGATGGGGTTCTCGACGATCTTGGTGACCGTGGCGTCCCAGTCCCGGCCCGCGCGGTCGTAGAAGAGGGCGTTCCGCCCGATCGAGAGGAAATCGGAATCACCCTGAGTGACGCAGGCCGCGATCTTCATGGCCTCGCCTCCGGGCCGCCTGCAGTCGCAGTAGGCGATGAACATCCGGCTGGGGACGGCGATGACGGCGTGCGCCGCCGGGTCGTCCACCTTGACGCAGAGGTGGCAGGCGCGGCCGTCGATGTAGAGCGAGCCGGCCTGGAACACCGCCGGCAGGCGCGGATCGTAGAAGTCGGCGAAGTTCACGAAGTTCCGGACCAGGCGGTACAGGTCCCGGCGGTACCGCACCATCCGGACCACCTCCGCGACCTCGTTCGCCTCGTCCTTGCGGGCCTCGTCCTGCACGATGAGGGCCTCGACGTCGGCCCTACCGGTCCCTGCGAGGAGTTCCGCCACCCGGGTAGCCCCCAGCTTCTCGACCCGGCCGCCCCTCCGCGCGCCGAGCCATGCCTCGTACGGGGCGAGAGCGGCCTTGGTGGACTCCCATTCGGCTGCCGTGAGCGAGGCGCGGCCGGCGCCGAGGACCGGCGACACCGCGTGCGCCTGGAGGGCCGCCACTGCACCGGCCCAGGCCGGGTTCACGCCCTCGCCGAGGGGCAGGGGGCGGCCGGCGGCGATGCGAGCGATGGGAAGCGACGAGACCTCGGCGCTGGCCGGGGACAGGTCCTTGCCCGCCATGGCCGCGATCTCCACCTCGGGACGGGCGAGCAGTGGCGGCATGCGGTCGTCGATGGAGGCCAGGCCCACCCGGGTGAAGTAGTCGTCGACCTTGGCTCGCACGGCACGGACCGCGTCGGCGGCCGCCGGAGTGGCCTCCCCGAGCCCCTGGACGGCGGCGCCACGCCCCTCCTTCCACCACGCGTCGAAATCGGCCAGGTCGGCCCAGAAGGCCTCGAGCCGCGGCCGGTCGAGCCCCGGCTTGCCGCAGCGGTCGGGCACCTCGCCCGCGCAGGCCATGGCGTCCACGATGACCTGCCGGACCGCCCCCTCGGGCGCCGACTCCGGGATCACCACGCCGTCGCCGTTGAAGAGCGTCCTCGCGAACACGTTGGAGAGGTCGGCGACGTCGTCGAGGGCGACCTCGGTCGCCTCCGGCTTCCCGGCCGCGGCGAGGACTTGCCGGGCCGCGCCGAGGAGAGCCTTCCCCTCCGGCGTGTCCTCGCGGATGTCGGCGAGGGGAAGGGTCTGCTTGCCCTTCACCAGATCTCCGAGATCCTTCAGCCGGGCGTCCACGAACTTGACCGCGGCGATCACCTCGGGCGCGCGGACGCGTCCGTCCTTGTCGGAGTCGAGGAGGGCCAGGGTGGCCGCGTCGATCTCGAGCCCCTTCACGGGGCAGGCCAGCGCGACCCAGAGCTTCTGGTCGAGCCGGTCGAGGTTGCGCAGGTCCTCGGCGGTGTCGAGCTGGACCTGGTCGAGCCCCCCGACGCGGTGGAACCGCCAGGGGTGCGGGGAGGAGCTGGGGGTCGGGGCCATGGGTCTCACCTCGGTAGGGAGCAGCTACTTCTAGCTCGACGACACCGACCGGCGCCGCGCCTGGATGGGTATACTCCACGTCCATGTCCGGGGAGGCGACGCGGGAGGCGGCACCGGTGCGCCGGATCCGTGCGATCCGGAACATCGGGATCATGGCCCACATCGACGCGGGGAAGACCACGCTCTCCGAGCGCTTCCTCTTCGCGGCCGGACGGACCCACAAGATGGGCGAGGTCCACGACGGCCTGGCCGTGATGGACTGGATGGACCTCGAACGCGAGCGCGGGATCACCATCACCTCGGCGGTGAGCACGTTCGACTGGGCGGGCCACGAGATCCACCTCATCGACACCCCGGGCCACGTGGACTTCACGGTCGAGGTGGAGCGGAGCCTGCGCGTCCTCGACGGTGCGGTGGTGGTGTTCGACGCCGTGAACGGGGTGGAGCCGCAGAGCGAGACCGTCTGGCGCCAGGCCGACCGCTACCGCGTCCCCCGGATCGCGCTCGCCAACAAGATGGACCGCGTGGGCGCCGACTTCGAGGAGACCCTGGGCTCCATGAGGCGCCACTTCCCCGACCACCGCAGCGCCGCCGTGCAGCGCCCCCTCGGCAGCGGGCCGCAGTTCTCGGGGCTGGAAGACCTGGTGACGCGCCAGACCGTCACCTTCGCCGACGACGACGACCCTCGTGCCTTCGTGGTGACTCCAGGCATCTCGCCCGCGGGAGAGGATGCCCGGAGGGAGCTCCTCGAGACGCTGGCCGACGTCGACGACGGCGCCGCGACCGCCCTCCTGGAGGACGCCGACCTCGATCCGGTCGCCATGGGCGCGGCGGTGCGTCGGGCCACACTCTCCGGGAAGTTCGTCCCCCTGCTCTGCGGTTCGGCGCTCCGGAACAAGGGGGTTCCCCAGGTGCTGGACGCGGTCTGCGACTGGCTCCCGTCGCCCCTGGACGTTCCGCCCCCGCACGGCACCGATGCCGCCGGCATCGACGTGGTGACCCCTTCCCCGTCCGACGACTCCCCCCTCGTGGCGCTCGCCTTCAAGGTGTCGCTCCTGGACGAGTTGCGGCGCTTCGTCTTCCTGAGGGTGTACTCCGGCCGGATCGCCGAGGGGGACGAGGTCTGGAACGCCAGCCAGGGGAGGAAGGAGCGGGTCTCCCGGATCCTGCTCATGCACGCATCCCAGAAGCGGCGCATGCCGGTGCTGGGCGCCGGCCAGATCTTCGCCGTCATGGGGCTCAAGGACACGAAGACCGGGGACACACTCACCACTCCGGGGCATGGACTCGTCCTCGAGCGCATCTCGGCCTACGAGCCGGTCATCTCGGCGGCGGTGGAGGCCCGGAGCCTCTCCGACCGGGAGCTCCTGCTCGAGGCCCTGGCGCGCATCGCCGACGAGGACCCCAGCTTCCGCTTCGGCGAGAACCCCGACACCGGGCAGCTGCTCATCTCCGGCATGGGGGAGCTCCACCTGGAGATCGTGGCCGAACGCCTGAAGCGCGAGTTCCGCCTGGAGGTCCGCACGGGGGAGCCGCAGGTCCTCCTCCGGGAGACCCTGACCACGGAAGCCCACGGCGAGGGTCGTTTCGAGCGGTCGTTCGAGGACGAGGAGGTCTTCGGCCAGGCCAGCGTCGCCGTCGCGCCCCTGGCCCGCGGGACGGGCTTCCGGTTCTCCGTCTCGGCGGAGGCGCGTGCCCTGCCCTTCCTGCGGGGCGAGACGCTGGAGATGGCCGCGGCAGGGGCACGGGAGGCCGCCGAGACAGGCGTCCTGGAAGGGCATCCGCTCCAGGACGTCGAGGTGATCCTGATCGGCGCCGCGTGGCGGGAGGGGGCGTCGCGCCCGTTCGCCTACAAGATCGCGGTGGCCGACGCGGTGCGTGATGCCGCCACCCGGGCGGGACCCGTGATCCTCCAGCCCGTCATGCGAACCGAGGTGGTCCTCCCCTCCGAGTACCTGGGCGAGGTCCTCGGCAGCATCGACCGGCGCCGGGGTTCGGTCCTCGACGTCTCCGATCGGGGGACCGTGACCAAGGTCATCCAGGGGGAAGCCCCCCTTCGGCGGATGTTCGGGTACGCCACCGAGCTTCGCTCGCTCACCCAGGGGCGGGCCGTCTTCACCATGAGCTTCGACCGGTTCGACCAGGCCGGCTGACGGCCCCCGGTTTGCCGGGTCCCTCGACAAACCGTTTCGGGCGCGCTAGAGAATTTGGCGGCCCGCGCTACAGGGGTGGCCCGGGCCCACCGGGAACGGTTCCCGCGCGAACGACGAAGGAAGTGCTGGATGGCCAGTGGAGTCGTGAAGTGGTTCAACGATGCGAAGGGCTTTGGCTTCATCACGCAGGACGGCGGTGGTGAGGATGTTTTCTGCCATCACACGGCCATCCAGACCGAAGGGTTCCGCACCCTCAAGGAAGGGCAGCGGGTGGAGTTCGAGGTGAAGAAGGGGCCGAAGGGTCTTCAGGCCGCCAGCGTCCGGCCGCTGTAAGCTACAGGCCGAGCCGTTCGGTGGAGGCCCGGCCGGCGGCCGGGCCTTCGCATTTCCCAAGCCGAGAGGCCCCTGCCTCCAGGAGCGCACATGGTCTTCAACCCGGGTTCGACGAAGCGACAGAAGGAAGCCGCACGCCGCGACAAGCAGCGCAAGAAGGACGAGCGGCGCGAGACGCGCAAGCGGGAGAAGGAGACGAACCCCGGTTCCCCGGGAACGCCGGGAGAGGATCCGGACATCGCCGGGATCGTGCCGGGGCCGCAGCCCATCCCGGAGGACTAGCACGAGGATCGTCATGGCCCGTGTCGCGTTCGTCGTCGTCGCCTTGACCCTGGCGCTCCCCGCCGGCGCGGCGGATCGCGCGGAGACCGCCGCGGGGTACCGGTGGAATCTCGCCGACCTCTACCCCTCGGAGGCCGCCTGGAGCGCGGCGCGGGACGACCTCGGGCGCCGCATCCCCGGCCTGGCCGCGCATCGTGGCCGGCTCGGGACGTCGGCGGGCTCCCTCGCCGACGCCCTCGACGCGATGTTCGCGCTCAGCCGGGATCTGGAGCGGATCTACGTCTACGCCTCCTGCCTCTCCGACGAGGACGTCCGGGCTGCCCACCCCCGCGAGATGCGCGACTCCGCGCAGCAGATCGCGGTCCGGCTGGAGGCGGCGACGTCGTTCATCCGGCCCGAGATCCTCGCCATCGACCCCGGGAAGGTGAGAGCCTGGTCGGAAGCCGAGCCCCGCCTCGCGATCTACCGCTTCTTCCTCGACGACGTCCTTCGCGCGAAGCCCCACACCCTGTCCGCGGGCGAGGAGCGCATCGTGGCGGAGGCGCAGAGCTTCGCGGATACCGGCGGGGCCGCTTACGGGATCCTCTCCAACGCCGACCTGCCCTGGCCGACCGTGAAGCTCTCCTCCGGCGAGGTGCGGCTCGACCCCTCCGGCTACGGCCTGGCCCGCGCAGCGCCCCTCCGCGCCGACCGCGAGGCGGTCTTCGCCGCCTTCTTCGGCGCCCTCAAGGCCTATTCCCGCACCATGGGCGCGACGCTGGACGGCCAGGTGAAGGCCCAGGTCTTCCAGAAGAAGGTCCGCGGATTCGGGTCCTCGCTCGAGGCTGCCCTGTTCGACTCCAACATCCCCCCCGCGGTCTACCGGCAGCTCATCGCCGACGTCCGGCGGAGCCTCCCCACGTTCCACCGCTACCTGGAACTGCGGCGCCGCATGCTCGGGGTCGAGAAGCTCCGGTACCAGGACCTCTACGTCCCGATGGTGGGGAGCGTGTCCCTCCAGTTCTCCCCGGACGAGGCCCGCGCCATCACGCTCGAGGCCTTCGCCCCGCTGGGATCCGACTACGTGGCGACGCTCCGGAAGGGCTACGCCAGCCGCTGGACCGACTACCTCCCCTCCACGGGGAAGCGTTCCGGCGCCTACTCCACGGGCGTCTACGGCGTACACCCGTACCAGCTCCTCAACTTCAACGGGCAGTACGAGGACCTCTCGACCCTGGCCCACGAGTCGGGCCACTCGATGCACACCTGGTATGCGATGTCGGGCCAGCCCTACCCCACCTACGACTACCCGACCTTCGTCGCCGAGGTGGCGTCCACCCTGAACGAGAACCTCCTGCTGCACCACATGCTCGGGAAGGCCAGGGACGACGAGACCCGTCTCGCGCTCCTCGGCAACCACCTCGACGGGGTTCGCGGCGCGCTCTTCCGGCAGACCCAGTTCGCGGAGTTCGAGCTCGCCATGCACGAGAGGGCGGAGCGGGGAGAACCGCTCTCCGGCGAGAGCCTCGGGGAGCTCTACCTGGGAATCGTCCGCGCCTACTACGGCCACGACGCGGGCGTGACCGAGGTCGACGACCTGATCGCCGCGGAGTGGGCCTTCATCCCCCACTTCTACCGCCCGTTCTACGTCTACCAGTACGCCACCAGCATGGTCGCCTCCACCGCGCTGGCACGCGCCATCCGGGAGGATTCCGCGAAGGGCGGGACCGCCCGGCGGGACGCCTACCTCGACATGCTGCGCGCCGGCGGGTCGCGCTTCCCCATCGACCTGCTCCGCAGCGCGGGCGTCGACATGACCACCTCCGCCCCGTTCGACGCGGCCATCGCCGAGATGAACGCGACCATGGACGAGATGGAGAGGATCCTGGCTCGCCGCAAGCCGGCGCCGCCGGCCAAGGGTTAGCTAGAGTCGCCGCAGCACCTCGTCGGCCATGGCCCGGGTCGAGAGCTTCCCCCAGGTCGGCCGTACGCGCACCCTCGGTGATGGCTGCCTCGGCCGCCCGTTCCACGGCAGCCGCCTCGGATTCCAGCCCGAGCGAGTGGCGCAGCATCATGGCCGACGAGAGGATGGTCCCCAGCGGGTTCGCGATCCCCTTCCCCGCGATGTCCGGAGCCGAGCCGTGGATGGGCTCGTAGAGCCCGGGCCCGCCGGCGCCCAGCGACGCCGAGGGGAGCATGCCCATCGACCCGGCCAGCACGGCCGCCTCGTCGGTGAGGATGTCCCCGAACATGTTCTCGGTGACGAGCACGTCGAACGAGGCCGGGGCCTGGACGAGCCGCATGGCGGCCGTGTCGACCAGCATGTGATCGAGGGCGACGTCGGGGTTGTCCAGACCCACCGCCGTGGCCACCTGGCGCCACAGCCGGGAAGACTCGAGGACGTTGGCCTTGTCGACGGACGTCACCTTCCTGCGACGCCCCTTGGCCAGCCGGAAAGCCAGTTCGGTCACGCGCCGCACCTCGTAGTCGGCGTAATCGAGGGTGTCGACGGCGTGCTCGTGCCCGTCCTTGTGGTGCCGCCCCTTGGGCTCGCCGAAGTAGAGCCCACCCGTGAGCTCCCGGATGACCAGGATGTCGACGCCCGCCAGCCGGTCGGCCTTGAGCGGTGATGCGTCCACCAGCGCCGGGTGGACCCGGACCGGGCGCAGGTTGGCGAAGACGCCGAGCCCCTTGCGCAGGCCCAGCAGCCCCTGCTCCGGCCTGACCTTGGCCTTCGGGTCGTCCCACTTCGGCCCTCCCACGGCGCCCAGCAGCACCGCGTCGGCCGCCTGGCAGTCGCGCAGCACCTCGGGCGTGAGCGCCACGCCATGGGCGTCGATGGAACACCCCCCCATGAGCCGCTCCACGATGCGGAACTCGTGCCCGCCCTTCGCGGCCACGGCGGACAGGACCCGGAGGGCCTCGGCCGTCACCTCCGGACCGATCCCGTCGCCCGGCAGAACCACGATCGTCGCCTTCATGTCGTCTCCCCGGGGGCGCCGCGCCGTCAGGCCGCGACGGTGAGCCCGTACTCGACCGAGTCGCTGAGCGCGCGCCAGCTGGCCTCGATGATGTTGGTGGAGGCGCCGACGGTGCTCCAGCGCCGATCGCCCATGTGCGTGTCGATGAGGACGCGGGTCACCGCACCCGTGCCCCGCTCGCTGTCGAGGATGCGGACCTTGTAGTCGGTGAGCTTCATCTTCCCGACGCTGGGGTAGCGCGGGGAGAGCGCCTTGCGGAGCGCGGCGTCGAGGGCGTCGACCGGGCCGTCCCCCTCGGCGGCGGTGTGCAGCACCTCGCCGTCGACCCGCACCTTGACCATGGCCTCCGCGAAGATCCCCCGCCCGGTGCGGTGCTCGACGTTCACGAGGAAGTCGACCAGTTCGAAGGGGGGACGGTAGCCCGGCTCCTGCCGCTTCATGAGCACGGCCACCGAGGCCTCGGCGGCCTCGAAGGAGAAACCCTTGGACTCGAGGTCCTTGATCTCGCCGAGCACCCCGCCGACGTCCCCGCCGGCGATCCCCATCTCCTCGGCCTTGGAGAGCAGGTTGCCCCGCCCCGACAGCTCGCTGACCACCACCCGCATCCGGTTGCCCACCAGCACCGGATCGACGTGCTGGTAGGTGGCCTCGTTGCGGCGCATGGCCGCCACGTGGATCCCGCCCTTGTGGGCGAAGGCCGACTTGCCCACGTAGGGCTGGTGGTCGTCGGGAGCCTGGTTTGCCAGCTCTGCCACGAACCGGGAAACCTCGGTGAGCGTGTGCAGCCTCCCGGCCGGCAGGCATTCCAGTCCGAGCTTCACCTCGAGCGCCGGGATGACGGAGCACAGGTTGGCGTTCCCGCAGCGCTCCCCGTAGCCGTTCACCGTGCCCTGGACCTGGACGGCGCCCTCGTGGACGGCCGCCAGCGAGTTGGCCACCGCGGTCTCGCTGTCGTTGTGGGCGTGGATGCCGAGGGGCCGGTCCACCCTTCCCTTCACCGTCCGCACCACGTCGGCGATCTGCCACGGGAGCGAGCCGCCGTTGGTGTCGCAGAGCACCAGCGTCTCGGCCCCGCCCCGGGCGGCCGCCTCCAGGGTCGCCAGCGCGTAGCCCGGGTCGGCCCGGTAGCCGTCGAAGAAGTGCTCGGCGTCGTAGATCACGCGCCGCCCCTGGGCCACGAGGTGGCGAAGGCTCTGCTCGATGATGCGGAGGTTCTCCTCGAGGGTCGTACGCAGAACGTCGGTGACGTGCAGGGTCCACGTCTTCCCGACCACGGTGCAGACCGGCGCCCCCGAATCGACCAGCGCCCGGATGTTGGCGTCGTCCTCCGGCCCTCCCCCCACCCGGCAGGTGGAACCGAACGCCGCGATGCGGGCGGTCTTCCAGGGAAGGTCGCGCGCCCGCGCGAAGAACTCGGCGTCCTTGGGGTTGGAGCCGGGCCACCCACCCTCGATGAAGGTCACGCCCAGCTCGTCGAGCCGCTGCGCGATGACGATCTTGTCGTCGCAGGAGAGGGAGATGCCCTCGCGCTGGGTGCCGTCGCGGAGCGTGGTGTCGTAGATCTGGATCACGGACCCTCCCGGACGAGCCGCTCGTGCTCGGCGATGCGCGGCTCGAAGCGCAGGATGTAGCCCAGCTCGTCGACCCCCTCGAGCAGGCAGGTCCGGGCGAACGGGTCGATGGGGAACTTCACGGTGGAGCCGTCCGGGAGGCGGAAGGCCTGGGAGGCCAGGTCGACCGTGACCTCGCTCTCGGGATCCCGGGCCAGCTGCTCGAGCAGGGCGGCGTGGGCCGCCGCGTCGACGGCCACCGGCACGAGCCCGTTCTTCAGCGCGTTGTTCCGGAAGATGTCGGCGAACGAGGTGCTCACCACCGCGCGGAAGCCGAACCCGGTCAGGGCCCAGGGCGCGTGCTCGCGCGAGCTGCCGCAACCGAAGTTGTCGCCGGCCAGCAGCACCTGGGCCCCCTGCGCGCGGGGGGCGTTGAGCGGGAACTCCGGGCGCGGGGCGCCGTCCGGGCCGTAGCGCCAGTCGGCGAAGAGGCTCGATCCCAGCCCGGCCTTGTCGGTGGTCTTGAGGAACCGGGCCGGGATGATCTGGTCGGTGTCGATGTCGTTCTGGGGGACGACCACGACGCGGGAGGTCAGCGTGGTGAACTGGGCCATGTCCGGGATCCTCAGGCGCTGGGAAGCGTGCGCGGGTCGGTGACCACGCCGGTGACGGCCGCCGCGGCGGCGGTGAGAGGCGAGGCGAGCAACGTCCTGCCGCCCTTGCCCTGGCGCCCCTCGAAGTTCCGATTCGAGGTGGAGACGGCGTACTCGCCCGGCTGGAGCTGGTCACCGTTCATGGCGATGCACATCGAGCAGCCAGGGTTGCGCCACTCGGCGCCGGCCTCGACGAAGACCCGGTCCAGTCCCTCGGCCTCGGCCTGCCTCTTGACCATCTGCGAACCGGGGACGACGAGCACCCGCAGGCCGGGGGCCACCTTTCGCCCGCGAAGGACCGTGGCCGCGGCCCGCAGGTCGGAGATGCGACCGTTGGTGCAGCTTCCGATGAACACCACCTGCACGGCCTGGCCGGCGATGGGCTGGCCGGGCCGGAGTCCCATGTAGCCGAGCGCCTTCTCCAGCGCCGCCCGCTGCGAGGCGTCGGAGAGCGCCCCGGGCTCCGGGATGCGGCCGCCGATGGCCATCCCCATTCCGGGGTTGGTCCCGAAGGTGATCATGGGTTCGAGCGCGGCGGCGTCGAGGGAGAGGGTCCGGTCGAAGCGCGCGCCCGGATCGCTGGGGAGGGCGCGCCAGCGGGCCAGCGCGCGGTCCCATGCCGTTCCCATCGGCGCGGCCGGACGCCCGGCCAGGTACTGGAAGGTCGTGTCGTCGGGCGCCACCAGGCCGGCGCGCGCACCACCCTCGATGGCCATGTTGCACACCGTCATGCGCTCCTCCATGTCGAGGGCGCCCATTCCGGAGCCGGTGAATTCGAAGACGTGGCCAGTCCCGCCGCCCACGCCGATGCGGGCGATGAGGGCCAGGATCACGTCCTTGGCGGAGACGCCCGCCGGGAGCCGTCCGTCGACCCGGACCTCGTAGTTGCGGGGGCGGTGCTGGAGCAGGCACTGGGTGGCGAGCACGTGCTCCACCTCGCTCGTGCCGATGCCGAAGGCGAGCGCACCGAAGGCGCCGTGGGTGGCGGTGTGGCTGTCGCCGCAGACGATGGTCATTCCCGGCTGGGTGAGCCCCAGCTCCGGCCCCATCACGTGGACGATTCCCTGTGTCGGGCTGTCGCGGCCGTGGAGCGGCACCTCGAACTCGCGGCAGTTCGCCTCGAGCTGCCGGAGCTGCGCGGCGGCCTGCTCGTCGACGACCGGCCCGCGGGTGGGAATGGAGTGGTCCGCGGTGGCGGTGGTGAGATCGGGGCGCCGGACCCGGAGCTTCCGCGCCCGCAGGCCCGTGAAGGCCTGCGGCGAGGTCACCTCGTGGACCAGGTGCCGGTCGATGTAGAGGACGGCGGGAGCGCCCTCCTCCTGCGCGACGACGTGGGAATCCCGAATCTTCTGCAGCAGCGTTCGAGGCTCGGTCATGTGCATCCGGCGGTTCGGGAAAAGGGCCCGCCAGTATACACGACCCAAATGGATGCGACGCTGCTCGCTAGATCCCGAGGTTCTTGTAGAAGTCGGTGCCCTTGTCGTCGACGAGGATGAAGGCCGGGAAGTCCACCACCTCGATCTTCCAGACCGCTTCCATTCCCAGCTCGGGGAAGTCGATGCACTCGACCTTCTTGATGTTCTCCTCGGCCAGGACCGCGGCCGGGCCGCCGATGGAGCCCAGGTAGAATCCACCGTGCTTCTTGCAGGCGTCGGTGACCTGCTGGCTGCGGTTGCCCTTCGCGATCATGACGAGCGAGCCGCCGTGCGACTGCAGGAGGTCGACGTAGGAGTCCATGCGGCCGGCGGTGGTCGGGCCGAAGGAGCCGGAGGGCTTGCCCTTCGGCGTCTTGGCCGGGCCGGCGTAGTAGACGGGGTGGTTCTTGAGGTACTCGGGGACGCCCTTCCCCGCGTCGATGAGCTCCTTGAACTTGGCGTGGGCGATGTCCCGGGCCACCACCACGGTGCCGGTGAGGAGCAGGGGCGTCGAGACCGGGTGCCTCGACAGCTCGGCCACGATCTCCTTCATGGGACGGTTGAGGTCGATCTTCACCCCGTGTCCGTGCTTGCCCCGGTACGCCTCCGGGATGAGCCGCCCCGGGTTCCGGTCGAGCTCCTCGATGAAGAGCCCTTCGCGGGTGATCTTGGCCTTCACGTTTCGGTCGGCGGAGCAGGAGACGCCCATGCCCACCGGGCACGAGGCCCCGTGGCGGGGCAGCCTCACCACCCGGACGTCGTGCGCGAAGTACTTCCCCCCGAACTGGGCGCCGATGCCCAGCTTGTGCGCCGCATCGAGGAGCCGCTTCTCCAGCTCGAGGTCGCGGAACGCCTGCCCGTGCTTGTTTCCCTCGGTGGGCAGCCCGTCGTAGTACTTGGTGGACGCGAGCTTCACGACCTTGAGGTTCGTCTCGGCGGAGGTGCCGCCCACCACCACGGCGATGTGGTACGGCGGACAGGCGGCGGTGCCGAGGTACTTCATCTTGTCGACCAGGAACTTCTCGAGCTTCTCCGGCGTGAGCAGCGCCTTCGTCTCCTGCCAGAGCAGCGTCTTGTTGGCCGAGCCGCCGCCCTTGGCGACGAAGAGGAACTTGTACTCGTCTCCCTCGGTCGCGTAGAGGTCGATCTGGGCCGGCAGGTTCGTGCCGGTGTTGACCTCCTCGTACATCGTGAGCGGGACGGTCTGGGAGTAGCGCAGGTTCTCCTCGGTGTAGGTGCGGTAGACCCCCTTGGAGATCCACTCCTCGTCACGAGCCCCGGTCCAGACCTGCTGCCCCTTCTTGCCCACCACGGTGGCGGTGCCGGTGTCCTGGCAGATGGGGAGGTCGCCCTGCGCCGCGATCTCCGCGTTGCGCAGGAAGGCGAGCGCCACGCCGCGGTCGTTCGGGGAGGACTCCGGGTCTGCGAGGATCTTCGCCACCTGCTCGTTGTGCGCGGGGCGGAGGAAGAAGGAGAGCTCGCGCATCGCGGCGTGCGACAGCCGCTCGAGCGCCGACGGCTCGACCTTGAGCATCTCCTTGCCCTCGAAGGTCGTCACCGAGACGCCTTCCTTGCCGAGCGAGCGGTAGGGGGTCTGGTCCTTCGAGAGCGGGAACGGGTCCTGGTACTTGAAGTCGGGGGTGGCCATGACCCGGAAGGAAAGCAGAACTCGCGCGACCCGTCCACGGGTTCCACGCGGGGCTTGAACGGAAGGGGCGCGACCCCCCCGCGGCAGTGGCCACGGGCGACGCGCCCCAGGACCCCTGGAAGAGGCCTACTTCCGCTTTCCGGCCTTCCTGGCCGCCTTCTTCACCGGCTTCTTCGCGACCTTCCTGACGGGCTTCTTCGCGACCTTCCTCGCCGGCTTCCCGGTGAGGGCCCTGGCGGCCGCCTTCACCCTCTTGACCTCGGTCCTGGCCGTCTTCTTCACGGTGGCGACGAACTTCTTCGCCTTGGCCTGGGCCTTCTTCACGCCGGCCTTCACCTTCCGGATGTCCTTCTTGACCTCTGCCTTGGCCTTCTTCTGCGCGGCCTTCACCTTCTTCATGCCGGCGTCGAACTCGGCCGCGACCACCGCCGCCTCCTTCTCGACGACGGCCTTGCCCTCCTCGTACTTCGCCACCGCCGTCTCGCCGAGCGTCGGCTGCGTCGTGCTCTCCTGCTCCCCGTTCATGTCGATCCTCCCGGAATCCGTTCTGGCCCGAAACCTGGCACGAGCAATGGTTTACGCACCCGCGACGGGAACTGCAACAGGGCGGGGTGTTCGTCCCCGTCCAGGACCCCCGGACGCCTTGCCTCGGCCCCGCCGACCGGGTAGTGCTGCCGGCATGCGCGCGAGCTGCAGCCGTTGCCTGCGCCCCGCCGAGTTCTGCGTCTGCGAAGGGCTCACGCCCGCTGCCTCCCGGACCCGGGTGGTCCTCCTGCAGCACCCCCGGGAGGCGCGCCTGGCCATCTGCTCGGCCTGGCTGACCCGCCTCGCCCTGGAGAATGCCGAGCTGCACCAGGGAGTCTCCTTCGAGGCATCGCCCCGGGTGAGGGAGCTGGCCGCCTTGCCCGGCGCCGCCATCCTCTACCCTGGCCCGGGCTCCACGCCGGCCCGGGAGCTCGCTCCGCATCCCCCTCCGGTCCTGTTCGCGGTGGATGGCACCTGGCACCAGTCCGAGAAGATGCTCCGCCTCTCCCCGTCGCTGGCGGCCCTTCCACGCATCTCGGTCGACGCAGGGCGCCCCAGCGGGTACGGAGGGCTGCGGGCCGAACCCGGCGCGGTCCACCTGTCGACCCTGGAGGCCGTCGCGCTCGCCCTGGGGGATCTGGAAACCGCCCCGGAGCGCTTCGCCCCGATGATCGCGGCGTTCCAGCGGAGCGTCGCCCTGCAACTCGCCTGCTCCCGCGGCGACAGGCGCAGCCCGCGCCACCGGGGCGAGGCCTGGCGGCACGGGCCCCTAACGGGCCCGGAGGACGAAGAAGATCGCGCCCGCGACCCCGGCGAGCCCGAACGCGGCGTATAGCGCCCCGGCAGCGACCGCCTTCCAGCCGGTCAGCGGTCCCGAGTTGGTGCGGACGACGCCCCTCACGAATCCGTCGCGGAAACCCATCCAGGCCGTCAGGGCGCCCGACACCGCGAGCACCGCGACCACGAGCCAGTGGAGGGGGCTCGACCCGTCGAGGAGGACCTCCATGGGGGCGAAGGATACCCTCCTTCCGCGCAGTTGCGAGCGGTCCGGGGCTGCGGTACACGCCCCTGATGGCAGAATCGGCCCGTCCAGGGAACTTCCTCACCGACATCGTCGACGCCGACCTGGCGGCGGGCCGGGTGCACGGCCCCGTCGTCACCCGCTTCCCTCCCGAGCCGAACGGCTTCCTCCACATCGGGCACGCGAAGTCGATCCTCCTCAACTTCGGGCTCGCCGCCCGATACGGGGGGCGCGCCCACCTCCGCTTCGACGACACGAATCCCACCACCGAGGACACCGAGTACGTCGAGTCGATCGAGAACGACGTCCGGTGGCTGGGGTGCGATTGGGGCGACAACCTCCACTTCGCCTCCGACTACTTCGGGAAGATGTACGCCTGCGCCGAGAAGCTCGTCCTGGACGGCAGGGCCTACGTCGACAGCCAGTCCCAGGAGGCGATCCGCGAGCAGCGGGGCAGCTTCGAGCGCCCTGGAACGGCGAGCCCCTTCCGCGACCGGTCCCCGTCCGAGAACCTCGACCTCCTGCGCCGGATGCGCGCCGGGGAGCTCCCCGACGGAGCCGCCGTGCTCCGCGCGCGGATCGACATGGCGCATCCCAACGTGATCATGCGGGATCCGCTTCTCTACCGGATCCGCCACGCGCACCACCACCGCACCGGAGACGCCTGGTGCATCTACCCCATGTACGACTGGGCCCACCCGCTCGAGGACGCCATCGAGGGGGTCACCCACTCCATCTGCACGCTCGAGTTCGAGTCGAACCGTGAACTGTACGACTGGGTGCTCGACCACACCGGACCCTGGGAGCCCCGGCCCCGCCAGTACGAGTTCGCGCGGCTGGCCCTCGGATACACCGTGATGTCGAAGCGGAAGCTCCTCCAGATCGTGAACGAGAAGCGGGTCTCGGGGTGGGACGACCCCCGCATGCCCACCATCGCCGGAATGCGCCGGCGCGGCGTGACCCCGGACGCCCTGCGCGACTTCGCCGATCTGATCGGGGTGGCGAAGAACAACAGCGTGGTCGACATCGGGAAGCTCGAGTTCTGCATCCGGGGTGACCTCGAGCGCCGCTCGCCACGAGCCCTGGCCGTCCTCGACCCGCTCCGGCTCACGCTGACGAACTGGTCCGGACCGGACGAGGATCTCGACCTCCCCTGGTGGCCTGCCGAACCGGAACGCGGCGGGAAACGGGCCGTTCCCTTCGGCCGGGACCTGCTCGTCGAGCGGGACGACTTCTCGCTCGACCCTCCCGCCGACTGGAAGCGGCTCGCACCCGGTCGCGAGGTCCGGCTCGCCGGGGCGTTCGTGGTCCGCTGCGACGAGGTCGTCCGCGGCCCCGGAGGCGAGGTTGCGGAGGTCCGCTGCACCTACGACCCCGGTTCCCGGGACGGCGGCGGTGCGCGGCGCGGCCTCGGCACCCTCCACTGGGTCCACGCGACCCGCTCGGTTCCCGCCGAGGTCCGGCTCTACGACCGGCTGTTCACCGTCGAGCAGCCCGACGCGGCGGCGAACTTCCTCGACGTGCTCAACCCGGAATCCTTCTCCTCGGCGACCGGGGCGCGAGTCGAGCCGGCGCTGGCCGGTGCGGCTCCGGGAACCCATTGGCAGTTCCTCCGGGAGGGGTACTTCTTCGTCGACCCGGTCGACTCCGGGCCGGGCGCCCCGGCCTGGAACCGGACCATGACGCTGAAGGACACCTGGGCCTCCAGGACTGCCACGCCGGTTTCCAGGCGGCCGGCCCGGTCCCCCCGGGAACCCGTCGAGGCGACGCCCCCGAGGAAGGGGCGCGGGGACGTCCGGGCCGAGCAGCGCGCCGCCGACCCCGCGCTGGCGGCGATCCACGCCCGCCTGGCGGCCACCCCGGGCCTCACGCCCAGCCAGGCCGAGATCCTCTCCGCCGATGCGGCCACCGCCGCCTGGTTCGATGCTGCCCTGGCGGCGGGAGCGCCTCCCGGCCCCACCGCCCGCTGGCTCGTGAACGAGCTCCTCGGACTCGCCGGCGACGCGCCTCTCGCCGCGATTCCCCTGCAGCCCGGGGACTTCGGCCGCTTCGTCGTGCTCGCTGAGTCGGGTCGCTCCACGGGCGCGGGGGCCAAGGCGCTGCTCGCGAGCCTCGTCGAGCGGCCGGGTGACCCGGGGGCCCGGCTGGTCGAGCTCGGGCTCGAGAAGGTGGACGACCGGGCCGCCATCGACGGCGCCGTGGCCCGCGTCCTCGCCGCCCAGGCGTCGGAGGTGGCGCGCTACCGGGCCGGCGAGAAGAAGCTGCTCGCATTCCTTCTCGGAGCGGTCATGCGCGAAACCCAGGGCAAATCCGACCCGGCCGCAATAAGGAAGGCCCTTCAGGAAGCGCTCGGCTGAAGAACCTTCACTCACAAGGAGCAACGAACATGCGTCGACTCGCATTCGCCCTCCCCGTCCTTGCCGCCCTCCTGGCGGTTCCCGCCCCCTCGCGCGCCGAGTCGGGCGGAAAGCCCATCTCCCTCGGCCTCGTCACGCCGGTCCAGATCGTCCCGGAGGCCGAGGGCATCAGCGGCTTCCGCTTCAGCCTCCTCTACGGCAACAACGCCTTCGTGAACGGCTTCGATCTCGGGCTCGTCAACATGACCTCGGGCGGAGCCGAGGGCGTGCAGTGGGGCGCCGTCAGCATCGTGAACGGACAGTTCAAGGGCTGGCAGGGCAACTGGATCGTGAGCATCACCAAGGGGAACTTCGAGGGGCTCCAGACCGGCCTCTACAACCAGGCGAGCCACGTGAAGGGCCTGCAGCTCGGGATCGTGAACCAGACCGACACCATGGAGGGCGTGCAGATCGGCCTCATCAACATCATCCACAAGGGCGGCATGCTCCCGGTCTTCCCGTTCTTCAACTTCTCCTTCAAGTGACCCGGCGCGTACTGCCGCTCCGGCGGCGCCCCTGGGACCTGGCGCTGGTGGTGTTCTTCGTCGTCAACCTGTTCTTCACGACCTACGTCGTGAGCCTCGAGCAGGTGGTGATCGACGACATCCAGCGCTTCACGCCTCCCCTCTGGCCCCCGGAGCGGCTGCTCGCTCTCGTTCACTGGTGGGAGAGGAGCTTCGACCCCCTGCTCATCGCCCGGCCGGCCTGGTACCGGGCCACCATCTGGCTCGACGTCCTCGTCTTCGGACCGTTCTACGCGGCGGCCATCTGGGCCTACGTGAAGGGTCGGGAGTGGATCCGGATCCCCAGCATCATCTGGGGGACGATGCTCTTCACCAACGTCTTCATCATCCTGGGGGACGAGTTGCGCGGCATCCACGCGACTCCCTTCCCCGCCGTCGTGGTGGGAGCGAATGCCCCGTGGATGATCGTGCCCGTCCTGGTCATCGCGCGGATGTGGCTCCAGCCCCACCCGTTCACCGAGGAAGCGTAGTGGACTTCCGGGCCCGCTACGGCCCGTGGGCGCTCATCACCGGCGCCTCGGAGGGCATCGGCGAGTCCTTCGCCCGTGCTCTCGCCGCGCGCGGGCTCGACCTCCTGCTCGTGGCCCGGCGCCCTGGACCGCTCGAGGCCCTCGCCGGCGAGCTCCGCACCGCCCACGGCATCCGGGTCCGGACGGCCACGGCCGACGTGGCCCGCCCCGACCTCCTCGCCGTGCTGGACGCGCTCGCGGGCCAGGACGAGGTGGGGCTCCTCGTCCACAACGCCGCCTTCTCGGCGCTGGGCCCATTCCTCGACCGGCCGCTCGACGACCTCTTGAAGGTGATCGACGTGAACTGCCGGGCGCCGCTCGCGATGGCCCACCACTTCGGCCGCCGCATGGCGGAGCGCGGACGCGGTGGCATCCTGCTCATGTCCTCCCTCGCCGGCGGCCAGGGCACCCCCATCGTGGCTGCCTACGCGGCATCGAAGGCCTTCGAGATCGTGCTCGCCGAGGGGCTCTGGGACGAGCTCCGGCCGGCGGGCGTCGACGTGCTGGCCTGCCGGGCCGGCCCCACCCGGACCCCCAGCTACGAGGCTTCCCGCCCCCGGAAGAGGGTCCCCATGATGGAATCCGGGCCGGTCGTCGCGGAGGCGCTCGCCGCGCTGGGGAAGAAGCCCGTGGTCGTCGCCGGCCGGCTCAACCGGACCGTGAACTTCGTCATGCAGCGGCTCCTCTCCCGCCCGGCCGCGATCCGCTTCATGGGCAACAGCACCCGGAAGATGTACGAGTGATCCGATGCGCATCCTCCACACCATGATCCGCGTGGGCGACCTCGATCGCTCGATCCGCTTCTACACCGAGGTACTGGGGATGAAGCTGCTCCGGCGCCACGACTACCCGGACGGCCGGTTCACGCTGGCGTTCGTGGGCTACGCCCCCGAGTCGGAGGCGGCGGCCATCGAGCTGACCTGGAACTGGGACACCGCCCGCTACGACCTGGGCGGTGGATTCGGCCACGTGGCGCTGGAGGTTCCGGACGCGTACGCCGCGTGCGCGGAGATCGAGCGACGCGGCGGGAAGGTGGTCCGGCCGGCCGGCCCGATGAAGCACGGCACGACGGTCATCGCCTTCGTCGAGGACCCGGACGGCTACCGCATCGAGCTCATCCAGGCCCGGGCTTGAGGCTGGCGGCGGCGATCGACTCCAGTTCCTCCCACCGGGCGTACAGCCGCTCCGCCTCGGCGGCGGCCGTCTCCATCTCTGCGCGCAGGGCGGGAACGACGTCCCCTCCCTTCTGGTAGGTGGCCGGATCGGAGAGCGCCGTCTCGGCCGCCGACTTGCGGGATTCGGCGGACTGGATGGCGGATTCGATACCTTCGAGTTCACGCTGCTCGTTGAAGGAGAGCTTCCGGGCGGAACGGCTCCGCGCCGGTGGAGGCGGGGTTGGCCTGGCCGGGGCCGGCGCCGCCGGCTCGGCCCTCGGAGCCCTGAGCCTCCGGTACATCTCGTAGTTGCCCGGGTACCGGACGGCCCGCCCGTCCCCCTCGAAGGCCAGGATCGAGGTGGCCACCTTGTCGAGGAAGTACCGGTCGTGGGTCACGAGGAGGACGCTGCCCCCGAAGTCGAGGAGCAGCCGCTCGAGCACGTTCAGGGTCACGAGGTCGAGATCGTTGGTGGGCTCGTCGAGGACGAGCACGTTCGCCCCCTCGAGGAACAGGCGTGCGAGCAGGAGACGGTTTCTCTCCCCCCCGGAGAGCACCCTCACCTTCATCCGCTGCATGACCGGGGGGAAGAGCAGGTCGTCGAGGTAGTCGCGCAGGCCCACGCGCCGATCCCCGATGGTGACGAAGTCCTCTCCTGCCATGCCGGGAGCCCCTCCCCCGGCCGCCTCGTAGACCGTCTGTTCCGGATCGAGGGTGGCCCGCTGCTGGTCGTGGTAGGCGACGCGGGTCCGGACGCCCGTCACCACCTTTCCCGCGTCGGGCTCCAGCTCGCCGAGCAGGAGGCGCAGGAACGTGGTCTTGCCGGCGCCGTTCGGGCCCACGATGCCGACCCGCTCCCCGCGCTGCAGGATGAAGTCGACCTCCTCGAGCACCTTGCGGTCGCCGAAGGACTTCCCGAGGCCGTGGGCCTCGATCACCACCTGGGACAGGCGGGGCGGTGGCGAGGCCTGGAAGTCGGCGACGCGCGGGCGCACGAAGCCCTTCTCGGCCATGAGGGCCCGGGCCCGCTGGATGCGCGCCTTGCTCTTCGTGCGGCGCGCCTCCGGGCCCCGGCGCAGCCAGGCCACCTCCTGCGAGATCCAGCGCTCCCGCTTGTGCTGGCCGAGCGCCGACTGCTCCTCGGCGAGGAGCTTCTGCTCCAGGAAGGCCTCGTAGTTCCCCGGCCAGCTGGTCACGCTCCCGTCGGCGGTGATCTCCAGCATCCGGTCGACCAGGTCGTCGAGGAAGTAGCGGTCGTGGGTGACGAGCACCAGCGCGCCCGGACGGCCGTCGAGCTCGTCCTCCAGCCAGTCCACCGTGTCGGCGTCGAGGTGGTTCGTGGGCTCGTCGAGGAGCAGGAGATCGGGGTGGGACAGGAGCGCCCGGGCGATGGCCACCCGCTTGCGCGCTCCCCCGGAGAGCTCGGAGATGGGGCGATCCCAGTCCGGCACGCCGAGCCGGTCGAGCAGGCGGCGGGCCTCGTGGGCCGTGTCCCAGCCGCCCAGGTGCTCGACCCGGTCGGAGAGCGCCGCCAGCTCCGCCAGCATGCGGTCGTGCCGGGCCGGTTCGGCCTCCCCGGCGAGGCGCGCCGAGAGGGCGGCGTGGGCGTCGATGGCAGCCTTGAGCGGCGCGCGCGCCACCTCCAGCTCCGAGGCCACGGTGGCGCCCTCGGGGAACACCGGCTCCTGCGGCAGGTAGGTGACCGATGCCCCGCGCCGCAGCTGGACCTCGCCCCGATCCGGCTCGGCGGCGCGAGCAAGGATGCGAAGGAGCGACGACTTTCCCGATCCGTTCACGCCCACCAGCCCCACGCGCTCCCCCTCCTCGATGGTGAGGGTGAGCCGGTCGAGGATGGTCCGACTGCCGAAGGCGAGGCCGATCGAGGATGCGTGCAGCAGCGTCACGAGTTCTTGGTACCATGGGGATCCCATGCAGCAGACCGAGAACCTGAACGTCGCGTCCCTCGACCTCATGCCCTCGCCCGACGAGGTGAAGGGTCGACACCCCCTCTCCGAGAGCGCAGCCTCCACCGTGGTCTCCGCACGCCGCGCGATCGAGGCCATCCTCGACGGCCGCGACCGGCGCCTCCTCGTGGTGGTGGGCCCGTGCTCCATCCACGACCCGGTAGCCGGCCTGGATTACGCGCGCCGCCTCCGGACCCTTGCGGACGAGCTCTCCGACACCCTGCTCCTCGTCATGCGGGTCTACTTCGAGAAGCCGCGCACGTCGCTGGGGTGGAAGGGGTTCGTGAACGACCCCCGGATGGACGACTCCTTCCGCATCGACGAGGGAATGGAGCGCGGCCGCCAGTTCCTGCTCGACGTGAACGAGCTGGGACTCCCGGCCGGGACCGAGGCCCTCGACCCCATCGCCCCCCAGTACTACGGCGACCTCATCGCCTGGACCGCCATCGGCGCACGCACCTCCGAATCGCAGACCCATCGCGAGATGTCGTCCGGCCTCTCGACCCCGGTGGGCTTCAAGAACGGCACCGACGGCGACATCGAGGGCGCGGTGAACGCCATCCTCTCGGCCGCCGGTCCCCACAGCTTCCTGGGAGTCTCGGGGCAGGGGCGGTCCGCCATCGTCCGGACCCGCGGCAACCGCTATGGCCACCTGGTGCTCCGCGGCGGCGGGGGGCGCCCCAACTTCGACACCGTCTCCATCGCGCTCGCCGAGGAGGCCCTCGCCAAGGCGAAGCTGCCCCGGAACCTGGTCGTCGACTGCTCGCACGCCAACTCCTGGAAGAAGCCCGACCTCCAGCCGCTGGTCATGCGCGACGTCGTGCACCAGATCCGCGAGGGCAACCAGTCGGTCGTCGGCTTCATGGTGGAGAGCTTCATCGAGGCGGGGAACCAGCCCATCCCGGCCGACCTGTCGAAGCTGCGCTACGGCTGCTCCGTCACCGACGCCTGCGTCGGCTGGGACACCACCGTGGAGATGCTCCGGCGCGCCCGGGAGGTGCTGCACGACATCCTCCCGGCGCGAGAGCGACCGGTCCGATGACGCAGGCGATGTCGGCCGGGTCGGTGACGAACACGCGCCCGTCCCTGGCCCGGTTCGCCTGGCTCTCCATCGCCGCCGCGGCGGTCACCATCGCCCTCAAGACCGCGGCCTGGCTCCTCACCGGGTCGGTCGGCCTCCTCTCCGACGCCGCCGAGTCGGTGGTGAACCTCGTCGCGGCGCTCACCACCCTGGGAATGCTCACGGTGGCTGCCCGCCCCCCCGATCAGGAGCACGCCTACGGCCACGACAAGGCCGAGTACTTCGCGAGCGGTGTCGAGGGGGCCCTCATCCTGGTGGCGTCCCTGGCCATCGTCTGGTCGGCGGTGAACCGGCTCCTCCACCCGCGCGCCATCGAGCAGGTCGGCATCGGCCTGCTCGTCTCGACCGGCGCCTCGATCGTCAACCTGGTTGTATCCCGGGTGCTCTTCCGAGCCGGGAAGAAGCACCACTCCATCGCCCTCGAGGCCGACGCGCACCACCTCATGACCGACGTGTGGACCTCGGCCGGCGTGCTCGCCGGCATCGGCGTCGTCGCGCTCACCGGATGGCACTGGCTCGATCCCGTCGTGGCCATCGGCGTGGCGCTGAACATCACCTGGACGGGTGTGAAGCTGATCCGCCGCTCGGCGCTGGGGCTGCTCGACACCGCCCTCCCGCCCGACGAGCAGGGCGCCGTCCAGCAGGTCCTGGACGCCCACCGTAGCCCGGAGGTCCAGTTCCACGCGCTCCGGACGCGCCAGGCAGCCGCTCGCCGGTTCGTCTCGGTCCACGTGCTCGTCCCCGGGACCTGGAGCGTCTCCCGCGGGCACGCGCTGCTCGAGCGGATCGAGCAGGAGATCCGGCTCGCCGTCCCGAACGCCCACGTGCTCACCCACCTGGAGGCGCTCGAGGACCCCGCCTCCTACGCCGACGAGGGGCTCGACCGGGAGGGTCCGGCTCCCGCATCCGGTCCGCCCACCCGGGAGTGACGGCGCCCCGGACCGGGCTTCACGCGGCGCGGACGACGACGCCGGTGGCGGTCTCGGCGAAGACGTACTCCGGGTGCACACGCTCGGCGGTCTGGAGCGCCCAGGCCCGGTCGAAGAGCACCACCGGTCGCTCGCGCACGTCGAGCACCACCATCCCCTCGACCGCGTCCTGCAGCGCCTCGAGATCCACCGGAGCCCCGTCGACGCGGCTGGGCCACCGGGCCAGCACCCAGGGGACGGCCTCCACCCGCACCTCGACGCCGTACTCGGCCTCGAGCCGGTACTTCACCACCTCGAACTGGAGCTGCCCCAGCGCACCGAGCACCAGGTCCCCGGCGCGTCCGACCGGCGGCCGGTACAGCTGCACGGTCCCCTCCTGCGCCAGCTGCTCGATCCCCGTGGCGAACTGCTTGCGGCGCATGGGGTCGACGAGGGCCAGGCGTCGGAAGTGCTCCGGGGCGAAGCTGGGAATTCCCTCGAAGGCGAACCGGGAGCCGCCGGTGAGGGTATCGCCGATCTCGAAGTTGCCCGGGTCGTGGATCCCCACCACGTCGCCCGCGTAGGATTCGTCGACGACGCTGCGTTCCCGGGCCAGGAACTGGGTGGGGCTGGCGAGCCGCACCTCCTTTCCGGTGCGGACGTGGGTCACCTTCATCCCGCGGACCATCTTGCCGGAGCAGATGCGCACGAAGGCCACCCGGTCGCGGTGGGCCTTGTCCATGTTCGCCTGGATCTTGAAGACGAATCCGCTGAACTCCTCCCGGGAGGGCTCGATGGGGCCGGCGTCGGACGGGCGGGCGCGCGGCGGGGGCATGAGCTCGGAGAAGGTCTCGAGGAAGGCCTCCAGGCCGAAGTTGTTCACCGCCGACCCGAAGAACATGGGCGAGAGCTGACCGGCCTCGAAGCGCTCCCGGTCGAAGCTGTCGCCGGCCATCTCGAGGAGCTCGGCGTCGTGGCGGAGCTTGTCGTACCCGGCGTCGTCGAGTTCCTCGCGAAGGGCCGGGTCGTCGATGCCGGTCACCTCCACCGGCGGCCGCTCCGAGCCGGCCGTGGAGCTGGAATTGGCGCGGTTGGCCTCGAACAGGTACACGCGCTGGCGCAGCCGGTGGTAGACGCCCCGGAACACGCCGCTCCGGAAGATGGGCCAGGTGACAGGGTAGACGCCGATGCCGAGCACGTTCTCCACCTCGCCGATGAGGTCGAAGGCGTCGCGTCCGGGCCGGTCGAGCTTGTTCACGAAGGTGAAGATGGGGATGGACCGCTGCCGGCAGACCCGGAAGAGCTTCCGGGTCTGGGCCTCCACGCCCTTGGCGCTGTCGAGGAGCATGACCGCTCCGTCCACCGCGTGGAGGGTCCGGTAGGTGTCCTCGCTGAAGTCGGCGTGGCCCGGGGTGTCGAGCAGGTTCATCTGCAGTCCCCGGTAGGGGAACTGCAGGACGCTCGTCGTGATGGAGATGCCGCGCTCCCGCTCCATCTCCATCCAGTCGGAGACGGCGCTGGCCCTACCCCGCTTGGCCTTCACCGCCCCGGCCAGCTGGATGACGCCCCCGTAGAGGAGCAGCTTCTCGGTGAGCGTCGTCTTGCCGGCGTCCGGGTGGGAGATGATGGCGAACGTTCGCCGGCGTGCGATCTGGTGCTTCATGGGGTCCGCCCCTCGGGGCGGACGCTTCCTATCACGCCTTGGCGGCGTGCGCCGCCTCGTCGGCGGCCCGGGCTGCCTTCCCCTTCCAGAAGTGCCGGGGGGCCATGGCAAGCGCCATGAGCAGGAGCTGGCTCGCCACGAAGCCCGAGAGCGCCCAGAAGGCCTTGTCCATGAAGCCGTAGGAGTGGAGGCCCACCCCCAGCATGTTCACGCCGAACCAGGAGAGGCTGGTGATGACGCCGCCGAAGATGGCCATGGTCATGATCCCGCGCTCCCGGGCATACCCGCCCCAGCGCGCGTGCAGGATGATGGCGCACCAGAGCACGATGAGGAGCGCACCGTTCTCCTTGGGGTCCCAGCCCCAGAACCGGCCCCAGGACTGGTCCGCCCAGATTCCGCCCAGCACGGTGCCGATGAAGCTGAAGAACAGGGAGAAGGCGATGATCCCGTAGACCATCCCGGAGAGGGATTTCGAGGCCTCGTCGTTCATCCGGGCCGCGAAGTGCTTCCGCACGGTCCAGGCGATGGCGATGGCCGCGGCCAGGAACATGCCGCTGTAGCCGATGGTGATGGTGGTGACGTGGGTGGCGAGCCAGAAGTTGGAGTCGAGCACCGCGCGCATCATCTCCATGGTGTCGCCGTCGCCGGAGAGGTGGTGGGCCACGAGGAGCGAGGCGAAGCCGGAGGCCGAGGCCACCGCCGTGCCGAAGCCGTTGCGGTACATGCGCTCGAGGACGATGCCGAGGAGCACCGCTCCCCAGCCCACGAAGACGGCCGAGGAGTAGAGGTTGGTGACCGGCGGCCTGCCCTGGAGGACGATGCGCGAGATCAGGCCGGCGGTCTGCACGATGGCGCCGGCGCAGAGCAGGCCGAAGGCGGCCGGACGGAGGATCTCCGGCTTCCAGGCCCAGGAGGCGAAGACCGCGAGCAGCGCCAGGACGTAGATGGCCATGCCGACGTAGAAGGGCTGGGCGCGGTTGAAGGTGGTCTCGTGGTCGACGTGGGCCTGGGCGTCGGGCCAGGTCCCGAAGGTCACGACCTGGAGGTCCTTCACGGCCTTGTTGAAGGCGGGAGCGTCCTGGACCGAGTAGGCCCAGGCGATCCGTGCCATGGGCTCGAGCCCGGGGTTCACCGCGCCCGTGGCCACGCCGCGGAGGGCCTCCCCGGTGTTGGACCAGGCCTCGGCCTTCTGGCCGGGCAGCGGAGGGATGGGGCGGAAGTAGGCCATGTCGGCGAGCGTGGCCTGGCGCTGCGCGGCGCCCGGGGACGTGGCGCCGGCGATCTCGGCGGCGAGCCCGGGCGTCTGCTCGAGCTGGATGGTGTTCTTGAGCCGGTGGTACAGGTAGAGCCGCTCGAAGAGGTTGGCGACCGCGCTCTGGTACGGGGATCGCAGCTTGGCGTCGATGGCGTGCGCCGCGTTGGCCTCGCGCTGGATCTCGTTCACGAATGGGACGATCTGCCGGAAGGAGTAGTAGCGATCCTTCGTCCGCTCCAGCTTCATGATTCCCAGCACGTCGGGGTTGTCGATCACGAAGATGGGCTGGAGATCGGCAACCTGGGGGCGGAAGAGCACGTCGAGGATCCACTCTCCAGACCCCACCGTGCGGTCCTGGTAGCGGAAGCTCTGCTGCCCCCGGATCACGAGCAGGGCGTTGCGCGCCGTCGAGTCGAGGGGCTTCAGCCGCCCCCCCTCCAGCACCGGGAGGCGCACGAATCCGTCGACGTCCAGCCCGCGAACCTGTCCGGGCGCCCGGAGCATGAGGAGGGCCCCTACGAGCGCCAGGCCACCGGCGATCCAGGCTGCGTACCTGCCGAGCTTGCTCTTCATGTCATGCCTCCTGCGCCGACTGGACGAGACGCGCGGCCTCGCGCCTCCGGGAAGACTTCCTCAGGCTGACGGTGAAATGGACGATGAGCCCCACCGCCACCAGCACACACGAGATGTAGGGGATGAGCCAGCCCGGGTTCTCGACGACCTGCAGGATCGACAGGGTGTCTCCCTTGCCGAAGCTGGCCTGGTAGAAGGCCTTGCCGTCGTACCGCATCGGCTGGTTCATGGAGATGAGGACGTCGCGAGCCTCCCCGGTCCGCGGATTGGACAGGAACACCAGGCTGGAGAAGTTCTTGGGGATGTCGGTGCCGGCGTACTTGTCGTGGCTGAACTTCTTCAGCGTCACCGTGTAGGGCAGGTACTGGCGCCGGTGGCGCATGGCGAGCTGGTAGGTCCTCCCCTCGTGGGTGAACGACTGGGGGGCACCCAGGCCCTGGGAGACGAGCCAGGTGCCGTAGCTCCGCCCGCCGGCGTTGATCTCGACGAGTGCCGCGCTCTGATCGACTTCGTTGTCGGCGGTGACCGGTGGAACCGGGGTCATGGTGACGCCGGTTCCCACTCCGGCGGTGGCCCGGGCGGGCGGATCGAAGGGGGTGCGGTTGCGCAGCTGGGCGTTCTGGGCGAACTGGTGGACCTTCAGGGTGAGTGGCGTGCCCTGGATGGCCACCGTGCCCTCCCGCCGGAGGGTGTCGGAGCCGACGCCGTAGACCTCGTCCCATGCCGGGTCGGTCACGTCGACGACCACCATCTCGGCGTCCCGCCCCTCGATGTAGTTCACGGTCTGGCCGTTCTCGATGGCCATCTGCGACTCGACCTGGAACATCCCGGACACGAACTCGCCGCCCACGAAGAGGATCAGGCCGAGGTGGACGAGCCAGAGACCGGCCTTGCTCCAGGTGGCCTGGAGGCGGATCGCCTGGGCGGCGACGAGGTTCACCATGAGCACCAGGCCGACCGTCGCGCCACCGGGGAAAACCGGGATCATCCACTGGGAGTTCGGGATGTTCCACCAGACCAGCCAGCTGCGCATGTACGCGTTGACCGCCCCCGTCGTCCCCATTCCCACCTGCGCGAGGGTGGCGGCGGTGACCAGGATCATGAGCGCCGCCAGGCAGACGATGGTGAGCTGGAGCGACGTCAGGGCGCGCACGATGGGATTCTTAGCGGTCAGCAAGGCGGAGGCTCTCCAGGAGTCGGACGAAGTCGGCCCGGGACGCGGCGACGGGGCCTGCGTCTCCAACCATCTTGACGAACCAGCTATTTCCCCCGGCGAAGACGATGCCGGCGATGAGCCGGGTCTGCGTCGTGCCCTCGCTCGTGTAATCGAAGACTGCCACGCCCCCGACCGGGGCCTGGAGCGACTTCCGGTCCTTCGCCAGGGATGCCTCATCCACTGGCGGGAGTCCGATCTGGTTTCGCCAGCGGTTCACGTTGGCGAGCTCGCCACCGGCAGGTCCGGGAAACACGGTGACGGAGATGTCGAGCTTGCCGGGCGCCGTCGCCTTCAGGGTTGCGTAGCGCATCCCGCCGGCCGACCGCTCCTCGGTCCAGCCCTTGGGGAGCTTCCAGAGCAACCTTCCGGTGGTCGAGACGTCGGGCGGGGGCGGCAATGCGCCGGCTGGGGCCGATCCCATTCCCCCTGCGGATCCCGGCGAGGGCACCGCGGAAGGGTCTGCCTTCGGCACCCGGTAATGAGCGACCTCGTCGCGGCCACACCCGGCGGCGATGACGAGCGCGCCGATGATCCAGAATTGCTTCCTTGCCATGCACCGTCCTCGGGTCGGGGCACGGGGACACCCGTCCCCGTGGAGGCGAGACGCCTCTAGCGGGGCAGGTCTTAACGGGATCGGGGCCTAGGCACCCGAAAAGAGTCCTAGACGTTCGGCTGCACGGGGTCGTTAACCCCGGGAATCTTGGCCATGTGGCCACGCGCCACCTTCCAGGCGTGCTGCACGACCCAGGAGAGGGACCGATCTAGCCTCTGGGCCTCGTGTTCGATCTCCCGGAGCATCTCCTCGGGAAAGTAGAGCGACTGCTTCCTCTTGTCGGTGTGGTCGGCCATGGTCCCTCCTTTTACCCTCCGTGACGAGAATCGCAAGATTGCAGGCCCGGTGCTACGCCCCTGGCAGGACGGCCCGGGCAGCCCAGGAACGCCACGCGCCTTGACAGCCACTGTACGGTGGCCTTAGCCATGCCCGGTGACCATCGGCCTCCCCTGCGCCGCGCTGCTGCTGGCGCTCGCCGCGACGCCCGACCCGGATGCCCTGGAGCGGGAGGTCCTCGCCCTCTCCGCCTCCGGCGACCCGGCCCGGCTGGGACGGGCCTCGGCCGCCGTTCCGGAGCCGCTGCGCGGTGAGCCGGCCTTCCGCGGGGCGGCGGCGGGGCGTGTCCTCGCCCGGTTCCTCGCCGCGGCCGACCTTCGCGAGGTCTCCGCAGCTTCCCCGGAGGGGGCGGCCGGCCTCCGGCGTGCCCGGGCCGCCCGGGAAGAGGCGCTCGAGGAGCTCCGCCCCCTGGTCCAGCAGGCGCCCGACGACCCGGACGTCCTCCGAGTGCTCTCGGTCTACTACGGTCTCGACGGGCGGATCGAGGAGGTGGGGCGCCTCTCCGCGCGGATCCGCTCCGGGTCTGCGGTGGTCGACCCGTGGCTGGACTTCGCGGAGCTGGCCGCGTCGGTCCGGGGCAGGACGCCGGAGGAGGCCGAGCCGCTCCTCCTGGCCTTCGTGGCCGCACACCCGGGCATCCTCCCTCCCCGGATGTCCCTCGTGAGGGCGCGCCTCGCCAGGGGCGATCGCGACGGGGCCATCGCCGCCCTGGACGAACTCCTCGCCGTGGATCCCGACCACGAGGCCGCCAAGGAGGTGAAGGCGGCGCTGCTCGCACCGCCTCCCGTGGAGTGGCTCACGCCTGTGGCGCCCTCCACCGTTCCGCCGCCGACGCCCCCCGGGTACCTGCCTCGCAAGAAGGCGGACGGGAAGGCTCGGTCGGTGGGGTGAACTCACGGCACGACCGGGTTCCCCTCGGAGTACCTTAGAGGCGCCGGCGCGGGCATCGCCCCCATTCCGTGATCGACGAAGGTGGGGACCGTGCCCAGGTCGATGGCGCTCGCCTCCGCGAGGTCGAGGGCCGGTGCAGACGACAGCGCCATGTACTCGCTGATCTGGAGCTGCTTCACGACGTACGGGCCGATGACCGTCCCGGTCGGGACCGAGAAGGCCTTCGCCTTGATGGCGTCGTCGACCTGGAAGCCGGCCTTGCGCAGGTCGTCCCAAACGTTGGGAAGCCCCTGCATCCAGTTGCCGTCGAACTGGAGGGTGAAGTCGCGGCTGCCGCTGGCGTTGGTGAGGGAGACCGTGTCGAGCCGGATCGGGTCGTCCAGCTGGACGTAGCTGCCGTCGGCGCGGAGGAGATACTGCTGGGCGCCGCCGAAATCCTGCCCCTGCTGAGGGTAGTCCCAGTTGAACGGCACGTTCACGCCGCCGATCGAGGCCTGGAGACCCCACATTCCGGCCCGGACCGGATCGCCGACGGACTTGCCCGCGTCGGCATCGCCCACGGCCGAGTAGACGAGCTTCATGTAGTCCGGGCTCGCAGCGTCGGTGACGAACGAGAAGGTGCTGCAGCTTCCCTGTCCGCACCACTGCTGGCTGAAGACCGTGCCGGCGGGGACGAAGTCGGTCGCGTCCCAGGGATGGGCCACGGACTGCACTTCCAGCTGAACGTCGGCGACGCCTCCGACGACCTTGACCACGTAGTTCGTGCCCGAGTTGTTGAAGTAGTACTCGCGCCCTTCCTGGAGCGTGTACGGCGAGTCGCCGCCCGGCACGAAGGTGGCCGTCCAGGTCTGCGTGTCGAACGAGGCCACGGTCTTCTTCACCCAGCCCGATCCGTCGTAGCTGATGTAGACGGGGCCCCCGATGTCCACCCAGATGGAATCACCTGGGACGAAGACGTGCGGGACGGCGGACGACTGCACCGGATGCGGCGTGCCCGGAGATTGCGTGGCCGGGTAGAAGCTCCCGGCGACCCAGACGTAGGAGGCGGGCTGCTGCTGTCCCCACTGGTGGATCATCACGTTTCGGCGCATGTCCGCCGGATCGTTCGCCAGGATCTCGAAGTCTGCGAAGGTGATCTTCTCCGCCGGACAGGTGGCGTAGGGCGGCGAGGGAGGGCTGTCCGGAGGCAGTGGCTGGGGCGGTGGGCCCAGCATCGGGTCGAGGCACCACCGGGAACCGTCGAATCCGAGCTGGAAGTTCACGTTGTCCCAGGTCTCCACGGCGAGTCCGGTCAGATCGGAGAGGAGCGCGGGGACGTTGGTCCGCTTCACCAGGATGCCGGTGAAGGCCGGGCTGGTCGTGTACGAAGGCGGGATCTGGTCGGGCGGCACGTCGGCGCGCTGCACGGACAGGCCAGCGGGGACCGCCTGGCCGTTGCCCCAGACCTGGTGCCGGCCCTGCCAGGCGCCGTAGTACCCGAACATCTCCACGCCCCCATCCCCGGTGGCGCGGATCGGGAAGCCGAACTGCCGGGTCTTGGCCACGTCCGATCCGGTGGTTGCGTCGTAGAGACCGTAGCGGTTCACGATGTCCACGAAGGAGTGGCGATCCTTGGTGACGACCAATCCGTCGCCCTTCCTCAGGGTCACGTTCTGCGCATCGTAGACGTAGGCCACCGGCACCGAGGCGGGCACGCAGTCGGGCTGGTTGCAGGCTTCCCAGTCCGGGTAGACGACCTTGCCCGAGCCGGAGCTGGCCGACTTCAGGAGGACGCCGCGTGTCTCGATCGGGGCTCCGCCCTTGCCCGGCTCGGCCTGCCCCATCATGACGACGGCCCGCCCCTGCGCGTCGCGCGAGGCCGAGGCCACGAAGCGGAACGGCATCTCCGCCTCGAGGACCTTCGCGTCCATCCTCCAGACACCGTAGTCGGTGTAGGAGCCGTCCACGTTCTGGGTGGGTGCGCTGTCGATGACCACCTTGACCTGGATGGTGTAGGGCACGTCGTTCATCATCGGCATGCGGAACCAGGCCTTGACCACGTTCGGTGCGGTCGCCGACTCGCGGGTCGATTCGACGACCCATTTCACCAGGCGCTTCTGGTCCTGGTTCTTCTCGTCCTTCTCCTCCCAGGCCACCATGGCCGAGTACGCCCCCTGGTTCAGCACGGCGGGGTCGTCGTAGTGGGTCTGGCCCATCGCGGTGAAGATGGTGTTCAGGATGTCGAACTGGTTGAGCGATCGCTCGCTCACGTGCTTGAAGGTCCGGGCCCTCTCGTAATCCGAGTCGGCGGGAAGCACGGCCGAAGCGACGCGCGCGGCCCCCGAGCGCAGGCCGGCGGGCGACGAGGTCCCCGTGGGCAGGGCCGAGACCTCCTCGGGAAGCGCGATGCCGAGGAGCGGGGCAGCCGGTCCGGTGGCCCCGGTCGTCCCGGTGGCTCCCGTGGTCCCGGTGGTCCCCGTGGTGCCCGTCGCTCCCGTCGTCCCACCGGTTCCGGTGGTGGAACCCCCGCCGCCCCCGCATGCGACGTCGAGCGCTGCCACGACCGCGAGTGCGACAAGTAGGCGATTGGAAGTCATCGTGCCACTCCTCCTGGCAGGGAAGGACCTGCCGTGGACGGAGGCACTACACGGACCGGGCCAACCCCCAGGCTACCGGGATCAGGGCACATTGACCGAGGTCAAGGGAAGCCCCGGCAGGCCACCCACACCGGGCCTGCCGGAGCATCGGGCCAGGATCACGGGTGAAACCCGGAGTGCACTTCTCTCCGGGTGAATGAACTGCCGGTACGGGATCGGCCGGACCCGGGGCGGCCGGCACCCCGGACCGCCGCGCGCCGGCGGCCTGTCCGGGGGTCCCTCGACCGGGAGACGCCTGCTACAGCGGGTAACGCTCCGCGTCGATCGTGGCGGAAGCGAGGACCCGCTTGGCGGCCAGCAGCCCTCCGGCGTCGTACTTGGTGAAGCGGCGCACCCCGCCGAGGACCATGGACAGCTCGTCCCCCTCGGCCACGTAGAAGGCGCCCCGCTTCGCAGCCGTGGCCACCTTCTCCACGGCGCGGAAGGTGTGCACCTTGACGGCGGCGTCCACCAGGGCCCGGCGCGTCTCGGAGAGCTTCGGGCGGATGCGCTCGGCCCGGAGCACGGTGCTCTCCGCCGCGAAGGTCTGGATGGCGACGTCGGCGGCCGCGAGCAGGACCTCCTGCTCGTCCTTCAGACCCGCGCCGAAGCGCTTCACCGCCGCGCCGGAGAGGATCAGGAAGAGCTTCTTCAGATTGGCCAGGGTGGCCTTCTCGGCGGCGTAGGGGATCGAGGGGTCGACCTCGTCGAGCGAGGGGCTGAGCAGCGACTCGAAGGCCTTGCGGGCCTCCTTCTCGAGGGGGATCTCCCCCTTCATGGCCCGGCGCAGGATGGTGCCGGGGATGAGCAGCCGGTTGATCTCGTTGGTGCCCTCGAAGATCCGGTTGATGCGCTCGTCGCGGTAGTACTTCTCGGCCGCGTACTCCTGGACGAATCCGTACCCGCCGTGGATCTGGACCACGTCGTCGACCACGTCGGCCAGCACCTCGCTGCAGTACACCTTCGAGATGGCGCACTCGATGGAGTACTCCTCGATGGCCGCCTGGTAGGCCTCGTAGTAGCTGGGGGCGTCCTTGGGAATCGTGGCCAGCCGGTCGTCGATGAGGCCGGCCAGCCGGTACACAAGGGACTCGGAGGCGAAGAGGTCGGCCACGCCGTCGGCCAGCTTCTCCTGGATGGCCCCGAAGGAGGATATGGGCAGGCCGAACTGCTTGCGCTGGTTGGCGTAGGCCGCGCCGGTGCCCAGCGCGTGCTTGGCGGCGCCCAGGACGGCCGCCCCCAGCTTGAAGCGCCCCACGTTGAGCACGTTGAAGGCGATCTTGTGCCCCTTGCCGATCTCGCCGAGCACGTTCTCCACCGGGACCTTCGCGCCCTCGAGGATGACCGAGGTCGTGGAGGAGCCCTGGATTCCCAGCTTCTTCTCCTCCGGCCCCACCGTCAGGCCGGGGGTGTCGCGCTCGACCAGGAAGGCCGTGAAGTGCTTCCGGTCGACCTTGGCGAAGACCGTGAAGAGCGTGGCGAACCCGCCGTTGGTGATGAACTGCTTGGTCCCGTCGAGGAGGTAGTGCTTGCCGTCCTCCGACAGGATGGCGGTGGTGGTGCCTCCCATGGCGTCGCTCCCGGCGCCCGGCTCGGTGAGGCAGTAGGCCGCGCTCCACTCGCCGGTGATGATCTTGCCGAGGTACTTCTCCTTCTGCTCCGGGGTCCCGTAGTAGACGAGCGGCAGGGTGCTGATCCCGGTGTGGGCCCCGTAGGAGACCGAGAAGGCCTGCCCGGCCGCCATCTTCTCGGCGGCCAGGATGCTCGTGACCTTGTCGAGGTCGAGCCCGCCGTACTCGGCCGGTGCGTCGATCATGAGGAGCCCGGCGTCGCCGGCCTTGCGCATCACCGCGGCGGCGACCTTCATGTCGTGGGCCTCGAGCGCGGACATGACCGGGACCACCTCGGCCTTGACGAACTGCTCGGCGGTCACCCCGATGCTCCTCTGCTCCTCGGTGAACTCCTCGGGCACGAAGACGTCGTCGCCCGCGGCCTCGGTGATCAGGAACTCCGCACCCTTGAAGAGCTTCTTCGCCATTTTCCCATCCTCCTGACTAGAGCCGCTCGAAGATGGCTGCGGCGCCCATGCCGCCGCCGATGCACATGGAGACCGCGCCGTAGCGCCCGCCGCCACGGACCAGGCCGTGGACCAGCGTCGCGGTGAGCTTCGCGCCGGTGCACCCGAGCGGGTGGCCGAGCGCGATGGCGCCGCCCGTCGGGTTCACGCGCGCCGGGTCGAGCCCGAGCTCCCGGACGCAGGCCAGCGACTGGGCCGCGAAGGCCTCGTTCAGCTCGATGGCGGCGAGGTCCTCCTTCTTCAGGCCGGCACGGGAGAGTGCCACCGGGATGGCCTCGATGGGGCCGATGCCCATCAGCTCGGGGGGAACGCCACGCACCCCGTAGGAGACGAAGCGGGCCAGCGGCTTCGCACCGCTCTCCTTCAGGTACCGCTCGGACACCACCACGACGGCAGCGGCGCCGTCGGTCATCTGGGAGGCGTTTCCGGCGGTGACCGTGCCGTCCACCTGGAAGGCGGGCTTGAGCTTCCCGAGCGCCTCGGCGGTGGTGTCGCCGCGCACGCCCTCGTCGGCCTCGAGCCGCTCCGTGGCGCGGGTGAGCTTGCCCGCGACCAGCGCGGTGGTCTCCACGTCCACCGGGACCAGCTCGGCCCCGAACCACCCCTCGGCCTGGGCCCGTGCGGCCCGCCGGTGGCTCTCGGCCGCGAAGGCGTCCTGGTCGGCGCGGGAGACGGCGTACTTCCTCGCCACCAGCTCGGCGGTGATTCCCATCCCGGCGTAGGCCTCCGGCCAGGAGGACACCAGGGACGGGTTGGCGCTGTACTTGTTCCCGCCCATGGGGACGAGGCTCATGCTCTCGACCCCGCCGGCCACGATCAGGTCGGCCGCCCCGGCGGCGATCCGCTCGGCAGCGGTGGCGATGGACTGCAGCCCCGACGCGCAGAAGCGGTTCACCGTCTGCGCGGGAACCTGGACCGGAAGGCCAGCCCGCATGGAGGCCACGCGGGCGACGTTCATGCCCTGCTCCCCTTCCGGGAACGCGCAGCCCAGGATGACGTCGTCGATGCGGGCCGGGTCGATCCCGGATCTCTCCACCGCGGCGCGCAGCGCAACGGCGGCCAGGTCGTCGGGGCGGACGTCCCGGAGCTTCCCCTTCTTGGCCTTCCCGCCGGGGGTGCGCACGGCGGCGATCAGGTAGGCAGCGCTCATGGTGATCTCCCGTCTCAGTTGCGAAGGGGCTTGCCCTTCTTGAGCATGTGCTGGATGCGCTCCTGGGTCTTCTTCTCGCCGCAGAGGCGCAGGAACGCCTCCCGCTCCAGGTCCAGGAACCACTGCTCGGTGACCGGCGTACCGGCGGCGACGTCGCCGCCCGTGATCACCCCGGCGATGGCCCGCCCCAGCTTCTCCTCGTACTCGGTGATGAAGCCGCCCATCCGCATGTTCCAGAGCTGGGAGCCGAGGCTCCCGGCCATGGACCGGCCCGGCGCGCGGACGTCCAGCGCCGGCGCCGAGGGCCTGTAGTTCACCGCGAGCGCCAGGGCCTTCTGCTTCGCGTCGTGGATCAGCCGGTCCGGGCCCAGGGTGATGGCATCCCCGGGTCGCAGGAATCCGAGCTGGGCCGCCTCGGCGGCCGAGGTCGACACCTTGGCCATGGCGATGGTGCTGAAGGCCTTGAACACGAACGGGGACGGGTCGGCGTCGCCGGCCTCGGCCGCCCGCACCGCGCGCAGCGCCAGCTCCTTCGTGCCGCCGCCTGCCGGCAGGAGCCCCACGCCGATCTCGACCAGCCCCATGTACGTCTCGGCGAGCGGGTTCACGGCGTCCGAATGGAGGCAGACCTCGCAGCCCCCGCCCAGCGCCATGCCGTGCGGCGCCGAGACCACCGGGACCCGCGCGTACTTGAGGGCCATGGTGGCCTTCTGGAACGCGGTGACCGACAAGGCAACCTCGTCGAAGGCCCCCTCGGCGATGGCCATGGTGAGCATCGCCAGGTTGGCGCCGACCGAGAAGTTCACGCCCTGATTCGCCACCACGAGCCCCACGCCTTCGGTCTCGGCGCGCTTCACGGCCCGGTGGACCATGGCCAGGACGTCGCCGCCGATGGCGTTCATCTTGGTGTGGAACTCCAGGCAGAAGACCCCGTCTCCCAGGTCGACGACCGAGGCTCCCGAGTTCCGCTCCACCTCGGCCCCGCCCTTCTTGAGGAGCAGGAGATCCACGCTGCCGGCGGGCCGCACCACGTCTCGCCAGGCCAGCGTGGACGGGTCGCGGGTTCGGCGCCGGCCGCCCTCGTCCACGTAGAAGCGATCGACCTCGCGCAGGCGGGGCGGGACCACCACCCCGTCCGCCTCGGCCCGCTTCAGGAACTCGGGCACGCCGACGGCGTCGAGCATCTCGAAGGGGCCGAGCTCCCAGTTGAAGCCCCAGCGCATGGCGTCGTCGACGCCGGAGTAGTCGTCGCTGATCTCCGGGACCCGGTTGAATGCGTAGATGAGCGTGTCCCGGAGGTTCCGCCAGGCCAGCTCGGCGGCCTTGTCCTTGCCCCCGAGCACGGCCCGCAGGCGGGCAGCCGGGTCGTCGACCCCCTTGGTCGCCTCCACCGACGCGAACTTCGGCCGCTGCGACGGACGGTACTCCCCGGAGGCCAGGTCGTAGAAGAAGGTCTCCGCCTTCTCCCCCTTGGTCTTCTTGAAGAAGCCCTGCTTCGCCTTGTTTCCGAGCAGTCCCTTCGCCACCATCTGCACCATGACGTCGGGCATCCTGAAGGTGTCCCGCTTCTCGTCGTCGGGCAGGGTGTCGTAGGAGTTCTTCGCCACGTGCAGCAGGGTGTCGATTCCCACCAGGTCGGCGGTGCGGAAGCAGGCGCTGCGCGCGCGGGCCGTGGCCGGGCCGGCCACCGCATCGACCTCCTCCACCGTCATGCCCAGGTCGATCGTGTGGTGGATGGCGTTGGCCATGGAGAACACGCCAATGCGATTGGCCACGAAGTTGGGGGTGTCCTTGGCGTGGACCACTCCCTTGCCGAGCCGCTGGCCGATGAATGCCGCCATGGAGGCGGCGACGGCCGGGTCGGTGAACCGGCTGGGCACGACCTCGACCAGGCGCATGTAGCGGGGCGGGTTGAAGAAATGGGTGACGAGGAAGCGCGGCCGGAGCCCCTCCGGCAAGGCCGCGGCGATCTCGTTCACCGAGAGTCCGCTGGTGTTGCTGGAGAGGACCGCGTCGGCGCGCAGGTGCGGGGCCACCTTCTCCCCGAGCAGCTGCTTCTTCACCGCCATGTTCTCGACCACCACCTCGACGACCCAGTCGCAGTCCGAGAGTCGCGGAAGGTCGTCCTCGAGGTTTCCCACCTCGATGCGGGAGAGGTCGGAAGGAAGGTAGACGGCGGCGGGCCTCTGCTTCGCGAGCGCTTCCAGCGCGGACGCGGCCAGGCGGTTCCGGTCGCCGCCCTCCTTGGGAACGACGTCGAGCAGCAGCACCCGGATGCCTGCGTTGGCCAGGTGCGCCGCGATGGTCGCACCCATGACTCCGGAACCCAGGACCGCGGCCCGGTCGATCCGTGCCATCCGTGCCTTCGCTCCGCTCGTTTCCGCCATGGTCGTCTCGCCTCCCGCCGAAGATTGATTCTAGAATCACCATTCCGTGCAACGCTCGGACCATTCTCGACGTCCTGCGTCGAAGAAATTTTCCTGTTGAATATTGGTATTTTGACGTTCGAGTCCGAGCGAGTCGGGCGGCCGTATTGCTCGATGTGCATCATCGATGAAACAATGCCGCCCCAAGGACGATACACCTACTTGACGGAGGACAATTGCCCGAGCAAGCCATGCGCCCGGTCGTCTGGGCCTTCAGCACGAGCCGCCTTCGCCACGTCTTCTCGAGCATGACCCCCCTCCTCGCCGACGTGGCCGACGTCCGGGTCTTCGACCGTGGCTTCGAGGAGGCCCTCCGCACCGCCCGGGAGATGGCAGCCGACGGCCAGTCGGCCGACGCCTTCGTCGCGGCCGGAGCGAACGGGACCTACCTCCGGGACCACGCCGAGGTGCCGGTGGTCGTGGTCACGGCGTCCACGGTCGATGCGCTCCATGCGCTGGTGCAGGCCCGGAAGCTCTCGACCCGCATCGGGGTCGTCAACTTCCAGCGGGTGGTGGCTGGCCTCGACCAGGCCCGGCACCTGCTCGGGGAGACCCGGATCGAGCAGCGGCCATACCTGACACCCGAGGACGCGCGCGCCCAGGTGGCCGACCTGGCCGCCCAGGGCGTCGAGGTGATCGTCGGGACGGGCCCGGCCTGCGAGATGGCGGAGCAGGCGGGCCTTCGCTCCGTGCTGCTCTACGGACAGGACTCGGTGGCGACGGCCGTCCGGCAGGCAGCCGAGATCGCGCGGATCGCCCGGGGCGAGGCGGCGCGGCGCGAGGAGGTGCGCCGGACCGTCGAGGCGCTCGAGCCCGGGATCCTGGCGGTGGACGCCGACGGAAAGGTCCGCACGGCCAACCCATCCCTCCTGCGGATGGCAGGCCTGGAGGCCCACGACCTGCTCGGGCGGCGCCTCGCCGACGTGATCCCCTCGCTCTCGGTGGACCGGGTGCTCCACACCGGCGCCGCCGACCTCGACGCCGTGGAGCGGCTGGGCAGCCGCACCGTGGTCGTGAGCCGGGTCCCGCTCACCGACCGCGGCGTCATCCGGGGAGCCGTGGTCACCTGCCAGGAGTCCGGCGCCATCCAGCGCATGGAGCGACGCCTTCGCTCCCAGCACCGCCCGCGGCGCTTCGAGCCGCGCTATGCCCTCGGAGCCATCGTGGGAGATTCCGGCGCCATCGAACGGGTCCGGTCGCTCGCCGAGCGCTATGCCCGCACCGACGCCACGGTGCTCATCACCGGGGAGAGCGGAACCGGGAAGGAGATGGTGGCACAGGGCATCCACGGCGCCAGCCGGAGACGCGACCAGCCCTTCGTCGCCATCAACTGCGCCGCATTCCCGGAAACGCTGCTCGAGTCGGAGCTCTTCGGATACGAGGAGGGAGCCTTCACCGGATCGCGGCGCGGCGGCCGACCCGGCCTCTTCGAGGCGGCCCACCTCGGGACGATCTTCCTCGACGAGGTCGGGGACGTCCCGGTCACCCTGCAGACCCGCCTGCTCCGGGTGTTGCAGGAGCGCCAGGTCCTCCGGCTCGGGAGCAACGACCCGACCCCGGTCGACGTCCGCGTGCTCGCCGCCACCCACCGCGACCTGCCCCAGGCCATCGCGGCCGGGGAGTTCCGCGAGGACCTCTACTACCGCCTGCACATCCTCCCCCTCCACATCCCTGCGCTCCGGGAACGTCCCGGCGACGTCGCCGCAATCGCCTCCGAGCTCCTCCGGCGCGCGCTCGTCCGGCACGGCGCACCCGGGATGCACGCCATGGCGATCGCCGCGCTTCTCCCCCGCCTGGAGGCGTACGGATGGCCAGGCAACGTGCGCGAGCTGGAGAACGTCATCGAGCGGGTCGCGCTCCTGTACGCCGACGACACTTCCCGCGCCGTGGGGGACGACGAGCTCGCCGCGGTCATGCCCGAGCTGTTCCAGCCGGGCGCACCGGCCCCGGCGTCCCTCCCCTCCCGCGACCTCCGTGCGGCCCGGGCGGCGCGGGAGCGGGAGCACGTCCAGCGGGTCCTCGCGGAGTGCAGGGGAAACCAGAGCGAGGCCGCCCGGCGGCTGGGCATCGGGCGCTCCACGCTCTACCGGAAGCTGGCCGGGAGGGCGTGACGGCGCGGTGGCGGGCCGTCAGTGCGACCCGACCAGCGAGGCCGAGACCTTCACCTCGGCTCCAGGGTCCACCCGAACGTCCTCCTGCCAGGGCATGAAGCCGCTCGTCCGCACGGTGAGCCGGTGGAGCCCCGGGGCGAGCCGGAAGCTGCACGGTGTCCTGCAGCGCTGGACGCCGTCGGCCACGACCTCCACGCCGTAGGGCTGGAGCTGGACCGAGACCGTGCCGGCGTCGGGACCGGGGTCGGGAGGGCGCGCCGCGGGCGGCGCCGGGGCGCGGGTGCAGGCGAGGCCGAGGAACGCCACGGCGACCCAGGTGACCCGGCGCGCCACTACTTCACCCGCTTCATGTCGAAGACGTCGGTGCTGTCCTTCCCGGCCTCCCGGTAGGTCCACTCCTGGATCTGCCGGTCCGGATCCGGAGTGAGGAGAACGAGCCTCTGCATGCGCCCCGGATGGGCGGCGAGGTTGGTGCCGTCGACGAACTCGAAGACGATCCTGCCGGGATCGGTCGGCGCCGCCGACCGCATGCGAGGCTGGTTCTGCGCCGCACAGTAGTGCGTCGCCACCAGCGCCCCCCCGTCGTCCCGGTGGATGAGCGTCACCATCTCGTACTTGCCGCCGGGATCGGTGGTGATCATCACGGCGGATCCGGCCGAGACGACGCGGATGCTCGCCCGGGTCGGAAACGACTTGGGGTCGCCGGGGGTGCCGGCGGTCCCCGCCCACTCTCCCGCGAGCGACTTCAGGCGCTCGAAGGCCGGGCTGGGCGGCTCGGCCTGCATCTTCATCGGATCGGGGCGTGCCGCGCCCGGGGTGAGGGCGATCGCGAGGACCGCCGCTACGAGGAGCCGGGTCATGATGGAGAACCTCCGTTCGGTGTGCGACTCCCACCTAACGGACCGCTGGTCCCGTCGCACGCACCCTGGCCGACGGGGTTCCCCAGGTGAGGGGTCGAGGTCAGCGCCGGGTGGCCGCGGGCCGGAGCCCTGGGGCCTCGCGCCCGGTCCGGCTGACGTACTCCGAGTAACCACCGCCGTAGGCGACGGGACCGTCGGGACCGAGCTCCAGCACGCGGTTGGAGAGCGCCGAGAGGAACCGCCGGTCGTGGGAGACGAAGAGCATCGTGCCCTCGAACCCGTCCAGCGCCCGCACCAGCATCTCCTTGGTCCCCACGTCGAGGTGGTTGGTGGGCTCGTCGAGGACCAGGAAGTTGGGCGGGTCGTAGAGCATCATGGCCAGGACGAGCCGGGCCTTCTCGCCCCCCGACAGCACCCGGCACGACTTCTCGATCTCGTGGCCGGAGAACCCGAAGCAGCCCGCCAGCGTCCGGAGCGAGCCCACGGACGCCCGAGGGAAGGCCCGCTGGAGCGCGTCCCACACCGTCTCCGCGGGGTCGAGGAGTTCCATGGCGTGCTGGGCGAAGTAGGCCATCTTCACGCTCGCCCCCACGGTGACCGACCCCGCGTCGGGGCGGGACTCGCCGGCGACCATCTTGAGGAGGGTGGTCTTGCCCGAGCCGTTGGCGCCGAGCACGCACCAGCGCTCGCCGCGGCGGACCAGGAAGTCGAACCCGTCGTAGACCTTGCGGGATCCGAACCCCTTCTCCACGCCCACCAGCTTGGCCACGTCCTCGCCCGAACGGGGCGGCGTCCAGAACTCGAAGTCCACGGTCTTGCGGACCTTGGGCGGCTCGACCTTCTCGATCTTGTCGATCTTCTTCACCCGCGACTGCACCTGGGCGGCGTGGGAGGCCCGGGCCTTGAAGCGCTCGATGAAGGCCAGCTCCTTCTTCAGCATGGCCTGCTGCTTGTCGAAGGCAGCCTGCTGGTGCTGGTCGGCGATGGCCCGCTCGCGCTCGTAGAAGTCGTAGTCGCCGGAGTAGGTGGTGAGCTCCCCGGCGTCGATCTCCACGATCTTGTCCACCACCCGGTTCATGAACTCCTTGTCGTGGGAGGTCATGAGGATGGCGCCCGGGTAACCCCGCAGGAACTGCTCGAGCCAGATGATGGACTCGAGGTCGAGGTGGTTGGAGGGCTCGTCGAGGAGCAGGGCGTCGGGCGCCATGAGGAGGATGCGGGCCAGGGCCACGCGCATCTTCCAGCCGCCCGAGAGCGCGCCCACGTCGCCGTCCATGGTCTCGGCGGAGAAACCAAGGCCGGCCAGGATCTCCCGGGCCCGGGCCTCGAGCCCGTATCCTCCCAGCTCGTCGAAGCGGGCCTGCACGTGGCCGAACCGCTCCACCAGCTCCTCCATCTCATCGGCCCGGTCGGGATCGGCGAGTGCGTGCTCGAGGGCGTGCAGCTCGGCGGCCACCTCGGAGACCGGGCCGGCGCCGTCCATGGTCTCGGCCACCGCACTGCGCCCGGACATCTCGCCCACGTCCTGCGAGAAGTGGCCCACGGTGACTCCGCGGTCGATCGAGACCTGTCCCTCGTCGGGAGTCTCCTCGCGGGTGACGAGCCGGAAGAGGGTGGACTTGCCGGCGCCGTTGGGACCGACGAGCCCGACCTTCTCTCCCGAGTGGATCACGGCAGAGGCCTCGACGAAGAGGATCTGGTGGCCGTGCTGCATGGAGATGGCGTCGAGTCGGATCAAGGGGTCGCGTTCTACACGCGGAGGCTCGCCGGCACAAGCCGGCGCCCCCGGGGAGGGGGGGCGCCGGTTGCCATGCGGCCAGCCATGGGGTTTCATGGCCCAGAGGCGAGCCTGCCCACGAGAACGCCTGGCGGAACCGAGGGTGGAACGTCCGTCTCTTCCCCGACCGGGAGGGCGCGCTCGCCTGGCTGAAGGGCGACTGACCGTGCGCGGGCCCTCCATCCGGCACCTGCTTCCGGAGGAGACGTGAATCCCTACTCGTTCGACCGCTTCCTCGCCTGGCGCTCCGCCGTGGACTACTACGCCGACGACCCGTTCCTGGTGCGCCTGGTCCGGCACCACGCGGGCCCAGACTTCTCCCGGGTGGACGGGGAGGCGCGCAGCCTCTCCCGCCGCGCCTCCTCCCGGTGGCGCGAGCTCTCGGACGCCATCGCCCTCCCGGAGGCCCGGCCCCGCCTGCAGCACTGGGACGCACACCACAACCGGGTGGACCGCGTCGTCCGCCCCGCCGAGGCGCTCGATCTCGAGCGCGAGGTCTTCTCGGAGGGGCTCTTCTCCGCCCGCACCGACCTCCTCACCCGCGCGGTGAAGCAGTTCATCGTCTACCAGAATGGCGAGGCCTGCATCGCCTGCCCGCTGGTCTGCACGGAGGGGCTGGTGGCGGCCCTCGACGAGCTGGCAGACCGGCCCGAGACCGTGGCAATGCGGGACCACCTCAAGGAGGGGCGCGACGGGCGCCACGCCGTGGGCGCCCAGTTCCTCACCGAGATCCAGGGCGGCTCCGACGTGCCCGCCAACGTGGTCGAGGCGGTGCGGAGCGGGGACCGCTACCGGATCTCCGGTACCAAGTTCTTCTGCTCGGTGGCCCATGCCGACTACGCGGCCGTCACCGCCCGCGAAGCCTCCACCGGGGCCATCGGCCTCTTTGCCCTGCCCCTCTGGACCCCGGGCCGGGAGGACGCCCTTCGCAACGGGCTCACCGTGGACCGGCTCAAGTGGAAGACCGGGACCTGCGAGCTGCCCACCGCCGAGATGACGTTCGACGGCGCGGAGGCCTGGGCGCTCGGGCCCGTGGAGCGGGGGCTCGCCAACGCGGTGCGAATCGTGCTCACCGTCTCGCGCCTGACCATCGGACTCGCGTCCGCCGCCTACGCGGCGCGGGCCGTCCGCGAGGCCCGGGCCTACGCGTCGTTCCGGGAAGCCTTCGGCCGCCCGGTGGATCGGTTCCCCATGGTCCGGGCCCAGCTCGAGGACCTGGAGCGCTCGGTGGAGCGGGCCACCGCCGGCGCCTTCGAGGTCCACCGGCGCCACCGCCTCGCGGGCGGCGATCGACGGGGCGCCTTCGAGGCCCGGGAGCTGGTGATGCTCCAGAAGGTCGTGGCCTCCGAGGATGCGACCCGGACCATCCAGGAGGCCATGGGGATCCTGGGGGGCAACGGCGTGGTCGAGGACTTCTCCTCGCTCCCGCGCCTCTTCCGCGACTCGGCGGTGAACGAGCTTTGGGAGGGCCCTCGAAACGTCCTGCTCGCGCAGGTGCACCGCGACCTCCGGCGCGCCGCGTCCTCGTATCCACCCGGCGAGCTGGTGACGAGCCTGCTCGGCGGGAGGGACGACGCGGAGGCCCGCGAGCTCCGGGACGAGGTGGTGGCGCTGGTCGCCGGACCCGACCTGGCCGACGAGCGGCCGGGGGCCCTGGAGGCCTGCCGCCGCTGGGACGCCGCCTGCCGGGCCCTGCTCCACGCCTTCCAGGAGGGGGCGCGGGCGCGCGTGGTGGCCTGGTGATCCGGCGGCGCACCGTCCGCGCTACCAGTTCCCCGGCCTCTTCTTCTCCTCCTCCACCCGTCCTCGCCACCCGGAGACGTCGGTGCCGGGAGGCGCCGTCCGCGCCCACCACTCCGCCATTCGTGGCAGCAGCCGCTCGGTGTAGGTGAGGCGCGAGACCGCGTTGAAGGTGCTGGTGTCGCCGCTGAAGCAGTGCTCGTCCCGGGCGCCGTAGACGAACTCGGCGTCGGCCGGCGGTGAGGCCGTGGAGAGGAACTCCTCCGCGCGGTAGACGGCGTCGTTCAGGAAGAAGTTGTCGGACAGTCCCACCGAGAGGTGGAGCTTCCCACGCAGCTTCGGGCCGAGCGTGGCCCAGTCGCGCTTCATGACGTGGACCAGGTCGAACCGCGCCTTCCAGCTCCGGGCGACCTCCCGGTCGATGACCCCCGTGGACTTGTCGAAGATCCTCCGGGGGTACCCATCGCTCCCCACCGGCGAGAAGACCGCCTCCCAGGCGTCCCACTGTCCGCCGGAGCGGGAGCGCGTGCCCAGGGCCAGCTCGAGGCGGGACTCCTGCTCCACGGTGCTCCGCACCCGTCCGAGGTAGTCTCGCGAGCCGGCCCGGGGCGTGGTCCGCCAGGGCCCGCTCGACCGGAAGGCGTTCTCGTCCTCGTAGAGGTCGATGGTGACGTAGTGCCGGAAGTCGATGGGATCGGGGCATGCGGCCCACGCCCCGTTGTAGGCGTCCGGGTAGAGGACCTGGGCCGCGAGCGACTCCCAGCCACCGGTGGATCCGCCGTAGAGCGCCCGGGCCCAGGGGCCCAGGCCGCGGAAGCGGCGCTCCACCTCGGGAACGAGGTCGAGGGTGATGGCGTCTCCGTACGGCCCGAGGTTCTCCGAGTTCACCGCATAGGAATCGTCGTAGTAGGGGTTGGCGTGCTGGATGACGAGGACGATGGCCCTGGGGAACCCCGGCGACGTCCACTTCCGGAAGAAGGCGTGGGCCCGCTCCTGGACCAGGCGCTCGTACCCGTACCTCGTGCAGAGGGCGCCCTCGTGGCCGTTCGGGCAGTGGGTGCGCAGGCCCTCCAGGTCCACCGGGGGCAAGGCCGGATCCGGAGGGTCCTCCCGCATCTCCTGGTAGGTGGACTGGAAGTGGCCGTGGAAGATGGCGAGCGGATAGCGCTGCTCCGGATGGTCGTGCCAGCCCTCGGGCAGGACCACGACCGCCCCCAGGGAGACCGGTCGCCCCCAGAACCTGCTCAAGCGCTCGTTCCGGAGCTCGACGTGCTTCACGTACCGTGTGTCCTTCGGCCGCGGCACGGGGGGGATGACCTGGTCGAGGGCGACCCGCACCGTGCCGGCCTCCCCGACGCGGACGCGCCGGGGACGGGAGTGCAAGTTTCCCGGGGCGCGTCCCATGCTCTGTCCCTCGCCCCGGTCGGCGGGGAGCTTCACCACGTGCCCATCGCCCCGGTGGAAGGTCTCGTAGCGGTGGAGGAGAGCCTGGACCGTGTACTCGCCAGGTGGGAGCTCGGAGGGCCGGAGCAGCGGGTAGCCGTTGGCGTCCTCACCGAGCGTGCGGGACGTTCCCGGGGCCCACCCCTCCACGTCGAGACCGAAGACCTGTTGCGTCTCGTCCCGGTCGTTCACCTGGAAGCGTGGTTCCGGATCCGCGTCCTCGGGCAGCGTGGAGACGAAGAGGAGAAGGCGGCCGTCGAGGGGACCGGGGGCGCTTCCGTCCGGGAGGGAGACCTCGAAGCGGGTGGCGGTCGAGAGGAGCATGAGTGCGAGGAGTACCGGCATCCTAGCCCCTCGCGAAGCCGGCCGTGTTCGCGAGGTCACCCGCCCCCGCCTTGGCCAGGAACCGGCCGAGGCCGGTGTCGTGCGCCAGGATGTGGAAGCGGAACCAGTCCGGGAGCCGGACCGTGGCCCACCGCCTGAAGGCCGGCGTCACGCCGCCCTTCTTCAGATCCCCGAGGGACCTGCGGGCGTCGGCGACGAACGACGCGTGCGCCTCGACGTGCTGCCTTCTCAGCGGGTAGGCGAAGTGAGCCATCAGCTCCTCCTCGCGGGCGAAGTGGCCGGCGACTCCCTGGATGAGCCCTTCCAGGCCGCCCTGGACCTCGTCGACCTTCCCGGAATCGACCTGGTGGACGAAGGCATCGATGGCGGCGCCCAGGACGTCGTGGTCGCGGTCGATGGGACCGAAGCCGGTGCTGGCGTACGATCCGACCCTCGAGGCGTCGGCGACCGGTGCGGGTGCCGTCGCCACCGGTGGAACCGTGGCGCCGCCCGGGCCCGGACCGGCGCAACACACCTGGTTCCGGCCCGACTGCTTCGCCTGGTAGAGCGCCGTGTCCACGCGATGGAGCAGGGTCTCGGCCGTGTCCTCCGGCCGCAGTTCCGTGACACCGAAGCTGGCGGTCACCGCCGCCTTCGGCCCGAGGTGCGTGGCTGCCATGAAGGAGCGGAGCTTCTCGGCCAGGCTGGCGGCCCCGGCCTCCGGGGTCATGGGCGCGATCACCACGAACTCCTCCCCTCCCCAGCGTGCCACGACGTCCGAGTCGCGCACGCACGAGGAGAGCAGCCCGGCCGTTCGCGCCAGGACCTGGTCGCCCGCCGGGTGGCCGTACTCGTCGTTCAGCTTCTTGAAGTGATCGATGTCGAGCATCACCAGGGAGAGCGGCTGCTGGTACCGCCGCGCCCTGCCCAGCTCCCGGGTCATCGCCTCGTTGAATCCCATGCGGTTGAGCACGCCCGTCAGGGCATCGGTGTCGGCCCGGCGGGCGGCCTCCCGTGCCCTCCCCTCCGCCTCGCGCCGCTTGACGGTGATGAGCGACTCGGCGCCGAGCTGTCGCTGCATCGCGACGAAATAGGTCAGGACGACCGAGCAAAGGAGCAGGGTGATGACGATCCCGAGGAGGCGGTTCGCGACCTGGGTCCGCTCCTTCTTGAGAACCACCAGGGACCAGTCGGAGCTCGGGATCGTTCGGCGCACGGCGATGTGCTTCTCCCCGCCCACCGATACCCACTCCGTCCCCGCGAGTTCGTGATCCAGGATGGCCGGATGCCCCTCCGATCCCTTCGCGCTCCAGAGGAAGGGGGCGCCGCTGGCGGCCCGGCTCGAGACCAGGATGCGCCCGTCTGCCGAGACGATGGCCGAACTCTCGACTCCCGCGGGTCCGAGTTGCTCCGCGGCGAGGTTCTGCTTCACCACCGCGACGGCCACCACCTGCCCGGTGGCGTCCCGGACCGGCTCGCTCGCGTAGTAGCCGGGCACGCCGCTCACCGTGCCGATGCCGGTGAATCTACCCGGGCGGCCCTCGCGAGCATCCTGGAAGTAGGGGCGCCCGGCGAAGCTCTTTCCGAGGAAGCTGTCCTCCTGGTTCCGGTTGGAGGTCGCGATCGTCGTGCCCGAGGGGTCGAGCACGTAGGCGATTGAATCTTCCGACCCAAGGGTGAGCGCGTCCACCACGCCGTCGATCCGGGAGGCGTCGACCCCTCCCCCTGCGACGTGGTAACGACCCAGCAGGTCCGCCAGGGACCGGGCGCCCCTCTCGGCGTCCCGGAACTCCATCGACAGGTGGTCGTGGACCTGCGAAGCGGAGGCCTCGGCGTCCTCGACGAGGTCGCGCTCGTGCAGCCTCCCCAGCCTGTCCGTGAAGAGCCAACCGCCGCCGAGCAACGCCACGATCGACGAGGCCATCGCCCAGAACAGGATCCTCTTCTTCCTGAGGACTCGCCCCTTGGGATCGTAGGCCACCGCCAGGGACCACACCGAGAGGGCCAGCCCGCAGACGACGAGGCCGCGGACGAGCTGGATGGGTATCCCCGTCCACGCCAGGAACGCGTCCGGGCTCGGCCAGCTCTCGGGGAGGAAGGGGGCGGTGGGGACGACGAGCCCCGCGACCAGGCCGAAGGCGGCAAAGTAGATCCCTCCCCAGACCCTGGCCCGCCAGGATGCAGCCCCCCCTCCGAGGTCATCCGTGCGGGAGGCCGCCGTTATGAAGAGCGAGGCCGTCCAGAAGCTGGCGGGAGCCCCGATGAACAGGCGGACGGCGGAGTCGAGGCTGTCGGTCCCGATCGTGAAGGTGATTCCGAGGAGGCACGCGACCCCCGGGAGATACACCCAGCTCCCCGGCGTGGCCCCACGGAAGAACCGCTGGGTCCGCCGGGCGAACTCGAACAGCAGGACGAAGCTCGCCGCGACGACCGCCGTCCGGGCGATGGCGAAGGCCCGGGAATCTCCTCCCGTCAGGGCGTAGAGCTCGAGCCACTCGGCGACGCCGTGCAGGAAGGCGAAGATTCCGAGCATCCACCAGGGCGTCGGCAGCGGACCCGACCGCGACATCGAGACGCAGACCGAGCCGAGCAGGAAGAGGACCAGCCCGAAGAAGAAGTAGATGTAGTCGAGCTGGGCAGCGAACACGGGGGACCGGGCAGGATCATCCCAGACTCGGATGCCAATCCCAAAGAAGTCCCCCCGTCCTACCCGTCCGGGGTGTCAGAATCGTGCTCGCCGCCCGTCCGCCGGTACGGGGTAACCTCTCCGAGGGGCCCCCGCAGGAAGGATCCCCGCCGGCCGCAGCCGGACTAGCATGCGGCCCCGATGCCGTGGAGCCCCGTCGAAGTGCTTGCCGGTGTGCCGGTCTACCAGGCCGAGCAGGCCATCGCCCTGCTGCGGGAGGCCGGGATTCCGGTGAACGCGCGGAAGGACGCAAACGGGCGCCTGCCCTCCTGCTGGCTGTACGTGGCCCGGGTGGACGCCGAGAAGGCCCTCGCCCTGCTCGCGGGCCACAGCTTCCCGGCCTCGACGGTCCCGGAGAAGGAGACGGTGGTCTTGCAGAAGACCTCCGGGGCTGCACCCGGCGACGACGTCTGGGCCCTGCTCACGCAGCAGGAGCCCCCGTGGCCCTCCACGTACTCGTTCCCCTGACAGGCCAGGGACCCGGGGTCAGGGAGGGTCTGCGTCGCGGCGCACCTCGAGGATTGCACCGGGTTCGACCACGTGGACACCGGGCGCGCACCTCCTCGCCGAGGCGACCATCCCTCTCACGACGTCCTCGACCGGCGAGGGCCGGTACTTCCCCAGCACGGGACCGAGGGCCCGGGCCACGATCAGTCCCAGGCGTTCGGAGGGGCGTCTCTCCTTCCGCTCTCCGTCGAGGATCGAGGGGCGCAGGGCGTAGACGCTCGGGAACCCGAGCCGTGCCACGTCCCGTTCGACCTCGCCCTTCACCGCGCTGTAGAAGACCCGCGACCGCGGGTCCGCCCCCACCGAGGACACGTGCACGAAGACGCGGGCGTGCATCCGCCTGGCCGCCCGTGCGAAGAGCAGCACCGCATCGTGATCCACCTTCCGGAACGCCTCGCGCGACCCGGCCTTCCCGATCGTGGTTCCGAGGCAACTGAACACGACTTCCGGGGGGGCCAGACTCTCGAACGCGGCTTCCGACGAGAAATCCGTCACCACCTGCGTGAGCTTGGCGTGCTGGATGGGCAGCGTGCGCCGACCCACGGACACCACCTGGCCGAAGGAGTCGTCCTCGAGGAGCCGGTGGAGGAGCGCCCCGCCCACGAGGCCGCTCCCTCCGGCTAGCCAAGCTGTCGTCATGTCGGCCGCGAGCCTACCCCACCGATCAGGAGGAGGTCCTGAATGCGAACACGTACGGTACCAACAATCTCTCGGTGGAGACGGATTTCACCTTCGCGGCGACGGTGACGGTGTAGTCGGTGAGCGGGGCGAGCGGGGTGCTGGGAGTGAAGGTCGCCGTCCTCGTCGTGGAGTTGTAGGAGATCACCCCCGGAAGATTCCCGGTCACGCTGCCCACGGCGATCGCGTCCACGAGGGTGGCAGGTTCCACGTCCTCGTTGAACGTGACCGTGACGAGACTGCCCAGGGGGACGTCCGTGGCGTTGTTCGCCGGTGTCGTGGAAACGACTCCAAAGGTCGTGGGCGATGCGGTGCTGAATGGTCTGATCGTCCCCTTCGCCGTTCCCGTCGAGTTGGAGGCAGCCACACGGTGGTAGTAGGTCGTCCCGGGAATCAATCCGGCCAGGGTGGCCTTCACCGGCAGGAAGTCCGTTCCGGCCCCCAGCGCCTGCAGCGGTGTCGTGTCGAAGGTGGCCAGGTCCGGGCTGGTTCCCCACTCGAACCATGCGTCGGTCGCCAGGCCGTTCGGGTTCACGCTCCCGTTGAGCGTCGCACTGGTCGTCCCGACCCCCGTCACCGTCAGCGTCGTGACCGTGGGCGCCGCGCCCGGGGTGACGCACTGGATGCCTCCCTTGCTCGTCCCCGACCCGTTGCTGGCCGCGATCCGGTAGCAGTAGGCGGTACCGGTGGTGAGACCGGACAGCGCCTGATGGACCGGCTGGGACGTGGTCCCCGACCCGACCGCCTGGATTGCCGTCGTGCCGTAGCTGGCCAGTGCCGGGTCCGTTCCCCACTCGAACCATGCATCGGTCGCCAGGCCATTGGGGATCACGCTCCCGTTCAACGTGGCCCCGGTAGCCCCGACCGATGTCGCCGCCAGGGTCGTCACGGCGGGAGGGCTGCCGGGAGACCCGGTCGTGAACCTCATGATCTGGCCCGCCGAGTATCCCCCGCTGTTCTCGGCGCAGACCCGGAACGAGTAGGTCGTTCCCGGTGCAAGGAGGCTCACGACCGCGGTGACCGATCTGGCAACCAGTCCGTTCCCCACGTCCTGCACGGGCGAGCTCGAACGGGTCAGGAGCTCCGGATCCGTGCCGTATTCGAACCAGGCCCGGGTGGCGAGGCCGTTGGGATTCACCGTGCCACTCAGGGTGGCCACGCTCCCGTTCACGAGCGTGGCGTCGGTGGACGTGGCGATGGGCGGCGCAATGGGGCTGCTTGCGGCAGCGGTCCTGAAGCCGAACACGTACGGTGCGGACAGCCTCTCGGTGGAGACGGACTTCACCTTCGGGTCGACCGTGACGGTGTGGTCGGTGAGCGCGGCAAACGGGGCGCCGGCCGTGAAGGTCGCCGTCCTCGTCGTGGAGTTGTAGGAGATCACCCCCGGGAGATTCCCGGTCCCGCTGCTCACGGAGATCGCGTCCACGAGCGTGGCAGGTTCCACGTCCTCGTTGAAGGTGACCGTGATGGGACTGCCCACGGGAACGTCCGTGGCGTCGTTCGCCGGGGTCGTGGAGACGACTCCGAAGGATGTGGATTCCCCTCCGCTGCCTGCACAGGAGGACAGGAGGGACATCAGAAGCAATGGGAGCAAAGGAAAGAAGTCGACCCTTCTCATGATTCCTCCTGTCCTCCGGGCAAGTGCCCTGGCGGCAACGGCGGGGCGAGGCGAGGAGGGGGCCGCCCACGGAAGGCGGCCCCCGCCGGGCACCTAGTAGGCGACCTCGGGCAGCCGCCAGTTGTGCACGTACCAGACGGTCTTGCGCGCGTGCTCGGCCGCCTGCGTGAACCAGTTCGCGCCGCCGCATCCGTAGATGTTGCCGGACTCGTAGATCGGATTCGCGGCCCCGGCGTCACAGACCACGTTTGCCTGGTTCAGACCCAGCAGCGGGGATCCGTTCCTGCACACGGTGACCGCGGCCTTGGTCAGGTCGACCCCGGGCGGCGAACCGCCGAACACGGACACGCTCGCCGGCTCATAGGTCACACCGCCGTTCGGTGTGGTGAGAAGCAGGACCGTGTTGTCCGGATTCCCCGGGTCGCCCGCATCGACGCCGTTCGTGTATCCGAACCACTTGTCGCTGCCCACCCCCCCGGCGGCCACCTTGAACTGGAAGTAGGTGATGGTCAGGGTCTTCACCTTCTTCGACGTGGTGTAGGTCCACGTGTTGACCCCGACGTAGTTGTTGAGGTTGATGACCTCGTCGAGGGTCACCGGGCTGGTCTTGTCCGCCCCCCCCGCGAGGAACACGGCCGCCGAGAGCATGTCCTTCCTGGTCACCGGCTCGGCGACTATGCCGCTGCACGCCAGGTGGCCGAGCCCGGACGCATTCAGGTTGGCGATCGCCGTCGCGCTCAGCTCGATCGTCACGGTGATGGGCTCCCCCTCCTCGCCGATCTTGGTGTCCGTGACCGGCAGGAAGCATCCGCCCGTCATGGCCGCCCGGTAGAGCCCCAGGTTCTCGAGCGGTGCGTCGATCGTCTTCCAGGCGTACGTGACGGGGATCGTCTCGGACGCCAGGCAGAGCGTGATCCTCCCCGCCGGGTCCAGCTTGATGGCACGTCCGGAGGCGTCACCGCACCCGTCGACCGCCAGGTTGATCGTCTTGAGGGCCTCCCCGTACGACTTGTCGAGGACCGAGGCGGGTGCCCGGGAGACGCTCTCCCTTCCGAACTTGACCTCTTGCAGGCTGTCGGTGAAGTCGGCCTGCACGGCGCACGCGTCCTCCAGCTCGGGATCGAAGTCCGCCTTGTCGAAGTTCAGCGGAAGGAACTTGCAGTCGGCGGCGATCGGCAGCTGGCAGGTGTACTTCACTCCAGTGATCGTCTTCTCCTTCAGCACCGGCACACCGTTGCCGTCGCGCTCGATGACGTACAGGTCGCCGTACAGTGCGCCGGCCGCCTGGGCGGTGCCTCCGCCCGATCCGCCGCCGCCTCCGCCTCCACCCTGGCCCAGGGATGCGGACGGCAGAGCTGGCGTGCCCGGTTCCCGCATCGGGGAACACCCTGCCGCCAGGCCGGTGAAGGTGATCGCAACCACAAGCGCAAGAGTCACTCTCCGTGTAAAGGTCCTCATCCCCTGTCCCCCCTCCGGCAGCTTTCCTGCCGATGGAATGTGCACATCACTCTTTGGGTGAACTTCCCCACTCACAGGCTTCACCTCTCGTGAGGAAGAAACAATCCCGTGCGCGCCCTGTCCCTTGGGGTGGCCTCCTCGGGCCAACCAGGCCGGGGCGCGGCAGAATGACGCGGGTCGATGTCCATCGCAGGTGAGTCGCGGCCTGCTTGATCGATGGGACGACCTCCGCGCCGGGTTCGGGGGCCGCACCTCCTCGTGGTGCCTCCTCCAGGTGTCCCAGCCCCGCCGCGAGGCTCGATGGCCTCGTTGGTGAGGACGGCGACTTCCTCCCCGAGGACGACGCCGAGGCCCTCGTCGCAGGCTTGGCTACTGCACTCAAGGTGCACCCACAGCGGGACATCATCTCCGCGGTGGACCTGGAGGCGTGGGTCGCAGGTCAGCGCCCGGCCGGGAAGGACCATCCTGTCCGACTACGGCGTCCTGTCGGGGCGTGCACCGCGAGAAAGGTCCGGGGGCACCGGGTTCAAGGCCCACGGCCCCGTATCGACGCCCCATCGTGCCGCTACCGCGGCCAGGGCGATCTCCGGCCACTTCGGGTTCGCCAACTGGGCAGCTTCACCTTCGAGAAGGACGACGTTTCCTGGAACATCCACGGAGACGTACTCCCCCTTCTCGTTCCGGACGTACCGGAACTGCCGCGCCCGGGCACCCTTCGCGCCCACGACGATGTCGACGTCTTCCTTGAAGAACATGCCGGAGATGCGGAAGCCATCGGGAAGCCGAGTGAGGGTCAGGTCGACCTCGTTCCCGGTGAGACGCGACCCGTCCACCTTCAGGATGGTGACCCCCGTCTTCCACGTCCCGTCCGCCTGGCGGTCGAAGGAGGCTGCGGCTGGTCCGCCCCGCCTCCCCGCAGCGACGCGCTTGTCGCTCCAGACGGCCTCGTAGGACGTGTACGTGTCGGGCCGCACCCACGCGATGCCGCCCTTCACACCGGGAGCCATGGCGGGCGCGGCCGGGTTGGCGTCCGCGGCAGAGGCGTTCGTGCCTCCGGCCAGGAGGAGGGCAACGGGCAGGGCAAGGAGCAGTCGGACTCGGGTCATGGCGTCTCCTGGGGAAGGTTCCCTGGCGCTTCGTGTCGGCGGGGCCCGAGCGTTGAGGTAGCTCCGCACCGCTGCGCGCAGTTCCTCTAGAGGAGTCTCTTGAGCAGGCCCCCGAGGCCAGCCTCCAGGTCGTTGGCGCTCGGCAGCTGGCCTGAGGGTGTGAGCTGGTCAACTATGCCCGGCAGCATCTTGGCCAGGTGCCCCGAGATGGCCCCAGGGTCGATGCCGGCCTGCCTGGCAATCTGTCCGAGCCGGTCGGGCCCGAGCGCGTTCGAGACCTGGTCGGGCGACACTGGCAGGTTGGGGCCGGTCGACACCCACGAGTCAATGACGTCGCCGAGACCCTTCTGCTGGAACGACTTCACCAGCCCATCGAGACCGCCGCCGGCGAGCAATCCCGCCATCGCCTGAAGCAGCGCCGATTGCCCGCCACTTGCGGCCTGGCCGCCCTGGTTGTCGCCGATCACCTTGCCGAGTTCGTCGAAGATTCCCATGTCTTCTCCCGAATCACGCTGCGAGTGGCAACTCTTGGGGACTTCCACCAGGGACTTCACCCAAGGACAGCGGAAGTTGGCCGGCTACATCAGCTTGTAGACGATGCCTCCCGTCGACTGGAGCCCGGCGTCTACTTCCGGAGGGAGTCGCGAATCTCCCGGAGCAGGACGATGTCCTCGGGAGTGGCCGGCGGGGCCGCAGGCGGCGCCTCCTTCTTCAGCCTGTTCACCTGCTTCACCATCACGAAGATGATGAACGCCAGGATCATGAAGTTGATGGCGATGGTGATGAAGTTGCCGTAGGCGAGGACCGGGACTCCGGCCTTCTTCACCGCATCCACCGTGAACACGGTGCCCGGGGGGATTTCTTTCAGGGCGATGAAGTAGTTGGTGAAGTCGAGTCCACCGAAGATGCGACCCACGACGGGCATGATCAGGTCGTTGACGACGGAGTCGACGATCTTCCCGAAGGCAGCGCCGATGATGACGCCGACGGCCAGGTCCATCACGTTGCCCTTCAGGGCAAATGCCTTGAACTCCGATGCGAATCCCATGGGTTCCTTTCTCGAATCAGAGCGGCCTACCGATAGGCGCTAGGGTCCCTCGAACTTGAAGGACACCTTGAGCTTCGCCCTGTAGGCGGCGATCTTCCCCTTCTCCAGGTGCAGGTCGAGCGAGACGACCTCCGCGACACGCAGGTCGCGCAGCGACTTCGACGCTTGGTTGACCGCATTTGCGGCCGCCTTCTCCCACGAATCCGGGCTTGACCCCACGATCTCGATGACCTTGTAGATGCTGTCCGGCATGGCTTCCTCCGTGCCGCTCCCAAGGCGGCCTTCCGAGCAACGCGCTTCCAGGCGGCACAATCAAGAGGTCGATTGGGTAGCCCGGTCACTGCGGAGAGTGCACGAGGGAATTCGATGCCTTATCGAGGGGACCGGCTTTCTCCCCCGGATACGTAGGCCGCGGGTGCGGTGAAGGTCGTTGGCACGGCAGCCGTTCGGGCAGTCCTGGGTACGGTCACACGCCTGTGACGACGAGGGTCTAGTCTCCGCGCGCACCGACGGCGTTCGCTACACTGGGATCTTGAGCTTCTGCCCCGGGCGGATGACGTTGGGGTCCTTGAGCTGATCCAGGTTGGCCTCGAAGATCTTTGGGTACTTCGCGGCGTCGCCGTAGAAGTGCTTGGCGATCTTGGACAACGAGTCGCCCGAGACCACCTCGTAGATGCGAGGCTGTTCGGCCGCAGAACCCGACGGCACCGGCAGGCTTGCGTCGATGGTGATGTCGGCAGTGAGGTCGCCATACCCGGCGTCGATGGCCTTGATGGCGTCCCAGACGGCGTTCTTGATCACCTCGCTTGGCGCAGCTCCGCGAATGAGGAGCTTCTCGTTCTCGACGTGGATGTTCTTCCACGAGACGCCGCGCTTCTTCCCCAGGTCGATGACCGGCTGGTACTTGGCCTGAAGCAACTCTAGGTTTGCCATGTCTGCTCCTCCTGATGCGGCAACTGATCTTGCGCCTGCACCGGTGCGGAACCTCTGGTCAAACGGGTCATGACTCATTGCGGGGATGGCGCTCCTACGACGCCGCAAGGATGCGCCTTCGGA
>CAWDHF010000003.1:0-93574 GCA_963802065.1 uncultured delta proteobacterium | reverse complement strand
CCACCGCGAGTGCGGGGACGGCTGCCGGACGCAGGCCGGCGGCGTGCCGGCGGGGAAGGCCAGGGGAGGGGTTCATGCGATGCTCCTCGACAATCGGGGCGCGCCGTCGTCGACCGCGTTCGCGGCGATCACGTCGCGGTACCACAGCGCGCTGTCCTTCGGGATTCTCTCCAGGGTCCTGCGATCGGTCCACACCACGCCGAAGCGCTTGGTGTACCCGTGCTGCCATTCGAAGTTGTCGAGGAAGGTCCACAGGAAGAACCCGGCCAGCGGGACGCCGTCGGCGATGGCCCTGTGGGCCGCGAGCAGGTGCTCGCGCAGGAAGTCCGTTCGGCGGAGGTCGCGGATGCGCCCGTCGGGGCCCGGGCCGTCGTCGAAGGCCGCGCCGCACTCGGTGACGTGGATCTGCCGGGGCCGGTACTCCTGGTGGATGCGCAGGAGCAGGTCGTGGAGCCCCTGCGGGAAGACCTCCCAGCCCATGTCGGTGCGCGCCTCCGGCGGGTCCTCCACCAGGGTGCGGGGAGCGTTCTCGGCCTCGGGGACGCGGTCGCTGCGCAGGACGGCGCGGCTGTAGTAGTTGATTCCGAGGTAGTCGATGGGCTCCGCGATGGCGCGCAGGTCCAGCGCCTCGACCCAGGGCATCGCGCCGCCGGGCAGGTGCCCGTCCCGCGCGCGGTCCTCCACGGCGTCCTTCGGGTAGCTCCCACGGAAGATCGGGTCGAGGTACCACCGGTTGAACTGTCCGTCGAAGCGGCGGGTGGCCTCCCGGTCGGCGTCGCCGGGGGAGGCGGGATAGGCCGGCGCCAGGTTCACGACGATGCCGACGCGGCAGCCCGGGCTGTTCCGGCGCAGCGCCGGGACGGCCCAGCCGTGGGAGAGGAGGAGGTGGTGGGCGGCCCGCATCGCCGCCACCGGATCGCGAAGGCCGGGGGCGTGCATGCCGAGCTCGTGGCCGAGCGTGGCGATGCACCAGGGCTCGTTGTGCGTGGTCCAGTCCTTCACCCGGTCGCCGAGCCGCATGCTGACGGCCTCGGCGAAGGCGACGAAGGCGCTCGCGGTCCGACGGTCGGGCCAGCCCCCCGAATCCTGGAGGGCCTGCGGCAGGTCCCAGTGATCGAGCGTAGCGAAGGGCCGGATGCCGGCCTCGAGCATGGCGTCGACGAGCGCATCGTAGAAGTCGAGCCCGGCCTGGTTCACCGCGCCGCGCCCGTTCGGCATGACCCGGGCCCAGGCCACCGAGAAGCGGTACGACTTCACCCCCAGCCGCGCCATCAGGGCCAGGTCCTCCCGCCAGCGGTGGAAGTGGTCGCAGGCGACGCTGCCGTCCGAGCCGTCGAGGACGTTCCCGGGGACCGACGCGAAGCGATCCCAGACGCTCTCCCCGCGACCGCATTCGCGGGTCGCCCCCTCGATCTGGTAGGCCGAGGTGGCGACGCCCCAGAGGAATCCGTCGGGGAAGAGGCGAGCGGTCATGGCGGGTTCGTGAACTTTGTTCGCTGACCGAACAAACTAGCCATGGCGGTGTCCGGTGTCAAGGGCGGAGGCGTCGCGGCGGTCAGCGGCCCGGGGTCGTGTACACGTCGACCCGGCGGACCCGGCCCGAGCGCTCGAAGATGCTCGCGGAGGCTTCCCGGTCGAGGGTGTCGCCGGCGACGGAGCGGACCTCGCCGTCCGCCCCGGTGAGGTCGATGCGCGGCTCGCGGGCCAGGTGATAGACCACCGGGACCTGGCAGTAGGTGAAGGCCAGGGTCCCCGGGGAAAGCTCGATGGAGTGCGGCTCCCCGTTCACGTCGATGGCCTGGAAGACCTCCCGGGAGCCGAGGAACTCGCTGCGCCGCAGCAGGAGGGGGCGGAACTGGAGCCGCCCCTCCCGCACCCTCGCGCCGAGCTCCCCGAGGCGGGTGATGATCTCCTCCTTCACCTCGCCGGTCATGCCGGGCTGCTGCGCCCCGGCGTGGGCCGGGGTGTGGGAGTAGGGGTCGAGCGGGAAGGCCCCGTACACCGCCGGCGACTTGCCCAGCCCGGCCACCCCGGAGCGGATCTCGTGGTAGCGGTCGGCGAGCTGCTTCTGCACGGCGGCGGGCGCGCCGGAGTCGGCGGCGGCGAGCGCGCAGTCCTGGGTGGCCACGAGCAGCTTGCCCACCATGTGCCAGTAGATGCTCCCGAGCCCCTCGTAGGCGAACATGGTCCCGCTGCGCCCGGTGAAGGCCCGGTGGCGGAACACCCGCTCGTAGACGTCGAGCACCCGGGCGATCTCCTCCTCGCCGAGATCGGGGTGGGAGCTGGCCTTCAGCCCGAGGAGGGCCTCCCGGCAGCGGTCCGCGCCGGTGAGCCCATCGGCGAACCGGAACGTCCCGTCGGCGTCCCGGAGGACGACCCTCGCGTCGCCGGCCGCCACCAGGGAGGCGAGGAGCGGGGAGGCCCGGACGTCCTTCGCCGGGATCCGGTTCTTCTCGAGGAAGCCGGGCAGCTCGCGGTCGGGGTAGAGCAGGTAGCTGTGCTGGTCGGCCCGGTACATGCGGCTCCGGGCCAGGGCGGACAGGACGTCGACGGCCTGCTTCGCGTCGAGCGATCCCGAGCCGAGGACCGCGACCTGCCCCTCCAGCATCTCGTACAGGTGCTCGATGCCGAAGCTCCCGTCCGGTCCGGGGACGAGGACGTTGTAGGCGTGGAAGAGGCCGTCGGGGCGCCGGGCCAGCTCGATGGAGTGGGAGAGGAACTCCGAGCTCCGGGCGGCGAAGTGGAGCAGCTCGTCCACGTCGACGGGCGTCCGGCCGGAGAAGCCCTGCCGGTACACGGCCGCGCGGTACGCGCCCGCCCCCTCGCCGAGCGCCCGGAGCAGGCTTCCCCGGGCGGCGTCGGACACCTTCCGCGACCCGAGGATGGCCCGGTGGGCCTCGAGCGCGCTCGCGGTGGCGGTGAGCCAGTCGCGCACCTCGTTCGAGACCGGGACCGACCGGCCGCGCAGCGGCCCGAGCAGGCGGGGCAGGAAGGCGAGGAAGCGCTCCAGGTAGCAGAGCGTCACCATCGACACGCCGTAGCCCACCAGCGCGTTGTTGGCGTCGTTCCACTCCGGGCGCTGGGTATTGAGCCAGATTCCCCCGCCTGCCACGAAGTTCGACAGCTTGGCCAGCGCGGCCACGAGCAGCTTCTCGACGAGGCCGACGTGCACCACCGAGCCGCCGTCCTGCAGCAGCTTCCCGTCCGACCCCAGGTCCCTGCAGAGCTCCCGGATCCGCGCGTCCTTCTCCGCGTCGAAGGTGATGGTGGAGCGCGGGTTCCGCACGATCTCGTCGAACGGGCCGATCTCGTACGGGACGTTGGCGTAGGAGAAGAGGTCCCGCTCGAGCAGGGCCCGGAGCCGCTCCGGGTGATGGTCGAGGGACAGCTCGAGGAGCTCGAGCAGGTAGACGATCTGGTGGTCGCCCCAGTAGCCGATGGTGGACCACGGGTGGCCCGGGTCGGGCACCTCCCAGTCGATGCCGTCCTTGCCGATGCGGTACGGGTTGTGGCCGTCGACCGTCGAGGCGTTGACGAACTTGGCGATGACGTTCTCGACGAACTCGGGGTGGCTGAGCGAGAGCGCCTCCCAGTTCTGGAAGATGTCGCGCCAGTTCCCCTCGAAGTAGAGGACCCGGTTGCCGTCGGCGTCGCGCACCTGGATGTCGAAGCGGTTCCAGGGGCGGCTGGGATCGCCGTGCCGGCGGCTGAAGGTGAGCGGGAGGTACTCGTGGGCGTGCCGCTCCAGATCCGGGTCCCGCAGCGCCGCCACGCGGGCCATCAGGGCGGGGCCCTGCTCGACCGGGGCGAGCCCGTCCAGGAAGGCCCGGTGGCGCTCCCCGGTGACCCGGTTCGAGCGGCGGACGAAGGACGCGAAGTCGGGCCCGGGGACGTCGTATCCGTGGAGGTAGACGCCGCCGCGCAGGTCGTTGAAGAGGACGTTGCCGAGGTGGTGCGCCGAGGACAGCCGGTCGGCGGTGAGCTGCAAGCCGTCGGTCGCGGCCACGATCTTCATCAGATTTCGCCGCCCGGCCGCCACGTCGTCCCGCAGGTCGGCGAGCAGCCGGGCCGGCCGAAGGAGGCGGGACCGGAGCTCGACCACCTGCCGCTGGGACCGGTCCACGTCGGCCACCATCGTCCACTGCCGGGCGCCGCCCGGCGGGAGCGTGCAGCTCCCCTCGAGCAGGTAGGCCCCGCGCCGCCCCCGCACCTCGGCGGCCGGTCGCAGCGGGCGCCCCGTGTCGAAGGAGGCGATCCGGTCGGCCGACAGGTGCACCCGGGACCGGCCGAGCCCGTGGCTCCAGACCGTGGTGGCCTTCAGGGACTCGCTCGGCTCGGCGCGGTCGACGGGCTGGGCCTCCAGCGCATAGAGGGCGAGGGAGGTCCCGGCCACGAGCTGGCTTCGCTTGTAGGCGTCGAGGAGGCAGCTGAACTCCAGCTGGAGGTGCTCGTCCACGTTTGCCGGGAGGACGTTGAGCAGGCCGTCGAGGAGCTCGACCCCGGCCGGGGTCCGGCCCCGGTTCTCGATGGCGCACTCCCGGACGAAGCCGAAGCGGTCGCTCGTGGTCCACTCGTAGCGGAAGGTGATGCCCAGGTCGCGATTGTCCTCCTCGAAGACCAGGCGGTTGCCGGCCACGTTCTTGTGGAGCCGCCGGGTGACCGGGTAGGCGAGCAGGTCGGAGTCGCGGAACGGGTGCCAGAGCCAGGTGCGTCCCCCCCGCGTGACCCGCAGCGAGGTGACCGGCCCGGTGATCCCCGCGGCGTCCACGAGCTTGTCCTCGGTGACGTACGGGAAGAGGGCGATCCCCGGGTTCCTGCGCCCCGCGGTGAGGCCGCCGTTGCTGGCCACGAAGAGCCAGTGGTCGGAGTCGCTCACCACGCTCATGAGGAACGGGCGCATCCCCTGGGCCTCGTCGATGACGTAGAAGACGTCGCCGGCGGCCTCGGCGAAGCGCCCCGAGACGGGCCGGGCTTCGCTGGGGACGGGGCTCCGGCCGAAGAGGACGCCTGCTGGTCGCCGCATGTCGCTCCCGAGGGGACTTGCCCGCTCTCACCGGTTCGGGCGTAACTTTGTTCGACAGCAGAACAAACTAGGCGACGCCCCCACGGACTGTCAAGGCGGTGCACGGGCGAGAGCCGTTGGCGGAAGCGAGGAGGAAGACGTGTCGTTCCCCAGCAAGAATCGCCTGATGGACCGCCCGGTGACGGGCTCGGTCCAGCTCTCCTTCCAGGGCCAGGGCCTCCCGGAGCTGGTCGAGATGTTCCGGCAGACGCTCCGCGAGCGGATCCACGGGATCTGCTTCAGCGCCTACCTCGAGGGGCAGGGCCCGGACGCCCAGACCCAGCTCACCGCCGAGCAGGTCCGGGAGCGGATGGAGATCGTCCGCCCGGCGGTGCGGTGGGTCCGGACCTTCTCCTGCACCGACGGGAACGAGCACGCTCCGCGCATCGCCCACGAGATGGGGCTGAAGACGCTCGTGGGCGCCTGGCTGGGGAAGGACCCCAGGAAGAACGAGGAGGAGATCCGGGGGCTCGTCGAGCTGGCGCGGGCCGGCCACGCCGACATGCTCGCGGTCGGGAACGAGGTCCTCTACCGGGAGGACCTCGGCGAGGACGAGCTCATCGCAGCCATCCGGCGGGTGAAGGAGGCGGTTCCCGGGATCCCGGTGGGCTACGTGGACGCCTACTACCTCTTCACCGGCCATCCCAGGCTGGTGGAGGCCTGCGACGTGCTGCTCGTGAACTGCTACCCGTTCTGGGAGTACTGCAGCCTCGAGCACTCGCTCGGCTACATGCAGGAGATGTACGCCCGCGTGGCCCGGGTGAGCCAGGGCAGGAAGGTCGTGATCAGCGAGACCGGCTGGCCGAGCGCGGGGGAGCCCCTGGGGGGCGCCGTGCCGTCGCCGGAGAACGCGCTCCTCTACTTCCTCAACACCATCCAGTGGACCCGGGAGGCCGGCATCGACGTCTTCTACTTCTCCGCCTTCGACGAGGAGTGGAAGGCCAGCCACGAGGGGGACCGGGGCGTCACCTGGGGCCTCTGGGACCAGCGCGGGAAGCTCAAGCATGGTGCTTGAGGGCAACGCCATCTGCTACTCGGGCTACCGCGAGGGACAGAGCCCGGACGCCGGCATCTTCCCGACCCGGGAGCAGATCCGCGAGGACCTGCTCCTGCTCGCGCGCCACTGGAGCCTCCTCCGGCTGTACGACTGCACGCGCCACGCCGAGCTGGTGCTCGACGTGATCCGGCAGGAGGGTCTCGGCATGAAGGTCCTCCTGGGGGCGTGGCTCGGCGCCGAGGCCGACAACCCGGGGTGCCCGTGGGGCGGGATGCACGGAGAGGAGACGCTCGAGAGGAACCGGGAGGAGAACCAGGCCGAGCTGTGGCGGCTCGTCCGGCTGGCCCGGCTCCACCCGGAGGTCGTGGTCGCCGTCGCCGCCGGGAACGAGGCCACGGTGGACTGGACCGACCACCTGGTGCCGCCGGAGAGGGTGCTCGAGTACGTGCGCTGGCTGCGGCGCGAGATCCCGCAGCCCATCACCTTCTGCGAGAACTACGTCCCCTGGCAGGGGAAGCTCGACGCCCTGGCGGCCGAGCTCGACTTCCTCTCGGTCCACACCTACCCGGTCTGGGAGTTCCGCTCGATCGCGGAGGCCCTCGACTACACCGTCCAGAACTGGCGGAGCGTGGCAGAGCGCTTCCCGGGCAAGCCGGTGATCATCACCGAGGCGGGCTGGACCACGCGGTCGAACGGGCGCGGCATCCGGCCGGAGAACGCCTCCCTCGAGCTCCAGGCGGCCTACCTCGACGAGCTCACCCGCTGGAGCCGGGAGGCCGGCGTCGTCACGTTCGTCTTCGAGGCCTTCGACGAGCCCTGGAAGGGCTCCGCCGACCCGCTCGAGCCGGAGAAGCACTGGGGGCTCTTCACGGTGGACCGGCGCCCCAAGCCGGCGGTCCGGCGGCTCTACCCGGACCTGGAGGTTCGTGACCATGCGTGAAGCGACGATCCGGCTGGCCCTGGCCGCCTCCCTCCTCTCCGGCTGCGCGGCCTCCACGTCGCTGCAGGCCAGGCCGCTCGACCCGTACCGGGAAGGGCAGTGGATCGGGCAGGGAATCTCCTACGGGCCGTACCGCGACGGGCAGCGTCCCGGGGGAGCGACGCCGACGCGGGCCCAGCTGCGCGAGGACCTGGAGCTGCTGCGCGGCCGGTGGGCTCTTCTCCGGATCTACAGCGCCGACCCGGTGGCGGAGGACCTCCTGGCCCTGATCCGGGAGGAGAAGCTCCCGTTCGAGGTCCTCCTCGGCGCCTGGATCGCACCCGACGCGCCGGACGAGAACCGGCGGCAGGTGGAGACGGCGGTGCGCCTCGCCCGTGCCTACCCCGACGTGGTCCTGGGCCTCTGCATCGGGAACGAGACCCAGGTCTCGTGGTCGGGCCACAAGGTCCCGGCCGACGTGCTCGTCGGGTGGCTCCGGGAGGCGCGGCGTGGGACGACGCTGCCGGTCTCGACCGCGGACGACTTCGGATTCTGGCTGGAGCCGCGCAGCGACGCGGTGGCCCGCGAGGTCGACTTCATCGTCCTCCACGTCTACGCGATGTGGAACGGCCAGCCCCTCGACCGTGCGCTCGCCTTCACGAAGGAGAAGCACGCCGAGGTGTTGCGGCGCCATCCCGGGATCCCGGTGGTGCTCGGCGAGGCGGGCTGGGCCACGCGCAAGCACGTCGAGGGCGAGCAGGCGACCCTCATCAAGGGAGAGCCCGGGGAGGCCCAGCAGAAGGTCTTCTACGATCAGTTCACCGGCTGGGTGGTGCGCGACCGGATCGTCAGCACCTGGTTCGAGGCCTTCGACGAGAACTGGAAGGGCGGCCCGCACCCCGACGAGGTGGAGAAGCACTGGGGGCTCTTCCGGGCCGACCGGACGCCCAAGCAGGCCGCGGGGGGCCCTACGGCTCGCTGACGTTTCGCGCGGCGTGAAGCAGGGAGCGCACCTGATCCGAGGCGACGGTCGCGTCGCGGTTCCCGTCGTTCCAGGTGAACACCTCGGCCAGGCGCCCGGTTCCGGCGTCGAAGAAGAAGACGGCGTGGTCCGTCCCGCTGTCGTACTGCCAGCGGAGGCAGCGAATCGGAGCGCCGCCGTGCTCCCCGCCGCAGGAGACGATCTCCCGTGATCGAGGGACACCGAAGCGCTCCTCCACCTCGCGGGCGTAGTGGTCGTCGGCGCGGGCCATGCCCGGGAGGGCGAGGAGCGGGAGGAGGGCGAGGAGGGCGGTGCAGGACCTCATGCAGGGGGATCGATGCACGGCGCCTGCCAGTCTTCACGGGTGGTCAACCACGCGAAGTTGCACGGTGGGGAGGTGCGGTGACGACCCGTCTGGGCAGAGGCGAGCCGGACCGTGGGTGGGTCGGGGAAGCCGCGCCGGCGCTGAGCGTCAGGCCCTCTCGACCCGGGCCGGCACGTGCTTGTGCCACGGCGTGCCGACGAACGGGTCGCGGTCCTCGTCGACGGTGAGCTCGTTCGGGGCGACGCCCGCGGGGCCGGCGCCGTCCCCCGTGGAGAGCCCGAGGCCGTTCGGGAGGGACAGGTGGCCGGGCTGGAGCGTGTCCGACACCTCCACCCACACCAGGGCCGATCCGCCCCGGGTGGAGACCCGCACGCGGTCCCCCGTGGAGACGCCGAGCGACCCGGCGTCGCCCGGAGACATCCGGAGGGCTCCCTCGGCATCGGACTTCCGCCAGGCGGGGTCGCGGATGATGGTGTTGGCGGTGAAGGAGCGGCGCTCGCCGGCCGAGAGGACGAAGGGGAAGGCGGGGTCGCTGGCGGCGGGCTCGTCCCGGAGCTTGCCGAGCGCGTCGAGGAGGTCGGGGAGCGCGAGCTGGATCTTCCCGTTGGGCGTGGCGATCCGGCCGATCACGTCGTCCCACCCGTCGACCGAGAAGACCACTCCCGACGGGTTCGCCAGGAGGGCGTCGAAGAGGGACTGCGCCGCCTCCAGCGGCGAGCCTCCGAAGCCGGCGCGCGCCAGGGAAGCCGGGCTCTGCATGGCAGCCCGGAGCGAGAGGGCGAGGAGCACGGCCCCTTCGCGGAGCTCCGGCGGCAGGTCCATGGTCCGGTAGAGCAGGACCGGCGCCTGGGCCGCGAGGCGCGGGTCGCCGAGGAGCTTCTCCACCACCGCCTGCGCGTAGGCGGCCTTCCCTCCGGCGGCGGCGGAACGGAGCGGAGCGAGATCGTCCTCGGTCACGGCGCCGAGGGCGAGGCAGAGCCGGGCGTGGATCTCGGCCTCGGGGAGGGGACCGTCGGGAGGCGTGAGGAGGCGGGGGCGCAGGTGGAACGAGTTGCGGGGGAAGTCGAAGTTGAAGAAGGTGGCCTCGGCCTTCTCGAACTGGGTCGCGGCGGGCAGAACGTAGTGGGCGAGCCGCGCGGTTTCGGTCATGGCCACGTCGATCACCACCAGCGTGTCGAGCGCGCGCAGCGCCTCCCGGAACCTGGGCGAGCCGGCGACCGAGTGGGCCGGGTTGGCGGCCTCGACGATCATCGCGCGGTAGCGCGCGGGGTGGTCGGTGAGGATCTCGTCGGCGATCAGGTTGCAGGGGACGAGGCCGGCCACGATGGGCGCGCCCACCACCGGGCTGCGACGCTTCGACGCGCCGCTGGCGATGGCGACGATCGACGTCGGGACGTAGGCCGTCCCCTCCTTGCCGAAGCTCCCGGTGGTGGCGACGAGCAGCCGGTGCAGGTAGCTGACCAGCGTCGACTCGCGGTTCATCTGGACGCCCAGGTCCTCGAATGAGGCGAGCGCGCGGGCGTTGCCGAGGACGCGCGCGGTCCGGCGCACGAGTGCCTCGTCGACCCCGCAGCGCGCGCAGAAGTCGGCGACCGGCACGGCGCGAAGGGCGGCCTCCACGGGGGCGATTCCCGTGGCGTGGGCGTCGAGGAACGCGCGGCTCCAGAGCCCCTCCTCGAGGAGGATGGCGAGGATCGCGGCGAGGAGGTACGCGTCGGTCCCGGGTCGGAGCTGGAGGTGGATGTCCGCCATCTCGGCCGTCTCGGTGCGGCGCGGGTCGACGACGACGAGCGTCCGGCCCGGGTCCTTCGCGATCTCCTTCAGCGTGACGCGGGCGTGGGGGATGGAATGGGACTGCCAGGGGTTCTTTCCGAGGAAGAGGGCGACGTCGCAGTGCTCGAAGTCGGCCCGGATCATGGCCGTGCCGAACATCCGGTGGCACACCCAGAACTCGCCGGTCTTCTCCTGGGCGAGCGCGCTGGAGCGGAAGCCCGAGCCGAGGGCGCGGCGGGTGGCCGTGGCGTAGGCGCCCGGCAGGTGGTTCCCCTGGCCGCCGCCGCCGTAATAGAAGATCGCGTCGCCGCCGTGGGCGTCGCGCACCGAGGCGAGGCGGGCGGCAACCTCGCGGATGGCCGTGTCCCAGTCGATGGCCTCGAACGTGCCGTCGGCGCGGCGGCGGAGCGGGGTGGTCACCCGGTCGAGGCCGTTCTGGTAGTGGTCGAGGCGGTGGGCCTTCTCGCAGGCGTAGCCCTTCGAGGACGGGTGGCGCCTGTCGCCGCGCAGGCGGACGAGGTGCCGACCGCCGTCGCCCCCGAGCTCGACCTCGAGCCCGCAGTTGCACTCGCAGAGGATGCAGGCGGTGGGCTTCCAGTCGGTCGGCGTCATCACGACACCTCCAGGGGCTTCAGGCGGGTTCCGGTCGGGATCCGGAGGGTTCAGCTTAGCCCCGGTGGCGCGCCGGTGCCCGGTCGCGGTAGGTACTGGCCGTGCAGGAGAAGCTCACCATCCTCAATGCCTTCGTCCACGACGTGGCCACCGGCACGTGGATCGGCTCGCTCGTCCTCCTCTCCATCCTTCACGTCCAGGTGGGGCAGCCGGAATGGGCCCAGGCCACCGAGCTCGCCCGTTCCCTCGGGGTGCAGTTCATGTGGGTCACCTGGGCGAGCCTGGTCGTCATCATGCTCACCGGCGTGGTGCGCATGATCACCTGGAAGGTCTTCGGCTGGACCGGAGACGTGGCCCGCGACCGGATTCGCCTGCTCAAGGTGAAGCACGCCATCCTCGGCGTGGTCTTCCTTGCGGGCACGGCTTGGCAGGTAGCGATAGCCTACTTCTGAGCGCCGCACCCGGGTCGGGGGGGACGAGCCCGGATGCCGCCGTGTACCATGAATCGGTGACCTTTCTCCTCGTTCGTGCTACTCAAAGTGGACCGATGAAGGAGGTTATTTGATGCTCGGCCGAAAGCCCCGCGTTCTGCTCGTCACGTCGCCGTACCACGCCGGCGTGGTCGAGGCCGCTGGAACGTGGATGCCACTCGCGATGGTCTACGTCGCGGGAGAGGCGCGTGCAGCCGGCGCCGAGGTCGAGATCTACGACGCGATGTCGATGTTCGTCTCCCACGACGACATCTCGAGGAAGATCGCCGAGTTCAAGCCCGACATCGTCGGCACCACCGCCATCACCGCCACCGAGCCCGACGCCCGGGTCATCTGCGCCAATGCCAAGGCGTGGAACCCGGAGGTCCGCACGGTGATCGGAAACGTGCACGCGACCTATTGCTGGGAGGAGATCCTCCGCGACGACCCCAGCGTCGACTTCGTGGTGCGGGGGGAGGGTGAGCGCACCATCGCCGAGCTGGTCCAGGCCGTGGCGGCCGGGGAGGGGTACGAGAAGATCGCCGGCCTCGCCTACCGGAAGGACGGCGTCCCGTTCTCGAACCCCCCGCGCATGCTGTGCTTCGACCTCGACCGGTTCCAGCCCGCCTTCGACCTCGTCGACTGGCCGCTCTACTGGTACCGGCCCAGCCCCCAGGGCAAGCTCGCCATCGTCTCCTCGGCGCGCGGCTGCGCGCAACGCTGCTCCTTCTGCTCCCAGCAGAAGTTCTGGGGCCGGAGCTGGCGCGGGCGCGATCCGCTCAAGTTCGTGACCGAGCTGGAGATGCTCCGGGATCGTCACGGAGTAGCTGTGGCCATGCTTTCCGACGAGACCCCCACCACCGACCGGGCCCGCTGGGAGAAGGTCCTCGACCTTCTCATCGAGCGGCAGAGCGGGCTCGAGCTCCTCATGGAGACCCGCGTCGACGACATCTTGCGCGACGAGGACATCCTCTCGAAGTACGCCAAGTCCGGCATCTCCCACGTGTACCTGGGCGTCGAGTCGACCTCGCAGGCCACGCTCGATCTGTACAAGAAGGACATCAAGGTCACCGAGTCGAAGCGGGCCATCGACCTCATCAACGAGTACGGCATGGTCTCCGAGACCTCCTTCGTCCTGGGGACCCCGGAGGAGACCACGGCCTCGGTGCGAGAGACGGTCGAGCTCGCCAAGTGGTACGCGCCGGACATGGCCTTCTTCCTGGCCCTGACCCCTTGGCCCTACTCCGACATCGGCCCGGAGATGGAGAGCCGCCTCGTCACCAAGGACTACCGGCGCTACAACCTGGTCGAGCCGGTCATGAAGCCGGACAACATGACCATCGAGGAGTTGCACGGCGAGCTCCACCGCGCCACCGGCCACTTCTTCCACGACAAGTTCAAGAACCTCGGGAAACTCACGCCCGAGAAGCGCCGCTTCATGATCAAGGTGCTGAAGCTGCTCATCGAGAACAGCTATCTGGGCGCCGAGATGAAGCGCATGGCGGGCCACGCCAGCATGCCGGACTCGGTGAAGGACATGCTCCGGGAGATTGGCATGGAAATCCCGGGGTCGGCGGCGGTCGGCGCCACGACGTAGGCGTCGGCCAGGACGGATCGACCTTGGCCCGCCTCCTGTCGTTCCTGCGCTCCCCGCGCCTCGCGCTCACGGTCATTGGCTTCCTGGCCACCTGGACCGGGGTCGGCGCCTGGGCTCCGTGGATGCAGCCGGACGGCCCCCCCGCGCCCGCCTGGGCCGTCGCCGTCGGCCTCGGCCACCCCTTCACCTCCTGGCCGTTCCTCGTCGCCGTGGCGCTGCTCTTCGCGAGCACGCTGGCCTGCACCTGGGGCAAGCGCGCCCGCATCCGCGCCATCCGGCGGGGCGAGTTCCCCCCCTCGGCGGTGCGCCTCCCCCCGCGCGACGCCGATGCCCGCGCCTTCCTCGCGGCCGAGGGGTTCGGCGGAAAGGGCGACCTGCTCACCCGCTTCGCCCCCGCTCTCTGGGGCGGATGGGTCTTCCACGTCGGCCTCCTCGTGCTCATCGCGGCCGTCCTGGTCCAGCACTCCTTCTTCGACTCGGGCGTCTTCGACCTCTCGGAAGGGGAGAAGGCGAGCCTGGCCGGCCACGGGACCGTCTTCGGCCGGGAGAAGGGGCCGCTGGCGCGCGAGGCGCTTCCCGAGGTCGAGGTGGCGCTCGTGAAGTTCGACCCCTTCGTCCACCAGCCCGGCTACTCCCGCGACCGGCTCTCGCAGCTCGAGGTGATCGTCCCGGGCGAGCCGATGCGCCTGGAGACGGTGGACCGGGCGGCCGGCATCCGCGCCGGGGACGTCGAGATCTTCCAGGCCATCCCGTCGGGCATGGCGCTCACGCTCGAGATCCGCGGCATGGGAGCCCGCACGCTGCGGCTACAGACGGACGCGCCGCGCCGGGCCGTTGCCGAGGTCACCGATCCGGCCGGGATGCCGGCCCGCTTCGTCCTCGAGGCGGAGCAGGACATCGACGGGGCCGCCGGGACGGGCCGGCTCCTCCTCTGGATGGAGAGCCGGGGGGAGCGACGGGCGCTGCAGCCGGGTTCAGCCTTCCCCTTCGGCGCCGGCGAGGCGCGCGTGCTCGGCGTCGGACGCTGGGGCCGCTTCACGTACACCCGCACCCCGGGACTGTCCGGGGTCTTCGCGGGGTTCATCGTCATCCTGGCCGGCTGCACCTTGCTCGCCTTCCCCGCCGGCGTCGCGCGGCTGGGGCGGGAAGGGGAGGGGGCCGCTGCGACCGTCTTCACCGTCCGGGGCGGAGCCGCGCTGAGCGCCGAATGGGAGCGAACGGGCCCTCCGGCCTGAAGGGAGCACCGTGGAGAGCATCCTCTTCTGGAGCGCAGTCACCCTCTACGCGCTCGCGACCATCGCCTGGTTCGCCTGGGCGGCCTTCGGCAAGGAGTGGGGAGCGGCCGCTGGGCAGGCCCTGCTGGCCCTCGGCCTGCTGCCGCATGCCGGCTCGCTCGGCATGCGCTGGGTCGAGGTGGGGCACGGTCCCTACAACACCCGCTACGAGGTCATCTCGGCCGACACCTTCATCGTGGTCGCGGTCTGGCTCGTCGCCACCCTGGTGACCCGCGGCCTTCGCGGACTGGGAGTGTTCGTCGCGCCGTCCGCCTTCCTGCTCATGGGGTGGGCGGTCTCCACCTTCGAGCTGAAGCGTGAGGTGCCCATCATCTTCAAGTCCTGGTGGCTGGTGATGCACATCGGCTTCGCCAAGCTCTTCTTCGCCGCCATCCTGCTCGCGGCGGCCTGCGCGGCGGCATGGCTGGTGAAGGAGCGCAACCCGGGGGCGCTCGCGAAGCTGCCCTCGCCGGAGAAGCTCGACCTCTACGCCCACCAGTTCATGATCATCTCCTTCCTCTTCCTGGGAGTGATGATCGCCGCCGGCGCGCTGTGGGCCCACCAGTCCTGGGGCCGCTACTGGGGCTGGGATCCCATCGAGACCAGCGCGCTCGTCACCTGGATCGTCTTCGGGATCGTGCTCCACTTCCGCGTGCTGCACCGGTGGAGCGGCCGGCGCATGGCCTGGCTCACCTTCGTGGCGCTGGCGTTCTCGGTGGTCACCCTGTTCGTGGTCGCCATCCTGGTGCCGACCATCCACAACTCCTACATGGTGGGGAGCTGATGCGCCGCCTCGCCCTCGCCTCGGTGCTCCTGCTCGCCGGCTGCCAGGGGGGGGCGGGGGAGGCGGCGAAGGCCGTCCGGGCCTACGACGACGCCCTGATCCGCGCCTACGCCGCGGGCAGCGCCGCGCCGCTCGCGAACCTCGCCACCGCCAAGGAGATGGGGCGCGTGCAGGTGCTCGTCGATCTGAAGACCGCCGGGAAGCTGGTCCTGGAGAGCACCATCGAGTCCTTCGAGGTGACGAGCGCATCGACGAGCGGGGAGACGGCCCGCGTCGAGACCCGGGAGCGCTGGCGCTACCGCGATCGCCACCTCGAGCCCGGGAAGCCGAAGGGGCCCGACTTCCTGGCCGACATGAGGATGCGTTACGAGCTCGTCCGCGAGGGCGGCCGCTGGAAGGTGGAGTCGGTCAGCACCCTGTCGAACGAGTACCTGCAGCCCAAGTAGGGCGCGATCAGGCGGGGGCGAGCACGCTCTCGAGCTGCATCCTCGCGCCCGGCTCGATCTGGACGATCCGCAATCCCACGTCGAACCTGGCCGGCGCTCCGCCGGGAAGCGGATCGCACCACTCGACCTCGACGACGGCGGTGAGGAAACTGCCGCCGGGAAGGAACACATCCATCTCGAGAAGACGTCCCTCCTTCACCCGATCGTCGGAGTAGGACCGGACACCGCCCAGGGTCGCCACCCGGCCGATGCGGCGGAGCCCGTGGGAGAACCAGGAGGTGGGACGGTGGAGGATGGGGGCCTGTACCCGGCGGTAGGAAGGACGCGGGAGCGACAAGCCGGTAAGCCGATCTTGAGAATCACTCCTGGCTAGTGCCATGCCCACGGGACAGGAGTCTGCCAGAGTGATCCGTCCGCCGCCAGATAGCGGCTGGCCCTTTTGGCAATGAAGACCGCTCCCTGATGGGGAGTAAATCTTTGATTTTGCGAACCCCGCGGCTCCGGACACGGAACCGCGGGGCAGGCCCCGGTGGCGGGACTACATTCCGGGGAACGGGAAGGGCGGATCCTCGAAGTAGGAGGCCGGCCAGCCGGTGAAGTCCTTCGACGGGTCGGCCAGGACCGGGACGTCGCCGAAGGCGGCGTCGCAGGCGGTCGCCGAGGCGTCCATCATGCTTCCCGCGTCGAACCCGACGAGCGTGGCGCCCGTGGCGTCCTCGGCCTTCATGAGCCAGTAACCCTCGGTCGGCATGTGCCGGTCGGCGGCTGCGTTGTGACAGGTCACTCCGACGATGCGGTCGACGGGGGCGACCAGGTTGCCGCCGGTGATGAGGCCGTCGCTCCTTCCGTACACCTTGCCGTCGGCGGCCCTGTACCAGCGGGAGACCATGCGGGCGTCGGCGGGGACGAGCGCAGGGTTCTCGGTCCGGGGGTCCATCCCGCAGAGGAACACCATCTGGTCCTGGATCTTCAGGCTGCCGCCCTTCCCGGGCACGCGGTAGTAGACGTACTCGCCGCTGCGCGGGGCGGCCAGGGCGGCGGGGATGGCGCCGCCGTCGAACTTGCCGGCGTCGAGGTCCCAGGTGACGTCGGTGCCCCGCACTGCGATCTTGCGGGCCGCCGCCGACACGTCGAAGCGGACCTCGAGGATTCCGGCAGCGACCCTCTCGTTCGGGAAGGCGGCGTGGAGCTTCGCGAAGTCCACCTCCAGTGTGCCCTTGCCCTCGTGCTCGCCGTCGTAGCCGTTGCGATCGATCTCGCCGGTCATGACCACCGGCAGCGGGGTGGTGCCCGTGGGACCGGCCGCGAGCTCCCAGCTGTAGACGCTGGGTCCCACGAGGGTGATGGTGAAGGAGACGTCGATGCCCGCCTCGGTCCGGGTCCAGGTCTTCGAGGTGGCGGTGGAATCGACCGGGCTCGTGGCGATCACCCTCTCCACCAGGCGGAGCACCTTGTAGATGTGGCGGTTCACCCGCTCGACCACCTCGCGCTCGCGCATGAAGAGGTGCGGGTGGCAGATGCCGCCAGGGCCCGCCATGTCGGCGGTCAGCGACGAGGAGGGCTCGGCGAGGAGCGAGGTGGCCGGCGGGGCCGTGTCGCTCGCGACCTGATCGAGCGCCAGCTTCTCGAAGCTCGGCGTGGCGGCTTCGAGCGCAGCGCTGCCGGTGCCGGTGGAGGTGGAGCCGCCGCAGGCGAGGACCACGGCCACGGGAGCAACGAGGATCAGGGTTCTGAGGTTCATGTGCGGCCTCCGGGCGTAGAGCCCTCTCGGAATGGGAGTACCAACCCACGAGGAGAGGCGGAGTTGCGCGATGGGAAAGGCGAGGACCCGCGCAGGGTTGCGCGGGTCAGGTGGGCTTCCGCTCGCTCGACACCGGCTGCTTCTGCGCCGGGGTGCCCGTTCCCTGGGCGTGGGCGGGAAGCTCCGTAGTGGCCGCCTCCTTCGTGGGAGGCGGCTCTTCGCCGCCCTCGGAGCCCTTCCTGAAGTTCCGGATCCCCTTGCCGAGCGCCTCGCCCAGCTGGGGAAGCTTCGAAGGCCCGAAGATGAGGAGCGCGACCGCCAGGATGAGCAGGATCTCGCCGAATCCGAGTCTCATTGATGCCCGTATAACACCGGGTCCGGTCGCGCACCAGTCAGCGGGCCCGGGCCTCGACGAGTGAGAGGAAGGGATCGGAGGTGAGGACGCCGAGCATCATGAGGCGGCGGCCGCCTCCTCGCCCAGGACCGGCTCCCAGCGCGGCATCGTCGCGATCCGAGCCGTCGCGCACGCCGCCGGGGAACCCGGGGCCGGCGCCGAGCCGCACCGACTTCAAGGCCTCCTGCTGGGCCGGCGTGAGGATGTCGAGAGCCTGCTTGCGCAGCGCCCGTGCCTCGCCACGCCCATCGGCCACTCCCGACCGCCGCGCATCGCGGATCGCCTGCTGCGTGCCCTCGGAGATCGCCCCTCCGGCGCGGAGTTCGTCGCGGGCCCGGGTGAGGGCGGCCACGAGGGCCGGGTCGGGAGACTCGACCCGAGCGCGGAAGGCCTGCACCTGGGCCGCGGCCTGCCGCAGGACGGGAAGGATGGCCCGGGCCTGGTCGGGGGTGAGGGAGAGCGCCCGGTCGACCTGGAGGGCGGCGATCTCCTCGCGCAGCGCCTGGACCTCGGGGGATGGGGCGACGGGGCGGGCCGCGGCGGGGGAGGCGGCGAGGAGGAGGAGGGCTACGAGGGCGCTTCGGAGGGTCATGGGAACTCCTGGAAGGTGTTTCCCGTCCTGACCCGCGACCGGGCCGATCGTTGGGCAGACGGAGGTGCTACCTTGCGCCCCCGATGAAGCACCACCCGGACGTGACCTCCCTCCTCGCCTCCTGGCGAGACCCCCCGGACGGGGACGAAGATCTACGGGCGCGTATCGGGACGACCGTCGCCGCCCTGAAGAACCTCCGCCGCGACCGGCCGGAGCTCTTCTCGCCCGAGGCGGCCCGCCTGGTCCGCCCGGCGCCCCTGGCCGCGGCGCCCTTGCCGCGCCCGGAGCGCGTGGCCGCGGACCCCGACCAGGTCCTCCGCGACGTCTTCGGATTCCCCTCGTTCCGCCCCGGCCAGCGCGAGCTCGTCGACGCGGTGCTCGCCGGACGCGACGCGCTCGGCGTGCTCCCCACGGGATCGGGAAAGTCGCTCACCTACCAGCTGCCGGCGCGGTTGCTGGGGGGAGTCACCCTGGTCGTCTCCCCGCTCATCGCCCTCATGAAGGACCAGGTCGAGGCCATGGGAAAGGTGGGACTGCGCGCGACCTTCCTCAACTCGGCGCTCGACGCCGAGGAGCGGCGCAATCGCGTGGCCGCCGTGCGGCGGGGCGAGTTCGAGCTCGTCTACGCGGCGCCCGAGGGGCTCGAGGGCGCCGCCGGAGCCGCGCTGGCCGGCGCGCGCCTCTCGCTGGTGGCCGTCGACGAGGCCCACTGCATCAGCCACTGGGGGCACGATTTCCGGCCCGCGTACCGCAACCTGGCCGGGCTCCGGGCCCGGTTCGGAGGCGCCCCGGTGCTGGGCCTCACCGCCACGGCCACGCCCAGGGTGGCCACCGACATCGCCGAGCAGCTCGGCATGCGCGACCCCGTCCTGTTCCGGGGCTCGGTCTTCCGTCCGAACCTCCAGCTCCACGTCGTGAAGAAGGGGGGCGACGGCCCCGGATCCCGGGACGAGATCCTCCAGCGGGTGCGCGCCCGCCGGGGCGAGAGCGGGATCGTCTACTGCATCGCCCGGAAGTCGGCCGAGTCGGTGGCCGAGTTCCTCCGTTCACGTAAGGTGAAGGCACTGGCGTACCACGCCGGCCTCGAGGCCGGGGAGCGGGAGCGGGTCCAGGACGCCTTCCTGGGCGGGAAGGCGGACGTCGTGGTGGCCACCGTGGCCTTCGGCATGGGCATCGACAAGCCCGACATCCGGTACGTGATCCACCGCGACATGCCGGGCTCGGTCGAGGGCTACTGCCAGGAGATCGGGCGCGCCGGGCGCGACGGGGCGCCCTCCGACTGCGTGCTCCTCTACTCCTGGGCCGACGTGATGGCCCACGACCGGCTCGCCGAGGGCACCGACGACGCCGCGACGGCCCGCTTCCAGCGGCAGAAGGCGCGGGCCATGTTCGAGTGGGCCGAGGCGACCGGGTGCCGCCACCGGCTGCTGGGACGCCACTTCGGCGAGGACGTCCCACCCTGCGGGACGAGCTGCGACACCTGCGCCCCGGGCGAGGCGGCGGCGCCCCGGGGGGTCGTCGGGCGCAGGGCGGCGGTTCCCCGGCGTTCCCGCGGTTGAGCAAGGGCGATGGGTCCCGGTTCGGATAGCATGGCCCCGATGACGCCTTGCCTGCGCACCGCCGTTGCAGCCGCGGCACTCCTCCTCCTCGCCGGCCAGGCAGCAGCTGCCGGCCCGCTGGACCTGGTCTCGGGCCCGGCCCCGACGCCGAAGCCGGCCGAGAAGCGCGACGCTCCCCCGACGCCGCAGGCCATCCCGCTCCCCGGGATCGTGCCGGCCGCCGTGGACGCCTACCGCCGTCTCTCCGCGATGCGGGCGAAGACCGAGCCGGACGCGTCCCTCGACGAGATGCTGGCCCCGCTCCAGGAACTCGGGAAGGCGGTCGAGCGCGCGGGCGCGCTGATGACGAGCCAGCCGATGACCACCGTCTCCGATCGGGATCTCGTCGACTTCCGGCAGGAGATGCTCAGGCAGGACGCCGTGCTCGCCCGGTGGGGCTCCCGCATCGAGGACGACGTCCGGCGGACCTACGACGCCGCGAAGCAGCTGGAGCAGATGGCGGCCGTCTGGAGGCTCACCGAGCAGCAGGCCGTCGCCGAAGGCGCGGGGAGCGCGGTCGTCGAGCGCGCGCAGGGGGTCCGCCAGGAGATCGGCGACCTCCAGGGGAGCATCCGATCGCGGCTCGACCGGCTGGTCTCCGCACAGGACCGGGTGGCCAGCCTGCGGATCCGCATCCTGGGATGGATGGGCGCAGCCGACCGTGCCGACGCGATGCGGGAGAAGCAGCTCTTCGAGATCGAGTCCCGTCCCGTGTGGGAGGTCTTCTCCCGGAAGCAGCCGGCCCGCGACTTCGGCAACCAGCTCGAGCGGGTCCTCCAGCGCAATGCCTCGGCGATGTCGGCCTTCGTTCGCGAGGAGGGTACAGGCTTCCTCTGGGTGCTCGCGGTCTTCGTGGGGGTGGTGGTCGCCATGGCCTGGGCCGGGCGCGCCTTCGCCGCGCGGGCGGCGACCGACCCCGAACTGGCCGCTCCCGCCGAGGTCCTGTCGCACCCCATCTCCGCCGGCGTCCTCGTCGCGCTGAGCCTGACCTCCTGGCTCCTGCCCCGCGCACCGGCGGTCGTCTCCGAGCTGTCGGTCCTGCTCAGCCTGCCGGCGTTCCTGGTGCTGGCGAGAAACCTCCTCCCTGGCGAGTTCCGCGGGCCGCTCTACGGTTTCACCGCGCTCTTCGCCGCGGCGCGCCTGGGCGCCGTCCTCCCGGAGTCTTCCCTGCCGGGTCGCCTCCTGACCCTCCTCGTCGCGGCGATCGGGTTCGTCGGCGCGGTCCGGCTGCTCCGCAAGGAGGCGCCCTGGCTGCGGGCCGTCTTGCGCCCCGGGCGGAGGAAGCACATCCGGATCGCACTGACCGTGCTGGCGGCGCTCCTCGCGGCGTCGCTGGCCGCGAACGTGGTCGGAAACGTCAGCCTGGGGCGCAGGCTCGCCGACGGCTCGCTGTACACCGGGATGATCGCGCTCCTGCTCCTGGCGGTCACCCGCGTGCTCCGGGCGCTCCTGGTGGGTGGGCTGCGCATGCCGGAGATCCGCCGCATCCAGACCGTGGCCGAGAACGCCAGCGCCATCGCCGAGCGCGGCTCGTCCCTCATCGAGTGGGCGGCGATCCTCCTCTGGGTGGCGGGAACCCTGCGGGTGTTCTACGTCGAGGTCGCCGTGGTGGACGCGCTCCGGGCGGTTCTCACGGCCCGGCTCAGGTTCGGGGGGCTCGACGTGTCGCTGGGCGACCTGGCCGCCTTCGGGATCGCGCTATGGCTCTCGGTCCTGCTGGCGCGCCTGCTCCGGGTCGGCCTGGAGGCGTGGATGGACAGGGGCGCCAGGCTTCCCTCCGGCGTCTCCGTCGCCATCTCCAAGACCGTGGGGTACGCGGTGGTGGGGATGGGCTTCCTGGCGGCCATCCTCGCCTCGGGCATGGACGTGACCCGCTTCACGGTGATCCTCGGCACCCTGTCGGTCGGCATCGGCTTCGGCCTCCAGAACGTGGTGAACAACTTCGTCTCCGGCCTCATCCTGCTGTACGAGCGCCCCATCCGCGTGGGCGACGTCATCGACGTGGGCACGGCCACCGGGACGGTCACCCACATCGGCATCCGGTCGAGCACCATCAAGACCTTCCAGGGCGCGGAGGTCGTGCTTCCCAACTCCAACCTGGTCTCGAACCAGCTCACCAACTGGACGCTCTCCGACCCGGTGAGGCGGTTCGAGATCGACGTCGGGGTGGCCTACGGGAGCGACGTGGGGAAGGTCCGGGAGACCCTCCTCCTGGCCGCGCGCGCCCACGTGGACGTGCTCTCCGACCCCGAGCCGATCGCGCTCTTCACCGGGCTCGGGGACAGCGCCCTCGCCTTCCAGCTCCGCTTCTGGACCTCGCGGTTCGATCGGTACCTGGCCATCGCCAGCGAGGTCCGGCAGGGCATCGTCGAGAAGCTCGGCGCCGCCGGGATCTCCATCCCGTTCCCGCAGCAGGACCTGCACGTGGTCTCGGTCGACGAGTCCGCTGCCCGGGCCCTCCGCGGCGAGGGTACGTCCCGGAAGTAGCGCGGCGGGCCCCTCAGGGGAGAATGGCGTCGATGGACGCCTTCATCGGCCGCAACCAGATGCTGGTCGCCGCGCTCGGGCTCGTGGTGTCGAACGTCTTCATGACGTTCGCCTGGTACGCGCACCTCAGGAACCTGCGCTCGGGCCCGTGGTGGGTGGCCGCGTTCGTCTCCTGGGGCATCGCGCTCTTCGAGTACCTGGTCCAGGTCCCGTCGAACCGGGTCGGCTACGAGGTGATGTCCCTCGCGCAGCTCAAGATCCTCCAGGAGGTCATCACCCTGTCGGTCTTCGTGCCCTTCGCCGTCCTCTACATGGGGCAGCCGATGAAGCTCGACTTCCTCTGGGCGGGGATGTGCCTGCTCGGGGCGGTCTACTTCACCTTCCGCTGATCAGGAGCCCCTACTTCAGCCCCTCGCCGGTGGTGGCCGGGACGACCTTCCCGTACTTCACTCCCCGGGCGGAGACGAGGCCGTCCGCCATGGCGGACACGTCCTTCCCCCGGCCCCTCAGGACGAGCACCTCCAGGCAGTTGTGGGAATCGAGGTGGACGTGGAGAGACGAGACCACCGCCCGGTGGTTCTCGTGCTGGATGTGGGCGAGCTTCTGGCCCAGGCTCGCCGAGTCGTGGTCGTAGACCAGGGTCACGACGGCGACCTTCTCCTCCCGCCCCCTCGACGCCCACTCGCGCTGGACCAGCGAGTCGCGGATGAGGTCCCGGATGGCCTCCGACCGGTTCACGTAGCCCTTCTCGGCGATGAGCCTGTCGAACTGGGCGAGGAGGTCCTCCTCGAGCGAGATCCCGATGCGCTCCAGCATGCTTTCCTCCAGGTCCGACGCGGACACTACCCGCCCCGCCGGCCAAGATGCTAGGAATCGGCCCACCGATGGAACGTCATCCATTCCTGGAGCGCGTCTTTCGCCGCATCGTGGCGCTGCGCCTCCCCGTCCTGGCCGTGTACGCGGTCCTCCTGCCGATCGCCGTGGCTCTCGCGCTTCGAATCCCGTCGGAAGGGGCCATCGACCGGCTCATCGTCCCCTCCGATCCGGACTTCGTGGCCACCCGGGCGTTCCAGAAGGTCTTCCCGGAGGGGCAGGTGGTGCTGCTCCTGCTCGAGGCCGACGACCCGTGGAGCCCGGACGTCCTGCGGCAGGCCATGGCCCTCGAGGAGCGGATCGGAAAGGTGCCCGGGGTGCACCCGGTCTCCGCGATCGACATCTTCCGGCGGGTCCAGCCGGGCTTCCAGCCCGACGCCGCGTCGGCCGCGGCCTTCAAGGAGTTCGCCACCGGCACCGACATCCTGCGGCGGCAGGGACTGGTGGGCGACCGGTTCCTCGCCGTGGTGGCCGGCTTCGGCGGCCCGGCCCGGGAGAGGGCGTCGATCCTGGCCGGCATCGAGGAGGCGGTCGGCCAGCCGGGCCCGGGCGTCCTCGCCATCCGCAAGGTGGGGGCGCCGTTCGTCGAGGCCTGGATCGAGCACGAGTCGGGGTCGGCCTCGGCCCGCTACTTCCCGCTCTTCGGCATCTTCGTCGTGGTGATCGCGCTGTTCCTCTACCGGTCGTGGCGGACCCTGCTCGCCGTGCTCCTCGCCCTGGGCACGGCGGTGGCCATGGGGGTGGGGGCCGGGTCGCTGCTCGGCTTCTCCTTCACGGTGGTCTCGGCGCTCGTCCCGCTCACCGTGATGGTGACCACGCTGGCCACGCTGGTCTATCTCCAGTCCCGCTTCGTGGATCAGCCCGAGGGCACCGACGTCGACGCCCACCAGGCCTTCTCGCTCGCCAACAAGTTCCTCCCGGTGACCGCCTCCACGGTCGCCGCGTTCCTGGGATTCGGAGCGCTGGCGGTCTCGAAGATCCTCCCGGTGCGGGAGATGGGGCTCTGGACCGCGACGGGGCTGGCCCTCGGGTGGCTCGTCGCCTTCACGCTCTTCCCGGCGCTGCAGAAGGTGCTGCGCACGCCCACCGGCCGCACCGTGGCCATCCGCACCCGCTTCTACGACAGGCTGGCCGAGCTGCTGCCGGCCTTCACCTGGCGCTTCCGCTGGGTGCTCGTGGTGGGATCGCTGGTGGTCTCGGCGGCGGGGGCGGTGGGCCTGTTCGGGCTCCCCGGAGTCGTCGCGCCCATGAAGGTGGGGGTCGACTCGCTCGACTACGTGGATCCGGACCTCGACATCCACCGGGACATGGTCTGGTTCCGCAAGAACGTGGCCGGCCTCAACGTGGCACGGGTCTGGGTGCGAACCCCGCCCGGCGCCGCCGTCGATCCGGAGTTCCTGCGCGGCATGGACCGGTTCGCCACGGCCGTGGAGGCGCTGCCCAGGGTCTCCGGGGCGGTCGGCCCCACCACCTTCCTGCGAATGCGCCGCTACCTGGCCGGGCAGGGCGATCGGCTCCCCCAGGACCGGGAGGCCTTCGAGGCGGCGGCCGCCGACGTGGAGCAACTCCTGCTCACCGAGGCCGAGCTGCGCGCATTCCTCGACGTGGGGACGCTCGCCAACGCCCAGCTCACGGTGGTCTTCGAGGGGGTCGAGGAGAGGGAGTTCCACGAGCTCATCGCGCAGGTGCGCCGGGCCTGGGACGAGGCCACCCGCGGCGACCCCGCCTTCCGCGGGGTGGAGATGCAGGTGGTGGGGGAGTCGCTCCTCCAGTCCAAGGTGGGGGCGAGCCTGGTGCCCACGCTCACCGAGAGCTTCGCGCTCACCGCGGGCCTCATCTTCCTGGCCTTCCTGTTCGTCTTCCGCAGCCCGTCGGCGCGGGCCATGGCGATGATCCCGTCGGTCTTCGCCATCCTCGCCACGTTCCTGGGCATGCGCCTGTTCGGCGCCTCGCTCAACGTGGCCACCATCCTCATCGCCACGACGGTGCTCGGCACCACCGAGAACGATCAGATCCACTTCTTCTACCACCTGCAGGAAGGGCGGCAGGAGGGGCGGAACTTCGAGCAGTCGCTGCGTTACACGCTCCGTGTATCGGGGCGCGCCATCGTCTTCGCCACGCTGATCAACGCGGCCGGCTTCCTGGCCCTCTCGGTCTCCAACTTCCCGCCGCTGCGCCAGTTCGGGGTGATCACCGCGTCGGCGTTCCTGCTCGCGATGGTGGCCGACTTCACAGCCCTGCCGGCGTCCCTCTGGCTGCTCTCGAAGGGGAGGCCCGCAGGGATGGGGAAGTAGTCACCGCCGGGGCGGCATCGGCAGGAAGGCAGGGATCCGCTTCATGCGCGTCGCCCACTCCGGGTGGTTGGCGAGCATGCGCCGGTCCTTCATGGGAACCGAGATGAAGACGAAGAGCAGGGTGATGGCGAGGGGCCCCACCGCGGTCCACCACCAGCCCGGCTGGGCGGCGTAGCCGAGGATCCAGAGCCCCCACCAGAAGCCCATCTCGCCCAGGTAGTTGGGGTGGCGGCACCAGGCCCAGAGCCCCGTGTCGAGCATGGCGCCCCGCTCCCGGCGCGACGTCATGAACCGGCGCAGCTGCAGATCCGAGATCGCCTCGATGGCGATGGCGCCGGTGGTCACGCCGACGCCCAGGGCGTCGAGCCAGCCGAACGGGCGCCCGGGTCCGTTGAGGGCAGGCCAGGCGGCCAGGAGCCCCAGGAACACCCAGCCGGTGGGGAAGAAGTGGAGGCTCACCAGGCTCGCCGGCCAGTAGAGCTTCCCGGTCTTCCGCCGGATGTCCACGTACCGGTAGTCCTCGTCGCCGAGCCCGTGCCAGCGGGCCAGCTGGTTGGCGGTGAGGCGCAGTCCCCAGGCCGCCACCAGCAGGACGACGAGAGCCTGGCGCAACGCCACGGCATCGCCTCCCCCCGGCGCCATGGCCCAGTAGGCGACGATGGGAATGGGGGCCACGCTCCAGTACGGGTCGTACATGCTGGAGTTGTCGAGCGTGAGGCTGAAGGCGAAGACCACCACCGTGGCCACCGCGTCCGCGGCGAGGGCCACCAGGATCGGGTTCCCTCCCTGGAGGGCCATGCCGGTGGCCAGCGCTGCGACCAGCGCCGCGAGGTACGCCGCGGCGAGCCAGGCCAGGGAGCGGCCCCGAGAGTGGCGGGGATCGTGGGCGGAGGGGATGGGGGCGGCGTCGGACATCGCGTAGAATTAGCAGAAGGCCAACCGGAGGTCTGCCATGTCGATCGTCGATCTCGCCGCCATTCCCCAGGTCGCGCTCCCGTTCATCAACGACGACCACCGCGAGGAGGCTCGCCTCCTCAACGACCTCGCCGACGCAGTGAAGGGGCACAAGACCGGCAAGGTCCCGGTCGAGACGGTGCTGCACCGCTTCGAGGCCCTCTTCGAGCACACCCAGGACCACTTCGGGCGGGAGGAGGAGGCCATGCGCCAGGTCGGCTTCCCGCCGTATCCGGTGCACAAGGGGGAGCACGATCGGGTGATCGAGGAGATGGAATCGGAGGAGACCCACTTCCGGGAGACGGGCGACACCGGGCGGCTCTGGAGCTACGTGGCCGAGGCGGTGCCCGCCTGGTTCATCGGCCACATCCAGTCCATGGACTCCGTCACCGCGCAGTTCGTGAGCATGAGGAAGGGCGGCCCGGAGTAGCGGTCAGCGAGCCGCCCCGAGCCACACCGGCCAGTTCCAGGCATCGAGGCGCCAGCGCACGCCCACGCCGAGCTTGCCGAACCCGCCTCGACCGGCGCTCTGGGAGTCGAGCTGGGGCGGCCGGTAGTCGACCTGGATCCCGGAGCTGTTGGCTGCCCGGGCGATGCTCGAGACCGCGCCGAGCCTGAGCCCGTCGATGGCCGCCAGCGCAAGCTCGGTCCGCCTGCCGCGCGTGTCGAAGCCCTGCTCGCGCCCGGGGATGGAGACGCGGGGCTGGCAGAACTCGGCGCGGCAGGCCGGGTTTTCGCTTTCTCCCCTGGACCCGCCCTCGGCCTGGAGCTGCGCGACCGGCGCGGCGGGAGAGCCGGGGTGCGCCCAGGCCGGGATCTCCCCCGGCGCCTGACCGAAGCCGGCACCGATGACGATCTGCAGGCTCATCGCCGCGAGGAGCATGCCCCATGCTAGGCGCGCTCCGGCCGGGGTGGAACGACCAACGCGGGTACGAAGGGTCTGCGCCCGATGCCGCAAGAAGAAGAGCCCGGTCCCTTGCAGGACCGGGCCCTCGAAATGGTGGAGCTGATCGGGATCGAACCGACGACCTCTAGAGTGCGATTCTAGCGCTCTCCCAGCTGAGCTACAGCCCCGTACTCGCACGGCTCCCGCGGATGGGGAGGGGGCTTTGTTTACGGGTCGGGGGGGCGGGTGTCAAGAGACGATCGGCGCCACCCAGTAGAGCATGAAGTAGACCAGGACCCCGGTGACCGAGACGTACAGCCAGGCCGGAAGCGTGTACCGGGCCACGCGCCGGTGGGAGTCGAACCGCCCCTTCCAGGCGAAGTACAGGGCGAATCCGATGAGGGGCACGATCGCGGCCGCGAGCACGGTGTGGGTTCCGAGGAGGAGCAGATACGCCGACCGGAGCGCTCCGGTTCCCGGGAAGCGGTGGGTGCCGGTGAGGGCGACCCGGGTGAGGTAGCCCACCAGGAAGAGGGCCGAAACCCCGAGCGCCGAGAGCATGAGGGCCCGGTGCCGGGTTCGGTCGCCGGCGCGGATGGCCCGCCAGCCGAGGACGACCAGGACGGCGCTCGTCGCGTTCATGGCCGCATTCACGGGGGGAGGATCTCTGCCAGGGTCATCGCTTGGCTCCACTCCGCCGCGCGGCCAGGACGGCGAGGGTGAGGGTCGCCGCCGCGAAGGCGACGAGGACGAGGAGGTCGCGGCCCGTCGATCCGGGCAGCGCGCCCGGCGCATCCGGACCGCCCAGCGCCCTGCGGGTCGCAGAGACCGCGTAGGCGATGGGGTTGGCCCGCATCACGGCTCCCAGGACCGGGTGGTCCGGGCTGGCCGGGAACATGGCCCCGGAGACGATCCAGAGCGGCACGAGGAGCGTCATCTGGATGGCATGGTAGCCCTGCACGTTGTCGACGGCCCAGGCCACGGCGAAGCCCAGCCCGGCGAGCCCGACGGCGGCCAGCGCCAGCGCCGCGAGGAGGACCGGCCAGTTCACCGAAAGTACGTGGAAGCCGGCGGCGGGGGCGAGCACGAGGAAGAGGGCTGCCTGGGAGAGCGCCACGCTGGAGGAGCCGAGCACCTTGCCCACGACCACCGCGCCGCGCGACGCCGGCCCCGCCAGCACGGCCTGGAGGAAGCCGGCGTGACGGTCCTCGATGACCGAGAGGGTGGTGAAGATGGCGGCGAAGAGCACCACCATGAGCACCACGCCCGGGTAGAAGTAGCGCAGGTAGCCCTCGGTCGAGCCGGGGAGGCGGAAGGTCGCCGCCATCCCCGACCCGATGATTCCCCAGAAGAGCACCGGCTGGGCAAGCGCGCCCACGAGGCGGGAGGGCTGCCGGAAGAACCGGACCAGGTCGCGCCACCACAGGACGCCGATGGCGGCCCGGTCGTATCCGCCGATCACGGGCGTGCCTCCGCGGCGAGATCCTCGCCGGCGACGTGGAGGAACGCATCGGCCAGGCTCGGGCGCCGGACCGACACGGACCGGAAGCGCCCTTCCGGAAAGGCCTCGACGAGGCGCGGAACCAGCTCGTGGCCGCGCTCGCGCTCGATCGACACCGCGTCTCCGGAGGCGCGGACGGCGACCCCGAAGCGCTCGGCGATCTCGGCGGCGAGCGCCCCGGCTCCCGCGGCCTCCACCACCACGACGTCCCCGGCCACGCGGGAGAGCAGCGACTCGGGGGTCTCGACGGCGACGACCCTGCCGCGGGACAGGATGGCCAGCCGGTCGCAATGGGCCGCCTCGTCGGGCCGGTGGGTGGTGAGGACGACGGTGGTTCCCCCGGCGCCACGGAGCGCCCGAAGAGTCTCCCAGGTGCTCCGGAACGAGAGGGCGTCGAGGCCGGTGGTGGGCTCGTCGAGGAGGAGAACCTCCGGGCGGTGGATCAGGGCGCGGGCGATCTCGAGCCGCCGACGCATGCCGCCGGAGAGCTTGCCCGCCGGATCGCGGGCCCGGTCGGACAGGCCGGCAGCCGCGAGGAGCTCGGCCGTCCGGCGCCGGGCCTGGTCGCGAGGCACGCGGAAGAGGGCCGCTCCGAGCCGGAGGTTCTCCTCGGCGGAGAGCTTGGAATCCAGGCTCGGTTCCTGGAAGACCACGCCCATGCGGGCCCGAAGGGCCCGGGTCGACGGGTCGAGGGGACTTCCGTCGAGGAGGAGCCGGCCCGAGGACGCCGGGAGGAGCCCCGCCAGGATGGAGAAGAGCGTGCTCTTCCCCGCGCCGTTCGGTCCCAGGAAGCCGAAGACCTCGCCGGCGCGGACGGAGAAGGAGACGCCGTCGAGCGCCACCCGGTCGCCGTAGGAGAATCGGAGCCCCTCCGCCGACAGGCGAGCGGGCCCGCCGGTCAGCACTACCGGGCGCCCAGGAAGAGGGCGATGAAGATGGCCACCAGGTAGAGCAGGGTCGAGAGGAAGAAGTTCCGCGCCCAGCGCGCCTCGCCGTCGGCGCGCCGGAGCCCGGTCGCCGCCGCCAGCGTCAGCCCCCCGCCGAGCATCGCGGCGAAGGCCGCGAAGCCCCAGGAGGCCATGCCCAGGAAGGCGGGCAGCATCCCCACCGGGACCAGCAGGGCGCTCGTGGCGACCGCCCAGCCCTTGGCCGCCCGCTCCCCGTGGACCAGCGCGAAGACCTTGAGGCCGCCGCGGGCGTAGTCCTCCTTCAGGTAGATGGAGATGGCGAGGAAATGGGGCAACTGCCAGACGAAGAGGAGCGCGAAGAGGGCGAGCCCGCGGGAGTCGATCGTCCCGGTGGCGGCGGTCCACCCCATGAGCGGGGGAATGGCGCCGGGGACGGCCCCGACGAAGAGCGCCGCGGTGCTCCAGCGCTTCATGGGGGTGTAGACGAAGGCGTAGCTCACCAGGGCGACGAGGGCGAGGAGCGCGGTCAGCTGGTTCGCAGCGAGCGCCAGCATGGGGAGGGCGAAGACCGGCAGGAGGATTCCCAGGGCGAGCGCGGTGCCCGGCTCGACCCGTCCGGCCGGGAGCGGCCGGCCCCAGGTCCGGCGCATCAGCGCGTCGACGTCGCGCTCCAGGTAGTTGTTGAGGACGTTGGCGGCGCCGACCACCATCCCCGTGCCCACCAGGACGGCTCCGGCGCGCATCGCCGAGGGCTGCTCGGGCGCGAGCCAGATGCCGGCGGCGGTGGTCGAGACCACCATCCCGGAGAGGCGCGGCTTGGCGAGGGCCAGGAGGTCCCCGAGGCCGCGCAGGGCCTGCGCGGGAGTGGACAGGGTCCGGGTGGTGGCGCTGGTCTGGGTCGGGATCACGTCTCACCCCGCTGCGGGTACGAGTCCGGGAAGGCGGTCGCGCCCGGCGCGCTGCGAGGCCGGGTGGGGACCGAGGAGGAGGAAGAGGAGGAGGGAGTCGGCCAGGAGCAGGGCTCCGCCGGCCAGGTGCAGGCTCACCACGGAGACCGAGATGAGGCTCCAGACGGTCCATGCGCCGAGGAGGATCTGGACGAGCACGACGAGAACCGCGAGCCTGGCGGAGCCGCGCGCCCGGGAAGGCCCGGAGCGGAGCGCTGCGACGGCGGCCCCGACGACCAGGAGCGCGACGGCCACGCCCAGGTAGCGGTGGAGGGTGACGAGCTGCGCGGGCCCGGCGACCGGCCAGGCGGCGCCCTCGCAGAGCACCACGCTGGTGCCGCAGGCCAGGCCGGACCCGGTGTGGCGGACGAGCGCTCCGAGGACGATCTGGAGGTACACGGCCAGTGATGCCGCGCCGGCCAGCGCGCGGACGCTCCCCGGGGCGGCGGGCTCCTCCGCGACGGCCCCGGCGGGCGCGAGGCGCCAGGCGAGCCAGACCAGCACCGAGAAGAAGGCCATCGAGGTGGCGAGGTGGCCCGACGAGACCACCAGCGGGAGCTTCCACACCACCGTGAGGGCCCCGAGAGTGGCCTGGAAGAGAACCAGGCCGAGGGCGACGAGCGCGCCCGCGCGGACGGCCGCATCCCGCCGGCGCCGCCAGACCGTGACGGCCAGGGCGAGGGTGAGCACCGAGACCAGGAGTGCCACCAGACGGTGGCCGTGCTCGTAGAGGACCCCGCCCTCCATGGCCGGGAAGAACTGGCCGTAGCAGAGCGGCCAGTCGGGGCAGGCGAGCGAGGAGCCGGTGGCGTGGACCATGCCTCCGATGACCAGGAGGGCGAAGGTGGCCGCGACCGTGGCCCGGGCGAGACGGAACTCCAGCATGGGTGAACGGACACTTAAGCGGCAGGCTGATCCAGGTCAAGGCCCTGTCGAGCGCATCCTGGAGGCCCGAAGAGGGGCGAGAAGGAGTAAGGATCGGGCCATGAACAGACCCGTCCTGGGCATCGCCCTCGCCCTCGCCCTCGCCCCGACGACCACCCCGGCTGGAGACCTCCGGGGGGTGGTCCGATACCAGGGACCCGCCCCGGCCCTCCCGCGGCTCGAGACCACGAAGGAGCGGGCGGTCTGCGGGGATTCGGTGCCGGACGAGACCGTCCAGGTGACCGGCGGGATGCTCCGGAACGTGGTCGTGATCGTGAAGGGCGCCCCCGCCCCGGCCCCGGGGAAGGGGACACTCGACCAGCGCACCTGCCGGTACGTGCCCCACGTCCAGGTCCTGCCCGTGGGCAGCACGCTCGAGGTCGTGAACGGCGACCCGACGCTCCACAACGTCCACGGCTACCTGGGTCAGGCGACCGCCTTCAACCTGGCCATGCCGTCCAGGGACTCGAGGCTGGCGCGGCAGCTCAGGAAGCCGGGGCTCGTGGTCGTGAAGTGCGACGTCCACGACTGGATGACCGCGTACGTCTGGGTGGTGGACGCCCCGGCGGCGGTGACGGGAGAGGACGGCGCCTACGCGATCGCGGGCGTCCCGCCCGGCACCTACGAGGTGACGGCCTGGCACGAGAAGCTGGGGGAGCGGAAGGGCTCGGTGACCGTCCCCCCGACCGGCGCGGCCACGCTCGACTTCACCTTCGGCAAATGACGACTAGGTGTCCTCTTCCTCGGACACCTCGTCCTCGTCCTCGGCGAGGGGGACCTCCTCGTCTCCCTCGAGCGCCTCGACCTCCGGCTCCACCTTGCGCGGCGTGGCGCGGACGCGCCTCTCCGCGGGCGGCGCCTTGACCACCGGGCTCTCGCGCTGATCGGCCCCGCACTTCGGGCAGACCGGCACCGGCTTCTTCATGTCGTAGAACTTCGTCTGGCACTTGAAGCAGGTGTGCTTGGTTCCGAGATCCTTCGGCGGCATTTCTCTCCCCTGGAGCGTGCGCGGCAATTATCCAAAGACCCAGGGCCCGTCAAAGGAAAAGGCGAGGCCCCCCACCGGAGCCTGGGCTATACCTCGCCCTGCATGAACGAGACCGAAAGGCTGGAGCGGCGCCTGCTGCGGGATACGGCGCGCGCCATCGAGGATTTCGGGCTCGTCGAGGCCGGCGACAGGATCCTGGTGGCGGTGTCGGGTGGCAAGGACAGCTACGTCCTCCTGCACCTGCTCTCGCGCCTCCGGGAGCGGGCTCCCATCGACTTCGACCTGGTGGCGGTGAACCTCGACCAGGGTCACCCGGGCTTCCCGGCCCACGTGGTGGAGGGACACTTCCAGGCCCTGGGCGTGCCCTACCGGATGCTGAAGCAGGACACCCTCACCATCGTGAAGCGCGTCGTCCCCGAGGGCGGAACCTACTGCTCCGCGTGCTCCCGCCTCCGGCGTGGCATCCTCTACAACGCGGCGGTGGAGATGGGCTGCAACAAGATCGCCCTCGGCCACCACCGCGACGATCTCATCGAGACGCTCCTCATGTCGGCCCTCTATGCCGGCCGGCTGATGACCATGCCGGTGAAGCTCCGCTCCGACGACGGCCGCAACGTGGTCATCCGGCCGATGGCCTACGCCGCCGAGGAGGAGATCGCCGCCTTCGCCGCGGCCATGCGGTTTCCCATCGTCCCCTGCGACCTGTGCGGCTCGCAGCCGAATCTCATGAGGAAGCGGGTCAAGGCGCTCCTCGCCGAGCTCTCCGCCGACCACCCGGCGGTCAAGGGGAACCTGCTCTCGGCGCTCTCCCGCGTGGTGCCGAGCCACCTCCTCGACCGGGACCTCCAGAAGCGGCTCGGCGAGGCGTCCGGGACCGATCCCTGGTTCGACGTAGAGGCCGGATAGGAGGCCCCCGTGCCGCCCGTCTCCCCCGATTCCATCCGCACCCCGGCAGACCTCGCGCCGCTCGTCGAGCACACCCTCCTCCGCGAGGACGCGGGCGAGGCCGACGTGCTCCGGGCCTGCGAGGAGGCGCGACGGCACCGGTTCGCCGCGGTCTGCGTCCGCTCGAGCTGGGCCGCGCGGGCGGCCCGGGCGCTGGCCGGGTCCGGGGTGGGCGTGGTGGCCACGGTCGACTTTCCCGGTGGGGAGGGCAGCACGGAGGCCCGCGCCCGGGAGGCCCGGGCGGCCGCGTCGGCCGGCGCGTGCGAGGTCGACGTGGTGCTCGGGCGGGCCGCCCTGCAAGCGCGCGATCACGGCGCCGTCCTGCGGGACCTGGCCGAGGTGGTCTCCGCGGCGAGGGTCCCGGTGAAGGTGATCCTGGAGACGAGCCGGCTCACCCGGGAGGAGAAGGTGGCGGCCTGCGCGCTCGCGCAGGCGGCGGGTGCGGCCTGGGTGAAGACCTCCACCGGGTACGCCGGCGGCGGCGCGACCGTCGAGGACGTGGCGCTCCTGCGCGCCTCGGTGGGACCCTCCGTGGGGGTGAAGGCGTCCGGGGGGATCCGCACCGCCTCCGACGCGCTGCGCATGATCGGTGCCGGGGCCGACCGGATCGGCACCAGCTCCGGGCCAGCCATCGTCCAGGGCACGTTCGGAGACTGAGGAGCCGCGGTGGCCGGACGCTTCGTGATCCTGGTGGCGGACAGCGTGGGCGCGGGCGCGATGCCCGACGCCGCCGCCTACGGGGACGCCGGCTCCGACACGCTCGGGAACCTCAGCCGGGCAGTGGGTGGGCTCTCGCTCCCGGTGCTGGGGGCGCTGGGGCTGGGAAACATCGTGCCGATCCTCGGCGTCCCGCCGGTCGCGAAACCCGCGGCCTCCTGGGGACGCATGGCGGAGCGCTCCCCGGGGAAGGACACCCTCACCGGCCACTGGGAGATGATGGGCGTCCCGCTGGAGGAGCCGCTGGCGCTCTTTCCGGAAGGCTTTCCACCCGAGGTGCTCGACCCGTGGATCGCCGCGACCGGCGCTCCGGGAGTGCTCGCCAACCGGGCCGCCAGCGGGACCCGGATCATCGAGGAGCTGGGCGAGGAGCACCAGCGCACCGGGAAGCCCATCGTCTACACCTCGGCCGACTCGGTGTTCCAGGTGGCGGCGCACGAGGAGACCGTCCCTCTCGAGACCCTCTACGCCTGGTGCCGCGAGGCCCGGCGCATCCTCGACCCGCTTCGCGTGGCGCGGGTCATCGCCCGGCCGTTCGTGGGCGAGCCGGGCGGCTACCGGCGCACCTACAACCGCAGGGACTTCGCGCTCGCGGCGCCGCGCCCGACGGTGCTGGAGCGGCTCTCGGCGTCGGGGGTGCCGGTCATCGGGGTGGGGAAGATCGGCGACATCTTCGACCGCAGGGGCCTCTCCGAGGACGTGCACACCGAGGGCAACGCCGACGGCCTGCGGCGGACCGCGGAGATCCTGGGGACGATGGAGCGGGGCTTGCTCTTCGTGAACCTGGTCGACTTCGACATGCTCTGGGGGCACCGCAACGACGCGCCGGGCTACGCGCGGGGGCTCGAGGCGATGGACCGGGGGCTCCCGCCGGTGCTCGAGCGGCTCCGGGAAGGGGACCTGCTCGCCCTCACCGCCGATCACGGCTGCGATCCGACGACGCCGTCCACCGACCACTCCCGCGAGTACGTTCCACTCCTGGTCAGGGTCCCGGGGCGCGAAGGGACGGCGCTGGGCACGCGGGAGAGCTTCGCGGACCTCGGCGCCACGGTGGCGGAGTACTTCGGCGTGGAGGCGGGCGCGGGGAGGAGCTTCCTCCGGGAGGCGGCGCCCGGCCGGACGTCGCGATAACGGATGAACATCCACTGAAACGGATTCGCGTCCCCTCTGGTGGGCGCGGTCAGTGGCGCGGCAGGCTCGGATCGACCTCGCACGCGTAGCGGCGGATTCCTCCCGCCAGCGACCAGACCCTCGCGAATCCGGCCGCCCGCATCCGCCTCCCGGCCTCCTGGCTCCGGACACCCGCGGCGCAGTAGAGGACCAGCTCCCGGTCCCGGTCGATGCCGGGCAGCTCCGCCTCGAGGCGGGACAGCGGCGCGTGGCGCGCGCCGGGGATCCTCGCCACCTCCCACTCGTGCGGCTCGCGGACGTCCACGAGGAGAGGGGGATCGGCACGGCGCATCCGGGCGGCCAGCTCGGCGGGGTCCATCTCGGGGATCGCCTCCCCGGGTGCGCAGGCGATGGCCTCCTCCCGGAGCTCGCGGATCTCCCGGGTGCCGCAGGCCGGACAGCTCGGGTCGCGGGCGACGCGCAGCATCCGGAACGACATGGAGAGGGCGTCGACGAGGAGGAGGCGGCCCACCAGCGGCTCCCCGATACCGGTGGCGAGCTTGATGGCCTCGGTGGCCTGGACCGTCCCGAGCAGGCCGGGCAGCACGCCGAGCACGCCCGCCTCGGAGCAGGACGGGACCTCGCCGGGTCCCGGTGGAGAGGGGAAGATGCAGCGGTAGCAGGGGCCTCCCGCCGCGGAGAGGACGGTCGCCTGCCCCTCGAATCGGAAGATGCTGGCGTGGACGTTCGGCCTCCCGGCGAGCACGCAGGCGTCGTTGACCAGGTAGCGCGTGGGGAAGCTGTCGCTCCCGTCGAGGACCAGGTCGTGATCGCGGACCAGGTCGAGCACGTTCTCGGCCGAGACCCGGGCGGCCACGGCGTCGACCGAGACGTGCGGGTTCAGGTCGCGCAGCCGGTCGCGGGCCGAGTCGACCTTGGGTCGCCCCACGTCCCTCGTGCCGTGCAGCACCTGCCTCTGGAGGTTGGTCACGTCGACCGCGTCGAAGTCGACCAGCGTGAGGTGGCCCACGCCGGCCGCCGCGAGGTACAGCGCTGCCGGCGAGCCCAGCCCCCCCACCCCCACGAGCAGGACCCGCGTCGCCTTGAGGCGGCGTTGCCCTTCCGGCCCCAGCTCCGGAAGGAGCAGGTGCCGGCTGTAGCGCTCGACCTCGGCGAGGTCGAGGAGGGGGAGCCGGGAGGTCACCCCCGTAGTCTACTTCGCAGCGGCGAAGGCTTCCGCGAAGTCCTCCTGGATGTCCTCCAGGTGCTCCAGGCCCACCGAGACACGGATCAGGTCGGGAGAGACGCCGGCGCTGCGCTGCTCGGCCTCGCTGAGCTGGCTGTGGGTGGTGGTGGCGGGGTGGATGACCAGCGTCTTCGCATCGCCCACGTTGGCGAGGTGGCTCGCGAGCTTGACGCCCTCGATGAACCTCTTGCCGGCCTCCGCGCCGCCCTTGATGCCGAAGCTGAGCACCGCGCCGAAGCCGTTCCGCAGGATCTTCTTGGCCCGCTCGTGGTGCCTGTGGCTGGGCAGGCCCGGGTAGGCGACCCAGGCCACCTGGGGGTGCTGCTCCAGCCAGCGGGCGATGGCCAGCGTGTTGTCGCAGTGGCGCTGCACACGGAGCGACAGGGTCTCGAGCCCCTGCAGGAAGAGGAACGAGTTGAAGGGAGAGAGGGCCGGCCCCTGGTCCCGCAGCCCCTCGACGCGGGCGCGGATGATGAACTGGATGTTGCCGAAGGGGCCCTTGGGGCCGAAGACGTCGTTGAAGACCAGCCCGTGGTAGCCCGGTGAGGGCTCGGTGAAGAAGGGGAACTTGCCCGAGGCGCCCCAGTCGAACCTGCCGGAGTCGACGATGACCCCGCCGATGCTCGTGCCGTGGCCGCCGATCCACTTGGTGGCCGACTGCACGACCACGTCGGCGCCGAACTCGATGGGACGCGCCAGGTAGCCGGCGGCGGCGAAGGTGTTGTCGACGATGAGGGGGATGCCGGCGTCGTGCGCGGCCTGGGCGAGCGCCGGCAGGTCGGGGATGTCGTAGCTCGGGTTCCCGATGGTCTCCACGTAGAGGGCCTTGGTCTTCGGCCCGATGGCCCTGGCCAGGTCGGCGGCCTCCACGCTGTCCACGAGCTTCACGCCGATGCCCAGGCGGGGCAGGGTGACCTTGAACTGGTTGTACGTGCCACCGTAGAGGCGGCTCGACGACACGATGTCGTCGCCGGCCTGGGCGATGTTGGTGATGGCGATGAACTGCGCGGCGTGCCCCGACGCGGTGGCCAGGGCGGCCACGCCACCCTCGAGCGCGGCCACCCGCTTCTCGAAGACGTCGGTGGTGGGGTTCATGAGGCGCGTGTAGATGTTCCCGAACTGCTGGAGCGCGAACAGCTTGGCGCCGTGCTCCGCGCTGTCGAACGTGTAGGAGGTGGTCTGGTAGATGGGGACCGCGCGGGAGTTGGTGCCCGGGGCGGGCTCCTGGCCGGCGTGGATCTGGAGGCTCTCGAAGCGGAGCTTGCGGCTCGGGGGAATGGCCATGTCGGGTCGTCCTCTCGGGTGGAAAAGGGAGCGAATCCTATATAGTGGATGTTCGTCCTGTCAAGCGGACGTGCCCCCTAGAGGTGCTCAGCCAGCGCCGCGAGTCCGGAGAGGTCGTGCACGTCCCCCTCGAGGCGCGGCACGGCGACGTGGGGCCCCGAGCAGCCTCGTCGCAGGCGCTCCACCTCGCGTGCGTCGGCTCGGGCGAAGGCCTGGTGCTGCTCCAGGGTGCGGGCGAGGCGCTCGGCGAGGTCCCCGCCGGCGCCTTCCGCCTCCAGCGCGGTCGCCAGCACGTCGGGGCTCGGCGTCGCTCCCGGGAAGGGCCAGAGGTCCGGGGTCACCCGGTTGGCCACCGATCCGGCCACCGGCATCCCCGCCGTGCGCAGGTGGTCGTGGAAGAAGAGGGCCTCGTCCACGGAGAGCGGGCTTGGGCTCGCCACCAGGACGAACCCCACCTCCGGGGCGGTGAGCAGCGTGCGGACCGCCGAGGCCCGGCCCTTGAACCCGTCGTACATGCCCTGGAACTGGCCCAGGAAATCGCCCACGTCGGAGAGCACGTCGGAGCCGGTGAACCGGGACAGGGTCTTCGCGACGAATCCGGTCCCGGCCTGGAGGAGGCGTGCGCCGAGGCGCCCGGCGTCGATGGCCGGGGCGAAGAGCTTGCGGGCCGTCTCGTTGCCCACGAAGTCGAGGATGCGATCGGGCGCCTCCAGGAAGTCGAGGGCGTGGGCGGTGGGGGGCGTGTCGAGCACGATGAGGTCGTAGTCCCGCTCGGTGGAGAGCTCGTAGAGCTTCTCCATGGCCATGTACTCCTGGGACCCGGCCAGGGCCCCGGAAACTTGTTGATAGATGCGGTTGCCCAGGATCCGGTCGCGGGTGGCCGCGTCGGGTGCGTGGCGCGTCACCAGGTCGTCCCAGGTCCGCTTCACGTCGAGCATCATGGCGAAGAGCTGGCCCTTCGGCGCCAGGCCGGCCTGGGCGAAGGCCTCCGGGGGGACCAGGGCCTCGGCGTTGCCGAGCGTGCCGAGCCCGAGCGCGGTGGCGAGCCGCCGGGCCGGGTCGATGGTGCAGACCAGCGCGCGCCCGCCCGCCAGGGCGCGGGAGAGGGCGATGGCGGCCGAGACCGAGGTCTTGCCCACGCCCCCGCTTCCCACCACCACGGCGATGCGCCTGCCCTCGAAGGAGCGGAGGATGGCGCCCATCAGAGCTGCCCGTCCATGGCGTCGGCGATGCGCTCCACGGCCCGACGTCCCCAGCGATCGGTGGCGAGGAGCGGGAGCGGGAGCAGGGGTCGCCCGAGGAGCTCGCGCAGCCGGGCTCCCTGCGCCTCGGCACGCTCCTGCTGCTCGGCCTGCAGCACCGCCGATCGGGCAGCCGGCCCGAGCGGGGGGGCGGAGCCGGAGAGCCCGCGCAGCCGATCCTGCTCGCCCGACGTGAATCTGGCGTCGGGCATGGCGTTCAGGAATACCGGCCCACGCGGCAGCTTCAGGCCCTCCCCGAGCTGTGCGTCGAGCTCGGCGGTCTCGGTGACGGGCATCTCCTCGGGCAGGGAGACGAGCGCCACCGCGGTTCGCCCCGGGTCCGAGAGGAGCGCGTGCATCCACTCCGCGTCGCGCCGGAGCGGCCCGCCCGGAACCGTGTCGAGGAGCGCACGGGGCACGCCCAGGAGCTGCACGGCGTGACCCGTGGCGGGGGCGTCGACCACGACCAGGTCCCACCGGGGCCTGCCGTGCGCCTCCGAGCGGGCCTCGTGCAGGATCTTCCCCAGCATCAGGGTCTCGGCCAGGGACGGGACGGCGCGCAGGAAGAAGCGCACCACCCGGTTCTCGAAGACGGCCTGGTAGATGGCGCGGACCTTGACCACCATGAGCGCGTACTCCTCGAGCGCGTGGCGCGGGTCGACGTTCACGGTGGAGATGCCGGGGAGCACCGGACGGACCAGCGGCCCGGACGGACGGCCTCCCAGCATGGGGGCAACGCGTTCGCGCGCGTCGACCTCGACGACGAGGACGCGCTTGCCGCGGCGGGCGGCGAGCATGGCCAGGGCGGCGGAGACGGTCGACTTCCCGACCCCTCCCTTGCCCGTGACCACGACGAGGCGGCGATCGAGCAAGTCGGAGCCGGACACGACGCTTGACAAGCTAACGGCGAGGGGGGGAGAAGTCCACATGCTCCGCTCGTTCCTCGATCATCCTCTCCTGCGCCAGGCGCGCGCCGCCGGCGAGCGGCAGGTGGGCCGCGTGCTCTCGCCGGAGGTGGCCGGGGCGGCGCTCCAGACGCTGCTCGCCGCGGCGGGCGAGGTCCGCGAGCGCATCGACCGCGTGAAGCAGGCCGCGCTCGACGCCGCGCAGGTCCCTTCGTCGCGGGACCTCGACGAGCTGAAGCGCCGGCTGGTGGAGATGGAGGAGCTTCTCGACGGCCTGTCGACCCGGCTGGCCCGGGCCGAGGCGCGCGAGGGCGAGGAAGGGCAGGGCGGGGGCGAGGGCGAGGGCGACGAGTCCGGCCCCGCCAGGCCCGGAAGCGGCGAGGGCTGACGCCCCCCGCCGGGCGCTCGGGACATGCGGCGCATCGCCTTCGTCAACGAGAAGGGCGGCACCTGCAAGACCACGCTCTGCGTGAACACGGCGGCGTGGATCGCCACCCAGCGGGGCAAGCGCGTCCTGGTCGCCGACCTCGACACCCAGGGGCACGCCGGAAAGGCGCTGGGCATCGACGTGCGCGGCCTCTTCCCCACCATCCGCGACGTCCTGGTGGGAGAGTCCCTCTCCGTGAAGGACGTGGCCCGCCCCACGGCGGTGCCCGGGCTCGACCTGCTCCCGGCCAACAAGGACCTGGCTGGCTTCCCGGTCGAGGTGGCCGCCTTCCACGACCGGGCCGATCGCCTGCGCCGGCGGCTCGACGACGTCCCGGCAGGGACCTGGGACGCCGTCCTCATCGACGCCCCGCCCTCGGTCTCGCTGGTCACCGAGAACGTCCTGCGCGCCGCCACCGAGGTGGTTCTCCCGGTGGGGCTGACCTACCTGGCGCTCGACGGGTGCGCCGAGATCCTGGCCAGCCTGGAGGCGCTTCGCCGCGAGACCGGCCGCGCCCCGGAGGTCACCCTGGTGGTGCCCACGCTCTCCCGCAAGACCCAGCTCGCCGGAGAGATCCTGGCCAAGCTGCGGGATCGCTTCCCGGATCGGTTGACCGCCCCGCTCGGCTTCTCGGTGAAGATCGACGAGGCCCAGAGCCACGGCCGGACCATCTTCGAGTACGCGCCCCGCTGCAGCGGCGCGCTGGCGCTGGCGGAGATAGCCCGCGCCGCCTGGGACCGGCCGATACCCCTTCCGGGCTAGCTAAGGGCTAGCGGTCGAGGTCGGCCAGCCGCCGCTCGAGGTCCTCGAGCCGGGCGTTCAGCTGCTGCAGGTCCCGGCGGAGCTCGGGCAGGTTGGCCACCCCGTCCATGGCGGCGCGGACCCGCTCGTCGATGCGGCGCTGGTACTGGGAAACGGCCTCCTGCGACGCGGCGACCAGGTCCTTGGCGCGGTCACCGGTGGCCTGGACCCGGGGGATGAGGGTCTGCACCTTGTCGCGGAGGTCGGCCTGGGCGTCCTCGACGAACTGCTGGGCCCGCTCCCCGCCGTGGCGGATGAGGTCCTTCAGCGTACGCAGGCTCATCTTGGAGGTCTTCTTCTCCTCCTCGAAGATGATCTGGGCGAGGGTCACGCTGGTGAGGTCCTCCTTGGTGCGGTTGTCGAGGACCCGGACCTCGGCCCCCGCTTTCACCATCTCGGCGATCTCCTCGAGAGTGACGTACCGCGACTCGACGGTGTCGTAGAGCTTGCGGTTGGCGTACCGCTTGATCACCTTCGGTTCCCGCCCCAAAGAGGTCGTGTCGGCGTCCACAGTCTGCTGTTCACTCATTGGAAATCCATGCCTCGCCGGGGAACGTGGGGAAACCCTGCCGCACCGCGGCATTGTTCTTGGCGCGACGCTTGGTGTCAAGGGGGACCGGTGCTACCGTTGCGCCGGGAACCCAGGAATCTCGGCATGATCGTCGCTTGCTCCGCTTGCAGGACCCGGTTCCGGGTCGCCGACGAAAAGGTCGGTCCCCGGGGCGCGCGGATCAGGTGCTCGCGCTGCGGCCAGACCTTCCAGGTGGCCGCACCGCTCCCCCCCGACCCGATCCCGATCCGCCCGGAGCCCACACCAGCTCACAGGCCTGAACCCGCCCCGGTGCCTCCCGAGCCCACGGGTACGGGAGGGTGGCCGACCGGGGTGCTCGAGGTCGCCGGTGCGTCTTCCGATTCCTCCATCGGGCTCGCGCTGGAAGCCGACCCCTTCGCCGCCTACGCGACCCGGGCGGTGCCGGCCGAGCCTCCGCTCCCCGAGCCTCCGCTCCCCGACCCGCCTCCCGGGGAGGACGACTTCCGGGAGTCGCTTCCGGTGACCGACCTCTCCGACCTGGAGCGGACCGGCGCGTTCGTCGAGCCGGCAGACGTGGCAGCAGCCCACTCCTCGGTCGAGGACGGGCTCGCGCTCGAGGAGAGGACTCCCAGCGCGACGCCGGTCCGCGAATCCGCGGCGCGGTGGGGCGACCCGGACGCCTCCCAGGCCATCGAGGTGGGGCCCGACGGGTTCCAGGAGGTCGACCTCGCGTCGGGTGGAGCGCGCCCGGACCCGGAGTTCGACGCCCTGGCCGACGAAGGGACGAACGAGGCTTCGCTCCCTCCTCCGTCCCCGCCCGTCACCCCGCCACGGGAGGAGGCGCCCGCCGGGTTGCAGGCGCCGAGGACCTCCCCGGAGCCTCCCACCGCGGCTCGCCGGGTCCAGCCCGCTCGCGCCCGCGCGCTGGCGATGAACGTCCTGTCGCTGGCGGCCCTCCTCCTCGTGACGCTGGGAATCGTCCTCTGGTGGCGCGGCGAGGGGCTCGGGGCCCTCCTGCGCTGGCCGCGCGCCGGTCACGCGGACCTCGACGTCGGCAGCGTCACGAGCGGGGTCTACGACGGATTCCACGGCCAGCCGGTGCTCTTCGTGAGGGGTGTGGTCCGGGCCACCCACGAGCCCCTCCAGGGGCCGGTGACCGTCCGGGTGTTCCTGGAGCGAGGCGGTTCGGCGCTGGGAACGGTGACGGCGATCGCGGGTGCGGTGCCCAGCGCCGAGGAGCTTTCCACCGTGACGTCGCCGGAGGGGCTGGAGCGGCTCCGGCAGCAGGTCGATTCCCGGGCACCGTCCCAGGTCGCGCCCGGCGCATACCTGCCCTTCCTCGCCGTGCTGCCCCTCCCGGAGGGCGATGTCGGCGCCATCCGGTTCCGGGTGGAGACGCTTCCCGCCCGAGGGCACTGACTTGGCCGGGAAGGGGCTCGCCTCCTTCCGGGCCGAGGCCTTCGCGAGGCGCCTCTGCGCCCTCCCCGAGGGCGCAATGCGGGCGGGCTCGGCGGCGCGCCAGCTGGCCGGGATGTCACCCGGGGACGGCGTGCAGCTGCTCGCGGCCCTGGTCTCGTCGGGCGCCCAGGCCTGGGGAACGCCGGCCATCGCCGCGGTCGGACAGGCCCTCCGCGACCCGGTCTCCGCCATTGACTACGAGTGGAGGGCGGCGGCCTACGCCGAGGCCCGCGACCTGGCCCTGCCGCACGTCGCCTCCCTCTTCCTGGCCCCGGGGCCGCTCCGGGCCTACCTGGAGCCGCGGGACAAGGCCGACCCGGCGGTTGCACGGCTCACGCTCGGCCACAAGAAGTCCTTCGCGCGCCTGCGGCGGGATCCGGACCTCCTGGCACGACTCGCCGCCGAGGGGGACCCCTCCGTCCTCCGGGAGCTCCTGCGCAACCCGCTCGTCACGGAGGACGTGGCGGCCCGCATCGCGGCCCGGCGTCCGGTGCGTCCCGAGGCGCTGCGGGCGCTCCACGAGGACCCGCGGTTCCGCAACCGCCCGGCGGTGCGCAGGGCCCTGGCCCGGAATCCCTACGCCGAGCCCGAGATAGCGCTCCACATCCTGCCCACGCTGCCGGCAGGGCTCGTCGAGGAGATCGCGGGAGACGGGACCTTGCACCCGGTCGTCCGGGAGGCGGCACGAATGCTCGTCGCCGAGCGAGCCCGCTAGACCTTCTTCGACTCGGATCGCGCCGGCTGCTGCTGGGGGGCGGCGGATTGCTGGGACCCGGCCATCTGCTCCGGCTCGGTCCTGGGCGGGGTCACGTCGATCGAGTCGTCGGCTCCGCCGGTGGCCTTCCGGAAGTTCTTGATGCCCTTGCCGAGAGCGTCGCCGAGCTGCGGGATCTTGTTGGCCCCGAAGATCAGCAGCACCACGACGAGGACGATGAGAATCTCGCCGAAACCGAGTCGCATGGGCGTTAGCATAACGCGGCTTGAGCCCTCCGAGCTACCCTTCCGTCCCCGGCCGCCCCCTCGTCCTCGGACACCGCGGCGCCAGCGCCGAGGCGCCGGAGAACACGATCGCGGCCTTCCGCCGGGCCATGGAGCTCGGGGCCGACGGGTTCGAGCTCGACGTGTGGCGCTGCGCCACCGGCGAGGCGGTGGTGATCCACGACCCCGACACTGCCCGGACCGGGCGGGTGGCGATGCCGGTGAAGGACTCGTCGCTCTCGCGGCTCCGGAAGCTCGACGTCGGACGCTGGCGAGGGGAGGCCTTCGCCGGGCAGAGGATCCCCACGCTCTCCGAGGTGCTCGAGGACCTCCCGGCGGCCGTGGTGAACGTGGAGATGAAGGCCGGCATGGTTCCCGACCTGGCGCTGGCGGTGGAGGTGGTGCGGGCGGTCCGGCAGCAGCGGGCCGAGCCGCGGGTGGTGGTCTCCTCGTTCAGCGCCGCGCAGCTCGGCGCCTTCCGCTCCCTGGCCCCCGACGTGGCCACCGGGTTCCTCGTGGCGCCGGGGGCCATCGCCTGGGCTCGCGCGACGACGGCCGTCCGGGCGCTTCGGCCGGCGGCCATCCACCTGGCGCGGGAGCTGGCCACCGTCCAGCGGGTCGAGGCGTGGACGGGAGCCGGACTGCGCGTCCTGGTGTGGACCGTCGACGACCCGGAAGAGGTGGCACGTCTCGCCGGCCTGGGCGTCGCCGCCGTGGTCAGCAACCAGCCCGGCGTGGCCCGCGAGGCGGTCCGGCGGGCGACCGGCGTGTAGACGGGGAGACCCTACAGCGGCTTCACGGGCGCGAGCAGCGCGGCCAGGCCGGCCGCGTCGGTAACCGGCAGCTTGCACTCCCCGCGCTCGCAGACGTACGCCGTGGCCAGGCCGCCCACCGCCCCCTTGCCCCGCGCCACAGCTGCCACCGCCCCGAGCGCATCGGCCGGGGCTCCGTCGGCCGCGCCGGCCAGGATCCGGTTGGGCAGGAAGGCGTGGCGGAGGACGTCGAGCATCCCTGCCGGAGGCGGAGAGCCCGCGGGCCAGGCCAGGACCACCTCGGGCGGCGTGTCGGTGAAGAAGTCGAGCCCGAGCAGCATCTCGTGAAGCGCAGCCGGCTGCTGCTCCAGCACCGAGGCGTGGGCCCGGAGCGCCCGCACCGCCACCTGGCGCCATCGGTCGTCGGTGGTGAAGGCGTGCAGGCGGAGCGCGTCGAGGAGCGCCACCGAGGCCCCGCTCGGCTCGGCCCCGTCGTGACCGGGCTTCTCCCGGGCCACCAGGGCCTCGTGGTCGGCCGCGGTACGGAACCACCCGCCGGCCTCCCGGTCGGCGAAGAGCTCCTCTCCCTGCCCGGCCAGCTCCACGGCGGAGGCGAGCCAGCGGGGCTCGAAGGTGGCCTCGAAAAGGTCGAGGAGCCCCTGGACCAGGAAGGCCTGGTCCTCGAGGAACCCCGGGCCGGAGGTGCGCCCGTCGCGGAAGCTGCGCTGCAGCCGGCCATTCACCCGGAGTCGATGGAGCGCGAAGGACGCCGCGCGTTCCGCGGCCTCGACGTGGCGGGGCTCGGCGAGCACGCGGCCGCCCACCGCCATGGCCGAGATCATGAGGCCGTTCCAGGCGGCGAGGACCTTGTCGTCGAGGAGGGGGTGGGGGCGGGACTCGCGCTCCAGCCGCAGCGTCTCCCGCGCGCCGGCCAGCGCCTCCCACTCCTGCTCGTCGGGGCGGGGGACGAAGAGGACGTTGTCGCCCTCGAAGTTCCCGCGCGGCGTGACCCCGTGGAAGGCCAGGAATCGCGGCGCCTGGTCCCCGAGGACCTGCCGGATCTCCCCCTCGCTCCAGACGAAGAAGCGCCCCTCCTCGCCCTCCGAGTCGGCGTCGGTGGCCGACCAGAAGGCGCCCTCCGGCGAGGTCATCTCCCGGAGCACGTAGTCGAGCGTGGTTCGCACCACCCGCGCGAAGTCCGGCCGGTGCGTCACCTGCCAGGCCTCGGCGTAGGCCAGCGCGAGCAGAGCGTTGTCGTAGAGCATCTTCTCGAAGTGGGGGACGAGCCAGAACTCGTCGACCGAGTAGCGGTGGAAGCCGCCACCCACCTGGTCGTGGATCCCGCCCGCGGCGATGCGCTCGAGCGTGTGCACCGCCATCTCGAGGGAGAGGGGGTCGCCGGTCCTCCGGTGGTGGCGCAGCAGGAGCCGCACCGGCAGGCTGGAGGGGAACTTGGGTGCGCCGCGAACGCCCCCGTGCTGCGGGTCGTGGATCCTCGCGTAGAAGGACTGGGCGGCGCGGAGGACCTCGGTGCCGGGAACGCGCTCGGCCGCTGGCGCCCCCGACATGGCCACGCGGATCGCCTCGGTGATCGACTCGGCCGCGCGGGCCACGCGACCGGGTTCGCGCCGGTGGATGGCGGCGAGATCGCGGAGGAGGGAGGAGAAGCCCTTGGGCGCGCCCCGGTCGCCGTCACGGGCCGGGAAGTAGGTCCCGCCGAAGAAGGGGCGCCGGTCGGCGTCGAGCCACACGCTCATGGGCCAGCCGCCGTGGCCGTTCAGGGCCTGCACGGCGGTCATGTAGACGGCGTCGACGTCGGGCCGCTCCTCCCGGTCGACCTTGATGGGAACGAAGTCCTCGTTGAGCTGGCGGGCGACCTCCAGGTCCTCGAAGGACTCCTCCTCCATGACGTGGCACCAGTGGCAGGTGGCGTAGCCCACCGAGAGGAAGACCGGACGCCCGGTGCGGCGCGCCTCCTCGAACGCCTCGTCCCCCCAGGGGTACCAGTTGACCGGGTTGTGGGCGTGCTGGCGCAGGTAGGGACTGGTCTCCGCGATGAGACGGTTGGTGAAACGGGGGACGGGACCGTCGCGGTGGCGGGTGCGCGGCTGGTAGCCGGCCGGCAGCGCGGCCCGGGCCGCGGCGATGCGGGCGGCCACCTCGGGCGGGAAGGGCGACCCTCCGGGCGGGGCGGCGGGCAAGTCGTCGGTCACGTCGGGCCTCCGGGCCGCTGGCGGCGCACGAGGCTCGCATAACCGTGTCGCCCGGCGTTGGCCACCCGGTCGCCCACCGTCAGCCCTTGATCACGCCCATGGGCTCGAGGCGGGCGACGAGGCGGGAGAGCCCGGCCCGCTCGACCACCGAGACCACCCGGGACACGTCCTTGTAGGCCTCGCTCATCTCCTCGGCGAGCGTCTTCTTTCCCCTGGAGATGACCTCGATGCCCCGGTCGGCGAGCTCCCGGTGGATGGAGCGGCCACGGGCCCTCTTCATGGCCTGGTGGCGGGAGAGGACCCGGCCGGCGCCGTGGCAGGAGCTGCCGAAGGTGTCGGTCATCGCCCCCGGTGCGCCGACGAGGACGTAGGAGCAGCGCCCCATGTCGCCGGGGACGAGGACCGGTTGCCCGACCTCCCGGTAGGCGGCCGGGACGCGCGGATCGCCGGGGGCGAAGGCGCGGGTGGCACCCTTCCGGTGGACGAGGAGCCGGCGCGACCGTCCGTCCACCACGTGCTCCTCGTGCTTCGCCACGTTGTGGCAGACGTCGTAGACGACGCGGGCGCCCAGGTCGCCCTCGGAGATGGACAGGGCGCGCCGGAGCGCTCCGACTGCCAGGCCGGTCATGACCTGCCGGTTGGCCCAGGCGAAGTTGGCGGCGGCGCCCATGGCGGCGAGGTACTCCCGTCCGGCGGTGCTCCGCACCGGCGCGCAGGCGAGCTGCGGGTCGGGGATGCACGCGTAGTCGGGGCCGTGGCGCGACATGGCCGGCGCGAGCGCGGCCACCGCCTCGTCGCAGACCTGGTAGCCGAGCCCGCGCGATCCGGAGTGGATCTGGATCGCCAGGTCGCCGGGGACGAGTCCGAAGGCCAGGGCCGCCGGTTCGTCGAACACCTCGGCCACCACGTCGAGCTCGAGGAAGTGGTTGCCGCTCCCCAGCGTGCCGAGCTGGTCGGCGCCTCGCTCGCGGGCCCGCTCGCTCACCGCCCCGGGATCGGCGCCGGCGAGCGCGCCGCCCTCCTCGCAGTGCTCCAGGTCGGTCGGCGAGGCGCCGAACCCCCGGGCGAAGGCCCAGCGCGCCCCCTGCACGAGCACGGCGTCGAGGTCGCGAGGGGAGAGCCGGGGGATGGCGTTGCTCGACCCCACCCCGGTGGGCACGTCGCGGAAGAGCTGGGCGAGCGCCTCGTGGAGGCGCGGCCGGACGTCCACGGCGGGGAGGTGGGTGGAGACGAGCCGCACGCCGCAGTTGATGTCGTAGCCCACCCCGCCCGGCGAGACCGCCCCGTGCTCCGGGTCGACCGCGGCCACCCCGCCGATGGGGAACCCGTACCCCCAGTGCATGTCGGGCATGGCCAGCGAGGCCCCCACGATCCCGGGCAGCCAGGCCACGTTGGCCACCTGGCGAAGCGCCGGGTCCTCGGGATCCGGCATCCCGTCGGAGTAGACCCGCCCGGGAACCCTCATGCCGCCCTCTCGCGGGATCTCCCAGAGCCAGTCCTGGATGCGCCGCAGCTGCACGGTCCCATCCTACACGTCGAGGATCACCTGCGCCCGGAAGCCCTCGCCGTCCGGCTCCAGGCGGGCCTGGTGCCAGGTGACGGCCTTCACGTCGGCCCCCTCGGCGTGGAGCACGGGGTCGCGGGCTCCGCTGCCCACCCGCACCCGCGCCTCCCCGGGGCGGAGCCCGAGCACCTCGCAGGAGCACGGGATCCGTCCACGGGTGGCGAGGCGGAAGAGCACCTCGCGCATCACCGCCACCGCCGTGCCGGCCAGGTCGCTCCCTTCGCGGACGGTGAACTCCTCCTCGGCGGTCTCCCGGACCTCCCCTCCGCCCGCGGCGAGCGCACCCAGGGCCAGAACCAGCCGCGCCAGGGCCTCCTCGGGCGTGGCCCCGCGCGCGGCGATGCCCACGTCGGCGGTGTGGGAGATCTCCTCCCAGGGCTGGGGAAGGGAGAGGCGGGCGCTCATCCCGGCTCCGCGGCCACGGCCCCCGGGCGTCTCGCCTGGATGGGGACCATCTCCCGCGAGGCCACCCGGCGGAAGCGGAGGAAGAGGGCCACCGCCACGGCGGAGAGGCCGATGAGCAGGCCCCACCAGAGGCCGGTGACCCCCCAGCCCAGCGCCAGCCCGAGGCCGAGCGCGGCCGGCATTCCCAGCGCCCAGTGGCCGACCAGGTTGGCCCAGAGCGTGAAACGGGTGTCGCCGGCGCCCCGCAGCACGCCCGCGCCCACCGCCTGGATTCCGTCCGAGACCTGGAAGAGGCCGGCCACGAGGAGGAGCGGCGTGGTGGCCGCGACCACCGCCGGGTCGGAGCTCATGGCCCGCGCGAAGATCCCCGGGAAGAGCACGAAGGCCAGCCCCCAGGCCGACATGAGCGCCGCCCCGGTCCCGAAGGCGACCATCCCGGCGCGACGGGCTCCGGGCGTGTCCCGCGAGCCGACCGCCCAGCCCACCCGGACCGAGCCGGCGTTTCCGATCCCCACCGCGGCATTGAAGGAGAAGGACGCGAGCGCGATGGCCACCTGGTGGGCCGCCATGGGCACGGCGCCCAGCCTTCCGGCCAGGATCCCCACCATCGCGAAGAGCCCGACCTCGGCAGCCATGTGGAGGCCCACCGGGGCGCCCACCTTCACGGCGAGTCGCATCTCGCGGGGGACGGGCCGGCGGATCCACCGCCCGTCGACCGGGACCCGCCCGACCGCCCAGGCGACGAAGGCGGCCTGGAGCCAGGTGGCGACGGCGGTTGCGATTCCCGAGCCGACCGCGCCGAGCGGCGGGATGGCGCGCAGGAGCCCCGCACCCGTGGGCAGGCCGGCCCCGCCGAACACCAGCAGCAGGTCGAGGAGCAGGTTCACGACGTTGGCCATCACCGCGGAGAGGACGACGGCCCGCGGCGCGTTCGACCCCTGGAGGTAGGAGCGCGCTGCGAAGAAGAAGAGGAAGGCCGGCAGGCTGGGCAGCCGGGCGACGAGGTGGCCCGAGGCCTGCGACGCCACCTCCGGCGCGATCCCGAGCGGCCCGAGCGCCAGCGGCACGAATCCCAGCGGAATGGCCAGGAGCCCGCCGATGAGCAGGGAGAGCCAGGCCCCCTGCCAGAGGTAGTGCCGGGCCCGCTTCCCCTCGCCGGCGCCGAGCGCCTGGGAGATGAGCGGGTCGAGCCCCATCATCGTCCCCATTCCCAGCACCGAGACGGCGAAGAAGAGGAGCGAGCCGAGCCCGACGCCGGCCAGCTGCGCGGCGCCGGCCCTTCCGACGACCGCCGCGTCCACCACGCCCATGAGCGACTGGCCCGCGTTGGCGAGCGCGAGCGGCAAGGCGAGCCGCACGAGGGCGCGCACCTCGGCGCGGGCGGGAGCGGAGAGCTTCACGGGCGCGCGAACATAACGGGACCGGGCATGGGGGCAAAGCGGGTAAGCTCGGGCGCCTCGATGGACGCCGGATCCGCGCGCTCCCCCTGGTGGGGATTCTCCGCCGTGTCGGTCGGGGTCTTCATGGCCACGCTGGACGGGAGCGTGGTCAACGTGGCGCTCCCGGCCATCCGCAGCCACTTCGGGGCGTCCATCGGGGGCGTCGAGGCGGTGGTGAGCGTCTACCTGCTCGTCATCTCGGCGGCGCTGCTGGCGGCCGGACGTCTCGGGGACGTGCTGGGACGGCGCCGGGTGTTCACCGGCGGCATGCTCCTCTTCACCCTGGGTTCCGGGCTGTGCGGGTCGGCGTGGTCGCTGCCGGCGCTGGTGGCGGCGCGCGGGCTCCAGGCGCTGGGGGCGGCGGCCATGATGTCGATGGGTCCGGCCATCGTGACCCAGATCTTCCCGCGCGAGCGGCGGGGGCAGGCGCTGGGAGCGGTCTCCAGCGTGGTGGCTGCCGGGCTGACGGCCGGTGCGCCCGTCGGCGGCGCCATCCTCTCCTTCACTTCCTGGCACGCCGTCTTCCTCGTGAACCTGCCGGTCGGGGTGATCGGCGCGGTCTGGGCGTGGCGCGCGCTCCCGGAGGAACCCGCCGGGGAGCGCCCCGGCATGGACCTGCCGGGCGCGGCCTGGCTGGGCGTGGCGCTGGCCACCGCCATCGGCGCGGTCGAGGCGGCTCCGCACGACGGCCGATGGGCGATGGCCCTCGCCGCCGCGGCGAGCGTCGCCTCCGCGGTCCTGTGGAGGGTCGAGCGGCGCAGCCCGGCTCCGCTGGTGGACCCGGAGCTGCTCGGGGACCGCACCATCTCGCTGGGGCTCCTGGCGGCGCTCCTTTCCTATGCGGCCATCTTCCACCAGATGCTGCTGTCGCCGTTCTTCCTCACGGACGTGAAGGGGCTCTCGCAGGCGGGGCTGGCGGCGAGCCTGACCGTGGTCCCGGTGGCCCTCATGCTGACGTCGCCGTTATCCGGCTGGTTCTCCGATCGCCGCGGTCCGCGGATCCCGCAGGTGCTGGGCGGCCTGATGGTCGCGGCCGGCCTGGCCTGGCTCGCCACCTCGGACGGCGCGACCTCGATGTGGGCCATCGTCGCGGCCTTCGCGCTGGAAGGGGCGGGTATGGGGTTCTTCCAGCCGCCCAACAACAGCGCGGTGATGGGAGCGTTGCGCCCGGCCAAGCTGGGGTCGGGCGGGGGGCTGCTCGCGACGTCGCGGAACGTCGGCATGGTTCTGGGCGTGGCCTCCGGCGCCGCGCTCTTCGAGGCCGGGGAGCGGACGTCCTTCATCCAGGGCTGGCAGCTCGCGCTCGGGTCGGGGGCGGTGCTGGCGCTCGCCGCGGGGCTGCTGGCGCTCGTGAAGCCGGAACGCGGCTGAGCGGCCTCTACTGGACGGGCATTCAGAGCCGTGGCACGATGCCCCCGTGGTGGTCGTCGGCGTCGATCCGGGCACGCAGCGGTGCGGCTACGGTGTGGTGGCGAGGACGGGTTCCCGGCTCCGGGTCGTCGAGTCGGGAGTGCTCGTTCCGGGCGACCACGACCTGCCGCACCGGCTCGCGCTCATCCTCGAGGGCCTCGAGGCCCTCTTCTCCCGCTCCCGCGCAGACGCCGTCGCGGTCGAGACCGTCTTCGCAGGTGTGTCGCCACGGTCGGCGCTCGTCCTCGGGCAGGCCCGCGGCGTGGTGCTGGCGGCGGCCGATCGTGCAGGCCTCCCGGTGAGCGAGTACGCACCGCAGCAGGCCAAGCTGGCCCTCACCGGCAACGGTCGCGCCGAGAAGGCGCAGATGATCCACATGGTCCGCGCGCTGTTCGGGGTCACGGCGCTCCTCGCAGACGAGGCCGACGCCATCGCGCTCGCCGTCTGCCACATCGGCCGGGGAGCGCAGCCCACGCCCGCCCCGCGCCGTCCGGTCCCGCGCCCGCGCCGTGCCCGGGGTGCCGCGTGATCGCCCACGTCCAGGGAACCGTCGTCGAGAAGCGCGAGGGCGCCGTGGTCCTCGATGTGAACGGGGTCGGCTACCTGCTCCACGTATCGGCCACCTGCCTCGCCGCGCTTCCTCCCGGGGAGCGGGTCCGGCTGCGCAGCTACCTGCACGTCCGGGAGGATGCGCTCGACCTCTTCGGCTTCGCCACCGAGGAGGAGGAGGCGGTCTTCCGCGAGCTCATCGGCGTGAAGGGCGTCGGCCCTCGCGCGGCGCAGAACATCCTCTCCGGGATCGAGCCGCGCGAGCTCGCGGCGGCGGTGGCCTCGGGCGACGTGGCCCGGCTCACCAAGGTGCCGGGCATCGGCAAGAAGACCGCCGAGCGGCTGGTGGTGGAGCTGCGGGACAAGCTCGCGGCGCTGGCGCTGGCCGCCTCGCCCCGCAGGGGTGCGGCGCGCGGGGGCATCCCGGAGCAGCTCGAGCAGGCGCTGGTCGGTCTTGGCTATCGTCCGCAGCAGGCCTCGCAGGCGGTGGAGGCCCTGGCCGGTTCCACCGAGGGTCGAACCCTCGACGACCTGCTCCGCGAGGCGCTGAAGCGGCTGCGCGGATAGCTTCGCGGGACCGTCACTCCACGAACACGGTCGCCGTGGCGGCCGGCTGGTGCACGGCCGTCCAGATCACCGTTCCCGCGGCGAGGGGCAAGGTCACCGCACCCGCGTACCCGGGTACCTGGATCTCGTACGGGAGCGCCGGATCGGCCGTGAAGAGGTAGAGCGACGGGTCGTTGTTGATGAAGTAGACCGGCGTGCCGGCCCGGACGTGGATGCACCAGGGGTTGCAGGCGCCCGCCGCGATCACCACGGTGTCGGACGCGACGGCCACCTCGCGGGTGCACGGCGTCCCGGGGGCAGGGGGCACGGGGGGCTGCTGCGTCGGGGTGAGCGGCCCGCAGGCGGCGACCATCGCCGCCGCGAAGGCCGCCACCGAGCGCAGGAAGTCGAATCGCCCGTCGAGCCGGTCGGACACGAGTGCTACATTACCCGCATGTCGGTACGGCCGGCGCGCGACGTTTCGGGGAAGGCCCAGGAGGGCGAGGAGCGGCTCGAGCAGTCGCTGCGCCCGGCCACGTTCGACGAGTACGTCGGGCAGAAGAAGCTGGTCGACAACTTCCGGGTCTACTCCCAGGCGGCGAGGAAGCGCGGCGAGGCGCTCGACCACGTGCTGCTCTCCGGGCCGCCCGGCCTGGGCAAGACCTCCCTCGCCCACATCCTGTCCACCGAGCTGGGCGTGGCGCTCCACGTGACCAGCGGCCCCGCGCTCGTCAAGAAGGGCGACCTGGCCGGCCTGCTCACCGCGCTCGCGCCCCGCGACATCCTCTTCATCGACGAGATCCACCGCCTCTCTCCCGCGGTGGAGGAAGCCCTGTATCCCGCCATGGAGGACTACCGCTTCGACGTGGTCCTCGGAGCCGGCCTGGGCGCGCAGACCATGGAGATGAAGCTCGAGCGCTTCACCCTGGTGGGCGCCACGACCCGCACCGGCCTCCTCGCGAGCCCGCTGCGCGACCGGTTCCCCATCCAGGAGCGGCTCGACTTCTACGCCCCGGCCGACCTCAAGGAGATCGCCGTCCGCGCCGCGCGCAAGCTCACGCTGCCGGTCGACCCGGCCGGGGTCGATGAGCTGGCCCGCCGGGCCCGGGGCACGCCGCGCATCGCCATCCGCCTCCTGCTCCGCGCCCGCGACTTCGCCCAGGTGGAGGGCAACGGCCGGATCGACCCGGCCATCGTCCAGAGGACGCTGGAGCGGCTCGAGGTCGACACCTCCGGGCTCGACGCCATGGACCGGCGCATCCTCACCGTCGTCGTCGACGTCTTCGGCGGAGGCCCCGTGGGCATCGAGGCCATCGCAGCCGCGGTGGGCGAGGAGAGGGACACCATCGAGGACGTCTACGAGCCGTTCCTGGTCCGGGAAGGCTACCTGGCGCGCACCCCACGCGGACGGATGGCGCTTCCGCCGGCCTACGCGCACCTGGGGCGCGACCGGCCCCGGGGCGAGCAGGAACCGCTCTTCTAGCCCGCGCTCCGACGGCGGCGCTGGGTCGCGAGCACCATGGCCTTCGTCACCACCCAGCCGAAGACGAACCCGCCCACGTGGGCGAAGAAGGCCACTCCTGAGCCGGATCCTCCCAGGAACGCGTAGAGGACCTGGAGGACGAACCACAGGCCGATGAAGAAGCCCGCCGGCAGGTGGACGATGCGGATGAAGAAGAAGATGGGGATGGCCGTGAGCACGCGAGCCCGCGGGAAGAACACCATGTACGCCGCCATCACCCCGGCGATCGCGCCGCTCGCGCCGACCATGGGCATGAGGGGGTCCCCCTGCGCCAGCGAGAGCAGGGTCTGCGCGGCGGCGGCCGCGATCCCGCTCGCCAGGTAGAAGCCGAGGTAGCGGACCCGCCCGAGCACGTCCTCGACGTTGGGACCGAAGACCCAGAGGAAGAGCAGGTTCCCGAGCAGGTGGAAGAGCCCGCCGTGGAGGAACATGCTCGTCAGGACGGTGAAAGGCGGCTGGACCAGGTCGCGCGGGCCGATGTCGCGAAAGGTGACGACCTCCCACGGGATGGCGCCCCCGATGAGCGCCGTGTAGCTGATCCCCTGGTCGAACCTCCGGACGGCCTCGCCGAGGGGAAGCCCGGGCGCGTTCGCGAGACCGGTGATCCGGAAGGCGAACCAGGCTTGCCAGGCGAAGGCGAGCAGGTTCCCTGCCAGGAGCACCCAGGTCACGGCGGGGACCCGGTTGACCGGGATGTCGTTTTTGAGCGGGATCACGTCTTTGGGTCAGACCCTCAGACCATCGGAACCGCGACAATCCTGTCAGGGCCGTTCGGCAAGGGCAACAGGGGGTGATGAGTCGAAAAATTGGCTCTTGCGCTCATTTCAGGCTAAACCCCTGTCAAATCGGACGCATACCCTTTAAGTGGCTGTCCGGACCGAAACCTCTGCACCCAGGCATTGTTATTGCTCTCCAACACGTCGCGGCGTCTTTACGCGGTGCGGCATGGCGGGGTGGTGGCAGCTTCGGAGGCATCGATACATGGGCTACTGGAACCAGCGAACCTTGGCGAAGCGCGTGACCTGCTCGGGGGTGGGACTCCACTCCGGGCGTCCCGCCTCGCTCACGCTCGCCCCGGCCCCGGCCGACTCCGGCATCCGCTTCGTTCGAATGGACCTCGGCGCGGAGATCCCGGCCCGCTCCGAGCACGTGGCCGACACCACCCTTTCCACCAACCTGGCCCTCGGCAAGGCGCGAGTCCACACCGTCGAGCACGTCCTCTCGGCGCTCACCGGCATGGGCATCGACAACTGCCGGGTCGAGGTGGACGGTCCCGAGATCCCCATCCTCGACGGCTCCTCGGCCCCCTTCGTTGCCCTCATCCGCGAGGGCGGCATCGCCGAGCAGCGCGCCGGGAAGCAGTTCATCCTCGTCGAGCGGTCCGTCGAGGTCCGCGACGGGGACAAGCTGGCCCGCCTCGAGCCGGCCGACTCGCTCTCCATCGAGTTCACGGTCGACTTCAAGCACCCGCTCGTCACGGACCAGGCCTTCCGGTTCGCCTTCTCCGATCGCAACTACGAGCGGGAGGTGGCGCGAGCCCGCACCTTCTGCTTCCTGCGCGACATCGAGATGATGAAGAAGGCCGGCCTGGCCAGGGGCGGCAGCCTCGAGAACGCCATCGTCGTGGACGAGTTCTCCATCCTGAACCCGGAAGGGCTGCGATTCTCCGACGAGTTCGCCCGTCACAAGGTGCTCGACGCCATCGGCGACCTGTCGCTCTTCGGGCTGCCGGTCATCGGCCGCTTCCTCGCCTACAAGAGCGGCCACGGGCTGAACCAGGCCCTCGTGTCCAAGGTGCTGGCCGACCCCACCAGCCACCGGGTGGTCCGCGTCAGCGGCGAGAAGGAGCTCGAGCCGCTGCGCGTCCAGTTGCCGAGGCTCGCGCCCGCCCAGCACCACGCGTAGGGGTCCCGGCGGAGCGCCGGATCCTGTCGCCCCCGTCGGCCTTGCGGTAAAAGAGTCCATGCGCCGACTCCTTCACGTGGCCGCCCTCGCGGTCGCGCTCGCCGCCGCCGCTCCTGCCTCCGCCCAGTACACCTTTCTCCCGCCAGACAAGCAGCCGCCGCCCCTCCGCCTGGAGGGCTGGCGGAACGTGCTTCGCGTGAACCTGGGCGCCGGGTTCTACAACTCCGACTGGTACGTGTGTGGCTACGGGTGGACCTGCACGACGACGTCGTACGCGAGCTTCATCCCCTTCGTGGTCGGCCCCCAGGTCGACATCCACCTGGGCGGGCCCAGCGCGGTCAGCCTGGGATTCAACTTCGGGTTCGGGACGATCAAGCAGACCAGCTTCGACGGGACCCAGGACGTGGAGAGATCGGTCAAGCTGACGACCTACGAGCCGACCCTCGACTACGTGGTGCGGTTCGGGACGCCCACGCAGGACACGGTGGGCCGCATGCGCTTCGGAGGCGGGATGCTCATCGGCCCGGACTCCAAGTTCGGGTTCCTCGGGCGCGTGGGACTCGGCGTCGCTTTCTTCAACGCGTCGCGATTCGGCGTCGGGCTCGACCTGGTGCTCGAGGGCGGCGCGATGAACGGGTACTTCATCGGAGGCCTGCAGCTGCTGGCCTCGCCCGAATTGCGATTCTAGCGAACGCCCCTCACCAGCTCCCGAACCGGCGTCGCGCCTCGGCCGTGAGGCCGTCCCTGTGCCGCGGGTCGGCGACGGCGATGAGGGCCTCGGCCCGCTGTCGCAGGTTCTTGCCGAACAGGTCGGCGATGCCGTGCTCGGTGACCACGAAGTGCACGTGTGCACGGGTGGTGACGACGCCGGCGCCCGGCTTGAGCTGGGAGACGATCCGGGACGTCCCGCCCGAGGTCACCGACGGGAGCGCGATGATGGGCTTGCCGCCCTCGGACAGCGCCGCGGCGCGGATGAAGTCCATCTGGCCGCCCACCCCGGAGTAGAGTCGCTCGCCGATGGAGTCGGCGCAGACCTGCCCGGTGATGTCCACCTCCAGCGCGCTGTTGATGGCCGTGACGCGAGGGTTGCGCCGGATGACCTCCGGGTCGTTCACGTAGGCGATGTCGAGCATCTGGACGAGCGGGTTGTCGTCCATGAAGTCGTAGAGCCGCCGGGTCCCCAGCGCGAAGCCGGCCACGATCTTGCCAGGGTGGACCCGCTTCATCTCGCCGGTCACCACACCCTTCTCGACCAGGTCGACGACACCGTCGGAGAGCATCTCGGTGTGGACGCCCAGCCGGTGGTGGCCGCTCAGGGCGGCCAGGGTCGCGTCGGGGATGGTGCCGATCCCGAGTTGCAGGGTGGCGCCGTCCTCGACCAGCTCGGCGCAGTGGTGGCCGACCGCGCGGTCCACGTCGGACACGTCCGGGTGATGCACCTCCGGAAGCGGGTCGTCGCCCTCGACGCCGACCTCGATGTCGTCGACGTGGATGAGCCCGTCCCCGTGGGTCCGGGGCATGTTGCGGTTGACCTGCGCGATCACGGTCCGGGCGGTCTGGACCGCCGCGCGGGTGGCGTCGACCGAGACGCCCAGCGAGCAGAAGCCGTGCCGGTCGGGGGGCGAGACCTGGATGAGCGCCACGTCGAGGGGGAGGAGGGCCGAACGGAAGAGCTTGGGAACCTCCGACAGGAACACCGGGAGGTAGTCGGCGCGCCCCTCCTGGACCGCGTCGCGGAGGTTGGGGCCCACGAAGACCGAGTTCACGCGGAAGCTCCGGGAGACCGCCGGAGCGGCGTAGGGGGCATCTCCCTCGGTGTGGAGCTGGACGATCTCGACGACCCGGAGGTCGGCGGCGCGGGCCGTCATGGCCTCGATGAGTCGCCGCGGGGCCGCGGCGACGCTGTGGATGAAGACCCGGTTGCCGGACTGGATGGTGGAGACGGCCTCGGCGGCCGAGACGATGCGCAAATTCAAACCCTCCTGGGAGGGGGACGATACCAGAGCGATACCGGAGGTGGGTGCGACAAATGTGCACTTTCTGGCAGGGCGCGCTCTCTGCGAAGATGAACGATCCGTGCCCGACCGACCCCACGACCTCGTCTCCGAGCCCGGCCGGATCAAGCTGGAGTGGCTCGTCAAGCTCCACTGGATCGCCATCCTCGGCGAGTCGGCGGCCATCGTCGGGGTCCAGCTGGCCGGCCTCATGGAACTGCCCCTCGCTCCGCTGGGGGCGCTGGTGGGGTTCGCCATCGCGGTGAACCTCGCCCTCCAGGCATGGCTGAAGCGAGAACCGGTGGTCTCGGACCGGTTCCTGGCCGCCGTCATGCTGCTCGACACCGCCGTCCTCACCGGCCTGCTTCACCTCTCCGGTGGACACTTCAACCCGTTCTCGACCCTCTACATCGTGAACGTGGCGCTGGCGGCCGTGCTCCTTCCCCCGCGCTGGTCCTGGACCCAGGCCCTCTTCACGCTCCTGGCCTTCGGCGCCCTCTTCCCCATGCAGCAGTGGGCTCCCTTCGGCGTGCAGGATCACGAGGCCATGATGGCCGTGCACCTGTACGGGATGCTCGTGGCGGTGGCCATCGCCGCCTTCGTCATCGTGCTCATCGTCCAGCGCGTGTCGCGTGCCCTGGCCAATCGCGACGAGGAACTGGCGCGCGAGCGGCGCCTTGCCGAGCAACGCGCCAAGCTGGCCTCGCTGGTGACGCTGGCGGCGGGGGCCGCCCACGAGCTTGCGACCCCCCTCGGCGCGATCGCCATCGCCTCCAAGGAGCTCGACCGCGAGCTCTCCCGGACCGGGGCCGGCCAGGCGGCGCTCGACGACATCCGCCTCATCCGGGGGCAGGTGGACCGCTGCAAGGGGATCCTCCAGCAGATGTCGGCCCGCGCGGGCGAGAACGCCGGCGAGCCGATCGTCGAGGTCTCGGTGGAGCGCTGGGTGGAGGGCGCGCTCGACGGGCTGCCCGGACACGAGCGGGTCCGCTCCGAGCTGGCGTGCGGGGACGTGAGGGTGAGGGGTCCGCTCCAGGGGATGGAGCGCGCGCTCCGGGTGATCCTGACGAACGCCCTGCAAGCCACCGCCGCCGGAGGAGAGGTGTCCCTCCGGGCTCGATGCGCCACGGGGGGCATCGCCGTGGAGGTCCAGGACGGCGGAGCCGGGATGGAGCCCGACGTGCTGGCCCGCATCGGCGAGCCGTTCTTCACCACCAAGGAGCCCGGCCAGGGCAGCGGCCTCGGGCTCTACATCGCGCGCACGCTGGCGGAGCAACTGGGCGGAGCGCTCGAGATCCAGTCGCGGCCGGGCCAGGGAACGACGGCGCGAATCACCCTTCCCGGGACGCAGCCGGGGCGCGAGGAGACGGCCAGATGAGCCAGGAAGCTGGAAGGGACGCGGCGCTGACGCTGCTCCTCGTGGACGACGACGAGGTGCTCCGGGAGCGGCTGGGCCGCGCGCTCCGGGAACGCGGGTTCGAGGTCACCACGGCGGAGAGCGGCGAGGCCGCCATCGCCGTGGCCCGGCGGGACGCTCCGGAGTTCGCGGTCGTGGACCTGCGCATGCCCGGGACATCCGGAATCGACGTTCTCGACGCGCTGCGCGCCATCGATCCGGCCACCCGGGTCCTCATGCTCACGGGCTACGGGTCCATCGCCACCGCGGTGGAGGCCACGCGCCGGGGGGCGGTCGGGTACCTCTCCAAGCCCGCCGACGCCGACGAGGTGGTGGCGGCCCTGACCGGCCGCGCCGCCACGGATGCCTCCATCGAGATCGACACCCCGTCCCTGGCGCGCGCCGAGTGGGAGCACATCCAGCGGGTGCTCACCGACTGCGCCGGGAACGTCTCGGAGACGGCCCGCCGCCTGGGAATCCACCGGCGGTCACTCCAGCGCAAGCTCCAGAAGTACCCGCCCAACCGGTAGAGCCGCCGGTCCCCGCTACCCCGACCTCTCCTGCTCCCAGAGCTTCTCGAGCTCCTGGTAGCTCTTGGGGAAGTCGGCCTGGTAGCGGAGGAAGATCGGCACCGGGTAGCGGACCCCACCTGCGTGGGTGCCTTCGAGACCCTTCACCACCTGGTCTGCCAGCCGGAAGGGGAAGGTGAAGGCCATCTCGTCGTCGGCGGCCATGCCGAAGATCCGGTCGCCGTAGCAGGGGAGGATGACCTGCGGCTCCGAGGTCTTGCCGGTGCGGATGATGATGTCGGAGCAGTCGCCGCGGCCGGAGAACTCGCTCCGCAGGGCGCCTCCCTTCTCGAACAGGCAGGCGTTCAGGAGCCGGAGCACCTGGGCCGAGTTGCCGTACACCAGCACCGTCTCCGGCTCGAAGTCGATGCGGTTGAGCGGGCCGGCCACCACCCCGCCGATCTCCCCGACCTCGTACTTGGCGAGCGCGTCCTCGAATCGGGCCCCCGCCTCGCGGCAGGAGGCGTACATGCCATCGGCGAGGGTGCCCGACGTGTAGTAATCGTTTCGCTCCTCGAAGCCGAAGACGGCCTTGGCGATGGGGCAGGAGATGTCCTCGCCGGAGAACCCCATGGTCCAGCCGTAGCGGCGGGCCAGCCCCAGGGCCTGGCATATGGCGACCTTGACGCCCATCTGGGCCAGGGGCCGCCTGGCCTTGGGGGGGAAGGCCTCACCGGGACGGAGCGGACGGATGCCCAGCGGGAAGGTGGCGACCCGCAGGTGCTTCTCCAGGTGGGTGTTCAGCGTGGTGGCGTCCATGGAAACCTCCGCGGGGATGATGCGCCAGGGGGCCGGGGGGCGCAATGGCGAGGCTCCCACCTACATACCCAGGAGGTCACCTCGCGGGTCGAGCGCCAGCGTGCTACCGATCGTGCATGCTCCGACCGATCGTGCTCGCAGCTCTCGCAATCCTGGCCGCCTGTACCGCCTGTTCCACCACGCCGGGACGCGCCGAGCGGATCGGGACCCGACCGGACGGAGGCTCGATCATGCTCTCGGCCAACAACGACAAGGCCTGGGAGAGCGCCAAGGACCTCATGAGCAGCCACTGCGGCGGGAAGTACCGGATCCTGGCGCAGGTGCAGGAGGGCAAGGCGGGGCGGGGAGGGCCGCCCCCCGCGACTCCGGGCTCCATGGCGGACCCGGTCGGGCCGGCCGGAGCGCCGTTCGGGGTCCGGGTTGACTACGAGTGCACGGGAGGCTCGGGGCCGCTGCAGTCCGCGCCGCCGCAGGACGCACCGGCCGTCCCGGCGCCTTCGCAGGTACCCTCGACCCAGACGCCGGCCAGGGGCTGATGGCGGGGGGCTGGCGCCGCTACGAAGCCAGGCCCCGGATCGCCACGAGCGCCTCCTCGAAGACGCCGTCGACCGAGCCGGCCGCGATGACCTTCACGCGGTCCGACGGGATCCGGAGGAGTTCCTGGAGGTACATGTCCCGCTGGCGCGCGAGCGTCCCGTCCGGGAAGAACTCGGCGAGACGGTGCCCCACCTCCTTCGCGGCCACCTCGGGGCGCACGTCCACGAAGAGCGTGAGGTCGGGCACCACCTCGCGCCCGAAGGGCATGCCGCGGGCGCGTCGCTCCAGGACGTTCAGCTCCTCGCCCTCCCAGTCGTGGCCGAGCAGCCGGGCGTGCACCGCCGACGCCAGGGTGAAGTTCTTGCAGAGGACGATCTTCCCCTGCGCCAGCTCGTCGCGGACCACCGAAGCGACCCGCGCGCGCGATGCCAGCTCGAAGAAGAAGTCGGCCTCGAAGACGCCGTAGCGCCAGCTGGTGTCTAGGTCCTGGGCGCCCATCACGCGCGCCCGGCCCGTGTCCGGGCTGTCGATCTCGTAGACCTCCCGTCCCTGGGTCACGAGCTTCTCGCGCAGCCGGTTGACCACCTCGACGACGAGCTTGCCGGAGCCGTAGATGCCCTCGAAGACGACCAGCATTCCCTTTTTCATGTGGCCTCCCTTTGCCCGGGAGGATACCGCCGTCACTCGACGTCGTGCACGTGGAAGTGGGCGTGACCGGTCCCGTCGTGGGTGTGAAGGTGGCGGTGGGCCAGGCCGCTCCGGACGAGAAGGAGGGCATCCCGGAGCAGGGCGGGGGTGGGGCCGTCGAAGAGCACGCCCCCGTCGGGATCCAGGAGCAGGGCCCGGCTACCCATCTCCTCGGCCACCGAGAGGTTGTGGGTGGCGGAGATCACGGTCAGGTCCTTCCGCCCGCCGAGGAGGTCCACGAGCCGACCGGCCCAGGCCGGGTCGAGGTTGGCGGTGGCCTCGTCGAGGAGCAGGACGCGGGGGTCGCAGGCGAGCAGCGCGGCAAGGGCGACGCGCTTCTTCTCCCCGCCGGAGAGCTCGAAGGGCGGACGGGCGAGCAGCCCCGTGACGCCGAGCATCCCGGCCCATCGGGCCACGCGCCCCTCCACGTCGCCGAGGCCGAGCTGGAGCGGGCCGAAGGCGATCTCGTCGGCCACCGTGGGGTTGAAGAGCATGGCGTCCACGTTCTGGAAGAGGAACCCCACCTCGCCGCGGAAGCGGCGCCGGAACGCGGCGGCGTCGAGGGCCCGGGCATCGAGGGGCGCGCCGCCGTAGCGGACCTCACCGCCGGTCGCGAAGACGAGGCCGTCGAGGAGCTTGAGCAGCGTGGTCTTCCCGCAGCCGTTCACGCCCAGGACCACCACGCGCTCGCCCTCCTCGACCGAGAAGCCGATGTCGCGCAGGACGGGGCGCCCGTCGACCTCCACGGCGACCGCACGGAGCTGGAAGGTCAATGGAACCCCCGGGAGCGCATGGCGTCGCCGACGTCGCGGGCGTTCCGGGCGGAGAGGGTGAGGAGCGCAACGGTGATCGCGCCCGAGCTGCGGAGGACGTCGCGCGTGCGGGGGCGCCGCGGCAGGCGGCTCCGGAGCCCCAGCATCGACTCCGTGGCGAGGAGGCGCAGGGCGTGGATCTGGGCCAGGGAGAGGACGAGGAGCCGGGACGGCGTGGGGAACGGAGCCAGGGCGCGGAGGAGCTCCACCCGGCGGAGGACGGAAAAGGTGACGAAGGCCATGAGCACGGCGCGCAGGAGGAGCGCGGCGAACGGTGCGACCGGCGGCGCCTCGCCCCGCAGCGCGAGCCAGGCCCAGGACGCGGCCGAGAGGCCGAATGCGAAGGGAACCACGCCGAGGAGGACCCTCCGTGCCTCGCGGAGGGCTCCACGCCGGAAGAGGAGCAGCGCCGCCGCCGTCGCCGCGGTCAGCATCGCGAGGTCGGTCAGCGCCGAGATGGCGAGGATCGACGCGGCCCAGGCGAGCAGGAAGGCCTGGCTTCGACGGGGTTCAGCGAGCATCGAGGAGCCCCGCACGCCGCAGGAGGGCCAGCGTGGCCGCGGTGTAGAGCCCCTCGACGACCCCGAGGACCGTGAGGCTCGGGACCATCATCGCGACTGCCGTCACCTCGAAGGGCACCGGCATGTAGGCCGGGGAGAGCCGGTGCTGCAGCCCCAGGACGAGGGCCACCGCGAGCGTCGCCACCTGCATCCCCACGTAGGCGCCGGCGAAGGCGGCGGCGCGCCCGGAGAGTCCTCGCAGGGCCCGCCAGGTGAGCCATGCCGCGCCCGGGCCGAGGAGTCCGATGGCCAGCGCATTCACTCCCAGCACGGTGAAGCCGCCGGCCCCGAAGAAGAGGGACTGGAGCAGCAGGACGAGCGACTCGCAGACGAAGGCCACCGCCGGGTTGTAGAGGATGGCGAGGACGGCCATCCCGGTCAGGTGCGCGGAGGTGCCTCCCGGCACCGGGATCATGATCCCCTGCACCACGAAGGCCAGCGCGGTCAGGGAACCGATCACCGGCAGGGACTCCGTGGAGGCCGCTCCGAAGTTGCGCCGTGCTGCCCAGGTCCAGAGCGGCGCGGCGGCGGCCCATGCGGGCAAGGTGATCTGCGGGGAGAGGAAGCCGTCCGGGACGTGCATGGACGCGCCGGGTCCCGGTCAGCGGCCCCGGCTGCGGCCGCGGAGGTAGAGGAGCCCGAATATCGCCGCGACGAGCGCCACCCCGACCACGGGGCGGGCCAGCGCGGCCATGGCCGAAGGGGAGGGATCGCCGGGCGGAGGCGCCTCGGCCACTCCCGGGGCCGGTACGTCCACCGGGACGACGATCCCGTGGCCGGTCGCATCCACCACGCGGACGCGCCACCTCCCTGGCGCGTCGGGGACGAAGGCCACCCATCCGCCCCGGTCGGTTCGGCCCCTCCAGAAGGGAGTGGAGTCGTCGGCCGGGGAGAAGACCTCCGCAGTGGCGTCGGCGAGGGCCGCGCCATCGTGGGCCAGGGCACGGACGGCAACGGCCCGGCCTCGCACCACCTCGGAGGTGACCTCGTGGGCGGCGGACGGGAGCGCGAACCCCACGGCGGCCAGGAACGCAAGGAGGCTCCTCGATCTCACTCCTTCTCCTCCAGGGTGCGTGCGGTCCGCCGAACGGTAGCACGATATGGCCAACCGTGATACGGCGGCCCGGGTGCCGGTGCAGCGTCACCCCTGGGGCGCAGGCGGCGGCCGCTTCGCCCGCAGATATTTCGACCCGGTCCACACCAGCACCGCGGCGAAGACCAGCCGGAGGGCCACTTCGGGCAGCCGCAAGGCGAAGCTGCTGCCCACGAAGGTCCCGACGAGGATGCCCGGGATGAGCCCCGGGAGCAGTCCCCGGACGACGTTGCCGAGCCGCCAGTGGGTGTAGGCGCCGGACGCCCCGGCCGGGACCATGGCGAGGAGCGAGCTCCCCTGGGCGAGCACCTGCGGGAAGCCGGCCAGGAGGACCATGGCCGGGACCATGATGCTCCCTCCGCCCACACCCATCATCCCGGAGAGGAACCCCGTGAAGACGCCGGTGGTGAGCAGCACGAGGGCCCTGGCCCAGGGAGCGGCGTTGGCTCCCGCGCCGCCCAGCCACGGGCGCGCCAGCAGGAGGACGGCGATGGCGATCAGGAAGGCGCCGAAGGAGCGCTTCAGCTTCCATTCGGGGAGGACGTGGGCGTAGTGCGCGCCGAAGCGGGCCGTGACGGTGGCCGTGACCGCGAGCAGGGCGGCCGCCTCGATGTCCACCTTCCCCTTCGTGGCGTACGTGGCGGCCCCCACGATCCCGGTGAAGACCAGCGCGACCAGGCTCGTGCCGTGCGCCTGCTTCTGCTGCAGGCCGACCATGCCGACCATGAGCGGGATCATGACCACGCCCCCGCCCAGCCCGACCAGGCCGCCGAAGCATCCGGCCGTCAATCCGATGAGGAGGCTCTTTCCGAAGGGCATGGCCCCGCTTCGTATCAGGTTGCCATTGCCAGGTCGTCTCGAAACGGAATATGCACGTTCATCCCGCCCGCCAGGAGATCCCCGATGCGCCGAACCGTCGTCGCCCTGCTCCTCGCCGCCAGCGCCTGCTCGAGCAGCACGAGCCCGAACCAGATCACCGTCGTCAGCCAGAACCTCTACCTGGGCGGGGACATCTTCTCCATCGTCCAGGCGGCCAGCGCCGAGGAGGCGGCCGTGGCGACCTTCGGGGTGTGGAGCTCGGTCCAGGCCACCGACTTCCCGGCCCGGGCCAGGGTGATCGCCGCCGGGATCGCGGCCCAGGACCCCGACGTCATCGGCCTGCAGGAGGTCGCCATCTGGCGCACCGGGGCGCCGCTCGTCTGTGCGCCCGACGGCTCCGGCCTCGCCGTCATCAACGACCCGCAGGCGGGCACCGTGGTCTACGACTTCCTGGCCTCGCTCCAGTCGGAGCTCGCCGCGCTCGGGCTCCACTACGAGGTGGCGAGCGTCACCCAGTCCTTCGACGCCGAGCTCTGCGCGGTCGATCCCTCGGTCGGCCCCGCGTCCGCAATCGACGTTCGCTACACGGACCGTGACGTGATCCTGGTCCGCTCCGGACTGGCCACGCAGAATCCGGGCGGCGGCACCTACGCGACCCTGATCGAGTTCCCCATCCCCGGGACGGGAGACCCGGGAATCGTCGTCCCCGACCGCCGGGCCTGGAACGTGGTGGAGGTGCAGAAGGACGGACAGTGGTACCGGGTCTTCGAGACGCACCTCGAGGTCCAGGAGATCCCGACGCCGTTCCCCATCCCCGGCTTCATCTACCAGCTCGGCCAGGCGGGAGAGCTCGTCGCGACGCAGGTCAACCCGCGCATCGCGCTCGATCCCATGCCCACCATCGTCCTCGGCGACATGAACACCCAGGGCGAGCAGCCGGGCGGCAGCCCACTCCGGACCACCTACAACTTCCTCACCGGAGAGATCCCCTTCCCGGACTACGGGTATCCCCCCTACGCCGCCCTCGTCGGAACGCAGTCGCCGCTCGCCGACGCGTGGTCGGCGGCCAATCCTGGCCAGCCGGGGCTGACCTGGGGCTTCGACTCCGACCTCCTCGCCGGCACGATGAGCCAGCGGATCGACCTCATCCTCACCTGGGGAGCGGGGCCGTCGTCGATGCGGACCTTCGGCGCCGACGCCCTCACGGCCACCGTGCCGGCGCTCCACGCATCCGATCACCTCGGCGTGGCCGCCGTCATCCAGGTCCCGTAGCGCCCGGGCCTCCTCCGCTCGGCAGTCGCAGGCGAGGCACCGCATGATCTCCTTCACGCTGAACGGCAAGCCGGTGCAGGTGGACGTCCCGCCGACGATGCCGCTGCTGTGGGTGCTCCGGGACACGCTCGGGGCCACCGGCACGAAGTTCGGGTGCGGGGCCGGGCTCTGCGGGGCCTGCACGGTGCACGTCGACGGGGAGGCGACCCGGTCGTGCCTCGCCGACATCGGGTCCATCGAGGGCAAGGAGGTCACCACCATCGAGGGGGTGGGGAAGGGCAAGCTCCACGTCCTGCAGGAGGCCTGGCTGGAGCTCGACGTGTCCCAGTGCGGGTACTGCCAGCCCGGCCAGATCATGAGCGCCGCGGCGCTGCTGGCCGCGAAGCCCAGCCCCACCGACGCCGAGATCGACGAGGCGCTCTCGGGGAACCTCTGCCGTTGCGGCACCTACCCGCGCATCCGGGCGGCGGTCCGGCGGGCGGCGGGGGTGGCCCGATGACCGTCACCCGCAGGGAGTTCCTCAAGGTCGGCGCCGCTGTGGGCGGCGGCCTCCTCGTGGAGATCGGATCCCCGCGGCCGGCCCGGGCCGAGGGACCGAAGGCCGCCGGTCCGTTCGCTCCCAGCGCCTTCCTCCTCATCTCGGCGGACGGGGTGACCTTCATCTGCCCCGAGGTCGAGATGGGGCAGGGCATCCAGACCGGCCTCGCCATGCTGGTGGCCGAGGAGCTCGAGATCGCGCCGGAGGCGATGCGGGTCGTGGCCGCGCCGGCCGACCGGGCGTACGACAACCCGGAGTTCCACGTCCAGCTCACCGGTGGCAGCACCAGCGTGAAGGGGCGCTACGAGCCGATGCGCGTGGCGGGAGCCACGGCGCGGGAGATGCTCCGGGGCGCGGCCGCAAGACGGTTCGGCGTTCCGGTGGGGGAGTGCGTCGCGGCGGACGGGTCGGTTTCGCATGCGGCCTCCGGGAGGCGCGCATCCTACGCGGAGCTCGCCGACGAGGCGGCCCGGTCGGAGGTGCCCCGCAATCCCCCCATCCGCACGAGCGGCTTCAAGGTCATCGGCAAGCCGCTCCGCCGGGTGGACGCGCGTCCGAAGATTGACGGCACCGGCGTCTTCGGGATCGACGTGCGACTGCCCGAGATGCTCGTCGCGGCGGTGGTGCGTTGCCCCGTGCCCGGGGGAGCCTTGAAGGCCTTCGACGCCGGGCCGGTGAAGGTCATGCCCGGCGTGGTGGACGTCATCCGGATCCCGTCCGGCGTCGCGGTGCTGGCGCGAGACACCTGGTCCGCTCGCCAGGGAGCCGACAGGCTCCAGGTCACCTGGGACGAGGGACCGAACGCCGGGCTCGACTCGGGCGCGCTGCACGCCGCCTTCCGGGCCGCGGCTGTCGGCGAGGGCAAGAGCATCCGGGACGACGGCGACGCCGCGAAGGCGCTCCGGCGCGGCGGCCCGCAAGGTCGAGGCGAGCTACCACGCGCCGTACCTCGCCCACGCCACCCTCGAGCCGCAGAACGCCACCGCGCGGGTCACGTCGAGCCGCTGCGAGGTCTGGGCGCCGACGCAGGGTCCCGGGGCGGCAAAGGAGATCGCGCGACAGATCACGGGCCTCGGCTCCGACGAGATCGTGGTGCACACGACCCTGGTGGGCGGCGGGTTCGGCCGACGCATCGCTCAGGACTTCGTGGCCGAGGCCATCTGGTGCTCCCGCGCGGTCGGCAAGCCGGTGAAGGTGGTCTGGTCGCGCGAGGACGACTTCCGGCACGACATCTACCGGCCCGCGGCGCTCCACGTGCTGCAGGGCGGCCTGGCCGCCGACGGCAGCCCGGTGGCCTGGTCCCACAAGGTCGTCACCCAGTCGATCATGAAGCAGCTGGCGCCGGACTTCGTGGCGGCCACGATGCCGTTCTGGGTGCCGACCCCGGTGAAGCGCGCCGCGGGGAGCGTGGCGAGCTGGTTCATGAGCCGCGCCGACGAGTCGGCGATCGAGGGCGCCGACAGCGTCCCGTATGCCGTGCCCAATCTCTCGGTCCAGTTCATCGCGCAGGATCCGGGCGTGCCGGTCGGCTTCTGGCGATCGGTGGGCCACTCCCACACCGCCTTCGCGGTGGAGAGCTTCGTCGACGAGCTGGCCCACGCCGCGGGGAAGGACCCGTACCTCTTCCGGAAGGGGCTCCTCGCCGGCGCGCCGCGCAACCGTGCGGTGCTGGACCTCGTCGCCGCCAAGTCCGGCTGGGGTGGGGCCCTGCCGCCGGGGCGGGGCCGCGGAATCGCGCAGCACGCTTCCTTCGGCAGCTTCGCCGCGGCCGTCGCAGAGGTGGAGGTGAAGGGAACGGCCCTCGCCGTGAAGCGGGTGGTCATCGCGCTCGATTGCGGACGGGTGGTGAATCCCAACCTGGTCGCGGCCCAGCTGGAGGGGTCGGTGGTCTTCGCCCTCGGAGCGGCGATGAAGCAGGAGATCACCTGGAAGAAGGGGCGGGTCGAGCAGTCCAACTTCAACGATTTCGACCTGCTCCACGTCGACGAGTGCCCGGTCATCGAGGTCCACCTGGTTCCGGGTGATGGACCGCCGACCGGGGTGGGGGAGCCGGGGGTGCCGCCGGTGGCCCCCGCCGTCGCGAACGCCGTCTTCGCGGCCACGGGGCAGCGCCTCCGGAGCATGCCGTTGCGGCTCGAGGGGTAGGGGGGGCTGGGCCAACAAATTAGAATTTACGGCCCTTTTGCGTCGGTCATCGGTGGGGCGTGGTCGGTAATCGGATCGAACCACGATGGAGCGAAGACCGCTTACCAGTCCCAAGGGGCGATCCGATGGCGACCGCGAGCCCCGGCGCAAGGTCAGGGTTCGCGTGGTCACCCCTCGGGGCGCGTCGATGACCATCAACGTGAGCCCGGGAGGCTTCTGCACCCGGTTGCTCCGCGTCCTCCCCGTCAACGAACGCATCGAGGGGACCATCCAGGTCGAGGGCCGGGATGAGCCCTTCGTCGGGCGCGTCGTGTGGGCTCGTCCGGGCAACCCTCGCATGAACCTGATGGGCGAGATGGGTGTCCGCTTCGAGGCGGTGCGAGTCGACCTGGGGGCCGGCCGCGAAGGCGGTTGAGGTCATCCTAGCTGGACGTTTCAGAGCGCCCCCCACTTTCCCCGAGCCCGTCGCGAGGCGCAGGAAGCCGTCGCCGAGGTGGGCACGCGAGGACCGAGCAGCGGAGGCGTAGCTGGAAGTTACGTCGAGCCGCGCAGGGACGAGCCTGCCCACCGCAGGCAGGCTGCCTGCGCCGCAGCAGGGATCGGGGGAAGTGGGGGGCGCTATCAGAGCGTGACGTCGAACCCGAACGCCAGGAAGTTCACGAGCGCGAAGTTGTAGACGCTGGAGTTGTCCCCCCCGCCCTCGAGGATGCGATACCCGACGCGACCGCTGACGGCATCGCCGAAGCGGTAGCGGACCCCGAGGAACACGTCCTCGGCGCGCCCCTGGGGAACCGCGAGCGCGTCCCCGTCGAGGAGGATCGACCAGGGGCCGGCGAACGTCCAGGCGACCTTGAAGCTCAACAGGGGCACGATCCCGACGTTGTCCTTCACCTGGTGGAGGCCGCCGCCGGTGAGGGAGATCGACGCCACGCGGACCAGGGCGGTCGCCCCGACGGCGACCTGCCACGTCTCGTCGTCGACGATGGAGTAGCGGTACGTCAGCCGGTACGTATCGAACGTCCAGGTCGCGTCGAGGAACGTGTTCGCCGGGAACACGGCGTCCACGAAGAGTACGTCGTACGGGACCGATCCCGTCGGCCGGATCGTCAGGGGTCCAAAGTAGGCGAAGACCTCGTGGCGGCCGATGCGGACACCCGCGCGCGCCCGGAAGTACGGGACCGCCGGAGCCTCGAGCTGCTTCGTCAGCGAGAAGTTCGTCCCTCCGTCCCCGGGGATGCGGACGTTGTTGTACCCGGGGAAGGCCGGACCGGCCTCGAAGTCCACGAACGGCCGGACCTCGGCCGCCCGGGCCTGGTCCGGGGCGACGACCCCGAGGGAAAGCACCACTGCCAGCAAACCAGCACGACGAACCATGATTCGCCCCTCCGTGACGCCTGCGAGCCCTCGTTTATAGCAAGTTCGACAGCAGCCGCGCCGAGGAGTTCCGGAAGCGCCGCGGGCGGGACCAGGCCCTCACCTCCTCCAGGGTGAGCTCCCTGCAATCGCGGAGGTCGTCCTGGAAGAGCCGTTCCGACTCCCGGGCCACCTTCTCGTCGTAGACCCAGATCATGAGCTCCTTGTTGATGCGCAGGGATCGCATGTCCAGGTTGAGCGTTCCGATGGAGCAGGCCTCGCCGTCGACGGTGATCGTCTTCGCGTGGAAGAACCCCTTCTCCCACAGCCAGATGCGCACCCCGCCTCGCAGAAGGCGCTCGAAGTAGGACTCGGCGGCCCACCAGGGCACGTGCTTGTCCGGCCAGCCGGTGGTCATGAAGTCCACCTTCACCCCGCCCGACGCCGCGTTGACGAGCACGTCGAGGGTGGTCTGGTCCGGCACCAGGTACGGCGACTGGATCTGGACCCGGCGCCGCGCCCCCGAGATCGCGAGCTGGTGGGCCCGCGTCGCCGAGTTCCACGGCTCGTCGAAGCCCTGGTGGATGGTCTGCACCATGATCTCGCCGGACGGGAGGGAGACGTCCGGGTAGTACCCGGGCTGGAACAGGTCCTCGCCGAACACCTCGAACCAGCGCATGTCGAAGAGCTTCTCCAGATCGGCAACCCCGGGCCCGGTCATCCGGATGCCGGTGTCGCGCCAGGCCGGGAACCTCTTGCCACCGTCGATGTACTCCTGGCCGACGTTGAACCCGCCGCTGTGCCCGATCTCCGCGTCGATGACGGTGATCTTGCGGTGGTTGCGGTAGTTCAGCCGCGCGAGCTGCGCGATGTCGGAGCCGACCTGCGCCCCGGCCCGGCGCAGCTCGTCGAGCTCGATCTTCGAGTACTTGATGCAGCCGACGAGGTCGTTCAGGATCCGCACCTCGACCCCCGCGGCGAGGCGATCGAGGAGGACCCGCTTGATGCGGGCGGTGAGCTCGTCCTTCCCCCAGATGAAGTAGTTCATGTGGATGAAGCGCTCCGCCGCGGCCAGGTCGGCGATCAGCACGTCGAAGTACTCCTGACCGGAGCCGTAGAGGTCGCAGGTCCGGACCGGCAGGACGGGCACGCCGAGCTTTCGCTCGGCCACCCGGGCGATGCGCGCGTGCTCGTCCGGGAGCCCGGCCATGAATTGCCGGGAGCGCGCCGCATGGGGCGCGTACACCGAGGGCATGAACCGACCGAGGATGTCCTGCAGTCGCCGGGTGGACGGGGCCCTCTGCACGTTGCTCGGCCAGTCGCGCCCGAAGAGGAAGTAGACGACGAGACCCAGGAAGGGGATCGCGAAGAGGACGAGCAGCCAGGCGAGCGCGGCGGTGGGCTCGCGGTCCTGGGAGATGATCAGGATGGACACGCCGACCCAGTAGACGAGGACCGCGAGGTCGAAGAGGGCCCAGACGTCGATCGGCAGTGCCATTCGCAGACCATACCCTCACCACCGGCTCCTTCGCGTGCGTTGCGTTCCGGGGGCGGGCGATTACGTTCCTCCCTTCCTTGGTGGAGGGATTGACCACATGGCCGCGCCCCGAACTCTCGCCCCGCTCCTCCTCGCAGTCGCCTTCCACGCCCTTCCCGCGCAGGCGGCCGAGCCGAGCCTCGTCTGCTTCGGCAACGAGCCCTCCTGGAGCCTTTCGTTCGGCGGGGGAGGGCGGGCGACGCTCGCCTTCCCCGACGGCAAGCCGGTCGAGTACCGGGGGCGGGAGACCCGCCTCGACTTCCTGAAGGAGCGAGCCTGGCGCGGCGCGCCCGCTGGCGACGCGAAGGCGGTGGTCGTGGCCTTTCTCCGGGAGACGTCGTGCAGCGACACCATGTCCGACGTCTCGCACCCCCTCTCGGCGAGGGTGTCGCTCCCGGACGGACGGCTGCTCGCGGGATGCTGCCGCATCCCGGCTTCTCCTCTCGAGGGGACCACCTGGCGGCTCGACGCGCCGGAGGCGAAGGCGGCCCCTCTCACCGTTCGCTTCGCCGAAGGCCGCGCATCCGGCTTCTCCGGGTGCAACCGGTTCAACGGCGGGTTCCGGCGGGATGGTGACACCCTCACCGTGGGGCCGCTCGCTGGGACGATGATGGCCTGCCCCGAGCCGCGGATGGCGGCCGAGAAGGCGTTCCTCGACGGCCTGTCGGGCACGCACGGCGTCGCCATCGCCGGCGATCGCCTGACCCTGACCCCCGCATCCGGATCGCCGCTCGCCTTCCAGGCCGAGCCCCCGCCCAGGCTCGAAGGCGTCACCTGGAACGTGACCGGGTTCAACAACGGCCTTCAGGCGGTGGTGAGTCCGCGCACGGGGACCACAGTCACGCTCTCCTTCGAGAACGGGAAGGTGGCGGGGACGACCGGTTGCAACACCTTCCGTGCGTCCTACACGAGCGACGGGAATCGCCTCTCCATCGGACCGGCCGCCACGACCCGCAAGGCCTGCCCGGCCGAGGGGGTCATGGAGCAGGAGCGTCAGTTCCTCGCCGCCCTGAAGACGGCCACGGCCTGGACCGTGGAGAGCGGGACGCTCGACGTCCACCGCGCCGACGGGGAGCGGGTGCTGATGGCGTCGGGAACTGCCGGATCCAGTCCCTGACCGGCCTTCAGGGCTCCCGGGCTTTCCGGACCACGGAGCGGAACGACGCCACCAGCGCGCTGCCGGTCACCATTCCGAGGAAGTAGACGCCGACGATCGCCACCGACACCGGCAGGGTCAGGCTCATTGTCAGGAACGAGACCGAGACCGACTGGAGATTCTGCACCTTGAACAGCAGTACGGATGCGGTCACCAGGATGACCAGGCCGATGTAGACGTAACGCATCATGGCAAGGGGCTCCCTCGGGGGTTCACGGCCAGATGACCCTACCAGTGCCTCGACTCTCTCGATCGAGCCCCAAAGGGGTCTGGAAGCCAGACCGCCCGTTCCACAGATCACTCGTCCAGACGACCACCGCAACGAGGGGAACCTGCCGATGACCACGCTCTCGCCGAAGGAAGCCCGACAGATCGCCAAGGAGGCCTACGTCTACGGCTTCCCGATCGTCGACAACTACCGGGTCAACCACTCCTTCTTCGTCGACGCGAAGAGCTCCGAGTTCAAGGCTCCGTGGAACCAGATCAACAACACGGCCCGCGTCTTCACGCCCGACGACAAGTCGATCCAGACCGCCAATTCCGACACGCCCTACTCGCAACTCGGTACGGACCTCCGCGCGGAGCCGCTCGTCCTGACCATCCCGCCCATCGAGGAGAACCGCTACTTCTCGGTTCAGCTCATCGATGCCTACACCCACAACTACGACTACATCGGCACCCGGACGACCGGGAACGGCGGGGGCAACTACCTGCTCGCCGGTCCGGGCTGGAAGGGAGAGGTTCCGGCGGGAATCGCGAAGGCGTTCCGCTGCGAGACGGAGCTCGGCTGGGCGTTCTACCGCACCCAGCTCTTCGACCCGTCCGACCTCGAGGGCGTGAAGAAGGTGCAGGCCGGCTACCGAGTCCAGACGCTCTCGCAGTTCCTGGGCAAGTCGCCCCCGCCCGCCGCGCCCCGCATCGAATTCGTCGCGCCCCTCTCGGCGGAGGAGCAGCGCACGTCGCCCGCGTTCTTCAACGTCCTCTCCTTCGCGCTCGGGTTCTGCCCGACGCACCCTTCCGAGGTGGCGCTCCGCGAGCGCTTCTCGCGCCTCGGGATCGAGGGCGGGAAGACCTTCGACCCGTCCCGCCTCGCGCCCGAGATCCTGCAGGCGTTGAAGGACGGGATGGCCGACGCCTGGGCGGAGTTCGCGGCCTTCAAGGCCCGGGACATCGACACCGGCAAGGTCGGCTCCGCCGACGTGTTCGGGACGCGGGAGTACCTCCGGAACAACTACCTCTACCGCATGGCGGGGGCCGTCCTCGGCATCTACGGCAACTCGAAGGAGGAGGCGCTCTACCCCATCTACTTCGTCGATTCCGCGGGCGAGCCGCTCGACGCCTCGAAGAAGGACTACGCGCTGCGCTTCCCGCCGGGCGCGCTGCCGCCGGTGGGCGCCTTCTGGTCGCTCACGCTCTACGCGCTCCCGTCGAAGCTCATGTACGCCAACCCGCTGAAGCGCTACCTCGTCAACTCGCCGATGCTGCCCGGATTCGCCAGCGACGCCGACGGTGGGCTCACGCTCCACGTCCAGCACACCTCGCCCGGCGCCGGGACGGAGTCGAACTGGCTGCCCGCCCCGGACGGTCCGTTCTTCATGGCCCTGCGCCTCTACCTGCCGAAGAAGGAGGCGCTCGACGGCACGTGGAAGCGGCCCGAGCCGCAGGGGACACCGCTGAAGTAGTCGCCGTCCGTCACGCGGTCGGTCGGCCCGGTGCCGCGGGGCCGGAGCCCCCGGCGTCGACCACCCGCACGTCCATCTCGCCGAGCCGGTCGAGGAGCCTCGCCTCGGCGCGGATGGGCCACCAGTCGTAGAGGAAGATCCCCATCGGGCGCCAGATCGCCACCCAGCCCAGGATGATGAGGCTCTCCTGGACCACGGTGGAGTACCGCTCGGAGGAGATCCGGCTCGCGATCCACTCGCCGAGCGCGATGGCGGCAAGCAGGAAGCCCAGGCCGATCACGAACGCGATGCGCCCCTCCTGGAAGAGCCGCCGCAGCCTCGCCCAGGTGGCCTGGGCGCGGCGCCGGAAGTGGTCGTCCACCGCCAGGCGCAGCATGGCGTCCATCCCCTCCGCCGCCGGTTCGCGCCCCAGGTGCACCACGAGCCGGAGCGGCACGCGCGCCGGAGCCTCGCGGGCCCAATCGACGACGTAGGCATCCGCCTTCGGATCGAGGTCGCGCTCCCGGAACGGCGCCGGGTCCATCGAGTCGAAGAGCTGCCGGGACTCGGCGAGGTAGAGGTTGAGCTCGCCTCGCGGGTCAGCCGGGCTCACGGACGGCCGTTCTTCGACAGCAGGATGGCGATGGGTCGCGTGCCTGCGAACTCGGAGAGGACGATGACCATGACCGCGGTGATGGGAACCGCCAGGAACGCGCCGGAGATGCCCCAGAGCTGTGACCAGACCGCCAGGGCCACCAGGATGGCGAAGGGGCTCAGGTTGAGCGAGGAGCCCATCAGGAATGGGTCGAGGAAGTTGCCGATGACGAACTGGGCGGCGGTCAGCGCGACCAGCAACCACAGGACCGCGCCGGGGTCCCCGAGCTGACCGAGCGCCACCGCCACCGGGATGACGACGCCGAAGAGGGAGCCGGCGTAGGGGATGTAGTTCAGCATGCCGATGAGCACCGCCAGCAATCCCGCGAACTGGATGCCGAAGGTCGCCAGGATGGCCCAGGAGACCACTCCGAGCAGCACGTTGACGGCCGTCTTCACCGAGAGATACGCGCCGACCCGCCGGTTGATGTCGCCGGTGATCTCCCGGATCCGGGCCGCGTTCCGCGGGTCCCCGGAGGCCTGGGCCAGCTTCTCGGTGAAGTACCGCTGCTCCATCATGAGGAAGGCCGCGTAGAGGATCACCACCACCACCGTGGCCACCGTCGACGACACCGACGCGACCACCGACCCGAGCAGCCGCTGGACGTTGATCTGGCCGAACAGGTCGTTGCGCAGCGTGGTCCAGGTGGGCTCCGCCTCGATCCGGAGGAGGACGGCGATCCGCTGGATCCCGGCCAGCAGGGACCGCTGGTAGTGGGGCGCGTAGGCCGTGATGCCCTCTGCGTTGGCGACGAGGAGGTACGCGATGCCGACCAGCCCGGACGAGATGACCAGCACCGACAGGGCGTTCCGGACCTGGCCGGGCATGCGGCGCCCCAGCACCGGTACCCGGAGCAGGAGCTGGCTCAGGCCGAAGATGACGTACGCCACCAGCACGCCAAAGGCGAGGGGGACGAGGACGTCCCGGCCCACGTGGAGCACCCAGCCGACGATCAGGGCGAAGAGGGCGCCGTGCACGATCGCCTGGAACCGGGGGTTCATTCGCGGGGGAGCATCCACGCGGAGGAGCGGGACGTCAAGGAGACGGGACCTTTCCGTTGCCCAGGAGGCGCCCGGCCCATAGGTGTTCGCGGATGAACGACCCGAACCGGCATTTCCTCCGGACCCTGCTGGCGTTCCTGTTCCTCGTGGGCGCGCATTCGCCTGCCCTCGCCGGACCAGCCGCCGGCGCCCCACCCCCGTCCACCGGCCCCGCCACGCTGTTCCAGAACGTCCGGGTCTTCGACGGGAAGAGCGAAAGCGTCTCGGGTCCGTCGGACGTCCTCGTACGGGGAAACACGATCGAGCGCATCGCCCCGGCGGGATTGGTCCCGCCCGGCACCGGGGCGGGCACCACGGTCATCCCGGGCGGCGGGCGGGTGCTCATGCCCGGGCTCATCGACGCGCACTGGCACACCATGCTGCTCTCGCTCCCTGCCGAGGTGACGCTCGTCGCGGACATGGGGTTTCTCAACCTCCAGGCCGGCGTGAACGCCCAGGCCACGCTCATGCGGGGCTTCACCTCCGTCCGGGATCTGGGTGGGCCGGCCTTCGGGCTGAAGCGCGCCATCGACGCGGGAATCGTCGTGGGTCCGCGCATCTACCCGTCGGGAGCCATGATCACGCAGACCGGCGGGCACGGTGACTTCCGGTTTCCCTTCGAGCTTCCGCGCGGAAACACGAGCCCGCTGTCTCGCACCGAGGTGCTGGGGGCGTCCATCGTCGCCGACGGGGTGCCTGAGGTTCAGCGCCGGGTGCGCGAGCAACTCGCGCTCGGCGCCTCCCAGATCAAGATGACGGCCGGTGGAGGCGTCTCCTCCCCGGGCCCGATCGGCATCACGGCCTTCTCCGACGCCGAGCTCCGGGCCGCCGTCGAGGCGGCCAGGAACTGGGGCACCTACGTCACCGTGCACGCCTACTCCACGGCCTCCGTGCAGCAGGCCATCGCAGCGGGGGTCCCGGTCATCGACCACGGGCATCTCGTCGACGAGGCCACGGCGAAGCTGATGGCCGCGAAGGGGATCTGGTGGAGCCTGCAGCCCTTCCTCGACGACGAGGACCGGATCCCGCAGCCGGACGCCGCCCGCCACGCCGAGGGGGACGAGGTGATCGCCGGCACCGACCGGGCGTATGCGCTCGCGAAGAAGTACGGGATCAAGACCGCCTTCGGGACGGACATCCTCTTCGACGCGCGGATGGCCCGGCGGCACGGCGCGCAGCTCGCCAAGATGGTGCGCTGGTACACGCCGGCCCAGGCGCTGAAGATGGCCACCGGCGACAACGGCCAGCTGCTCGCACTCTCCGGCATGCGCAATCCTTATCCGGGCAAGCTCGGGGTGGTGGAGGCGGGCGCGCTGGCCGACCTCCTCCTCGTCGACGGCGACCCCGTCGAGAACATCAAGCTCCTCGAGAATCCCGAGAAGAACCTCCTCGTCATCATGAAGGACGGCAAGGTCTACAAGAACGTGGTCGGTTCACCGGAGAGGTAGGGACGCCGGCCCCGGAGAGCCAGGAACAGGGCGACGACGCACAGAAGGCCTGGCACGCTCGCCTCCAGCCCAAAGCTCCCGCCGTACAGCCAGAGGGGGGCCCCGGAGGGAACCGGTGTGAGCACGCTCGCCCCCCCGGTGCCGCTCACGCCGAAGCCCAGGACCGGACCCTGCACGACGTTGGCGGCGAGGTGCAGGCCGAGCGGCATGGCCAGGCTCCGGGTTCGGAGGTACGCGAGCCCGAACAGGATCGATGCGAGGAAGATGTTCGCTCCCGCGAGGTAGGCCAGTGGGCCGAGCCCGCGCAGCGCGTCTGAGTGGGTGAGCACGAAGAGCGCCGCGATGACGAACTGGGCGGGCCAGGTTCCCAGCCCCTCGAGCAGGCGCCGGAACAGGAAGCCCCGGAAGAGGAGCTCCTCCGTCGCCGCAGCGGCGGCGAGCAAGGCCAGCCCGGGCCAGAGGGGAGCGACCCCGCCAGCTCCTGGCTTCCAGCTCACCACCCCGGCCAGCCCGAGGAAGAGGGCCGGGACACCCATCAGCAGCACGCCAACCAGGCTGCCCAGCAGGAACTCCCGCGCCCATCGCCCGTCGAGCCGCCCCACGAGCCGGGACGGCGGCTCCCGGCGCAACGCCTGGCAGATCGCGGAGGCTGCCAGCACGACGGCGAGCTGCTGGACCGGCGACACCTCCGCGCCACTCCCCCTCGCGAGGAGGAGAAGCGGGACGAGCAGGCCTGCCAGGACGGCGAAGAAGATGCCGATCCACCAGCCGCTGCGCAGGCGGCGTCCGGCGCCCAGGAAGGGGTTGGGCGGCATCTCAGAACACGAACGCGTTCATGCGCGCGACTCCGGTTCGGGTGGTCGATTCCATCAAGGTGAGGCACCGCCAGCGGGTGACAGCCTACCCCGATCGGGAACCTGGGCGAGCGCACCGCGGTGCGGCGGGCGAGAGACCCGGTTATTCCGGTGCGGACGCGAACGTCCCTGCGTTCGGTCAACGGGGGGAACGCCAAATGGGGTCGATTCCGACGCGGTCTGCCGTGGTGGCCGTCCTCCTCTTCCTGGCTTCTCCCGCGGCGGCAGCCAACGCCGACACCATCTACTTCGGCGGCCCGATCGTCACCGTGAACGACCGGCAGCCGGCGGCCGAGGCCGTCGCCGTCAAGCGAGGGAAGATCGTAGCGGTAGGGTCGCGCAGCGCCGTCGAGAAGGCCGAGAAGGGGCGCAAGACGAAGCTCGTCGACCTCGGCGGCCGGACGATGATCCCCGGCTTCATCGACGCCCACGGGCACATGTGGGGCGCCGGCGTCCAGGCCATGGCCGCCAACCTCCTGCCTCCGCCGGACGGGGGCGTGCGCTCCATCGCCGACCTCCAGGAGCAACTCCGCAAGTGGATGGCGAGCTCGCGCATCTCGCGCGACTTCGGCGTCGTCATCGGCTTCGGCTACGACGACTCCCAGCTCGAGGAGCGGCGCCACCCGACGGCCGAGGACCTGGACGCCGTCTCGACCGACCTGCCGATGATCGTGATCGACCAGTCCGGGCACCTCCACGCGCTCAACACCAAGGCGCTCCAGATGGCCGGCATCGACTCGGCGACGGAGGATCCGCAGGGCGGCGTCATCCGCCGGAGGCCCGGCACCCGGGAGCCGAGCGGGGTGATGGAGGGCACGGTCCTCATCCGGGAGTTCCTGCGCATCATGCCGAAGCTCGGGCCCGAGCAGCAGCTCGCGCTCCTGGAGGCCGGGCAGAAGCTGTACGCGAAGTACGGCCACACCACCGCCCAGGAAGGGCGCGCGTTGCCCGGCAACGTGGAGATCTACGCTGCGGCCGCCCGGGCCGGCCGGCTCGAGCTCGACGTGGTCGTGTATCCGGAGGCCCTGCTCGTGCCCGAATCGGGCGGGTTCATGAAGGGGCCGTACGTCGGTCGCAGCTACCGCAACGGACTGCGCATCGGAGGAGTGAAGCTCACCCTCGACGCCTCGCCGCAGGGCCGGACCGCGTGGCTGTCGGAGCCGTATCTGAAGGCGCCGGAGGGCCAGCCGGCGACCTTCGCGGGCTACCCGGCCCTCCGGGACGACCAGGCCATCGCCGCCGTCAGCCGGGCGTACCGCAACGGATGGCAGATCCTGGTGCACACCAACGGCGACGCGGCCATCGACCAGCTCCTCCGGGCGGTGGCCGTCGCGGTGGAGCGCCATCCGGGGAAGGATCGACGGACGGTGATGATCCACGGGCAGACGCTGCGCGAGGATCAGGTGTCGAAGCTGAAGGCGCTGGGGATCTTCCCGGCGCTCTTCCCGATGCACACCTTCTACTGGGGAGACTGGTACGTCGACACGGTGCTCGGGCCGGACCGTGCCGCCAACATCTCGCCCACCGGCTGGATGGTGAAGAACGGCATGATCTGGAGCTCGCACCACGATGCACCCGTGGCCTTCCCGGACACGATGCGGGTGCTCTCCGCGACGGTGAACCGCACCACGCGCACGGGCCAGGTGCTCGGTCCCGAGCACCGCGTCGAGCCCATCGTGGCCCTCAAGGCGATGACGCTCTGGGCCGCCTACCAGCACTTCGAGGAGAAGACCAAGGGCTCCATCGAGGTCGGCAAGCTCGCCGACTTCGCGATCCTCTCCGCGAACCCGCTCTCCATCGATCGGCAGAAGATCGCCGACATCAAGGTCGTCGAGACCATCAAGAAGGGTAAGTCGATCTACCGGATCGACCCGGCCAAGACCGGGGGGGGCGCGGTTCCGTGCATGGAGTCGAGCCGCTGCTCCGAGAGGTTCGCGGCCTTCCGTGCGAACTCGCCGCTGGGCGAGCTGCTCGGCCCCGCGCCGCACCTTCACTAGGGCGCCTCGCGGCCGCGCTCACTCGGGGAACACGGTCGACCAATCGTTCGCCATCGAGATCACCGTCCAGCCGAGGCGGCCGGCGACCGTGGTGATGGGCTCGTGCTCCTTCAGGGTGCCCGACACGCTCTCGTAGGCGAACTCCCGCTCGCGGTCGTCGTGGTGGAGCAGGAGGGCCAGGCCGGGTCCGTCGCCGGCGACCGCCCACTCCAGCATCTCCCGGTCGCCAGCCGAGTTGCCGGCCGCGAGGATCGGCCGGCGCCCGAGCTGGGACTGGATGTTGGCCACCTTCGCCGCTCCCTCGTTGGCGCCGCCGATCACCCCGGCGGTCCGGAGCAGCGCCGGCCGCCCGTCGGCGCGGCGGACGAACTCGTAGCGGACCTGCGTTCCCACCACCTCCTCCGGCGCGACGCCGTAGAGCGCGAGGCTGAGCGCCCGCAGGAACTCGGTCCCGCCACCGGAGACCAGGTAGATGGTGAAGTCCCGCCGCCGCAGCTCGTCGAGGAGCTCGAGCATGGGCTGGTACCTGGTAGCCGGAGCCGGCTTGCCGAGGGTGCGGTGGCGCGCACGCGCCAGGAACTCCCGTGCCTCGGCCGTGAATGCCCCGGGCTCGATGCCGGCGAACAGCTCGGCGAGGGCGAGGGCCACCCGCTCCAGCCCCAGCTCGCCGATGGCGGACATGTCCAGGTCCAGGACCGCGGCCAGCTCGGGCCGCTCGCGCAGCGCCGGGTCGTCCTCGGCCCGGCGGCGCAGGGCGTCCTCGAAGAAGTCGAACTGCACGTAGGTGGGCTTCTCGCACCACAGCGTGCCGTCGTTGTCGAAGGCGGCCACCCGGGCCTCGATCGGGAGGGCCTCGGCCGCGGCCAGGAAGGCCAGCACCGCGTCGCGGGTCGGGCCGGGCCGCCAGGAGGGCAGCAGGGTGGGCGGGGTCAAGTCGTGGGCTCCCGTCAGATGAGCCAGCGGAGGTTGAAGACGAGCATGTTCGTGACGGTACCAGAGTACTGTCCCTCGAGCGTTCCGGCGAGCGGGCCGCGGCTCTGGGACAGCGGCAGGTTCCCGCCCACGATGAAGGTGTCGGCGACGCCGAGCTCGACCGCGTCCGAGACCCACCACTGCGCCCCCAGGGAGAACCGCCAGGCAGCGCCGATGGGGGTGAACACCGTGCGGTCGGCGTCGTTCATGATCGAGCTGTCGAAGGCGAACCCGCCGGAGAAGGTCCACTTCGGCAGGGCCTTCCACTGGGCTCCCGCCGCGACGTGCCAGGTGTTCTCGTACGGGATCGAGGTGGTCAGGCTGGTCGGATTCGCTGTGTTCACGCTCACCTCCACCTCGCCGTACTGGGACCAGCTCTCCCATCCGAGGTCCGCCATCACCGCCCACTCGGGGCCGATCTCCTGGCGCACTCCGAGCATGAGACGGTTCGGAAGGGTCAAGCCCAGGTCGAGCTGCGCGCCGAGCAGCCCCGTCTGGCGGAGCGCCAGCTCGATGCCCGGCCCCAGGCCCGACCAGGCGGGCGTCGAGGAGAAGGGCAGGTAGACCTGCGAGAGCCAGGTGAACCCCAGGCGCGTGCCCTTCACCGGCTCGACGAGGATCCCGAGGTTGCCCCCGACGCCGAAGGTGTCGGCGTTCGTCTCCACCTGTCCGTCGGCGAGGCTGGGCAGGATGTTGTTCACCGCGATGGTGGCGCGCTTGATGCCCCACATCAGATTGAGCCCCCCGCCCACCGAGATCCAGTCGTCGATCTTGTACGAGGCGGTGGGGAGGAAGCTCACGCCGACGAGCAGCCCCTTCTGGCCGTAATAGCGCCCCACCCAGTCCGGGTCGTAGGAGACCGCCGAGCCGAAGTACTGGGCGATTCCCAGGCCGACGCGGACCTTGGGCGCCACGTCGGCGACGAAGAAGAGGCTGCCTCCGGGGAGGACGCCCAGGGCGTTCCCGCCATTGCCGCCGGAGGTGGTCGTCCCCGGCCCGGGAGAGAAGGTGAAGTTTCCGTAGAGCAACTGGGCGCCCACGAGGAGCTCGTGCTTCTCGAGCAGGGACATCCCGGCCGGGTTCGTGAAGAGCGTCTCGGCGTCGCCGGCGCGCGTCGTGTAGCCGGCCGAGGCGAGCCCCACGCTCGGCGTGCCGATCTCGTACAGGTAGAAGCCGGCCGCCAGCGGAGCCGACGGCGCGGCGAGCAGAAGGACAGCGAGGACCGGCGCGAAGCGGTTCATGAGATCCCTCCCCTTTGGGTCGACGCGACGTAATCCTCGGGGTCCAGGACCGCAAGCGGTCCGCCACGCGGTTCCCGGTAAGGAAACGTTTTCGTTCGAGCGGTGGCGAATCCGGACGCTGCCCTTAAGAAGCACCCTCCACGAGGGAGGCTCGAGTGAGGGAGAAACGTCGCATTGCGTCGTTCACGGTCCTGATCGGCCTGCTCTGGGCAGCTCCGGCCCGTGCCTGGATCTGGTCCGAGCACCGGGACATCGCGGTGACCGCCATCGAGGAGCTTGCCGCCCGCCGAGCGGGCCCAGCTCGAGGCGCTCTGGGCCAGCCTGAAGCAGGAAGCCGGACCGCAGCTCTGCCCCACGCTCGTGAACCCGGGGGCCACGCCGCAGAGCGCCTTCGGGGACTGGAGCGGCATCTGCCTCGACTTCCCGTCCTACCCGGCCATGGGCGGCGACCACTCCTGCTCCACGGCGGAGCTGCGGGCGGTGACCGAGACACGAGGAGTGGGGCCGGAAGGTGACCTGGGTCGCCGAGTGGTCGAAGCAGAGGCTGGCGGAGGCGCCGAACGACGCAGTCCGGACCGACGCCTGGAACAAGTCCCACCTCGCCATGCAGTTCGTCGATCCGAGGTACCTGACCCGCGCCGCCTCCAACAACGCCCACTTCCTCGCGCCTCGAGAGCCCGTGGCGGCGGAGGAGACGCTCGACGTCTACGTGAAGCGCGTCCTCGCGCCGGACGCGGCCATCAACGCCACCGCCGTCTACGTGCAGTACCACGCCATCGCCCTCCGGCTCGCGGCGCAATGGCGCGTGGCCCCCGAGGCGGCCCGGCCCGACCTGGCGCGGCGGGCCCTGCTCGCCGAGGGCATCGCCCTCCACTTCCTCGAGGACTCCTTCTCGGCCGGCCACTACGCGGCGACCTGGGGCGACTCGGCCTGGCAGAAGGGGACTCACGACCTCTACTGCGTCCAGGGGCTCACCTCCAAGACCTGGGGCGGCGACCTCTTCGCCGGTCACGGGGACGCGCACATGACCGACCACGACCAGGGGGTGGCGGGCGCAGTCGTCGGCCGCAGCCTGTCCCAGCTCGCCGGCGCCGCCAGCGGGGCGGTCGCCGTCTCCTCCGCGCCCTCCACGAAGGAGGAGCGCCAGCTCGAGGACCTCGACTTCTGCAAGGTGCAGAGCCTCCCGGCGATGCCGCCCGACCCGGTCGCGTACTCGGCCGCGCTCGTCACGCTCCAGGCATCCCCCATCCCCGCCGGGGACCAGGACGACATCCATCCCCCGCGCGCCCGCGCGGACATCGGCTTCTTCGGGGGCGTCGTCGCCGGCATCGGCGCCGGTCCGGCCTGGGGCGGGTTCGACACCAGCGCTGGCTGGCGCTTCCGCAGCGAGCTCGAGGTCGGCGCCCGCTTCGGCTACGGACTCCAGGGCGTGCTCACGACGAACATGGACGGCCAGCTCTGGGCCCAGGCGTCCTTCGTGTCCGATCCGGTCCAGCTCGACGCATCCTGCCCGGGATGTCCGGGCGGGGTTCGCAGCAACCAGGCGCTTCCGCGAGTCCCGGCCCGCTCCGCCCTGAAGCTCACCTTCCGGATGCCGTACTACGTCCTGCCGTTCGACCTCATCGTGCTCGGCCCGGTGATGTTCCTCATCTCGAAGGAGGCGGCGCAGGACGTGGTATTCCGGGCGACCGGCGGCGGCCTCTGGACGCTGCAGCGCCCCATCTCGACCTCGCTCGGCACCTTCCAGTTCATGGCGGGACGCGAGATCGGGTTCACGCTGTGGGGGGCCGGCGACCCGAACCAGTTCGTGGCGACACCCGACGACGGTCCGGCCCTGCTCGTGGACTTCAAGCAGCTCGAGCTCGACTTCCCCGTCTTCGAGTACGCTCCGCCGCGCGCCTTCGCCACCACGCTCGCACTGGCTGCCCAGGTGCAGCTGGGGTTCAGCGTGCAACTCGCTCCCACGGCCTGGCTCCCGCAGCAGAACAATGCGCCGTACAGCGGGCTCGGGGCGAGCTGGTTCGTCTACCTCCGCCTGAGGCTCGACGCGCGGAAGTACTTCGGCGGTTCCCCGGAAGACTGGCAGAACTGACGGTAAGCGAAAGCGGCCGCCTCGTGCCTGGTCCACCGTCCGGAGCGAAGAGCCTGATCGTGAGTGACGTCCTGCCGAGCGCGCGCAGGGGAATCGCGCCCCTCGTCGCGCTCCTCGCCACCTTGTCCCCGGTGCTGGCTCGCGCGGCCGACGAAGCCACCCGGGAGACCACCGTCATCCTGGTCGAGCAGACGCCCAGGAAGCCCTGGGAGACGCCCGCCTGGGCCTATCCCGAGCGCGGCCTCACCTTCTTCCCCGACGGGCCGGGCCCGGGCAAGGAGCGGTGGAGCGTCGGCGGGCTCTGGCAGATCGCCCCCATGTTCACGGCCACGTACATGCGCGGGCTCGGGGCGGGGTTCAGCGTGGACGCGCGGCTGCAGACCATCGTCCTCTTCAACCAGCTCGGCGTGGGCGGCCAGTGGGCGTTCCAGGCCGGCCCCTTCAGCCTGGGGGTGATGGCCCACGTGAGCGGCTTCGTGGGCACGCTTGGCAAGCTGTTCGTCGCCACCTCCCAGTTCGACGCCGTGGGTTGGGGCATCCAGTTCCTGCCGGGCGCGATGGCGGGCATCCAGGTCACGAAGAACTCCTGGTTGACGCTCCAGTACGAGGCCTACGTCTCCCTCTACCAGGCGACGAAGCTCGGGACGCTCACCCTCAGCCCGGGTGCGGCGAGCTACGCGGGGTTCGGGCTCTCGCTCGTGATGGAGTACTCCCCGAAGAAGGCGGGCGTCATCTACTACGGCGTCGCCCTCTTCAACACCGCGGCGAACTACCCCATCTGGTTCAACGTCGAGGCCAGCGGGCCGAGCGACACCTTCGACTCGAAGAGGCTCTGGTACCCTGGTCTCCTGGCTGGCTATGAGTTCTAGATCCAGAGTCCTCGCTGCAGCCATCCTGGCCCTGGGCACCGCGGCCTGCGTGTCGCAGCAGAGTCCGCAGCCGCCCGGTTTCCCCGACGGCGGGCTCGTTGCCCGGTCGATCCCGCCGCCGAATCCGTGGTCGCTCCAGAAGGCGCTCGACGGCGTCTACGACACCTCGAGCCGCTTCGGATCGAACGTGGTCGTCCACGCCAGCCAGTGGGGCGGCGTGAATCCCGGAAGCGGCATGCGGGCCACGGTCTCCCTCCTCGCCGCCGACCACTTCGCCTTCGCCGTCCTGCAGCCGGGATGCCTGCTGGACACCACCGGCGATCAACCGCTCACCCGACTGGTCCTCGAGGGCTACTGGCGCTACCTCGACGACCCGGATCCCGGTCCGGCCACGACGGGTCTCGTCCGGCTCTTCGTGTCCCCCCAGGAGGTCGTCGACTTCGTCTGCAACGGGCCGGCCTGGGATCCCGAAGGCCCGCCGGGGGACCCGCGTCCGGCACCCGCCGTCCACGCCACCTTCACCGGCGCCACCGGGAACGGCGGAAGCGAGCCCGGTTCGCCCCTCACGGTGAGCTGGTTGCGAGCGCGCAAGAGCCGGCTCAACGCCGAGGGGAAGCAGACCTTCTTCGTGGGTGCTCGCCACGGAGGCTGCAAGAGCAGCGACAACTGCGGGATCTCCGGGAACACCCCCGAGGGCTCGATCCTGGCCACCCAGCTCGGTGCCGACTACCTCGAGATCGACACCCGCCTCACCAAGGACAAGGTGCCGGTCTTTCTCCACCAGGGGCTCTTCCCGGGCTCCGTGCGGGGGGTCTACTGCACCGGCTGGGTCGAGGACTACACCTACGTCGAGCTGCTCGCGAACTGCAGGCTCCTGAACGGCGAGGTGATCCCCCGGGTCGCGGACATGCTGGAGTTCATCTACACGCAGACGAACCTTCCCACCTGGCTCGACAGCAAGTCACCGGACGTGATCGTCCCGGTGAGCGCCATCCTGGCCGACCTCCAGACGAAGCTCGTGTCCTGCAACCCGCCGCCTCCGGAAGGGCTGCGGGAGGGGCAGCGTTGCCTGTTCCCCGGCAGCGCGCCCGTCTGGGAGCGGGGCATCATCGCGCTGCCCTCCGGGGACTTCGTGACCGAGTACCAGCGGGCGCTGGCGGCCGGGCAGCTGGCACCGAACCAGCACTGCCTCGCGGAGGAGGACCCATCCGCCGTCACCAGCATCCCCTGCGTCGCCTGGAAGCCACGCTACACCCTCGGCCCGATGGCGAGCGAGGCGCAGTCGCTCCAGCAGCAGGGCTTCTTCACCGGCTACTGGACCATCAACGATCCGGGCACGCTCGACGCCTTCCTCACCGCGGGAGTCCCGAACGGAATCCTCACCAACCGTGTCGGGCTCCTGAACCAGCGCTTCGAGATGGTGGGAATCACGCCGCCGAACACGCCGTACCGGGTGAGCACTCCGTGAGACCCCTCCTCCTCGCCGTCGCGCTCCTCGCCTGCTCGGTCGCCCGGGCCGATGGACCCGCCGCCGCCCCGGACGCGGACGAGGAGGACGACCGCTTCGCCTGGGAGATGGACCTCTTCGCCGGATACGGCCAGCTCGCCTTCCCGGCCCAGGACATCAGGAGTGCGGCCTGGTCGAACGGCGGCCCGGCCTTCGCACTCAGCTTCGCCTACCGGGGGCCGCACTTCACGCACCCGTTCGTGGACCTCTCGTACATCCCGATCCTCACGAGCGCCGCCTACGTGAACGTCGACGTGCCCGGCGGCCCGAGCACGATCTACGCGACCAACTCCACCTTCGCTGTCGGCCTGGCCATCGGGCCGGGCTGGGACGTCGACTGGTTCCGCGTCCGGGTGGGGGTAGGGCTCTACGACGTGTTCGTGAGGACCGACGCGAGCGGGGAGCCGAACACGGTCTCGCAGTTCGGGATCGGATTCCTCGCCAGCCTGAGCGCCATGGTCTGGCGGCCCGACCCGTTCGCCCTGGGCGTCGAGGCCCGCCTGGTGGCGCTGGCCTTCCCGACCAACGGGATCTACCGGTCCATGTGGTCGGCCGGCCTCACCGGCCGCTGGGACTTCGTCCGAAGCGAACCGTGAACGTGTACGATGAGGTCCAACGGGAGGCACACATGGGAACCCGAGGTCGGGCGATCGTCGGCATGGACGTGGAGGATCTCCTCCGGATGCTCAACCAGGCCTATGCGAGCGAGTGGCTCGCGTACTACCAGTACTGGCTCGGCGCCAGGCTCATCAAGGGACCGATGAAGGACGCCGTCGCGGCCGAGCTCACGCTGCACGCCACGGAGGAGCTGAACCACGCGGTCCTGGTCTCGAGCCGCATCATCCAGCTCGGGGGCACGCCGGTGCTCTCGCCCCAGGGGTGGGGTTCGATGAGCCCGTGTGCGTACGACGCGCCCGAGGACCCCTACGTCGCCGTGCTGCTCGACCAGAACATCGCCGGCGAGCAGTGCGCCATCACGCTCTACAAGGGGTTGATGGACGCCACCAAGGACAAGGACATGGTGACGTACAACATGGCGCTCACCATCCTCGAGCAGGAGGTGGAGCACGAGGAGGACTTGCAGAGCCTCCGGGAAGACCTCCAGCTCATGGTCGACCGCGGCAGCAAGTAGGCCCGGAACACCCTCGGATCAACGACAGGCGTTCATGGCCTTCAGCCGGGTGGGCTCCACCGGTACACTTCCTGACAGCTGTCGCGGGTTCGTCGGGGAGGGCCACCATGACCGAGAGCTCAGGACCGCACGGTCATCCGGAAGCGTACGAGACGGACGATCTCTCGCGAATGCGCAGGGTCCACGACTACCTGGACCGGGAGTTCCAGGAGATCCCGGAGCACCCGCACCGGCGCGACTACGGCGGGAACGTTCCCAGCGTCTGCGAGCGATCGAGCAGGGAGCCGCCATCAGCGTCGTCCTGGGACGCCATCCAGATTGGATAAAAACAATTTACGCCCCAAACTGAGTCGCTTGTGCGCGGGACAAACGCTTGCCCCGGGTGGCGCGCTGGGTATATCGAGATCACATGGCAGACGGTCGTCGGATTGCGCGCAGTTCCCCTCGTAGGCGTGTCCGGGTGCGTGTAGTCACACCGAGGGGATCCTCCCTGACGAACGACGTCGGACCCGGCGGGTTCTGCACGAGCGTGATGCGGGTGCTTCCGCTCGACACGCAGTTCGAGGGAGCCATCCGCCACCGCGGCCAGGATGAACGGTTCACGGGACGGGTCGTCTGGGCGCGGCCAGGAAACCCGCGCCTGGGAATCGCCGGTGTGGTCGGGGTTCGCTTCGAGTCCATCTCCCCCGATCTCGTTCGCGACCTCGCCGACGCCTGCTCCGTCCCCACGCCTGGCTGAGACGCTCGTCACCCCTCGGTTCGTTCTCTGCTTCGACGGAGAGTGCGGCCTGTGCAGCCGGACCGTCACCTGGTTCCACGCGCGCGACCGGCACGAACGGATTCTGGTTCGCTCCGCTCCAGGGAGAGTTCGCGAAGCCATTCCGGGGGGTCGCGTCCCTGGGCGCTCCGCCCGGCGGCAGCCGGTTCGCGACGGTGCTCCTCCTGGAGACGACCCCAGGCGGAACGGCCGTCCACGCTCGCTCCCGTGCGGTTGCACGAGCCCTGCGTGCGCTCGGCGGGGCCTGGGGGTTCCTGGGCACGCTGATCGAACTCGTGCCCAGGTTCATCGCAGACGCGGTCTACGACGCCGTCAGCCGGCGACGGGCGACGCTGGGCGCGGCATCCTGCACAGCTCGCCGGGAAGCCATCCCGCATCCTGCCGTGAGCGGCACGCGGATTCCCGGCGCCCCGGGCCGTTCGCGCACCGCCATACGTTGTATGACTACCAGCATGGCCACGAAGGACGTCATCATCCCCGTTCGCGTCACCAGGGCCGACCGGGATCTCCTCAAGCGCATGGCGCCGGGCGGATCGGTGTCCGCCTGGCTACGTGAACTGGCGATCGCCGCGGCCCGCAAGCGCCGGGCGGTCGTGGACCTGGCGCGGCTGCTCGACGCGTCCAGGGCCGGCGGAGACATGACCGACGAGGAGGCGGCCGAGCTGGCCGCCGAGGCGAAGCGTGAGGTGCGGAGCCGACGCCGGTGATCCGCGCGGTCGTCGACACGAACGTGGTGGTGGGCGGGATCCTCAACCGGGCTGGTGTGCCGGCGGCCGTCCTCAGGGCGGCCGGGCTCCGCTACGAGCTGGTATGGACTCCGGCCATCGCCGTGGAGTGCCGTCGTATCCTCGACCTGCCCCGCATCATGAAGCGGCTGAAGGGACGTGAGACGCAGGCCCGACATGTGCTCGCAAGGCTGGCGACCATCGCCACCATGGTGCCGGCCGATCTGCTCGGCGACGTGCGTGTCGTCGAGTCGGACCCCGACGACGACGTGCTCTTCGCGACGGCGCTCGGGGGTGGTGCCCGGACCATCGTGAGCGGTGACGCGGCGGTGCTCGGTGTCGGACGCTTCGCAGGCGTCATGGTGGTCAGCGCCGCCGAGTTCCTGGCGACGCTCGGGGAGGACTGACCGGCGGCACGGTGGCGTCCCGCACGGGAACGACGGGGGCTTCTCTCCATGCACATGGACGTCCGTATGCTTCGGCTCACCGGGCTGGCGCTGACCCCTGGGGAACGGGCCGCCGAAGCGTCTCGGAAGGACGTTCCCCGTACAGTGAACCATACGCACCGGCGAACCGGCCCAGATCCCAGAATCCGAGTCCGAAGGCAATCTGGGTGACGGTCGTCTGGTCTTGACCGCTCGCGCGAAGAAGCCGTCGGGCTTGATGCAGACGCTGGATGCGAAGGTACTCCTGGGGCGAGAGGCCGTAGCTCCCTTGAAACGCGGCTCGCAGAGTCCGTTCGGGCACGCCGGCTCGTCGAGCCAGTTCCGAGACGGACGGCGATCGATCGGGACGGCTCAGTGCCAGTTCCGACGTGGCCTTCGTGAGGCGACGCCATCGATCGAAGTGACGACTTGCGGAATGCGGGCTGCTCGCGAAGAGATCCTGGGCCGCCGACAGCAATTCCCGCCGGCAGGAGTCCACGGCAAAGGGATGATCCAACAGCTGAGGTCGGGATTCTGTCGTCGCAAGGACACGGTGAACCAGCGACGTGAATCGTCGCGTCAGGGTCACGGGCATGTGTGAAGTCGATCGCTCATTGCGCGTCGAGCTCGGCCAGGAAGACCGCCGGGGCCACGATACGGAGGCCCGCGTAGCCGTCGAGAGGGGTGAGGTGGCGTGTGTTGCCGCTGACGACCCATCGGGCGCCGCCGGCCAGCGCCGTCGCCAAGTAGACGTTGTCCGAAGGATTGGCCTTCACCACGTCCACGGCCGGCAGAAGGTCCGTAGCGACCATGTGTGCGCTGGCCATGGCCCGCTCGACGAGGAGCCTCGGGTCCGTTCGGAACCTCCCAGCCAGCTTCGGATACTCGATGACGCGAAGGCATTCAGCGACGATGGGCGCCGACCAGACCAGCTCGAATCCGTCGCGCCGCCTTGCCCGTGACAGGATCTCGGCGCACTTGCCCGCGCTCAGGGCAGCGGTGATGACGACGTTGCAGTCCAGGACGGCCCGGATCACCGGGCCCTCGTGGCCCGCTTCGCCTCGCTGACGAGGTCCAGGGCCTCGTCCTCGGTGAGGCTTCCGGGCTTGGCCGCGCGCAGTTGGTCGCGCAGCTGGATCGCGGCCAGGTCCCTGCGCAGCTCGGTTTCGATGATCGCCCGGCCCCACTCCGAGGCGTCCTCGCCGTTGGCGGCCGCCACCCGCTTGATGGCGGCGAGGGTCTTCCTGGGCACCCGCATCCGGTAGACGGCGTCCTTTCGCATGGCTTGGAGTGTAGCCGCGTTGGCGCTACACTTCAACCGGGCCTCCAACCGAATGGGGATCGGCGGCATTCTCAACTGGCCCGGCGTGCCGGCCGCGGGCACGGGCACCGGGCTCTGTGGGGAGGGAGGTGGGCGAACCGCATCGAGACGCATGGACCGGCCACCTCGTCGACGACGCCGTCGAAGTGCGGGCCGTCGCCTGGTCGAGGGGCGCCCCTCCCGCCGAGAAGACGTTCTGGGTCACGCCCGGGTTCGAGGAGGCGGTGCGCCGGCATCTCGCCCAGGAAGTCGCCTTCCGCCGATGGCCTCCGGAGCACGCCACCTTGACTGCCATTTCCTTCAGGCTCGCGAGGGCCCCGCGTGCGGGAAGATGGGCGTTCGGCGGTTCCTCGATATCGTCTCCAGGCTACTTGCAGGGGACGACATCCGGCAGTTTGTAGCTGCCGTTCAGGACGGAGCGGCCGGGACGATAGACGCGCATGAGGAAGTTCCAGCCCTCGGGGGCGTCCAGGCGGTTGGGCACATGGCCGCAGGCTTCCTTCGACCCGAAATGAACCGTGAACGTGCCGTCAGCATTCATCTTCGCGTTCGAGGCGTTGAGAATGTTGTTCGCGCTCTTCATGTAGCCATCCGCGCCGTAAACGGTGATGGACCAGAACGCATCGTTCTCGGGCACCTGGTAGGTGGCGGTATGGCACCGGTCGGCCGGCCGATGCCCGTTGTAATTGATGTAGACCGCGTCCTTGTTCGGGAAGAGTCCCCACGCCCCGGCGCAGCCCACGTGACGGGTTGCCTCATCGACTTCTCCGCGCTTGCCCATCCAGCCGTCCGGATACAGATCGAACTTTGCGAACTCCTTGTTGTATTCCGCGGTGCGTGCGGCCAGGGACTTCGTGTCCCATTTCGGTTCCGGGAACGGATCGGCGCTGTTGGCCGAGATGATGAACTGATCCTGCAGCCTGTTGACCAATGCCAGTTCATCCGCGTCGCTGGGATCGAACACCTGAATACGCACGCCGAGACCCAGGTATTTGGTGTCACGGGGCAACTCATGCGTTCCAGATGTGTAAATCACGAAGGGGCAATAGTGGTCGTTGTCCAAGAGCAGGACCGATGCATAGCGGCCTTCCGGAAGTTCCGGAACGGTGATGGTCGCGCCCCTGGACGTATCGATAACGGCCATGGAGTAGAGCGTGTCCCGGTTCATCCGGATGACGTTTTGCTTGTCAAGCGACGTGATGCCGCGGAAGTGGTGGAAGCGATTCACGCCTCCCGCCATCGTCGCGACGTTTCCAAACTGCCGATCGCTTTCGGCGCGGCAGTAGGTCTCTTGCGTCACCTCGCGTGTCTCGATGATCTCTTTCATTTCCTTCTCTCCTCCCGGGCAATGCC
>CAWDHF010000002.1:0-244874 GCA_963802065.1 uncultured delta proteobacterium | reverse complement strand
CCTTCGCCATCGCCGCCAGCGCCAACTTCCCCGCGCTCCTGCTTCTCCATCGTCTGGAAGGGGTTCACCACACGGGGCCATCTGGTCCATCCTCGTGGGCGCCTACGCCCTCGGTCTCCCTGATCGTCCTCTCCCCCACGGTCTGGGTGAGCATCTTCAAGTTCCAGACCGCCATCTTCCCCATGAAGAACCCGGCCATCTTCTCGATGACGCTGGCGTACGCGGTGGGGATCGTGGTCTCGCTGCTCACCCCCGAGAAGGAGGCGCAGGAGAAGTTCGAGGACGAGAAGGTGCGGACGTACCTGGGGGTCGGCGCCGAATAGTTCGCGGATCGCCTTCGTTCCGGCAGGCCGGCTGCCGCCGGGTGCCGCGAGGATCGCCTTCGTTCCAGCAGGCCGGATGCCGCCGGGACGCAGGGGGCGGTCTGGTCCATCCTGGTCGGCGCCTTCAGCTCGCTCGCCATGATCGTCCTCTCCCCCACGGTCTGGGTGACCATCTTCAAGTTCGAGCAGGCCATCGTCCCGCTGAAGCAGCCGGCCATCTTCTCCATGTCGCTGGCCTTCGCGGTGGGCATCGTGGTCTCGCTGCTCACCCCGGAACCGGAGGCGCAGCGGAAGTTCGAGGACGAGAAGGTCCGGACGTACCTCGGGGTCGGGGCGGAGTAGCGGCGCGGCGCGCCTTCGGCCGGGATGGCGTCTGCCGCCGGCGGCGGGGACGCCCCTCTCCGCGGTGCTGGTCCTCGGGCGACGCTCCGTCCGCGGCGCCTTCGTTCCGACCTCGCGTCTGCCGCCGGGCGCTGGGACACCCCTCTCCGCGGCGCTGGTCCTCGCGGCGGACCGGATTCGCGTTGGGTGAAGGTAGTCGAGGCCGCTGCGGAGGCACCGCTATGAGGGGCGCCCGCGCCGGCTGAGACGGCACGGGCCGAAGGCGGACCGGTCGCCTCGCCTTATAGTGACATCCGGGTGACGGGCGTCGACGCGGGACCCGCCAGTCCACCAGGCGGGCCGGGTGGCCCCGGCGCGGGGCGCTTCCGCAGGGGGCGCCGCATCGGGTCGCCCGGGCCTCGGTGTTCGGCGGCGCAGTCCAGCCGCGTGCACCCTCGCCCCGAGGACCCGGCGCCCCCAGCGACGCGGTCCACCGGAACCGCCGGCATCACGGACGGTGTCCCGCGCCGGCTGGACGGCCCGGCCGAAGGCAACCCGGTCGCACTCGCGTCTTGGTGACGTCCGGGTGACGGGCGTCGACGCGGGACCCGCCAGTCCGCCAGGCGGGCCGGGTGGCCCCGGCGCGGGGCGCTTCCGCAGGGGGCGCCGCAACGGTGTCACCCGGGCCTCGGCGGCGCAGTCCGGCCGCGTGCACCCTCGCCCCGAGGACCCGGCGCCCCCAGCGACGCGGGCCATCCGGAACCGCCGGCACCACGGACGGTGCCCCGCGCCGACGCCCCACGGCCATCCGGAACCGCCGGCATCACGGAAGGTGCCCCGCGCCGACGCCCGTCAGCGGAGTTCCGGAACGTGGCGAGAGAGGATCTCGTGCAGCGTTCCGAGGTCCGGCCGCCGCCCCAGCGCCTCGCGGACGTACCGCAGGGACGCCGGGATCGAGGGCAGGAAGCCCGGATTGCCCCGCACCCGGTCGATGAAGACGAAGCGGCCGGCGTCCTTCAGCTTGCGCTGCACCGTGAGCAGGTCGAAGGTGGCGCGGAAGGCGGCCGGGTCGAGGCGCGGTCCGCCCCCGGCCTCCAGGCGGGCCAGGTAGCGCAGGAGCATCTCGTCCACCAGCCCGGGCGGGAGCTCCACGTAGCTGTCGCGGAGCAGCGCCACGAGATCGTACTGGCGGGGCGCGAGCAGCGCGTCCTGGAAGTCGATGATGGCCTGCTCGCCCCCGGGCAGCACCATGAGGTTCCGCGACTGGTAGTCGCGGTGGGTGAATCCCTGCGGCTCGGCGGCGAGTGCGTCCGCGATGGCGTCGAAGGCCCTATCCACCTCGGGACGCTCGGCGGGCGAGAGCTTCGCCCCCTTCCAGGCCTCGAGCAGCCACTCCCGGAAGTGGTCCAGCTCCCATCGATAGAGGGCCCGGTCGAAGCTGCGCCCGAAGGCCACGCAGGACGGGTCCGGATCACGCTCGGCCCGGGCCCGCAGCCGGGCAAGCTGGTCCACGGCGGTCTCGTAGAGGGGGCCGGCCGGGTCTCCCGCCAGGAGCCGCGTCTCGAGCATCTCGTCGCCCAGGTCCTCGAGCACCATGAGCCGCTCCGGCTCCAGGAAGGCGTGGATGGACGGGACGCGCGCCCCGGTTCGCGCCAGGTAGCGCTGGACGTTCACGAAGGGGTCCTCGGGCGGCGGGCCGCCGCTGGTCACCTCCTCGGGTCGGGCATCCTGCGGCATCACCATCACCACCCGCGAGTCGGGAGGCGTTCCCACCCGCCAGTAGCTCCGCATCGAGGCGTGTCCCGCCAGCCGGCGCACCGGCCACGACGAGGCGTCCCGGCCCAGCGTGCGGGAGACGGCCTCGCGAACCCTTCCGGCCACCTGCAGCGTGCTCTCCGACTCCACCCGGACCTCCCCCCGGCCGGCCGCGGCCGTGCGTTGACACCCCGTCGACACGGGTCCTATAAGCGCCGCATGTCCTTCCACGCCGACATCCTGTCCGCCATCGGACGCACGCCGCTCGTGAAGCTCGGAAAGATCGTCCCGGCGGGCGCCGCCACCGTCCTCGTCAAGCTCGAGTACATGAATCCGGGCGGGTCCATCAAGGACCGCATGGCGGTCCACATCATCGAGAAGGCCGAGAAGGCCGGTCTGCTCCGCAAGGGCGGCACCATCGTCGAGAACACCAGCGGCAACACCGGGGTGGCGCTCGCGGTGGCCGCCGCCGTGAAGGGGTACCGCTGCATCTTCACCATGCCGGACAAGATGTCGAAGGAGAAGCAGGATGCGCTGAAGGCCTTCGGGGCCCAGGTGGTGGTGACCCCGACCAACGTCCCGGCCGACTCGCCGGAGAGCTACTACTCGGTGGCCAAGCGCATCGCCGCCGAGACGCCCAACAGCTTCTACGTGAACCAGTACCACAACGCCGACAACGTGGAGGCGCACTACCTGTCCACGGCGCCGGAGATCTGGGAGCAGACCGGCGGGAAGTTCGATGCCTTCGTGGCCGGCATCGGCACCGGCGGCACCATGTCGGGCTGCGGCCGCTACTTCAAGGAGAAGGACGCCCGCATCCGCAACGTGGGCGTCGACCCGGTGGGATCCGTGTACCACTCCATGTGGAAGACCGGGAAGCTGTCCGAGCCCCGCGTCTACAAGGTGGAGGGCATCGGGGAGGACATGATGTGCGGCGCCATGGACCTGGCCGTCCTCGACGACGTCCGCCAGGTCACCGACGCCCAGGCCTTCACCATGGCACGGCGGCTGGCCCGCGAGGAGGGCGTCTTCGCCGGCGGCAGCTCGGGCGCGGCCGTCCACGTGGCGGCCCAGCTCGCCCGGGAAATGGGTCCGGGCAAGGTGATCGTGGTGCCGCTGCCCGACACCGGGCGCGCGTACATCTCCAAGTTCTTCTCCGACGAGTGGATGCGGGACAACGGATTCCCGGTGGAGAGCGGCGACTCGGTGGCCGGCGCCACGGTGGCCGACGTGCTCGGCACCCGCCGCGGGGGGGTCATCCACGCCAGGCGCACCGACAAGGTCGAGGCGGTGGTCAAGCTCATGCGGTCGAACGACATCTCGCAGATGCCGGTCGTGGACGACGAGGGGCGCACCGTCGGAATGATCCACGAGTACGACCTGCTCAACTTCCTCATCGAGGGGAAGCACCGCCTCACCGAGATGGTCGAGCCGCTGGTCCAGCCACTCCAGGGCGTGGTCTCGCTCGACACCCCCATCGCCCGGCTCCGCGCCATCTTCAACGACGACAACGTCGCCGTGGTGAAGGAGGGTGAGAAGGTGACCGGCATCCTCACCAAGATCGACCTCATCGAGTACCTCGGGGAGCGGATGAAGTAGGGCTCCGCCCCGAGGCCCTAGCAGCCGCCGGACCGTCCGCCCTCGCCTTTCGACCCGTCCCGGGGCCGAGGGGGAGCGGCTCAGGTTCCCACGCCCATCCTGGGCAGGATGAAGCGCTGCAGCACGATCGTGCCGACGACGAGGAGGACGAGGGCCAGGGTGTCGTTCACGGGGCGGGGAGCCTACCTGGCCGGGCGGGATCGAGGCAATGCCTCGTGGACGGCCAGGGAATGCGAGAGGCGTCCGATGAACCTCCGTGCCCGGCGGACCTCGTCCGGGGGCGCCTCGGCGAGTGCCTCACGGACCGCACCCTCGACCGTTCCCCGGTGATGGGAGTTCAGGGCCTCGCCGCGACGGGTGAGCGTCAGCCGTTGCTTGCGTCCGTCGGCCCGGTCCACCTGGCGCCGGGCGAGGCCGAGCCGCTCCAGTCCGGAGACGAGCCGGCTCACCGTTCCAGGGTTCAGGCTCAGCTGGCGCGCCGCCGCCCCCGGAGTGCAGCCCGGGGACTCGCCGATGACGCGGAGGAGGAGCCTCTGCGGGCCGGTGACCCCCAGGTCCCGCTGCATCCGCTTGGATCGAGCCTCCAGCGCGTGAGCCAGTGCCCAGAGCACCTGCAGGACCTCGAGGACCTCGGGCGGCGACGGCTGCCGTTTCATCCAGCCTCCTGTGCGAAGGTTCCCCGTGTCGGTCCTGGGAGTGGGGTCACGGGGGGGCCGCGCCTCCCGTGCGGCGTGCGTCGGCGAGCCGGACCGACAGGCGATCGTGCTCGCGCACCCGGGTGGCGTCGAGGAGCATGCGCCCGGCCCACCGGTACACGTTGAACTCCGCCACCAGGGAGCGCAGCGCGCGCATCCGGTGCTCCTGCTCCTCGGCCGGCATCGCCAGGGCGGCGGCCAGGGCGTTCGACGCCTCCGTGAGGTCGTAGGGATTGACGACCAGGGCCTCCGTGAGCTCTCCCCCCGCGCCGGTGAAGCGGCTCAGGACCAGGACGCCCCGAAGGTCGTCGCGCGCGCTGATGAACTCCTTCGCGACCAGGTTCATGCCGTCGTGCAGGCTGGACACGTAGCAGAGGTCCGCGGCCCGGTAGGCGCGCACGACGGCGTCCGGCTCGGTGTGCTCGTGGTGGAGCACGATCGGGCCAGGCCCGCCGTCCCCGAAGCGGGCGTTGATGCGTGCGGCCAGTGCCTCCACGTCCTCGCCCAGCCTGCGGTAGGTGTCGATGAAGGTGCGGCTCGGCGCCGCGGCCTGGAGGAAGAAGAAGCGGCCGCGATACTGGGGAAAGCGCTCCAGCAGTCGCTCGATGGCCTGGAAGCGTTCCAGGATCCCCTTGGTGTAGTCGAGTCGATCCACGCCGACGCCGAGCAGGCAGCCGGCGGGCAGGCCGAGTTCCTCGCGGACCCTCCGGGCGCACTCCGCAACCGGGGGCGCGCCGGTGACCCAGTGGTTCGGCCACTCGATCGAGATGGGGTAGGGCCGGACCAGGGTCTCCCGGCCCCCCATGACGACCGCCTGCCGCTCCCGGTCGAGGCGAGCCTCCAGGTACCGATCGACGCCGTGGAGGAAGTTGTTGCAGTGGGCCTGGGTGTGGAATCCGAGGATGCTCGACCCGAGGAGCCCCTCCATCAGCTCGCGCGCCCACGGGCAGATGCCGTACCGCTCCGCGTTCGGCCAGGGGATGTGCCAGAAGGTGATGATGGTCGCCCGGGGGAGGAGGTCGCGGAGCATGCGGGGCAGGAGCGCGAAGTGGTAGTCCTGCACCAGCACGATGGGATCGGGGACGGACGCCTCCTCGACCACCGCCTGGGCGAACCGGAGGTTCACCTTCTGGTACTGCTCGAAGTCCTCCGACCGGAACTCGGGCCTGGCGTGCGCGATGTGGCAGAGCGGCCAGAGCCCCTCGTTGGCGAAGCCGTAGTAGTACCCGCGCTCCTCCTCCGGGGTGAGCCAGAGCCTCCGGATGCCGTAGGTCTCCTCCCCGGGGGGAACCCGGACGCGGTCGTGGGCGTCGACGGTGTCGCGGTCGGCCGAGCCGCTGCCGTGCGCGATCCAGGTCCCCGAGCAGGCGCGCATCACGGGCTCGAGCGCGGTGACCAGGCCGCTCGCCGGGTAGGCGACGTGGATCGAGCCGTCGGCCGCGCGCTGGTGGATGTAGGGTTCCCGGTTCGCGACGACGACGACGCCCTCTCCGTGAAGGCGCGACTGCAGGACTCCGCGGAGCCGTTCCGGCGTCCAGCGCCCGCCGGCCGCGCTCGACTCCTCCGCGGTCAGGCGCTGGACCAGCTCCCGCACCTCGGAGAGCACCGGCAGGAAGGCGCGCTCCGACGCCGAGGAGGGTCCCGGGCCGGCGCGGGGCGGCGCCGCGAGGTGCCGGCGCAGCTCGGCGATCCAGGACGTCCAGGAGAGTCTCGAGGCCAGGATGGTCGCGCCGGCCGCCAGCAGGCCCACCACGGCGAACACCAGGAAGGTCGCGGTTCGCGTCTCGGAGGCGCGGCGATCGATGTAGCTCATGTCGTGGACCAGCGCGAGGCGGCCCACCGTCGCCCCCTCGTCGTCCACGATGGGCAGCACGCTCAGGTGCACGGTCCCACCCTTCAGGTGGATCACGTTCGACCCGCCAGGGACGCCGGCGTCGGGCGCGCCGGTCTCGCACTTCAGGTCCTTCGGGTAGGCCTTCGTCGACAGGGCCGGGGCGCCGTCGTCCCCGCACACGGCGGCGCCGAGCAGGCGCTCGTCGCGGACCAGTTCCTCGAGCAGGGCCCGGGCGCGGGTCCGCTCCCCCTTCGAGAGGCGGGTGGCGAGTACGTCCCGGGCGCCGGTGAGGATCACCTGGGCCCGCATCGCCAGGTCGCGTTCCGCCCAGGCGTGAGCCTGGCGGTTCATGAACGCCGACGCTCCCAGCGCGACGAGGGCCAGGAGCACGAGGAGGGGGAGGACGAAGCGGATCGTGGCGCGCATGAAGTTGCACCTGCAACTAGAACAATGGCATATTCGCCGGATCTCCTCAACCGAGCCGACCTTGGACTGGCTGCAGCGCATCCGGAGCAATCGCACAACCGGCCGGCTGGCCGTGCTGATCCGCTCGAGCGCCGGTCCGCTCGAGCTCGGCATGTTCGGCCGGACGTTGCTGCTCGCCGCGGGGGTCGGGATCGTCGCCGGCCTGGTGGGGGCCGCGTTCGTGGCCAGCGTGGACGCCGGGTCGCGCCTGATCCTGGAGCAGCTCGCCGGCGCGGACCTCGTCCGTGCAGCAGGCGAGGCGGTCCGGGAGGGCGCCACGCCGGCCCGGGTGCCCTGGCTGCTGCTCGTCGTCCCCGCGGCGGGAGCGCTCCTCGGAGCGGTCCTCTCCCGCTGGGCTCCGGAGGCGTTCGGCGGGGGCGGGGATCAGACCATCGCGACCTACCACCGTGCCCAGGCGAAGGTCCGGCCCAGGCTGCTGCCCGTCAAGTTCCTCGCGTCCGTCGCCACCCTCGCGACCGGGGGCGCCGGCGGGCGCGAGGGGCCCGCCATGCAGATCGGGAGCGCGGCAGGCGCCATCCTCGCCGAGTGGCTCCCCACCACGGCACGGGAGCGGCGCCTGCTCTTCGTGGCCGGCATCGGGGCGGGAATCTCGGCGGTCTTCCGCACCCCGCTCGGCGCCGCGCTCCTGGCGGTCGAGGTGCTCTACCGGGACGACTTCGACGCCGAGGCGCTCGTTCCGTCCGTCCTCGCGAGCGTCGTGTCGTTCGCCGTCTCCACGTCGATCCTGGGAACGCGGCCGCTCTTCGGGGTCATGCCCTCCCACCCGTTCATGGTGGGTCACCTGCCGTTCTACGCCGCGCTGGCGGTCGTGGCGGCCGCAGCGGGCGCGATCTTCGTGTGGGCGCTCCACGGCGTCCGCGACCTGGCCAGGAACTCCGGCGTGCCGCGGTGGCTCGGCCCGGGGCTCGGTGGCCTCGCGCTGGGCGGCTGCGTCATCCTGGTCTACGCGGCGGGCCTCACCCGGATCGGTCCGGTGCCGGTGGAGTCGGCCTTCCTGGGAGGCGGCTACGGGCTGGCGCAGCTCGCCGTGGCCGACGTGGTCCAGCCTTCGCTCCGGGTTGCGGGGTGGCTGCTCGCCCTCGCCGGCCTCCGGGTCGCCGCGACGGCACTGACGGTGGGAAGCGGGGGGAGCGCCGGGGACTTCGCCCCGGCCCTGGTCCTGGGAGCGCTCGTGGGTGCGGCCTTCGGCCACGCCGCCGCGAGCCTGTTCCCGGAGAGCGCGATCGAACCCGCCTCCTTCGCCCTGGTCGGGATGGCGACGCTCTACGGCGGAATCGCCCACGTGCCGCTCAGCGCCGTGGTCCTGGTGTCGGAGCTGGCGGCATCCTACGACCTCCTGGTGCCGCTCATGGTGGGGACGGTCGGTGCCCACGTCCTCCTCCGGAGGGTGCAGCTCTACGAGTCGCAGCAGCCGAACCGGAGGGCGGGAGGTCTGGGGGGACCGGCGACGGCTCCGGGTGGGGTCGTGGCCCGGGTCAGCGCGCCCGGAAGCCCGGCGGCACTGGCCACCGTGGATCCGGCAACCCCCCTCCTCGCGGTGATGGCGGCGGCCTCGAACGGCCAGCCGGTGATCCCCGTGGTCGACTCGTCGGGGGTGTACGCAGGGCTCATCGACTCGACGACGCTGCTCGCGCTCTCCGCCGACCAGGACCTGAAGGGAATCCTCGCCGTGGACCTGGCGGGCCCTCCGCTCCGGGCGGAACCGGGCGAGCCCGTCCGCGACGCGGTGGCCAGGATCCTCGATGCCGGCCTGGGCCACGTCCCCATCGTGGAGTCGGGCAGGATCGTCGGCCTGCTGTCCCTGTCGGACGTCGTGAGGACGGCGCTCGGCAGGGAGGGCACCGGGGAGTGATCGAACCCACCGCGGCGCCCTCGCGTCGGGTAAGGTCTTGCCCATGACGGCCTTGGACCCGGTATCGTTCATCCGCTCCACGCCCCCGTTCGACAGCCTCCCGCAGGAGCTCTTCGACGGCGCGGCCAGGAGCCTGGAGGTCATCTACTACCCCGCCGGCACGAGGCTCGTGACCGTGGGTGAAGATCCCCTGGAGCACCTCTACGTCATCCGCAAGGGGGCGGTGCGGCTCGAGCGGGGTGGCCAGACCCTCCAGGTCCTCGAGGAGGGCGAGGCCTTCGGATACACCTCGCTCATCACCGGCAAGGCCACGCTCGACGGGGTCGTCGAGGACGACCTGCTCGCCTACCGGATCCCGGGAGTGGAATTCCACCGGCTGCTCTCCGATGCGCGCTTCGCCGCCCACTTCACCGCTGGCCTCGCCACCCGCCTCGAGTCGAGCCTCGAGCACTCGCCGGTGGCCACCTTCCGGGTCGACCTGGCGGCGCCGGTGGAGACGCTCGTCCGCCGCTCCGCCGTGTGGGTGGATGCGGCCGCCACCGTGGGCGACGCGGCCCGGACCATGGTCGGGGAGCGGGTCTCGTCGGTCATGGTCCGCGGGGAGACGCCCGGCATCGTCACCGACCGCGACTTCCGGGTTCGCGTCCTGGCCCAGGGGCTCGGGGCCGAGACCCCGGTCGCCCAGGTGCTCTCCCGCCCGGTCAAGACCGTCGAGAGCTCGATGCCGGTGCACGAGGCCTGGGCGGCGCTCCTGGAGGCCAACGTCCACCACCTGCCGGTGATCCGGGACGGGGAGATCCTGGGAGTGGTCACCGACACCGACCTGCTCAAGCACAACTCGCAGGGGCCGGTGGCGGTGCTGCGGCTGGTGGACAAGCTGCCCGATCGCGGGAGCCTCCCCGGCTACTCCCGCAAGGTCACCGAGATGGTGGCGTCGCTGCTCTCCGGGGGCCTGAACCCGGTGGTGATCGCCGGCTTCGTGGCGCAGCTGAACGACGCCCTGCTGAAGCGCATCCTCCGCTGGGCCCAGGACGACCTGGGCGACCCTCCCGCTCCCTACGCGTGGATCGCGCTGGGGTCGGAAGGCCGAGGGGAGCAGACGCTCCTCACCGACCAGGACAACGCGCTGGTCTTCGCCGACGAGGGAGCCGGGTCCCGGGAGTACTTCACGGCGCTCGCCGACCGGGCCAACACCGACCTGGCCGCGGCCGGCTTCCCGCGCTGCCCGGGAGGGTACATGGCCCGCAACCACGCCGGAACCCTGTCCGAGTGGCGCGATCGCTTCGCCGGGTGGGTGGGGGACCCCACCGCGCAGGGCGTGCTCGAAGCCGCCATCTTCTTCGACTTCCGGCGCGTGTCCGGCTCGCTCGACCTCGCACCCCTGCAGGAGGTCCTCGACGGCATCGTGCGGCGCGAGGCCTTCCTCCGCAGCCTGGTCCGGCAGGCGCTCGACTTCCGGCCGCCCCCCCTGCTCCTGCTCCGGCTCAGCGGAGGCACCGACCTGGATCTGAAGCGGCAGGGCATCGCGCCGGTGGTCTTCCTGGCCCGCTGCTACGGGCTGGCCGTGGGGAGCCATGCCCGGAACACGCTCGAGAGGCTTCGTGCGGCCACGCGCGCTGGCCTCATGGGCGTCGACGCCAGCGCCACCGTCATCGACTCCTACCGGTACCTGCTCGGGCTGCGGCTCCGCATGCAGCTGAGGATGGTCTCCGAGGGCAAGGCCCCCACCAACGTCGTCTCCCTCGCGATGCTATCGGCCATCGAACGCAGCCGGCTCAAGGACTCGCTGCGGGCCATCGGTTCCTGGCAGGCCAAGGCTGCCTACCGGTACCAGGTGGTGTAGTCCCGGCCTCGCATGATCTTCTCGTCGCCACGGTGGGACCTGCCGGTCTACTGGGCGCTCGACCTGGAGACGGGCGGTCTCGATCCGCGCCGCGACCCGATCCTCTCGGTCGGGATGGTGCCGATCCGCTCCGGGGTGATCCGGATCGGCGAGTCCTTCAGCACGCTCGTCCGGCCCGACCCGGGGCGACCCATCCGGCCCGAGTCGGTGCGCGCCCACCAGCTGCTGGCCGGTGACCTCCGAAAGTCCCCGCCGCTTCGCGCGGTGCTCCTCGAGGTCGGGCGGCGGCTCGCCGACGGTGTCCTGCTCGTCCACAACCGGGGCATCGACGTCTCCTTCCTGAAGGAGGGGCACGCCCGCACCGGGGTCCCCTGGAAGAAGCCCCGGGTCGTGGACACGGTGGACCTGATCGTGAAGGCGGCCACGCGGCGCCGGTTCATCCGGCCGGGGGGAGACGAGATGCCTTCCCTCAACCTGTCCGAGGCGCGCCGCGCCCACGGGCTTCCCGAGTACCTGGCGCACGACGCCCTCGTCGACGCGGTGGCCACCGCGGAGCTGTTCCTGGTCCTCCGCGTGGTCACCGGGGCGAGGACGCTGCGCGACCTCCGGTGACGGCTCCGAGGGCCGACCGGGGCAGGGCGAAGAGTGCGACGAGCGCCAGGAGCTCCACGCCGCCCGCCCAGGCGAGGACCGGGCCCACCCCCTGCCAGCGGTCGTAGCCCAGGCCCGAGAGCTGGTATCCCACCGCGTTGCCCAGCCCGAAGACCACGGCCGCGAAGATGGCCTGGCCGGTGGCCCGCAGCCGCGAGGGAACGGCCCGCGACATGGCGTCCATGGCGGCGCCCCAGAACAGCCCGAAGGTGAAGGCGTGGAGGATCTGGAGGGCGACGACCCAGGCGGCGGCCTCGGCCCGGGAGAGGAGCAGCCAGCGCAGCGCGCTCACCGCGAAGGAGGCCGCCAGGATGGAGCGGAGCGAGAACAGGGCGGCGATGCGGGGGAAGGCGAGCAGCGCCGCCACCTCGGCCGCGACGCCCAGCGCCATGCCCACCCCGGTGACGCTGGCCGGAAGCCCGAGGTCGCGCACGAAGAGCCCGAAGAGGAGGTGGAAGGGCGCCGTCGCCCCCCAGTGAAGCGAGAAGACGGCCAGCAGGGCCAGGAGCGGGCCATCCCGCAGGAGCCCGGCCATCTCCCGGAAGCGGGGAGGGTGGGGAGGCGCCGGGGGCACGGGGAGCCGGCGAGCCACAAGCGCGTAGCCGCCGACGCAGGCCGCGACCGCGATCGGGACCAGTGGATCGCCCGGCCGGTCGCCGCGCCAGGTGAGGAGGAGCCCGGCCGCCGAGGTGACCACCGCGAATCCCACCGAGCCGAAGAGCCGGATGCGGGCGTAGGAGGTTCCGGCGTGGTGGACCGTCCATTCCACGGTGAGCGAGTCGACGAGCGGCACCACGGCACGGTCGGCGAGCGAGTAGGCGAGGAGCACGAGCCCCACCGCCAAGGGCGTGCGTGCGGCGGGGAGGAAGAGGACGGCCAGGAAGGCCCATGCGGTCGCGATCGATAGCACCCGGGCCGGGGCCCGGAGCCGGTCGGCCGCGGTGGCCCAGGCGATGGCGGTGGGCACGGCCACGAGCGGGCCGACCATCAGGACCGTGCCGATCTGCTCGCCCGAGAACCCCAGCCCCCGGAGATACGGCGCGAAGTAGGGGAGGAAGGTCCCCACGCCGCCGTAGTAGGCGAAGTAGAAGAGGCGAAGTCGCGTGGCGGGGGACATCGGCTAGACTCGCTCTACCATGGACGGCGTCGTCGGGATGGTTCTCGCCGCGGGGCTGGGCACGCGGCTCCGGCCGCTCACCGACCTCCTGCCCAAGCCCGCCGTCCCCGTGGCCGGCCTGCCCCTCGTGCAGCTCGCCTTCGGACGGCTTCGCGCCGGTGGCGCGCGCAGGGTGGTGGTGAACGCCCACCACCTGGCCGCGGAGATGGAGCGGGTGGCGGCGGAGGCAGCCCGGGTGGTCGGCCTCGACCTCTCCGTCTCCCGCGAGCCCGTCATCGCCGGGACCGGGGGGGCCCTCCGCGAGGCCCGGTCCCTCCTGGCGGGCGCCGAGGCCATCGTCCTCTGGAACGGCGACATCCTCTTCGACGTGGACCTCGCGGCCATCGTGGCGGCCCACCGGGAGAGCCGGGCCCTCGCCACGCTGGTGCTCGCGCCCATGCCGGAGGGCGCCCGGTACGCCACCGTGGACGTCGACGCGGAGATGGCGGTGCGGCGCATCGCAGGCCATGGCCCGGGCGGAGACGCTCTCGTGCCGCTGCACTTCACCGGCGTCCACGTGCTCTCGCCGGCGCTGCTCGATCACGTCCCGGCGAGCCCCTTCGTCTGCGACGTGAACCGCGGCGTCTACCCCCCGCTCCTCGCGGCGGGCCAGGTCCGTGCGGTGGTGGCCACAGGCTACTGGAACGACCTGGGCACGCCGGAGCGCTACCTCCGGGCCAACCTCGACCTGCTTTCCGGCGTCGCGCCCGTGTCGCTGCCGGGGGGCGACCCGTTCGTCGGAATCCACCCCGGGCCCTCCCGCGTCCTCGTGTCGGAGGGCGCGTCGGTGGACCCGTCGGCGCGGCTCGTGGGCCCCGTGCTCGTCGGGCCGGGAGCGGGGGTCGAGGCGGGGGCGGTCGTCGGGCCGGACGTGGTCCTGGGAGCGGAGTGCCGGGTGGGGCGCGGCGCGGCCGTGGAACGGACCGTGGTCTGGCCGCGGACCCTCATCGCCGCCGGCGAACGGCTCTCCCGCACCGTCGCCGCCGGTCGGCTCCGGGTGCCGGCTGCGTAGTGCCCCGACCCAGGCAAGATGACTACTGCGAGCGCCGATCCTCTCGCTGCGGCGAGCGGCCTCGTCGGTGCGCTGCTCGACGCAGCGCTGCTGCGCCTCCGCTGCTCCCTTCTCGGGCGCCCGCCTCGCTTCGTTCTCGGCGCCCTCGCTACGTCACCTCGCCTGGGTCGGGGCACTGGCTTCCTACCTCTCCACGACCTCCACCAGCACCGAGGTCACGTTGTCCGCCCCTCCGGCCTGGTTCGCGGCGTCGACGAGGAGCTGGTTGGCCCGGAGGATCTCGCTTCCCTCCAGGCGGAGGATCCCGGCCATCTGCTCGTCGGGGAGCATCCCGAAGAGCCCGTCGCAGCAGAGGAGCAGCAGGTCGCCCTCCTGCACCTCGAGGGTGGAGACGTCGGCGTCCACCGTCTCCCGCATCCCCAGCGCGCGGACGATCACGTTCTTGTGCGGGTAGGCATCGATCTCGGCCGGCGTCGGGTGGGACTGGCGGATGAAGTCCTGGAGGAGGGAGTGGTCCTCGGTGAGCGGGCGCAGCTCGCCGTCGCGGAAGAGGTAGGCCCGGCTGTCTCCCACGTGGGCCACCGCCAGCGTGCCGCCCTCCGAGAAGTGGCCGGCCACGAGCGTCGTGCCCATTCCGGAGAGGTGCGGGTCGGCCTGCGACAGCCGGTGAATGGCGTCGTTGGCGAGCCGGAAGGCCGCGCGGAGCCGCTCCCCGGGGCTTCCCTCGAGCCCGCCGAAGCGGGCGGCCAGCTCGTCGACCGCCATGCGGCTCGCCACCTCGCCCGACGCGTGCCCGCCCAGCCCGTCGGCGACCGCGAAGAGGCCGGCCTCGGGCATCACCAGGAACGCGTCCTCGTTGTGCCTGCGCTTGCGGCCGACGTCGGTGGCCCCGATGGCGGCGAGACGCATCCGTCGACAGTAGCCGCGCGCCGGAGGGCCGGTCAAAGGGTAGTCTCCGGGGATGGCCGATCTCGCCCCCGCTTCGCCGCCGCTCCACGTCGTGCTGGTGGCGCCCCAGATCCCGCCCAACGCCGGGAACGTGGCCCGGACCTGCGCGGTGACGGGCTGCCGGCTGCACCTGATCGGGCCGCTCGGCTTCTCGCTCGCCGACAAGGATCTCCGCCGCGCCGGGCTCGACTACTGGGACGACGTGGAGGCGGAGGTGCACGAGGACTGGCCGTCCTTCGAGGCCCGGCACCTGGGCGGGCGCCCTGACCGGCTCCACCTCTTCACGGCACGTGCGGGCCAGGGCCTCTTCGAGCGCCGCTTCGCGCCCGGCGACGTCCTGGTCTTCGGCCAGGAGCAGCTCGGCCTTCCGCCCGCGCTCGTGGCCGCCTGGCCGGAGCGCTGCGTCTCCATCCCCATGCTCCCGGGGCGGCGAAGCCTGAACCTCGCGGTGGCCGCCGGGGTGGGGGTGTACGCCGCGATCCGGAGCCTCTCGGTGTAGGATGGACGCATGTCGTTCCTTCGCGAGCCGGGAGATCTCGCGCGGACGCCGCTCGCCGCCATCCTCCTCGAGGCCTGGAGCCTCCGCGCCACCGGGGAGCTGACGGTCAGCCAGCCGGGCGGCGACTCGCGCCTCTTCTTCCGCGACGGGATTCCGGTGGGGGCCCAGACCTTCGCCGGGTTCCATCCCCTCGGGCAGATCCTGCTCGGGCGCGGCCTCATCGACATCGACACGCTGGGGCGCTCGCTGGCCGAGATGGCCCGCTCGAGGAGCCGGCAGGGCGACGTCCTCGTGGAGATGGGCGCCGTCACCCAGGAGGTCGTCGACCGGGCCCTGGAGGACCAGCAGGCGGGCTACGTCTCCCTCATCGCCGGCCTTTCCGACGGGGCGTTTCGCTTCGACTTCGACGCCCCCGTCCCGCCCTGGGCCGGGCGCGTCCTGGTGGCGCCCATGCGGGCGGTGGTCGACGCGCTCGACACGCCCCAGGGAGAGGCCCTCTGCGCCTCCGCGCTGGCGCTGGCCGAGGGGCCCATCGCACTGGCCCACCGTCCCGGCGACACCGAGCTCGCCTTCTCCTGGACCGGTCCGGAGGAGGAGATCCTGCGCCGGCTCGAGACCGCGTCCACCGCGAGCGAGATCCTGGCCACGCCCGGCCTTCCGGTGGGACATGCCCGGGCCGTGCTCGCGGCCCTCCTCCTGCTCGGGCTGGCCGAGCCCGCGGGCGAGGTGGTCGACCTGTCCGCGCTGGGAGCGGCGACGTCTCCGCCCTCCCGGCCGCCGCCGCGGCCCGCCCCTCCGACGGGCGCCCCGCCCGTGCTGACGCCGACCTCCGCGGCGACGGCCCCGGGGACGCCCCCGGCTCCACCGGTCGATCCGGCACGCCGGAGCGACCCTGAGGAGTCCCGCGCCCGCCGCCAGCGGCTGCTCGCCCGGGCGATGCAGAACATGGGCGTCGGTCCACTCTCGGCAGGTCCCCCGCCCCGCCCCGCTCCCGGCCCGCAGGACGCGTCCCCCACCGCCGGCCCCCGGGCGTCGCGCCTCCCCGGCCCGGAGAGCGAGATCCGCAGGGCCCTCCTGGCCGCCCTCCCACTGGCCAGGGAGGCCGACCTCTTCACCCGGCTGGGACTGCCGCGCGGCGCCAGCCCGGAGGACGTGAAGGCCGCCTACCTCCAGCTGGTGAAGCAGTTCCACCCCGACCGCTTCGGCTCGCCCGGGCTCGCCGATCTACAGGCCGGGCTGCGCGAGGTGCTGTCGGCGCTCAACGAGGCCTACGGAGTCCTCTCCGACCGGACCCGCCGCAACGATTACCTGGCCCGCTCCTCGAGCGGGGGGCGCGCCCCGACCGAGGCGGCCGCGGCGGCCGCGCGCGCCGACTTCCAGAAGGCGGAGGTGGCTCGCCGCGTCGGAGACCACGCCCGGGCCCGCCTCTTCCTCGAGGCCGCGGTGCGAAGCGACCGCAGCCCCGACCTCCTCGTGGCGCTCGCCGTCGAGACGCTCGCGTCGGGCAAGAAGGAAGATCGCGAGAAGGCCCTTCGTCACCTCGAGGAGGCCATGAAGGACACGGGCTGCTCGCAGGCCTTCCTCGTCGCCGGCACCCTGGCCCGCGACGACGGCGACCACGACCGCGCCGAGAAGCTCTTCCGGTCTGCGCTCCGGGCCGACCCGCGCAACGAGGAGGCCGGGAGGGAACTCCGGCTGATCCAGGGTCGGCGCCAGAGCCGCGCCGAGGCGCGGGCGGACGCGAAGAAGTGACTGCCGCCCCGGACCCGGCGGCGCTTCCGCCCGATGCCATCCTGGCCGTGGACCCTGCGGTCCTGGCCGGGGCGCTCGTCACCATCCCCGACGGGGAGAACGCGCTCCTCCGGCTCGCCGACGGGCGCCGGACCGTCGAGGAGGTCATCGCCGGATCCGGGCTGGACGTCTCGCACGCCCTCGCGTCTCTGGGCCGCCTCCTCGACGGAGGAGTCCTCCGGCTGGTCCCACCGGGCGCCGCGACCGGGCCGTCGGAGCCGGACGGGCCGGAGCGTGCCTCCTGGTTCGCCGACCCGGCTGCCGACGCGGTCTCCCGGCCGGAGGCCCCGGCGCCGTCCCCGGAAGCCGCCGCTCCGGTCCTGGCTGCACCGCCGGTTCGCCCCGTGGCTCCGGCGGGGCGCGTTCGGGCGCGGGCCTGGGTGCTGGCAGCCGCCGTCGTGGCGGGGACGACCCTCCTCGGCGGAGCCTGGTGGATGCGGCGTCAGCGGAGCGCCGGGGCCGGCGGGGCCGGCGGCGTCCCGGTCGGAGCGGCCGGCCGGGGAGCAGCCACCCCCGGCGCTCCGCCTGACCGAGCCGGGCCCCGCGCCGTCTCCCGCCGCCACCGAGCGCTTGCGCCCCTGACCCCGGGCGGTACATAAAGCCCCCCCGTGAAAGTCCTGGGAATCGAGACGAGTTGCGACGAGACCGCCGCCGCGGTGGTGGAGGACGGCCGGCGCGTGCTCTCCGACGTGGTCTCGACCCAGATCGAGATCCACCGCCGCTGGGGCGGCGTGGTGCCGGAACTGGCCAGCCGCAACCACGTCGTGCAGGTCATGCCGGTGGTCGACGAGGCGCTTCGCCTGGCCGGCGTCGAGGGATCCGCGCTCGACGGGATCGCGGTCACCTCCGGCCCGGGGCTCGTGGGCGCGCTCCTCGTCGGGGTGCAGGTCGCGAAGGCGCTCTCGCTCGGGTGGGGCGTCCCGCTCGCCCGGGTGAACCACCTGGAGGGTCACCTCCTCGCCACCTTCCTGTCCGAGGAGGCTCCCGGGTTCCCCTACCTGGGGCTCGTGGTCTCCGGGGGGCACACCTCGCTCTACGTGGCCGAGGGATTCGGCCGCTACCGGCTCCTCGGCCAGACCCGGGACGACGCCGCCGGCGAGGCCTTCGACAAGGGGGCGAAGCTGCTCGGTCTCCCCTATCCGGGCGGCGTGGCCATCGATCGCCTGGCCCGGGGCGGGGACGTACGTGCGGTGAAGTTCCCGCGGGCCATCGTCAAGGGCGGCCCGCTCGCCTTCAGCTTCTCCGGCCTGAAGACGGCGCTGCTCCACCACGTGCGCTCGCACGGCGTGCCGGAGGGGCAGGCCCTCTCCGACCTCTGCGCCAGCTACCAGGAGGCCATCGTGGGGGCGCTGGCCTCGAAGCTCTTCCGCGCCGCCCGCGAGCTCCAGCTCGACCGGGTGGTGCTCTCCGGCGGGGTGGCCGCGAACGGCCGGTTGCGGGCGGTGGTGACCGAGCGGGCCGCGGAGTACGAGGGCATGCGGGTCTTCCTGCCGCCGCCGCGCCACTGCACCGACAACGCCGCCATGATCGCGGTGGCGGGAACCCAGGCGCTCCTGCGCGGCGAGCGGGCAGGACCGGCGCTGGAGGCCGACGCGGCCTGGCGGCTCGGGTCGGCGAGCTAGGCCCGGATGCCCCATCCCTCCCCCCGCACGCTGCTCGACCGGCACGGCCTCAGGGCCAAGAAGAGCTGGGGCCAGAACTTCCTGGGCGACGAGTCCATCCTCGACGGCATCGCCCGGCTCGCCGTGGAGCGGCCGGGCGAGGTGGTGGTGGAGATCGGATCGGGGCTCGGCCACCTCACCGAGCGGCTCCTGGCCCACGGCGCCCGCGTGGTGGCCGTGGAGCGCGACCGCGACATGGCGCGCGTGCTGCGCGCCGAGTTCGGGGACGCCATCCGGCTCGTCGAGGCCGACGCGGCCCGCGCCGACCTCGCCGCGCTCGCCGCCCAGGCGCCCGGAGGCGCGCAGCCGGGGAGGGTGGCGGTGGTGGGGAACATCCCCTACCACCTGACGAGCCCGATCCTCTTCTCGCTCCTGGACCAGGCCGGGGCCGTCTCCCGTGCGGTGCTGCTCGTGCAGCGCGAGGTGGCGGAGCGGCTGGCCGCGGAGCCGGGGACGAAGGACTGGGGACTGCTCTCGGTGCTGCTGCAGCAGCGCGGCGAGGTCGAGATCGATCGCATCGTGCCCCGCGGCGCCTTCCACCCGCCGCCGCGCGTGGACAGCGCGGTGGTGCGCATCGACCTGCACGGCCGCGCGCCCCGCGTCGCCGACGCCGGGCGCTTTCGACTATTGGTGAAGGGCGGGTTCGGCCAGCGCAGGAAGACGCTCCGGAACGCGCTGGAGGCAGCGCGGATCGCGCCGAGGGAGGAGCTCGAGGCCGCGCTCCTGGCCGCGTCGATCGACCCGGGGAGGCGTGGCGAGACCCTCTCGGTGGAGGAGTGGGAAGCCGTCGACCGGGCGCTCGGCCCACTCCCGGATCCCTGAATTCGGCAGTATTGACGGTCGGTTGCCTTTCGAGCCCCGGTAACGGCGATCGCCGCCGGGCAGGCCCCATCCGGGGTCGGGTGTTTTCCGGTGCGCGTCCCCGGTCGTACACCCCGCCCGTCCCGGGAGGCCGCGCACGCCCCCACCGGACTCTTTCCACGCTGCCTGGGGAGTGCACCCAATATCGAAGCCGCGCCCGATCGACGACACTCCTCGGTGAAGAGAGCATCTCAACCCGGAGTGAAGGAGACGACACCATGACGACCATCAACGGCGGAACGGCAGTGCAGGGCGGCTACTACCTCTCGAAGACCAACTGGGAGATCTTCCCCATCGAGAAGGACGGACAGAAGCTCCCCGGCTCGCACTCCGAGCACTACGTGAAGCTCTCCACCGCGGCGGCCCTGACGATCATGCCGGTGCTGGGCGGTCTCATGGTGGTGTTCCTCCCCTTCATCGGCCTCTACCTGACGGCGCAGGCCGCCCTCCGCCCGCTGGTCGGCATCTTCCAGCGCTCGGCCCAGGACCTGGCCGCCACCGTGACCCCCGGCTGGCAGCCCGGAGCGGCGCACTTCACCGGCAAGCGGTCCGAGGAGAAGGCGGCCGAGGAGGCACCCTCCAAGGAGGCCAAGCTCGAGGAGCTGGCCAAGGAAATCGACTCGAAGCGCCGTTCGTAGCGCGGAACGAAGCGAGAGAGAGGAGAGGCGCCATGGCACGGTTCAGCGGCGGAAGCAGGGTCCCCGGCGGCTACTACTGGAATCCCAGGCAGTGGAGCATCACCCCGGTGGCGGACGACGGGGGCATGCTCCCCGGGGCGTCCACGGATCGCTACCTGCGCATCCACTGGCTGGTGGCGCTGCTCCTGGCCCCGGTGGTCGGCGGCCTCTACGTGGTCTTCCTGCCCTTCATCGGATTCGCGATGTTCTTCCGGTGGGCGTTCCAGAAGCTGGCCGGCTCCGCCCGGGAGGGCGTCCGGGACCTCGCAGCGACCGTCACTCCGGGTTGGCGGCCGGGCGAGGCTCACATGACGGGGCGTGCACAGGACGGGAAGCACGAGGATCTGCCGGCCGGCGGCGCCGGGAAGAAGGCCCTCGAGGACGTGGCGGCCGAGGTGGCCCGCAAGCGTGCCGGGGAGTCCGACCAGGACGGGTAGGAGGCAGGACTGCGGTGGACGCGAAAGGCGCCGGCTCCCCCCGTGGGAGACCGGCGCCGGACGTTCACGGACCGCGAAAAGCTGGGCGCCCAACCGAAAAATCCGCCGCCCGCCACCGCCACGCCCCGCCACCGGAAGGGCGCCCATTCCCCTCGACCCGCGCTAGATGCCCGCGGCCCGCGCCGTCGCGAGCAGGAGGCTCATGTTGCGGGCCCCGTTCTCGCCCAGGTACTTCCGGAAGGCCCCGGCATCGAGCCTCATCGCCTGGATCGTGCTCTCGACGACGTCGTCGTAACTCTTCGCTCCCGGCTTGCGGAGCTCGATGGCGATCTTGAGGATCGCCCTCTGATAGGCCGGATCGACCGCGCCGACCGCGGTCGACCCCTTCACCTGCCTCCGACCCGCCCCCGGCCCACGCCGCCCTTCGACCATCCTGCCTCCGCGTTGCATGCCGAGACGTCGACCCGCGTGACCCTACATGACGCCACGTTACCGGGTCAAGAAAGCGCACCCATCCGCCCCACGTGGACACCTCCCTGGCCGTATGGCAAGCTCGCGCAACGACGATGGAAAAGTCGAGGTACATCGCCATCGAAGGGCCCATAGGGGTGGGGAAGACCACGCTCGCCACGGCCCTCGCCAACCGGATGGGGGGGCGGGTGGTGCTCGAGGCGGTCGAGGAGAACCCCTTCCTGCCCGGCTTCTACCAGGACCGGAAGAAGCACGCCCTGCAGGCCCAGCTGTTCTTCCTGCTCTCCCGCTTCCAGCAGCAGCAGGATCTCTTCCAGCAGGACCTCTTCAACCAGGTCACCATCGCCGACTACCTCTTCGCGAAGGACCGCATCTTCGCGAGCCTGACCCTCGAGCCGAACGAACTCGCCCTCTACGAGCGCATCTGGCAGGTCCTCGGCGCACGGGTGGTGAAGCCCGACCTGGTGGTCTACCTGCAGGCACGCCCGGAAGTGCTGGTGGGCCGCATCCGGAAGCGCGGCCGCGACTTCGAGCGCGCGGTCGGGGTCGACTACCTCGAGCAGGTGAGCCGGGCCTACGGAGACTTCTTCTTCCACTACGAGGAGACGCCGCTGCTCGTGGTCAACACCAGCGACATCGACCTCGGCGACGAGGGAGACCTCGACGCCCTCCAGAAGGAGATCCGGCGCCACCGCCGCGGCCGTCTCCACTTCAGCCTGGCCGGGCACGGGGCCTGATCCAGCGCAACCGCGCCCTCCGGGAGCCCCCGATCCGTTATCCATGGCGCTGGCCGCCCGTGCCGGGGTAGATTTCCCTTCCCCAATGGGCGGGACCTCGTGACGGGGCCTACACCGGAGGCGAAGCGCAATGTCCAGCCAGACCGCGCCCCGCAAGCGCGTGACCATCCACGAGCTGCGTCGCATGAAGGTCGCCGGCGAGAAGATCGCCGTGGTGACCGCCTACGACTCCACCAGCGCCCGGCTCGTCGACCGCGGCGGCGTCGACGCGGTCCTGGTCGGTGACTCGGTGGGCATGGTGATGCAGGGGCACGAGTCCACCCTGCCGGTCACCCTCGACCAGATGATCTACCACTGCGCCTCGGTGCGGCGCGGGCTCGCCCGCAACCAGAGCCGCGCCCATCTGGTCGGCGACATGCCCTTCGGCAGCTACCAGGCCAGCGCCGACGAGGCGGTGAAGAACGCGATGCGGATGGTGGCCGAGGGCGGCGTGGAGGCCGTGAAGCTCGAGGGCGGCTCCGAGTTCGCCGAGGTGATCGGGCGCATCGCCCGCGCCGGCATCCCGGTCATGGGCACCTCGGCCTCACCCCGCAGTCGGTCCACAAGATGGGCGGCTACGTGGTGCAGGGGCGCGACGGCGAGAAGGCCCAGAAGCTCATCCAGGACGTGCACGCCCTCGAGGCGGCGGGCTGCTACGCGGTGGTTCTGGAGTGCATCCCGGCGGAGCTGGCGCGGCTCGTCACCGGGCAGCTCGCCATCCCCACCATCGGCATCGGCGCTGGCCCCCACACCGACGGCCAGGTGCTCGTCTACCACGACCTCCTCGGCCTCGAGACCGAGTTCAAGCCCAGGTTCGTGAAGCGCTTCGCCGATCTCGGGCCGGCTGCCGTGGCCGGCGTCGAGGCCTACGTGACCGAGGTGAAGGCCGGGACCTTCCCCGCCGAGGAGCACAGCTTCCACGCGCCTTCCCTGCGGCTGCTCCAGGTCGTCCCCCAGCAGGCCTCGGCCGACGACGACCACGCCGGCGTGGTGGGGGCGCCGGTCTAGCTGGCTCGTCCTCGTCCACCGATGTCCCTCCCCGATCTCATCCGCGACCCGGGCGCGTGGCAGCGTCGCTGCATCGCCGCGCGCGACGGGGGCACCCGCATCGCCCTCGTTCCCACCATGGGCTACCTCCACGACGGGCACCTCTCGCTCATGCGCGAGGCGCGCCACCGGGCCGACGAGGGCGGCCGCCCCGGCCTCTCGCTCGCCACCATCTTCGTGAACCCCACCCAGTTCGGCCCGTCCGAGGACCTGGCCCGGTATCCGCGCGACCTCGAGGGAGACCTCGCGAAGTGTGGAGCCGCCGGTGTCGACGCGGTGCTGGCCCCGGAGGACCCGGCCGCGGTCTACCCGGAGGACTTCCAGACCTGGGTCGACGTCGGCGAGGTCTCGAAGGGGCTCTGCGGCGACCGGCGCCCCGGTCACTTCCGCGGCGTGGCCACGGTGGTGGCGAAGCTCTTCGGCCTCTCCCGCCCCCACGTGGCCTTCTTCGGCGAGAAGGACTGGCAGCAGCTTCAAGTATTGCGACGCATGTCCGTCGACCTCGACATGGGGGTCGAGGTGGTGGGGATGCCCATCGTCCGGGAGGCCGACGGCCTCGCCATGTCGTCGCGCAACGCCTACCTCACGCCCGAGGAGCGCGGCCGAGCGGTCGCCATCTCCCGCTCGCTCGAGGAGGCTCGCCGGCGGGCCGGCGGGGGAGAACGCGACCCGGCGACGCTGGCCCTGGGGATCCGGGCCGCGGTCGAGGCGGCCGGGATGCGCGTCGACTACGTCGAGCTCGTTCACCCGGAGCGCCTGCGGCCGGTGGATCGCGCCGTGCCGGGCACCCGGGCGCTGGTCGCGGCCTTCCTGGGGCGCACCCGGCTCATCGACAACGTGGCGCTGCCGTGAGCAAGTCCGGCAAGGGCAAGCGGGCCGACGTCGACGGAGTGAAGGTCGTGGCCAAGAACCGGCGGGCCGTCTTCGACTACGCCATCGAGGAGCGGATCGAGGCCGGGATCGCGCTCACCGGAAGTGAAGTGAAGTCGCTGCGGGAGGCCAACGTCGCCCTCTCCGACTCCTACGCGGCCCTGCGCGGCGACGACCTCTGGCTCTTCAACTGCCGCATCGGGGAATACAAGTCCGCGGCCGCCGGCTTCGGCCACGAGCCGCTCCGGGAGCGGAGGCTGCTCCTCCACCGATCCGAGATCGAGAAGCTGCGCGGCAAGGTCCAGCAGCGCGGCTACACGCTCGTCCCGATCTCCCTCTACTTCAAGGACGGCTGGGCCAAGGTGGAGCTGGGGCTCGGGCGAGGCAAGACCCACGAGGACCGGCGCGACCACATCGCCGAGCGGGAGAGCCGGCGCGAGATGGACCGCGCCCTCTCCCGGAAAAGGCGCTGACCGGGGATGTAGTCCGGACTCCCACCCTCGCTCGTGTCGACCCCCACGGGGCGGTCGGCCCAACCCATCCCGTGTCCTGCTACCCTGGTACGACGGAGCCATGTTCGACCGGGTCAAGCTCAGGAGGGACCTCACCGACTGCGGTGGGAGATTGCTCGCGAGGGCCGGAACGGTCGTGTCGGTCGAGTCGATCGCGGAGGCCGCCGCGTCGGTCCGGCCGGGGAGCGTCACCCCCATCTCCGACACCTTCATCGCCGACGACATCGGTGACGTCCTGCGCGACCCGGCCCACCGGCACCTCCTGCGAAGCGACGACGTCGTGGCCAGGGTGCGCGAGGTCATCGAGTGTGCGGCGCTCCCGCAGCCGCTCCTCGAGGAGATGGCGGCGGCGAAGCTGCTCGACCCGGTCCGCTACCGGCACGCGCTCTGCGCGGCGGTCGTGACCACCCGGCTCATCCTGGCCGCGGCGGGGACGGCCCGGGCGTCGCCCCAGATCGCGGTGGCCGCCCTGCTCCACGACATCGGGATGCGCCACGTCCCGGCCCGGGTGGTGGGCACGGCCGATTCGCTCCACGGCGAGGACACGGTGGAGGTGGCGCAGCATCCGCTTCTCGGAGCCTTCCAGCTGGCCCGGCAACTGGGCGAGCACCCGGCGGTCGAGGCGGCGCTGGCCCATCACTGGCGCGACGGGCAGGGCTACCCCGACCTTGCCGAGCGGCCGTCGCCGACCACCGAGGTGGTGGCGGTCGCGAGCGCCTACGCGGCCTTGACGCACGGCCGGGCCTACCGCTCGGAGCCCTTCGAGTCGCGGGGCGCGGCGGATCTCCTGGTGGCCGAGGCGGCCTCCGGGTACGCGGACCCCTTCGCGGTGAAGCTCCTCGTCCACGCCCTGCGCGGAGGAGAAGGGCCGATGAACGGCCTGCGCTTCGCGCGGGCCCGTCAGGGCATGTCGCCCGAGGTCAACCGGCACACGCGCATCGCGGCGCCGGCCCGCCGGATGGTCTGACCGGGAGCGCCTGCGGCGCCATCAGAGCCCGGAGATCCTGCGCAGCTGTTCCCAGGTGTAGAGGCCGGTGTCGTGACCGTCCGACCAGTGGATCTGGATGGCGTAGCTGCCCACCGGATCGATGCGCTCGGCGTGGATGTCGAGCGGGATGGTGGAAGGGTCGAGGATCTTCTTGCCCGTGCCCTCCTCGATGCAGCCGGCGCACGGGCAGAGGTCGCGCAGCGTGAAGGCGGGGAGGATCGCCACCCGCCCACCCGGCCAGGTGATCTCGAACTCGCCGCTGGCGTTCAGGTCGATGGACTCGGGCGGAGCCGAGGGCGGGGGCCGGGAGGGGATGCGGTCGAGGAGTCCCATGGCCGGATAGATGTCGGCGGGAGGGCCCGGCGTCAAGCCCTCACGCCGGGCGGGACAGGGCCACGAGCAGACCCGAGCGATCCTCGAAGGGCGTCGTGCAGGGAGGGCCGTCGGCGGCGTAGAGTTCGGAGTGGTGGAGCGCCGGGGCGAGCCGGATCACCGCCGAGGAACGGGTTCCGTAGATGTCCCCGTAGTGGATGCAGACGCCGGGCCCGGGCGGAAGCTCGTGGCTAGAGAGCAACTCGCGGAGCCGGGGCGGCGAAGGGTCGACCGGCCAGCGGGCGCGGAGAGCCTCCCCGCGGGGGTCGCGGCCGTGGGGCGAGCGCTCCGTGGCGACGTGCAGTCCCGGCCCCAGGTCCTCGAGGGCCGAGCCGTCCCCGTCGAACCACCAGAGGAACGCGGTCGTGGCGTCGGCGACGAGCAGGTGGAAGGGGTTGTACTGGCCGGGGTCGGTCCCGGCGCACAGCACTCGGGCCGCTGCAGCGGAGGGCAGGCCGAGGACCCGGGAGACGATCTCCCCGCGGCTGCGACGGGTGGGGTCGGGAGGGTGGCCCGGGGAGGCGTGGAAGTTGGTGATGCCGGCGAAGATCCCAGCCGAGCCCACGCCGATCCAGGTGCCCCCTGCGACCGCGTCGCGTGGCGCGGCGTGGCGCGGCGCACCGGGAGGCGCGCGCAGGGCCCAGTCCTCGGAGGCGCGGGCGAGCCGCTCGTCGCGATTGGCGGCGACGACGAGCGGCCAGCGCCGGTCGGCGTGGAAGGCGAGTGCGAGCGTGCACACGCCCGGGATCTACTTCTTCCCGACCGCCACGGCCCGGGCGTTCTTCACCGACGCGAGGAGCAGCTGGCGCTGCAGCTCGAGCTGCACGGGCAGGGTCTTCCCGAGCTTGTCGAACCACTCCTTCACGTCCTCGAGCTCGTGCTGCCACTCGCCGAGGTCGATCCGGGTGGCCTGCTCGACCGACTCCTTGGAGGCATCCATGCCGGTGAGGTCGAGGTCCCCCGACACCGGCGTCCAGCCGATGACCGTCTCCTGGGCGTTGGTGCGGCCGTGGGAGCGGTCGAGGATCCACTTGAGGACCCGCATGTTGTCGCCGTAGCCCGGCCAGACGAACTTGCCGTCCTGGTTCTTCCGGAACCAGTTCACCAGGAAGATCTTGGGCGGGTTGGGAATGCGGTCCTGCATGTCGAGCCAGTGCTGCAGGTAGCTCCCGGCGTCGTAGCCCAGGAAGGGCAGCATGGCCATGGGGTCGCGGCGGACCACGCCCACCGCGCTGGTGGCGGCGGCGGTGGTCTCGGAGCCCATGGTGGCGCCCAGGTAGGTGCCGTGGGTCCAGTTGAAGGACTGGAGCACGAGCGGGACGGTGTTGGCGCGGCGCCCGCCGAAGATGATAGCGCTGATGGGCACGCCTCGCGGGTCGCTCGCGAACCGGGAGATGGCCGGGTTGTTGGCCATGGGCGCGGTGAAGCGGCTGTTCGGGTGGGCGGCCTTCTCGGTGCTGCCCTTCTTCCAGACGTCCCCCTTCCAGTCGATGAGCTCGTCGGGGGCCGGGGCGTCGTGCCCCTCCCACCAGACGTCGCCGTCGGCGGTGCGGGCCACGTTCGTGAAGAACGTGTCCTTGCGGATGCTCGCCATGGCGTTGGGGTTGGTCTTGGTGTTCGTGCCCGGGACCACGCCGAAGTAGCCGGCCTCGGGATTCACCGCCCACAGGCGGCCGTCGGGCCCGACGCGCATCCAGGCGATGTCGTCGCCCACGGTGCGGATCTTCCAGCCCGCGAACTCCTTGGGCGGGATCAGCATGGCGAAGTTGGTCTTGCCGCAGGCCGACGGGAACGCCGCCGCCACGTAGCTGATCTCGCCCTCGGGGCTCTCGGCCTCGAGGATGAGCATGTGCTCGGCGAGCCAGCCCTCCTTCCTGGCCAGGTACGAGCCGATGCGCAGCGCCAGGCACTTCTTGCCGAGCAGCGCGTTGCCGCCGTAGCCGGAGCCCACCGACCAGATGGTGTTGTCCTGGGGGAAGTGGGTGATGAAGCGCTTCTCCGGGTCGCACTCGGCGACCGCGTGCATGCCCTTGTTGAAGTCGTTCTTGTCGCCGAGCCGGTCGAGGGCCACCTTGCCCATCCGGGTCATGAGGCCCATGTTGAGCGCCACGTAGACCGAGTCGGTGATCTCGATGCCGACCTTGGCGAACGGCGAGTCGGCCGGACCCATCACGTACGGCACGACGTACATCGTGCGGCCCTTCATGCAGCCGGCGAAGAGGCCACGCATCTTCGCGTACATCTCGTCGGGGGCGACCCAGGCGTTGGTGGGGCCGGCCTCCTCCTTGGTGGGCGTGCAGATGATGGTCAGGTGCTCGACGCGGGCGACGTCGTTCTTGTTCGAGTGGTGGTAGTAGCAGCCGGGCCACTTCTTCTGGTCGAGGGGGATGAGCACCTTGTCGACGACCGCCTGGGCGATGAGCTCCTGGCGCTCGAGCTCCGAACCGTCGAGCCAGACGACCTTGTCGGGCGTGGAGAGCTTGGCCATCTCCTCCACCCAGTTGAGCAGGTGGGGATTCTTGGTGGGCGCAACGGTCGAGGACATGCTCGGGACTCCCTTGGGATGGAAGGGGAAATTGGCTCGCGAGAGCCCTCTTTGATAGCACAGGGGGCCCCGTGGAATGAAGGGCTCCCGGGGAAGAAACGGGGCGGGTCGGGGATCAGCCCTTCAGCTTGCTCTTCAGCAGATCGCCCAACGTTCCGAAGCCCTTGCCGCTCGCACGGGGAGCCTTGGCCATGTACTCCGTGGCCTCGCGTCGCTCGTCTGCCGCCTCGGCCTGGGTGCGGGAGAGCCGGATCCGTCCGCGCTCGTCGATCTCGGTGACGAGCACGGTGATCTCCGCGCCGACCGGGAAGGCCTTCTTGAGGTCCTGTCCCCTGGGTGTCCCGGTCTCGGCGGCGGGCACGAGCCCGCGGCCGCCGGCGAAGCGGACGAAGACGCCGTAGGGCTCGATGCGGTCGACCGTGCCCTTCACCACGTCGCCCACCTTCGGGGGCGGGGGCGGGGCGTTGACCGGGCGGGGAGGGGCGGCGACCGGCTCGGGGCGAGGCACCAGTGCCTTCACGCTGAGAGAGATGCGCGTCCCCTTCCTGGCGTCCTCCTCGATCTTGAGGACCTGCACCTGGACCTTGTCGCCCTGCCGGAGCAGGTCGCCGGGGCGGGAGACCCGGTCCCAGGCCAGCTCGGAAACGTGGACCAGCCCCTCGATGCCACCGATGTCGACGAAGGCGCCGTAGTCCTGGACGCTCGTGACCGTGCCCTCGAAGGTGGCGCCAGGCTCGAGCCGCTCGCGGGTCTTCCGGGCCAGATCGGCCCGCTCCTCCTCGAGGAGCGCGCGGCGGGAGAGGACGATGTCCCGCTCGTCGGCCTTCTGGACGCGGAAGCGGAAGCGCTGGCCCACCAGCGTGGCCGGGTCGCCGACGAAGCGGACGTCGATCTGCGACATGGGGCAGAAGGCGCGCTGCCCCATCACCTCGACCTCGATGCCGCCCTTGTTGGCGGCGAGGACGACTCCCTCGACCGGAAGGCCGGTCTGGGCCGCCTCCATCACCGCTCGGCGGTCGGAGTGGACCTTGGCCTTGCCGCGGCTCACCACCACGCCGCGCTCGCCGCCCTTCACGACCACGCCGTCGATGATGTCGCCTGGCTGGAACTCGAGCTTCCCCTCGTCGTCCTGCAACTCGATCGTCTCGATCATCCCGTCGGCGAGGCCGGAGCCGAGCTCGAGGAAGGCCACGTCCTGGCCGATCTGGAGGATCTTGCCGGCCACCTTCTCGCCGGGCTGGAAGCGGCGGCGGGGGCGCGCCGCGGCCGCTGCGTCGGCGTACATGTCGGCGAACGAGCCCTCGTCGGCGGCCGGGGCCTCGGGAGGAGGCGGAGGTGGTTCACCGGGAGGAAGGGCAGGGGCGGCGGGCTCGCGAGGGCCGGCGTCGCGCCGCGGCTCGCGGCGATCGCGGGGGCCGCCGTCGCGGCGAGGGCCACGGTCGCCGGGACCGCCACGGCCGCCGGGACCGCCGGTGCCACCGGGGCCGCTGCGGCCGAAGGCTCCGCCCGATCCGCCGGGACCCCCGGAACCGCCGGGGCGGGGAGGGCGCGGCGGACGCGGAGGCTGCGTGGGCGCGGACGAGATCGACGACGGCGCGGGCACGCCGGCAGCGGTGCCGGCCTTCGCGTCGGCCACCCGCTGCCAGAGTGGACGGCGGTCCTCGACTGCCGGTGCAGACGGCGCATCCACCGGACCGAGCTGCTCCACCACCGGCTGCTCGATCTTGACGCCGGCAGGGGGGGGCTTCACGTGGCCCTTGCGGACGACGACCGGGCCGGCTTCGCGCTTCTTCTCTTCGGACATGGCGCGCGGGTTATAACACGGCGCGAAAGCAGGGGAATCATGACGAGCGACCGGCGCACCATCGTCTTCCTGTCCCACCCGGACGAGGCATCGCTGCGGGTGGCGGGTTCCTGTGCCCTCGCGGCCGCCGCGATGGGCGACCGGGTGGACGTCTTCCTGCTCGGCGAGGCGGTTCGCGCCGTGGTGGATGCGGCGGACGATCGGGACGACGGTCCGGCACGGGCGCTCTTCCAGGCCCGGGAAGCCGGGAACTGCCGGTTGCTCGCCTGTTCCGCAGGGCTCGTCGAGTCGGGCCTGGAGCCGGCGGCCGCCCAGGAGGCGCTCGATGCGGTCATCGGGTGGCCCACCATCCTCGAGTGGACGCGGGGCGTGCCGGACCGGTTCTTCTTCTGACGGGTGCCGTGAGATGATCGGACGATCATGGCGATGACGACGCGCCCCCTTCCCGTGCTGCTGCTCCCCGGGCTCGACGGGAGCACCGATCTCTTCGAGCGGTTCCTCGGAGCGGCCACCGGAGCGCTGGACTTCCGGCGCGTGCCCTATCCGCAGGACCGCTTCCTCGACTACCCCGATCTGGAGACGCTGGTCCGATCCCGGCTCCCCCGCGGGGAGCCCTATGCCATCCTCGGCGAGTCCTTCGGGGGTCCGCTCGCGCTCCGGGTCGCCTCGACGAAGCCGGAAGGGCTCGTGGGGGTGGTGCTGGCCGCGACCTTCCACCGCAAGCCTGCGAACGTGCTCATCGCCCGGGCCGCGCCGCTCGGGCCGGCCTTCTTCCGGCTGCCCCTGCCGCCCCATGTGGTCCGGTTGCTCCTGGCCGGCGGCGACGCGCCCCAGGAACTCGTGGAGGAGGTTCGCGAGGCGGTGCGCCACGTCCCGGCCCGGGTGATGGCGGCCCGGGCCCGGGCGGCGCTGGCGGTGGACGCATCCGAGGCGCTGCGGAAGTGCCCCGTCCCGCTCCTCTTCCTGGGGGGGAAGAGGGACCGGCTTCTCCGGTCCACGCTCCCCGCCGAGATCCGCGCACTGCAGCCCCGGGCCGAGGTGCGCATGCTCGACACTCCGCACCTGGTCCTGCAGCGGAGGCCTGCGGAGGCGATGCGGATCGTCGAGGAGTTCCTGCTGCGCGTGAGGGCCGGCGCCGCACCGAAGCCGGCGGCGGCCTAGAAAGGAAGAGGGCCGCCCCTCGCGGAGCGGCCCCCAGGAACTTCAGGAAGCGGATTCGGCTAGTCCTCGGCGCCCTTGCGGCCGCCGTCCTTGGCCCACTGCTCGAGCATGTCGGTGGTGACCGACTTGGGGCGCTCGATGGCATACCCGAGACCGCGGTCCCAGGTGATGTTGGCGAGCACGCCCAGCGCGCGGCCGACGCCGAAGAGGACCGTGTAGAAGTCCCATTCGCGGACACCGTAGTACCACTGGATGACGCCCGAGTGCGCGTCGACGTTCGGCCAGGGGTTCTTGGTCTTGCCGTGCTTGGTGAGGACGCCCGGCGCCACCTCGTAGATCATGTTCACGAGCTGGAAGATCGGGTCGTTGGGGAGGTGCTTCTTCGAGTACTCGTTCTGGGCGACGTAGCGCGGGTCGGTCTTGCGGAGCACCGCGTGGCCGTACCCCGGGATGACCTGGCCGCCGTTCAGGGTGTCCCAGAGGAACTTCTCGAGCTCCTCCTTGGTGGGCACCTTGTTGTTGAGCTTCTTCATCACGTTCATGATCCAGCCGAGCACTTCCTGGTTCGCCAGGCCGTGGAGCGGACCGGCCAGGCCGTTCAGGCCGGCCGAGAACGAGTAGTACGCGTCGGACAGCGCCGAGGCCACGAGGTGCGTCGTGTGCGCCGAGACGTTCCCGGACTCGTGGTCCGAGTGGAGGATGAAGTACATGCGGGCGACCTCGTCGTACGGAGGCGCCACGCCCATCATGTGGGCGAAGTTGCCGCCCCAGTCGAGCTTCGGATCGGCCGGGATCTGGACGTCACCCTTGTACTTCATGCGGTAGATGTACGCGGCGATGGCCGGCAGCTTCGCCAGCAGGTTCATCGAGTCCTCGTACATCGGATCCCACATGTCGTTCTTCTTGAGGCCGCCCTCGCCGTACTTCTTGGCGAAGATCGAGTCGCGCTGCATCGTCAGCACCGCGGTCGAGAGCATCGTCATGGGGTGGGAGTCGCGGGGCATGGCGCGCAGCACGTCGATCACGTAGGCGGGGATGGCGGAGCGGGCGCGCCAGTCCTCGACCACTTCCTGGGTCTGCGCCATCGTGGGGATCTCGCCGGTCAGCAGGAACCAGAAGAACCCCTCCACGAACGGCTGGTCCTTGCCGGGGACCTTGGGCAGGGCCGCGAAGGTCTCGGGAATGGTCTTGCCGCGGAAGCGGATGCCCTCGAACGGATCGAGGTACGAGATGTCGGTGACGAGGCTGCGGACGTCGCGAGCACCACCGATGCACTGGCCGATGTTCACCTTGTCGATGACGACGTTTCCGAACTCCTTGTTGAGCTTCGTGGTCCTGGGGCGGTGCGCCTCGATCTTCTCGAGGAGCTTCGCCTTGAGATTGCTCTGGGCCATTGAGAACTCCTACAGCTGAAGGTTGGACGGGTTACTTCGATTAGCGCGCTCGAAGAGACGGCGAATCGTACCCGACCCGTTTCAAAGCACAACGCAGATCGTCATGGCGATCACGCACGGTGGATGTCTTTGATTCGAGTCAATGGCTTGCCCCGATGTGGTGTCATCTGGTCGTGAAGTCCCTGGAGGGGCGCGCCCGATGGTGAACGATTGTGAAGAAAAAAGTGGGGCCGCCTCGCGATACCGCGGGCGGCCCCGGCTCTTTCGAGCGCACTGCAGTCCCCGGGCGACCCGGGGGATCCCTACCTCCGCCACCCCCCTGCGAGGGCTGCGGCAATCTGGGTGGCCACCTGGCCCGCGTCGATCGGGCGCTGCGGAGCCGGGACGCCTTCGGCGACCGATTCGGAAGTCGGGCCCGCCTCCAGCTCGGAGGAGGCCCCCTCCTGCTCGCGGCGGCGGGGCTTCTCGGCGCCGGCACCGGACCGGCACCCACGGCACCAGGGCTGGTTGCGGATGGAGCCATCGGCCATGCGCCGCAAGCCGAACATGGCGAGCGGCCTCATCTGGTGGCACTTGAGGCACATCAGCGTGATGAGCACCTCGTGCCCCTCGGCGTCGTAGACGGAAGACTTCCGCCGCTTGGGCTTCGGCGGGGCGAGAGGGTCTCGTAGCCTTCGGGCCGGCGGCGCCTCTACGGCGGCTGCGATCGCGGGAGCAACCATCACCTTCACTGCCATGTCGACCGACCTCCTGAAGGGAATGCCCGGCGGTGCTCGGGGAGCCGCCACCGGCACCGGCATCGTGGATCAGGGGTCTGACAATCAGGCAGCCGCTTCCCCCTGGGCCTCCAGTTCCCCCAGTTCCCAGTGCAACCGGTCCGGCGCCTGCCCCGAAACCCGGACCCAGCCGCGATGGACCCCGTGTAGATGATGGGCCACGCACAGGCTGACCAGGTTTTCCGGTTCGTCGCCACCGCCGCGCGAGCGAAACACGATGTGGTGGACGTGGTCGGCCCCCCGGCTGCAACCTGGCACCTGGCAGAAGCCATGGTCCCGCTCGATCACCTGCCGCCCGGGCCCGACCTGTACCTCGGGAGCGTCCTCCCAGGTTCCGAGGAAGTGGTCGGCCACCCAGTAGAGGCACTGGTCGGCCGTCAGGTCCATGCCGACCGCCCGCCGGGCCGCCCAGAAAGTCTCCTGGAGGAGGAACGCCACGTGTCGGGGCACCCGCATCGCCACCTGCCCCCGCGCACACGTCTGCCTCACCTCGTGGCTCGACGCATCCCGGTGCAAGCCGATGCACGTCGCCTTCTCGGCGTGCCCGATCCAACGGTCCAGCGACTCCTCGTCCGCCACTCCCGCCACGATGCGTGCCTTCTCGTAGCTGAGCCGGCCAGACCGCAGGGCCTCCCTGAGGCGCGGCAACCGCCGGAGCCTCCCCTCCAGCCAGGCCCGCTGCTCGACCGTGCGCGGCGCAAGCCCGAGCCGCTCGGTGCAGTAGTGCTCGAAGCTCGCGAAGCCGAGGTCGGACCAGAGGCCTTGCGCCCGGACCACGTGCGCCAGCTGCCCGACCAGGTCGTCCCAGCACCGCCGCATCGTCGCGAGTTCCCGCAACCGTGCGTCGATGACTCGCGGCGCGCGCTCGTCGCCGACTTCCGGAGCCGGTACCGGTTCGACGGCCTCCAGCGACGCCCACCGCCGGGTCTCCCGCTCCAGCGCCTCCTTCAAGGTGTCCGCGGCCGCATTCCCCGGCGCCGGCTCGCTCCACCCCGGACCCCGATGCGCGCCGAGAAACTCCTGGCACAGGACCTCGAGCCTCTCCCAGCGCTGCGACGTGGGACCGAGCAGCCGGCCGGCGAGCTCCATGGCCGCCTCGACCCGCGCGACCGTCTCGGGCGAGGCCGCTGCGACCACTCGGTCCCAGGCATCCGGCTCGGCCTGCTCCCCGGTGCTCGCCGCCAGTTCACGGACCGTGAGGTGCCTGGCGCGCTCGACCCACGCTGCCTCGTCTCGTCCGAGCGCGACCCCCAGGATCATCTCCGCCTTGCGAGGAGCCACCTCTCCGTGCCGGACCGCCGCTCCGAGCACCGGCCGCGCCCGCAGCTCCCTCGCCAGCCGCGCCATGGCCTGGGCCGTGCGCCCAGCGACGCCCAGGACCTCGCGCCCGTAGTCGGCGAGCCTCGCATAGCCGAGGCGCAGCAGCCGATCGCCGTCCTGGAGCTGCCCGAGCCGTTCACCGGCCGCCACGTCGACCGCGCCACGGCCTCGGGCCACGCGGACCAGGAGCCCGTCGACGAGTGTCCCCACTTCACTCCGGGGCAATCCCGCCGCGCCGCACGAGCCGTCGACCCGGGCCGACAGGTCCTCGAGCATCACCGATAGTGACGGTCGCCCGATTCTCCCATGGCCCGCTCCGCTGCCCATGCGTTCAGATGCTCGCACGCCCCCCTGACAGCCGGATCGCTTCCGCGTCGGTGCCTCGGTCAAGCGTCCTGGCGTGGACAGGCCGCCTGAAGGGTCGAGCGCTCCGCGCCCCCTCTCCTTGACGCCCCCCTCGTAAACAGCCACGCTACGTGCCCATGCCCTCCCGCAAGCGGACCACCGTCCACCTCGACGCGCGACTCCACCGCGCGCTCCGCCTCCGCGCCAGGGCCACCGACTGCACCATCTCCGAGGTCGTCGGCGACGCCCTCCGCCACGCCCTTTCCCAGGAGGCCCGCGACATCCAGCAGGCCAAGGCGCTCGCGCCGCGCAAGACGCTGTCCCTGAAGGACGTCGGCGCCCGCCTCAAGCGGCGCGCGAGGTCCTGAGCGCCGGCTACCCCCGCAGCACCTGCTTCTCCACCAGCCTCGCGTAGGCCCCGCCGCGCGCCAGCAGCTCGGCGTGCGGCCCCGACTCCACCACCTGACCGCCGTCGATCACCACCACCCGATCGGCGCCGATCACCGTCGAGAGCCGGTGCGCGATCACCACCGAGGTCCGTCCGCGCATCAGCCGGGTCAACGCGTCCTGCACAAGCGCCTCGCTCTCGGCGTCCAGGGCGCTGGTCGCCTCGTCGAGGAGCAGGATCCGCGGGTCCTTGAGCAGCGCGCGCGCGATCGCGATCCGCTGCTTCTGCCCTCCGGAGAGCTGCTGACCCCGCTCGCCGACCTTGGTCGAGAGTCCCTCGGGAAACGCGGCCACGAAGGTCTCCGCGTTGGCCGCCCGCAGCGCCTCCCGCACCTCGGCGTCGGTTGCCGCCGGGCGCCCGTACCGGACGTTGTCGGCGATGGTGGTCGAGAAGAGCACCGGTTCCTGGGAGACCACGCCCACGAGCCGCCGCAGCCAGGCCGGGTCGAGGTCGCGGATGTCGTCGCCGTCGAGCGTCACGCGTCCGGACGTCGGGTCGTAGAGGCGCGAGAGCAGCGCACCCAGGGTGGACTTGCCGCCGCCCGACGGGCCCACCAGCGCCACCACCTGCCCGGGCTCCACCGCCAGGTCGATGCCCTGCAGGACCTCCACGTCGGGGCGGGTGGGGTAGTGGAACCGGACCGCCTCGTAGGCCACGCGCCCCTTCACGCGCTCGAGCCGGCGGCCGCCCTCCACCGGCATCTCCGGCTTCCGCTCGGTGAGGTCGAAGACCCGCTCGGCGGCGCCCAGGCCGCGCATGGCCTCGGCCCAGATGTCGGCCAGCGTGCCGAGCCCCATCGCGATGAGAAGCGTGTAGACCAGGAACGCGGTGAGCGCGCCGGCCGTGAGCTCACCGCCGGCCACCAGCGCCCCTCCGTACCCGAGCACCACCGCCAGCGCCGCGTACACACCCGTCGACGCAGCGCCCATGAAGATGGCCGCCGCCCGGGCCCGCGTGCGGGCCAGCTGGAAGCTCGCCTCGATGGCGGCGCCGTAGCGGGTCATCTCGGCCGGCTCGGCTGCGAAGGACCGGACCGTGCGGATGGCCGAGAGCGACTCCTCGGCTGCGTGCCCTGCGTCGGCCAGCGCGTCCTGGTACTTCCGGGACAGCGCCCGGATCTTCCGTCCATAGAAGACCGCGCCGAGCGCCACGGCCGGCACGACGAGCAGCATCACCGCGGTGAGCTTCGCCGAGGTGATGACGAGGAGGACCATCCCGCCCACCACCTGCACCGCGTTCCGCAACGCCATGGAGAGCTGGGAAGAGAGCAGTCCCTGGAGAGACGCCGTGTCGGAGGAGAGGCGCGAGGTGAGGTCGCCTGTGCGCTGGCCGTCGAAGAAGCCCACCTCCTGCACGACCAGCGAGTCGAAGAGCTGCTCGCGGACCCGCTTCACTCCCCGTTCACCGGCCAGGCCGAAGAGGTAGGCGCGGCCCGCCACCGCCAGCCCCTGCACCACCGCGAGCCCGCCCATGACGAACGCCGCCAGCTGGATGCGCCCCATGTCCCGGTTCGAGAGCGCTCCGTCCACGATGACCCGGATGCCCTGCGGATAGGCGAGGGCCGCGGCCGAGCCGAGCAGCAGCAGCGCCGTGGCGCCGGCGAGCGTCTTCCACTCCACCTTCAGGAGTGGCAGGAGGCGGCGGATGGACGAGAGGCGCGAGGGGGAGGGGGAATCCAAGGGCACGGGGAAAGCTAACCCGGGGATCCCCCGGTGCAAGGAGCCGTTGGGGCTCCGCTCAGACCAGCTTGAACCCGCGCAGGATCTGGATCGCCCCGGCCAGCACCGCCGCCGTCGCCGCCGTCACGCCCGGCTTCGCCTGGGCCCGCGTCCACGCGTAGCCCGCGGCGGCCAGGACCGCGAACGACAGGGCCAGGGTCAGCGGGAAGCTCCCGGTCCGGACCTGCAGGACCTGGAAGAGGATCCCGGCCTGGAGCGCGCCGGCCAGCACCGCCGCGATGGCCGGCAGGCGCGCCCCGGCGTCGAGGAGCAGGACGAGCGACGCCACCAGGGCGGCCACCGAGAGGAGTTCGAACAGGCTCATGGGGCGGATCCTGCCCGCGCCCCGCCCGGACGCCAGAAACCGGCCAGCCCGGGGCGGCCCCGGCCGGGCAGGTCAGCCGAGCCGCTCCAGCACGTAGGGCAGGATTCCGCCGGCCTTGAGGTATTCCAGCTCCACCGGGGTGTCGAGGCGGACGGCCACCGGCTGGCGGAGCTCCGTCCCGTCCTTCCGGCGGACCACGAGCGTCGCGGTCCCGCGCGGCTGGAGCTTCGCGAGCCCGACCACGTCGAAGGTCTCGGTCCCGTCGAGCCCGAGGGTCTCGGCCGAGGCGCCGTCGGGGAACTGGAGCGGGAGCACCCCCATCCCCACCAGGTTCGCCCGGTGGATGCGCTCGAACGACCGCGCCACCACCGCCCGCACCCCGAGGAGCGCGGTGCCCTTGGCGGCCCAGTCGCGCGAGCTGCCGGTGCCGTACTCGTGCCCCGCGATCACCACGAGTGGAGTGGCCCGGGTCTCGTACTCCACCGCCGCGTCGTAGATGGAGACGACGTCGCCGGACGGTTGCAGGGCGGTCACGCCCCCCTCGCTCCCGGGGACCATGAGGTTCCGGATGCGGACGTTGGCGAAGGTCCCGCGCACCATGACCCGGTCGTTCCCCCGCCGGGACCCGTAGCTGTTGAAGTCCTCCAGCTTCACTCCTTGTGCAATGAGGTAGCGGCCCGCGGGCGAGTCCGGCTTGATGCTCGCCGCCGGGGAGATGTGGTCGGTGGTGATCGAGTCGCCGAAGATGGCGAGCGCACGGGCCCCCTTCACGTCGCCCACCGGGCGGGCCGGGGTCATGAAGTAGGGCGGCTCCTGCACGTAGGTGGAGCGCGGATCCCACTTGAAGAGGGCGCCCCCGGGCGCCGTCATCTCGTTCCACTGGGGGTTCTGGTCGAAGCGGGAATAGTTCTGCCGGTACTCCTCCGGGTCGGTTGCCGCCTCCAGGAGGGCCGCCACCTCGGCCTGCGAGGGCCAGAGGTCGGCGAGGAAGACCTCGCGGCCCGCCCGGTCCGTGCCGATGGGCTCCCGCGTGAGGTCGCGCAGGACGGTCCCGGCGAGCGCGTAGGCCACCACCAGCGGCGGGCTCATGAGGAAGTTGGCCTTCACGTTGACGTGGACCCGGGCCTCGAAGTTGCGGTTGCCCGAGAGCACGCTGGCCGCCACCAGGTCGCTCGCGCCGATGACCGCCTCGAGCCGCGTGTCGATGGGGCCCGAGTTCCCGATGCAGGTGGTGCAGCCGTAGCCCACCACCTGGAAGCCCAGCGCCTCGAGGTGGGGAAGCAGCCCGGCCCGCTCGAGGTACCTCGTGACCACCCGGCTCCCCGGAGCCAGCGACGTCTTCACGTGGGGGGGAGGGCGCAGCCCGCGCTCGTGGGCCTTCCGGGCCAGGAGCCCGGCCGCCAGCATGACGGCCGGGTTGGAGGTGTTGGTGCAGGAGGTGATGGCGGCGATGACCACGTCGCCGTTGCCCAGCTCCACGCCGTCGTCCCGGTGGCGCTCCGCCAGCTCGGAAGCCGGCTTCCCGTAGCCGGTGGCGTCCTTGCGCGAGAAGAGCTCGGTGAACCGCTCCTTCACCTGGGGGAGGGTGATGCGGTCCTGCGGCCGCTTCGGCCCCGCCACCGCCGGCACGACGGTCGCCAGGTCGAGGTCCACCACCTCGCTGTAGTCCACCTCGCCCGCCCGCGGGATACCGAAGGTGCCCTGCGCCGTCAGATACGCCCGCACCCCGTCGACCTGCTCCTTCGCGCGGCCGGTGGCGAGCAGGTAGCGCATCGTCTGCTCGTCGGGCGGGAAGTAGCCCATGGTCGCGCCGTACTCCGGCGCCATGTTGGCGATGGTGGCCCGCTCGGTGGCGGGCAGGCTCGCGGCGCCCTCGCCGTGGAACTCGACGAACTTCCCCACGACCTTCCGCTTGCGGAGCAACTCGGTCACCGCGAGCACCACGTCGGTCCCGGTGGCGCCCTCGGGGAGCCGCCCGTGGACGTTCACGCCCACCACGTCGGGGGTCAGGAAGTAGGTCGGCTGCCCCAGCATGCCGGCCTCGGCCTCGATCCCGCCCACGCCCCAGCCCACCACGCCGATGCCGTTCACCATGGTGGTGTGGGAATCGGTGCCGATGACCGTGTCGTGGAGCCAGACGCCGTCCCGCTCGGTGGCCACCGTGGCGAGGAATTCCAGGTTCACCTGGTGGCAGATGCCGATGCCGGGCGGCACGATTCGCAGCCGCTCGAAGGCCTGGGTGCCCCACTTGAGGAAGGCGTAGCGCTCCCGGTTGCGGGCGAACTCGAACTCGAGGTTCCTGCGAAAGGCGTCGGAGGAGCCCCAGGCGTCCACCTGCACCGAGTGGTCGACGACCAGGTCCACCGGCACGAGCGGCTCGACCTTGGCCGCCGCCTTGCCGGCCCGGGCCATGGCGGCGCGCATCGCCGCCAGGTCCACGATGAGCGGAACCCCGGTGAAGTCCTGGGCGAGCACGCGGGAGACCACGAAGGGGATCTCCTGGGTCCGCTCGGCCCGGGGCTGCCAGGCGCAGAGCGCCCGGACGTCCTTCTCCTGCACCCGGACGCCGTCGAGGTTCCGGACCAGCGACTCGAGGACCACCCGGATCGAGACCGGGAGGCGCGAGATGGCTCCGAAGCCCTTCCGCTCCAGCGCGGGCAAGGAGAAGTGGCGGCCGGTCCGGCCGGCGCCGGGGGTGAAGGTGGAGAGGATGCCCAGCGGGTCGCTCATCGTCGAAGCCTCCGGAGCGGGTACTTACCCGGTCGCCCGGCGCATGCAAGGAACCCGGGTCACCCCACCCAGAAGAGCGTTACAACCTCGGAGGAGGCTTCATGGGCCCCTCGCAGGTCTACCGGACGTCGCTCGCGCTCCTCACCGACTTCTACCAGCTCACCATGGCCGCGGCGGCCTGGAAGGGCGGGCTGGCCGGGAAGGAAGCGGTCTTCCACCTGTCCTTCCGGCGCAACCCCTTCGAGGGGGGCTACGCCGTGGCGGCGGGGCTGGAGGACGCGATCGACCTGGTCCTTCACCACGGGTTCACTCCGGACGACCTGGCCTTCCTGGCCGGACAGCAGGGTTCCGACGGGAAGCCCCTCTTCGAGCCGGCCTTCCTCGACTGGCTCGGCGCGACGACGCTCGACGTGGACGTCGACGCGGTGCCCGAGGGCACGGTCGTCTTCCCCCACGAGCCGCTTCTCCGGGTGCGGGGCCCGGTCGTGCCCTGCATGCTGCTCGAGACGCCGCTGCTGGCCGTGGTGAACTTCCAGACCCTCGTCGCCACCAAGGCGGCCCGCACGGTGCTCGCCGCCGGCGGCGGGCCGGTGGTCGACTTCGGGCTCCGTCGAGCGCAGGGCATCGACGGCTCCCTCTCGGCGTCCCGCGCCGCCTACGTGGGAGGGGTGGCGGCGACATCCAACGTGCTCGCAGGCAAGCTGTACGGCATCCCGGTGAAGGGCACCCACGCCCACAGCTGGGTCATGCTCTTCGACGACGAGCTCGAGGCCTTCATGGCCTACGCGCGGGCCATGCCTGCCAACACCATCCTCCTCGTCGACACCTACGACACCCTGGAAGGCGTGCGCCACGCCGTCGAGGTGGGGCGCTGGCTCGCCCGGGAGGGGCACCGTCTGGCCGGAATCCGGCTCGACTCGGGCGACCTGGCATGGCTCTCCCAGCAGGCCCGCCGGATGCTCGACGAGGCCGGCCTGCCCGACGCCGCCATCGTGGCCTCCAACGAGCTCGACGAGCACGTGATCCGCGCGCTGAAGGAGCAGCAGGCCGCCATCGGCATCTGGGGCGTGGGCACGCGCCTCGTCACCGGGTGGGGCGAGCCCGCCCTGGGAGGCGTGTTCAAGCTCTCGGCGGTGCGCGACGGGCCGGCCGACCCCTGGACCTACCGGGTGAAGCTGTCCGAGCAGCTCGCCAAGACCACCATCCCGGGCATCCTGCAGGTGCGACGCTACCGGCACGCCGAGGGATGGCTCGGCGACGTCCTGTTCGACGAGGGGCTCGGGCTCCCGCCGTCTCCGGAGATGGTCGACCCGCTCGACTTCACGCGCCGTCGAATCATCCCGGAGGGCACCCCGTACGAGGACCTGCTCGTCCCTGTGCTGCGGGGAGGCGCCCCGGTCTGGACGGCCCCCCCGCTGGCCGAGGTGCGGGCCAGGGCGGCGGAGCAACTCGGGCGCTTCCACTCCGGCGTGAAGCGGCTCGTCCACCCGCACGCCTACCCGGTCGGGCTGGAGCGGAACCTGCACGACCTGCGGACGCGCCTCATCCTCGAGGCCCGCCAGCGCACCCCGCGGAGGTCCACATGAGGTTCCGGGAGCTGCCCATCCCGCCGTTCCACGATCCGGAGAACGCCGGGCGCTGGTCCCACCAGCCCGACGCGCGGGCGCTCCTCGATGCCGCCCCGGCCTGGCGGGACGAGCACGGCATCGCGCTCGCGGGAAGCGACCACCTGGACCTCCAGCTCGTCATGGTCGACGAGCAGCGCGACTTCTGCATGCCGGGCGGGGCCCTCTACGTGGGGGGACGGAGTGGCACCGGAGCGGTCGACGATACCCGGCGGCTGGCCGCCTTCATCTACCGGAACCTGGGGTCCATCACCCGCCTCACCGCCACGCTGGATTCCCACCTGGCCTTCCAGATCTTCTTCGCCTCCTTCTGGGTGGACCGGGAGGGGAGGCCGCTCCAGCCCTGGCGCGTCATCACCTCGGGTGAAGTGCGAGACGGGGAAGCGCGCCCCAACCCGGCCGTGGCCTCCTGGGTGGCGGGAGGCGACTACGCCTGGCTCCGCGCCGAGGCCCTCCACTACTGCGTGGAGCTGGAGCGGGAGGGGAAGTACCAGCTCTACCTCTGGCCGCCCCACTGCCTGGTGGGCGGCGACGGCCACGCGCTCGCGGGCGTGCTGCAGGAGGCGCGGCTCTTCCACTCCTACGTCCGGGCCGCCGAGTCCTGGACGGAGTGGAAGGGGCAGAACCCGCTCACCGAGCACTACTCGGCCCTCGGGCCGGAGGTGACGCACACCCACGACGGGAAGCCCCACGGGGGGCGGAACCCGGCGCTCGTCGAGGCGCTGCTCTCCTCCGACGCGCTGGTCGTGGCCGGGCAGGCTTCCAGCCACTGCGTGAAGAGCACCGTCGAGGACCTGCTGCGGGAGATCCGGGCCCGGGACCCGCGCCTGGCCGGACGGGTCTACCTGCTCGAGGACTGCATGTCGCCGGTGGCCGTCCCTGACGGGTCGGGAGGGTTCCTGGCCGATTTCACGCCGGAAGCCGACGCCGCGCTGGCCCGCTTCGCCGAGGCCGGCATGCACGTCGTGAAGAGCACCACCCCTCTGGGAGAGTGGCCCGGACTGGGCTCGAAATAGGAAGATACCCCCCTGCGTAGGGGTGGGAAGGAGGAGACGAATCGATGACCACCTGCCCGTATTGCCGAACCGAGAACCAGCCTGGCGCCGTCCGGTGCAGCCACTGCACGAGCTGGATGTCGCAGCCGCCGCTGGGGCGCGAGTGGTACAGGGCCCGCGAGGGCCGGATGATCGCCGGCGTCTGCCGCGGCCTGGCCGACCGCTTCGGCATCCCGATCGCGCTTGCACGGGTGCTCTTCATCCTCTCCATCTTCGCCGGGGGCTGGGGAATCATCCTGTACATCGCGCTCTGGATCGCCATGCCGCAGGTCCCGCTGGCCCTCCCGGCGGCGCCGCCGGCGGTGGCTGGGCCGCTCGTCACGCCTCCTCCGCCGAGCTCGTAGGCGGCGCAGGGCTCACGCGCGACCGGGTTCCGCGGGGCGAAGAGGTCCATCACCTCGTCGCCGTAGGCCCGGCGCGCCGCTTCCAGGTTGTGGGCACGGCAGAGAATCCTGCAATTCTCCACGGTCGACGGGCCGCCCCTCCCTCGAGGCACCACGTGATCCACCTCCAGCCGCACCTCCGAGCCGCACACTCCGCCGTTGGCCATCGGCCAGGTGCACTTCCCCTCGTCCCGCTTCATGACCTCGCGCTTCACCCGGGGCGGCACGCTGGCCCGCCGCTTCTCCTGCTGCGCGACGAGCAGTTCCAGCGCCGCGGTCAGCACCTGCTCGTCGGTCGCCCCCGGCTGGACGTGGGATTGTCCGGCCTTGGCCTTCCGGAGGAGCTTCACGAATTCCGGCGACACAGTGACGTGCATCCGGGTCTCGGTCGCCGTCATCGGCTCGACCACGGTTCTCGGCGCCTCGGTTCTCGCCCCGTCGGCCGCATGCACTCCCCGGCCGGGGTGGGTCCGATCCCGTCCAACCGGCTGGACGATGGCAGGCGCCGCTCCCACGGCCGTCGGTTCCACCGGCGCCAGGAGCGGGACCTCGGTGACCACCGTCCTCCTCGGCACCTCCGCCGCCGGCCGGAGCTCCGCGACCAGCTGCTTCGCCTCCTGGCGGGAGCACCCGAAGAACCTGGGCAACACCACGGCCCGGTTCTCCTCCGTCATCACCTTGGCCAGCTCGCTCACGGTCGTCACGCAAAGCCGCCCATCCCTGATCGGCTCCTCGACCTCGGGGAAGCGCCGGAGCATCCGGGCGCCTACCTGCCGGTAGTACGCCGACCCGCGGGAAAGGCCGATCTCCCGGTGGAGGAAATCAAACAGGCTCGAGAAGCCCAGCTGCCGGTGGACCGCCTGCTCGTCGAACTCGGCGACGGCGAGGAGCAGGTCGGCGAGGGCGGAGTGCTCGCGGCGCGCGAGCTCGGCGATGCGGGAGGACCATTCGCGTGCGTTCATGCAACCACTCTCTCACGGGAATTCCGGACCTTCGGAAACGCGCGGGGATGGCCGCAGCGACGCGCATTCGCGCGGGGATCTCGAACCTCGCCGGGACGCGTGCGGGCCGCTCCTGCACGAGATGCGGCGTCCTGACGCGCCTTCCCTGCGCACCGCGCCCGCGGAACGCGCGATTCGCGAAATCCGGCGTCAAGGCACTACCAGTGAACGCCCCATCTGCCCGATGGTCCGTGCGACGGACGCTCCGGCGACGCCAGTGCTGCACGCCGCGGCGCGAACGGTGCGGCCCCGCGAACGGTGCGGCCCCACGAACGGTGCGGCCCCACGAACGCCGCGGCCCCGCCCACGCCGCGGCCACCGGCTCGCTACCGTCCCTGCTCGCCGCCCTGCGGCTCCACGATCCCCGTGCCCGTGAGCCGCAGCGCATCGCCCTCCACCCGCCCGAGCAGCCGCAGCACGCCGTCGATGAACGTGATCGGGTGCGGCGGGCAGCCGGCCACCCAGAGGTCGACCGGGATCTCCGGCACGCCGGGCATGCCGTTCGACTGCACCGGGCTGTCGCGGAAGATGCCGCCGGAGCAGGCGCAGGCCCCCACCGCGATGACGATGCGCGGCGCCGGCAGGGCCTCCCAGGTCTTCAGCAACGCCTCCCGCATGTTCGCGGAGACCGGCCCCGTGATCACGAGCCCGTCGGCGTGACGGGGCGAGGCCACGAAGGCCACGCCGAAGCGGGACATGTCGAACTGGATGTTGCCCGACGCGTTCAGCTCCGCCTCGCAGCCGTTGCAGCCCGCCGCCGAGACCTGCCGGAGCCGCAGCGACCGGCCGAAGAGCTTGCGGGCCTTCTCGTCGAGCGCGCGGGCGAGCAGCGGCGCGGCGCCATTCACCAGCAGTTCATCCCGGTCCCGCCCGGCCAGCCGGTAGTCGCGGGTGAAGCGGATGGCGCCCGGGCTCGCCTCCTCGCACAGGCCGCAGAAGGTGCAGCGCCCGAGGTCGATGGCCAGCCCGGGCGTGCCCGGGTCCCGGACCGCCTCGGTGGGGCAGGCGGCTGCGCCGGCGCGGCCGCCGTCGCCGGCCCGAGGGTCGAGCACGGGAAGCCCGCGGAAGCGCTCCGGGAAGCGCCCCGGGCCCTCGGGGTAGGCGACGGTCTGCCGGCCGAAGCCGGCGCGGAACTGGAGGATGCCGGGAATGCCGTCCATCAGAGGTCGTGCCCGCAGTAGGAGAGGTTGAAGCTCTTGTTGCAGAGCGGGAAGTCGGAGATCTGCTGGCCGCGCAGCGCCATGGCGAGCCCCATCCAGTTGTGGAACGAGGGGTCGACGAGCTTGTAGCGGAGGAATCGGGCGTCCGGCCCGGTCTCGATCACGTGGCAGACCTCGCCGCGCCAGCCCTCGGTGAGGGAGACCACGAGCCGGCCGGGGCGGGGCGGGGGGCACTCGGCCCGCACCGGTCCGCCGGGAAGGGCGCGGAGCTGCCGGGTCACGAACTCGGCGCTGCGCTCGGCCTCGAGCCGCCGCACCCACGCCCGGGCGAAGACGTCGCCGGTCTCCCCGGTCACGGTGGGGACGTGGAGGAAGCGGAACACGCCGGTGGCGTGATCGCGCCGGACGTCGCGCGAGACCCCGCAGGCCCGCGCCGCCGGCCCCACCAGGCCGATCTCGGTGCAGATCTCCCGGGAGACGACGCCCGTCCCGTCGAAGCGGTTGCGCACCGAGGGGGACTCGAAGAGGAGCCGGGTCGCTCCCTCCACCTGCTCCCAGGCCTTCTGCACCTTGTCGGCCAGGCGCGACGCGGCCCCGGCGTCGAGATCGAAGCGGATCCCGCCCGGAACCACCAGGCCGCGCCCGAACCGGTTGCCGCAGAATCTCGGCGAGTGAGTTCAGGAAGTCTGCGCGCAGCGCCCCGCAGTAGCTGGCGGTGGGCAGGAATCCCACGTCCCCGGCCAGCATCCCCAGGTCGCCGACGTGGTTGGCGAGCCGCTCCAGCTCGAGCGCCACGCCGCGCAGCACCGAGGCCCGGGCCGGGATCTGGAAGTCGGCCAGGGCCTCCACCCCGTTGGCGTGGGTGATGGCGTTCCCCACCGCGGTGTCGCCGGCGACCGACTCGAGGAGCGTCCCGGTGCGCCGGTCGGGGCCGCCGGCCAGCATGGGCTCGACACCGCGGTGCTGGTAGCCGAGGACGATCTCGAGCGTGAAGACGTGCTCGCCGTGGCACTGGAAGCGGAAGTGGCCCGGCTCGATCACGCCGGCGTGCACCGGCCCCACCGCCACCTCGTGGACCTCCTCCCCCTCCACGCGGAAGAAGGGGTAGTCGCCCGGAATGGTGGCCGGGTTCGCGATCCGGCCCCAGGGGTCGATTCCGGACACGAGCGGCGGCTCGAAGCGGAGCGGCTTCAGCCAGGGGTGGCCCTCCGGCCGCACGCCGAACTGCTCGAAGATCTCCCGCTCGAAGGCCTGGAGCGAGGGGCACTCGGCGGCGAGCGAGGGCCAGGAGGCGCCCACCCGGCAGGAGAGCAGGCCGAGCCGGCCCTGGGCGTCGTCGGCCAGCACCGCCGTGACGCGGGTGCGGTCGCCGTCGGCGCGCCCCGCGTAGCTCGAGACCCGGGCCCCGGCGGCGATGGAGTCGGCCACGATCTGCTGGAACTCGTCGACGGGGAGGACGGGGATGTCGGCGGCTTCGACCGCCTCGGCGTTCCAGGCCTGGAGGACGCGGGTGGTCATGTCAGGCTCCCGTCACCAGCCGCGCGGCGGCCGAGAAGAGATCCAGGAGCGGGCGGGGGAGCCAGAGGCCCAGCGCCAGCACGGTGAGGATCAGCGCCAGCGGGGGGCCGGCCGTCAGCCAGCCGTCCTTGAACCCGGGAGTCTCCGGAGCCCCCTCGTCGCTCCCCTGCACGACGTGGAGCACGGTGGCCCCCATGCCGATGAAGATCACCGCCAGGAAGAGGAGGAAGAGGCCGGCCACGACGAAGCGCCCCGTCCCGATGGCGCCGTTCAGGATCATGAACTCGCTCCAGAACGGGCTGAAGGGAGGGGTGCCGGTCACGGCCAGGAAACCCACCAGGAAGAGCGGCCCGGAGACGGGCAGCCGGCGGGCGGCGCCGCGCACCTCGTCGGTCCGCTTCGACCCGTAGGCGCGGTGGATGTTCCCGGCGGCCAGGAAGAGGACCCCCTTCGCGAGCCCGTTGTTGAGCACGTGGTAGAAGGCGCCGGTCACCGCCGCGCCGCCCAGCCCCAGCCCCACGGACAGGATGCCCATGTGCTCCACGCTGGAGTAGGCCAGCATCCGCTTGAAGTCGCGCTGGCCGGCCATGAACACGGCGGCGAGCGCCATGGAGAGCAGCCCCAGCCCGAGCAGCGCGTCGCGCGCGAAGGCTCCCTCCCCGGCGGCGTTCGTGACCTGGAAGACCCGCACCACCGAGAGGAAGGCGAAGTTGGTGATGCCCCCGGCCAGGAGCGCGCCGAGGAGGCCCGGGGCCTCGCCGTAGGCGTCCGGCTTCCAGGAGTGGAGCGGGGCGAGCCCCATCTTGGTGCCGTAGCCGACGAGCAGGAAGACGAAGGCGGCGCGCACCCAGGGGCGGGAGAGCTGGGGCCCGGCCCGGATCAGGTCGTCGAGCATCAGCGACCGGGGGCCGTCGGGGCCGGCGCCGGAGAGGGCGAGGAAGAAGGTGCCCAGCAGGGCCAGCGCGATGCCCAGCGACGAGACCAGGAGATACTTCCAGGCCGCCTCCAGGGAGCGGGCGTTGTGGTTGAAGTAGATGAGCGGGGCCGTGGCCAGCGTGGTGACCTCGATGGCCACCCAGAGGACGCCCAGGTGCTGGGCCGTGCCCACGGTGGTCATGGCGGCGAGCAGGACGAGGAGGCCGCCGACGAAGACCCGGTTGTCCCGGTCGGCGCGGTGGCGCAGGTAGCCCTGGGCGTAGGTGGCGCTCGCCAGGAAGAGGACCGAGCAGGTGGTGACGACCACCTTCCCTGCCGCGTCCAGGTAGAGGTAGCCGTTCATCACCGCCGCCTCGGGGTTGATCCAGAGCGAGACGATGCCGAGGACGTGGAGCGCCGAGCCGACGAGCAGGAGCACCGGCCTCGTCCGGTTGTCGGGCCAGGCGAAGGCGGTCGCGCCGAGGACGAAGGGGACCAGGATGACGAAGAGGATCATCGGTCCTAGTCCTTGAGCGACGACAGGGCGTCGGTGTCGAGGGAGGCGAACTCCCGGTTGATCTGGAACATCACGATGCCCATCACGAAGACCGCCGCGAGCAGGTCGAGGAGGACTCCCGCCTCCACCATCACCGGCATGAAGTCGGTGAGGAGGAGGCCGAAGACGAAGACGCCGTTCTCCAGCACCAGGAAGCCGAGCACCTGCGTGACCGCCTTGCGGCGGCTCACCACGAGCAGGAGCCCGGTCCACACCGTGGCGAGCGCGGTCGGGACCAGGAAGGGGTGCATCTCGTTCGTGGGGAGCGGCAGGCCTCGGGAGAAGGCGAACGAGAGCACGACCCCCAGGCCGCCCAGGATCATCGAGGGCACGTACCCGACGAGCGGCTCGATCTCCCGCCGGATGGTCATCTCGCGGATGGCCCGGAACATGAGCCACGGGATGAGGATGGCCTTGATGAAGAAGGCGCCGCCGGCCACCACGAGCATGTGGCCGACGGAGTGGCCGGAGGAGGTGAGGAGCAGCGCCAGCAGCGAGAGCAGGGCCCCTTGCAGGGCCACGGCCCGGATGGCGGCCCCCAGCCGGCTCGAGGCGAGCAGGAAGAGGTCGAGGACCACCACCAGGATGAAGGCCATGTCGGTCCAGGCGCCCATGTTCACCTCAGGAGGAGGACCAGCGCGAAGACGGAGAGGATCGACGCGCCCACCAGCATCTGCGGCACCCGGGTGAGGCGGAGACGGGCCATGAGGGACTCGACCAGCCCCACCAGGACGGCGAAGCCGACCAGCTCCACCACGAAGGCCGCCTCGGCGGCCCAGAAGCCGGTCGCCCCCACGTCGGCCACCAGCCGCACGAAGAGGGCCCCGAAGAGGAAGAACTTGAGCGACGCGCCGTAGAGGATGAACGCCAGGTCCGGGCCGGAGTGGTCGAGCACCATGACCTCGTGGATCATGGTCAGCTCCAGGTGGGTGTTGGGGTCGTCCACCGGGATGCGGGAGTTCTCGGCCAGCGCCACCACGAAGAGGGCGATGGCGGAGAGGAGCAGCGCCGGGGCGGCGGCGCGCCAGGCGGGAGCCAGCGCGGGCCCGAGCATGCCGGAGAGGGAGAGCGATCCGGTGGCCCGTGCCATCACGACCAGCACGAGGAAGAGCGCCGGCTCGGCCATGCTGGCGAAGGAGACCTCCCGGGCCGCGCCCATGCCCTCGAACGAGGAGCCGGTGTCGAGCGCGGCGAGCGCGGTGACGAAGCGGGCCAGCGCGAGCAGGTAGGCGAAGAGGACGAAGTCGCCGGCGAAGGAGAACACGGCCGGCTGCCCGGCCACGGGGAGCATGGTCCCGGCGGTGGCGATGGCGGCGAGCCCCACCGCGGGCCCGGCGCGGAAGACCCAGGTCGTCGTCCGGCTGTAGACGGCTCCCTTCTGGAGCAGCTTCCAGACGTCGAAGTAGAGCTGCAGGACGGGTGGCCCCTTGCGACCGGCCACCACCGCCTTCACCCGGTTCACCACCCCGAGGAGGAGCGGGGGCAGCAGGAGGAGGACCCCGATCTGGAAGAGCGCGCGCACGATCATGTCCCACCCCGGAGGAGTACCCAGGCGAGCATCGCCACGAGCGTGGCGAGCACGAGCAAGGCCTGGAGGTGGAGCCTCCCGGCGATGAGCCGGCGCACGCGGGCCGTCGCCGAGATGTAGTCTCGGACGGCCGGGAGCAGCGCCAGGTCGAGCACCGCCTCGCGGGGCTCGGTGGAGAATCGGGACCCGGTGGGGAAGAGTCCCCGGGGCGGAGCGAAGCGGACCCTGGGAAAGAGCACCCAGCGGAAGCCCTGGTTCAGGATCTGCGCGAAGGAGCTGCCGGTGTAGCCCATGCGCGCGGTGGGACGGGCGTAGCCGCACCCCCAGGTTTCGGCCTCCGCCTCGGCGGCGACGCCGGCGCCGAGCCGGCGGCGCAGGAACCAGAGCACGAACACCGCCCCGAGCAGCACCCCCGCCACCCCGGACACCCACGCCGCCGACCCCGCCGCCGCCTCCGCCGGACCGGCCAGCGCGGCGAGCGGCATTCCCGACCAGGCCGCGGCCCCGCGGGCCAGCGGCCCGACGGTCAGCGCCGGCAGGAGCCCGATGACCGCGCACGCCCCCGCCAGCAAGGCCATCGGGACCAGCATGGCGCGAGGCGACTCGTGGGCCGCCGCCGCCGCCGCGCTCCGCGGGTTGCCCAGGAACACCGTTCCCTGGACCTTCACGAAGCAGGCCGCCGCCAGCGCCCCCACGAGCGCCAGCGCCGGGGCCACCAGCACCGCGAAGGAGGCCGGGTCGTGGAGCGGGAGGTCGAGCACGCGGACCGCGCCCAGGGCCACGAACCACTCCGAGACGAATCCGTTCAGCGGCGGCAGCCCGCTGATGGCCGCCGCGCCCACCAGGAAGAGCCCCGCCGTCCAGGGCATGGCACGGGCCAGGCCGCCCAGGTGCTCGATGTCGCGGGTCCCGGTGGCGTGCTGCACCGAGCCCGCGCCCAGGAAGAGGAGAGACTTGAACAGGGCGTGGTTCACGACGTGGAGGGCGGCTCCGGCGAAGCCGAGCAGCACCAGCGCCGGCTCGCCGCGGGCCCGGCCCAGCATCGCCAGCCCTACACCCATGGTGATGATCCCGATGTTCTCCACCGAGTGGTAGGCGAGCAGCCGCTTGAGATCGTGCTGCGCGAGCGCCAGCGCCACGCCCAGCACCCCCGACGCGGCGCCCAGCACCATGAGGGTGACGCCCCAGGAGGCCGGGGGGGTCTCGAAGAAGCCGGCGGTGCGCAGGAGGCCGTAGACGCCCGTCTTGAGCAGCACCCCCGACATCACCGCCGAGACGTGGCTGGGGGCGGCCGCGTGGGCCCCGGGGAGCCAGAAGTGGAGCGGGACGAGCCCGGCCTTGAGCCCGAACCCGACCAGCGCGAGCAGCGCGAGCCACCCGGCCGCGGTGCCGCTCGAGCGGAGTCCGGCCCAGGCCGCGAAGTCGAAGCTGCCGCGATCGCTTCCCGCGGCCGCGAAGAAGGCGAAGAGGGCGAAGGTGCCCACGTGGGCCGCGGCGAGGTACACCCAGGAGGCGGCCTGCACGTCCTTCCGGTCGGGCTCGGCGCGGACCAGGAAGAACCCGCCCAGCGCCATCACCTCCCAGGCGAAGAGGAAGAGCATGGCGTTGTCGGCGAGCAGCACGAGCGCCATGGACCCGGTGACGAGCCCGTACCAGAGCTGCAAACGCACCGCGGAGCGCCCCTTCGTGGCCTGCGGCCAGTAACCGGTCCCGTAGAGCGAGCCGAGGGCCGGCACGACCAGGATGGGCAGCAGGAAGATGGCCGAGAGCGCGTCGATCCGCACCGCGAGGGACGCGTGGGGCTGGTTCCAGGCGAGGCGGAGCACCGCGGTGGGAGCGCCCGCCAGCACCGGGACGGCGGCGGCGATTCCCAGCACCGCGGCGAGGCCGAGCGCCCCCGCGGAGAGCCCCTGGCCGAGAGCCGGGCGCCGCTGCAGGAGAAGGCCGGGAAGGCCGCTCGCCGAGGCGATCGCCACCGCGAGGAGGGCGAGCGCCGCGCTCAAGGGAAGCGCTCCCGGAGGGCCAGCATGGCGAGCAGCGCCACCAGGGTGAGGAGCGTATAGAGCAGCTGGAGGTTGAGGCGCCCGGCCTGGAACCGGCGGAGGCGGCTCATCCGGTCGCCCAGCTCGCGGAAGAGCGGGTCGAAGAGCCGGGTGCGCGCCGGGTCCTGCGAGTCGGTCCGGAACGACCCCTTCTTCGGGAAGACGCCGCGGGGCGACTGGAAGTGGACGCGGGGCCGGAGCGAGGCGGGGACGAGCCCCCACACGAACAGCTGGGAGTAGGAGGAGGCCGTGTACTCCATCCGCGCCGTGGGAGCCGTGAAGCCGCACCCCCAGGTGTCCGCCGCGGCGGCGCCGCCCCCCGACAGGCGGCGGCGCAGGAGGACGATCGCGATCACCAGCGCCAGGAGGACGATCACGAGCGCCCTGGGGGCCGACGCCAGCTCGGCGGCGGGGGCGAGCACCTCCGCCGCCTCCACGGCGCCCAGCTGGACCGCCACCGGGGTCACGAGCCGGAGCGGCAGCGCCGGGAAGACCCCGAAGAGGACGCAGCCGGCGGCGAGCAGCGCGAGCGGCGCCCAGCCCGCGGTGGGGACCTCGTGGGCCCGGGCCGCCTCCGGGCCGCGCGGCGCGCCCAGGAGCGCCACGCCGGCGATGCGCGTGAAGGAGATGGCGGCGATGGCCCCGACGAGCGCCAGGGTGGCGACGGCCAGGTAGGCCACCAGGGCCGCCGCGCCGGAGATCGCGCTGGCTCCGGAGCGCAGGAGTCCCAGGTAGAGCAGCCACTCCGAGGCGAACCCGGCCAGCGGAGGGAGGGCGGCCAGCGTCGCCGTGCCCACGAGGAAGAGGGCGCCGGTGAAGGGAAGGCGCCTGAGCAGCCCGCCCATCCGGTCCAGGTCCTGGGAATGTGCGGCGTGGACCAGCGTGCCCGCGCCGAGGAAGGCCAGCCCCTTCATGAGGGCGTGGTTCCAGACGTGGAAGAGGGCTCCGCCGATCCCGAGCGCCGCCACCACGGGGTGGCCGGCCGCGCCGGCGGCGACGGCGAGCCCCACGCCGAGCACGATGAGGCCCACGTTCTCCACGCTGGAATAGGCGAGCGCCTTCTTGATGTCGCCCTGGGCCAGCGTGAGGGTGATGGCGACCAGCGCGCTGCCCAGGCCGATGGCGCCGAGCAGGAGCCCGTACCCCACGCCGAGCGGGGGGAGGAATCCGAGCAGCCGGAGGAGCCCGTAGACGCCGGTCTTGATCATCACCCCGGAGAGGAGCGCCGAGACGTGGCTCGGGGCGGCCGGGTGCGCCTCCGGGAGCCAGACGTGCAGGGGGACCAGTCCGGCCTTCGTGCCGAAGCCGACGAGACCGAGGGTGAAGAGCACCCAGGGGGCGGCGGCCCCCGCTCCGCGCAGCTCCTCGAAGCGGACGAAGTCGAAGCCGCCCGAGGTCCGTCCGAGCACGAGGAAGAGCGCGAACAGGAAGGCCGTGCCCACGTGGGAGGCGACCAGGAAGACGAAACCCGCGCGCCGGACCTGGAGCTTCTCGTCGTCGAAGGTGACGAGCACGAAGGAGGCGATGGTCATCGCCTCCCAGGCGACCAGGAAGAGCACCCCGTCGGCGGCGGCCAGGACGAGCGAGATGGCCAGGAGCAGGACGCCGTAGGAGAGGACGAACGCGCCCATCGGCCGCCTTCCCAGGTACGGCTTCATGTAGCTGGCCCCGAAGGCGGAGGCGGGGACGGCGACGGCGAACAGCGCGGCCTGGAAGAAGGCGGCGAGCGGGTCGAGGCGGAGGTGGAAGGCACCGAGCGGCTCGGACCAGGGGAGGACCCGATCGATCGGGGGAGCGCCGAGCAGGAAGGGGAGGACCGCGGCGAGCCCCAGCAGGCTCCCCGCCACGGCCAGGGCCGATCCCACCGTGAGCGCGAGGGCGGGGCGCCGGGCGAGGAGGGGCCCGGCCAGCGCACCGGCGGCGAGGACGGCCAGCGCCGCCAGGTATAGGTTCACGCCCCCACCCGCTCGATGGCGCCCAGGATCTCCGCATCGGGGGCGCGTGCCGCGAGCTTCGCCGCCACCTCCGGGTCGCGCAGCGCCGTGGCCAGCGAGGCCAGCGCGTGGAGGTGGGCGCGGGTGGACGGGCTGACCAGCAGGCAGAGCGTGTGCACGGGAACCCCGTCGCCGAAGTCCACCGGGGTGTCGGGGAAGAAGATCGCCACCGCCGGCTGGTCGACGCGCAGCACGATGGGCTCGCGCGGGTGGGGGATGGCGATGCCGTTGCCGAGGGAGGTGGATCCGAGGTGCTCCCGCGCGAGCACCATCTGGTAGAGGAACTCCCGGTCGAAGCCGGGAGGGGCGGGGAGCTTCTCGACCATGGTGCGGAGCAGGGCTTCCTTGCTGCCCCCCGGGAGATTCCGGTGGATGCCCCCGAACCGCACCGCCTGTGCGAGGGGAGGCTTGGCCCGCTGGGCCAGCCCCGGCTCCTCCAGGATCTCGGCGGAGACCGGCATCTTGCGCTGCGCTGCCCACTCGAGCAGCTCGATGCGGTTGAAGCGGTACCGGTCGTCCACGAGCTGGGCCGGGAGCTCGCCCTTCCTCACCCAGCGCTCCAGCACCTGCTCGCTGACTCCCAGGAGCCGTGCCGCGTCACGTACCGTTAGCTGCATCCGCCTCGACGACCTCCGGACTGCGGGTCTACGGCAAACAGGCCGCCCCGGCAAGGAGCGGTGCACCATGCGTCAGGGGGGGCCGGCCGGCCCGAGGGCCTGGAGGACGTCGACCGGAGGCGCCGTGCCCCGCGGAATGTGCCGTCCCAGGTCCTGGAACCTGAAGGAGGCGGCCGCCTGGCGCGCCGTCTCCCTCCCCACGTAGACGGTCCCGGGCGCGGCCATGGCCTCGATCCGGGCCGCCGCGGCCACCGTGTCTCCGAGGACGCCGAACTCGACCCGGCCCAGGGTTCCGAGGTTGCCGGCCACGACGGTCCCGGTGTTCACGCCCACCCGGATGCCGAAGCGCCGGTCGGCGGGGAGGGACCGGTTCATCCGGTCGACCCGTTCCAGCATGTGGAAGGCGCAGCGGAGCGCCCGCGTCGCCCCGTCGGTCATGGGCACCGGGGCGCCGAAGACCGCCATGACCCCGTCGCCGACGAACTTGTCGAGCGTGCCCTGCTCCTCGAAGATCGCCTCCGACATGGACCGGTAGAAGTCGTCGACGAGCGCGGCCAGCTCCGGCGCGGCGAGCCGCTCGAAGAGCCCGGAGAACCCGTGCACGTCGGCGAAGAGCACGGTCACGTCGTCGCGGGACTGGGGCGCGAGCGGGTCCCGGCCGCCCTGCTCCTGGGCCACGACCAGCGTCGCCACGTCGGGCGAGAAGTGGCGGGAGAGCCGGCGGCGCTGCTCCTCCTCCTCCGCGACCCCGGCGAGGAAGCGGGCCCGCTCGATTGCCAGCGCGGTCTGGTAGCCCACCAGCGTGGTCAGCTCGAGGTCGTCGGCGGTGAAGGGGTCGACGAATCCGCGGTCCATGACCAGCATGCCGAGGATGCGGTTGTCGGCCCAGACCGGCACGCACAGGCAGGAGCGGATGCCCTGGGCGATCACCGACTGGCTTCCGGTGAAGCGGAGGTCCTGCTGGGCGTCGATGGTGAGCAACCCGGCCCGTCCCTTGGCGGCCGCGGTGACCACCGTCTCGGAGATGCGGGGCGGGGAGCCGGGCGGCTCGGTGGCGCGGGGCTGCATGTGCCCCGACTCGTCCATGAGGAGGAGCGTGGAGCGCTCGGCCCGGACCGCGGTGGCGACGGTGTGGAGGATCCGGGCCAGCGTGGTGTCGAGGTCGGGGGCGTCGACGAGCGCCCGGCCGATGTCGTTCACGATGGCGATCTGGCGTCGCGAACCCTGCCCGCGGCCGGTGGTCCGGCGCGAGCTGGGGTCGGTGTCGCGCCGGGGCGCGGGCTCGGGCTGCCTCGTGTCCCGCGACTCTGCCTGCAGGTCGGCCAGGTAGCGGACGATGGTCCCGCTCTCGGCGAGGATCGGCTGGAGGGGGCGCGGGGTCAGGCCCTCACGCAGCTCGACCTCGGTCTTTCCGAAGCGGAGGCGGTATCCCGGGGCGAGCGGCGCCTCCCTGACCTTGCTGTCGTTCACCCAGGTCCCGTTGCGCGATTCGAGGTCGACGAGCCAGAGCTGGCTCCCCCGCCTCTCGAACATGGCGTGCATGCTCGAGATCCAGGGGTCGGCGATCTGGACCTGGCACTCGGCGGAGCGCCCGAGCACCGTTGGAACGTCGGGAAGGAAGAAGACGGTCCCCCCGCAAATTCCGTTGACCACGAAAAGCTCCGACACCCATTCCCCGCTTTCGCCCGGGCTTCCGGCAGGTTGTGGTAGCTTATCCGATCTCGGCGCCCGCCGCGTATGCCTGTTTGCCCCACATGCCGGACGAAGAGCGACGACGGCGTCACCGTCTGCCCGGTGGACGGCACGCTCCTCGCTCCCTCCCACGACCTCGTCGGGCGGATCCTCGGAGACCGCTACCGCATCCTGTCCCGCCTGGGACAGGGAGGGATGGGCAGCATCTACCTCGCCGAGCACGTGACGCTCGGCAAGCGAATGGCCGTGAAGGTGCTGCGCCCGGAGTACTCGCGGGACGAGGAGCTGCTCGACCGCTTCCAGCACGAGGCCCGTGCGGCGAGCCAGATCGGCCAGGAGAACATCGTCGAGGTCTTCGACTTCGGGCACACGCCGGAAGGGGAAGCGTACTTCGTCATGGAGGCCCTCGAGGGGGAGAGCCTGGCACGCATCCTCCACCGGGACGGTCCCATGCCGCTCTCCCGGGCGGTTCCCGTCTTCCTGCAGATCTGCAGGGCCCTCGGGGCGGCCCACCAGCGCGGCATCGTCCACCGCGACCTCAAGCCGGAGAACGTCTTCGTCCTGCGCAGGACCGACGGCACCGACTTCGTGAAGGTGCTCGACTTCGGCATCGCCAAGGGGCCGGGGGCGCCCGACGCGAAGCGGCTCACCAAGGCCGGCTCCATCATCGGCACGCCCGAGTACATGTCGCCGGAGCAGGCCTCCTCGAACGCCATCGACCAGCGCTCCGACGTCTACGCCTTCGGCGTCCTCGCCTACGAGACCCTCACCGGCCGGCTCCCATTCGACGGCGACACCCCGCTCGCGACGCTCATGAAGCACCAGAGCGACGCTCCGTTGCCGCCCCGGAAGCTGCGCCCCGAGCTGCCCCAGGAGGTCGAGCAGATCGTGCTGCGGGCGCTCGTGAAGCGCCCCGAGGGGCGGCAGCAGTCGATGGAGGAGCTGGCGGGCGAGCTCTCCCGCGTCGTGGCCGCCGATCCCGAGGTCCTGCGCGCCCCGGTCTTCGGCACCGCGGTGTCGCCGCTCCTCACCGGCCGGACCACCGATCGCATGGCGCCGCGCAGCAGTTCCCGCGGGGGCACCCTGCCTCTAGGCGACACGCTGCCGCTGCGCGACCTGGCCCCGCCGGGGCCGGCGCCCACGCCCACCCGCCCGTCCACGCGGATCCGCCGAGACACCCGGTCGGAGGTCGAGGTGGTGAGCCGCCGACGCTCCCAGGTTGCGCTCGCGGCGGTGCTCGGGCTCCTCTTCGTGGCGCTCCTCTCCGGGGTGGTGGCGGCGCTGGCCGTGCGCCAGGCCGACGTGCCGGCGCCCTACTCGCCCCCGGCCCGGAGCGCCGGGCTCGCTCCTCGTCCCGAGCCGCCGGCAGTCAGTGTCACCGCGCCCGAGCCCGAGCCGGTCGTGCCGGCCGATGCCACCCCCGCGCCCTACGAGCCGCCTCCATCGGTCTCGGCGGCGGCGCCCCCACTGCCGAAGCCGGCGCGCCCCCGGCCAATCCGCGCCCCCGGAGTTGGCGCCAAGGCCGGGAGCGGGGAGAATGGCCCGTCCGGCAACGACCTCCTCGATCCGTACGGCCCGACCGCACGGTGAAGAGGTCCCTCCGGGAGCCACATTGACGGGTTTCCGCCTCTTCCTGCTCGCCGCGCTCCTCGCGCTCCCCGTCGCCGCCGGCGCGGCCAATCCCCCCGCGGCCCCCGCTGCCGACTCCACCGCCGCGGCCCGGGCCGCCTACCGCCGGGGGGCCGACCTCTACAAGGCCGGGAAGTACCGGGAGGCGATCGCCGCGTTCGAGGAAGCCGACCGGCTGAAGCCCAGCCCGGCCCTCCAGTTCAACATCGGGCAGGCCTGGGAGAAGCTCGGCGATCCCGAGGCGGCGCTGGCCGCCTTCGCGCGCTACCTGCGGCTCGCCCCGGCGGCCCCCAACCGCGAGACGGTCCAGAAGACCGTGAAGGCCCTCGAGGGGAAGCTCGCGGCCAGCGGACGCCAGATGCTCCACGTCACCACCGACCCGCCCGGCGCCGACCTCGTGGTGGACGGGGCGGCGGCGGGCAAGGCGCCGCTCGACGCCGCCTACCCGCCGGGCCCGCACGCCGTGGCCGCGACGGCACCGGAGCACCGCACCTCGAGCCGCGACGTCGTCCTGCCCCCGGATCGTTCGCTCGAGGTGAACCTCGTCCTCGAGCCGGGGCAGGACCCGGTCGTCGCACCTCCGCTCGCCGCGAGGCCGCCCGACGCGCCGCTCGAGGCCACCCGTCCCGACCCGGCGCCGCTGCCGGTGGAGCGCAAGAGCTGGCTCGGCCCCATCATCGCCGGAGGCGTGGGAGTGGTCGCGGCCGGCGCGGGGATCGTGATGGGGCTCCAGGCGAAGAGCGCCCAGGACGCGCTGCTCGCCGGGGGGAACGACCGGGCCCAGGCCGACGCGCTGCAGAGCAAGGCCCAGTCCAGCGCGACCACCGCGAACGTGCTCTACGGAGTGGCGGGCGCCGCGGTCCTCACCGGCGGCGTCCTGGCGATCGCGTTCTAGAATCCTCGGACGGCAGCGCCGATTGCGACAACATGCCGCACGCCGCGCGCTTTCGAGGCGCCGCGCGCCGAGGTAGATGTCGCCCGGTGCAGTCCACATTGCCCTGGGAGGGACATCCACGATGAATCGGAAGGCAATCGCAGCGCTCGTCGCCGTCGCCACGCTCTTCACGGCCTGCGGAGGGAGCAGCGACACCGCGCCCCAGGCCGTCACCGTCGACTTCAAGGCGATGGTGGGGGACCAGGTCTTCAGCTGCGCCGACAGCGCCGGCTACGCCCTCGGGACGGGAGCCCTCCCCTACATCCCGAAGGACTTCCGGTTCTACGTCTCCAACCTCCGCATGGTGGCCGCCGACGGCACCCAGGCGCCGGTCACCCTCGACGAGGGCACCTGGCAGGGTTACGGGGTGGCGCTGCTCGACTTCGAGAACGGCTCCGGCAGCTGCACCATCGGCACCACCGAGACCAACACCTCCGTGCGCGGAACCGTGACCCCCGGCACGTACGTCGGGCTCGCCTTCGACGTGGGAGTTCCCACCGCGGCCAACCACCTGAACGTCCAGCTGGCCAGCCCGCCGCTCGCCAACTCGGCGATGTACTGGAGCTGGACCACCGGCTACAAGTTCATCAAGGTCGACGGGCTGGTGCAGCGCCCCGGCGTCGCCCTCCCCGGATTCACCTTCAACTTCCACCTGGGCTCGACCGGCTGCGCCCTGGGCACTCCGGGCGACTACTCCACCGCCTCCTGCGCCAAGCTGAACGTGCCCGCGGTCGCCTTCGCCGCCTTCGACCCCGCCACCCAGGCGGTGGCCTTCGACATCGCCCCTCTCTTCGCCGGCATCAACTTCGACTCCGCCGACGGCGGCGGAGCCCCCGGCTGCATGTCGGGCGAGACCCCCGCCAACCCCGCGACGTCGGACCCGGAGTGCGCCCCGATCTTCTCCGTCCTCGGCCTCCCCTTCAACGGTGCGGCGGCCGGCGCGCAGACCGCCTTCCGGGTGGTCGCGAAGTAGGCGAATCGAGGAAGACCGTGCCCGTCCGCCTCGGACTCTCCACCGTCGTCGTGGGCGTGCTCGTCGCGGCCTGCGGCGGTGGGGAGTCGCGCCCGGAGCCCGGGCCGGCCTACGCCTGGGACCTGCCGCCCGGCTTCCCCACGCCGGAGGTCCCGGCCGACAACCCGATGAGCGCCGTGAAGGTGGAGCTCGGACGGCGCCTGTTCCACGACGTGCGCCTCTCGGGCAACCAGACCCTCTCCTGCGCCAGCTGCCACCTGCAGGAGCTCGCCTTCACCGATGGTCGCGCCCGGGGGCTGGGCTCGACCGGGATGCTCCACCCCCGCGGGCCGCAGCAGCTCGCAAACCTCGCCTACTTCCGCGCCTTCACCTGGGCCAACTCGGTCGTTCCCGGCCTGGAGGTCCAGGCCCTCGTGCCCATGACCGGGCAGGACCCCGTGGAGCTCGGCATCGGCGGCATGGACGCGACGGTGGCCGCCCGCCTCGAGGCGGACCCGGAGTACCTTCGCCTCTTCCGCGCCTCCTTCCCGGAGGAGGTCGAGCTCGTCACCTACCCGAACGTCGTGAAGGCCATCGCCGCCTTCGAGCGGACGCTCCTCTCCGGGAACTCGCCCTACGACCGGCACCGGCGGGGCGACGCCACGGCGCTCTCCGACGCCGCGCGGCGCGGAATGGACCTCTTCTTCTCGGACCGGACCGGCTGCGCGAGCTGCCACTCCGGCTTCGCCTTCACCGACGCCGCGGGCGCGCCCGGCGAGGTCGGGAACCCCTTCCCGTTCCACAACGTCGGCCTGTACGACGAGGACGGACTGGGCGCATATCCGGCGGACGGCACCGGGCTCCTGGCCCTCACCTTCCGGCCCGAGGACATGGGCAGGTTCCGCACCCCGCCCCTGCGCAACGTCGCGGTGACCGCCCCGTTCATGCACGACGGCAGCATCGCCACGCTCGCCGAGGTGATCGAGACCTTCGACGCCGGCGGCCGCGCCCGGATGAGGAACGGGATCCCGAGCCCCTTGCAGAGCCCGCTGGTCCGGCCCCTGGGCCTCACCGCCGCGGAGAAGGGCGATCTGCTCGCCTTCCTCGAGGCGCTGACCGACGAGGAGTTCCTCCGGGATCCGCGGTTCTCCGATCCGTTCGCGGCCCGGTAGCCGGGACCGGACTCCTTCGCCGGCCTACCGCCGGGTCGTGACCTGCGAGACCGGCTGGCCGCCCATGGTCCCGACGGTCCCGTACCCGGCCTCGGTCGTCCCCGTCATGCAACTCGCCCCCATCATGCCGCCGGGGGCGCAGTCGGCGTACGCCATCTTGTCGATCTGACCCTGGGTGACGGCCGCCGTGGGGTCCCCGGCGTTGACGAAGATCCGCACGTAGGCGTTGCCGGGGTTCGCGCCCGGGTAACCGAAGTACAGCCCCGACCCGGTGCCGGGCGCCCAGCCGTCGGTCCCGCCGAACTTCGGGTCGCTCGATAGGGTGTCGGTGACCTCCAGCCGGAAGGTGGTGACCAGCGCTCCCGGGGCGCCGTCCAGCGTGGCCGGCACCGAGGACAGCTGGTGGGGCAGCGCTATCCAGGTCATGGTGTCGTCCGGATATGGGATCGGACCCCCGGTCATCGATTCGCTCAGGGACCCCCGGAGGCCGGAGACGACGCCGGTGCTGGCGTTGAACGTGAACGTCCCCACGAAGATCGAGTCGTTGGGGCGCGTGTCCGGCTCGTGGAAGACGGCCAGCACGTCGTAGTCGGTGACGATCTCCCCCGGATCGGAAGGAGGGCTCGTTCCCACCGCGTTGCTCGCGGCCACCGAGAACCGGTGGCCGGAGCAGGACGACGGGCAGGCGACGGTGACGGGAAGGGTCGGGCTCTCCGCCGTCAGGCCGGGTGGGTCGGAGGAGACCGCGTAGCCCGTGGTCGGGCTCCCGCCGGCCTGGAGCCCGCCAATCCGGACCTCCACGGTGCCCGGGACCGTTCCCGACCGGGCCACGACTCCCGTCGGCGCGCCCGGGGGCACGGGGCCCGATGGAGCGGCGACGGGGATCGTCAGGGTGGCCTCCGAGCTCCCGGCGCTGGCGACGACGGTGCAATCGCCCTGGGAGAGCGCCCTCACGAGCCCCGAGGCGCCGTCCACGGAGCAGGTGGAGGGGGTCGAGTCGGTGAACCGGACCTCCATGCCGGAGCTCTCCACGGCGGTGACGGTCGCCAGGTCGTACACGGAGAGGGCCGGGACGGGTCCGAACGTGATGATCCCCCGGAAGACGAAGGTCACGTCCTGTGCGGCCTGGGGAGCCGCCGCGAACTGCGAGTCTCCCGGCTGGTTGGCGGTGACGGTGCAGGTTCCGGACGCCGACGCGGTCACGACGCCGCTCGTGGCGTCGACCGCGCAGATCGACGGGGTCCGCGTGCCGTAGCGGACCGGGAGCCCGGAGCTCGCCGAGGCCGACACGAGGACGGACGCCTGGCCGACGTCGGGCGTGGGCGCGGGGCCGAACGTGATGGACTGCGGGAGCGCCTGGATCCGGGGGCCCTGGTCGCAGGCGCCGAGCCCGGCTGCCGCCAGGGCGGCCAGGGCGGGCAGGAGGCGGGGGCGGGCGGGATTCGCGGTGGGTCGCATGCGGGTCCTCTGGATCCGGAGGGTCACAGGCGGAAGTCGAGCGCGACGGCCACGTTGAACGACCGCGCCGGGCCGGGAACGGCGATGCCCCAGGGGATGCTGGACGTGCTCATCGACGGGCCCTGGCCGACGTAGGCGCCGCCGAGGGGGTTCGCGTACATCTGGCCGAGGAGGTTCTCGATGGCGACGTCCACCCGGAGGAAGCTCCACACGTAGCTGCTGCGCAGGTTGACCAGCGCGTAGGCGCCGGTCGGGATCTCGTTCCGGACCTGGGAGAGGCGGGTCTTCGCCGCCACCGCCACGAGCTCCGCGACGGTGTCCCAGGTTCCCAGCTGGTAGGCGAGCGAGAGGGTCCCGTTGAGCGGCATGACGTTGTACAGGCCGTCGCCGGTGGTGAGGTTGTCTCCCCGGACCCAGGCCAGGGCGAGGCTGGCGGTGAGCTTGCCCCAGGAGCTTCCCTCCGCGAGCAGGAGGCGGCCCGAGAGGTCCACCCCGTAGAGCCGGGCCGCCTGGTTCACGTACTGGAGGAGGACGAAGCTGTCGGTGGCGGTCGCGTTCTCCGGGCTGCACTGGCCGAAGTCGCAGCGCCTCGCGTCGACGTAGTCCTGGACGTGGGTGTAGTAGGCGGTGGCCCGCGCCTCCCACCGGGAGCGATCCGCGTCGTGCCAGTCGCCGGTGAGACTCACGGTGTGTGCGACCTCGGGCCCGAGCCCGACCTGCCCGACGTAGCCGTTCCCGTCGCCCACCAGGTTGTTCATGAGCGCCGCCATGGCGTTCGTGGACCACGGATAGCGCTGGTAGAGGTTGGGGGAGCGGGACTTGCGCGCGTAGCCCCCCACGACCTGCAGTGTAGGACCGGGCGTGAACCTGGCCAGGGCGGCCAGGTCCCAGTTGGAGTCGACCCGACGGCGGGGCAGGGCGTTGAAGGCGGCGGCGTCGAGCCCCCAGGCGGGCAGGCTGTCGTCGTAGCCCTGGACCGGCCCGGCGTCGGTCATCACCGTGTCGCTGCGCACGCCCACCTGGGTGAGCCAGGCCTCCGACCAGCGCGCCTCCCACTCGGCGAAGGCGTCGAACTTCCTCCGCTGGCCGTAGTCGATGTTCCAGAAGGTGTTCGGCCCCATCACCCCGCCCACCGGGGGCCAGAAGTCGTACAGCACGTGGTCCAGGTACTCCACGCCCACCCGGAGCAGCTGCCGGTCGGAGAGGATCAGGTTGGCCTTGAGCGACGCCCCCATCGTGGTGGCGTCGGTGTCCATGGGCATCCCGGTGCCGTAGGTGTAGCGGTCCGGCCCCATGTCCATCTCGTGCTTCGTGTCCTGGTAGCTCACCCGGGCGTCGACGTCGCCCCAGGACAGCGAGCCCGAGTAGCGCAGCGTGTAGAGCCAGTTGTCGTTCAGGGTCATGTCCATGCGCTGGTTCGGGAACCCCTCGAACCCGACCTTCTGCTGGCTGGCCTCGAACTGGAGGAGATGGCCCGGGATGCGCGCCGCGACCCCCAGCGACCGCCGGATGGTGCCGTGGTAGGCGGAGGAGCCGACCACGTCGCCCGGGATGGGCTCGCCCCCCTCCTGGCCGGGAGCCACCGGCTTGAAGCTCTCCGCGGCCTTGAAGTTCTCCGACCGCGAGTCGGACTGGCGGAAGGTCACGTTGAGCCACTCCCCCGCCGCGGTCGCACCCACCGTGTAGCCGAGGGCGGTGCCGTTGCTGCGGAAGAACGAGCCGAGGAGGGCGCTCCCGAGGAACGGCTTGTCCGGGGTCCCGAACTCCGGAGGCGCCGACTTGACCTGGATCGATCCCCCGATGCTGTCCCCGCCGACGCTGACCGGGGTGATCCCGGAGTAGACGGTCACGCTCTCGATCCGCGTCGGGTCCGCGTAGGAGAGGGGCGAGTTCATGTGGTTGGGGCAGGCAGGCATGAGGTCCGCCCCGTCCACCTGGATGCGCAGCCGGTCGTCGGACAGGCCGTGGACGGCCGGGAGGCTGGAGATGCCGCCCGCTCCGCCGAGGCTCACGCCCGGGACGCCCCGGAGGAGGTCGGCGGCGTCGCCCGTCGTGCCCTTCCGTGCCGCGAGGTCCGCCTTCCCGGGGGTGGCGGCGCCGAGGGTCGCGTCGGTGGACTCGATCTTGGGGTTGGTGATGACGATCTCGTCGAGGACCACCTCCCGCACCGGCTCGTCGTCGGGCAGGGCGGCGACGGGCAGGAGGAGGGCCAGGGCGAGGGCGACGCCCGTCACCGCGCGGCCGTCTCCTGGGAGACCGGTTGACCCATCATCGTGCCCATCCTGCCGTACCCGGCCATGGTCGTCCCGGTCATGCAGGTGGTCATCATCATGCCGCCGGCCGTGCAGTCCGCGTAGGCGAGCTTGTCGATCTGCGCCTGCTCGAGCGCCGCGGCCGGGTCGGCGGTGTTCACGAAGATCATGGCGTAGGCGTTGCCCACCCCGCCGGCCTTGGGGTTCGGGGCCCCGGTGCTGAGCCCGTAGTACTGGGTGCCCCCGGGCGCGAAGCCGGAAGGGTCGAAGGTGTCGGTCGTGGGGAGCGCGAAGGTGGTCACGAGGAGCCCCTCGACGCCACCCAGCGTGGCCGGAGCGGCCGAGAGCTGGTGGGCGAGGGCGACCGTGGTCATGGGAGGCCCGAAGGTCACGCCGTCGGGCTTGGTCATCGACTGGGTGAGCGTGCCCGCCAGGTGGGTCACGACCCGGTTCGTGACGTCGAAGGTGAAGGTCCCGGTGAAGACGGTGTCGTTGGGCTGGGTCATCGGCTCGTGGAAGGTCTCGACGACCGTGTAGAAGCGGAGCTGCCCGGTGGTCGCGGCAGCCGAGGCCCCGTCCGCGTTCGTGGCGACGACGGCGTAGGTGTACGCGGTCCCTGCGGCCAGCCCGGTCACGGTGATGGGAGAGGCCGTCCCGGAGGCGGAGATCCCGCCGGGGTTCGCCGTCACGGTGTAGCCCGTGGGATCTCCGGAGGCGGGGGCGGTGAAGCTCACCACCGCGGTGCCTGCCGCGACGCCGGCCGCGACGCTGACGTCCGTCGGCGAGCCCGGAGCGGAGCCGCTGCTGCCGCACCCGGCGAGGAAGAAGCTGACCGCGGCCGCGACGGCGAGTCCTGTCGTTCTCATGTCCTGATCTCCCCTGTGAGGCCCTGAATGTACCCGGGTGGGAGGCCCCGCCCGGATGCGGCAAGTTGTCGCAGAGGGACGTCGCCGCTCGCCGGCGCGATCAGTCCCCGGCCTCGTCCAGCTCGGCGCCCGACTTGGTGAGCTCGCCCATCACGACCGTGGCGTAGGATCCCCGCGGCAGGTCGAAGCTGGCCCGGTAGCCACCCTCGACCGCCTCCAGATCCACCGACACCGGGATGCGGCCCGCCCGGCGCGTCCCCTCGGTCTCTCCGCCTCCCCTCGCCAGGTCCGCCCGGGAAAGGCCGTCCTGGGCCAGGAGCCGCTCCTCCCGCTCGCCCGCCTCTCCGCTGAGGGGCGCGAGCCCGTGGCCGAACATGGGCCCGGCCGGGGAGATCTCGAATCGGTCGACGCGCGGCTGGTCGGCGGTGGCGTCCTCGCAGGTGAAGACGCCTCCGGAGTCGAGCTTCTTCATGGCGTCGCCGGCCAGCGCGCGGGCGAACAGGCCGTCCGCCATGCGCTCGTCGAGCCAGCGGTTGAAGAGCAGCGATTGCCAGGAGGAGAGGACGAGCCGGCGCAGGAACCGGTCGCGCGAGGCGCGGCGGGCCTCCGGGTCGGGGCTCCCGGACAGGATGGCGCGCCCCAGGTCGGCGTTCCGTCCGTCGGAGCCGAAGCGCTGGGCGCCGAAGAAGTTGGGGAGTCCGCGCGCGGAGAGGGCCAGGGCGACGGCCTGCGCGCGGGCCAGGTCTCCTCCGCGCACCACGATGGAGAAGCGGTTCCCCCGCGAGTGCCCTGTGCGCAGCTTGTTCCCGTGGCGGGAGGCCGCGGCCACGTGCCAGCCCTCGCCCGACAGGGAGGCCGGCACGGGCCCCTTCGCGACCGGGAAGGAGAGCCACTGCACCGTCACCGCCTGCCGGTCCTTCAGCCCCGCCACGCCGACGTCGCGCTCGGCGACCCCGAGCTGCCGCGCCAGCTCGCGGACCACGTCGCGGGTGGTGCGGCCCCGCTTCTGTACCTGTAGCCATAGGTGGGCGCCCTCCCCGCAGGGCGAGTAGGCGGGGATCTCGTCGACCCGGAAGTCCTCCGGCGACGCCTTGAGGGCGCCCCCGGAGCCGGGGAGGTCGGCAGTGACGAAGGGCAGCGACGACACCGGGGTCACGGCGCGGCCACCGCCGACTCGACCTCCTCCAGGCGCCGCTTCACGGACTGCGAGATGGCCTCGTCGGCGTCTCGCGGGAGCCGCTCGCCGGCCTGGAAGAGGTAGAAGAACATCAGCTCCCGGAGCGCGGCCAGCAGGATCCGGGACCGGTCCCCGCGGGGGTCGAGCTTCGCGGCCTCGGGGTCGGCCAGCGCGGCCAGCGCCACCAGCATCCGGTCCTCGTCGAGGGAGCCGTCGGCCTCGGGGGCGACCCCACGCCAGAGCGGGGAGAAGCGGGAGTAGGGATCGGCCAGGAACTCGCCGGCGTCCGCGAGCATGGGGGCGGTGGCGCCGTGCGACCCGACGGCCCGGACCACCTCGCGGAAGACCTCGTTCATGCCGGCCAGCACGGCCCGGGACCGGTCGGCGGTCGCGGCGCGCCCCGGGCTCTCGCTGGTGGCCTCCACGAAGCCGGCCTCGGCCAGCCGGTAGAGGATCTTGGTGGCGTCGAACTCGGACAGGTGGGCCTCGCGCGCCACGTCGAGGACCCGGCGCCGCCCGTCGACCAGCCCGAGCAGGCGCTCCTCCTCCGCCTCCAGCGCCACCCCCTCGCGCGGCTCCTTCCGGCGCAGGAAGACCTCGCCTCCCGGGATGCGCCCCCGGAAGTGCTCCATCTCGTCGATGCGCCGGACCGCGTCCATGAGCACGGCCTGGGTGTCGAGCGAGAGGGCCGGACCGGCGGGCTCGTCCTCGCCCTGCACCAGGTAGAAGACGCCGTCGCGCGCCGAGAGGATGGCGTGGAAGATGGCGGTCACCTGCTCGCGGGCCACGCGCCAGCGCTCGCTCACCGGGAGCGTCCCCTCGCCCGGGAAGCCCAGCCGGGCCGCCACCTCGCCCGTCCGCTCGCCGCGCACCTCGGAGGAGGAGCCGCAGACCCGCCCCTCGCGGAAGGACACCGATCGGGAGCCGCCCGCGGCCAGCACCGTGAGGGTCCCGGCCATGCGGGCCTGGTGGACGAAGCCCAGGAAGTCGCCCAGCGGGAAGGCGGCCAGGTCCCCGGCCAGCGTGGCGCCGGGCGCCGGTGAGAGACCGCCGAAGGCCGGGACGCGCACCGCGAGCAGGAGGTCGGGGGCCGAGGGCAGGAGCTCGAAGGTGCCCGCCCGGTCGGCCAGCTCGCGCCGGACGTCGTCGGCCCGGGTGGCCACCCGTCCGTGGGCGTCGATGAGGAGGAAGCGGCGCATCAGGGGCAGTTCACTCCTGGTCCTTCCACCCGTTCTTCATCCATTGCTCCTCGTCCTCCAGGATGAACTCGAGCACCGTGTCGGAGTAATCGGGGATGACGTGGCGCCGCCCGTTCACGAACAGGGTGGGAGTCCCGACCACGCCGGCGCGCCGCCCCTCGATGAGGCCGGACTGCACCCGGTCGCGGTATTTCCGCTCGGCGAGCGCCCTCTGCAGCGACGCGCCGTCCTTGCCGAGCCGGTCGGCCAGCGAGACCAGCGACTCGGTGTCGAGGGCCTTCGGGTTGTCGAACATGGCGTCGTGGAAGGGCCAGAAGATGCCCTGGTCGCGGGCCCACTCGGCCGCCTCGGCGGCGGGCTCGGCGTGGGGGTGGCCGGCGATGGGGAAGGGGCGGAAGACCAGCTTCACGCGGCCCGGGTGGCGCTTGACGAAGTCCTCGAGCTTGGGGCGCAGCTGCTGGCAGAAGGGGCACTCGAAGTCGGCGAACTCGAGGAAGGTGACCGGCGCCCTGGGGTCGCCGAGCGGTGTCCCCAGCGCCTGGATCTCGAAGCGGCCCCGCTTGGCCCCGTCGAAGGAGGCGTAGTACTCGGTCAGGGTCTTCAGGATCTCGTTGGCGGAGAGCCCCATGCCAGCCAGGCGAGCCGCCAGCGCGCCCATGCGCGGGGCGTGGCTGCACTGCTTGTGCTCGGTGATGCAACCGAGCAGGGTGTGGGGACACCCGCAGTAGCAGAACTCGTCGGCGAGCACCCGGGCCAGGACGTCCTTCTGGGCCGGCGTGAGCGTGGACACCCCCACCGTGTCGGGGATGCGGGCCCAGTCGATGGCCGGGGGTGGGGCGGGGGGAGCCGAGAGCAGCAGGGAGAGCGCGAGGGGCAGTGCGAGGGTCATCGGATTCCGTGCGGTGAGGGAAAGCGGGAGTCTAACACCGGGGTTAAGTAGCGCAGCGGATGACTCGACCAGGAGCGGAGAGCGGAGCGATCCGGAAGGACCCAGGGGGCCGCCTGGGCGTGGCGCTCGTGTACCCGAACGCCTGGCGCCTGGGAATGGCCAACCTGGGTTTCCACGCGGTCTACCGCATCGCCAACGCCGAGGGCGACGTCCTCTGCGAGCGGGCCTTCCTCCCGGAGGAGCCGGGGCACGAGCCCCGCACCGTCGAATCCGGGCGGCCGCTGCGGGCCTTCGACGTCGTGGCCTTCTCGCTCTCCTTCGAGGACGACTACGTCAACGTCCTCGACGTCCTGCGCCGTTCCGGGATCCCGCTCCGCGCAGCCGATCGGGACGAGCGCCACCCCCTCGTGGTGGCGGGCGGCATCGCCGTCCAGATCAACCCCGAGCCGGTGGCCCCGTTCTTCGATCTCTTCCTGGTGGGGGAGGGCGAGGAGCTCCTGCCCTCGTTCTTCCGCGCCATGCGACGCCCGGAGGTGCGGGCCGGGCGCGCCGCGGCGCTGCGGTCGCTGGCCTGCCTGCCCGGGAGCTACGTGCCTTCCCTGTACGAGGTCGCCTACTCCGACACCCGCGACCCCGGCGGCCGGTGGGTCACGCGCTTCGAGCCCCGGGGCGGAGCTTCACCGCTCGTGAAGCGGCTGTACGTGCCCGACCTCTCCCGCGTCCCCACCAGCCGGGTGGTCGAGACCCCGGGCGCCCAGTTCGGCGATCTCTTCCTCACCGAGGTGGCCCGCGGCTGCCTGTGGGGCTGCCGCTTCTGCGCCGCCGGCTTCGTACAGCGCCCCTACCGCGAGGTGGACCTCGAGGTCCTGCGCGGCGAGGTGCGGAAGGGCATCGAGAAGGGGCTGCGCATCGGGCTCGTCGGTCCCGACACCAGCGACTACACCGGCCTCGACCCGCTCACCTGCTTCATCGGCGAGGAGGGCGGGACCTTCAGCCCCTCGTCCCTGCGGGTGGACGCCATCACCCCGGAGCTGGCCGGCCGCATGGCCGCCGGCGGGGAGCGATCCATCACCATCGCCCCCGAGGCCGGGACGGACCGGATGCGCAAGGTGGTGAACAAGGACTTCTCCGACGACCGCATCGTCGAGGCGGCCGAGGCCGCGCTCTCGAAGGGCATGCGCCACGTGAAGCTCTACTTCATGTGCGGCCTGCCCACCGAGACCGAAGCCGACGTGGAGGGCATGGCCGTCATCGCTCTGCGCATCCGCGACGAGGTCATGAAGCCGCGGGCCAGGACCACGGGGCTCATGGGGCGCATCACGCTGTCGGTGAACCCCTTCGTCCCCAAGCCGTGGACCCCGTTCCAGTGGGCTCCCATGCACGACGCCGCCTGCCTGGCCGGGAAGCGGCGAATCCTCGAGAAGCGGCTCCGCCCCCAGGGCATCGAGGTGGAGTTCCTCTCCCCGCGAGAGACCTACGTGCAGACGCTCCTCTCCCGCGGCGACCGGCGCGTCGCCGACCTGCTCGAGCGGGCGCTCCTCGAGACCGGGGGCAGCGTGCAGCGCGCGCTGGCGGGCTGGCCACACGACCCGGAGTTCTTCGTCACCCGCGAGGTCGGGCAGGACGAGCGGCTCCCCTGGGACTTCCTCGACCACGGCCTCGAGAAGTCCTTCCTGGCGCGCGAGTACCGGCGCGGCGTGGGGGCCCGCATCACCCCGAAGTGCAACCTCGCGAGCTGCCGGGCCTGCGGGCTCGACTGCGCCGACCACCCCGAGCTGCGCCTGCCCGGGCCGGCCGTCGGAGTTCACGTTCCGTGAACGACCCCCATCCCTTCGACGCCGCCATGCGGGAGGCCCTCTCGCTGGCCGCCGAGGCCGCCGCCGCCGGCGAGGTCCCGGTGGGCGCGGTGGCCGTGCTCGACGGCCGGGTGGTGGGGCGGGGGCGCAACCGGCGCGAGGAGGACCGCGACCCCTGTGCCCACGCCGAGCTGCTCGCCATCCGGGACGCCGCCCGCGCACTGGGGCGCTGGCGCCTCACCGGGGTGACGCTGGTCGTGACCCTCGAGCCCTGCGCCATGTGCGCCGGGGCGCTGGTGCTGGCCCGTGTCGACCGGCTGGTCTACGGGGCCCCTGACCCCAAGGCGGGAGCGGTCGGGTCCCTCCAGGACCTCTCCAGCGACCCGCGCCTCAACCACCGCTTCCCGGTCGAGCGGGGGCTCCGGGCCGACGAATGCGGGGAGCAGCTGCGGGCCTTCTTCCGGTCCAGGCGGGCAACTTCCGGTGCCGCCGGGGAAAATTCCGGTTCCTCCGGCCTTGGCTCCGGGGGGGAAATCGGTTAGATCCGCCCGCGGAGAGCTGGCCGAGCTGGTCGAAGGCGCCTGACTCGAAATCAGGTGTACGGGCAACCGTACCGTGGGTTCGAATCCCACGCTCTCCGCATCGATTCTTTGAAGTACGAGACTGGAGAGGTGGCCGAGCGGCTGAAGGCGCACGACTGGAAATCGTGTGTACCAACCGGTACCGTGGGTTCAAATCCCACCCTCTCCGCCAGTCGGAAGGGAGCCGGTCCAGAATCCTCGGGCGACGTGGGTTCAGTCGAACCCCGCCAGGCCCGGAAGGGAGCAACGGTAGGCTGTCCTCCGTGCGCCCGGGGATTGTGGGCCGGCTCCTCGTTTTTTTTCCTGAGGTGAACCATGGGCTACCTCGTCCTCGCCCGGAAGTACCGGCCTCAGACCTTCGGGGAGATGTCGGGCCAGGAGCACGTGGTCCGCACCCTCTCGAACGCGCTGGCGCGCGGGCGGCTGGCACATGCCTTCCTGTTCACCGGCCCCCGTGGCGTGGGCAAGACCACCGCGGCGCGCCTGGTGGCCAAGGCGGTGAACTGCGAGAAGGGACCCACCGCCACCCCATGCGGTGCCTGCGTGGCCTGCGTGGAGATCACCGAGGGGCGGTCGGTCGACGTCATCGAGATCGACGCGGCGTCCAACAACGGCGTGGACAACGTCCGCGACATCGTCGAGGGGGTGAAGTACCGGCCCGCCCGCGACAAGTACAAGGTGTTCGTGGTGGACGAGGTCCACATGCTCTCGACCGGCGCCTTCAACGCGCTGCTCAAGACGCTGGAGGAGCCACCGCCGCACGTGATCTTCGTGCTCGCCACCACCGACGTCCACAAGGTGCCGGAGACCATCGTCTCCCGCTGCCAGCGCTTCGACTTCCGCCGGCTCGACCTGCGCCAGATCACCGACCAGCTCGGCAAGGTGGCCGCGGCCGAGGGGATGAAGCTCTCCGGAGCGTCGCTGGCGCTGGTGGCCCGCGCGGCCGAGGGCGGCATGCGCGACGCGCTCTCGCTGCTCGACCGGGTACGGGCCGCCTGCGGGGACGAGCCGGACGACGGGGCGGTGGCCGAGGCCCTCGGGGTGGTGGACGCGGCGGCCATCGCGCGGATGGCGGCGGCGCTGGTGCGGCGCGACGCGGCGGCGTTGCTCGCCGAGGTGGCCGCCCTGTACGAGCGGGGCCTCGAGATGCGGCGGGTGGCCGAGGAGCTGGTCCGCTTCCTCCGCGACGCCACCGTGGCCCGCCTCGCCCCCGGCGTCCCGCTCGACCTGCCCGAGGCGGAGCTGAAGGACGTCCAGGCGCTCGCGGCCGAGGCCGACCCCGCGCAGGTGGCGCGGCTCTTCGACATCGCCCAGCGGGCGGTGCTCGAGGTGAAGCTCGCCGACCAGCCGCGGTATGCGCTCGAGGTGGCGCTGCTCAAGGGCGCGGTGCTGGCGCCCGGGGCCGACGTGGCGGAGCTGCTGGCGAGGGCCGAGGCGATGGCGGCGGGGAGGCCGGTGGCGGCGAGGCAGGTGGCGGCCGTTCCGGTGGCGGCGCGGGCGGCGCCCGTTCCGCCTCCGGCGGCTCCGGCTGTGGCGCGGGGGGTGGTGGCGCCCGTTGCCGTGCCTGCGGCGGTGGCGGTCGGGAAGGAGGCGTCCCCGGTCGTCCCGGCGGGCGCTCCTGCGGCCGGCTCTGACGAGCCGACCGCCGCTGGCCGACCGCCGCGGTGTGGCGGGCGGCGGTCGCCGCGGTCGAGGCCGAGAGCCCCACGCTGGGATCGGCGCTCAAGCAGGCCACGCTGGTCGCGCTGGGCTCCCCGGAGGTGCGGATCCGCTTCGCCTCCGGCACCCGCTTCCCCGACATGGTGGAGCGGAAGCGGTCCGCGGTGGAGAAGGCCTTCTCCTCCCACCTGGGACGCCCGGTGAAGCTCGCCCTCGAGGTGGGCCCGGCCCCGGCGGTCGCCGGGTCGGCCGCCCCGGTGCCCTCGATCGCCTCGGTGGAGCGGGCCGAGCGGGACGCCCGGGTGGCCCGGGTGCGCGACGAGGCCAGGGCCCATCCCAACATCCAGGAAGCGGCGAAGCTGCTCGGCGCCGACATCGAAGGCACGGACGAGCTGTAGGGCGACAGGCCCGGGAGTCGACATGGACATCCAGTTCCTGATGAAGCAGGCGAAGAAGATCGAGAAGGCGGTCGAGCAGGCCAAGGAGAAGCTCGGCGAGCTCGAGGTGGACGCCGAGGCGGGCGGCGGCCTGGTGCAGGTGAAGATGAACGGGCGCTTCGAGATCCGGCGCGTCACCATCGACCCCGCCGCCATCGACCCGGCCGGCAAGGACATGCTCGAGGACCTGGTGGCGGCCGCCGCCAACGCCGCGCTGGAGAAGGCCCGCAAGCTCTCCGACGAGACCATGGAGAAGGCCACCGGCGGCCTGCGCATCCCCGGACTGGGAGTCTAGGCGGCCCCATGTCCGTCGCCGACCCCATCGCACGATTGGTGAAGGAGCTGGCCCGCCTGCCGGGCATCGGCGAGAAGACCGCCCAGCGCCTCGCCTTCCACGTGCTGGCGGCCGGCCCGGCCTACGCCGAGGCCCTGGCCGCGGCGGTGACCGGGGTGGTGCGCGACGTCCGTTGCTGCTCGGCCTGCCAGACCCTCACCGACAAGGACCCCTGCGGCATCTGCTCCGACGGCCGGCGCGACCCGCGGCTGCTCTGCGTGGTGGAGGGGGTTCCCGACCTGGTGGCCATCGAGCGCACCCACGAGTTCCGGGGGCGCTACCACGTGCTGCACGGGGCGCTCTCCCCGCTCGACGGGGTGGGCCCCTCGGATCTGAAGATCCGCGAGCTGCTGGTGCGGCTCGAGACCGAGCCGGCCGACGAGATCATCATCGCCACCAACCCCGACGTGGAGGGGGAGGCCACCGCGCTCTACCTGGCCCGCCTCCTCAAGCCGATGGGGGTGAAGGTGAGCCGCATCGCCCAGGGAGTCCCGATGGGTGGCGACCTCGAGTACGCCGACCAGGTCACCCTGGCGCGCGCCATGTCGGGGCGGCGCGAGCTGTGACGGCGCCACGCTCCGGGCCCGGTGATATCGGGCTCCTCCATTGATCGGCCCGGGAATCCCTGCTATCGCCGGAGGAACCGGTCTTTCGACGCGGGGAGGGGCATGAATCCGGGCCTGGTGATGTACGAGGAGGAGTTCCGGAAGATCTCCGGGATCTGCGACCGCCTGACGCGCGACGCCGGCGCGAAGGTCGTCTTCCTCGTCGACAAGAACGGCCAGCTCATCGCCGCCACCGGGCAGGCGCAGAACCTCGACACGACCTCGCTCGCCTCGCTCACCGCCGGGAACGTCGCCGCCATGGGCGGCCTCGCCAAGCTCATCGGGGAGAACGAGTTCCCCAGCCAGTTCCACGAGGGGGAGCGCGAGTCGCTCCACATGTCCATCGTGGCGGGCAAGGTGGTGCTGGTGGTGATCTTCGACTCCAAGAGCTCGCTCGGGCTCGTGCGGCTCCGCGTGAAGAAGGCCAGCGAGGAGCTCGGGAGGGTCTTCGAGCAGCTGGCGCGCCGCCAGGCCACCCCCGGCGCGCGGAGCCCGCTCGCCGAGATCACCGACGACGACATCGACAACCTGTTCAGCGCCTAGCCCATGAGCTTCATCAACTACAGCTCGCGCGAGATCAACTGCAAGATCGTCTATTACGGGCCCGGGCTGTGCGGGAAGACGACCAACCTCCAGTACGTCTACGCCCGCACCTCCCCGGAGGCGAAGGGCAAGATGATCAGCCTCGCCACCGAGACCGAGCGCACCCTCTTCTTCGACTTCCTGCCCCTCTCGCTCGGGGAGATCCGCGGGTTCAAGACCCGCTTCCACCTCTACACCGTCCCCGGCCAGGTCTTCTACGACGCCTCCCGCAAGCTGATCCTGAAGGGGGTCGACGGCGTGGTCTTCGTGGCCGACAGCCAGATCGAGCGCATGGAGGCAAACCTCGAGTCGGTCGAGAACCTCCGGGTGAACCTGGCCGAGCAGGGCTACGACCTGAACCGCATCCCCTACGTCGTCCAGTACAACAAGCGAGACCTGCCCAACGTCGCCACCGTCGACGAGCTCCACCGGCTCATCAATCCGCGCGGCGTCCCGGAGTTCCAGGCCACCGCCCCCACCGGCGTCGGCGTCTTCGACACGCTGAAGCAGGTGGCCAAGCTGGTCCTCACCGAGCTGAAGCGCGGCGCCTGACGGACGTGCCCGGACCCCGGCATGGCCAACCGACTCCGCCCCTCCTCGCGCCCGCCTCGCTTCGGTCTCGGCGTTCTCGTGAGGGCCTTGCCCTCCGGCGCGTCTGGATGTAGGACCGCTGCGCCAGAAAAGGGGACCCACATGAATTTCCGCGCCTTCACCGCAGCACTCGCGCTCACCCTCGCGCTCGCCCCGGCGGTCGCCGCCGCCCAGGACCAGAGCCTGGTCTTCGCCCAGGCCGACTACCGCGAGCCGGCCGGCCCGGAGGAGGCGCAGGACAGCAAGCTCCAGGCGGACGCCACCGAGCTCGCGCTCCTCAAGGACGCCTACGTCCACATCGACCGGGCCATGCGCGACCGGCTCTCCGGCAAGCTCGATTCCGCCGCCGCGGAGGACAAGATCGGCGCCGACAACCTGGTCGGCTTCGTGAACAAGTACCCGAGCCACCGGCTGCGCATCGTCTTCAACCGCATGGCCTCGGCCCGCTACCTGAGCGCGAAGGAGTGGGAGCTGGCCGCGGAGGCCGCGCAGCGCATGATCCAGGATCCCAAGGCCAACGCCGTCACCAAGGCCATCGGGGCGCGCTACGCCTCGGGCGCCTGGCAGATGCTGGCCGTCCAGGAGATGCGCTCGGGCAAGATCCCCCAGCTGAAGCTCCAGCCCTCCTCGGCCCGGGGCGGCGCCCCGCACCAGCCGCGGGTTCCGGACCGCGCCTGGAAGATGTTCGTGGAGAGCGCCGACATCTACGAGGCGAACCGGGACGCCGACCCCACGAGCAAGCTCACCCCCGAGGAGCGCAAGGTCCAGGGCGGAACCGACCTCGGCCAGCTGCAGCTCATCGCCGCGCAGGTCGAGTTCGGCTACGACAACATCGAGGATGCGCAGAAGCGGTTCGCCAGGGTGATCGAGATGCACCCGTCGCGCGCCGACCTGCTCGAGACGGCCGTTCCCTACTACCTCGACACCTTCCGCATCCTGAAGGACCCGAAGGGGCTCGAGGCCGCCGCCGCCCGGATCGAGCCGGCCGTGGCCGCCGAGGCCAGGAAGGCCGCCGAGGCCGCCGCCGCTCCGGGCGCGACCGAGGAGCTGAAGAAGAACGCGGCGGCGCTCGCCAAGCTCGCCACCGAGCTCAAGGAAGGGTCGAAGGGGAGCGATTACAACCAGGCCGCCCTGACGATGGGCAAGGCCGACGCCCTGGCGAGGGAGGGCGTGCCCGGATCGGCCGCCCTGTACCGCGACTCCGCCGCCCTCTTCGAGAAGTTCGCCGCCGGAAACCCGACCAGCCCGGACGCCCCTGGCGCGCTCTTCAACGCTGGCATCGCCTACGACAAGGCGGGCGACAAGAAGAAGGCCATCGCGGTCCGCGAGACGCTGGTCAAGGACCACCCGGAGGCGAAGGTCGTCCAGCAGACCTACCTGCTCCTGGGCGCCAACCTGGCCGCCTCCCGCGAGTACGCCGCCTCGGTGAAGTACAACCAGGAGTACCTGGACCGCTGGCCCGACGCTCCGCAGCGCTGCCTCGCCATGCAGAACCTGGGCGTCGCCCTCCAGGAGACCCGGAGGCCAGCCGACGCGGCCGCGGCCTACATCAAGTTCGCCAACGACCCCCTGTGCGGCGGAGAGGACCCCAACACCACCGCCCGCGTCCTCTACTCGGCGGCCAAGATGCAGGTGGAAGCCAAGAAGCCGGCCGACGCCAGGAAGACCCTCCAGACGCTGGTCGCCCTGAAGGGCGTCACCGACCCGGTGGCGAAGTCGTACCAGGCCGATGCCAAGGACCGCCTCGCCAAGATGAAGTAGTCCGGGCGGGAGGCCCGCCGGTCCGCCGCGCGGCCGCCCCCCCGCCCCGAACGCAGCGAGGAAGCCTGCGGGCCGCGGCACGCCGCCTGCTCGTCTCCGCGGCCGATGTTCGTCCGCGTCCGCTCCTCGGCCCTCCTCGGCGTCGCCGCCATCCCGGTGGACGTCGAGGTCGACGCCTCCTCCGGCTTCCCGCGCACCCAGCTCACCGGGCTCGCGGGAGGAGCGGTGCAGGAGGCGCTCGTGCGGGTGGGCGCGGCGGTGCGCAACCTGGGCTTTCGCCTCCCCTCGAAGCGCATCACCGTGAACCTGGCGCCGGCCGACCTCCGCAAGGAGGGAACCGGGTTCGACCTGCCCATCGCGCTCGCGCTGCTCGCGGCCTGCGGCCTCGTCCCGCCCCGCCCGCTCGACGGGCTGCACCTGTGCGGCGAGCTCTCCCTCTCCGGCGAGGTGCGGCCGGTTCGGGGGGTGCTCCCCATGGCGGTGGCGGCGCTTCACGATGGAGCACGGGCCTTCCTCTCGCCGGCGGCGAACGCCCTCGAGGCAGCGGCGGTGGAGGGGCTCGTGGTCCTCCCGGTGCGGCACCTGGGGGAGCTGGCAGCCTGGGCTGACGGCCGCGGCCGGCTCGGCGCGCTCCCCGGCGCGGAGCGGCAGCTCGAGCTCCCGGGCGGCGCGCTCGACCTCCGGGACGTGGCCGGGCAGCCGGGGGCCAAGCGGGCGCTGGAGATCGCCGCCGCCGGCGACCACAACCTGCTCCTCTTCGGTCCCCCGGGGAGCGGCAAGACCATGCTGGCGCGCCGGCTTCCGGGGCTGCTCCCCCCGCTCGGCCGGGACGAGGCGCTCGAGGCCACCACCGTTCACAGCGTGGCCGGGCTGCTGCGGGACCGGGGGCTCCTCGTCGAGCGCCCCTTTCGCGCTCCGCACCACTCCATCTCGGACGCAGGACTGGTCGGCGGGTCCTCCACGCCGCGCCCCGGAGAGGTGTCGCTCGCCCACCGGGGCGTCCTCTTCCTCGACGAGCTGCCTGAGTTCCGGCGCCACGTCCTCGAATCCCTGCGGCAACCGCTCGAGGAGGGGGACGTGGTGCTCTCGCGGGCCGGCCGCACCGTCCGCTACCCGGCCGCGTTCCAGCTCATCGCCGCCATGAACCCCTGCCCGTGCGGCTTCCTGGGAGACCCGCGCCGCGCCTGCCTGTGCGGCGACGAGCAGCTGCTCCGCTACCGGCGTCGCGTCTCCGGCCCCATCCTCGACCGCATCGACTTGCACGTGGACGTCCCCGCCGTCCCCTGCGAGGAGCTCTCGCGGGCCGGGCAGGGAGAGGGAACGGCCGAGGTGGCGGCGCGCGTCGGGGTGGCTCGCCGGCTCCAGGCGGAGCGGGGCTTCCCGAACGCTCGCCTCCGGGGAGGGGCGCTGCGCCGGGCCTGCGGGCTCGACGCGCCGGCGCGGGAGGTGCTCGCGCGGGCGGCACGGCGGCTCGGGCTCTCGGCCCGTGCCCACGATCGAATCCTCAGGGTGGCGCGAACCATCGCCGACCTCGAGGGCGCGGCGCGCGTGGAAGCGCGCCACCTGATGGAGGCCGTCCAGTACCGCGCCCTCGATCGTCCGGTGACAACGGAGGCAACGTGAGCAAGGTGTCGGAGAAGCTGAAGGCGCTCGCCCAGGCGGTCCTGGCGATCGAGAAGCAGTTCGGCAAGGGAAGCATCATGAAGCTCGGGGAGGAGGGGGAGGCGCCGCCGGTGCCGGTCATCCCCTCCGGCTCCATCGGCCTCGACCTGGCGCTGGGCGTGGGGGGCTATCCCCGCGGCCGGGTCATCGAGATCTTCGGCCCCGAGTCGTCGGGCAAGACCACGCTCGCGCTCCACGCCATCGCCGAGGCCCAGAAGGCCGGCGGGGTGGCCGCCTTCATCGACGCCGAGCACGCCCTCGACGTCGGCTACGCCCGGAAGCTCGGGGTGAACATCGGGGAGCTGCTCATCTCGCAGCCCGACACCGGCGAGCAGGCGCTGGAGATCGCCGAGCAGCTCGTGCGCAGCGGGGCCTGCGACATCCTGGTGGTCGACAGCGTGGCGGCGCTCGTCCCCAAGGCGGAGATCGAGGGGGACATGGGCGATCCGCAGATGGGCCTGCAGGCCCGGCTCATGAGCCAGGCCATGCGCAAGCTCACATCGGTGGTCTCGCGCAACCTCTCCACGGTGGTCTTCATCAACCAGATCCGCATGAAGATCGGCGTGGTCTTCGGCAACCCCGAGACCACCACCGGCGGGCAGGCCCTCAAGTTCTACTCGTCGGTGCGGCTCGACATCCGGCGCATCGGGCAGCTGAAGGAGGGGGAGCAGGTGGTCGGCAGCCGCACCCGGGTGAAGGTCGTGAAGAACAAGGTCGCGCCGCCCTTTCGCGAGGCCGAGTTCGACGTCCGCTACGGCGTGGGCGTGGACCGGCTGGCCGAGGCCCTCGACCTGGGCGTGGAGCGGGGCATCGTCGAGAAGTCGGGAGCCCACTTCTCGCTCGACGGGGAGCGCATCGGGCAGGGGAGGGAGCGGGCGGGCGAGTGGCTGCGCGAGCACCCCGCCGCGCTCGAGTCGCTCGTGGCCAGGATCGCGGGGGCCCAGGCGGCGCCGCCCGCCGTGGCCGCAGCCTCGTAGCGGCCCGTCCCGGCGCCCGCCGCGGCGCCGTCACTCCGCGCCGAGCGGCCAGACCTTCCCCCCGAGGGGGAGGTGGAAGCCGCCCGGGGCGGAGGAGTCCTCGACGAGGCGCATCCCGAGCGCGATCTGCGCCGCCCGGGAGAAGCGGGCCTCGTGCCCCGACGCGAGCGTGGCGCGGAGCAGGCCGTCCCGCCCCACCCGCAGCGTCTCCGGCCGGAGCGGCTCCCGGCAGCCGCCGGCCAGGACCAGCGTGGCCCGGCCGCCATCTTCCGGGACCGCCACCACCACGAATGGAGTTCCGGCCACCGCCACCGGCGCGGCCTCCCTTCCGATCCGGACCTGCCAGCCGCCGTCGGGCCCGGCGGAGAGGCCGCGCCAGAGAACCTCCAGCGTCCGCTCGTGGGTGACCGGCTCTCCGTGCACCAGGAAGCGCCCCTCGTCGTCGATGGAGAGTCCGGCGGTGGGGGCCACGGGTGCCATGCGAGGAACATAGCTCCCTTGCGAGGCCGCGCGCCGCGGGATAGGTGGAACGCGTGGAGACCCCCGAGCCCGTCGTTCGCATCCGCAGCCCGAGCCCCGAGGACGAGGCGCGCTGTCGCTCGCTCCTCGAGAAGGCGGGCCTCGCGCCCGAGTCGCAGCTCACCTGGCTCGCGGTGCGCGACGCCGACCCCGACCGGGTGAACGACCTGCTCGTCGACGGCGGCGCCGTGGGGCGGGTGGCCGCGCGGGAGCAGATCGGCAAGCTCGTCGGCTTCGTCATCGACCACGGGCCGCGGCTCGACGCGCGGGCCGGAAGCCTTCGCTCCAACGTGGCGCGCGTGCTCTCCACCGCCGGGCTCGGTGGGCGCTGGGTGCCCCGTCCGGAGGCCGAGATGGCGGAGGCCGGCGCGGCCCTGCACGAGTACCTCATGGAGACCCGCGGCGGCTTCGTGTCCTGGGAGCGCTTCACCGGCCTCTTCTGCCGGCCAGTCGACCCCGGTGCGTGAGGGGGGTCCTGGCACCGGGGCCCCCGGCGTAGGAGAATCGCCGGGAGCTTCCACCGGCGGCACGACGGAGGGGACGTGACGAATCTGCGGAAGTCCCGGACGCAAGGGCAGGCGAATGAGCGTCTGCTGCGCGCGCTCCTCGACTCGCCCGCCGTGGGCGTCGCAGTCACCGATCCGGAATTCCGCTGGGTGGAGGTGAACGCCCAGGCGTGCGCGATGCACGGCTATCGCCGGGACGAACTGGTGGGGCGCGCCTGGATCGAGCTGACGCATCCCGGGGACGTGGAACGGGACCTGGCCCAGTTCGCGCGCCTCACCGCCGGGGAGATCGACGGGTTCGTCATCGACAAGCGGTTCGTCCGCAAGGACGGCTCCGTCCTCTGGGCGAACGCCTCGGTGAACTGCGTCCGCCGGCGCGACGGGACGATCCTCCAGGTCGTGGCCGTGCTTCGGGACGTCGGGCCCAGAAAGCGGGCGGAGGAGGATCTCCGGGAGAGCGAGGCTCGCCTGGCCCGGGTCCTGGACGGGAGCTCCGACGGCTTCGGGGACTTCCGTGCGGCCACCCGCACCGTCACCATGACTCCCCGCTACTGCGAGATCTACGGCCTGGCGGCCGATGTGAAGGAGGTCCCGGTCGAGGCGCTCATGGCGGTCGTGGAGCCCTCGGACCTCCCGCCCATCCTGGCCGACATGGAGGCCATTCGCACGGGCGAGAGGGACTCCCACGTCTGGGAGTTCCGGATCCGGCGGGCGGACGGGGCGGTGAGGTGGCTACAGAGCCGGGGAAAGGTGGTCGGGCGCGACGCGAGCGGGGCGCCGGTCCACGTCTCCGGAGCCACCACCGACATCACCGAACGCAAGAGCGTGACGGAGGAGCGGGAGCGGCTGGTCAGCGAGCTGCGCGCCGCGCTCGAGCAGGTGAAGACCCTGTCCGGGATCGTGCCCATCTGCTCGAGCTGCAAGAAGATCCGCGACGACCACGGCTACTGGGAGCAGGTGGAAGCCTACGTCTCGCGGTACACGGAGGCGCGCTTCTCCCACAGCATCTGTCCGGACTGCCTGGCGCGCCACTTCCCAGGCGTGTGAGGTCCGGGGGTGCTACCCGCGCGTCGCCCGGCGCAGCATGTCGAGCGCCTCGTAGGCGGTGGTCCGGCGGACGCGGTCCCGGTCGCCCCGCCAGACCCGATGGACCGCCTCGGTTCCCCTCGGGCCGGCGAGCGCGACGTGCACGGTCCCCACCGGCTTCTCCGGCGTGCCGCCGTCGGGCCCGGCGATCCCGGTGATGCCGATGCCCCAGCTGGCGCCGCCGGCGCGGCGGATCCCCTCGGCGAGGGCCCGGGCCACCGGCTCGGAGACCGCGCCGTGGGTGGCCAGCACGTCGGGGGGAACGCCCACCTGGGCGATCTTGGCCTGGTTGGCATAGGCCACCACGCCCAGGTCGAAGACGCTCGACGACCCCGGCACGCGGGTGAGCAGCTCGGCCACGAGCCCTCCGGTGCAGCTCTCGGCGATCGCCACCCGCTCGCCCCGGCGGGCGAGCTGGGAGACGACCAGGGGGGCGAGCTCGTCCTTGCCTTCCGCGAAGATGGAGTCGCCGAAGATGGCGCGGACGGCCGCGAGGATGCGGTCGGCGTGGGCCTCGGCGGATGGCGCCGCCACCGCCCACTTCACGTGGATCTCCGGCCAGTGGGCCCGGTATCCGAAGCGCACGCCGCGGTTGGCCGGGTCGTCCATGATCGGGCGCATGGCCTGGTCGGCGTGCGACTCGGGCACGGCGAAGAGCTTCACCAGCCGGAAGGCGGGGGTGGCCCCCACCCGGGCGGCGATGCGGGGGAGCACGAACTCCTCCGAGAGCCCCCGGTACTCGACCGGGACGCCGGGGAGGGCCACGAGCTCGCCCCTGCCGAGGCGCACCGAGAAGCCCGGCGCCGTGCCGTACCGGTTCGGCACCACGGCCGCGCCCCGCGGGAACCGGGCCTGCTTGGCGTTGTTCGGGGTCATCTCCCGCCCGAGCTTCCGGAACCGCTCCCGGATGGCCTCGAGCGAGGGCTCGTGCAGCTCCAGCGGAACGCCCATGGCGGCGGCCACCACCTCGGCGGTGAGGTCGTCCTCGGTCGGGCCCAGGCCGCCGCTCATCACCACGAGGTCGGAGCGGGAGGTGGTCTCGCGCAGCGCCTCGGCGAGGTCCTCCCGGTCGTCGGCCACCAGCGTCTTGCGGCGTGCCATGACCCCGAGGTCCCAGAGCCGGTCCATGAGCCAGACCGAGTTGGTGTCGAGGATCTGGCCGGTGAGGAGCTCGTCGCCGGTGGCGAGCAGCTCCACGTGCAGCGGGGAGGACGGGTCGGTCACGGCGTCAGCTCCATGCACCACCAGTGGACGTCGCCGGTGCATCCGAGGAGGAGCGTGAGCCCGAGCTGGAGGAAGGCCAGCGCGAACCCGGCGTAGGCCCCGGCGGCAACGTCGTCGAGCACCACGCCGAGGCCGGTCTTCACCCGGTCGAGGGCCGATGCCGGCCAGGGCTTCATCACGTCGAAGAGCCGGAAGAGGAGGAAGCCGGCGAGGGCGGTCCCCCAGGACCACGGAAAGAAGGCCATGGCGACGAGGTAGCCCACCACCTCGTCGATGACGATGGGGGAGGCGTCGGCCACCTTCCAGTGGGCCCCGGCGCGGGTGGCGGCAGGGACGGCCAGGAGGAAGAGGGCGACCGTGGCGGCCAGGTAGGCCCACAGCGGCAGCTGCCGCAGTGCCCAGAAGAGGGGGATGGCGCCCAGCGTGCCGACCGTGCCGGGGGCCACCGGCGACCACCCGCACGGCCCCCAGGCCGCGAGGATCACCCAGGGGGACGGGGGGCCGTCGGGACGGCCTTCTTCACACTAGTATGTACTCGTCTCCCTCGTCCTTCGGCTCGAGGTCGTCGTCGTCGGGCTCGAGCGCCTCGTCCGACTCGATCTCGCGCTGCACCGCCGCTGGCAGCGCTGACTTCTCCACGGCGTGCCGGAAGAAGATCGACTCGACGAGACCCATCAGGATGTAGGCCCCGGCGAAGACGAGCAGGACGAACGAGGCCCGCGTGACCATGCCGATGACCACCGCTGCGGCGACCGCGAAGCCGAAGGTGGCGAGGCTCCTCGGGCTGAGGTGGGTGTCCTTGAAGGTCCGGTAGCGGACCGTGGAGACCATGAGGAAGGAGAGGAGCGCCACGCCCACGGCGATGGGGACGTGGGCCGAGGGCTCGGTGGGGCCCAGGTAGTGCCGGTAGTGGGCGATCACCACCGAGACCAGCGCACCGGCGGCGAGCGGGATGGGCAGGCCCGTGAAGAAGCGGTGGGACGCCTTGTCTCCCCGGGCGGCCAGCACGTTGAAGCGGGCCAGTCGCAGGGCCCCGCAGGCCGCGAAGGCGAAGGAGAGGAAGAGCCCCAGGAACCCCATGGGGGCGAGCGCCCACTTGTAGACGAGCAGCGCCGGGGCCGCGCCGAAGGAGATGACGTCGGCCAGGCTGTCGAGCTGCACCCCGAAGTCGGACTGGGTCCGCGTCATCCGGGCCACCCGGCCGTCGAACATGTCGAAGAAGATGGCGAAGAAGATGGCCAGCGCGGCCCGGTAGAGCTGCTCCGGGGTGGCGTCCCCGGCCGACAGCGTCATCGAGTAGAAGCCCAGGAAGATCGAGCTGACCGTGAACAGGTTCGGCAGCACGAACATGGCCTTGCGCAGGTTGATCTGCATCGGGGGAAGCGATCCTCCTGGAGGCTGGACTGCGGTTCAGGCTTGCACGCAGGGACGGGGATGTCGAGGCGAGAACCCCGCGACGCACTCATAAGCGACCCAACCGGGTGTGGCAACGACACCGATCAGGCCGGAACCGCCCCCGCCACCCTCCGTGCCGCCTCGAGGACGTCGTCCCGGGAGACGTCGAGGTGGGTGACGAAGCGGACGATGTCCGGCAGGGACCCCTCCGGGTTCGCGAGCACTCCCCCCGCACGGAACCGCGCCACAAGGTCGACCGCGTTCCTGCCTGCGAAGGAGGCGAAGACCATGTTGGTCTCGACCGGGTGGGGGATCCGGACCCCGGGGAGGGCCGAGAGCGCCTCCGCGAGCACCCGGGCGTTGTCGTGGTCCTCGGCCAGGCGGGCCACGTTGTTCTCGAGTGCGTGGAGGGCCCCCGCGGCCAGCACCCCGGCCTGGCGCATGGCGCCGCCCAGCCGCTTGCGGAGCCGCCGCGCCTCCCGGATCCGGTCCCGGTCGCCGGCCAGGATCGACCCGACCGGCGCCCCCAGCCCCTTCGAGAAGCAGACCGAGACGAGCGTGGCGCCCGCGGCGAAGTCGCGGGCCTGGACCCCGGAGGCCACCACCGCGTTCATGAGCCGCGCCCCGTCGAGGTAGAGGTCGAGCCCGCGCCGGCGGGCCACCTCGGCGAGCGCCTGCACCCGCGCGAGCGGGTAGACCGATCCGCCCCCACGGTTGTGGGTGTTCTCGATCTCCAGCACCCGGCTGCGCGGGAAGTGCTCGTTCTCCGGGCGGATGGCGGCCTCGACCTCCACCGGGTCGAGCAGGCCGCGGTCCCCGCGCAGGGTGCGGGGCTGGATTCCCCACAGGGCCGGCATGGCGCCCCCCTCGAAATTCACCGGGTGTGCACCCTGGTCGCAGATCACCTCGTCGCCCGGCCGGGTGAGGACGCCCAGCGCCACCTGGTTCGCCATGGTCCCGCTGGCAACGAACAGGGCCGCCTCCTTGCCGAGGAGGTCGGCGCAGATCTCCTGGAGCCGGTTCACGGTGGGGTCCTCGCCGTAGACGTCGTCGCCCAGCGGCGCGCGGGCCATGGCCTCGCGCATGGCCGCCGAGGGCAGGGTCACGGTGTCGGATCGCAGGTCGATGGGCTTCATGGGTCCTCCAGGGGCGGCGGATGTTAGCATCGCCGTCCATGTCGGGACGCAGGTCCGGGGGCAGGGCGGAGAGAGAGCGGGCGAGACGGGTGATCGACCGGCTCGAGGCGGCCATGCCCGGCGCCCGCATCGAGCTCGACTTCCGGAACGACCTCGAGCTGCTGGTGGCGGTGATCCTCTCCGCCCAGGCCCGGGACGTACGGGTGAACCAGGTCACCCCGGGGCTCTTCGCGACCTTCCCCGACGCTGCCGCCCTGGCCGCCGCGCACCCCGAGGACCTCTGGCCCCACGTGCGCACCCTGGGGCTCTTCCGCAACAAGGCGAAGGCCATCGTGGCGGCGGCGCGGGCCATCGTCGCCGAGCACGGCGGCGAGGTCCCCCGGACGCGCGAGGCCCTCGAGGCCCTCCCGGGGGTGGGGCGCAAGACCGCCGGCGTCGTGCTCCTCCATCTCGGCGCCGGCCACGCCTTCCCGGTCGACACACACGTCGGGCGCCTGGCGCGACGGCTCGGGTTCTCGGGGGCGACGGATCCCGACCGCGTGGAGGAGGACCTCTCGGCGCTGCTGCCCCCGGAGCGCTGGGGGCAGGCCCATCAGCTCCTGGTCTGGCACGGGCGGCGGGTCTGCCACGCACGCAAGCCGGACTGCGCGGGCTGCGTGGTGGCGCGGCTCTGCCCGAAGGCGGGAGTGGCTACAGGGCCGACCGGTGCTGGGGGGCCTTCTTCAGCTCGTCCGGCGTCTCGGAGGCGTGCTCGGCCTTGAGCTTCTTCATGCGGCGGCGGATGAGCTCGCGCTTCAGGCTGGAGAGGTGGTCGACGAAGACCGTGCCCTCGAGGTGGTCGGTCTCGTGCTGGAGGGCGATGGCGAGCAGTCCCTCGGCCTCGATCTCGAACTCCTTGCCCGAGTAGTCGAGCGCCCGGACCCAGACCTTGGCGAAGCGGTCGACGTCCCCGGTCTCGCCCGGGATGGAGAGGCAGCCCTCGGTGTAGATGGTCTCGCCCTCGGCCCGGACGATGGTCGGGTTCACCAGGTGGATGAGCTTCTGCCCCTCCTGGCGGGGCGAGGCGTCGATGACGATGCAGCGCTTCAGCTCGCCGATCTGGGGGGCCGCCAGGCCGACGCCGTCGGCCGCGTACATGGTCTCGGACATGTCGTCGAGCAGGCGGCGGATGCCGTCGTCGACCTGGTCGACGGGGAGTGCCTTCTTCTTGAGGATGGGATCGGGCCAGATGAGGATGTCGCGGACCATTGGGATGCTCCAGGGTGCCACCGGATGATAATCGGCCCGGCCGCTTCGTGCACCAAACGGTGCCGGGGGCGCGCTCACATCATGGCGTGCGGGTCGACGTCGAACCGCACCGCGGCGCCGCCGGGGGGGCGGAGCGCGGCCGGGCCCAGCACCCGGTGCACCCGGCGCAGGGAGGCCGGGTCGGAGGCGCGGAAGAGCAGGTGCCAGCGGCTCTTCCCCCGGATGCGCTCGATGGCCGCCGGGGCTGGACCGAGCATGGACACGCCCGAGGAGAGCGCCGGACGGGCCGCCTCCCCGAGGGCCTCGGCGGTCCTCCGGGCGCCCGCCTCCGAGCCCTCCACCCTCACCGCCATCATCCGGCCGAAGGGCGGGTAGCCGAGCGAGCGGCGCCGGTCCAGCTCCACCTCGGCGAAGCCGGCGTAGTCGTGACCCACCGCGAATGCGACGGCGGGTGAATGGGGGTGGAAGGTCTGGACGATCACCTGGCCGGGGTCGTCGCCGCGCCCGGCCCGCCCGGCCACCTGGGTGAGGAGCTGGAAGGTGCGCTCGGCCGCGCGGAAGTCGGGGAGCGCCAGCGCGGTGTCGGCGAGGACCACCCCCACCAGCGTCACGCCCGGGAAGTCGTGACCCTTGGTGACCATCTGGGTTCCCACCAGGACGTCGATCTCCCGCCGGGCGAAGCGGGCCAGCAGCTCGGCCACGTCGCCCGCGCCGGAGAGGGCGTCCCGGTCCATGCGGGCGACCCGGGCCGACGGGACGACCTCCCGCACCGCCGCCTCGACCTGCTCGGTTCCCGCGCCCACCCCGGCCCGCTCGCCGCCGCAGGCCGGGCAGCGGGGGCTCATGCGCTCGCTGGCGCCGCAGTAGTGGCAGAGCAGCACCCCGCGCCGCGCGTGCAGGGTGAGCGAGACCGAGCAGTTCCCGCAGCGCTCCTCGCGGCCGCAGTCCCGGCACAGCACCAGCGTCTGGAAGCCGCGCCGGTTGAGGAAGAGGATGGCCTGCCGGCCGTGGCGGACCGTGGCCGCGAGGGCGTCCCGGAGGGCCGGGGAGAGGAGGCCGGGGAGCGGCGCGCCCTTGCGGATGCGGGACAGGTCGACGATGCGCACCTCGGGCAGGGGCCGGTCGTCGATGCGCCGGGGCAGCTCGATCCGCTCGTACTTCCCGGTGCGGGCGTTCTCGAGGGTCTCGAGCGACGGGGTGGCCGAGCCGAGCACGCAGACCGACCCCTCCTCGCGGGCCCGGACCACGGCCAGGTCGCGGGCGTGGTAGCCCGGGCCGTCGTCCTGCTTGAAGGACGGGTCGTGCTCCTCGTCGACCACCACGATGCCCAGGTCCTGCACCGGGGCGAAGACGGCGCTGCGCACCCCCACGCAGATGCGGGCCTCGCCTCGCCGGAGCCGCAGCCACTCGCCGTGCCGCTCCCGGTCGGAGAGGCCGCTGTGGAGCAGCGCCACCTGGTCCCCGAAGCGGGCCCGGAAGCGCCCGGCCAGCTGGGGAGTGAGCGCGATCTCGGGCACGAGCACCAGCGCCCCCTTGCCCGCGGCGCGCGCGAGCGCGATGGCCTGGAGGTAGACCTCGGTCTTGCCCGAGCCGGTGACCCCGTGGAGCAGGAAGGTGCGGAAGGCGCCGGCTGCGCCGGCAATGCGGGCCAGCGCGGCGGACTGGTCGCCCGTGAGGGGGAAGGGTTCCTCGGCGGCGGGCAGGAGCGCGCCGCCCCCGGCGGCCACGGCCACCGTCTCCAGGGTGGCGAGCCCCGCCTTCACGAGCGCCGTGAGGGCCGGCCGGCCGCGGGGGAAGGCGGTGCGGAGCTCCTCGACCGGAATGCGGCCGCGGGCGAGCAGGTACTCGAGCACGGCGCGCCGGGCGTGGGCCCGCGCCCCGATCCCGGCCAGCGCCTCGGCGGCCCCGGCCGCGGGCGCCGCGAACTCCACGCCCCGCCGGGTGGGGGCCTGCGCGCCCTTGCGCGCGTTCAGCCCCGGCGGGAGGGCGGCGCGCATCAGCTCGCCGGGAGGAGCCAGGTAGTAGTCCTCGGCCCAGCGGATGAGCCGGAGCAGCGGGGGGGTGAAGGGGGGGAACTCGTCGAGGACGGCGGCGACGTCCTTCAGCTCGAAGCCCGGGGGCGGCGCGGTGGGGAGCCCCACCACGTAGCCCGTGGCCCGCGGGCTCTTGCCGAAGGGCACCGCCACGCGGCTGCCCAGCGAGACCTCGCCGGCCAGGCGGGAGGGGACGCGGTAGGTGAAGGTGCCGCGGACGGCGGCGGCGACGGCGACCTCGACGAGCACGGGGCGCGGAGTGTAGCAGCAGGGTCCCTCAGCCGGCGATCGAGCGCAGGTACGCGAGCAGCGGCTCCCGGAGATCGGGCCGCTGCAGCGCGTAGGCGATGTTGGCCTTGAGGAACCCGAACCGGTCTCCGGCGTCGTGCCGCTCCCCCTCGAAGCGGTAGCCCAGCAGCCCCTCCTCCCGGGCCAGGACGGCGAGCGCGTCGGTGAGCTGGATCTCGCCCCCCACGCCCGGCTTCACCTGCTCCAGGATCGAGAAGATCCGCGGGGGCAGCACGTAGCGGCCGATGACCGCCAGGTTGGACGGGGCGTCCTGCTTCGGCTTCTCGACCAGCCGCTCGATGCGGATGGTGCGTGCGTCCACCGCCGGGCCGGCGGCGATGCCGTACATGTGGGTCTCCGACGGCGGGACCTCCAGGAGGGCGATGGTGCCGAGGCCGTTCGCCTCGAAGCAGGTGGCGAGCTGCTTCGCGGCCGGGACCGCGGCGTCGATGATGTCGTCCCCCAGCATGACGATGAAGGGCTCGTCGCCGACCAGCGCCCGGGCGCAGAGCACGGCGTGGCCCAGGCCGAGCGGCTCCTGCTGGCGCACCGTGACCACGTTCGCCATCTTGGCGATGGCCCGCATCTCGGCGCGCAGCGCCTCCTTTCCGGTGCGGGCCAGGTGCGCCTCCAGCTCCGGCGCGATGTCGAAGTGGTCGACGATGGAGTCCTTGCCGCGCGCGCAGACCAGGATCACCTCGTCCACGCCGGCCGCCACCGCCTCCTCGACGATGTACTGGATCGTGGGCCGGTCCACGATGGGGAGCAGCTCCTTGGGCACGGCCTTGGTGGCCGGGAGGAAGCGGGTGCCGAGGCCCGCGGCGGGGATGACGGCCTTTCGGATCTTCGCCATGGCGATCGACTCTAGTCGTCGCCCGGGGCGCCGGGAAGTACCGAGGGAGATCGACGGGTGATATCGTGCGCCGGTGCGCCGACTCCTCGCCCTGCTCCTCGCATCCGCCGCGCTCCCCGCACTCGGGGGAGAGGGGCCGCTGCCCCCGACGCCCACGAACTACGTCTACGCGCGGTCGCTGGGGCTCTCCGCCTACCACGCCGTTTCCGGGGACAACGACGCCATCTTCTACAATCCGGGCGCGCTGGCGGCCCAGAAGGTCTTCCTGACCAACCTGGGCGGGATGATGTACCGGGTGGGCGCCGACACCGACGCCACGGTCTTCGGCGGCTCGGTGGTGGACTCCGCGTCGACCACGGTGGCGGCCGGGTTCTCCTACAACTACATGTCGACCCTCGGCTACAAGACCAAGGGTGCGTTCGGCGGCATGATGAACCTGGCGCTGGCCTTCCCGGTCGGGGACAACCTCTTCCTGGGCGCGACCGGCACCTACCTGAACCTCTACTCCGACACGTCCACGGTGAGTGCGATCACCACCACCGTCGGCGCCTTCCTCCGGTTCGGGAAGCTCTTCTCGGGCGGCTTCACCGGGTACAACCTCATCAACACCTCCCACCCCGACCTGCTGCCCCTCGGCATGGGAGCCGGCGTGGCCATCGGCCCCGGGGACACCTTCCGCGTCACCGCCGACTGGATGCGGATGTACGGCGCCGAAGGGGTCCACTCCGACCGGTGGGCGGCCGGCGCCGAGGTCTTCTTCTTCGACATGGTCTCGCTGCGGGGCGGCTGGATGTTCAACGCCGGCAACGACGTCCAGCTCTGGTCGCTGGGCGCGGGCTTCGCCTACTCCGGCTTCGGGGCCGAGTTCGCCTACCGGCAGAGCTTCGGCGGCAGCACCTTCCGCACGCTCGCCGCGATGATCAAGTTCGCCGTCCCGGGGACGTGACCGGCAGCACCACCGGCGCGCCGGTGATCCCGTTCTCCCCGCGCCACACCGGCACGCCCCACACGCCGGCCACCCGCTCGGCGGAGAGCACCTCGCGCGGAGGTCCGTCGGCCACCACCTGGCCGCGGGAGAGCACGACGATCCGGTCGGCCGACTCGCCGGCCAGGTTGAGGTCGTGCAGCACCGCCACCACGCAGAGCCCGGCCCGGGCCGCCACCCGGGCCATGTCCATGGCGGCCACCTGGTGGGCCAGGTCGAGGAAGGCGGTGGGCTCGTCGAGGAGCAGCACGCGCGGCTCCTGGGCCAGCGCGCGGGCGAAGAAGACCCGGCGCCGCTCCCCGCCGGAGAGCGCGTCGAGCCGCCGGTCGGCGAGCTCCACCAGGTCGCAGGCCCGCAGCGCGCCCTCCACCGCGCCGTGGTCGAACGGCCCGGGGACGGCGAGAAGCCCCTGGTGCGGCGCCCGGCCCATCATCACCGCCTCACGGACCGTGAAGGGCCAGGGGGCGCGGGGCTCCTGCGGGACCAGCGCGCAGATGCGGGCCAGCGCCCGACGCGGGGCGGAGTGGGCCTCGAGGCCGCCCACCCGGACCCGCCCGGCCGAGGGGGCGAGGAGCCCGGCGGCGAGCCGCAGCAGGGTGCTCTTCCCGGCGCCGTTCGGCCCCAGGAGCGCCACCAGCTCCCCTGCGCGGGCGGTGAAGGAGACGGACTGGAGCGCCGGGCGGTCGCCGTAGGAGAAGGAGACCGCCTCGGCCTCCACCAGCGGCGTCCCGGGAGGCGCGAGCTCGGGCCGGGCGACGGGGGCCGCCGGCGCCTTCACAGCGCCTCCAGGTCGCCGAAGCCGTGCAGCCTGCGCGCGTTCTCCCGGAAGATCCTCTGCAGCACGTCGCGCGGGAGCGCCAGTCCCTCCAGCGGGGCGTCGCCGGCCACCGGCCCCGGGATCTCGGCCTGTCGCGACTCGAAGAAGCGCCAGGTCGAGTCGAAGAAGCGCGCCAGGGGCTCGCGGGAGCGGACCGGCGTCCCGCCGCCGATCACGAGAGCCCGCTGCTCCGCGGTCGGCCCCTGCAGCCAGGCCAGGTCGGTGCCGAGGAGCACGCGGTCGGGGTGGGTCGAGAGCAGTTGCCGGGTCCCCTCCGGGTCGCGCGCCATCGCCGGGAGCGAGCCGGCGGTGTCGACGTGCAGGTTGGGCAGGCGGGAGAGCAGCGCGCCGAGCGCGGCGGGGTTCCCCCCCAGTCCCGCCATGTCGAAGGCCAGGAAGGAGATCTCCGGGTGCCCCTCCACGAGCTTCGAGAGCTGCTCCCCTGCCTCCGGACCCGTGCCCGGGTGCCAGGCGACGGGGATGCGCAGCCCGGCGACGGCCTGCCAGACCGGGTCGAGCGCCGGGGCGGCGAGCGGGACCGTGGCGCCTCCGGGGGACACGAGGCGGCGGGGGACGTGGAGCCCGCGGGCCCCCAGCGCACGGCCGGTGACGATGCGCCCGACCTCCCGGTCGGCCCAGGCCGCATCGCAGCAGCCCCGCTCGTCGAGCTCCATGAAGACCATCACGCGGCCGGGGTAGCGCGTCGCCGCCTCGAGCTGCCGTTCCAGCCCGCCGCCGGCGTGGCCGCCCCCCAGGTTCACGATGCCGAGGATCCCCTGGCTCGCGGCCACGTTGACCGCATGGCCCAGCACCTCCGGATCGATCCGCTGGTGGACGTCGATCTTCCAGAGGCCGAGCCCCTGGAACTCGTCGAAGCCGCGGGTGTGGGGCTCGAGCAGGGTGGCGGTGACGACGGCCCCGACGAGGAGCACCCCGGCGAGGATGGCGGCGGCGAGCCAGGCGCGGCGCGGGGTCATGGAGGCCAACCTAACCGCTCCGCTCGGTCCGGCGCAGCAGCCAGAGGAAGAGGGGCCCGCCGAGGAGCGCCGTCAGCGCCCCCACCGGGGGCTCCGAGCCGAGCGGCAGGAACGCGAGCCGGGCCGCCGCGTCGGCCAGCACCAGGAAGGCGGCGCCGAAGAGGACCGAGGCCGGGAGCAGGATGCGGTGGTCCGGGCCGAAGACCCGGCGGAGCAGGTGGGGAACGATGAGCCCCACGAAGCCCACCAGCCCGGCCAGCGCCACCGCCGCGCCGGTGGCGAGGCTCGCGGCCAGGAAGACGATCCCGCGGGAGCGCCCCACGTCCACGCCGAGCGAGGAGGCCTCGTCGTCGCCGAGGGAGAGGAGGTTCAGCTGGGCCGACGCGGCCACCAGGACGGCCACGGCGACCGCCACGAAGAGCGCGCCGGTGACGAGGGTGCCGGGGTCGGCGTACCCCACCGCCCCCATGAGCCAGTAGAGGAGCCGGGCCGCCTCCTCGGGGGGCACCAGGACCTTCACGACCGTGATGACCCCGGCTGCGAAGGCGTTGAAGACCACGCCCACGAGCAGCGCCGCCTCCGGGACGAGCTTCCCGCCGATTCGACCCAGCGCGAAGACCAGCGCGGTGGACGCGGCGGCGCCGATCGACGCCCCCAGCGCCACCGAGGCGCCCGAACCGACGACGGCGCCCACCACCGAGGCCGGGCCGGCGGCGGCGGCCGCGGCCAGGGCAGCCGTCCCGCCCAGCGCCGCCCCGCCCGAGACGCCCAGGACGAAGGGCTCGGCGAGCGGGTTGCGGAGCAGCGCCTGCAGCGCCACGCCGGCGGCGGCCAGCGCCGCGCCCACCAGCGCGCCCAGGATCACCCGGGGCAGCCGCAGGCCGAAGAGGATGGCCCGGTCGGGCTCCGCGCCGGCGAGCGCCGCCTGGAAGGAGACGGGTTGCGGGCCGAGCAGGAGCGCCGCCGCCATGCTGGCGATGAGGGCGAGGAGGCCGGCGCCGAGGGCCAGGAGGACGCGGCGGCGAGTCACCGCGCGCCCCCGGGGGCGGCGGTTCCGGCGGCGGTTCCCGGAACCGTGCCGAGCGCGGACTGGAGCTGCTCCAGGGCGGCGGGGAGCTGGGGTCCCGGCCGCAGCACCCGGTCGTCGGGGAGGCGGACCACCCGCCCGGCCTTCACCGCCGGGATGGCGGCGAGCCGGACGATGGTGTCGGCGGGCTCGTTCACCGCGGCGTCCACCACGAGGTCCGGGTCGTCCGCCACCGCCCGCTCCAGCGAGTAGACCGGCCAGGGGCGCTCCCCCTTCACCACGTTCACCCCCCCGGCGATGCGGAGGAGCGCGTCCGGGTAGCTGCCAGGCCCGGCCACGACCAGCGGGTCGCGGCCGATGACGAGCAGGACGCGGCGGCGGGGGAGCGACGAGGCCCGCTCCTCGGCGGCCCGCACGGCGCCCTCCAGTCCGGCGGCCAGCCGCTCGCCGGCGGCCGGGTCCCCGAGGGCCGCGCCCACCCGGCGGGCGGCGCGCAGCACGTCGGGGACGCCCACGACCGGCAGCGCCAGGACCGGCACGCCCAGGTCGGCGATGCGCCGCACGGCCGGGAAGGCCCCGCCATCGGCGAGCCAGAGGACGAGGTCGGGCCGGAGCCCCAGCACCGCCTCGGGGCTGGGGTCGAGGAAGCCGCCCACCCGGGGCAGGGACTTCACCTCGGGTGCGGTGTCGTATCGGGTCACGCCGACGAGGCGGCCGGCCAGGCCGAGCGCGACCACGGTGTCGGTCAGGCTCGGGGCGAGCGAGACCACCCGGGCCGGGCGCGCCGGCGCCGGCGGGCCGAGCCAGAGCGGCTCCCCGCGGGGGAGCGGGTCCGCGGCCGGGACGGGCGGGGCCGCCAGGAGGAGGGCGGTGGCGAGCGCCGCGGCCGTGAGCCGGACGGCCATGAGCCGGGCGGCCGGGGCCGTTGGAGTGTGGGTTCGGTCGGATCATCTTCCGCAGATCACGTCGGCCACGAAGCTGGAACCGGTTCCGGAGGGGGAGCAGACGAGTCCCCTGGAGGTCACGGTCCGCGCCGCGGGGTCGAACCGGAGCACGTTGCCCGAGAACCGGTCGGCGGCATAGCCCACGCCGTTGCAGAAGGTGAGGGCTCCGGGGGCGGCCAGGGAGGCGTCGGCGGCGTTCCCCACCACCGGGACGGCCCCCGAGACGTCCACCGGGACGAAGGCCGCGCCGGTGATGTCCGCCGCGCTGGTGGCGGTGTAGGGGAAGAAGCCGCAGGTCACCCAGATCGTGCCGTCCAGGACGGCGATGCCGGCCGGGTTCAGGCACGAGCCCCCCAGGTCGACGGGATTCACGGAAGGGACGAGCGCGTCGGTGGTGGTGTCGATCACGGCCAGCCGGCCGTGGCCGGCCGGGGAGAAGGTGGCGTCGAGGTTCCACAGGGTGACGTAGACCCGGTCGCCCGAGACGGCCAGGCGGGAGGGGAGGGCGCTGGCGCCGGGGCTGGCCAGCGACGAGAGGTCGATCCGCTTCGTCACCGTGCGGGCGGCGAGGTCCACGACCACCACCTCGCCCGACCCGTTCAGCGCCACGTAGGCCTTGTTCCCCGCGAAGGCCATGCCCTGCGGGAAGGCGAAGTCGCCCAGCGACACCTCGGCGACGATGGGCGGGGCAGCGGCCGGGTCCACGATGACGAGCGACCCCACCGCGGCGTTCGACACGTGGAGGAGCCCGTTCCACTCCGCCAGGAACTCGAGGTCGGAGAAGGGTCCCGAGACCGGGATGCTCACGGTGGGGAAGGCCCCGTCGGCGGAGAGGCCCGAGGGCGAGACGGTCATGCGGTCGAGGGTGTTGCTGATGGAGTTGGCCACCCAGAGCGAGGTCCCCCTCCAGGTGAGCGAGATGGGCCCGGTCTCCACCGCGACCGGCGCGCCCACCGCGGCGGGGGCGGCGGTGGCGCCCTGGACGGCGCTCCCGTTGAAGCAGGCCGCGTACACGGCGGGAGGGCACTGGTCGCCCTGGCAGCAGAGGCCGGCCGAGCAGCTCTGGCCGGTGTCGCAGGAACGCCCGCAGGCGCCGCAGTTCAGGGGGTCGTTGGCCAGCGAGATGCACTGTCCGTCACAGGTGACCTGGTCGGAGGTGCAGACCACCTCGGTCTTGCAGGCGGCGAGCGAGGCGGCGAGGAGGAGGGCTGCGATGCGGGGTGTCATGGTCGGTTCTCCGGGGAGGACCCGACCCGCACGGTGACGAGCAGGGTGCGGGATGGGAGGGGGTAGCCGAAGCCGTCCTGCAGGGTCCGGTCGTCGAGGAGGTTCTTCACCTCCGCGCCGATGCGGACCTCCGGGCTCCGGAGGATGCGGGCGAACGCGCCGGCGTTCACGACCAGGCTGGCCGGCGCGGAGTGGATGTTGCGGGAGTCGAGGTACTGGAGCCCCACGTACTGGGCCTCGACGTGTCCCCCGGCGACTCCGGGGTCGACGGAGACGCGCGCATAGGCCCGGTTGCGCGGCCGCTGGGGCAGCTCCTTGCCCACCACGCCGGGGACGCCGCGGAGGACCTCGGTGGCCATGAAGGTGTAGGAGACCTGCCCCTGGAGTCCCCAGAGGTGGCGCGCCGCGGCGGTCAGGAGCTCGACCTCGAGCCCGGCCGACGACGCCCGGAGCGCGTTCTGCGGCTTGAAGCTGCCCGGGACCCGCCCGGCCTCGTAGACGATCAGGTCGTCGTAGAGGGCGCCGAAGCCGCCGGCGCTGGCCCGGCCCAGCGGCCCGTCGTACACCAGCGCGCCGTCCACGCTCCAGGCCACCTCCGGTCGCAGGTCGGGGTTGGGCTCGAAGGGTCCCTGCAGCAGGTAGAGCTCGGAGAAGCTGGGCGGCCGGAACGACCGGCCGGCGCTGGCCCGCAGCGACCAGGGGCCGGAGACGCGGGCGCTCGCCCCCAGCTTGGCCGAGACCCCGGTGTACGGCCCGACCCCGTCCACGCGGACCGCCGGCGAGATGCGCGCCGCCTCCTTCCCGATGGTGAAATCGTCCGAGGCCCAGGCGGCCCAGGTGGGGCGCTGGTGGTCGCCGCTGGCGCTGGAGTCGAGCCGCTCCAGCGATCCCAGTGCACCGGCCGTGAAGAGGCTGGGGCCGGCTTCCCAGGTCAGCCTGGCCTCGCCGCCGCCGGCGACGTCGCGCTGGTCGGTTGCGCCGCCGCCCCCGGGAGGGGCGGTGAAGACGTCGAGGGTCTCGTACCGGCCGGCCGCCCCGGCCTCGAGGACCAGCCCCGACTCGAGGATCCGCGACCAGCGCAGGGCTCCCGAGGCCCGTCCCCCGCGCTGCCAGTCGTGCGGCGTCGGGCTGGCCGGCACGCCGGGGAGCTGCCGCCACCCCCAGGAGAGCTGGGCCACGCCGTCCAGCCGGTCGACGCCGGGCGTCCACCGTCCCTTCACCAGGAGTCCAGCCTGGGCGGCGGCGGCGTTCTGCCGGGTCTGGAGGACGAGCGGGCTGTCCGGCACCGACGGGGAGGAGGGCGTCAGGTAGGGGAAGTCTCCCCGGGTCGAGCCCCCGGTGACCGCGGTGAGCAGCGCCCAGCGGTCCCCGCCCACGCCCACGTCGGCGACGGCGGAGGCGGTGCCGAAGGAGCCCCCGCCGACCTCGGCGCCCCACTTCCCGGCCACGGCCGGCAGGGTGACCACGTTCACCGCGCCGCCCAGGGCGCCGGCGCCGTAGTAGGCCCCCTCCGCGCCGCGGACCACCTCGATGCGGTCCACCCAGTGGAGCGGGATGCTGGAGAGGTCCACGCCGCCGCCGGCGGCGGTGTCGAGCGGGATGCCGTCGAGCAGCACCCGCACGCCGCCCGAGTTCGACCCGCGGATGGAGAGGGTGCTGAGCTGCCCCAGGCCGCCGTAGCTGCGGACGGCCACGCCCGGCGCCGTGGCGGCCAGCTCGGCCACGGTCTTCAGCTCGCCGGCGAAGCGCCCGGCCTCGACCACGGTGGCCGCGGCGGTGGGGTCCTGCGGCGCGGGGGCGCGCGGCAGCTGGACGACCTGCTCGGGGAGGAGCACCGGGGGTGGTTCCCCGGCTCCCTGGGCCAGCCCGCCCCATGTCACACCGAGTGCAAACAGCACCCGGCGCGCTCGCTCGAGTCGCATCGTCCTGCGCGTCTCCTTCGGACGCGGGACCAGCGGTCGCGAACCATTCGCGACCTTGCTCGGGGGGAGGTCTCCTGGCTTCCGGGGCACGGCTCTCGGCCGTCGGCGCCTGCCACCTTCCCGCCGCGAACCGCGCGACAGTGGCGACCACCTTGCAGGCACCTCTTCCCCGGCTACAGTGGCGGGACCGCGCCGGAATTCGACCGGCTTCCCTGTTCCCCCGAGCGGTGATGTCCTGCCGTGGTAGCCCCTGGTACCGGGAGTGTCAAGGAGGCCCGCGGATGGCGGGGCGTTCCGAAGAGGGGGCGCCCCGGCAGTTCTCTTGCTTCGGGGCTCGCATCTTCATAGGCTCCCGTCGCACCGCGCTCCTGCGGCAAAGCGTGTCGTTCCCGCGGCGAAGGCGGGGAAAACGTGGTGGAGGGCTCGCATTCGATGGCGGACGCAAGGCGCCGCCTCCCCCCACCCCCGAACGGACTGGAGATTTCATGCGCAAGATCGCCCTTCTCGCCGTCGTCGCCTTCGCCGCCGCCTGCGGCAGCTCCTCCGACCCGGCTCCGACCGGTGCGTCCATCACCGGCACCACCGGCACCACCCCGTTCACCTCGGCCTCCCAGCTCTCCATGGTGACGTCGGGTGACGCCTGTGAGATCCCGCAGGCTCCCGGCATCCAGCTCGGCGTGTCGCTCGCCCTGCTGAACGTGGCCGACGTGGCGGGCACCTGCAGCGCCGTGGACACCTGCCTCCCCAACAGCCGGAACCTCATGCTCGTCATCGCCAAGGTGCACGTGCCGTCGGTGGCCTTCCCCAGCGTCACCGCTCCTCCCTTCACGACCGGCACCTACCAGTACGCCGACCTCGGCAACCTCGCGGGCATCACCCCCGACGCGAGCGGCAACATCTCGATCTTCACCGGCGGCGTCGAGTCCGTCGGCGCCTCGCCCGCCTGCCCCACCACCGGCGGCTGGGGAATCGCCTCGGGCACGATGACGGTCTCCAGCGTCTCCGGCTCCACGATCACCGGCTCCGTCACCGTCAACCTGGTCGACGGCCTCGGCGCGGCCGCGGGAACGCTGTCGGGAACCTTCACGACGGCGACCAACTGCACGCCGAGCCCGGCCCCGTCGGCCTGCGACCTGCTGATCGACATCATCCCGGTCCCTTGATCCGTCCCGGTGGGGGGAGCACCCCCGCCTGAGACCGATTCCCGTCCAGTGAGGGGCCCGGCGCGCAAGGTCGCACGCCGGGCCTTCTCCTTTCCTCACCCCCCGCGGGCCGCCCGCGCCGGTTCCGGCGGGCGCTGTACCGCGGGCGCCTCACCCACCGTCAACATCCCCTTCACCTTCCCGTACCAGGCCGGCGAGAGCCCCTTCACGCGGGTCACCTCGTCCGGCTTCCGGAAGGGGCGCTTGTCCCGCCAGGCCAGGATGGCCTCGGCCCGCTTCTTCCCCACCCCGGGCAGCCGCATCAGCTCGGCGGCGGTGGCGCTGTTCAGGTCCACCCGCTCCCCCGGACCGAGCGGCTTCTTCTCGGCCCGGGCGGGCGTCGCGAGCAGGAGGGCGAGGAGCCCGAGGAGCGGCAGGATGCCGCGCCCGGGGCTCACGTGCGCGCCTCCTCCTCGGCCTCGGCGCGGTGGGCGCCGTTCCCGTTCCCCGTCCGCGCCTCCTCGGGGAAGCGCTGCTCGCGGATCTGCAGCCGGTTGGTGGAGGCGGGGAAGGCGTCGAGCACCGCCGTCAGGCTGCTGTCACGGTTGGTGAATGCGACTCCCACCTTCATCCAGTAGGGCTTCCCCCCGTCCTTGCGGTCGATCACCGCGTACACCGCGAGGGGCTTGCGGCCGTTCGGGCCGCCGTTCGCTTCGGTCATGGTCGGTTCTCCCTTGCTGCGGGTTCGCAGGTCAGGGGAGCAACCGGCGTGCCCGCGCCAGGGGGGCGCGATCACACGGGGCGGCCGGCACGCCCGCGTCCGGGCCGCGGACGGAGGAGCGGCGCGCGAACCGGCTCTAGTTCACGCCTGGACGCGGGAAGTGCGGCGAAGGGGTCGCGTCCACCGTGCCGAAGAGCGTCTCGTAGCGCCCCAGGTTTTCCTGCATGGCGAGGAGGAGCCGCTTCATGTGCCGGGGCGTGAGGATGGCGCGGGCCCGGACGGTGGCCTTGGGCGCCTCGGGGTGGAGGTAGAGCAGGTCGAGTGTGAACTCGCTGTCGGTGTGGTTCACCATGGCGAAGTTCACGAAGACGCCGTTGGCGGTGACCGGGTCGATCTCGATCTGCACCTGGACCTGCTGCGGGGCGCCGGCGGGCGCGACGGGCTTGTCGGACATGGCGCGAGCCTACATCGGAAAGGGCCGTGCCGGACGTCCCGCCGCCGTGCTAAGGGTCCGGGGTGGCGGCGCGCAAGGCACAGCGGGGCGACGGCGGGCCGTTCGACCTCCCCGGGCGTCCCGGCGGCGCCGACGCCGCCCTCCTCCTCCACGGACTCACCGGCACGCCCTTCGAGCTGCGCCCCGTCGCCGATCGGCTGGCCCGCGCCGGGGTCCGCTGCCTGGCCCCGGTCCTCCCCGGCCACGAGAGCGCCGACGCGCTCGCCCGCTCGTCCTGGCTCGACTGGGTGGGCGGTGCTCGCGACGCGCTGATGTCGCTGGGGGAGACCCGGCGCACCCTGGTCGTCGGCTCGTCGATGGGGGCGCTGGTCGCCTGCACGCTGGCCGCGGAGCACCCGGGGAAGGTGGACGGCCTCGCCCTGCTCGCGCCGGCGCTCGAGCTGCAGCCGCTCGGGAGGCTGGCCGGCTGGCTCGCCCGCGCCACCCCGGTGGCGCGGTTCCTCCCGCAGATCCCCAAGGGCGGGGGCTCCGACGTGGCCGACCCGGTCGCCCGGGCCCAGAATCCGTGCATGGAGACGGTCCCCTTCCGCGCCATCGGGGAGCTGCTCGCCTTCCAGGCCCACGTCGACGCGCTCCTCCCGCGGGTCCGCTGCCCGTCGCTCGTCGTCGCCGGCGCCCGGGACGGCACGGTCACCGTCGCCGGGGCGCGGCGCATGGCCGGACGGCTGGGCGGCGGGGCCCGCTTCGTCGTGCTCCCGCGCAGCCGGCACCTCGTCGCCATCGACCTCGAGCGCGACCGCGTGGCCGGCGACGTGGCCACTTTCCTCGACTCGCTCCCCAAGAGGTGACGCATGGCGAAGTACGTCGTGGCCATCGACCAGGGCACCACCGGCACCACCGTCCTGGTCCTCGACAAGAAGCTGTCCGTGAAGGGGAAGGTCACGAGCGAGTTCCCCCAGCACTTCCCGAAGCCGGGATGGGTCGAGCACGACCTCGAGGAGATCTGGGACTCGACCGTCTCCACGCTTCGCCGAGCGCTCACCCGGGCCGGCATCTCGGGCCGGGACGTGGCCGCGGTGGGCATCACCAACCAGCGGGAGACGGTGGCCCTCTGGAGCCGCCGGAGCGACGCCCCGCTCCACCGGGCCATCGTCTGGCAGGATCGCCGCACGGCCCTCGACTGCCAGCGGCTCAAGGAGGCCGGCCGCGAGCCCTGGATCCGCGAGCGCACCGGCCTGGTCCTCGACCCCTACTTCTCCGCCACCAAGCTCGCCTGGCTCCTCGACCACGTGAAGGGAGCCCGCCGGCGCGCCGCCAAGGGGGAGCTGGCCTTCGGGACCATCGACACCTTCCTCACCTGGCGGCTCACCGGCGGGAAGGCCCACGTCACCGACCCGTCCAACGCCAGCCGCACCCTGCTCATGAACCTCAGGACCCTGATGTGGGACGAGGAGCTCCTCGGCCTCTTCGGGATCCCGGCCCAGGTGCTGCCCGAGATCCGCATGAGCTCGGAGGTCTACGGGGTGACGAAGGGGCTGCGCGTCCTGCCCGACGGCGTGCCGGTGGCGGGGATCGCCGGCGACCAGCAGGCGGCCCTCTTCGGGCAGGCCTGCTTCGCGCCCGGGGACGCCAAGATCACCTACGGCACCGGCGCCTTCGTGCTCACCAACACCGGGCCGGAGCCGGTGGCCTCCCGTTTCGGCCTCCTCTCCACCGTGGCCTGGGCCATCCCCGGCGAGGTGGCCTACGCGCTGGAGGGCTCGGCCTTCATCGCCGGCGCGGCGGTGCAGTGGCTGCGCGACGGGCTCGGCATCATCCGGTCGGCGAAGGAGGTCGAGGCGCTGGCCCGCAGCGTGCCCGACACCGGAGGCGTGGTCTTCGTGCCGGCGCTCACCGGCCTGGGCGCCCCCCACTGGCGGGCCGACGCGCGCGGCGTCATCGCCGGGATCGACCGCGGCACCCGCGCCGGGCACATCGCCCGGGCGGCGCTGGAGGGGATCGCGCTGGAGGTCTTCGACCTGGTGGCGGCGATGCGCCAGGAGGTCCCGCACCGCCCCTCGGCCGCCAAGGTGGACGGCGGCGCGTGCAAGAACGACCTGCTCATGCAGCTCCAGGCCGACCTGCTCGAGACCCCGGTCATCCGTCCGAGGATGGTGGAGACCACCGCGCTCGGCGCCGCCTTCCTGGCCGGTCTGGCGGTGGGGTACTGGAAGTCGCGCGACGAGATCGGCAAGTCCTGGAAGATGGACCGGAAGTTCACGCCGAGGATGGGCGGCGCGGCGCGCGACCGCCTTCACGCGCGGTGGAAGTGGGCGCTGGAGCGGGCCTAGAGCAACCTCTCCAGCGCCTCCTCGACCGTCTCCACCCCGAGGACCTCCATCGCCGCCGGCGCCTCCGCGTGCCGGGCGTTTCCCGCCGGGACGACCGCCCGCCGGAACCCGAGCCGGGCCGCCTCGGAGAGCCGGGCCTCGGCCTGCGCCACCGCCCGCACCTCCCCGGCCAGCCCCACCTCGCCCAGCACCAGGGTGCGCGCCTCGATCACCCTGTCGCGGAAGGAGGAGGCCAGCGCCGCCACCGTGGCCAGGTCGGCGGCCGGGTCCTCCAGCGTCATGCCGCCGGCCACGTTCACGAAGAGGTCGCAGCCCAGGATGTCGAGCCCGACCTTCTTCTCGAGCACCGCGGCCAGCAGCGCCACCCGCGACGGGTCGAGCCCCAGCGCGGTGCGGCGGGGCGTGCCGAAGCCGGTGGGCGCGACGAGCGCCTGCACCTCGACGAGGAGCGTGCGGGTCCCCGAGAGCGCGGCGGTGACCGCGCTCCCGGCCGCGTCCTGCGGCCGCTCGGCCAGGAAGAGGGCCGACGGGTTCGCCACCTCGGCCAGGCCGCGCGTCTTCATCTCGAAGACGCCGATCTCGCTGGCCGAGCCGAAGCGGTTCTTGTGCGCGCGCAGCACGCGGTACGGGTGCGCGCCGCCCCCCTCGAAGTAGAGCACCGTGTCGACGATGTGCTCGAGGACCCTGGGGCCGGCGATGGAGCCGTCCTTGGTGACGTGGCCGACCAGGAACACCGGGGTCTCGGTGGTCTTGGCGTAGCCCATGAGCCGCGCCGCCACCTCGCGGATCTGGGTGACCGTGCCCGGCGCCGAGGAGAGCTCCGGGAGGTACTGGGTCTGGATGGAGTCGACCGCCAGGATGGCCGGCTCGAGCTGCGCCGCGATCTGGAGCACGCGAGAGGCGTCGGTCTCGGCGAGCAGGTGGAGGTTCGCGGCGTCCACGCCCAGCCGGTCGGCCCGGAGCTTCACCTGCCGTGTGGACTCCTCGCCCGAGACGTACAGGACGGGCCGGCCCGGGAGCTGCCGGGCCAGCCGGTCGAGCGCGGTGAGGAGCAGCGTGCTCTTCCCGATTCCCGGGTCGCCCCCGAGGAGCGCCAGCATGCCGGGGACCACCCCGCCGCCGAGGACCCGGTCGAGCTCGCCGATGCCGGTCTTGACCCGCTCGTCCTCGCTGGCCACGACCTCCCGGAGCAGCACCGGCTTCGCCGCCGCGGACGACGACGGTCCGCGCGCCGGCCCGCGCGGCGCCTCGACGACCTCCTCGTGGAGGGTGTTCCAGCGGTGGCAGGAGGGGCACTGTCCGAGCCACTTGGGCGACGAATGGCCGCACTCGGCGCAGGCGTAGACGCTCTTCTGCTTGGGTACGACTCGGGCCATGGAGGAACCCTGCCATGCAACCCTGACGCCACCCCCTTGTAAACCCCCGGGCCGCCCAGGGTTGACGACGCCCGCCCGGCGGGTATCCTCCCGCCCCATGTGCGAGACCCGCGCCGCGCTGCCCCCCGGAATCGAGCCCATCTCCGCCGACGAGGCCCGCCGCCTCATCCGGCTCACCTCCGGTCCCGAGTTCGAGGCCCTGCTCGACCGGGCCGGCGCCATCCGCCACGCCGTCCACGGCGACGAGGTGAGCCTGTGCGGGATCACCAACGCCAAGTCGGGCTCCTGCCCGGAGGACTGCGGATTCTGCTCCCAGTCGGCTCACTACAAGGAGGCCGACGCCCCGACCTACGCGCTGCTCTCCGCCCGCGAGATCGTCGAGCAGGCGAAGGCCGCCGAGGCCGCCGGAGCCCGCGAGTTCTCCATCGTCTGCAGCGGCACGCGCATCTCGAAGGAGGAGGAGCTCTCGGTCATCGAGGAGGCCATCCGGCTCATCAAGGCCGAGACCACGGTGGAGCCCTGCGCCTCGCTCGGGCTCATGCGCGAGCAGGACATCGCGCGGCTCAAGGCGGCCGGGCTCATGCACCTGCACCACAACCTCGAGACCGCCCCCAGCCACTTCGGCAACGTCTGCACCACCCACACCTTCCAGGAGCAGATCGACACCGTCCGCACCGCCAAGGGCATGGGGCTCAAGCTCTGCACCGGCGGCATCCTCGGCATGGGCGAGACGCCCGAGCAGCGGGTGGAGCTGGCCGAGGTCCTGCGCGACCTCGACGTCGACTGCGTGCCGGTGAACTTCCTCAACCCGCGCCCCGGCACGCCCATGGGGCACCTCCAGGCCATCACCGCCCCGGAGTGCCTGGCCGCCGTGGCCGTCTTCCGGCTCATGATGCCCACCGCGCACATCTTCGTGATGGGTGGACGGGAAGTGAACCTGGGCGGGCGCCAGGACGACATCTTCCGCGCCGGCGCCAACGGCACCATGGTGGGCAACTACCTCACCAGCGCCGGGAAGACCCCCGAGCAGGTCATCGAGATGATCACCGGGCAGGGCATGAGCGTCCGCCCCACGCCCGACCCGGAGCACTGGGCCTTCCACGGCGAGGCGCCCGCGGAGACCCGGTGGAACCGGCGGGTCACCGAGCCGGGACGCCGCGCGCTGCGGGTCGTGCGCGGATAGCCGGCGTGCGCCGCACCGCACTCGACTGGATCCCCGGGGAGCTCGCCGCCCTGGAGGCGAAGGGGCTGCGCCGCGGCCTCGAGCCCATCGCCGGGGCCCAGGGACCCGTGGTCTCCATCGGCGGCCGCGAGCTCGTGAACCTCTGCGGGAACGACTACCTCGGGCTCGCCGCCGATCCCCGCCTCCGGCACGCGGCCGTCGAGGCCGCCACCCGGTACGGCGCGGGAGCCGGGGCGGCGCGGCTGGTGGTGGGCGACCTGGCCCTGCACCACGAGCTGGAGGCGCGCCTGGCGCGGATGAAGGGCACCGAATCCGCGCTCCTCTTCTCGACCGGCTACCACGTGAACGCCGGCGTTCCCGGCGCGCTCGTCGGCCCGGGCGACGCCGTCTTCTCCGACGAGTGGAACCACGCCTCCATCATCGACGGCTGCCGCCTCTCCCGCGCCGAGGTCCACGTCTACCGGCACCGGGACGTGGACGGGCTCGCCGCCCTGCTGGCCGCCTCGCGGGCGCGCCGGAGGCTCGTGGTCACCGACGCCGTCTTCGGCATGGACGGCGACGCGGCGCCGCTCCGGGAGATCGTGGACCTCTGCGACCGGCACGGCGCCATGCTCTACCTGGACGAGGCCCACTCCACCGGCGTCCTGGGCGAGACCGGGGCCGGGCTGGCCGAGGCGCTCGGCGTCACCGACCGGGTCGACGTGCTCATGGGGACGCTGGGCAAGGCGCTCGGCAGCTTCGGCGCCTTCGTGGCCGGCTCGCGCGACCTGACCGGCTGGCTCGTGTCCCGGGCCCGGACCTTCGTCTTCACCACCGCACTCCCGCCCTCGGCGTGCGCCGCCGCCATCGCCGCGCTCGACGTCCTCGCGGGGGAGCCGGAACGGCGCGCCCGGCTCGCCGCCCTTTCCCTGCGCATGAGGGCCGGTCTCGAGGCGCTCGGGTTTCCCATGAAGGACGTGGTCGCGCCCATCTTCCCGGTGGTGCTGGGCGAGGAGGCCCGCGCGCTCGAGGCCTCCCGGCGGCTCCGCGAGAGGGGCTTCCACGTGAAGGCCATCCGCCCGCCCACGGTGCCCCGCGGCACCAGCCGGCTGCGCGTCTCCCTCACGGCCAGTCACACGCCGGAGCAGGTGGACGCCTTCCTGGCGGCCCTTCGAGACGTCGTCTAGCGCAGCCCGGCCAGCAACCGGTCCACGTCCACGACGGCCTCCCTCTCGGAGCCGCGCACGAGGAGCCGCCGTCGACCACCCGCCAGGTCGCGCCAGGCCACGGTGTCGTGCCACCCCAGGACCACCTCGCCGGCGAGCGGAGGGCCGTCGCCGTCCTCCCGGACCCGCAGGATGGCGAGGATCGCGTCCAGCTGCTCCCGCGTCCGGGGCCGGAAGAGCAGCTCCACCGGCGAGCGGGGGCTCAGGTACGGCTCGCCGGTGAGGTGCTGCCAGGCCAGCGTCCCGACCACGGAGAGGGGTACCTTCACGCCGGCCGCGGCCCGGTCCAGGGAGGCGAGCGGCGCGCGCCATTCGGGAGGCGCGCCGGCGATGGCCTCGGTGAGCGAGAGCGGCGGGGCGGTCCGGGCGATGCCCTTGCGCCCCACGGTGAACCGGATGGTGGCGAGCCAGCGCGCGGCGGGCAGGGTGACGGAGAGGGGGACGCCGGCTGGATCGCCTGCCGGGTCGCCCGGCACCCGCCGGCAGATCATGGCCGGGTGCCCTCGGGCGAACCAGTCGGCGAGCGTCGCCCGGGCCTCCGCGGAGGGGAGCGAGGTCGCGTGCGCGGCCCACGAGGGCGACAGCCAGGCGCAGTGGTGTCGGACCGGACGTCCATGGAGCTCCGCGAGCACCCCAGAGAGATAGCCCACCGGACAGGTCCATTGCCAATCTGGGAGGATGCTAATCGGCCGGCCGGCCGCCCCGGGCCGGCTACACCCGGTCGACCTGGTACCCGAGCCCGCGCAGGGCGCCCAGGATCTCCTCGACGTGCTCCGGCCCGCGCGTCTCCAGCGTGAGGAGGAGCGTGGTGTCCCCGAACTTCTCGGAGAAGGCCCGGGAGTGGTGCACCTCGATGACGTTGGCGCGCAGCCCGGAGATGATCCCGGAGACGATGGTGAGCTGGCCGGGCTTGTCGAGCAGCCGGATGTTGATGCGCACCAGCCGGCCGTCCTTCACCAGGCCGCGCTCGATGACCCGGGCCACCACGTTCACGTCGATGTTGCCGCCGGAGATGACCGAGCAGACCCGCTTGCCCTCGAGCCGGGGCAGCTTGTGGTGCATGAGCGCCGCCACCGCCACCGCGCCGGCCCCCTCGGCCACCGTCTTCTCCTTCTCGAGGAGGTAGAGGATGGCGCTGGCGATCTCCTCCTCGGTCACGGTCACGATGTCGTCCACCAGCATCTGCACGTGCTCGAAGGTGATCTCCCCGGCCCGCTTCACGGCGATGCCGTCGGCCAGCGTGGACGCCGCGTCGAGCGTGACCAGCTCGCCGGCCTCCACCGCGGCCTGCATGCAGGGCAGCACGTCGGCCTCCACCCCGATGACCTTCACGCCCGGTGCGAGGGCCTTCACGGCCACGGCGACCCCGGAGACCAGCCCGCCTCCCCCCACCGGCACCAGCACCGCGTCGAGCCCGGACACCTGCTCCACGACCTCGAGGCCCAGCGTTCCCTGGCCGGCGATGACGAGCTCGTCGTCGAAGGGGTGGATGAAGGTGAGTCCCTCCTCCCGCTCCAGCCGGCGCGCCTCGGTGTAGGCCTCGTCGTAGCTCGCCCCGGAGAGGACCACGCGCGCCCCGTGACCGCGGGTGTTGGCCACCTTCATGATGGGGGTGGTCTCCGGCATGACGATGGTGGCCGCGACCCCCAGCCGGCCGGCGTGGTAGGCGACCGCCTGGGCGTGGTTGCCGGCCGAGGCGGCGATGAGGCCGCGGGCCCGCTCGGCGTGGCCGAGCGTGAGGAGCTTGTTCAGGGCGCCGCGCTCCTTGTAGGCGCCCGTCATCTGGAGGTTGTCGAGCTTGAGGAACGCCTGCGTCCGGGACACCCGGGAGAGGGTCTCGGTGCGGGCGCAGGGGGACAGGTAGAGGGCGTCGCGGACGCGTTCCCGCGCCGCCAGGACGTCTTTCAGCGTGACCACGGAGCCGAAACTACCGGCTCGAGAGGCGCCGCGCCAGTTCCACCCGGTTTCGCACGCCCAGCTTGTCGAAGATGGTCTTCAGGTGGCTCTTCACGGTCTGCGGCGCGATGGTGAGCCGCTCGGCGACCTCCCGGCTGCGCAGGCCGTCGGCGACCAGCAGGGCGACCTCGCGCTCCCGGGACGTGAGTCCGTCGGAGGTGGCCTCCTCGACCACGGCCGGGCTCTCGACCACGCCGGGCAGCATCTCGCGCCACAGGTGGAACTGGGTGCGCCCCTTGCCGACCGCGGTGGCCTCCACGCGCAGCCGCTCGCCGGCGTGCTCCATGATGAGCGTGCGGCGGACTCCCGGAGGGCCGGCCTGCGCCCCGTCGGCGAGGCCGCGGAGCTCGGCGGGCAGCACCACCCCCTCGGCTGCACCGGGCCAGAATGCCCTCAGCATCTCCTCCCCGGCCCGGTCGCAACGCAGCGCGCCGTCCACGTCGGCGTGAGCCGACGATCCCCTGGGCAACAGCCGTGCATTTGAGCGCATCATCGTGTGATCCTCCCCCGCACTGCCTCGATTACGCTACTCCAAGGAATGTAGCACCGGACCCTACCTTTGGGAGGACCGAATACCCTGAAAAGGGGGTACTCCCCATGGCCGATGTCGTCCCTCGAACACGGGACGGAAAACCGGAAACGGCCGCAGGACCTGGCATTTCCGATCGCCGGCCACCGCCCGCCTTCCACGGCCGCCCCGTCCCGCCCCTACCGGAGCTCCACCTCGAAGCCGAGCCGCCGCGCCGCCTCGATGAACTCGTCGGAGGGGGCGACCTTCTCCTTCACCTTGAGCGTGGTCTCGCTGCGCTCGGGGATGACCGCCCGCACGCTGACCGTGCAGGAGCCGCCGTGCCGCCCGAGGAGGGTGCGCAGCTGCGCCACCGTGTCGGCCCCGAGCCGGTCGGCGTCGAGGCGCAGCACGACCTCGGAGGTCTTCTGGTTGCGGACGTGGGCGAGGAGCTCGATGTCGGAGGCGACGATCTCGGCCGAGGGATGCTCCTCGTCGCGCTGGTTCAGGCGCACCTCGCCGTGGACGAGCAGGGGCTCGTCGCTCTTCACGAGCATCTCCCAGTCGGCCCAGCCCTTCTGCGCCGGGCGGTTCCCCTGGGCGGCCCGGCCGGCCCAGCAGATGACCTCGACCGAGCCCGAGAGGTCCTCGAGCGCGAAGAAGCCGAACCGGGTGCCCTTCTCCTTGTTCTGCCGCTCCCGCAGGTCGCGGATCACGCCCACCACCGAGACCTTGTCGCCCTGCCGCTTCTGCTGGACCTGGGCGCAATTGGTGGAGGCGTAGCGGCGGGCCTCCTTCTCGTACCCGGCCAGCGGGTGGCCGGTGATGTAGAAGCCCAGCGCCTCCTTCTCGGCGGCGAGGCGCACCCGCTCCGGCCACTCGGCCACCTCGACGTCGCCCACCCGGTCGCCCGGCTCGGGGTAGCGGGGCTTCGTCTCGGCGGCGGGCAGCGCGCCGAAGAGGCTCACCTGGCCGCTCTGCCGGTCGGCGTGGGCCGACGACCCGGCCGACAGCGCCGCGTCGATGCCGGCGGCGAGCCTCCAGCGCGGGACCCCCTCGAAGTCGAAGGCGCCGCTCTTGACCAGGGCCTCGATGACCTTCTTGTTCACCCGGCGTGGATCGATGCGGCAGCAGAAGTCGAAGAGGCTCTTGAACGGGCCGCCCTCCTCGCGCGCGGCCAGGACCGCCTCCACCGCGCTGTCGCCCACTCCCTTCACGGCGCCGAGACCGAAGCGGATGCTTCCCCTGGCCGCCGGCTTGCCGGCGGCATCCCCGGTCGGCGACGCAGGCGTCTCTTGCGCCCCCGCCTTCGGCGGGTGCGCCGTGAAAGACGCCATCGACTCGTTCACGCAGGGCGACAGCACCTCGATGCCCGACTGCCGGGCCCCGAAGATGTGGGCCACCACCTTGTCGGTGTTGGCGGCCTCGCTGGTGAGGAGCGCGGCCATGAACTCGACCGGGTAGTGGGCCTTGAGCCAGGCGGTCTGCACGGTGAGCAGGCCGTAGGCCGCCGAGTGGCTCTTGTTGAAGCCGTAGGCGGCGAACTTCTCCATCATGTCGAAGATGGAGCCGGCCACCGCCTCGTCCACGCCGTTCCGGACGCAGCCCTCGAGGAAGCCGACCCGCTCCTTGGCCATCTCCTCGGCCTTCTTCTTCCCCATGGCCCGGCGGAGCAGGTCGGCGCGGCCCAGGCTGTAGCCGGCCAGCACCTGGGAGATCTGCATGACCTGTTCCTGGTAGACGATGACGCCGTAGGTCTCCTTGAGGATGGCCTCCAGCTTCTCGTGGGGGAAGCGGACCTTCTCCTTGCCCAGCTTGCGGTCGATGTAGACGTCGACCATGGTGCGGCCGTCGTCGAGCTTCTGGTCGAGCGGGCCGGGGCGGAAGAGAGCGCCGGCGGCGATGACGTCGTCGAAGCCCGAGGGCTTCATCTTCGTCACCATGTGGGTGAAGCCCTCCGACTCCATCTGGAAGACGCCGTCGGTGTCGCCGCGCGAGATGAGCTCGTAGACGGCCGGGTCGTCGATGGGGATCTGGTCGGCGGTGAGGCCGGCCTGCCCGGGGTGGTTCCTGCGGACCCGCTTCAGCGCCTCGTCGACCACGGTGAGGGTCTTGAGGCCCAGGAAGTCGAACTTGACCAGGCCCGCCTTCTCGGCGTCGTCCTTGGCGAACTGCGAGACCAGCATGCCGCTCTTCTCGTCCTGGTAGACCGGGACGTACTCCCAGAGCGGCTTGTCGGCGATGACCACGCCGGCGGCGTGCAGGCCGGCCTGCCGGTTGAGCCCCTCGAGCGCCATGGCGATGTCGAGGATGTCGCGGGTGGTGACCTTTCGCTGCGTGCCGTCGGGCTCGGTCCACTCGCGCACCAGGGTGGGCTTCTCGTACAGCTCGGCCAGGCGCGGCTCGATCTCGATGCACTCCCGGAGCGCCTTCACCTTCCCCTGCACCGGCTCGGGGACGAGCTTGGCGATGCGGTCCCCCTCGGCGAAGGGGAGCCCCATGACCCGCACCACGTCGCGGATCACCGAGCGGGCCTTGAGGGAGCCGAAGGTGGTGATCTGGCCGACGTTCTCCTTGCCGTACTTGCCGGCCACGTAGTGGATGACCTCGTCGCGCCGGTCCTGGCAGAAGTCGATGTCGAAGTCGGGCATCGAGACGCGCTCGGGGTTCAGGAAGCGCTCGAAGAGGAGGTTCCAGCGGATGGGGTCGAGGTCGGTGATGCGCAGCGACCAGGCCACGATGGAGCCCGCGCCCGAGCCGCGCCCCGGCCCCACCGGCACCTGCCGCCCCTTGGCCCAGTTGATGAAGTCCTGGACGATGAGGAAGTAGCCGGAGAAGCCCATCTTGCGGATGATGCCCACCTCGGTCTCGAGCCGTTGCCGGTAGAGGTCGCGGTCGTGGGGGTACTTGCCCTCGATCTCCTTGAAGCGCCGGTCGAGCCCCTCGAGCGCCAGCTTGCCCAGCCACTCGTCCTCTGTGACGCCCTCGGGGAGCTGGAAGCGGGGCAGGTAGCTCGCCCCCAGCTTCATCTCCACGTTGCACATGGCGGCGATGCGCGCCGTGTTGGCGATGGCCTCCTTGTACTGGGGGAGGGCCGCGAGCATGTCGTCCGGCGAGGCCACGAAGAGGCCGTCGGTCTTGTGGTGGATGCGCTTCGGGTCGGTGAGGGTCTTGTTGGACGCGATGCACATGAGGACCTCGTGCGCCTTCGCGTCGCTGCGGTTCACGTAGTGTGCATCGGCGGTGGCGACCAGCGGGATGCCCTCGCTCTCGCCCAGCTCGGCCAGCCGGGAGTTCACCTCCAGCTGCTCGGCCATGCCGTTCGACTGGACCTCGAGGAAGAAGCTGCCCGGCTCGAAGATGTCCCGGTACTCGCGGGCCGCGGCGCGGGCGCCGTCCATGTCGCCCTTGTTGCAGAGGCGCGGGACCTCGCCGCCCAGGCAGGCGGTGAGCCCCACCAGCCCCTTCGAGTGCTGGCGCAGCAGCCCCTTGTCGATGCGGGGGTCGTAGTAGAACCCCTCGGTGTAGGCCATGGACGAGAGGTAGCGGAGGTTGGCCCAGCCCTCGGCGTCCTTCGCGAGCAGGATGAGGTGGCGGCTCACCCGCTCGCTGCGGTCCTGGCGCCCCTTGGGGCCGGCCACGTAGGCCTCCATGCCCAGGATGGGCTTCACGCCGGCCGCCTTGGCCGACTTGTAGAAGTCCACCGCGCCGAAGAGGTTTCCGTGGTCGGTGACGGCCACGGTGCTCATGCCCCGCTCCTTGACCGTCCTCGCCAGGTCGCCGATGCGGATGGCGCCGTCGAGGAGGGAGTAGAGCGTGTGCAGGTGGAGATGGACGAAGTCGGACAAGGTGTGGCGCCCCCGGAACCGGGTTAGATAGCAGGAGGGTCTGACCGCTTCCAGCCGCGCCCAGGGGAGGGGCGAACATGAAGAGAATCCTGCTGGTCCTCGCCGCCGTCGTGGTGATCTTCGCCGGTTTCGTGGCCACGCGTCCGTCCGCGTACAAGATCGAGCGGAGCACGGTCGTCGACGCCCCCGTCGAGGACGTGTTCCCGCGGGTGGTCATCTTCCGGAACTGGGTGTCCTGGTCCCCCTGGGCCAAGCTCGACCCGAACATGAAGGTCGAGTACGCCGGACCGAAGGGCGGGCTCGGCTCGGTCTACACCTGGAAGGGCGACGACAAGGTCGGCGAGGGGCGCATGACCATGACCGGCGCGGTCAAGGACGAGCTGGTCCGCATCAAGCTCGAGTTCCTGAAGCCGTGGGAGCAGACCAGCCTCACCGAGTTCCACTTCGTTCCCGAGGGCAATGGCACGCGGGTCACCTGGACCATGTCGGGCACCCACGACTTCGTGGGCAAGCTCTTCGCGGTCTTCATGGACATGGACAAGATGGTGGGGCCCGACTTCGAGAAGGGGCTGGCGGCGCTGAAGGCCGAGTCCGAGCAGTGAGGAGTGGGGTAGGCTGCACTGCGTGACGCCCGCACTGTTCCTGGCAGCCCTCCTGCTCGCGGCCGAGGCCGATCCCAACGGCCCGTCGTGCACGCTCTCCGGCGACGTCCTCCGGGCCTACGGGATCGGGACTCCGTGGGCCGAGCTGGCCCGCATGGCCGAGGACGTGGGAGCCGCGCCGCTCCGTCCGGACCTCTTCCAGCGGCCGGGCGACCGGGCCATCGCGCTCTGCGCCGACGGTCCCGCGCTTCCCCTGGGCCGGAAGGTCGCGGCCACGGCCGAGGGGACGCTGTCGCTCGACTGGGTCCCGGCCACGCTCTCCGTCTACGCCAACACCGCCTACCCGTCGGGCGCCAACGACGGCGCGGTGTGGCAGGGCAAGGGGGTGTCCACGCAGCTCGGCGCCGGGCTCCAGTTCCAGTGGGGAATCCTCTCGGCGGCCTTCGTGCCCGGGGTGGCCTGGCAGCAGAACGCGGCCTTTCCAATCCTCCCCACCGGCCTGTCCGGGAACCTCGCCTACTCGAACCCGTACTACGGGGCGGCGCTCGACGTGCCGCAGCGCTTCGGCGACGCCAGCTACTGGACGCTGACGCCTGGCCAGAGCTACGTCCAGATCGCCTACGCCGGGGTGGGCATCGGGGTCTCCACCGAGAACCTCTGGTGGGGGCCGGGCATGAGGAACACGCTCCTCATGTCGAACAACGCCGACGGCTTCCCCCACGCCTACCTGGGGACGGTGCGCCCGGTCGACATCTGGATCGGGAACCTGGAGCTCGACCTCTGGTTCGGGCGGCTCGAGCGCTCCGAGTACTTCTACACCCAGGACCACGCCTGGTTCGCCGGCGGCACCCTCGGCCTCGAGCTGCGCTGGGTCCGGGGCCTGTACCTCGGCATGGCGCTCGTGGAGGTCACCTCCCAGCTCTGCGGGGGCGGGTGCGAGAGGTACCCGAACCGGCTGGTCGCGCTCTACGGGCGCTGGGTGTTCCCTCCGGCGGGCTTCGAGGTGTACGGGGAGTGGACCCGGGACGACGCCTGGGCCAACTTCGCCGACCTCCTCCGGGAGCTCGACCACTCGGCCGGCTACACCATCGGCCTGCAGAAGGTCTTCCTGGGGAGCGACTACTGGGTCCGGCTCGTCGCCGAGATCACCGACGACAACGTGCCGCGGCCGGCGCGCGACTTCCGGCCGAACCCGACCGCCTACTACACGCACGGTGGGAACACGAGCTACACCCACCGCGGCGCGATCATGGGCTCGGCCATCGGGCCGGGGGGCTCCACCCAGTACCTGGGCGTGGACGTGCTCGCCCCCTCCGGCTGGTACGGAGGCTGGTTCGAGCGCACCCGCCGGAACGACGTCTGGTACATGTCCATCGGCGGTCCCGCCGAGCAGAACGACGTCGAGCTCGGGGGCGGCCTGCGATACCTGAAGTCGCTGGGCGCCTTCGACCTGGGGGCGGTGGCCGGGCTCGCCTACCGGGAGGCCCACGACGCCCTGGGCGCCGAGATCAACTTCCACGCGGAGTTCCAGCTCACCTGGTGGCCGGGCAAGCCGCTGGTGGCGGCGGCGCCGTAGCGGCAGGGCCTAGTGCTTCAGGACGCCGGCGTGCGGCTCCTCCTCGAAGCCGTGGGCCACCAGGAAGTGGTAGACCGCGTAGGGCTCGGACCGGTCCCCACCCACCACCTCGAAGAGGTAGCGACGCTCGCCGTCCTCCTCCGAGTCGAGCGTGGATTGCACGAAGACCACGTCGCGCGCGTCGAGGGCCAGCTCCCCCAGGACCTGCTTGCCGCGGAGGAGCTGCACCGAGGCGCGCCGCTCAGGCCCCTCCTCGAGGTGCCAGTGGAGGTCGTCCTGGTCGTAGAGCCAGGCCTCGGCGGTGCCCGCCCGCAGGATGCAGTTGGGGTGGTGCTTCAACCACTTCCAGAAGCGCTCGAAGGGGAGCGTGGCTCCCGTCTGCACGGTGACCGACATTGCGGCGCAGTTCTATCACAGCGCCCTGAGGGCGCTATCAGGCCGAGGCCGGCCGGCAAGCCAGGCGGGGCAGCAGGTAGGCGAGCGACCGGTCGTAGCGGTAGTTCACGTCGCGGTGCCCGTCGTCGAACTCCTCGTGGACGACCTCCACGCCGCCCCGGCGGAGCGACTCGGCCACCATGCGGGCGCCCCAGCGCAGGTTGAACTCGTCGCGGGTGCCGCAGTCGAGGAAGACGCTGCGGAGGCTGCGGAAGGCGTCCAGCGAGGCGGGGACGAAGTGGACCGGGTCGTGGGCCCGCCAGCGCTCCCAGACGTCCGGCCGCAGGCGTGCGGTCTCGGGCTCGAAGGGGAGCTCGAGGTCGGCGGGTGAGCCGGGGCGCGGGGAGTAGGCGGCCGCCATGGCGAGGACGTTGAGCGGGGCGTGGTCGTCGGAACGCATCCGGGTCTCGCGGGCGCGCCGGCGCAGGCCGTCCAGCCAGGCGGCCGGGTCGGTGCCGAGGAGGGCCGCGGCGGTGCGGGGGAAGTCGGGCAGGTAGCAGTACTCGAAGCCGGCGTCGCCGGCGTGGCTGGCGACGTGGCCGAAGACGTCCGGGTGGTGGCGCCCCATCACCAGCGCGCCGTACCCGCCCGAGGACTTGCCCACCACGGCCCGGGCCTCGGCGCGGGGGAGGGTGCCGAGCCTCTCCTCCACGAACGCCACCACGTCCCGCGCCACGTAGTCGCGGTAGTTCCCGATGGCCGGGCTGTTCACCCACTGGCTGCCGCCCAGCGACGTCCAGCCGTCGACGAAGACCCCCACCGTGGGCGGGACCGCGCCGGAGGCGACGAGCCGGTCGAGCCGCTCCGGGACGGTCAGGCCGAAGCCGGGGAAGCCGGTCCAGGAGTGGGCACTGCCGGTGAACCCGTGCAGGAAGTACACGGCCGGCAGGCCGGGGCGGAAGCCGGGCGGCCGGTAGAGGTAGACCGGCCGGCGCGACGGGTCGCCGAGCGGGTTGCCGCGCAGCGCGGGCGAGTCGAGGGTCTCCAGGTCGAGGCGGCCTTCCATGGGGGGCTCCGGGGGTGGTTTCGGATAGGATAGCCCGCCCATGGCCACCGGCCTTCTCCTCTCCTTCGGACACGCGCTGCGCGGACTCGTCGAGGTCACGGCGCGCGAGCGGAACATGAAGCTCCACGTCCTGGCCGGGACGGCGGTGGGGTTGCTGGCCGCCGAGGTGGCGCTGCCCTCGCCGGCGCGGCTCGCGCTGCTGCTGGCGGTGATGCTGGTGGTGGCCGCCGAGATGGGGAACAGCGCGCTCGAGGCGCTGGTGGACCTGCACACCCGGGAGATCCGCGACGAGGCACGGAGGGTGAAGGACGCCGCGGCCGGCGGTGTGCTGGTCCTGGCGGTGGGGTCGGTGCTGCTCGCCGTGGCGGTGGCGCTGGCCAGCCAGGACGCCGTGGAGGTCGCGCTCCGCCGGCGCGGGGTCCACTTCGTCCTCGCCGCCGGGGCGCTGCTGCTGGAGGGGTTCCTGCTCTTCGGGCGGAGCCGCTCCGCGGCGCTCGACGGCATCGCCATCGCGGTGGGAGCGCTGCTCGTCGTCTTCCTCGGGGTGAACGGCCTCTCCGGCGCCCTGTCGCTCGCCGCCGCGCTGCTCTTCGCGCTCGCCGCGGCCGCCGCCACCGTGGCCCGGAAGAGGGCCGGCGCATGAGCGTCCGGTGGTCGCTTTTCCCGCTGCTGCTCCCGCTCCTCGTCGCCGCCGCCGCTGGACCCGCGATCGCCGAGGAGCTGCCGAGGTACGGGGTCTCCCCGCTCCTCCCTCCCGGGCACTGGGCGGTGCGGGCCGCCGTGCGGCTCGACGGGGTGGGGCTCGTGACCGGGTGGCTCCCCGCCAACCAGGCCGCGCCCATGTACATGGTCTGGGCGGCGCTCGACGAGGGAGCGCGGCGTGCCGAGAAGGAGCGGCCGGGCATGGCGGCCGTCGCGAAGGGCTGGAAGGAGAAGTTCCAGCAGGAGTGGCGCGGCATCGACGAGAGGGGGCTGCTGCGCTTCCTCGGCGGTCAGGCCTCGGTCGGCTACCAGTACGACGCCGTCACGCCGGAGCCCGCCGCGACGCCTCCCCAGGCCTGGTCGCTCACCCCTCCCGAGGACTCCACCCCGTTCGTCGCCGTCGAGGCCGCCGGGGCCCTGTCGGACCACCTGGCGCTGCGAGTGGCGCCGGTGGGAACGGCCTGGCAGGTCCGCTGGGCGGGCGAGCTCGTGGCAGGCATCGGGCCGGTATCGCTCTCGGCCGGCCGCGCGCCCGGGCAGACCGGATTCGGGGCGCCCGGCGGCGGAGTGCTGCTGGGGGGCGAGCCGCTCCGCGACCGCGTCGAGTTCCAGATCTACCGGCCGGTGGACATCTGCATCGGCCTGCTCACCCTCGACGTGTCGCTGGCGCTCCTCGGGGAGCCGACGCACGCGCCCAACACCCTGCTGTGGGAGTGGTCGCTGCAGTACCAGCCCGTTCCGCGGCTCACATTCGGCGTCCAGAGCGGCATCATGATGGGCGGCTCGACCTGGGAGGATCTCACCGGGGAGCCATTCACGATAAGTGACTTCTTCAAGGCCATCACCTACCAGGGGGCCGGGTGGCAGAACAACGGCTACGGGAACAACATCTTCTCCGTCTCCGGCCGCTGGCGCCTTCCCACCGAGGACTGGGTCCCCATCACGCTCTACGGGGAATGGGGCGGCGACGACAACGGCGGCGCCTGGCTCCAGGCGCCCGGCATCGACGCCGGCCTGCTCATCCCCTCCTTGCCCTTCGCCCCGGAGGTCTCGGTCGGGCTGGAGGCCAGCTTCTTCGGGGAGGTCTGCAAGGAGCAGACGGGCGGAACGTTCTGCCGTTCGCCCGGCTACTCCCTCAACTGGTACACGCACACCTACAGCTGGACGACCGGCGACCTGCCGCTGGGCCACCGGATGGGCGGGAGCGGCCGGGAGCTCCACCTCTACGCGTCGGCCGACCTGCTCGACGCGCGGCTGCTCCTCCGCGGCGACGCGTTCTTCCGGGACCGCTTCTCCGGCAACCTCTACTCCCCGTACTCCGGGAAGAGCGGCGGCTTCGACCTGGAGGCCGCCTGGCGCTTCGGCATCGGCGAGGTGGGGGTGTCGGGGAGCCTGGAGTCGGCCAGCGGATGGACCGCCGGCGGCGCCGGGGCGCGGGCGACGGTCTACTTCTAGCCACCCAGTCCATCGGTGAAGTGGTCCATCCAGTCCTTGCCGTAGGCGAGGCGCGCCGCCAGATCGTTGTGCGCACGGCAGAGCAGCCTGCAGTTGTCGATCGTCGACGGCCCGCCGCGCGCCCGCGGCACCACGTGGTCGAGCTCCACACGAAGGGTGGAGTCGCAGGTGCCGCCTCCGTCGAGCGGCCACTGGCACCTGCCGCCGTCGCGCTCCCACACGGCGCGGCGGACCGCGACGGGGACGTGGTCCGGGCCCGACGGCCGCGGATTGGCCTGCGGCTTCGTGCCGCCGCCCCGGCGCCTCTCCTGCGCATCCAGCAGCAGGTCCAGCGCGGCCTCGATGACGTCCCCCGCCGACGCGCGCGGCTGGGCGTGCGACTGCCCGGCCCGTGCGCGGTCGAGCTTGGCGAGCATCCTCTTCGAGACGGTGACGTGCAGCCGGCACAGCTCGCCGTTCAGCGGGTCGTTCGACATCGGGGCGGTAGACGGAACCCCGGAGGGGTGGGTCGAGCCAACTTCGCCTGGACGAAGCGCCGCCGAGGGGCCCTGGCCTGGAGGCACGTCCGGCCGCGTCGAGGCCGCGGCGTCGTTCGCCGCCCCGTTCGCCGTGGCGGCCGTCTCACCGCTCGCCACCCCGGTCACCACCTCTCGCCGGGGGATCATCGCGGCCGGCAGGATCTCCACCGCCACCGCGCGAGCCTCCCGCTTCGACAGGTGGAAGAACCGGGGGAGCACCTCGGCGCGGTTCACCTCGTTCATCACCCGGGCCAGCTCGATCGCGTTCGTCATGCACAGGCGACCGTCCCGCAGCGGCTCCACCACCTCGGGGAACCGCTGGATCAGCTCCGCCGCGACCTTCCGGTAGTAGGCGGCCGCGTTGGACAGGCCGAGCACCCGGTTCAGGTAGGAGTAGAGGCTCGGGTGGCCCAGCCGGACCCAGACCAGGTCCCGGTCGAAGTCGGCGAGGGCGACGAGGAACTCCGCCGCGGCGTCCCGCTCACCGCGGAGCAGGTCGGCCAGGCGACGCGACGGAATCCCGGTCGTCGGGGAAATCCGGCTCCGGGGCAAGCCCGTCCCCGGGGGATCGTTCCCGGGGAAATCGTCCCCGTGGAATCCAGGGACTTCCTCCCCTGGGATCTCCTCCGGCAAGCCCTCGCCGGGGGGAAAGAGGTCGCCAGCCTGCGCATCGAGAGAAGGTCCACCGCCGAAGCTCGGGTCGTTCATGCCCCTGGCGCCACTGCGAAGCCGGGGCCAGCCCATCGACCGGGAGATTGCACCCTCCTCGGTCGACCCACCGGCCGAACCGCGGACCCTGGTTCCGCTCCGGATGCCTCTGCATGGTCATCGACACGGGGCTCCTGGCGCTCCCCACCCCGGGTGCACCGCCAGCTCGCGCTCGAGGCTGCCGAGGAGAACGTGTCGCTGAACCGCCTCGTCGCCGCGAAGCTGACCCACGGATCGGGAAGCTACTCCCCCGATCCGTTCGCCCCGTCGGCCGCGCCGCCGGCCCGCTGCTCCCGCCGGGCCAGCTCCAGGTCGCTCTCCATCATCAGGCGCACCAGCTCGGCGAAGGACGTCCTGGGCTTCCACCCGAGCAGCCTTGTGGCCTTCGACGGATCTCCCAGCAGGTAGTCGACCTCGGCCGGGCGGTAGTACCGCGGGTCGATCTCCACGAACTCGCGGTAGTCGAGCCCCACGTGCCCGAAGGCGGCCTCGCAGAGCTCCCGGACCGAGTGCGCCTCCCCGGTGGCGACCACGTAGTCGTCTCCCCTGGGCTGCTGCACCATGAGCCACATGGCCTCGACGTAGTCCTTCGCGTAGCCCCAGTCCCGCTTCGCGTCGAGGTTGCCGAGATACAGCTTCTTCTGCACCCCGAGCTTGATCCGCGAGGCCGCGCGCGTCACCTTCCGTGTGACGAAGGTCTCTCCACGCCTGCGCGACTCGTGGTTGAAAAGGATCCCGTTCGACACGTGCATCCCGTAGGACTCCCGGTAGTTCACCGAGATCCAGTACGAGTAGACCTTGGCGCAGCCGTAGGGGCTCCGCGGGTAGAACGGGGTGGCCTCGTTCTGCGGCGGCGGCGACGCCCCGAACATCTCCGACGACGACGCCTGGTAGATGCGCGTCCCCTCGAGGCCGGTGTCGCGCACCGCCTCGAGCAGCCGCACGGTCCCGAGCCCGGTCACCTCGCCGGTGTACTCGGGCACGTCGAAGGACACCCGCACGTGGCTCTGCGCGCCCAGGTTGTAGATCTCGTCCGGCCGCACCTTGCGCAGGATGGTGTTCATCGACGAGGCGTCGTTCAGGTCGCCGTAGTGCAGGAAGAGGCGCGTGCCCGGCAGGTGCGGGTCGCGGTAGACGTGGTCCACCCGGCCGGTGTTGAAGGTGGAGGCGCGGCGGACGATGCCGTGGACCTCGTACCCCTTCTCGAGCAGCAGCTCCGCGAGGTAGCTGCCGTCCTGCCCGGTGACCCCGGTGATGAGCGCCTTCTTCACTTTTGGTGCTCCTATCCGCCCTGGTGCAGCTCGTACCACTCCACGGTCTCGCGGAGCCCTTCCTCGAAGCCGATGCGGGCCTTCCACCCGAACTCCCGGATCGCCCGCGAGGTGTCGAGCATGCGCCGCGGCTGGCCGTTGGGCTTGGTCGGATCCCAGACGATGTCGCCCCGGAAGCGGCACAGGCGAGCCACCAGCGGCACGAGGTCGCGGATCCTGATCTCGAAGCCGGCGCCCAGGTTCACCGGGTCGCTCTTCTCGTAGCGCTCGGAGGCCGCCACGATCCCCTCGGCGGCGTCGCGGGCGTGCAGGAACTCGCGCGAGGCCGACCCGTCGCCCCAGACCTCGATGCTCCGGTCGCCCCGCTCCCGCGCCTCGACGCACTTGCGCACCAGCGCCGGGATGACGTGGCTCGTGTGCAGGTCGAAGTTGTCCCGGGGGCCGTAGAGGTTCACCGGGAAGAGCACGCAGGAGTCGAAGCCGTACTGCTCGCGGTAGGCCTGCGACTGCACCAGCAGCATCTTCTTGGCGAGCCCGTAGGGAGCGTTCGTCTCCTCCGGGTAGCCGTTCCAGATGTCCTCCTCGCGGAACGGCACCGGGCAGAACTTGGGGTAGGCGCAGATGGTGCCGAGCGCCACCAGCTTCTTCACGCCCGCATGCCGGGCCGCCTCGATGAGCTGAACGCCCATCATGAGGTTGTCGTAGAAGAACTTGCCCGGGTTGTCGCGGTTGGCTCCGATGCCGCCGACGCGGGCGGCGAGGTGCAGCACCACGGTGGGGCGGGCGTCGCGGTAGAGCCGCTTCACCGCCTCCATCTCGACGAGGTCGTAGTCCCTCGACCGGGGGACGACGATCTCCGTGGCCCCCCTCCGGCGAAGCTCGTCGACGACGTATCCGCCCAGGAAGCCGGCGCCGCCGGTGACCACGACGCGCTCCGAAGGCCAGTGGACGTTGGGCATCGGGGCGCAACTTATCGCGAAGCCATGGACCGCGAAAAGGAATCTGCGCTAGACAGGGGGATCCATGCCCCGCGCCCTCGTCACCGGAATCGCCGGCCAGGACGGCTGGTACCTCTCGAAGCTCCTCCTCGGGAAGGGCTACGAGGTGGTCGGCTGCGGCCGTCCAGGCACGCTGCTCGGCCCCCGCGGCGGGCCGCTCCGTGAGCTGGGAGTGAAGCTCGTGGAGATGGACCTGCTCGACCGCTACCAGACCCTGCGCGGAGTCGCGGAGGTGGCGCCCGACGAGGTCTACAACATGGCCGGCCACTCCTTCGTGCCCCAGTCCTGGGAGGACCCGGCCACCGCCATCCGCATCACCTCCTGGCCGGTCATCCACCTGATGGACGCCGTGCGCGAGGTCTCCCCGCACAGCCGCTTCTACCAGTCGAGCACCTCCGAGATCTTCGGCCTCGCCACCACCTCCCCCCAGACCGAGGAGACGCCGGTGGCGCCGGCCAACCCCTACGCCGCCGCCAAGGTCTTCGCCCACCAGCTGGTGGCGCTCTACCGCGCCCACTACGGCCTCTTCGCCTGCTCGGGCATCCTCTACAACCACGAGTCGCCGCGCCGGCCGCCCCAGTTCGTCACCTCCAAGGTCTGCCACGCCGCCCGGGCCATCGCCGCCGGCAGGCAGCGGGAGCTCTGGCTCGGCGACCTCGAGGTGACCCGCGACTGGGGCTTCGCCGGCGACTCGGTCGACGCCATGTGGCGCATGCTCCAGCGGGAGAGGCCCTCCGACTACATCATCGGCACCGGGATCTCCCACACGGTGCGCGAGCTCTGCGAGCTGGCCTTCCGGCGCGTCGGCCTCGACTACCGCGACCACGTGAAGCAGGACCCGGCCCTCATGCGCCCGGGACAGCCCACCCGGCTCGTCGCCGACCCGTCCAGGGCGCTGCGGGAGCTCTCCTGGAAGGCCACCACCCGGTTCGAGGACCTGGTGGCCATGATGGTGGACGGCGCACCGGCCTGATGGCGCTCGCCACGATCCGACGCGGCGTTGGACTCCGGAAGGGGATCCGCGCTAGTCACTCCGCATGCCTTCCGCGCGCAAGGGGATCATCCTGGCCGGCGGCTCGGGGACGCGCCTCTACCCGGCCACGCTGTCGGTCTCGAAGCAGCTGCTCCCCGTCTACGACAAGCCGATGATCTACTACCCGATGACGGCCCTCATGCTGGCCGGCATCCGGGAGATCCTGGTCATCTCCACTCCCCAGGACACCCCGCGCTTCGAGCAGCTCCTCGGCGACGGGAGCGCCTGGGGCATGCGCATCGCCTACACCGTGCAGCCGAGCCCGGACGGCCTGGCCCAGGCCTTCATCCTGGGCGCCGACTTCGTCCAGGGCGGCCCCTCCGCGCTGGTCCTGGGCGACAACATCTTCTACGGCCACGACTTCCACGAGCTCCTCCGGAACGCCGACGCGCGCACCACCGGGGCCACGGTCTTCGCCTACGCCGTCACCGACCCCGAGCGGTACGGCGTGGTCGAGTTCGACGCCCGCAAGCGCGCCGTGAGCCTGGAGGAGAAGCCGGCCCGCCCCAAGTCGCGCTACGCCGTCACCGGCCTCTACTTCTACGACGAGGCCGTGGTCGAGCACGCACGAGCCGTGAAGCCGTCGGCCCGCGGCGAGCTGGAGATCACCGACCTGAACCGCCGCTACCTCGAGGCCGGCAGGCTCGAGGTGGAGATCATGGGGCGCGGCTACGCCTGGCTCGACACCGGCACCCACGACTCGCTCCTCGAGGCCGGGCAGTTCATCGCCACCATCGAGAGGCGGCAGGGGCTCAAGGTGGCCTGCCCGGAGGAGGTGGCCTGGCGCCAGGGCTGGATCACCGACGCCCAGCTGGGCGACTGCGCGAAGACGCTCGGCAAGTCCACCTACGGGACCTACCTGCGCGGCCTCCTCGAGCAGAGGGTGTTCTAGATGAAGCTCATCCCCACCACGCTTCCCGAGGTCCTGGTCGTCGAGCCGCAGGTCTTCGGCGACGCCCGCGGCTTCTTCTTCGAGAGCTACAACCAGCGCGTGCTGGAGGACCTGCTCGGCCGCCCCATGAACTTCGTGCAGGACAACCACAGCCGCTCGGCGCGCGGCGTCCTGCGCGGCCTTCACTACCAGTTGCCGCGGGCCCAGGGGAAGCTGGTGCGGGTGGTGCAGGGGGAGATCTTCGACGTGGCCGTCGACATCCGGAAGGACTCGCCCACCTTCGGGAGGTGGGAGAGCGGGCTGCTCTCGGCCGACAACAGGCGGCAGCTCTGGGTGCCGGTGGGGTTCGCCCACGGGTTCCTGGTCCTCTCCGAGACGGCCGAGGTCCTCTACAAGACCACCGACTACTACCGGCCGGAGCACGAGCACTGCATCCGGTGGGACGATCCCACCATCCGCATCGACTGGCCGCTCCAGGGCGTTGTCCCGGTGGTGTCGGCCAAGGACGCGGCCGGGAAGCCGCTCTCCCAGGCCCGGGTGTTCGACCTGAAGGACGTGTCGCGATGAACGTGCTCCTCACCGGCGGCTCCGGGTTCATCGGCTCGAACCTGGTTCGGCTCCTCCTCTCCGAGCGCCCGGCCTGGCGGGTGGTGAACCTCGACAAGCTCACCTACGCCGGCAACGCCGAGAACCTGGCCGACCTGGCCGGCAGCCCCCGCTACCGCTTCGTCCGGGGCGACATCTGCAACGGCGAGCTCGTCGCCGACCTCTTCGCGAACGAGAAGTTCGACGCGGTGATGCACCTCGCGGCCGAGAGCCACGTGGACCGCTCCATCCTGGCTCCGTCCATCTTCATCGAGACCAACGTGCGCGGCACGCAGGTGCTGCTCGAGGCGGCCCGCGAGTTCGGCGTGAAGCGCTTCCTGCACGTCTCCACCGACGAGGTCTACGGCTCGCTCGGCCCCACCGGCCTCTTCACCGAGAGGACGCCGCTCGACCCGTCGTCGCCCTACTCGGCGTCGAAGGCCTCCTCCGACCTGCTGGCGCTCTCCTACGCGCACACCTTCGGGCTGCCGGTGGTGGTGACCCGCTGCTCCAACAACTACGGGCCCTACCAGTTCCCGGAGAAGCTCATCCCGCTCATGATCGCGAACGCGGTGCGCGACCTTCCGCTCCCCGTGTACGGCGACGGCATGAACGTCCGCGACTGGATCCACGTCGAGGACCACGGGCGCGGACTGCTCGCGGCGCTGGAGCGGGGCGAGCCGGGGCAGGTCTACAACTTCGGCGCGTCGTCGGAGCGGCACAACATCGACATCGTTCGCCAGGTGCTCACGCTGGTGGGCAAGCCGGAGTCGCTCATCCGGTACGTGAAGGACCGGCTCGGACACGACCGGCGCTACGCCATCGACTCGACGAAGGCGCAGGAGAAGCTGGGCTGGACGCCGCGCCACCGCTTCGAGGAGGCGCTCGCCGCGACGGTGCGCTGGTACGTGGAGAACCGCCCGTGGTGGGAGCGGATCATCTCCGGCGAATATCTCAAGTACTACGAGAAGCAGTACGGGGCCCGGAAGTGAAGGTCGCGGTCACCGGCGCGAACGGGATGCTGGGCGGCGAGGCGGTGGCCCGGCTCTCCGGCCGCCACGAGGTGCTGGCCCTGGGTCTCGGTCCCGGGCGGCCGCCGGAGGGGACGTACCGCTGGGTCGAGGCCGACCTCGGGGACGGCGTCTCGGTCGAGCGGGCGCTCGTCGACTTCGGCGCCGGGGCGGTGCTCCACGCGGGTGCCGTGACCGACGTGGACGGCTGCGAGAAGGACCCGGCGACGGCGTGGAGGGTCAACTGCGGGGGAACGGAGCAGGTGGCCCGTGCCTGCCGCGCGCTGGGCGCCCGGCTCGTTGCCGTCTCGACCGACTACGTCTTCGACGGAGCGTGCGGCCCGTACTCGGAGGACGACCTGCCGAACCCGCGCGGCGTCTACGCCCGGAGCAAGATGGCCGGCGAGTGGGCGGCGCTCTCCATCGCGCCGGACTGCGCGGTGGCCCGGGTGGCGGTGGTCTACAGCGGGCGCTCCACGGCCCGCCCCACCTTCGCGACCCAGGTGGTGGACAAGCTCTCCCGCGGCGAGACCGTGAAGGCCTTCGACGACCAGTTCACCTCCACCACGCTCGCCGCGAGCGGCGCCGCCATGTGCCTGGAGCTGCTCCTCGAGCACGCCTACAAGGGAGTGCTCCACGTGAGCGACGAGACGGTCATGGACCGGGTGGAGTTCGCCCGGCGCGTGGCCGCCCGGTTCGGCCTCCAGGGCGACATCGTCCCGGTGAAGACGGCCGACGTGAAGCTGCTCGCCCCCCGGCCGCTCCGGGGAGGGCTCCGGGTGGCCAGGGCCGCGGGAATGCTCCGGAACCGGCCGCTCGGGATCGACCAGGCCCTCGACCGGTTCCACGAGGAGTGGGCGCGACGCACGGCTTCCTGACGTGCTAGAAAAGCCGGGATGCGCCGCTCCCCGACGCCCGTCACGCGGGCCTTAGCCCTCTTCCTGGCCTGCCAGCCCGTGCTCTGGATGAGCAACGTGGCCTACGCGCAGACGCTGGAGCAGGGATTCGAGATGCAGCGGCAGGACCCGCGCAACCAGCAGGGACAGGCGGGGCAGGGCAGCGGGCAGCAGACGCTCCAGATGCAGCAGCTGCAGATGCAGCAGATGGGCGGGCAGGGCGCCTTCGGGAGCTTCCAGCAGCCGGGCACGGGCCTGCAGCCCGGCAGCGGGTCCCTGTTCGGCGACGCGCCCGCCTTCGGGACCCCGGGGCTCGCCACCGACCCGGATTCCCTCCGGCTCGAGCAGCCCAGGATCCCGCAGCTCAGCCCGACCGCCACGCCGATCGACGAGCCCATCGACCCGGCCACGTACGTCCTCGGCCCGAACGACGTCCTCGAGCTGCACTTCTGGGGCGTGGAGAACTTCCGGGTCCGCGTGACGGTGGACCTGGAGGGCAGGGGATTCGTGCCGAAGGTCGGCTACCTCGACCTCGACGGGAAGACGCTCGCCGAGGGGCAGAAGATGCTCCGCGAGTCGGTGGCCCGCTACTTCCCCAGGCTCGGCTTCGGCGTGACTCTCGTCGAGCCCCGCACCTTCCTGGTGCAGGTGGTGGACGACGTGGCGCGACCCGGCTCCTACCCGGCGCGGGCCGTGGAGCGCGTGGCCACGCTCATCGCGCGGGCCGGCGGCTTCGGGCCCAACGCCTCGCGAAGGCGCATCGAGGTGAGGCGCCGCGACGGGACCGTGCTCACGGCCGACCTGCTCCTCTACGCCCTCACCGGCGACGTGAAGCACAACCCCCGCGTCCTCGACGGCGACGCCATCCGGGTGCCCTTCCAGACGCTCGTGGCCACCATCGGCGGCGCCGTGAACCGCCCCGGCCGCTACGAGCTCGTCGGCACCCGCGACCTGGCCGAGCTGGTGGAGCTGGCCGGCGGCCTCACTCCGGGTGCGACCACCGGGCTGCCCGTGCAGGTGGTGCGCCGCGGGCCCGACGAGAAGCTGGCGCGCATCGGCTTCGACTTCGGGGCCGACGGCTCGCTGCCGGCGGTGCCCCTGATCCGCGAGGACAGCGTCTGGATGCCGGCCTTCCTCGAGCTGCAGCAGTCGGTGACCATCACCGGCGCGCTGGCCGGGGTGGCCGCCACGGCCGGGACCGCCGGGACCACCACGGCGCTGGCGGTGGGCGGGGCCGGAGGCAACACGGCGACGAACGCGCTCAACGACGACGGCGGCGCCACCCGGCGCCTCCCCTTCGCCCAGGGCGACACGGTGCGGAGCCTGCTCGAGCGGGTGGGAGGCGTGGGCCCGCTCGCCGACCTCAAGGGCTCCTACATCCTGCGGAACAACCGGGCCGTGCCGGTCGACCTCTACGCTCTCGTCATGCTGCGCGACCTCTCCGCCGACAAGGCCGTCGAGCTGGGCGACACCATCGTCATCCCCTTCAAGCGCCCCAACGTGCTCATCGAGGGCGCGGTCTTCAAGCCCGGCCCGTACCCGTACAACCCCAACTACAACATCGAGCAGTACCTGGCGCTGGCCGGCGGCCCGAACCGCTTCGCCCAGAGCACCGACAACGTGTACCTGGTGACCCCGGACGGCCAGACCAAGGAGTTCGCGCCGGACCTCAAGGTGGAGCCGGGGGCGTCGCTGGTGGTGCCGGAGAGGAACTTCTCGCGGAGTGAAGTGGTGGCGATCATCCTGGCCGGCACGGGGCTGCCGCTGAGCGGCGTGACCATCTTCATCTCCTTGAGCAAATGACCCGACCTTCGCCCCGACGTCGACCTCTCCTTCCTGCGCGGCTCCCGGGTGCAGCGGCGCATCGCGCTCGCGACGTTGGGCTTCGTGCTGGAGGGCTCGCCTACTTCCTCCTCGCTCCCCGCTGGTACCGCAGCGGATGACCGTGGTTCCGGCGAACGCCAACAAGTCGAGCGGGATCTCGAGCCTCCTGGGCGGTGATCTGGGAGGGATCGCCGCATCCCTGGGTGCCCCGATGGGCGGCGCCGTCGACGTGGCCCGGATCGCTGCGGTCGTCCAGAGCACCGCCGTCGCCGACGCGGTGATCCAGAAGTTCGACCTCAAGGCCCGCTACGGCGAGTCGAACATGGAGGCGGCCCGCGACGCCCTCTGGAGCCACTGTGACGTTCGGCTGCTCCCAAAGCCTGCCATGGTGCAGGTGAGTTGCGAGGACAAGGATCCGACCTTCGCCCAGACGATGCTCACCGCGGTGGCCGACGTGGGGAACCAGGTGTTCCGGCGCGTGAACGTCAGCTCAGCGTCGGAGGAGGTCCGGTACCTCGAGCGGCGCGTCGCCGAGTTGACCGCGAACGCCGACGAGGCCGCGCGCCGGGTACGCGAGTTCCAGGAGAAGAACGAGATCGTCGACCTCGAGACCCAGGCCAAGGCGGTGGTCTCCTCGGTCGCGGCCGTCCACGGCGCTCGCATCAAGAAGAAGATGGAGCTCGCCTACGTCCGCAACTTCGCCGCCCCGACGAGCCCGGGACCCGGCAGCTCGAGTCGCAGGTGTCGGTATTGGACGAGACGCTGCGTGACCTGGAGAAGCCGCAGGGCGACGGTGCGGCGGGGCGGCCCGGGGCGCGAGCGGGACGGGCATGTTCCCGGCGGCGCTGTCGGTTCCCCGGCTCCGGGCCGAATTCGAGAAGCTCTACCGGGATCGGAAGGTGGCCGAGGCCACGCTGGTCCTCTCCCTCGATCGACTGGAGAGCGCGCGCGCCAGCGAGGCGCGCGACGTGTCGACGTTCCAGGTGCTCGACTCGCCCACCCTCCCCACGCGGAAGGCCCGCCCCCGGGGCTCGGTGGTCCTGGTCGGCGCCGGTGCACTGGGCTTCACCCTGGCCATGCTCCTCGAGCTCTGGCGGTCCAGGAAGAGGGCCGCAGCGGAAGGGTGAGACGGGGCGCATGCCCGGGACCGGGAACAAGGGCTCGATTGTCCGGCACACGATCGCGAACCTGCTTGGCCTCGGGCTCCCCCTGGTCGTGGCGGTCTTCACGATCCCGGTGCTCCTCCGGCGCCTCGGGGACGAGCGCTTCGGACTCCTCACGCTGATCTGGGCCGTCGTCGGGTACTTCGGCCTCTTCGACCTCGGGCTCGGCCGCGCGCTCACCCAGCAGCTGGCGGTGCTCGTGGCGCGCAAGGAGGAGCACAGGGTCGAGCGCCTCGTGGCCACGACCATCGCTCTCCTGCTCGCGCTCGGTGTCGCCACCGGGACGCTCATCGCCGCCGGTGCGCCCTGGGCGGTCTCGCTGCTCAAGGACGTGAGCGACCCGGAGGATGCGGTCGCCGCGCTCCGGGCCATGGGCGTGGCCATGCCCTTCGTGCTCCTCACTTCCGGGCTGCGCGGGATCCTGGAGGCCCGCTTCGCCTTCACCACGCTGAACGCGATCCGGATCCCGATGGGCCTCTTCACCTTCCTTGGCCCGCTCGCCGCCGTTCTCCTCGGATCGAACCGGCTGACGGCCATCGCCTGGATCCTCACCCTGGGGCGGGTGATCGCCTGCGCCGCCCACGCCTGGGCGGCCCGGCGAGACCTCGCCATCGGCGCGGTGGATCGCACCCAGGTCCGCGGGCTCGTCGCCTCGGGCGGCTGGATGACGGTGAGCAACGTCATCAGCCCGCTCATGTCCTACGCCGACCGGTTCATCATCGGGGCGCTGGTGTCCGCCGGGGCCGTGGCCTTCTACACGACGCCCAACGAGATGATCACCAAGATCGCCATCATCCCCATGGCGCTCACCGCGGTCCTCTTCCCGAGCTTTGCGCAGCAGGTGGTGGACGACAGTGGAGCGGCCTGGCCCCTCTTCGTCCGCGCCGTCGAGGCCGTGTTCCTGGTAACGCTCCCCGTCGCGCTCTGCCTCGCCCTCTTCGCGCCCGAGATCCTCTCCGCCTGGGTGGGGCCGATCTTCTCCGCGGAGAGCGCGCCGGTGCTCCGCATCTTCGCCGTGGGGATCCTCTTCGTCTGCATCGCCCAGGTGCCGTTCACCCTGCTCCAGAGCGCCAACCGTTCCAGGGTCACCGCCATCATCCACTGCACCCTCTTCCCGGTGTACCTGGCGGCCCTCTGGGTCCTGACCCGCGAGTTCGGCCTTCTCGGTGCGGCGGCGGGCTGGCTCGGCCGGAACGTCGTCGACACGGTCCTCATGTTCTACTTCGGCGTCCGCACGGTGCGGCGCCCCGCGCCCGGTTCGGGGAGTGGCCGCATCCTCGCGGCGGGAACGGCCGCGACGGTGCTCTTCGCGGGTGCCCTCCTCGACGCGACCTGGATGCGAGGAGTCGTCTTCGCATCAGGCCTCGCCTTCGTTGCCTGGGCGGGCATGCCGCTCCTCCGGCGGGTGGCGCCCTTCGCGCCATGACCGCCGTCGCCGAGACCTTGCCCCGCGCCGAGCCGGGGACGACCACCGGGGCCTGGCTCTTCCCGGTCGTTCTCGTCGCGACCCTGGTCCAGAACTATTTCGATCTCATGACGCTGCTCTCCGGTGGCGGCCTCGACATCGGGAGCTACAGCGGGCCGATCTGGCTCAAGGTGGGCAAGGACCTCGTCTACGGCATGCTCCTCGTGGCGGTGGCCGTCCAGGCGCTCCGCCTCCGTCGCACGCCGGTCTCCGATCACGCCTTCGCCATCCTTCTCGTGGTGGGGATGATGGCGCTGGTGTCCTTCCTGGCGAACGGGGCCATGATCGCGGCACTCGGGGTCCGGTGGGCGATCCCGTTCCTGCTCTTCCTCCTGATGGGCGACTGGGCGCCTCGCATCGAGCCGCGAAAGGCCGTCTTCTGGTTGCTCTCCGGGACCGTGCTCTGCCTGGCTGCCCAGGTCTACCAGCTCTTCAACATGCCACCGGTGTTCGGCGAGGTCCTGCCCGGCATCCCGGCCCGAACCCCGGGCATCTTCATCGCCCCGAACTCCACCGCCTTCTTCGCCTGCGCGTCGGCCGCCGCGGTCCGGGCCTACGCTCCCCAGGAGAGGAGCTGGGGCTGGGCGGCCGTGCTCCTCGCACTGGTGGTGAGCCTGCTCGCCCAGTCGGGCACAGGCATCGTGGCCGCCGCCATCCTGGTCCTCCAGATGGGCAGCGCGCGCCGGCCCGCAGCCTTCTGGGTCCTCGCCACCCTGGGCGGGGCCGCCATCTTCCTCTCGCTGGACCGGATCACCCAGCGAGACGACTACGTGGCGCTTTCAGGGGGAGGGCGGGTCGAGGTCTTCCTCGACATCGTGCGGAGGTCGTTCGTCTCCATCGGCAGCTTCGGCGTGTTCACGAACGCCGCGAACCTCCAGGTGGCGACCGCCCAGGAGAAGGTGGCGTCCGACTCGCTGGTGGCCTCCTGGCTCGGCAACCTGGGGCTCATGGCGGTGCCGGCGGCCATCCTGACCTTCCTCTTCGTGAAGGAGCGGATGCGTCCGATGGACTGGAGCCGCGCCGGTCCCTGCCTCATCGTCTTCGCCCTCTTCGCCATGACCACCATCGTCTTCGAGGCCTTCCCGATGAACCTGTACCTTGCGCTCGGGCTCTGGGCTTCCGTCGGGAGCCCAGCGGGATCGGGGCGCGACGATGCCTGACGCCGCCGTCCTCCTCAGCATCGTTGTGCCCACCAAGAACCGGGCCCGCTGCGCCATACCCATGATCCGCTCGGTCCTCTCGCTCGAGGGGCCGGAGATCGAGCTCGTGGTGACCGACAACAGCGACGACGACGCGCTCGCCGACTGGGTGGCGGCCCGGCCCGCCGACCCCCGGCTTCGCTACGAGCGGGTCCGCGGCCTCGTCTCCATGTCCGGGAACTGCAACCGAGCCATCGCGCTCGCCCGGGGGGAGTACGTGATCCTCATCGGCGACGACGACACGGTGCTGCCGAGCATCCTGCCGGCCTGCCGCTGGGCCAGGGAGAACGGCGTCGACGCGCTCACCCCCGATCTCTCCATCCGTTACATGTGGCCCGACCTGCGCCATCGCATCTTCGGCATGCGCCAGGCCGGGAACGTCTACCTGGACCGGTGGCCGGGCTCGCTCACCCCGGCCGACTCCGCCGCGGAGGCCCTGGCCTGCGTGCGCCGCGCCGGGCAGGGGATGGCGGATGGCGAACCTCTACCACGGAGTGGTGCGTCGCTCGGTCCTCGAGGCGCTGAAGGAGATGACAGGAGATTACGTCTTCGGCGTGAGCCCGGACGTCTACACGTCCCTCACCGTCACGACCCAGGTGCTGAAGCAGGTCCACTATGCCGGGCCGCTCACCGTCCCCGGAACCTCGGGACGGAGCAACGCGGGGCGGCAGGCGGTTCGCGAGCACCAGGGCAAGCTCTGGGACGACCCGCACATGAAGCCGTTCAAGGGCGAGGCCTGGCCGCCCGAGGTGCCCGAGTTCTTCGGCATCGAGACCGTCTGGGCCCAGGGAACGATCACCGCCTGCAAGAAGCTGGGGCGGGAGGACCTCCTGGCCAGGTTCGACTTCACCCGCCTCTACGCCATCTGCATCCTCAAGCACCGGAAGAACCTCCCCGAGATCCGCGCGGCCATGGCGGCGCGGAATGGCGGCGACATCCCGGCCGGAAGGTGGATCTCTCTCGGGCTCGCGCTGGCCGCCGAGGTGGCGCGGTTCGGGTGGACCACCTTCAAGCGCATGCTCCGGCCCACCCCCCGGGGATGGTCGCTCGAGTACGGTCCGTACGAGGACGTGGAAAGGGCCTGCCAGGCCCTTTGCCAGCGCTCGCCGGAGGCGTTCACCCGGTTCCCGTCGAGGTTCGAAGGGTGATAAGTACCCCCGCCATGCCGGCCATCCGGGAAGGAAGCGGGAGCGCATGAGGATCCTGGTCGTGGGGGGCGATGGCATGCTCGGTCACCAGCTCGTCGAGAGCTGGAGCGACCGGCACGAGGTCTGGGTCACGCTGCGCAAGGACGCACCGGCCCGTGCGCCGCGGGAGCGCGTCGCTCTTCGGGGTCGACGTCCGCCGGCTCGGCGACGTCGTCGACGCGGTGGCCGCCGTCCGCCCGGAGGCCGTGATCAACGCCGTCGGCATCGTCAAGCAGCGCCCCACGGCGAAGGAGTACGTCCCGAGCATCGAGGTGAATGCGCTCTTCCCGCACCAGCTTGCCCGGGTCTCGGCGGCGGCCGGTGCACGCATGGTCCACCTCAGCACCGACTGTGTCTTCTCGGGCGACAAGGGTGGCTACGTCGAGTCGGATCGGCCCGACCCGGTCGACCTCTATGGTCGCTCGAAGCTGCTCGGCGAGGTCTCCGAGGCGTCGAACTGCCTCACGCTTCGCACCTCCATCATCGGGCTCGAGCTCGGCAACCGAGGGGGGCTCGTCGAGTGGTTCCTGGCCCAGCGCGGCCGCATCATGGGCTTCCGTCGCGCCATCTACAGCGGCCTCACCACCATCGAGATGGCCAGGGCCATCGAGCACTTCCTGACCCGGGACACCGGCCTCTCCGGCGTGTGGCACCTCTCCGCCACCCCGGTGGACAAGTTCACGCTGCTCACGAGGCTGCTCGCACGACTGGGCGCTCGCGACGTGGAGATCGCGCCCGACGACGCCTTCACGTGCGACCGCAGCCTCGACTCGACGCGTCTCCAGGGTCGCACCGCGTACCGGGTCCCGGACTGGGACCGGATGCTGGACGAACTGGCGGAAGCGATTCGCCGAAGGGAGCGGGAGACATGATCCTGGAGGGCAAGCGCATCCTGATCACCGGAGGCACCGGGTCGATGGGGAAGAAGCTGGTTCGCCGGCTCCTCTCCGGAGAGATGGGAACCCCGGCCCAGATCATCATCCTCTCGCGAGACGAGGCGAAGCAGCACGTCATGCGCCTCGCCTACATGAATCGCAGCGCGATGACCGACGAGGTCATCTACGAGAACTTCCAGCGGGTCATCTCGTTCCGGATCGGAGACGTCCGCAGCTACGCGGACGTGTGCGGAGCGATGCGGGAAGCGGACGTCGTCATCAACGCCGCGGCCATGAAGCAGGTGCCGACCTGCGAGTACTTTCCGGAGCAGGCGATCGCCACGAACTGCATCGGTCCGGCGAACATCGTGCAGGCGCTGCGCGACCACGACTATCGCGTGGAGGCGGTCGTGGGCGTCAGCACCGACAAGGCCTGCAAGCCGGTCAACGCCATGGGGATGAGCAAGGCGATCCAGGAACGCATCTTCACCGCGGCCAACATCGGCGTTCCGAAGACCCGCTTCGTCTGCGTCCGGTACGGCAACGTCCTGGCATCGCGCGGGTCCGTCATCCCGCTCTTCCTCGATCAGATCGCCCGCGGCGGCCCGGTGACGGTCACGGTTCCCGAGATGACGAGGTTCCTCCTCAGCCTCGACGTCGCGGTGGACACGGTCTTCGCCGCGCTGCGGACGGCCCGGGCCGGGGAGACCCTGGTGCCGCGCGCCCCTGCCGCGACGGTGATGAACGTGGCCCTGGCGATGGTGGGGGACCGGAAGGTTCCCATCCAGGTCACCGGCATCCGGCCCGGGGAGAAGATGGACGAGATCATGGTCTCCGACGAGGAGGCCCGGCGCACCATCGTTCGAGGGGCCTATTACGCCATCCTCCCCATGCTTCCGGAACTCATCCAGCACGAGGACCAGCGAGCGCACACGGTGCTCACGAAGGAGTTCAGCTCCGGTGACGAGGTGCTCGACCTGGAAGGCACCAGGGCCCTCCTGCGCAAGCACAGCCTCATGCCGGACCAGGCCGCCGCCATGGACGCCGGGGAAGATCCTCGCGTGACCGACCCCGGATCGAGAGGGAAATCCCTCAAGGTGATGACCATCGTGGGCACACGTCCCGAGGTCATCAAGCTCTCCCGCGTCATCGCGGCGCTGGATCGCCACACCGACCACGTGCTCGTGCACTCGGGCCAGAACTACGACCCGCAGCTCAACGAGGTGTTCTTCCGTGAGCTGGAGATCCGCCGCCCGCGCCACTACCTGGGGGTGGCGGAGCAGAGCGTGGCCCGGACCATCGGGCAGGTGATCGTGAAGAGCGACGAGGTGCTCGAGGCCGAGAACCCCGACGCCCTGCTCCTCTACGGCGACACCAACACCTGCCTCTGCGTCATTCCGGCGAAGCGCCGAAAGATCCCGGTCTTCCACATGGAGGCTGGCAACCGCTGCTTCGATCAGCGGGTCCCGGAGGAGCTCAACCGCAAGGTCGTCGACCACCTCAGCGACATCAACATGCCTCTCACCGAGCACGCCAGGCGCTACCTCCTCGCGGAGGGATTGCGCCCCGAGACGGTCATCAAGACGGGCTCGACCATGCGCGAGGTGCTCGAGCACTACGCTCCGGGAATCGCCGGCTCCCGGGTCCTCGACGACCTCGCTCTGACGCCGGGCGGGTACGTGGTCGTGAGCGCCCACCGGGAGGAGAACGTCGACACCCCGTCCCGCCTGGCGGGAATCGTCGAGACGCTCCGCGCGGTGGCCCGGTGCTACGGGCGGAGGATCGTGGTCTCGACCCACCCGCGCACCCGGGTTCGCCTGGAGAAGCTGGCGGAGCAGACGCGCGGGCTCGAGGCGGAGGGAATCACCTTCCTGAACCCGTTCGGTTTCTTCGACTACATCCAGCTCCAGAAGAACGCCTTCTGCGTGATCTCGGACAGCGGCACCCTCACCGAGGAGTCGGCATTGCTCGGCTTCCCGGCCATCACTCTCCGCGAGGCACACGAGCGCCCGGAGGGGATGGACGCGGGCACGCTCGTGATGAGCGGACTCCGCACCGATCAGGTGCTGCAGGCGATCGACATCGTCACCGCCCGCGAGCCGGGCGACGTTCCCGGTCTGCCGCCCGACTACCAGGAGGCAAACGTCTCGCGGAAGGTGCTCCAGATCATCCAGAGCTATGTGGGCTACGTGAACCGGACGGTCTGGCGGAAGCCGGAGCCGTAGCCTCGAACATCTCCACGTTCCGGCGCACCGCCCCGAGCCGTTCGACGAAGTCGAGGGCCAGCGCCCGCGCGGAATCGGCCATCGCAGCGTGCTGCCGTGGGCCCATGTCGACGCAGGCCTGCAGCGCAGCAGTCCACCCGTCCTGGTCCTCGAGCGCCACCGTGAAACCGGCCCCGGCCCTCCCCAGGTCGGGCCATGCCGTCCGATCGCTCAGGACGACCGGGCAGCGGGCCACCATCGACTCGAAGATGACGTGGCCGAAGTTCTCGCCCAGCGTGGGCAGGACGGAGTAGTCGTGCGCGGCGAAGGCCGCCGTCACCTCCTCCGGCTGGAGAGCGCCCCGGTAGTGCATCGTGACGTGGGGCGGGAGACGTGCTGCCTCGGCCTGGCACTCCTCCCAGTAGCCCGGGTCGTCGAGCGTCCCGTAGACGTCGAGCGTGACCCGCCCGGAGACCTTTCCGAGCGCTCGCAGGGCGAGGCCCAGGTTCTTCATGCGGGCGACGCGCGAGACGAAGACGAGGCGGGCAAGCCCAGCCTGCTTGGGCGGTCTGGCGGACGGGCCGTCCGGCGCGTGCCCGGGAACGTCGGGCGCGACGAGGACGGAGGAGGACGGGATCCAGGGCATGGCGGCCCGGATCTCGTCCCGTTCCCGCTCGGTGGAGGCCTGCCAGACGACGCCTCGGTGGAGCCCCGCCACGCGGCTCGCCCCCAGGAAGGCGCGCTTGCGACGGCCCCGGATGCCGAGCGCGCCCGCGGAGCACTCGCCGCGCGGGGCGACGATGAGCGGGAGGCGGGGCGCCATGCCGAGCCGCCGTGCCAGGAGCCACCGGATGGTCATCCGGGAGAAGAGGCTGCTCGCGTGGACGACGTCGGCTCCGGAGTCCCTGCCGACGTCGGCGAGGCGGGAGACGGTCTCGTCCTCCGGGCTCAGGTAGAGCACCCTGGCCCGGCCCACGTCGACCCAGGTACCGGTGGGGACCCCTGGGTAGGGCTCGTTCGAGGCGTGGTCGCGATTCCGGGTGACGACGAGGAACTGGTGTCCCTCCGGGAAGCGATCGATGAGGTTCCGGAGCGACCGGAGCTGGCCCCCTCCCTGGGTGCCCGGCAGGAAGTGGTCGATGAGCGCCAGGATCTTCACGGCTCGGCTCGGCCCCTCTCGCGGTACCAGGCGGCGGTCCGCTCCATGCCTTCGCGGAGCGTGAACGGCGGAGCCCAGCCGAGCTCGCGACGGATCCCCGACGCGTCGACCGTGAGCGAACCCGCCAGCCGCTCCACGGCGCTCCGCTTGCCGAGCAGCGCACCGGCCATGGCGATGAGCGGGAGCGGGACGGGGACGAGGCGCGCCGGCTTGCCCAGCGCCGCGGCGATGGCGCGGACGAGGTCGGGCGTGGAAACGTCCTCCCCGTCGCTCACCAGGAAGACGTGCCCCGGTGCGTGGACGTGGGTCCCGCAAGCCACGAAGGCGTCCACGAGATTGCCGGAAAACACGAGGCTCCGCCGGTTCCTCACTCCGCCGAGCGGCAGGGGAAGGCCGCGGTCCACGGCCCGGAAGAGGCGCAGCATGTTGGCCTTCACCCCGGGGCCGTAGACGAGGGGAGGGCGGATCCCCACTGCCTCGAGCCCGGTCTCCCGGGCCACCCGGAAGAGCGCCCGCTCCGCCTCCAGCTTGCTCACGCCGTAGGGGTCGGCAGGGGCGGGCGGGTCGTCGTCGCGGTAGGCGAGATCGCGTGCCTCGCCGCTCACCTTCACCGAGCTCGCGAGGACGAGGCGGCGAACGCCTGCCGCCGCGGCCGACCGGGCCAGGTGCTCGGTGGCGGCGGTGTTCACCCGGTGGTACTCGGCGGCGGGATCATTGGCGGTGTCCTCGAGCTGGTGGACGCGTGCGGCGAGGTGAAAGACCACGTCCACCCCCTGGAGCGCGGAGCCCCAGTCGGTGGTGGGCCCCAGGTCTCCGGTGACGAAGGGCTCGGCATGCGCCTCGACCGTCGATGCGGCCGCGGAGGAGCGTACCGAGCAGGCAACGGTCCATCCGTCGGCGGTGAGCCGGCGGACGAGTTGCCGGGCGACGAAACCCGTTCCTCCCGTGACCAGCGCACGCGCCATGCCCATCCCTCTCACACGCGGCGGCGAGCCGCCAGACCGGCGAGCGCCTCCTCCACCGAATCGAGGCAGGCCTCCCGGCTGAAGTGTGCCCTGCAGTAGGCCCGGCCCCGCTCCCCCATGTCGGCCCGATCCGTGGCGGACATGCGCGCCAGCCGCCGCACGTTCGCCGCGAGCGCGGCCGGGTCGCCGGCTCGCGACGCGAGGCCCCCTCCCGACTCCTCGATCACGCGCGCGGCCTCCCCGTCGATGCAGCCCACGACCGGGCGCCCCGTGGCCATGTAGGTCTGGAGCTTGGAGGGGATCGTGAGCGAGACGACCTCGTCGGGGGCGAGGCTCACGAGGAGCGCTCCGGCCCGGGCGAATAGCCCCGGCATCTCGGAGAGGGGCCGCCTCCCGAGCAGGAAGACCTTTGCTTCGAGGCCTCGCCGCCGCGACTCCTCCTCGAGCCAGCCCTGGAGCGAGCCGTCACCCGCGAGCACCCAGCGAACCTCCGCGTCGTCGCGCAGCAATTCCGCCGCGTCGAGAACGGTCTCGAGCCCCTGCACGCGGCCGAGGTTCCCCGCGAACACCACGGGGAAGCCGCCCTCCCAGGGCTCGCCGGCCCGCGCGGGCGTGGTGGCGGACTCGAAGATCTCCTCCGCCCAGTTCGGGAGGTAGCCGAGCCGCTCGTGGCGCACGCCGAGCGCTTCCAGGCGGGGAAGGAACGCGGCGCTCGACCCGAGGAGAAGGTCCGCCCGCCCGTAGAGCCACCGGGAGAGAGAGCGGACGGGGGCGATGAGCGCCGGGGAGCGGACGAGCCCGGAGGCCGTGACGCTCTCGGGCCAGAGGTCCTGCACCCAGACGGCGAAGGGCACGCCCTGGAGCATCCGGAGCACGATGGCCGGGAAGATCTGCGTGATGGGGCTGATCTCGAAGACGAAGGCGGCGTCCCACCTACGCCTCGTTCCCCAGCCGAGGACACGGGCCGCGGCAAGGAACGCATAGGACAGGTAGTTGAGTGCGAGCTTCCAGGCTCGCCCCGCCCCCCGAGGTACGAGCGGGACCCTGTACACCGGGATTCCGTGGTAGTCCTCCCGCCATGGCGAGGTGGCCCGGTATCCGTCGAAGTACTCTCCGGCCGGATAATTGGGCATCCCGGTGAGGACCTCCACCGTGTGGCCGCGATCGGCGAGACCCCGGGCGAGGTCGTTCACCTTGAAGGACTCCGGCCAGAAATACTGCGTGACGATGAGGATTCGCACGAGGTCGCCCGGGTGGCGCGGCGAATTGAGCACGTTCGTCGCGCGGCGTCACGCCAAGAACGCAGGCGCGAGGCGGGCGTGACGGGCCCGGCCGTGCTCGCAACCGTCGCCGCGGCGTGCGCCGCCGCCTCCGCGATCCTCGTCCGCGTCGTCCGCGACTTCGCCAACCGGCGCTCGCTCCTGGACCGGCCCAACGACCGGAGCTCCCACTCGGTCCCCAAGCCGCGACTCGGCGGCGTGGGGGTGATGGCGCCGGTGCTGGCCGTCGGTTGTGGGCTCGTCCTCGCTGGGCGCGCCCCGCCCGCCTTGCTGGTCCCGCTCGGCGCCACATCCCTCGTCGCGCTCCTCGGGCTCGTCGACGATCTCCACCCCCTTCCGGCCCGGGTGCGCTTCGGATTCCAGGTGGCGCTGGCGTCGGCGGTGGTCGGGGTGTCCTGGGATCGCCTCCCGGCCGCCTCCGGCGAGCTCGGGGCCTGGCTCCCGACTCCCGTCCTGGCCGTACTCGCGGTGACGTGGATCGTCTGGCTCACCAACCTGTACAACTTCATGGACGGCATCGACGGCCTGGCCGGAGCACAGGCGCTCGTCGCCTCCATCGGCCTCGCGGCCGTGGCCGTCTCGGTCGGTGCCTCCACGACCGGCTGGATGCTCGTGGCCCTGGCAGGGGCGAGCGTGGGGTTCCTGCTCTTCAACTTCCCTCCGTCGTCGATCTTCATGGGCGACGTCGGGTCCACGGCGATCGGCTTCCTCTTCGGGGTCATTCCGCTGCTCCCCGAAGCACGGGCGGTGCCGGTCGAGCCGGTTGCCCTGGCGCTCTCCCTCTTCGTGCTGGACGCGACCGCAACCCTGGTACGCCGCATGCGTTCAGGGGAAAAGTGGTACACACCGCACCGGACCCACCTGTACCAGCGGCCCCTGGCGCGTGGGCTGAGCCACCGGACCGTGCTGCTCGTGGCGGGGGCTGGCATGGTGATCGTCGCCGGATGTGCGGCCGTGTGGGTTCGCTCTTCCGGCGCCGGGAGGGTCGCGCTCGTGTCCGTCCCCGTCGCCCTCTTCGGCTCCGGGATCGTCGCCGTCCGGCGCATCGAGCGACGGACCGGATCGGTAGCCCGTTCGCGGTAGACGCGCCCCTTCGTGTCACATCCAGTCCACTCGGGCGTCCCCATCAGGGGCCCGGAACTGCTGGCGCCACCCCGGGGTTTGATTACACTCACCGAGCGCGGCGGAGGGAGAAACCAAGGGATGCCACGGGTAGAGGGAAGGTCGACGGGTCGCTTCTCGGCACTGATGGCGCTCGACGCGCTGGCCACGGCGTTCGCGTACACGCTCGCCGTGCTCGTCCGCTTCGAGGGGATGCCCCCGGCCTCGTGGCTGCCGGACATCCAGGCAGCACTCCCGGTGCTGGTGGGCAGCCGCGTGGCCGTCCTCTGGCTCATGAAGATGCACCGCTGGTCCTTCTTCCTCTCCGGGCTCGAGGAGGCGGTGCGGCTCGGCGTCGCCACCATCGGCGGCACGGTGCTCTTCACGATCATCTGGTACGGCATCCACGGCCACTGGCTGCCGGTGTCCATCGTGCTGATGGAGCTCCTCCTCACCAGCAGCCTGCTCGCCGCCATCCGCTACTCGCCGCGCTTCACCGCGAGCTTCCTCGGCGAGCGGCTCGACGACGGCCGGCAGAAGGCCGTCATCGTCGGCGCCGGAAGCGCGGGCGACCTGCTGCTGCGCGACATCCGCCGCTCCCCGGAGAAGAAGATCCGGGTGGTGGGGTTCGTGGACGACTCGCCGAACAAGCAGGGCACCACGCTGGGCGGGAAGCCCGTGCTCGGCACCATCGACGACCTGCCGGAGATCATCCGCAAGCAGGACGTCTCGCTGGTGATGCTCGCCATCATGGCGCTGCCCGGCGAGCGGCTGCGGCGCATCCTGGCGCTCTGCTCCGGCTCCAAGGCCCGCTTCAAGATCATCCCGGCCTCCTTCACGCAGATGGACGACAAGCTGAACGCCGCCATGCTGCACGACCTCGCGCCGGAGGACCTGCTGCCGCGCGTGCAGGTGGACTTCGACCAGGCCGAGCTGCGCGCCAGGATCCGCGGGCGGCGCATCCTCATCACCGGCGGCGCCGGCTCCATCGGCAGCGAGATCGCCCGGCAGGTGGCGGCGCACGAGTGCGCCAAGCTCGTCCTGGTGGACGTGGACGAGAACAACCTCTACCTGAACGCCCGCCAGCTCCAGGCCGAGCACCCCGACCTCATCGTGCGCGCCGAGGTGGCCGACATCCGCGAGCCCGACCGGCTCATGCGCCTCGGCAAGCGCTACCGCCCGGAGATCGTCTTCCACGCCGCGGCTCACAAGCACGTGCCGCTCATGGAGGACGCGCCCGAGGAGGCGGTGAAGAACAACGTCTTCGGGACGCAGAACGTGGCCCGCATGGCCGACGCGGTGGGGGCGGAGCGGCTCGTGCTCATCTCCACCGACAAGGCGGTCCGTCCCAGCTCGGTGATGGGCGCCACCAAGCGCATCGCCGAGATGGTGGTCCGCGACCTGGGGCACCGCAGCAAGACCCGCATGGCCGCGGTGCGCTTCGGCAACGTGCTCGGCTCCGCCGGCAGCGTCATCCCCATCTTCAAGCAGCAGATCGAGCGGGGCGGCCCGGTGACGGTGACGCACCCGGAGTGCACGCGCTACTTCATGACCATCCCCGAGGCGGTGGGGCTGGTGCTGGTCTCGGGCCTCGCCGACTACGGCGAGCTGTGCATCCTGGAGATGGGCGAGCCGGTCCGCATCGCCGACCTGGCGCACCACCTCATCACCATGGCCGGCTTCGTGCCCAACCTCGAGATCCCCATCGTCTACACGGGCCTCCGTCCCGGCGAGAAGCTCCACGAGGAGCTCATGACCGAGGAGGAGGAGAAGACCCAGCGGGCCCACAACCGCATCCTGGTGGCGGAGAGCCCGCTGCCGCCCGCCGACCTCAAGGAGAGGCTCGTCGAGCTGCGCAAGCTGGCCGACGCCGGCGAGCCGCAGGCACTGCTGCGGGCCATGCGGGACCTGGTCCCCAGCTACCGGACGCCCGTGCCCGACACCTCGCCCGTCGTTCCCGGCGCGGCGGCGGCCGCCGCGGCCGCGGCGACCTTGGCCGGCGAGCAGCTGGCCGCCCGCAGGCAGGACGCCTTCGACCAGGACGGCCGGCAGCCTCCGTCGTTCCCGGTTCCGCCGGGAATGGCGTAGGGGCGGCGCCGGCGCTGGCGAGGCCGGGAGTGCTTCACGAAGGGTAAAACGCGAGGGCCGGTGCGCCTCACCTGGGGCGCATCCCCCCGGAGCGCCTGCTGCTAGCCTCCCGGGACGATGACCCACCGCGTGCAGTCCCGCGTCCTCTCGCTCACCTTCGCCCTCGCCTTCGCCCTCGCATCCACCGCCTGCGGACCGGACCCCGTTCCGCCCCCCGCCGGCCTCGCCTACGCGACGAACCCGGCGACCTACACGAAGGGGACGGCGGTCGCGGCCAACGGGCCGTCGAGCACGGGGGGTGCGGTCGCGAGCTACGCGGTGAGCCCGGCATTGCCGGCCGGCCTGTCGCTTCACGCCACGACGGGCGTCCTCGCCGGCGTCCCGGTGGTCACGGCCCCCACGGCCACCTACACGGTGACGGCGACGAACGCGAGCGGGAGCACGACGGCCCCGGTGTCGATCACGGTCATCGACGTCGCGCCCGCCGGCCTCACCTACGCGACGAACCCGGCGACCTACACGACGGGCGCTCCGATCGCGGAGAACCCGCCCTCGAGCACCGGCGGCGCCGTGGTGGGCTACGCCGTGAGCCCGGCCTTGCCGGCCGGCCTGGCCCTGGACGGCTCGACCGGCGTCCTCTCCGGCACCCCGACCACCATCGCGACCCAGGCGACCTTCACCGTGACGGCGACGAACTCGGGCGGGAGCACGACCGCCTCGCTCTCCATCACGGTGAACGACGTCCCGCCGTCCTCCCTCACCTACGCGACGAACCCGGCGACGTACACCACGGGGACCGCCATCGCGGTCAACGCCCCCACGAGCAGCGGCGGCGCCGTGGTGAGCCATTCGGTGAGCCCGTCCCTGCCGGCGGGGCTCTCCATCGAGCCCACGACGGGCATCCTCTCCGGGACCCCGACCGCCGTCTCGGCCGAGGCGGCCTACACGGTCACCGCCACCAACTCGGGGGGCAGCACGAGCGCCGCCCTCGTCCTCACCGTGGTCGCGCCGGCGCTCGTGTCGGTGACCATCACCCCATCCTCCGGCGACGTGACGGCCGGGGGCTCGAGCGTCCCCCTCACCGCCCGTGCGACCTACTCGGACGCGACGAGCACGGGCGTGACGGGCCAGGCCGCCTGGACCACCACCGCCGCGGGGCAGGTGGACGTGACGGGCGGTGGGATCGCCTCGGCGCCGCTCGCGGCCCGCGTCGGCGGCGGCGGCACGGTGACCGCGTCCTTCCAGGGCCAGCAGGGCAACTCGACCCTGCGGGTGATCCGGGGTCCCGCGGTGGGGCCGCTCCGCGGGAACGACCCGCTGGCGCAGCAGCAGTGGTACCTGGTCAACACCGGCCAGGTGGCCTACTCCGACCACGCCGGAACCCCGGGAGAGGACCTCCGCCTCGGAAACGCGCAGGCGCTCGGTCTCGCCGGCGCCGGCGTGAAGGTCGCCGTCGTGGACTCCGGCCTGCAGATCGCCCACCCGGACCTCGCGGCGAACGTGGTCCCCGGGTCGTGGAACTTCGTGGACGACACGAGCGACCCGAGCCCCTCCCTCGACAACCCCGGCGGCGACCACGGCACGAGCGTGAGCGGGATCGTCGCGATGGTCCACGACAACGCCATCGGCGGGATGGGCATCGCGTCGAAGGTGGGCCTCAACGGGTACAACTTCCTCCAGGTCCAGACGCTCACGACGATGACGGAGTCGCTCGGCGGCTCCACCTCGAACCCCACCTCGAACGACGTCTGGATCTTCAACCAGAGCTTCGGGACGAGCGCCGCCTACCCGGCCCCCGTCCTCCCGGCGATCGAGGCGCAGTACCTGGCCGGCGTCACCACGCTGCGGTCCGGAAGGGGCGCTCTCTACGTGAAGTCGGCCAGCAACGGCTTCCTGGGCTTCGGCGCGGCCGACTGCAGCGCCGCCCGGGAGATCGGGACCTCCTGCCAAAACGCCTCCATGGACGGGAAGAACGCGCTTCCCTACAACATCGTGGTCGGAGCGCTGAACGCCAGCGGGCGGAGGAGCGCATACTCGTCGGCCGGATCGGCGATCTGGGTCGCCGCTCCCGGAGGGCAGTACGGGTACAACGCGTCGGTCTCCGGCGCCGGCTACCCGGCCTACGCCTACGAGCCGGCCATGGTCACGACCGACCGCACTGGCTGCGGCCACGGCTACTCCGTCACCGGGGCGACGACCAGCGCCTTCAACCAGGGAGTCTCGCCCAACGGCCTGTGCGACTACGCGAACACCTTCAACGGGACCTCGTCGGCGGCTCCGGCCACCGTGGGGGCCATCGCGCTGCTCCTCGACGCGCGGCCAGACCTCGGCTGGCGCGACGTGAAGCACATCCTCGCCACGACCGCCCGGCGGGTGGATCCGGACATCGCGCCGGTCACTGTGGTGCTCTCGAACGGCACGTACGAGGCGGAGCTCCCCTGGACCCGGAACGCGGCCGGCAGGTGGTTCCACAACTGGTACGGGTTCGGCGCGGTGGACGTGGACGCGGCGGTGGACCTCGCGCGGACCTACGTCGCGGACTCGCTCGGCCCGTTCGTCGTCACCGACTGGCTCGCGAGCGGCGCCGCGCTCGGCCTGCCGGTTCCCGACGACAGCACCACCGGGGCCTCGAGCACGCTCACGGTCGGGAGCGCCTTCACCGTGGAGTCGGTCCAGATCGAGGTGACGGTGACGCACGCGGCGCCCGGCGACCTGGGGATCGAGCTCCGGAGCCCGTCCGGATCGAGGAGCATCCTGCTCAACATCCGCAATGGCTTCGCCCCGGCTCCCGGCCTCCTCATGGTGGCCGGGTCGAACCTCTTCTACGGGGAGCCCGCGGCGGGCGACTGGACGGTGAAGGTGGTGGACGGATTCGCCGCCGACGCCGGCACGCTCGACCAGTGGAAGATCCGCATCTTCGGGCACTGACGGAGAACCACATGACCCTTCGAGTCCACGCAGCCGTCGCGCTCGCCTCCCTTGCCCTCCTGCCCGTGTTCGCCTCGGCCCAGGCGAAGAAGAGCACCGTGGGCGCGGCCCGCGCGCAGGCGGTCGCCGCGGCCCCGGAGGGAGCCTCCTTCCGGAGCGCAGGCCAGGAATACCGGATCGTCCCGACCCTCCGGGCCGTGAAGGTCGCGGGGGGCGCGTCGTCGGGAGCGAGCCTCAGCGCGGTGGGGGCAGGGCCGGGCGCCCTCCTCGAGCGGAAGGGGCCCTACGCCCTGTACGTCGAGCCAGCAGGCGAGACGCCCGCCGCCGCGTCGCAGACCGTTGCCGTGGCCGTGAACGCGCGCTCCGGGCAGCTCGGGGTCCTCACCGGGACGATCACGGCCCGAGTCGGCTCGGCCGCGGCGGCCGCAGCCGCGGCGAAGGGTGCGGGCCTCGTCCTGGATCTCGTGACCCCGGCCTCCGGCTTCGCCTTCTTCCGGGCGCCGCCGGGTGCGGACGTGCTCGCGGCCGCGGCGGCGCTCGCCGCCCGGCCTGAGGTGCAGGGCGTCGAGGTCGAGGTGCGGGAGGCGTACGACGAGGCGCAGTAGCGCCGCGGCGGCGCTTCATCCGGGCGAAGTAGGGAAAACCCACCACCTTCGGGGGGGCGGCGGCCTTCGAGCCGGGGCCTCACGCCCGGCGTCAGGAGCCGCTGGCCCGGTACCACTCCGCCGCGCGGGCCAGTCCCTCCGCGACCCTCACGGAGGGGTCGTAGCCGAGGAGGGTGCGCGCCCGCGAGACGTCGGCCAGGGAGTGGCGCACGTCGCCGGCCCGCTCGGCGCGGTGAACGGGCCGGGCGTCGGCCGCGGCGGGGCGGAAGCGCGCGACCTGGTTGCGGATGGCGTCGAAGAGCTGGAGCAAGGTGGTCCGGTCGCCGACGGCGACGTTGTAGACCTTCCCCAGGGCCTCGGGGTTCGCCGTGGTGGCGGCGAGGAGGTTGGCGCCGACGACGTTCTCCACGAAGCAGAAATCGCGGCTCGTCGCCCCGTCGCCGTTCACGAAGACGGGCTCGTTCTCCATGAGGCTCCGGAACCACAGCGGGATCACGGCCGCGTACGGGCCGGCCGGGTCCTGCCGGGGACCGAAGACGTTGAAGTAGCGCAGCCCCAGGAGCTCCATCCCGTAGGCGAGGCCGAAGGCGTGGGCGTAGAGCTCGTTCGCGTACTTGCTCACGGCGTACGGGGAGAGCTGGCGCCCGACGAGGTCCTCAACCTTGGGCAGCCCGGGGTGGTCGCCGTAGACGGAGCTCGAGCTCGCGTAGACGACGCGGCGGACGCCCAGCTCCCGGGCCGCCTGGAGGACGTTCAGGAACCCGGTGACGTTGGTCGCGTGGGTGGCGAGCGGGTCCTCGATGGACCGCGGCACGGACCCGAGGGCGGCCTGGTGGAGGATCAGGTCCGAGCCACGAACGGCCTCGCGGCAGTCGTCGAGGCTGCGGAGGTCTCCCTCGACGACGTCCAGATCCTGCTCGTGCCCGCTGGCGGCCTCGGAGAGGTTGCGCCGGTGACCGGTCACGAAGCTGTCGAGGACACGGACCCGCTGGCCGAGGGAGAGGAGCCGCTCCACCAGGTGGGACCCGATGAAGCCGGCCCCCCCGGTCACGAGCCAGGTGCGCCGGTGGGAGGCGATGGCGGAGATCCGGTCGTTCACCCGCGGCGACCTAGGCCTTCACCAGCCGTGGCCCGCCGCCCGAGGGGAAGAGCGGGGCGACGAGGTTGCGGGTGTCGACGACCAGCTTCGCGTTCCGGAAGAGGGACGCATCCTTGAACGGCTCGTGGGCGGTGGAGACCAGCAGTGCATCGTACTTCGAGAAGGTCTCCCCGTTGCAGGGCACCGAGGTGAGGCCGACGTCCACCTTCCGGCCCTTGCGGGCCTCAGGAAAGAACGGGTCGCAGTAGTCGACTTTCGCGCCCGCCTCCTGCAGCAGCTCGATGATCTCGTACGACGGCGACTCGCGGTCGTCGTCGATGTTGGCCTTGTAGGCGAGGCCGAGGACCAGGATCTTCGACCCCTTCACCGCCTTCGCGTCCTCGTTCAGCGCCTCGGCGACCTTTCCCACCACCCAGCGCGGCATGCTGGTGTTGATCTCGCCGGCCAGCTCGACGAAGCGGGCCCACTGCCCGTGCTCGGCGGCCTTCCAGGAGAGGTAGAAGGGGTCGAGCGGGATGCAGTGCCCGCCCAGGCCCGGGCCCGGGTAGAAGGGCATGAAGCCGAAGGGCTTGGTCCTGGCGGCCTCGATGACCTCCCAGATGTCGATGTCCATCCGGTCGAAGACGGTCTTCAGCTCGTTCACCAGCGCGATGTTCACCGAGCGGAACACGTTCTCGAGGAGCTTGGCCGACTCGGCCACCCGCGCGCTCGACACCGGCACGACCTTGGCGACGCCGGTCCGGTAGAGCGCCACCGCGAGCTCGGTGGAGGCGGCGTCGACCCCGCCGACGACCTTGGCGGTGCTCCGGGTGTCGAAGTCCTTGCGTCCTGGGTCCTCGCGCTCGGGCGAGAAGGCCAGGAAGAAGTCGGGGCCGCAGCGGAGGCCGCTCGTCTCGAGGATGGGGCGGAGCTCGTCGTCGGTGGTGCCGGGGTAGGTGGTGGACTCGAGGATGACGAGCTGCCCCTTCCGCAGGCGCTTCGCGATCTCCCGGCCGGTGGCGTGGATGTAGGAGTTGTCCGGCTCGCGGTGCTTCCCCAGCGGCGTGGGCACGCAGATGGCGATGGCGTCGCACGCCGTGAGCCCCTCGAAGTCGGTGGTGGCCTGGTACCGGCCGCTCCTCACCGCCGCCGCGACCCGCTCCGCGCCGATGTGCTTGATGAAGGACTCGCCCTTGTTGAGGGCCACGACCTTCCGGGGGTCGAGGTCGAATCCCACGACCGGAAACCCGGCCTCGTGGAAGAGGAGGGCGAGCGGCAGGCCCACGTAGCCCTGGCCGATGATCCCGATGCGTGCGCTGCGGTCCTGGATGCGGGAGAGGAGGTCGGTGTTCATGTGGGGCGGGATTCTAGCCTGGGGCGGGCCCCGGTGTACGAACCTGCTCACGTTTCCTTGCCCCTCGATTCAGCGAATCCCCATCTGGGAGGGTCACCATCGGGAGCCGGCTCGTCTGTACACCCATGACCTCCGTCCCCGTCTGCCGCGCGTCCCTGGCCCTCCTCCTCGCCGCCCTGCTCCCCGCCTGCGGTGGCTCCTCCACCCCCCGTCCGACCCGCAAACCGGAGGGACCGTCATCCGCCCCGCCGCCGTCCAGATCGTCTCGGGCGACGTCCAGTCCGGAACCGTCGGGGCCGAGCTCGCAGCGGCCCTCGTGGTCCGGGTGGTCGACTCCGCCGGATCCCCCCTCTCCGGGCAGGTGGTGAACTTCAAGGTCCTGGAGGGCGGCGGAACGGCCTTCGCCGGAACCGCCATCACGAACGCGGCTGGCCAGGCCCAGGAGCGCTGGACCCTGGGAGCCATCGCGGGGCCGCAGCGTCTCGAGGCCCGCGCGGTGGACGGGAACACGGGCGCACCCATCGTCTTCGCGACGTTCGACGCCACGGCCCGGCCTGGTGCACCCACCCAGATGAGCGTCGTGTCCGGCTCCGGGCAGGCCGCCGCAAAGGGCTCCCTCCTCCCCGTGGCGCTGGTCACCAAGGTCTCCGACGCGTACGGCAACGGCGTGCAGGGAGTGGCGGTGTCGTTCGCGGTGACGGGAGGCACGGGAATCGTCGTGCCGCCGTCGGCCACCACCGACGCGTCCGGGGAGGCCCGGGCCGCATGGGCCCTCGGCCCGGAGGCCGGCCAGCAGCAGGTCGAGGGCCGGAGCACCGGCCTCCCGCCCGCCACCTTCGACGCGACCGCCACGGAGCCCGTCGAGCCGGTGGCCACCGTGACCGTGTCGATCGTCACCAGCAACCTCACCGTGGGTCACTCCACGCTGGCCACGGCCGTGGCCCGGGACGCGGCGGGACGCGAGCTCGACGGCCGCGCCATCGCCTGGACGTCGAGCGACCCGTCGGTCGCCATCGTGAACGCCTCGGGGGACGTGACTGCACTCTCCGTGGGCTCGGCCACCATCACCGCCACCAGCGAGGGGATTTCGGGCTCCACGCTCGTGACGGCCACCGCCCCGCCGCCCACCCCGGTGGCCACCGTCACCGCGTCCGTGGCCGACGGGACCATCGTGGTCGGCCAGGCCACGCAGGCGAGCGCGGTGCCCCGGGACGACGCCGGCAACGTCCTCGCCGGGCGCACCGTCACCTGGACCTCCAGCGCACCCGGCGTCGCCTCCGTGGACGCCGCGGGGAGGGTGACCGGAGCCTCCGTGGGCACGGCGAGCATCTTCGCGACCTGCGAGGGCAGGTCGGGCTCGGTGCAGCTGGCGGTCATCGTGCCGCCGCCCAGCCCCGTCGCCACGGTGACCGCGTCGCTCGCCTCCTCCGCCCTCCACGTCGGCCAGGCGACCCAGGCCTCGGTGGTGCTGCGCGACGCGTCGGGCAACGTGCTTGCGGGCCGGACGGTCGTCTGGACCAGCTCGAACGGCTCGGTGGCGTCCGTCGACGCGACCACCGGCGTCGTCACCGCGACCGGCGTCGGTTCGGCCAGCATCACCGCCACGAGCGAGGGGAAGACCGGCTCGGCCACGATGACCGCCGCCCTCGTTCCGGTGTCGACCGTCATCGCCACCCTGGGGACGGGCAGCCTCGTGGTGGGCCAGGCCACGCAGGCCTCCGCCGTGCTCCGGGACGCCGCCGGCAACGTGCTCACCGGGAGGAGCGTGGCATGGAGCAGCTCGAACGCCTCGGTGGTCTCCGTCGGTACGGGCGGCCTCGTCACCGGCATCGCCGCCGGGACCGCCAACGTCACCGCCACGAGCGAGGGGCAGACCGGCTCCGCCGGCGTGACCGTGCGTGACGACGCCTGCGTCTGGACACCGGTGCGGACCGAGTCCCTCGCCACGACGCCCGCCGGCGCCATCCCCGGCGGCGGCCTGGCCGGCGCCCAGGGTCCCATGGCGGTGGGTGGACGGACGGCCTACGCCTCCACCTCCGACTGGCTCGCGCTCGACATCCCCACGAACCTCTCGCCGTCGGAGCCCATCGTCGCCGTCGACGTCGACTTCTGGCTCGACGGCATCGAGAAGGCCCGCACCGTGGGCGTGATGATCTTCACCGACCACGCCGCCTCCCCGTCCACGCCCTACTGGCTGAACGACTACGGGGAGGTCCACGGCCTCTGGGCCGGCCTCGACCACGCCGCGCCCCCCGCCTGGTACCGGCAGTGGCGCCTGCCCCCCGTGCCCACCCCGGCCAGCGGCTGGGGCGGTGGTGACGTGGCGACGCCTGCCTTCTCGGAGGCGACCGGCGCGCCGGCGGCCGGCTGGCACCACCTCCGGATCGACGGAGACCGTTCCCGCTGCGCCTTCCGGCTCACCATCGACGGGACGCCCGGCCCCAGCTTCCAGGGAGCCTGCGATCCGGCCGGGGCGAACCTGACGCTCCACCACTGGATCCCGCCGGCGGGTCGCACCGGCTCGCCGGTGGTCGCCTTCTCGAACCTGGCCGTCGCGCGCGGGTCGAGCGCGCGCTGCCTGGACTGGATGCTGGTGAAGGAGCACGACCTCACGACGCTTCCCGCCGGTGCCATCGCCAAGACCGGGAGCCTGAACGGGCAGGGGCCCGCCACCGTGGCCGGCCGGACCGCCTGGCTCCAGCACTCCGACTGGAACGTGCTCGAGGTCCCCACCGGACTCGGCGCGCTCGACGACGAGTTCGCGGTGGAGGCGGACCTGCTCGTGCCCTCGGGGGCGACCGTGAAGACCACCTACCTGAACGTCTTCGGCCGGGACGCCGGTGCGCCGATGCAGTTCACCGCGGGTGCACAGGTATTCGGCACCTACCTCGCCGGAGGGACTGACGGCTCCTCCAACTGGGAGCAGAGGACGCCCTCCGGGCTCCTGGCCGATCCGGCCACGACGCACGGGTTCACCCGGGACGCCTGGCACACCGTCCGCGTGGAGGGGACGCGCTCGACCTGTCGCTTCGCCTACTTCGTGGACGGCGTCCCCGTGGCGTCCTCCACGCTCCCGGGCTGCGACGTGAACGGCGCCTACTTCATCCTGAACGGAGGCGGCGCGGCCTACAGGGCGTCGGACGTGGCGTGGTCGAATCTTCGTGTGTACAGGAGGTGATATCCTCGCCGGGTGGCACAGCTCTTCTACACCGACGTGCTCACGGCCCTCGCCGATGCGGGCGTCGGGTATGTGGTCGTGGGTGGCGTGGCGGTGAACCTGCAGGGAGTCCCGCGGTTCACCTCCGACCTCGACCTGGCGGTGGCCATCGACGGGACCTCCCTCCCTACCGCCGCCGCGGTGCTGGAGCGGCTGGGGCTGCGGTGCAGGCTTCCCATCGCGCCCGGCGACCTGGCCCAGCCGGATGTCGTCCGGGGCTGGGTAGAGGACCGCAATCTCCTGGCGCTCACCTTCGTCGACCCCGCCGATCCGCTTCGCGAGGTGGACCTCGTCATCGCGTCGCCCGTTCCCTTCGACGAGATCGAACGGAGCGCCGACCGCTTGAGGTCCGGAGCCCTCGAAATCAAGGTGGCGAGCATCGACGTCCTCATCCGGATGAATCGCGGCTTCGCCCACCACCACACGGACGAGGAGCTCCGCGCCTACGCCGCGCTCACGCCGGAGCAGAAGCTGCGCTGGCTCCACGAGGCCTGGCGCTTCACCGCCGACTTCCTCCCCGCCGATTGGCGCGAGGCGTGGATGAAGATGCGACGCGGGGAGATTTGACCGTCGGGCCGCCGGCCTACGCCACCTGCGCGGAGAGCTTCAGCCCCAGCGCCCGGGTCACCTTCAGGACGGTCTCGAACCGCGGCTTCGCGCCCCGCGCGAGCGCCTTGTAGAGGCTCTCGCGGCCCAGGCCCGTGTCCTTCGCGACCTGGGCCATGCCGCGGACCCTGGCGATGTCCCCGAGCGCCACCAGGAGCAGGTTGGGGTCCCCGGATTCGAGGATCGCCGTCAGGTATTCGGCGATGGCGTCGTCGTCGGTCAGGTAGCGAGCTGGGTCGAGCGGCAGCAACTTGCGGCGGGCTTTCGGTTGGGGGGGTCGCCTGGTCATGGGTCGTCATCCAGTTCGGAGGCAATGCGCTGGGCACGCGTGATGTCCCTTGATTGGGAGGACTTGTCTCCACCGGCGAGCATGATGACCACCTCCCGGCGGCGCAGGGTGAAGTAGAGGCGGTAGCCTGGACCGACGTGAACCCTCATCTCGGAGACCAGCCGACCCACCGGAGACCAGTCGCCGAGGTTGCCCTCCTCTGCCATCCGCAATCGGGCGAAGATCCGGACCTGCGCTCGCTTGTCCGGCAGCGCGTCGAGCCAGCCTTGAAACTCCTCGGAGAGGCATACGGTGAATCCAACCCTATCGTATCTGTTTGGATACATTTGTCAAAGGCCTGACCGCGGGGCGGTCCCTGGGACCGGGCCGCGGCCGTTCGCTGCCCCAGGGGTCGGCTTCGCTCGCCGCACGAGCGGCACGAATGCAAGGACCCTTCCAACTACTCCTGCGTCGCCATCGTCTCCGGCGATGAGGCGGTCTTCACCCAGGACCGCGGCGCGTTCGCCGCGGAGCCGGAGACGCGGGCGGACCGCCGGCCCGCGCCCGGCTGCGTCTCTCGATGGCGCGGCGGGCCGCAGCCGTCTCCGGGCGCTCCTGCGCGACGCGAAGCCAGTGGCTGGCGTCCAGCCGCAGCCACACCTCGGCCGACGTCCCCAGCGCGGCCGCCAGCTCCAGCGCGGTCTCCGCCGTGATTCGCTTGCTGCCCTGGACGATCTCGCTGATGGCCTGGGCGGGGCGGCCGATGATCTCGGCCAGATCGCGCTGCGTCCAGCCCCGGGCCGCGAGCTCGCGGCGAAGGATGGCGCCTGCGGACGTGAGGCGGACGGGACGTGGGTTGTTCACCCCAAGGGTGAATATCGCACTCGAGGCTCTTCGCGCAAGCGGGCCGCCCCCGGGGGGCGAATGGAGGCGTAGTTCCGGAGGGTATTAGGTCCGTGCCTTGGTGGCACGGAGCCGCCCCTGGATCTCGAGAGCGATCAGCCAACTCGCGATCTCGCTGGACTCGTGGAGCAGGCCCTCCGCCACTCGCGAGCGCATCTGGTCCGACGTGAGTTCGTATCGAACCTCGAGGGCTCGGATGCGGGCGTCGACCAGCGTCAAGTCGCCGTTGGTTCCACCTTGCGAGCAGATGGCGAGTTCGCGGAGGGCAGCGTTCTTCTCGGCCTCATTCAGCCGGCGGAATTCGCTGAGGCGGATGACCTTGTGCATGGTCGACTTTCTGCCATCGCAAGAACCATTCCGCCCCGGTCCACCCTCGACCGATGGTCCGCCGTTCGGCCCTCGGCCAAATGGGGCCTTCACCCGGAGTCTATGGACACGATTTCGCGCCGCCGCGCTTCCGCGGCCTCGACCCCGCCGGGAACGCCTCTCTCGCCGCCGCACGCGCCCGCCGTGCCCCGCAGCCCGCCCGCCGCCGCGCGCGCGATCCCCGCCCCGCGATCGCGCGCCAGCGCCCCTCCCCGTGCGCTCCGCGAAGCCCCGGAAACCCGTGAGACGATTCACCCATGATCGACACGAACCCGTCCGCCGCCCGCGAGTCCACCCGCCACCTCGCCGATCTCCTCCGCCGCGAGCACGCCGCGCTGGCAGATTTCTTGGTCGCCCTCGCCGACTTCGACCGCCAGCGCATCTGGCTGCGGCTCGGCTTCGCGACCCTTTTCGACTTCCTCCACCGCGAGCTCGGCCTCTCCCGCGGCGCCGCGCACTACCGCAAGGTCGCGGCCCGCCTCGTGCAGCGGTTCCCCGAGGTCGTCGAGCCGCTCGGGGACGGACGCCTTTGCCTGTCGAGCATCCTCGCGCTCGGCAGGGTCCTGAACGAGACGAACCGGGTCGAGGCCATCCCCCGCTTCTTCCACTGCTCGAAGGAGGAGGCGAACGCGGTGGCGGCGGAGTTCCTCCCGGCCGCGGTGATCCCGCGAAGGGAGGTCGTGACCGTCCATGCCGCGCCGCTCCAGGCGCGGAACTCGCCGGCCATCGAGGTCCAGCCGGCGGTCCGCCCGGCGGACCCGGAGGCGCATCCCGAAATTCATCCGGATGAACTGGCACCCCGTCCCGCGAGCGGGAGGGACGTGACCGTCCCCCTCACCCCCGACCTCCACCGCCTCCACATGACCGTCTCGAAGCAGTTCCTCGACAAGCTCGACCGCGTCCGCGCCGGCCAGTCGCACGCGCAGCCCGGCGCATCCCGCGAGCAGGTGCTGGAGGCCGCGCTCGACCTGATGCTCGAGCAGCAGGCCCGGCGGCGCGCCGAGGTGAAGAGGCCGCAGAAGAACCCCCGTCCCGCCAGCCCCAACCACCTCACGGCCGCGGTGCGCCGGGAGGTCTGGGCCCGCGACCAGGGCAAGTGCCAGTGGCCGGTCGATGGCGGCGGAATCTGCGGCTCCACGCTGCGCCTCGAGGTCGACCACGTCGTCCCGCGCGGCCGCGGCGGACCGTCGACGGCCGCCAATTGCCGACTGACCTGCCGTTTCCACAACGACCTCGCCGCGCGCCAGGTCTACGGCGACGCGCACATGGACCTCTTCACCGGGAGGGTAGGGGAGCCGGAAGCGCCATCGGCGGAGGCGCCTGCATGGCGGGCGGGCCGCCGGCTCGCGCCCGGCCGCGTCGCCGGATGATGCGGCGGACCGCCTGCTCGCGATGGCTCGGATTGAATCGTGCACCCCAACGCTGGTACGACTCATGCCCGTGGCCAAGCAAGAATCGCATTCTCGTCCGGGTGAGTCCCGCGCTGAGCGAGCCGCGCTCGAGTCGGCGGCCGGGAGCACGCCCGTCTCGACGTGGCTCCGCGAGATGGGGCTCGAGGAGGCCCGGCGCCGGGCCTCGGCGCGCACGGTCGCCCGCCTCATGGAAGAAGCCCGGGCCAGCGGACCCGGGCTCGATGAACGAGAGGCCGACCTCCTGGCCGACGAGGCGAAGCACGCGAGCCGGAGGATCAGGACGGGTGACGACCCGGGGCGGTCGGGCAGATAAACGGTAGATATTGGGCAGACATCAAGTTACAATTGCGGGATGACAAAGCCGATCCAGGTCGTCCTCGCCGGCGCCAAAGGCGTCCGGCTCCGGACCGCGAAAGCCCTGTCATCCACCGGCCGATCGGACGTGATCATCGTGCAGGGCAACAAGGTCGAGGTGATCCTGGGGACCGCCTCGGCCCGGCCGTCCGAAGTGGAGGCGACCATCGACCGCCTCGCCTCCAGCGTCCGCGAAGCCATGGCCGCCTATGCTCCAGCGCGCTCGCCGCTGATCCCGGCGCTCCACGACCCCCGCAGCGGGCGCATCGACGCCAAACTGGTGGCCACCTACCTCGATGTCCCGCTCTCGACGCTCGCCCGCGCGCTGGGAAGGACTACAAGGCCGTGTTCAAGAGCCCGGCCAGCACGCCACTCCAGCCGCGCCTCGCCCCCATCCACCGCACGGTGGTCGCAGCGGAGCGGATCTTCGGCGGCAGCCGCCGCAGAACCCTCACCTGGCTGAACAGCCCGAACAAGCAGTTTGACGGGATCACCCCAATGCAACTCGTGCTCGAAGGGCGGGGCGAAGTGGTTGCCCACCTCCTCGACGCCACGTTGGCGGGTGTCACGACCTGATGTTTCCGGCGGCGAAGTTGCGGGCGGCACTTCGGATCATTCTCGCGACAGCCATGGACGGTCCCTGGGTGAGAGCCGTCGACGCGCGCTTCCTTGCGGCGGCCCCACCCGGCGAGCCCGCGGGAGCGCCGCCCAGCCCGCTCTGGGGAGGCGGCGCACGTCTCCACGGAGGGCGATTCACGCCAAGGGGCAGCTTCGACACGGTCTACCTCGCGTCGGACCTGAGAACGGCCGCCCGGGAGATTGGCGCTGTGACTGGCGACGGAGAACGACCGTCCCCGACGAAAGATCCCTTCACGGTCGTGCATCCCAGGAACTGGGGGCGGCCGTCAGGGCGAGCGGGAGGTTCTGCGCAATCGTCGCCCGCTCTGCCGCGGGTGGACACGGGTTCATCCTGGCGGTGTTCGTAGACCGGATATCCTGGGCAAAGGGAAACCATCTCGAAGCAGTGGATGCGTCGGGCGCCCTCTCCCGCAAGCTCCCCTGACACACGCGTTTCTTTACTCCCTCTCCCACCCCGGCGTACAAAGGTCCCTCGGTATGATCGACCGGGTCCTCGTCGTCTGCGTGGGCAACATCTGCCGGAGCCCCATGGCGGAGGCGCTGCTCCGAGCCCGGCTCGGGCGTCGCCCCCGCTTCAAGGTCTCCTCGGCGGGAGTCTCGGCGCTCGTGGGCTACCCGGCCGACCCCGCCGCCACGGAACTGATGGCCGAGCGGGGCATCGACATCTCCGCCCACCGCGCCCGGCAGGTCACGCCCGATCTCGTCGCCCTCCACGACCTCGTGCTGGTCATGGAGCGGGGGCACGAGGCGGCCGTCCTCGCCATCGCCCCGCAGGCCCGCGGCAAGGTCCACTCCATCGGCAAGTTCGGCAAGTTCGACGTACCCGACCCGTACCGCCAGCCGCGCGCCGCCTTCGAGGAGGCGCTCCGGCTCTGCGAGCGCGGCATCGAGGACTACGAGCGGGCCTTCTGGCCTCCCGCCCTCAGGAAGGTTCACGGATGACGCTGCGCAACCCCTTCGCCCTGGCGCTGGCCGCGGCGCTCACCAGCGCCTGCTCGCTGGCCCCCGGCATCCACCTCAAGGACGCCGAGGTCACCGAACGCGCCCACGAGCAGCAGGGCAACGACGAGTTCCAGATCCAGGTGGTCTCGCCCCACACCATCCAGAAGCTCGCGAAGAAGCACCAGGCCGAGGTGGCCGCCCGGCAGGCCGACCCGAACGCCGCGCTCATCGCCAGGACTACCAGTACAAGGTCGCCCCCCACGACATCCTCTCGGTCATCGTCTGGGACCACCCGGAGCTGACCTCCCCAACGGGCCAGTTCCGCAGCCCGGAGGAGAACGGACAGCTCGTCTACGCCGACGGCACGATGTTCTACCCGTTCGTCGGGTACATCCACGTGGCCGGCAAGACGGTCATCGAGATCCAGAGGGAGCTGACGGGCCGGATGAAGCACGCCATCAAGGACCCCCAGGTCTCGGTGCGCGTGGCCCGCTTCCTGGGGCGCCGCGTGGAGATCGCCGGCGAGGTGAAGAGCCCCCAGACGCTCTACCTCGACAACATCCCGCTCCGGGTCTCCGACGCGCTCGTGAAGACGGGCGGCTTCGCCAAGGACTCGAACCCGGCCGAGGTGACGCTCATCCGCGGCGGCAAGGCCACCCTGCTGAACCTCATGTCCTACTACGAGGAGGGCGACCTGAAGCAGAACTGGCTCCTCCTCGACGGCGACTCGGTCCACGTGGGCAGCATGACGCTCAGCCAGGTCTTCGTCTTCGGCGAGGTGAAGAACATGGGCACCCGCCCCATGTTCCGCGGCCGCCTCTCGCTGGCCGCCGCGCTCGGCGACAGCGCCGGCTTCGACTACACCACCATGCGCCCCGCGGTGTACGTGCTGCGCCAGGAGCCCAACGGGAAGCCGGAGATCTTCCGGCTCGACGTGGAGGAGGCCGACTCCCTCATCCTGGCCGCCCAGTTCCCGCTCCAGCCGCGGGACGTGGTCTTCGTGGCCACCAACGACCTCGCCCGCATGAACCGCGTCATCAGCCAGATCCTGCCCCTCGTGAACACCATCTGGCAGACCTGGAGCATGATCTACACGACGAGAACCCAGATCGGATTCTAGAGAGCCATGCCCCTTCCTGGAGAGAGACCCGAGCTGAACGTGGTGGCCCAGCAGCCGCAGGGGCCCGCCGCGCAGCCGCCGCCCGGGGGGGCGCCGCACGGACAGGATCCGGGTGGTGCATCGCTATCCTTCTACCTGGAGGCCATCTCCCAGGGGCGCTGGCTGGTGCTGGCCGCGCTCCTCGTGGCCGCCCTGGGGCTCGCCTGGGTGCTCGCCACCCGGACGCCGCTCTACGAGGCCGACATCCTCCTCCAGGTGGACCCGCAGCCGCAGAACGCCTCGCTCACCATGGGCGCCAACATCGAGGGGGCGCTCTCCGGGCCGCAGAGCCGCGTGCCCACCGAGATCGAGGTCATGCAGTCGCGCCGCCTCCTGGGCGTGGTGGTGGACAACCTCCACCTCGACGTGTCGGCCTCGCCCCGGTTCTTCCCCAAGGTGGGCGGAGCCATCGCCGTGCGCCGGGGCAGGGAGGGGCTGGCCACGCCGCTCTTCGGGCTCACGAGGTACGCCTGGGGCGGCGAGCGCATCAAGGTCACCCGCTTCGACGTCCCGCCCAACATGGAGGACGCCTCCATCTCGCTCACCCTCGTCGCCCGGGAGGGGGGCAACTTCGACCTCGTCAACCGGGAGGGGAAGACCATCGCCGTGGGCGAGGTGGGGAAGCCGGTCACCTGGAACATGGCCACCCCCACGGGCGACGGGCCCGCCACCGTCTTCGTGCAGGAGCTGGTGGCCCGCCCCGGCACCGAGTTCTACGTGCGCAAGGCCTCCCGGGCGCAGGCGGCGAGGAGCCTGGCGCAGTCCCTCAAGTTCGCCGAGAAGGGGAAGTTCACCGGCCTCATCCGGGTCTCGATGACGAGCGGCTCGCCGCAGTACGCGGTCGCGGTGCTCAACTCCTTCGCCCAGGCCTACCTTCGCCACAACGTGGAGAAGCGCTCCGACGAGGCCGAGAAGACCCTCCAGTTCCTCGACACGCAGATCCCCATCCTCCGCGACAACCTCGAGGCCGCCGAGAAGGCGCTCGAGCGCTACAAGGTGGAGGAGGGCACGGCCGGGGTCGACCTCACGCTCGCCACCACCTCCACGCTGGAGAAGTCGGCCGACCTCGAGAGGCGGCTCTCCGAGATGGAGCTGCAGCGCAAGGAGCTGCTCTTCCGCTTCACCGGCACGCACCCGGTCCTGCAGGCCCTCAACGAGAAGGTCTCCTTCCTGCGCGCCGAGCGGGACGCCATCAACCAGCAGATCTCCCAGCTCCCCGAGGCCGAGTCGATGTCGCTGCGGCTGCGCCGCGACGTGACGGTGGCCACCGGGCTCTACCTGGCGCTGCTCAACCGGTCGCAGGAGCTCAAGATCACGAAGAGCGGCCTCACCGGCAACGTCCGCATCCTCGACCTGGCCGTGGCGCCCGAGTACCCCATCGACCCCAAGACCGGGCAGAAGGTGGCCTTCGCGCTGGCCGCCGGCCTCATCGGCGGCATCCTCCTCGCCGTGGCCCGCAAGTCGCTCCACCAGGGGCTCATCGACCCCGCCGAGGTCGAGCGCGCCTCCGGCCTCATCGTGCGCGCCAGCGTCCCCCACAGCGACCGGCAGGCGGCCCTGGAGAAGGAGCGCAGGTCCCGCAGGGGCTCCCGCCTCGCGGTCCTCTCCGAATCCGACCCCACCGACATGGCGGCGGAGAGCATCCGCTCGCTGCGCACCTCCCTCCAGTTCGCCCTCATGGACGCGCCCAACCACGTCATCGCGGTGGGCGGCCCCCGCCCGGGCGTGGGCAAGTCCTTCGTCACCGTGAACCTGGCGCGGGTCTTCGCCGACGCCGGCAAGCGGGTGCTGCTCCTCGACGCCGACCTGCGCAAGGGCTCCCTCCACGGCTACCTGGGCATCCACCGCACCCCGGGGCTCGCCGAGGCCATCGCCGGCGAGGTGAGCCTCGCCGACGTCCTCCACAAGACCGACCTGCCCGGGATCGACTTCGTCCCGCGCGGCTCGTCGCCCACCAACCCCTCCGAGCTCCTGGGCAGCGAGCGCTTCCGCCACATGGTGGAGGACCTCTCCACCCGCTACGACCTCGTCATCATCGACCTGCCGCCCATCCTGGCGGTCACCGACGCGGCGCTGGTGGGGCGGGTGGCCGGGGTGAACCTGCTCGTCCTGCGCGCCGGCTGGCACCCCGTCCGCGAGCTGCAGCAGGCGGTCAAGGCCTACGCCGAGAACGGCGTGCGCCTCTCCGGCATCGTCTTCAACGACGTGCCCCCCCGCAAGGGTGGGGTGGGCAGCTACTCCTACGCGTACCAGTACCAGTATCACTACCAGTACGCGTACAAGCCGAGGAAGGACGAGGAGAAGTAGGCCGCGGCGCCGGCCGCGCTACTCCTTCATCCCCAGCACCACCTGCACGGTGAAGCGCCCCTCCGGCTTCGCGTCCGGCACGTCGAACACCTGACCCCGCAGCGCCATCTGCGCGCAGGCCACCAGCGACGGGCGCATGTTCCCGGGCGACTGCTGCCGGCTCTGCCCCAGCTTCACCCGGCCCTCGGTGGACTCGGCGTCGAAGAGCAGCACGGCCTGGCCGGTGATCTCCTCGCCGGCCCTGCGCATCTCGTCGCCGAGCCGGAGCCGCATCTGGCCGCACTTTCCCGAGACGAGCGCCTCGAGCGAGCGCTCCTGCGCCGCCATGTCCACCGGTGGCGGCCCCTCCGGAGGCTCGGGAACCGACCTGGGCACGGGCTTCTCGAAGGCCTCGACGTCGCTCGCCTTGACGGCGGGCGGCGCGATGAGGGCCGGGGGGCGCGTCTCCGGCCTCGCCGCCACCGGCGCCGGCGCGGGTTCCGGTGCGGGGAGATCGGGCCCGGCATCGGTCATCCACAGGACGACGGCGAGGCTGCCCGCGAGGAGGATCGCGATGCCGAGGAGCGAGAGGAGGACGAATCGCCGCACCGGATCATCCTGCCACGGGGGGCTCCGCGGGTCGATCGCGCAATCGACGGGCAATCGGCGGACGCATGTGAATCTTCACACACAGGAAAGTGATCAATCGCGCGTCAATATTCACGATCGGTGAGAATTAGGCCATCCGGGGGAGTCCGGGGCGCGGCTTCCTGATCGGCGCCGGAGCCTCCTCCGGCCGGGCCTCCGATCTACCCTCGCGGGATTCCTCGTCTAAGTGGATGTGGGATGAATGGTTACAGGACCCGGTTCGTGTCGCCAGCTCACGGGACAGCGTTCTTGATCCAGCGCATGAAATGCCTGCAATAGTCCATTTACGCGTATCCATCGCGGGTGACACCGAATCGTGACGCGTATCCGACATTGCCACTGCGGCAATTTGTCCCTACTTTTACCCGACTGACGCTTGCGGCGCCTTGCCGCGTGGGGAGAACCAAGATGAGAGGGCAGCACATGATTCGACGGGGCATCCGTTCCAGCTTGACCGCGCTCGCGGTCGCTTTCTTCGCCGTCCCACAGATTTCCCTCGCGCAGGCGAACGACCAGGCTCAGGTCGATCCGCTGGTGCAGAAGGCCGCGCGCGTCAAGGCGATGAACACGCAGATGCGCTTCACGCAGGCGCAGCGCGAGGAGGCCATCCGGGAGAACAAGGCGAACGTGGAGCGCGTGAAGGCCGCCAAGGCCGCCGCCCGCGCCAAGGGCATCGAGGTGCCGGACATCGGCATCCGCGGCGTCCGGGCCGAGCGGGCCTCGAACGGCAAGATGATGCGCGCCGGCGCCCCCCGCTCCACCTCGGCCACGGCGCTGCCGGTGTCCGAGCTGCCGCCGGGCATGGGTCCCATCGGCCCGCTCGACACGCCCGACTACTTCACCATCTCGAACTGGGCCTTCAGCCCCATGCTGCGCAAGTTCGTCGATCCTCTCCCGCTCCTCGGAGAGGCATCGCAGACCCCGTCGCGGCAGAACTTCATCCCGCTCGCGCATCCGGACACCATCACCTACCCGGGCGCCGACTACTACGAGATCGAGGTGCGGGAGTACACGCACCAGTTCCACAGCGACCTGCCGCCCACGCACGTGCGCGGCTACGTGCAGGTGAACAACGGCACCGACGCCCAGGGCGCGAACACCATCGCCCCCGAGACCATCAACTGGCTCGGGCCGGTGATCATCGCCAACAAGGACCGCCCGGTCCGCCTCCTCTTCCGGAACATGCTCCCCGGCGGCGAGGCCGGAAACCTGAACGTCCCGGTCGACGAGTCGATCATGGGCTCCGGCAAGGGCCCCCTCTGGCCGGACGGCACCGTCTGCGACCCGTCGCCCAAGGGCGTGAACATCCCTGGTGACGACTGCGCCCTCTATCCGCAGAGCCGCGTCTCCATCCACCTCCACGGCGGCCGCACCCCGTGGATCAGCGACGGCACGCCGCACCAGTGGTTCCTCCCGCAGGAGGACTTCGACAACCCGCTCAACCCCTACAAGAAGGGCGTGAGCTTCTACAACGTGCCCGACATGCCGGTTCCGGCCGCGAACGAGGCCACCTTCTACTGGACGAACCAGCAGAGCGCGCGCCTCATGTTCTACCACGACCACGCCTGGGGCATCACCCGCCTCAACGTGCTGGTGGGCATGGCGGCCGGCCTCCTCATCACCGATCCCACCGAGCAGGCGCTCATCGCCGAGGGCATCCTCCCCGACGTGGGCACGCCGCTCGTCCTCCAGGAGCGCACCTTCGTCAACGCGGCGGTGAACCCGCTCTCGAACCCGGCCGGACAGACCTTCGTCCGCGAGACCGACCCCACCTGGAACTGGGGCTCGGGCACGGTGGACGTGAACGGCATCCGCACGCCGATGACGGGCGACTTCTGGGTCCCGCACGTCTACATCGTGGCGCAGAACCCCTACACCCCGAGCGGCGTGAACGCCTTCGGCCGCTGGGTCTACGGCCCCTGGTTCTTCCCGCCCACCGCGAACCTCTTCTTCCCGCCGGTCCCGAACCCGTACCACGACCCGAACTGCAGCGACCCCGATCCGGCCGTGCTGGCGTTCTGCACCACGCCGAACCAGCCGCCGGTCATCCCGGGCACGCCGCTGCCGTCGGTGGGCGCCGAGACCTTCTTCGACACCGCCATGGTGAACGGGCAGGCGTTCCCGGTCATGGACGTGGACCCGAAGCCGTACCGGTTCCGCATCCTGAACGCGTCGAACGACCGCTTCTTCAACCTGAACCTCTACGAGGCCGACCCGCTGCAGGTCGCCCAGACGATCCCCGGCGGGCTGCCGCCGGCCACGAACACCGAGGTCGCGATGTGCGCGGTCCCCGGCCCCGTGCCGCCGATGTCCCAGATCTGCTGGAACGAGGCGGACTTCCCGAACTGGCCGGTCGACGGCCGCACGGAAGGCGTGCCGAACCCCGGCAAGCTCGGACCGGACATCATCTACCTCGGCACCGAGGGCGGCTTCCTGCCGAAGCCGGTGGTCCTGACCGGCCAGCCCATCACGTGGGTCGGTGACCCGACGTTCTTCAACGCCGGCAACATCGACCTGTTCAACCTGTTCCTCGGCCCGGCCGAGCGCGCCGACGTCCTCATCGACTTCTCGGCCTGGGGCGGCAAGGAGCTCATCCTCTACAACGACGCCCCGGCTGCAGTGCCGGCGTTCGACCCCCGCTTCGACTACGTCACCGGCGCCCCCGACCTCTCCGAGAGCGGCGGCTACGGACGCGTCCCGCCCTGGAACGAGGCCATTCCCGGCGCGCCGCTGGAAGGCCCGCAGATCGGCTACGGCCCGAACACCCGCACCGTCATGAAGTTCCGCGTGGCCGCAGGCACCGGGCCCGGGTACGACGTTGCCAAGCTGTTCGAGCGCTGGGCCCCGGGTCTCACCCCGGCCGGCCGCACGAGCCCCCTCGGCGTCTTCGAGGAAGGCCAGGATCCGATCATCGTCGGCCAGGCCGACTACGACGGCGTCTACGTCAGCAACCCCACCTTCCCGTCGGTGTGGCCGGCGTGGGGCCTCTCCCGCATCGAGGACAACAGCCTCATGTTCGAGACGGTCGGCGGAACGTACGTGACGTTCCCCATGGAGCCCAAGGCCATCCACGACGAGATGGGCGCCTCCTTCGACAAGGAGTACGCCCGCATGTCGACCAACCTCGGCACGCAGCTGCCCATCCCGAAGACCAACAACGCCAACATGACGCCGTTCATGTACACGGATCCCACCACCGAGTTCCTGAACGCGGCGCTCGAGCCCATCTCGCCGGTCCTCGGCGACGGCACGCAGCTGTGGAAGATCAGCCACAACGGCGTGGACATGCACCCCATCCACTTCCACATCTTCGACGTGCAGGTCATCAACCGCGTCGGCTGGGACGGCATGATCCGGCTGCCGGCCCCCACGGAGCTGGGCTGGAAGGACACCGTCCGCATCGCGCCCCTCGAGGACACGATCGTGGCGATGCGCCCCTGGACGCCTCCGCTGCCGTTCGCCATCCCGTTCAGCCTGCGCCCGCTCAATCCGGCCATCCCCATCGGCTCGGGCTTCGGCTTCACGAACGTCGACCCCATCACGCAGAACCCGCTCGTTCCCCCCACGGTGAACTCGATCCTGAGCTTCGCCTGGGAGTACGTGTGGCACTGCCACATCCTGAGCCACGAAGAGAACGACATGATGCGCGCCGTCGTCGTCAACGTGAACTCGAGCATCCCGCCCGCCATGGTGGCCCCCACGGTGACGCCGGTGAACACGGTCACCGCTGACGAGCCCGTCCTCGGCAACCGCGTCACCTGGACCGACCCGACCCCGGTCGACTACGTCACCCAGACCGGCTTCTCGGGCACGAAGAACGGCGTCACCGTCGACAACCTGGAGATCGGCTTCTACGTGCAGCGCGCCACCAGCGCGACGGCCGCCTACATCACCGTCGGCACGGCCCGGGCCAACCAGACCACGTTCCTCGACACGTCGCGGGCCTCGGCCACGACGTACTACCGGTACCGCGTGGTGGCCTTCAACGAGGCCGGCGAGTCCATCTCGCCGTTCACCTCGGTGAACACGCCCGCCACCCCGGCCCTCACCAGCGTCTCGGTGGCGGTCAACAACGCCAGCACCGCGGCCGGCATCACCACCACCGTGTGGACGAAGCGGCTCACCTCCTCGGTCACCCCGAACTTCCGGGCGACGCCGAACCCCACCACGGCCCTGGCCGAGTACCAGTTCGAGCTCCGCATGGGCACGGGCGCGTACGCCATCGTCCAGGCATACAGCCCCAGCCGTGACTGGGTCATGCCGCTCGCCACGGCCGGCACGGTCGCCGGCCAGGCCTACACGGTCCGGGTCTCCGCCCGCACCAGCAACGCGGCCACCGCCCCCGTTCGCCAGGGGACGCGCGCCTACACGGTTCGCATCCCGCAGCCGGCGCTCGCGCTGACGCTCATCCCCGACATCGCCAGCCCGGTCGAGATCGGCAACGACGTCACCTTCACCGCCACCGCCACCGGCACCACCGCAGCGGTGCAGTACCAGTTCCTGCTCGGCGGAGCCGTCGTGCAGGCCTGGGGCACCGCCAACACCTGGATGCTCCCCGGCACGTCCCCGGTCGGCCCCTACTCCGTGGAGGCCCAGGTCCGGACCACCACGGCCAAGGCCGACGTGGTCACCCCGGTGACGTACGAGATCATCAATCCGGTCGCCACGGGCGTCACGCTGCAGCTCGACCCCACGGCGCTCAATCCTGGCCCCGCACCCGTGAAGTTCCTGGCCACCGGCCAGGGTCCGCTCCCGCTGCTGTCCGCGACGGGTGGCGGCTACTTCTTCCGGTTCTGGCGGTCGCCCGGACTCCCGGCTGCTCCGAGCTGGACGATGGTCCAGGACTACAGCACGAGCCGCGTCTACACGATGACCGATCTGACGCCGGATGGTGACTACGATGTCAGGGCCGACGTCCGCACCAGCGACTTCCCGACGTCCGTGGTCCTGCCGTCGAACATCGTGTCGATCACGAAGCAGAGCTCCCTGCCGGCGACCGGCGTGACCTTCACGTCGATCGTCCCGGCCAGCCCCGGCACCTACGGTACCCCCGCGACGTTCACGGCGGTTGCCACGGGTGGCGCGGTGGGCGCGACGTACAGCTACCGGTTCACGCTCGACGGCGGTGCGCCCAGCGCCTGGAACACGACCAACACGTTCGTGCTGCCCGGCACGACACTCGGCGGAAGCCACACCGTGACGGTGGACGCGACCACCGAGCCCGTGCCCACCACCGTGCAGACGACGACGTCCACGACGTACGTCATCGACTACCCGGCGGCGACGGGAGTGGTCTTCAGCGCGATTGCCCCGACCAGCGCCCAGCCCATCGGAACCACCGTGAACTTCACGGCGGCTGGATCGTCCTCCATCGTCCTCCCAGCCTCGGCGTACAAGTACCAGTTCTCGCTCAACAACGTGGTGGTGCAGCCCTGGAGTAGCTCGGCCACGTACGCCATGATCGGGAACAACGTCGAAGGCGCTCAGGACATCAAGGTCGACGTGACGACCGAGGCCGTGCCCGCCACCGTGCAGGCGTTCGCCAATACCTCGTACAACCTGTACGGACCGGCGACGGGCGTGGTCTTCCAGACCATCACTCCGGCCACCCCGCAGGCCTACGGCACCGCCGCGACGTTCGTCGCGCTGGCGTCGGGCGGAGGCCCGGTTCCGGCGTACCAGTACCGGTTCCTCCTCAACGGCACAGAGGTGCAGGGCTGGAGCGCCAATGCCTCGTACCTCATGGATGCCACCACTCTCGGCGGCATTCACACCGTGAGGGTCGAAGCGACTTCTGCACCTGCTCCTGTGCCCCAGAGCACCGGTGAGGTCTTCGCCGAGACGACGTACGTCCTCAACTACCCGCAGGCGACGGGGGCGACGGTGGCGATCACGCCGGCGAGTTCCGCGATGTACGGGACGGCGGTGACGGTTGAGGCAACTGGCAGCTCGTCGGTCGTACTGCCTGCGGTTGCATACAAGTACCAGTTCCTGGTCAACGGCTCCGTTGTGCAGGACTGGAGCACGTCGGCCTCGTACCTTGGACTTGGCACCACTGATCCGGGAGCCAAGGAGATCCTCGTGAATGTGAGCACGCAGAACGTGCCCACCACGATCCAAGCTACGGCGCAGGCGTCTTACTCCATCACCACGCTGCCGGCGACTGGCTTGACGCTGTCCGGTATTCCAGTCAGCCCGATCACGGCCGGGACCGCTGTGGACTTCACGGCGCAGGGCATCGGCGGAGCGGGTCCGTATCAATACCGGTTCGACACCTCCATCAACGGTGCTGCTTACACGGTCCGCCAAGCTTACAGCACCACCAATACCTGGACCCTGCCCGGAACCACGCCGGCGGGAACCACGGTCGTACGTGTCCTGGTGCGGACGAACCCTGCTGTGGCCGAGGATCTGCGGACGACTCGCATCTACACAATCAACCCGTAGACGAACAGAGAAGCTGATGTGAAATGTGGGGGGCGTCCATCCCGGGCGCCCCCCTTCTTCTTTGGAGGGGCCATGCCCCTGAAATGGCAGCGCTGCAACTTGCGCGGGTTTCAGATCAAGGGCGCGCCTCCATCTCCGTTCGGGGAGCCGGTGCCTCGGCTCTTCAGCCAGAGTGCAACGCCAGCCTTTTGGCGCTCTATGTACCCGTCTCCCACCCGCGAATAGCTCTGCTGCCCGAAGTGGTGAATGTAGGCGACCTTCACCCACATCAGGTCGAACCCTCGAGCAGTCAATCGCTCGCAAAGCTCAGCTTCGTTCCCGTAGTCCTTGAGATCCGGGTTGAACCCACCACTTTCCATCCAAACCGATCGCCGGATGAAGAAGGCGAAGCCGCTGATCTCCTGGAGGCGGACTACGTCCGTGACCGATGCTCTCTTCCGGTGGCGATCGGCGAACCCCACGATCTGACTGTCCGTCCAGAAGTGGCGGCAGTGCATCGCGGGCACAAGACGTTGCTCGGTTGTCGCCCAACTCGTCGAGGGACCGACCACGGCTACCTTGTCCGAGCCGAGGAACGCATTGACGATCGCGACCCACCCCCAAGGCGTCACATAGGTATCGGAATTGAGAAGGCACACGAACTCCCGTGAGGCAAGACGGGCGCCGGACTCGCATGCTCGGCTGTGGCCCAATGGCGACGGGTGCATGACGAGGGACCAACCGTGGTTCGCTGACTGTTCCTGAAGAAGTCGAATGGTACCGGGGTCCGTCGAGCCGTCGTCAACGAGGATGATCTCTGCCGTTGCCGCGTACCGCGCAAGGCTGGACAGGCAACGTCGTGTCACTTCCGGTGCATTGTGGACGGCAACCACGAAGGAGATTCGGCGACAGGCCTCCGATTCCTCCCGGGGTTGGATGAATCGTCCGGATCTTGGCAGGCCCAGACTGATGGCCTGGCGGCGAGCCCAGTGCAATACTGCTGACAAGCCACTTCCGATCATTTCCGATCACCTTGCATCGTCGCGCGGATCAAGACCTGGTGGACGAGCAAACTCCCGAGCATAGGGCGCAACATTCTCTCGAGACGGCCCCCGTTCCAGGGATGGATCGTCTCGAAGAGTCTGTACTTGCGAAGGACCAGATCAATTGATAGGCCACGGCCTTCAACGAGCGCCAGCGCATCCTTTTCCGTGAACCAGCGAAGGTGACTTCGGTCGTGGATGCCCCTGGCATTCAATGGCCAAGTCTTGCGGATCCAGACGGCATGGAGCGACGACCAGTGGCCGACGTTCGGCAACGAGATCACGAAGACGGCATTTGGGGTCGCGACCTGGGACACGAGGAAATCAAGAAGGCTCCAAGGCTCACGAAGGTGCTCCAGGACATCGCCGCAAACAACCGTGTCGAAGCGCTTCCCCCGCATCCGCAAACGAAAGTCCTCAGTTTCCAGGTCACCACAATAGACGTCGTCTAGGCGATTGCCGGCCACTCGGGCGGCGTCGCCGTCAATCTCGGCACCGGTGACGGACACGGGTTGCCGGGATTTCAGGGCAAGTCCGAGGAGGCCCTCGTTGCATCCCAGGTCGAGGACGCTCTTCCGGTCGCCTGGAATGAGAGCAAGCAGGTCGTCACGCTGCCCGCCGTAGGCGGTAGAGCGCGAGAAGTTCTCAACGGTCACGCCTTCTCCCTCCTAAGGGCTGTTGCCAACGGCCAACTTTCCGATGGCGCGCCGCAGCTCCGGTGGGGCCTGGGTCCAGGCCAGCCATGCGCTGAGCCCCACGACGGTTGATGCCGCGGTCCACCATGCGATTCCTCCGGCCGGTACCGATACGGCGAGGGAGAATCCAAGGAGCAAGACCACGGATGGACCCAGGAGCACTGTGAGGCCCTGCCGTAGCATGTCCGTGGACCACATCAGTAGAGCACAGTCGCCGAGGGTACGAAGACCGAAGACGAGCGCCGCGCCGTACAGGCCCCAGGAATGCAGGGCGAAGAAAAGCAGGATTGCGTACGGCACGAGTTCCGCCATGTGAACTTTTGCGACGACGTCTGGAGACCCCCTGGCCTGGAGTTGCATGTAGGGAACTCTCGCAAAGGCGTTAATCCAGAATCCGAGCAGGAGAATCTGGGCAGTCAAAGCGGACTTCTCGGCGAACTCCGTGCCCAGCCATACCCGCAGGAACGGATCGATGAGCAGAATGGCGAGCAGGGTGAGGGGGGTCATCAAGGCCGAGAGCGTCCGCACCGTGGTCATCGCCATCCGCCTCGCCTCGGGTTCGCTGGAGGCCGCCATCCGGGGAAAGATGGCGCCTACCAGGGACGTGGGAAGAACGCTGGACCGGCTCGCGAGCTGGAACGGAACCGTGTAGTGCGTCACGGAGGCAGGGCCCAGCGCCATGCCGATCACGAATCGATCGAGAGTCACCATCAACGGCCCGACCAGCGACGTGACCGTCACCCAGCCTCCGAAGCGAACTAGGTCCTTCGCCGTCGAACGCGATACCGACGGCCTCGTCGGTTCGATCACGTGAGTGCGGCAGCCCCAGAAGAGCACAGCGGACGCCGCGACCCTCGTCAGGATCACCGATGGCACGATCCAGGCGAGGCTCGGGCCAAAGGCCAGGGCAACTCCAAGCGGAAGCGCCTGCGTGAGTACCGAACTCGCGGTGGAGATCACGTTGAGTTCCAGGAACTTCGAGCGCCCCTCGAGCGCCCCCGACAGGACCCCCGAGACCGTGGCCAGAGGCACGGCAAGGGCGAACCACGGCAACGCTCCAGCAAGTTCCTGGCGCAACACGTCGTCAACGCCGCCCGATTGCCGGAACACGTAAAGCGAGACTGGCCAGATAATCGCTCCGCCGAGGATCCCGAGCCCACCGTTGACTCCCAGTGCCGTCCAGAAGACAGATGTGCTCTCCGCGGAGGGAACCTGCTTCAGCCCCGCAATCCTCTGCGCGGTTGCACGTCCGAGCCCGAGATCGAAAAGCCCAAAGTACCCGAGCAGCATCCAGGCGATGGCCATCACGCCATAGCGGGAGTCGCCGATCAGTTTCAGGTACGCGGGAACGGTAAGCAAGGCCAGCGCCATCGGAAGCAGCGACCCGATCAGGTTATAGCTTGTGTTCTTCCGGATGCTCATCGACCGATGGATATCATGGAGCGATTCTGATCAATCCAAAGTACTATGGGGCCGGAGGCCGTTGCGCCGGTGCAGAGCCAGTCACAGGAGAATGCCGCCGGAAGCCACCCCCATCCTCGAGGAACTCGCGCTCATCCCGAACGCGCCTAACATGGGCAGTCGGTCATAATCGATGACGCACGCCGCTTCGAGAGCGACCCCGGGTACCCGAGCACTAGCGGGATCGAGGACTTCATCTGGTCGCGAGGGCCTGGGCTGTTCCTCGACGTCCAAGATGATAGCATTCGTGTGATTCCGTCTTGGAGTAGCACCGTGCCTGAATCTCAAGGGGATTCACGCTGAGGAATTCCTAGTGATCGCTTCCGAGGGGCGCGGCAAAGGTGCCGGGCAATTCCCAGAGGCCCAGGCTTCGCCGCTCGTGTCGATTGTCATCCCTGCATTCAATGCCGAGCGTTTCCTCGAGGAGACGTTGGCCACCGTGGCCGAGCAAACGTACCGCCCGCTTCAAGTCCTCGTCGTCGATGATGGATCGACGGATCGAACAGTGGGCATTGTGAAAGCGTGGCTTCAGAATGTGACGGGCGAGGAAGGGCTGGAGGGGAAGGTCCTCGAGCAGGTGCATCAGGGCGGCAGCGCTGCCAGGAATCTGGGAGTCGCCTCGTCGTTGGGACGATGGATCCAGTTTCTCGATGCAGATGACCTTTTGGCTCCCGGAAAGATCGCCGCGCAGCTCGCAGCGCTCTCGGGGAGTTCTTCGACCATCGCCTACTGTGGATGGCGCATCCGTCGGCACCTTGGAGCCACCATCCAGGAGTCCGCACTCCAGCAGGGAACCCCAATTCCTGACGGGAGCGACGTCCTGGCCATGCACCTGGAGGGATGGTACTGCCCGCAGCACTGCTATCTGTGGCCACGTGACCTCGTTGCAGGTCTCGGGGGATTCGACGCCTCGCTGGGAGCCGACCAGGATGGGGACCTCATGCTCCGGGCCCTCGCTTCGGGCGCTCAACTCAGATACGTGCCAGGAGTTGAGGTCCAGTATCGGGCCCACAGTTCGGGGCAGGTTTCTAGGATCCGCTCCCGGTCCAAGCTCCGATCGCGATTCCGTGTGGCAAGAAAGATCGCTGCGACAATCGAAAGGAGAGCCCAGATTGAGCCGTACAGGAAGAGTCTGGCGATCCGATTCGACGAGCTTCGCCGTACCTGCTGCGTCACATACCCCGCCCTCGCTGAACTCTGCCGGCGAGCCTCGGAGGCATACTGGCCGGGCCATTCGCCAGCCGTCCAAGGTGGGACGGCCTACCGGATCAGCCGGAAGCTGCTGGGGCTATACGCCGCGGAGTGGCTCTCCCTGCAGAAGCGTAAGCTCTTCCGGCGGGGGGACACCTGATGGACCGGCGGGAGTCGCCCCCAATCATCAGCGTGGTGGTGCCGGTGTTCAACAGTGCCTGGTGCATCGAGCGATGCCTGAGGTCACTCATATCGGAGCAGCATAGTGTGCCCATGGAGGTCATCGTTGTCGACGATGGGTCGGTCGACGGGACGGAGGAGATCCTGGACAGACTCGCCGGCCAGATCACCGTGTTGCGGCAGGGGAACGCGGGACCCGGGGCTGCTAGGAATGCAGGGATCCAGGCATCGAAAGGGAGCCTGGTTGCATTCATGGACAGCGACGACGAGTTGGTCCAAGGGCGGCTGGCCATGCAGTTGGAGTACATGGCGAACCACCCCGAGATCGTCCTCTCATTCGGCTCGATTGTCTTTCGTTCCAGACCTGACGAGCCCTACTTGAGCACATTGACGCCACGTGACGAGTGGACCGTGATGCCAGACCCGTACCGGCACCTCCTCACGGCGGGCGGCGAGTGCGTGATCACGGTTACGGCCATGGCACGGCGTGAATGCCTGACTCGGGTCGGCGGGTTCGACTCTCGCTTTCGCTGCGGCGAGGACACGGATCTGATGGGCCCGCTTGGCTGAGCTCGGGCCATTTGCGTATCACGGTCGGCCGATGGCAATCGTGAACGATACCGACGTGGGCGGCAAGCTCACACATTCGAACCGAGTCTACACCGAGGGGCCGAAGGCGCTCCTGGAGATCCTAAAGCGGGATAAGCGGCTGTCCGCTGGCGACCGCGAGATCGCGAAGCGCCTCGTCAGGCGGAGCGCCGAAATGATGCTCCTGTATGATTGGACCGAATGCGCCCGCGCTGAACTGCTAGCGGATGTCGAGTACTGTCGCCCGGTTCTAGGTAACGTGTTCGCATGGAAGTGGAAGGCCATCGGCGCGATTCCGCCTAGCATTGGCCGCGCCCTACGGCGGTTGAGGCGCGCGCGACGATCCAGGGGGTCGAAAAGCCCGTTGAGTGAACCATGACACGGGTTTCCTTCGTCATCGTCACGCGCAACCGCCGCGCCTGTCTCGAGCGGTCGGTATCCTCCGTTCGGGAACACTGTCCAACTGACGTGGAGATCGTTGTCGTCGACAATGGATCCGAGGACGATACTTGGGAGTGGGTGTCTCGTCAGGGAGGTATCGTCGGTGTTAGGAGCCTCGTGAACCGAGGGCCGGGGCCTGGTAGGAACCTGGGGATCCGGGCGGCGAAGGGAGAGGTTGTGTTCCTTCTAGACGATGACGCGTACCTTGCCGAGCCGGTTCTGGCTCCGGGCCTTCGATTGCTTGATACCGATAGCAATGTCGGCGGCATTGCGTACCCCATCTGGGAAGACACGCTTGGACAACTCCTGTACGGAGGGCGCCCGGGAAGAACCAAAGTGTTTGCAGCCGGAGGCGCGATGTTCAGGAAGATGGCCCTCGAGAAGGCGGGCCTCTTCGACGAGCGCATTCGCTGGTCGGAGGAATTCGACCTCGCGGTTCGAATCCACGCCGCAGGCTTTCACCTGGAGGGATTGGAGCAACCGCTTGTCCGGCATGCCGCTGCAGCCTCGCTGGGCGGACTGCATCCCGCATGGAAGCTGCGAGACGTTGCTGCCGCGCGGCTCCGCTGCATTCTGACCAGATTTCGCTGGCGGCGCGGGACTGTCATGGCGAGTCGAGTGCTGCTCAGCGTGGGGCTGGCGGGATTAAGAGCGGGCCACTTCAGCCCCGTTCTAGTGGCCATTGCAGATACCCTATTGTGCCTTCCCGAGATCGCTCGGAACCGGGCCGTGGTTCCAATCTCCGTGGAGGACTACTTCTTTGAGCCGAACGAGCAAGAGGATGAGTTCAGCGTCCCGATCTGGCGCAAGGCACTTCGGCGGCTGACCAAGTCCGGTTAACGCGACGGACGGATGTTATGAGCGTAGCGGTCGTACAGATCGGCGCGAGAAACCACTACCTGACAGCCCACGCACTGCATGGCGCGGGGAAGCTCCAAGCCCTTTTCACTGATGCCTACGCGCGAACGGGTTCTTGGAAGACACGGTTAGCGAAAGTTCTGATGGCTGGCAATCCGGAGAAGTTGCGCGTCTTGGGGAGCAGAAAGGGGGACATTCCAGATTCGATGGTACGGGACGCATGGGCGGTCACGGCACTGTCAATCATCCTACGAGGACTCCCAGTACCAGCCGTAACACCATCACGGGTCGATGCCACGCTCGCAAAGCTGCTGACTCGGTTCGCGATTGACCACGGTCTGGGGAACGCAACTTCGGTTTACGGCTACAGCACTGGATGCCCCGAGTTATTCCTTCACGCTCGTGAGTGCGGCATGGTTGCGCTTCTGGACCAAGCCTCAGCTACGGTCCGGACGACGGAGCGCATCATGCGGGGAGAACTCGAGCGCTGGCGAGGCTGGTCGATACGCTCGTCCTTGGATCTGTGCCTTTACGAGAAGCGCCAAAATGAGGAACTGGAGATGGCGAACAGGATCTTCGCCCCCTCCGAGTTCGTGCGCACTTCACTCCTCGAGATAGGGGTGCCGCAGCGAAAGATTGTTCTGGTTCCCTATGGGCTGGAACTTGAGGGGGGTCCAAGAACACACGGACCAACTTCAATCGGTGCGCCGCTCCGTGTCCTGTATCTCGGGAATGTGGGGCTCCAGAAGGGAGTGCAGTATCTCCTCGATGCAGCAAAGCTCCTGGGTGGACGCCACTACGAATTCAGAATCGTGGGTGCAATCGGGCTCGCGGCGGACAAGATCGGCTTGTATCGAGATTTCGTGTCCTTCACAGGGAGAGTGCCGCGAAACGAAGTCTCGGCGCACTATGATTGGGCCGACGTGCTTGTGCTGCCGACACTCTGCGACGGGTTTGCAATGGTCCAACTCGAGGCTTTGGCTCGCGGCATTCCAGTGGTCGCGACGACCAATTGCGGCGCTGTTGTGGCAGATCGGGTCCACGGATTCATCGTACCGCCCGCCAGCGCCGTTGCCATCGCGGACTCTCTAAGGGAACTTCAGGAGGACAGGGAACTCCTATCGCGGATGTCGGGAGCCGCTCTGGCAAGGGCGCGTGAGTATTCTGGCGAGGCCTACGCACGGAGACTGCTAGATGCGATTGAGAGGCCAGGCTGACTTCATGAGCCTCGACTTCGTTGTGTACACAACATCCGTTGCAATCGTTAGCGTGGGTTGCGCCGCGATTGCATACGCTCGGACGCGGGACCCATTCCATCCAGCAATTGTGATCTCTGCGATGCTCGCGTTTCTCTATGCATTCATCCCCTATCAGGCCGGTAATCGAGACGATCTCGCGAGTTACCTGACGGAGGTCCAGATCTCTCGGGTGCTACAATTAAACCTGCTCGGGGTCATTGCATTGTGCATGGGATTGCTTGTGTGGACGCGACGGGCACGAGGGTGGTCCTTCGTTGAGCTTGAATTGGGCAGTGGCGCGCAGCGGCGAGCGCTAGTTATGGCAAAAGTTCTTGGACTCGCTGGGGTGCTTTCCTTTGTCTACCTCATAATTGAATCGGGGGGCCTGAGTGCGGCATACGGTCGAGCATACGGTGGAACTTGGCACGACTCTGGATACGTCCGAGAGATGTTCCTGATGAGCGCTCCGGGAATTCTCTGGTACTTCATCGCTACTGCACGGCGACCCCTTCGCGTCTCGGATGTCCTTTGGCTCGTTACGTTTTCGATCCCCCTCGTGCTCCATGGCTTCCTTGGTGCGAGGCGTGGTCCCACGCTTGTCATCGCCTTTACTCTGATGATGGGCTACGTCTTCGCGAGAAGGAGGACCCCACGCATCGCAATTGTGGTAAGCGGGGGCGCTATCCTGGGGCTGCTGGTATTGTTGCTCGTCGCGAATCGAGGCGAGATCTACATTGGGTCCGAACTTCGGGAGTTCAGGGGGCCGCTGGAGGTGTTCGAGGCGCCAGAGACCAATGAGTTTATCTACGGCGCTGCGACCATCGTGAATGCGGAGTACTTCGACCGTTACAACTGGGGAGGCAGGTACTTTGCTCAGATTGCGATTCGCCCCATCCCCCGAGCGATGTGGCCAACCAAGTACGAATTTGCGTCTGAATGGCTGGGTATCGGGAATCTGGAGGAAAACGCCGGAACGGGATTGGAGGACTTCAAGGCTTCTGTTGGCTGGCGCGGGGGGCTGGGAGCGGCCCCAGGGATTATCGCGGACTCATGGCTGGAGTTCTGGTGGGGATTCTTCCCGTTTCTGTTCATGATTGGGTGTTTCTATTCCTACGGATGGTATCGCGCCCGAAACACAGGGGGGGCGTGGATATTCTCGTTCACGATAATGATGGCATTGTCCGGTTATCTTGTGACCCAGACATTTGAAGCCATGATCTTCAGATTTCTGTTCATGGCAGTCCCCGCTTGGATCGCTTGGCGTGTCGTCGTTGGGCGTGGGGTTTCCGGTAATCCCGCCGCAGCGTTTCGGCGGCTTTAGGCCGTCGAGCAAGGACTGGAGATGCCACCGCAACGTGTAGCCGTCATCTTCGAGCGCTTCGGGCCCTACCACGTGGCGCGCCTCGAGGCCTGCAGTGGCTTGGTAGAAACGATTGGACTAGAACTCTGTGCCGTCGACAGGACCTATGAGTGGACACGGTGCCAGGGTACGACCAGCTTCAGACGAGTGACGCTATTCCCTGAACCGGGCGCGAGTTCCTCGGAAATGGCCGAAGCGGTCGAGGCGGCGCTGACAAGCATTTCTCCGAATGCGGTCGCAGTTCCTGGATGGGCGCTCAAGGGCTGCCTCGCGGCCATTCGCTGGTGTGTGAGAAGGCGTGTTCCGATCGTCCTCATGGCAGATAGCCAACGATCGGATAGGAGGCGTTGGCACCTTCAGGAATGGGCAAAGACGCGAATCGTCAGCCTTGCCGGGGCGGGATTCGTGGCAGGGTCTCGCCACGTCGAGTACCTTCACTCCCTTGGGATGCCGTTGGACAGGATCTTCACCGGATACGATGTCGTCGACAACGATCACTTTCGGCGGAAAGACGGCGAGGTCCACACTTCAAACCCTTTCCCTCGATCGTATTTCCTGTGCGTGAGTCGATTTGTAAGAGAGAAGAACCTTAGGTTCCTACTCGCCGCATATGCCGCGTATGCGGGCAGGGTAGGGGATCGCTCATTCGACCTCGTCCTCGCAGGCGACGGCCCGATGCGACGGGAACTTGCCCGCTTTGTCGTAGCGCAGGGCATCGAAGGCCGAGTACATTTCCCAGGGTTCTGCCAGTATGACGCTCTTCCGGCGCTCTACGCACGGGCCTCGGCACTGATTCTCCCGAGCACGGTCGAGCCATGGGGACTCGTGGTTAACGAAGCCATGGCGGCAGGACTACCCGTTCTGGTTTCGATGGCCTGTGGATGTGCCCCAGACCTCATCCGAGAGGGAGTGAACGGACACACCTTCGACCCCAGACGCCGCCACGAACTTGCTAGACTGATGGAGCGGCTGTCGAGCGACAGCGTGGACCTCATGGAAATGGGAATGGCAAGTCAGGCCTTGATAGCCCCCTGGTCCCTCGAGACCTTTGCGACCACCTTGGAGAGGGCAGTCGGGTGTGCTGTGAAGCGCAGGCCCCCGCAAGAATCGGCGGTGGACCGGGCGCTGCTCACGGGGCTCCTGTACCGATGAAGGTCGCCTTCCTGACCAAGTCGATCACGGTGATGGCGGGAGGACTCCTGCCGGCCATGCAGGCTATCGCGAGTGGAGTCACGAGGGGGGGCCGAGCCACGGTGAAGGCTCTTGGCGTCCACGAACGACTGGGTACTTCAAAGGACCCTGACTGGGGACCGATCGACGCAAGGTCCTTCCCGTTCAAGGGCCCGTACGCCCTCGGTTACTCGCCCGCCATGGCGAGGGGACTGACGGAAGCCGCGCCAGATATACTTCATACCCATGGCGTGTTTTACTATACGTCCTATTTGTCGAATAGCTACTCGCGCCGTTGCCATATTCCCTATCTCGCCTCGCCACACGGGATGCTCGATCCGTGGGCCCTTGCAAACTCTCGATGGAAGAAGGTGCTTGCCGGCCATCTATTTGAGAAACGCCACATGGGTGGGGCGGCTTTGGTGCATTCGTTGTGTGAGGCTGAGACGCGAGCGGTTCGAGCCTACGGAATCCGGCAGGCCGTGGCGGAAATTCCAAACGGTGTCGACATCCCCGAATCGAATGATTGCGGACCGCCACCCTGGTGTGACCGTGTCGAAGAGGGCAGAAAGGTCCTTCTGTTTCTCGGCCGGATACACCCAAAGAAAGGCCTTTCAGCCCTCATCCGGGCGTGGTCGCGCCTTGGTCAGGGCGCGACCCGCGACTGGGTGCTTGCAATCGCTGGGTGGGGACAGGATGGCCACGAGGGCGAATTGAAAAGACTCACCAAGGAACTGGGCCAGGAACGGGGTGTCTTGTTCCTAGGGCCGCAGTTCTCTGATTCGAAGGCTTCCTGCCTGGCAAACGCGACAGGCTTCGTGCTCCCCTCCCTCGGGGAGGGACTTCCCGTGGCAGTCTTGGAGGCCTGGGCGCACGGGTTGCCGGTGTTGATGACGCAAGAATGCAATCTGCCCGAAGGATTCGCCGCGGGCGCGGCGATGCGAATAGTTGCCAGTGTCGATGGCATTCTGCCTTGCCTTATGGAGTTTATGGAAATGTCGGAGAACGACCGTCAGGAAATGGGGAGGCGAGGAAAAGCTCTGGCGCGGGAGCGGTACTCATGGTCCAAGATATCGGACGACATGTTCAATTGCTATCGCTGGGTCCTTGGTGGTGGAACTCCTCCCAGTAATATCATCCTTCGTTGACGGGGAGGATTTCAAGACTCGCATGACTCCGCAGGGAAGCGTACATCTCACCGATTTCGAGAACTCCTGGTACAACCCCGGTCGGCCCTTCCTCATCCGCGCGATCTGGCTGCTGGTCGGCCGGATATTCCTCCAGTCGTCTATCCCGTGGCCATACGGCTTCAAGGCATTCCTTCTTCGAGCGTTTGGAGCACGCATCGGGCGCGGCGTAGTACTGAAGAATAGACTAATCGTGAAGTACCCTTGGAATCTCGAAATCGGAGACCACAGTTGGATAGGCGAGGCGGTCTGGATCGATAGCCTCGCTAAGGTGACGGTTGGGTCGAACTGCTGCCTCTCGCAAGGGGTAATGATCGAGACGGGTAACCACGACTGGTCCAAGGAAACCTTCGACCTGATCGTGAAGCCCGTTGTCATAGAGGACGGCGCCTGGGCGGCGGTACGGTCCACACTGCTACCCGGTAGTCGCCTCGCGACCCACGCGATTCTCGCAGCTGGGGCCATTCTCTCGGGTGCGACCGAGCCCTACGGGATCTATGTTGGAATGCCGGCGGTGCGCGTCAAGGAGCGGCACATTGGGGCATCCAGATGAGGACATCGTCCTCGGCCGAGGTTCCAAGGTCGTCGTCCCAGAGGTCTGTTCGAAGGATCCCGAGCAGTAGCCTGGTCGGGGTAATCAGCGGAGTAGACAATCAGAGTCGGCTTGTGACCTTTCCGCCGCTCACATCCCTCACTATCACTGCCTCCGCCGCCTCGATCGCCTCTATCCCGTGTTCTCCGTATGCCATTACAACAACGTCTCCAGGCCCAATCTGAACGGAAGCGAATGGTGCCCCGCCGCTGACGTAGAGATCAACGCGGACAAGACCTGATTGCATGACAATTACCTCGACGGGGTTACCATTCGAAGGGGCGGAACGCTCGTGTCGATGTGGTCTAACCATGCTCCCCGCAGGCCAACTTGCCAGGGCCACCTGCTGCCCCCACGTCGTAGGGGTAACGTAGCGGGTTTCGTTGCCTCTAGCGTCCGCTCGGATGACAATCGCCACCAGTTGGCTCCCGTGGAGGATCGTCTCGACTGATTCCATAGCCACACCGTAACAGAGTAAGGGCGTCGCTAGATCGTTGACCATTCGCATCCCGCAAAAGTAGGCTCATCCCCCTGTTTGATTGAGTGGAGGCCATCAGTGAGAAAGTCGGATCTGGTTGTCGTGGCGGGGGCGGGTGGGTTCATTGGTGGACACCTAGTTGCCGGGTTGATTGCCCAGGGCACCAGGAACATTCGCGCCGTTGACATAAAGCCGGCTCGTGAGTGGTGGCAGCGCGTCCCGGAGGCCGAGAACCTTGTCCTCGACCTGCGGTTGAAGCGCGACTGCGAACGAGCGTGTGCCGGGGCAACGGACGTCTACCAACTTGCCGCCGACATGGGTGGAATGGGATTCATCGAAAAGAACAAGGCAGCGTGTATGTTGAGCGTTCTCATCAACACGCACATGCTGCAGGCGGCAATGGATGCCCGCGTCCGGCGTTTCTTCTATTCGTCCTCCGCCTGTGTGTACGCCGCTGAAAAGCAGACCGACCCCAACGTCACCGCCCTAAGAGAGGATGATGCCTACCCAGCGATGCCCGAAGACGGCTACGGATGGGAGAAACTCTTTTCGGAGCGAATGTGCCGCCACTTCCTGGAGGACTTTGGGCTGCAGACTCGGGTCGCCCGATTCCACAACGTATACGGCCCCTGGGGAAGCTGGACGGGTGGCCGGGAAAAAGCCCCGGCCGCGATCTGCCGCAAGGTCATCGAAGCAAAGCTCTCAGGCAAGCACGAGATCGAGATCTGGGGGGATGGCAAGCAAACCCGGTCATTTCAGTTCATCGATGACTGCATCAAGGGAATCGATCTAATCATGCGCTCGCAGTGGGTGGAGCCCATCAACCTCGGATCCAGCGAACTCGTGAGCATCGATGAACTCGTTACCATCACCGAGGAGATCGCGGGTGTTAAGTTGCGGAGGAAGTACGACCTGTCCGCCCCGAAGGGCGTGGCTGGAAGGAACAGCGACAACACGCTCATCAGGAGAGTCTTCGGTTGGGAGCCAAGCACCGGCCTGCGTACTGGACTAGAGCAAACCTACCAGTGGATCCATGACCAAGTTCTTTCCGGTCAGCGCCAGCGCTCCGAGGCGCCGGCCAGTGGGCGCAGTCGCGGAACCGTGAGGAGGTAGCGAGGTGACCCCAGCGACTGGGCGCCAACGCAACCTCCTAGTCATTAGCCAGGTCTACAGGCCAGATCCCGCGAGTGTCGGACAGCATCTAGCCGACGCAGGCAGTGCAATGGTCAGGCGAGGGTGGCGTGTCGTCGTCCTCACTTCCTCGCGCGGCTATGACGACCCAAAATTGTCGTATCCGCTCCGGGAAACGGTCGACGGGGTCGAGGTGCACCGCTTCCCGCTATCCTCGCTGGGAAAGAGTTCAATCGCGGTGAGGCTGGTGGCCCAATCTGTGTTTCTAGCGCAGGCTGTGATCAGGGGCCTCTTTGTCCGATCCGTCGATGCAATCCTGGTGAGCACGTCGCCGCCGATGGCATCAGCGGCGGCTCTGCTCCTGCGGGTCCTGAAAGGCGCGCCAATTCTTTACTGGATAATGGATGTGAACCCCGATCAAATGGTGGAGACCGGTCACGTTCGGCCTGGTGCGCTGTCGGTTCGAGCCTTCGAGTTTCTGAATCGGCTCATCCTCCGCCGTGCGAAGGCGATTGTCGTCCTCGATCGGTTCATGGCGTTGCGCGTGAATCGAAAGTTGGACGTTTCTGGAAAGTCAATTGTCATCCCGCCCTGGCCCCACGAGGAACACCTAGTTGCGAGTCCAGACGCGCGAAAGCATTTCCGTGAAGGGGCGGGTATCGAGAACGAGTTCGTCGTAATGTATAGTGGGAATCATAGCCCCTCCAATCCTCTGGAAACGCTCTTGGAAGCGGCGCGCGTACTCGAGAGCGATCCGCGATTCTTGTTCATGTTTGTCGGCGGAGGGAAGGAGAAGCGAAAGGTCGATGGGCGAATCGCATTAGGAGCGCGCAACATTCGCTCTCTGCCCTACCAACCGCTCGAGCGACTCGGCGCCTCCCTTTCATCTGCCGACCTCCACGTGGTGAGCATAGGAGACGCCGTTGTTGGAGTCGTTCACCCCTGCAAGATCTACGGGGCCATGACTGTCGGGAAGCCAGTGATCACATTTGGGCCAAGGCATTGCCACCTAGCCGATCTTGTGGATAGGTACAAATGCGGAATACACGTGGCACATGGAGACGTAGAGGGGGCGGTTGCGGCAATCCGCGCCCTTTTCGAAATTCTTCCGGAGGATCGCGAGGAGATGGGAAGGAGAGGGCGGGTGGCCGTGGAAACAACCCTGAGCCAAAAAACACTGACCGAACAGTTTTGCCAAACTCTGGAGGCCATTCCCTTATCGGCAAGGACCAGTTGAGTAATCTGCGAAGGCTGCTGTGAGGCGGAGAACGGTGACCAATCGCGTCATCGTCGAGGCTACCCAAGGTGATATCCGATGTGGCTCTGGTTGCCACGATCAGGATCGATGCGATCGAGTTGGTCCGCAAAGTGGAGTTTACGCCCCTTCGTGGGGTCCCAAGACCGTTTGCGCGCGGAGGACGACGAACGGGGAATCGACGCCAGAACAAACAGCACGCAATCCCGCCAGCGCCGAAGGACCTTCGTCAACACATACTTCTCCGGACGGTCACGTTGCATACGCGGGCGGGCGTTCCGGGCGTCTGCTAAGCCGTCACTGCGTAGATCTCGTCGAGCGATTCCGCGGCTTCCGCGCCGATTGAACGGCCGGTCAGGTCGCGAACGGTGTAGCCGGAGTCGAGAAGGGCATCGACTGTGGAGCGCGCCGGGCTTGGACCATGGAGCGAGACGAACCACGTCGAACGCCGCGACCGAAGAATGGTCCTGGCCCCCGCAAGCACGAGCCCCTCCGCCCCCTCCACATCCATCTTCACGAAGTCGGGAGGTGGAATAGCGGCGCCAGTCACCAAGGCGTCCAGCGAGAAGGTAGAGACCTGAAGCGCCGAGTCGCCGCCGCCGATCGAGCCCATGGAATTGGACGAGGCGATCTGAAACGAGGCCAGCCCGCTGCGGTCCGAAGCTGCGCCCTGAATGACGTGGCAGTTGCCGAGGCGGTTCTCGAGCACATGGTGCGTGAGGTTGACGAGGTTCTCGGGAAGCGGCTCGAATGAGAAGACCTTGCCGTTCGGACCGACCAACCGGGAAAGCAGGAGCGTGTAGTACCCGGCATTCGCTCCGATGTCGTAGGCCACCATTCCCGGCTTCACGAAGCGGGTGAGGAACTCTGCCTTGTCCCGCTCGTAGGTGCCCAGCCAGCACCCGTGGACCGAGCTCCCCGTCCGCCACCTGAGCCCCTTGTTCGGACCGGAGACCACCGGGACGTCGAATCCGGCAGGAATCAATCGCAGCGGGAGACGGAGCAACTTGCCGGCGAACGACTGGGAGGTGAGCTTGTTTGGGTCGATCACGTGCGTTCGTTCCGAGTTGCCCGCGAAGATAGCACGGTGGGCCATTGCCCCCTCCCCCAACGCCACCTCGAAGGGGTCAGGGGCCCGATTCGCCCGTCTACTCCAGGCGTTACCCCGGATGTGACATTTACGCCCCGTACGGGAATCCCTTGCGTGACCCTTGGTCAAGGGATCTGGCCCGCGTCCGCCCCCGTGGCATACTGCCGCCTTCACCCTGGGGGGGGAGGCAGCAAGCGCTTGCAGACGGTCGTCGTCGCATTCCTGATCTCGCTCGTCGCTGCTCTGGTGCTCACCCCCGTGGTCCGCGGGCTGGCCATTCGCTGCGGCGCGCTCGATCACGCCCTCACCTCCCGCAAGATCCACGGCAGGCCCGTTCCCCGTCTCGGCGGGGTGGCCATCGTGGGCGCGTTCTTCCTGCCCATCGTCGCGCTCTTCTTCTTCGACACCGGGGTGGGGCAGCTCCTCTGGAAGCAGCCGCAGCGGGCGCTGGCCCTCATCCTGGGCGGCCTCGCCATCGCCGCACTGGGCATCTTCGACGATCTCAAGGGCTCCGGGGCGCGCATCAAGTTCGGCGTCCAGGTGCTGGTGGCGGCGGCCATGTGGTTCGCCGACTACCGGGCCGACGCCATCTCCACCCCCTTCGGCAGCTTCGGCCTGGGCGTCCTCGGCTTCCCGCTCACGGTGCTGTGGATCGTGGGGGTGACGAACGCTCTCAACCTCATCGACGGCCTCGACGGCCTCGCCACCGGCATCGCCCTCGCCGCCACCGGGACCCTCTTCTGGGTGAGCCTCACCAACCACCGCATGCTCATGGCGCTCGTCATGGCCGGCATGGCCGGCGCGCTGCTGGGCTTCCTCCGCTACAACTTCAACCCGGCGTCGATCTTCATGGGGGACTCGGGCAGCCTCTTCGTGGGCTTCATCCTGGCCACCACCGCGCTCGAGACCCACGAGAAGAGCACCACCGCGGTGGCGCTGCTCGTGCCCATCGTGGCGCTGGGGCTCCCCATCGGCGACACGCTGCTCGCCATGACCCGGCGGGCGGTGCGCGGGCAGCCCATCTTCTCGTCCGACGCGGGGCACATCCACCACCGGCTCATGGCGCGCGGGCTCTCCCACCGGGCCACCGTGCTGGCGCTCTACGGCATCGCCATCGTGCTGTGCGCCATCGCCGTGGCGCTCTTCCACTCCGACGCCGAGCAGACCATCGCCTACGCGGGGGCCATCGTCGCCATCGCGGTCATGCTGCTCGTGTCGGCGGGGTACGTCCGCTTCGACCAGGGGCGCAAGCTCCTCTCCGACCGGAAGAACAACCTGGCCATGCGCGCGGCGGTGCGGAAGGCGGCGGAGGAGCTGCGGTTGGCCCAGGACCCCGACGCCATGTGGCGGGCGGTGCAGGGGACGCTCCCCACGCTCCAGGCGAGCTGCGCGGCGCTCACGGTGGTGGCCCGGAACGGCACCGTCCGGACGAGCCAGTTCTCCTGGGGGTTCGACGAGGCGCCGTCGACGGTGCTGCGGGCGCGGTTCAGCCTGCTGGGGGAGCGGCCGGACGACGGGCGGCTCGAGCTGGGGTTCACGGACGGGAGGCGCACCGTGGACCGGGACTCGGAGATCGCGATCGAGCTCCTCTGCGAGCACGTGTACGCGGCGGTGCAGCGGATGAACGCGCGGCACGAGGCGGAGACGACGGGGAGCCGGAGGCTGCTGGCGTTCAGGAGGTAGGGGGGGCAGCCCCGCGGGGCACCCGGCCAGGCTCGAACGGGCCGGAACCCCCATCGGCCCGCTCCACACCCTGATCGCCGCACAGGCCGTGTCCCGGAAGCTCGTCCTCGTCTCCAACGGGAGTTCGGCCGGGTACCGGGCCCCTGGGTGTCCGCGGTTCGGGAATCGAAGACGTCTTTTGTCTACTTCGTTAATATTGCTTGTGATAATGACGAATCATTCCTTATACTCGATTCGTGCTTCTGCGACCCCAAGACGTCCTCGTGGCCTTGAAGGCTGCGCTCCTGCCGGCAGGAGTCGTCTTCCGTTACTCGGAGGTGGCGAGCAGCCTCGGACTGAGCAGGTCGGAGGTCCATGCGGCGGTGGGGCGCTGCCTCGCGGCAAGGCTCATGACCCGGATTCCCCACCGGGTCGATTCGGCGGTTTCCGCCAACCGGACGAACCTCCTCGAGTTCCTCCTGCACGGCGTCCGGTACGCCTATCCGGTGCAGGCCGGGGGAGTCACTCGTGGCATCCCCACCGGACACGCTGCACCCATCCTGAGCGAGCACTTCGCCCGCACGGACACATTGCCGCCCGTGTGGCCGCACCCCACCGGCGCCGTCCGAGGGAGAGCCTTCGAGCCCCTGTATTCCTCCGTTCCGACAGCGGCGGCGAACGACCCGTCCCTGTACGCCGCGCTCGCCCTTGTGGACGCGATCCGTGGCGGGAGTGCGAGAGACCGGGAACTGGCGGAGCGACTCCTGACCCAGATGCTCTCCCAGGCTCCTGCATCCCCGGCGCGAGACGATGAGCGCGAACCTCGACACGCTTGAGAAGGTCGCGAACCGCCTGGGTGTCCTGAGGGGGGAGGTCGTGTTCGTCGGAGGTGCAATCTCGGAACTCCTGATCTCGGATCCTGCCGCGCCGCAGCCGCGCATGACGGGCCACATCGACGCCGTGGTCGAGGTGGCGACGCTTCCCGAGTACTACGAGTTTTCGAGGAGGCTGAGAGCAGCCGGATTCGTGGAGGACCGGTCACCGGATGCCCCGGTGTGCAGGTGGCGCGTCGACGGGACGGCGGTGGACCTGATGCCTTCGGAGGCCGCGGTACTCGGGTTCTCGAATCGCTGGTATGCGGCCACGATCCGTCATGCTCGGACCGCGCGCCTCCCCGGCGGTACCGACATCCGGGTCATCACCCCGCCCTTCTTCGTCGCGACCAAGCTCGAGGCCTTCTCCGGTCGCGGTCGGGGCGACTACGCTGCGAGTCACGACATCGAGGATGTCGTCGCCGTGATCGACGGCCGACCCGAGCTGGAAGGAGAGGTCGAGTCCGCCCCTCCCGACCTCCGGAACTACCTGGCCCAGCAGTTCCAATCGCTTCTGCTGAACCAGCGCTTCCTGGACAGCGTGCCCGGACACTTGCCGCCGGACGAGGCGAGCCAGGGACGTCTGGGGATCGTGCTCGACAGGATGCAGCGGTTCGCCGCTTCTGTTTGAGGGGGCGACGCGAAGACCTACGCCCAGGTCCGGGCCAGGCTCGAGAGGGAGTTCGGCCGGGTGCCTGCGGTGGCACCGAGGATGCATTTCCCAAGTCCGAGAGGGATCGAGCATGGGAGATCGAGGTGCGAAGGGACGAAATGCGGACCTGGGGGCGTCCGGCGCACCCACGCTCGGCGGCGGCGCGGGAGGCTTGACGCCCTCACGGATGATACATATCATTGATATGTACCGTGAAGGGCAGGCAACCAGGATGAGCGCAACGAAGGCCAAGGTTTTCTGGACGGGGCGAAGCCAGGCGGTCCGCCTGCCCAAGGAGTTCCGCTTCGACACCGAGACCGTGAGCGTCCGTCGCGAGGGAGCGGCGGTCATCCTCGAGCCGGTGGACGAGTGGCCGGAGGGGTACGTCGAGTCCTTCACCGGCGTGCCCGAGGACTTCCGCCGGCCGGAGCAGGGGGAAATCGACGAGCGCGAGAAGCTCGGATGAAGCTCCTGCTCGACACGGACACCTGCATCTACGCGCTGAAGCGACACGCCAGGGTGCTCGATCGACTGCTGGCGCGAAGTCGCGCCGACGTGGCCGTCAGCGTCGTCACCGAGGCGGAGCTGCGCACGGGGGCGGCGAAGAGCTCCTCGCCGACGAGGACCGCGAACCTCCTCGCGAGCTTCCTTCGGCCGCTGTCGGTCGTCGAGTTCACCTCCGCCGACGCGAAGGCCTACGCCCAGCTCCGCGCCAGGCTCGAACGGGCCGGAACCCCCATCGGCCCGCTCGACACCCTGATCGCCGCACAGGCCGTGTCCCGGAAGCTCGTTCTCGTCACCAACAACCAGAGGGAGTTCGGCCGGGTGCCGGGCCTGCGCCTGGAGAACTGGGCGGGGTGAGGGGCATAATGGCCACGATGACTCGATTGGCGACGTACCTGGCTCTGGAGCGGGAGATGCTCCTGCTCGAGCGACTGAGCGTCGCTCTCGCCGACGCGGTTCGCGATGCCATGGACCCGATCTGGTACCAGCTCGGCCCCGAGGAGCGGAGGTTCCTCGACGGGAGGACGATTCCCGAGACCCTTTCCGCTGTTCGATGACGCAGTGGGGCTGCACGTCGGCCCGAACGTCTTCACCGGGAACCGCGTGTCGAGCGCCGCGTCGGCCATCAGCCTCGCCTGACGGTGCGGTGCGGTACACTCGGCAACGTGCCCAGCGTCCGCCCGCCCGTCCCGTCCGCTCTGTCCGCCGCACCCGCGGACGAGCCCATCACCGTGGACCTCACCCTGGTCGACGCGATGCTGGCGCTCACGCCGGCCGAGCGCCTGCGGGCGAACGACCGGATGATCCGCACCGTCGAGGAGCTCCGCTATGGATTCGCCGCCGCCCGGACTCGAGACGCTGCTGGCCCGGCTGGCGGCGAGCGGGACTGAGTCCGTCCTCGTCGGAGCCCTGGACACCAGTTGCTCTCGACGGCGCTGGGGCAGCTCGACGTGCTGGGCGCCATCGAGGGCGGGCGCGAGTACCCGGACCTGGTTCCCGAAAGCGTGGAAATCGAGGTGGAGGGCGAGGCCGTTCGCGTCCTGGGACTCCGGACGCTGGCCGAGCTGAAGCGGGGCGCCACGGATGCGAAGGGGCGGCTCGCCCTGGCCGTCCTGGAGGCGACGCTGAAGAGGAGCGGGGGAGGGTGAGGGTGTGCGGGCGCGATCAGGCACGGAATCCCAGCCGCAGGCCGGGGACGCGCTCGAAGTGCTTCCGGTTCCGGGTGAGCAGGACGGCATCGGTCGCGATGCAGGTCGCGGCGATCAGGTAGTCCGCCATGCCGATCGGGAGGCCACGCGCCTCGACTTCGAGGCGGATCCCCGCGGCGATCCGGCCCTCCTCGGCGCCGAAAGGGAGGATGGTCATGGCCGCGAGTAGGGTCTCCACGGCCTTGGCCTGGGCTGGCGTTCGCGCGCCCGAGAGGAGCTCGAACGCCGAGATTGCCGTCGTGGCGAGGGAACCCGTCCGGAGCTCGATCTCGACGCGGCGGGCCCCCTCGCCCTTGCCCCGCAGGAAATCGATGAGGAAGTCCGAGTCGGCGACGATCATCGCCATTTCCCGCGGAGCTGGCGGATGGATGCCTCGAGGGCGTCGGCCTCGCCGGAAGAGAACGCCCCCTTCACGTCGAGGGCCTTGGCGACGGCATCACGCCTGGCGCGGTGCTGGCGCATGTAGAGGTCGAGCGCCTCCCTCACCAGGGAGGAGAAGCCCTTCTCTCCCCTCTGGGCGGCGAGCTTGAGAAGCTCGGCCCGGTGGGCGTCGTCGATCTCGATGGTGGTCCGCATGATCCTCATCGTACATGCATGTGCATGCAGGAGCAAGGTCCGCTCCACGGCCCGTCACCGCCGTGCGTTCCACAGCGCATCGACAGGCGTGGCGGTCAGTCGGGGGCCGAAGGAAGCGGTCGTGCCCCCGAGGTGCAGGAGCACACCCTGCACGAACGCCTTCCCCGCAGTCTCCGCGAGGTCCCGAAGCCCGGCGAAGTCGGAATCGGAGGCGCTGGACGCGGCCTTCACCTCGATGCCCACGACGCGGCCCCGCGAATCCTCCAGGACGAGGTCGACCTCGCGTCCGGCATGGGTACGGTAGTGGTGGAGACGTGGGCGCGCCTCGCTCCAGGCCGACTGCTTGCGCAACTCGGCGGCCACGAACGACTCGAGGAGCGGTCCGAGGAGGGTGCGGTCCCGCGCGATCGCGTCGGAGCCGAGGCCGGCGAGGGAGGCGGCGAGGCCCGTGTCCGCGACGTGGAGCCGCGGCGAGCGAACGAGCCGCTTCCCCCGGTTGGAGGCCCACGCGGGCACCTCCTGGACCAGGAACAGGGTGCGGAGGATCGCCAGGTATCGATCGAGCGTGGAGGCGGGCACGCCCAGGGTTCGGCCGAGGTCGGCCCGGTTGAGGATGGAGCCGGTGCGAACACAGGCCAGGTTCAGGAGTCTCCGGAGCGACTCGGGATGGGCGACGTCGGCGAGCTCGCGGACGTCCCGCTGGAGGAGCGTCGTCACGTAGGAGTCGAAGAATGCGCGCCGGCGGTCTGGACGGGGCCTGGCGACCGCCTCGGGGAAGCCGCCGCGAAGAACCCTGTCGATGACGCCGGCGTCACCCTGGCCGCGGGGGGGAGTGCCATCGAAGACGACGTCGACGAATCGGTCCACGACACCCTGGATCTCTCCCTGCGAGAAGGGCCACAGCGTGGTGATCTCCATGCGGCCGGCGAGGGACTCCGCGACACGAGGCATGGCGAGGACGTCGGCCGAGCCGGTGAGGAGGAATCTCCCGGGGCGCCGGTCGCGGTCGATGACCGCCTTCATGGCCAGGAGGAGACCGGGGGCACGCTGGACCTCGTCGATGACGACCCGAGGAGGAAGGCCGGCGAGAAGTGCGGGAGGATCGGCGAGCGCCGCCTCGAGCGTCGTCGCGTCGTCGAGCGTGACGTAGCCCGCGCCAGGGTGAGCATCGGCGATGGCACGGGCGAGGGTGGTCTTGCCGGTCTGGCGGGCGCCGATCAGGAGCACGGCGGGCGTGTCCGAAAGGGCCTCCTCGACGACGGGGCGGACGTGGCGGGCGAACATTTCCCGGATCTTCGGTCCGTTCGTGGTGGAAAATCAACCACGGCGTGGTGGAAAATCCACCACACGAGTCCGAAGCGTCGCGGCATCCACGGGGCTCGCTCCCCGCCGACGAAGCTCCCGAAGGAACGAGGGAGGATCGACGATCTGGGCCTCCCGGTAGTGCTTCAAGGACCTCGGGACTTCTCATCCTGAGGAGGCCTTCGCGAAGGCGGAGCTTGCCTCCCGGATCGCAGCCATCATCGGCAACAGGAAGCTGACCCAGGTTGCGGCAGGCGAGATCCTGGGAGTCGACCAGCCCAAGGTCTCCGCCCTCCTGCGAGGGCGGCTCTCGGGCTTCTCCACCGACCGGCTCATCAAGTTCCTGACCGCGCTGGGCCAGGACGTGGACATCGTCATCCGGGGACGCCGGGCCGGCGGGGGCCGCGGCCGTCTGAACGTCGTGGCGGCATCGCCGCCCCGGTGAAGGCGGTCACCCCACGAAGCTCGCCTCGTAATCGGCGTCCTCCACGCCCCGCGCCGCCTCGGTCGCCCGCAGGGGGCCGAAGCAGTCGAGCATCACCGCCACCTCGTTCGTGTGCGTGGCCCCGATGCTCTTCTCGTACGCCCCGGGGTGCGGCCCGTGCGGCACGCCGGCCGGGTGGAAGGAGATGCTGCCGGGGCCGACGCCGCGACGGGAGGTGAACTCCCCGCGCTGGTAGAAGATCACCTCGTCCACGTCGACGCTCGAGTGCGGGTACGGGCAGGGGACGGCGTCGGGGTGGAAGTCGAGCGGGCGGGGGACGAAGCTGCAGACGAGCGCGCCGCGGGCCGCGAAGCTGCCGTGCACCGTGGGTGGAAGGTGCACCTGGCCGACGCGGGGCTGGAAGGCCAGGATGGGAACGGCGAAGGGCCAGACGGCGCCGTCCCAGCCGGTGACGTCGAGGGGCGAGTGCGGCTGGCGGAAGCCGTGGAAGGCGCCGCCGCGCTTCACGAGGAGGTGGCGGATGCCCTCGTCGGTGGGGCCGCGGAAGTCGGGGCGGCGGAAGTCGCGGTGGTTCCAGGGCGCGTCCATGCGGAGCTGCCCCACCTCGTTGCGGAACTGCCGGGGGAAGGAGAGGCCGCCGAGTGCCTCGACGGAGAGCCAGCGCTGCGGGCCGGGGTCGGGGAGGAAGCGGTGGACGATTCCCTTCGGGACGACGACGTAGTCCTCCGCGGCGAAGCGCACGTCGCCGAGCACGGTGCGGAGCAGGCCGGAGCCCTGGGCGATGAAGTACAGGTCGTCGCCGTCGCCGTTCGAGAAGTAGACGGGGTCGGGCGCGCCGGGGGTGACGAGCGAGACGACCAGGTCGTCGTTCCAGAGGAGCGGGACGCGGGCGTCGATGGCGGGGAGGGGCGAGGAGGGGAGGGCGGCCGCGGGCGCGGGGACGGCGGCCGAGGGGGAGAGGTCCTGGGTGCGGAAGTGGCGCTTGCGGAGGGGGGGCGGGGAGGCGGGCGCGGACGGGGCGGGCGGCGGCGGGGCGGCGAGCGAGGGCGGGGTCCACCCGTGGTGAAGTTCGGGGGCGGCGACCTGCTCGTGGGGCCGGTGCCGGTGGTGGAGGATGGTGTACGGGCCGTCGAAGCCCTGGCGGGTGAGGCACTCCTCCCAGAGGAGCGCGCCGTCGGGGCCGCGGGAGGCGACGTGGTTCTTGGGGGGGAGGACGCCCAGGTGCATGCGGTCGATCACGGGGAGGGCTTAACGGAGGGGGTTGGGCTCCGCCCGGCCGTGGCAGGGGGGTTGCAGGCGAGATGGGATGAGGGAGGCCGCAACGCGACCGATTTGCTCCACCGGCCGATCCGCGGACAGGAGGGCCGATGGGCGGCCGTTCCGCGGACGCTGCGAGGGAGCGTCAGGTGTGGTACAATTATGACATTCAAGTTCACATGGGACACCGCGAAGGCACGGTCAAACCTGGCGAAGCACGGTGTGTCATTCGAGGAGGCGGTGACCGTATTCGGTGATCGTCTGGCGCCTGTCGCAGAGGACGCGGTCGACGCGGGAAGGACGATCCTGCTGGGGATGTCGGAGCGCCAGCGGCTCATCCTGGTGGTCCATGCCGAGGTCGACGAGTCGGTCATCCGGATCATCAGCGCCCGGTGCGCAACCGCGCACGAGAGGAGAAGATATGAAGAAGGTTCGTAAGGCGAGGGAGCCGTCGAAGGCGTCGCTTCGGGACATTCCGGAGATCGATTTCAAGACCGCCACGTTCCGCCAGAATCCCTACGCGGCGCAGGTTGCAGCAAACGGAATCATCCACGTCAGGCGGGGACGGCCCAGGAAGGGTACCGAGACCGGCGTCACCGAGCCTCGGTCGGTGCGCTTCCCGGCCCCGGTCTGGAAGCTGCTCGAGGCGCGGGCGAGGGCGGAGGGGCTCCCGCTCCATTCGGCGCTGCGCGTCGCCATCCTGGAATGGGCGACGCGGGGGAAGTAGCAGGATGTGTCTATGGCACTAGACGGATATCCCTTCCGCCTGGCAGGATGTGAGCCATGAAGAAGCGCTACACGGTGCGATTCGACAGGGACGCCGGGTCGGGGTGGTGGGTGGTCACGGTACCCGAGATCCAGGGATGCCTGACGCAGGGACGCAGCATCGCAGAGGGGAGAAGGCGCATCCGGGAGGCCATGGCCCTCTTCATCGACGAGACCGAGGCCGAGCGGGCCACCCTGGTCGACGACGTCCGCCTGCCGCCGGAGGTGCGAAGGCAGGTTCGCCGGGTCGCCGCGGTGCGGGAGAAGGCGGAGCGGTTCCGCGCGCAGGCGCAGGAAGCGACGCGGGCGGCGGTGGGCGAGTTGACGCGTCGCTCTGGATTGTCGGTCCGGGATGCCGCCGAGATGCTCGGGCTGTCCTTCCAGCGGGTGCAGCAGCTGGCCGGCGGCGGACAGGCCAAAGGGGGTGGGTAGATCCTACTTCGTCTGGACGAAGTGGATGAAGGCGCGGGTTGATGACGACAGGATCGACGCCCAGGAGGTCTAGGTCATGGACATCAAGCCCATCAGGAACGACAGGCAGCACAGGGCAGCGCTCAAGGAGATCGAGCGACTCTGGGCCGCGAAGCCCGGGACAACTGCCCACGACCGCCTCGAGGTGCTCGCGACCCTGGTGGAAGATTACGAAGACAAGCACCACCCCGTGCATCCACTGCTGGCGTCGTGACCGTCTGGCCGGCCGTCCGGTAAATCCTTGCTCACCAGGGGTGCACCTGGCTATGGGGCCACGGTCGTATCCCTCGAGAGGAAGGAGCGTCCCATGGCCAGGTACGTCGACGGATTCGTCATCCCCATCCAGAAGAGGAGGCTGAAGGACTACCTCCGCATGGCGAAGATGGGCGCCGCGATGTGGAAGGAGCACGGCGCGCTCGCCTACGCGGAGTGCGTGGCGGAGGACCTGAAGGTCCCGTTCGGAATGGGCTTCCCGAAGATGGCCAAGCTCAAGGCCGGCGAGACGGTGGTCTTCTCCTGGATCGTCTACAAGTCGCGGGCCCACCGCGACAAGGTCAACGCGGCGGTGATGAAGGACCCCCGCATGAACGATCCGGCGATGACGAAGAAGAAGATGCCCTTCGACCTGAAGCGCTTCGCGACGGCGGGGTTCGAGGTGCTGGTGGAGTGGTGAGCGGGCGGGGCGGCGGCGGAGGAGGACGCGGCGGGGTCAGCCTCCCCGGGCCACCCTGGCGACGCGGGCGTCGAGGGTCGCAAGCCGGGCTCCGAGCGCGCGGGCGAGCCAGACGTATGCGCCGTCGTACGCGGTCAACCCGGTCTGCATCGCGGTCTCGAATGCACGTGCCGGGTCGACGGCCTGCAGCTTGACGTCGAGCCGGGCCAGGAGCGCCAGGGCCGCGGAGGCAGCGTCGGCGGAGACCAGCCTCCGGCGGAACTTCATGGAGGCGACGTTGGCGATCTCGTACCGGAGCAGATCCGGAGCCACGAGGTCCGATCCCGCCAGCTGTTCCGCGAGCGCCTCGGCGGGCCCCTCGACGAAAAGCAGGGCGGCGACCACCGACGCGTCAACGACCACCAGCGGCATGCCGCCCCTCGCGCATGCGACGGACGAGGGAGACCGAGTTCCCCCGGCTGGCGATCCCTGCCGAACGCGCTGCCGCGACGAGCTCGACGGGGTCCAGCAGGCCGGCATCCTCCTCACGGGCGGCAGCCTCGATCAGCGCGAGGAGCTCGCCCTGGAGGGATCGACGATGGCGCTGGGCTCGCTTCTTCAGGCGATCCACCACGGCGACGGGGGCATTCTTGATGGAGAGGGTGACGACCATGGTGTCATCATGGCGCCAGAATGGAACCGGCACAACCCGGCGGTCAGGGAGCCCGGCGGTCCTTCTGCTGCTCCCGCTCGATGCTCTCGAAGAGGGCGCGGAAGTTGCCGGCGCCGAACCCCTCGTCGCCCTTGCGCTGGATGATCTCGAAGAAGAACGGGCCGGCGGCGGGCTCCTTGTAGAGGCCGGCCGAGTCCTTCAGGAAGATCTGCAGCATGTACGAGCCGCGCGCGCCGCCGTCCACCAGGATGCCGAGCTCGCGGAGCACGGGGATGGCCTCGTCGATCTTCTCGACGCCGATGCGGCCGAGCCGCTCGGGCAGCATGTCGTAGTAGCTGCCGGGCGTGGGCATGAACTCCACGCCGCGCTCGCGGAGGCCGCGGGTGGCGGCGAGGATGTCCTTCACGGTGAGCGCCGCGTGCTGCACGCCGTCGCCGCGCAGGTCCTCGTGGAAGAGCTGGATCTGCGAGGCCTGGAAGTCGGGGCGCCAGGGCTCGTTGTTGGCGAACTTCACGCCGGAGTGGGGGTCGCGCATCACCACCGAGCGCAGGCCCGAGCCGTGGGCCGCCATGGCGGCCTTGCGCTGCCCGGCCACGTCGGAGGTGTGGAACTGCACCTCCCAGAACTCCTCGAACCCGAGCACGTGCTCCATCCAGAGCAGCGCCGGCTTCATGGTGAGGAAGTTCGAGGTGACGTGGTCGATGTGGCCGAAGCCGAAGCGGTTCGTGCCTCCCCGCGGGGCGGCGTGGGGGACCAGGTACGGGTAGGGGGCCGGGAAGTCCCGGCGCTCGAGGAAGCGGAACTCGGTGTCGCCGAAGGGGGTGGTGATGGCGAAGGTGCGGAAGGAGCCGGAGCCTTCACGGATGGTGACGACGTCGGTGGTGGGGGTGCCGCCGCGCTCCTCGAGGAGGCTGAAGGCCCGGTCGACGTCCTCCACCTCGAAGATGAGCTGTCCGACGCCGTCGGGGTGCTTGCGGAGGAAGAGCGAGGCGTCGCTCGTGCCGGTGCCGGTGGGCTCGGAGACGAGGACCCGGACCTGGCCGGCCTCGAAGAGGGCGGAGCGCACGTGGCCCAGCCGCTCCAGCTCGGGCGAGGAGACCGCGGTCTCGGCGAAGTCCATCATCCCCGTGTAGAAGCGGCGGGAACGGTCGAGATCGTGGACGTAGTAGTGGAGCGCTTCGAGGCGGCGGATGCCGAGCGGGGCGAGCGGGGAGCGGGTGGCCATGCGCGGGAGTTAATCCGGACGGGGCGGGGTGGCCACGGGGGGTGCGGCGCGATGTCACGTCAGATCCGGGGACGGGGATCGTCTGATCGGGTGCATGGCCCCACACGTGACGACGAAGACGTCGCACCGCGCCCCGACCAAGCTGCAGCTCGAGCTCCGGGAGGATGGGGAGCGCGTGCTCGCCCTGATGTTCGGAAGGAAGGCTCAGGCCACCGGCGCCGGCGCGTCGGGCTGGCGCTCCGGCGCGGCCGCTGCGAAGGCCGGGAGCGCGGAGCAGGAGGCCTCCACCCGCAGGAGAGTCGGGAAGCGGCCCACGTCCACGCCGAAACGGCGCGCGCCGTAGAGCTGGGGGACGACGAAGAGGTCGGCGAGGGTGACCTCGTCGCCGTGACAGAAACGTCCGGCACCGTCCCGGACGACCTCCTCGAGGCCGGCCAGGCTGCGGGAGAGGAAGTGGCTCGTGAAGGCGACGTCGTCGCCGGCGCCGGGGTGGCGGTCGCGCAGCCACTTCATGGTCGACGAGTTCTGGTACGGCTGGATCGACGAGTTCACGTCCTCGGCGATGGCCCGGACGCGGGCGCGCGCGGCGGGGTCGCGGGGGAGGAGCGGGGGCGTGGGGTGGCGCTCCTCGAGCCACTCCAGGATGGCCATGGACTGGGCGAGGCGGAGCGGCGGGCGGGAGGCGGCGGGCGCCCCGGCGGGGGGGCGGCACCCGCGTCCTCGTGAACTTCCAGCAGCGGCACCGTGGTCATGGGGTTCCGGGCCCGGTGCGCGTCGGAGAACTGCTCCTCCTGGAGCAGGTTCACGGCGGCGTAGGTGAACGGGAGCCGCTTCCAGTGGAGGGCGATGCGGACCCGCCAGGAACAGCTGGAGCGCCAGTACGAGTGGAGGGTCAGGGTCATGGGGCGGGCCTAACGGGGGGCCGGCCGGGGGGCGATGGCGACATCGACCCGACCGCGCCGACCGGAATCGTCTTCGCCGGAGCGGCCGACGAGTTCCTCGGCGCGCTGCTCCTCCCCAGCGGCTTCGACGCCATTCCGCTCCAGGTGAAGTCGACGGGCGTGACCTCGCTCGACCTCGGGACCGTGATGTCGTCGGGGACGGTGTTCACCCCAGGTCACGATCCGGTCGGGGCGGAGATCCAGCTCGGCACGGCCGACCGGGCGGCCCTGAAGCTCCTCGAGGGAACCTTCGGCGCGGCGGTGCGGAACCCTGACGCCGACGGGGACGGGCGCATCGACCTGCTCCAGGGCCGCTTCTACCGCCCGTACTTCCAGTACTGGGTCGAGGGGGAGGCTTCGCGGCGCGTGGCGGCCGCGCCGGTGGTGCCGGCGGCCGTCAGCGGGTTCCGGCTCGGCATCCACGTGAACGACACCGCCCCGCTGCCTTCCACCGTCACATTCAGCGGGCCGGCCGGGTCGGGATTGTCGGGGACGGTGAGGGGTGGCTGGCGAAAGTAGCTACCGGTAGCTACAATGGGAAGATGCGGACCGTCGGCCTCAAGGTGCTGAAGAACAAGCTCGCGGAGTACGTGCGCATCGCGGCGGCGGGGGAGCGGGTGCTCATCGCGGACCGGGACCGCGTGGTGGCCGAGCTGGTGCCTCCGGACGCCGGCCGAGCCGAATCCGTGGGAGACGCGGTGCTGGCCGGGCTGGTCCGCGAGGGGGTGGTGTCGCCGCCGCTCACTCCCGGTCGCGGGCTCACGGTCGAGCATCCACGGGGCGCTGCGCTCTCGGAGCTGCTGGCCGAGCTCGACCTCGACCGGGGCGAGCGGTGACCTACCTCGACACGTCGGTGGTCCTGGCGGAGCTCTTCGCCGAGGATCGCCGGCCGCCAGCGGACTTCTGGAAGGGGCAGCTCGTCTCGAGCCGGCTCCTCGAGTACGAGACCTGGACGCGGATTCACGGGCGAGGCGCGGCGGCGACGCACGGTGAGGCGGCGAGGGAGATCCTCGGGGCCGTCGCGTTCGTCGAGCTGGCGCCCACGGTCCTCGCGAGGGCCCTGGAGCCGTTCCCGGGCCCGGTGAGAACCCTCGACGCGATGCACCTCGCGACGGCGACGTTCCTCGCCGAGCGGAGGCAGCGGATGGAGATCGCCACCTATGACCAGCGGATGGCGCGGGCGGCCCGGGCGCTGGGGCTCGGGGTGCTGGAGCCGTAGGGGGCGAGCCGGGGGGCGGCCGGGGGGCGAGGCACGGTCGCCGGCCCCCCGGACGTGGTCGCTCAGAAGGCGCGGGCGGGACGGACGGGGCCCCCGTAGTACTTGAATTCCCGCCACGTCTGCCCGCCCGACATGTACATGATCCACGCCTCGGAGGCGTTCGCCTCGCTCGAGGTCCGGTACACGCTGCCCGAGAACCCGCCCAGTCCCTTCGCCGCGAGGTTCGTGAACATGAGGGCCGCCTCGTCGAGGGAGGGCAAGAACCAGTCTCCGTAGCCGCCCACGACGAGCGCGTCTGCCGACTTGGCCGCGAACGTCGCCTCGGTGCAGGAGGCGACGATCGCCGCGGTGTTCGCGGCCCCGGTGCCGACGGCCGTGCCGGTCGCGACGCTCGTCCCGGTGCAGCCCCACGGCAGCGGGCCGATGTCGCCGGGCGCGGCGACGAGCCCGTGCAGGCCCGTGCCGTCCAGGTAGAAGATGGTGCCGCCGGCGTAGCTCTGGCCGATGTACGGCGTGGCAGGCTCGGCCGTCGTGAAGGTCAGCTGATCCCCGTAGGTCGTGCCGACCGAGTTCGTCGCGTAGGCGCGGACGTAGTAGGTCCGGTTCGCGTAGAGGCCGGTGATCGACGACGCCCAGGTGCCGCCGCCGGCGCCGTCGGTGGTCCAGGAGTGGCCGATGATCGGTGTCGGATTCCACCACCAGGCGATGCCCTTCTGGGTGATCGCGCAGCCGCCGTCGTCGGTGACCGTGCCGCCCGAGGTGGCGTCGTAGTAGCCGATGCCGGTGACGGGCGCTGTCGTCACCGTGGGGAGAAGTCCCGTGCTCACCGTGGCCTGGTTGCCGTAGCCGGTGCCGGTGGAGTTGGTCGCGTAGGCGCGCACGTAATAGACGACGCCGCAGCCCGAGAGCCCCGTGACCGTGCTCGCGAAGTAGCCCACGCCGGTGCTGCCGTCGGTGGAGCAGGTGTCGGCGACCGTGGGGTTCTGCGCCGTGCCCCAGCAGACGCCGCGCGCCGTGACCGGGGAGCCGCCGTCGCTGCTCACGTAGCCGCCCGCACTCGCGGTGGAGCTCGTCGCGATGGCCGGAGTGGACGTGCCGACGACGGGCACCGTGGGGCCGGGGAGCAGGAGGTCGGTGGTGGTGAAGGTGAGGTCGTCGCCGTAGGCCGTTCCGAGCGCGTTCGTGGCATAGGCGCGCACGTGGTAGGCGGTGAGCTCGGTGAGGCCGGTCATGGTGCTGTTGAAGGACGCCGAGCCGGCGCCGTCGGTGGAGTGCGAGCCGGCGATCGTGGGGGCGGGGTTCACGCCCCAGCAGACCCCCTTCGCGGTGATGGGGGAGCCGCCGTCGGTGGCGATGATGCCGCCCGAACCGGCGATGTTCGAGGAGATGCCCGTCACTGCCTTCGTGACCAGCACGGGCGTGGAGACGGGAAGCGTCGTGAACGTCACCTCGTCGCCGTAGGAGGTCCCGCCGCCGTTCACCGCGAAGGCGCGCACGTGGTATCCGGTGCCGGCGGTGAGGCCGGTGAGGGGGCCGGTGAACGCGCCGAGGCCGCCCGCCTCCGAGAAGCAGGTGCCGGACGTGGTGGGCGCGGCGGTGGTGGACCAGCAGATGCCGCGGCTCGTCACCGGCGAGCCGTGGTCGCTCACCACGGTGCCGCCGCCGGTGGCGGTCGTGTACGAGACGGCGGAGACCGCCGCCGTCGTGACCGTCGCGAGGGGCAGTTCCACGGTCGTGAAGGCCTGGTCGTCGCCGTATCCCGTGCCCTGTGCGTTCGTGGCGTAGGCGCGCGCGTGGTACCCGGTGCCGGGGGTCAGGGCGGTGAGCAGCGCCAGGTAGCTGCCCGTGCCGGAGCCCTCGGCGACGCAGGTGTCGGTGAGCGCCGGGGAGGGCGCGGTGCCCCAGCAGACGCCCCGGGAGAGCACGGGCGTTCCGCCGTCGTCGGTGACGCTGCCGCCGGAGAGCGCGGTGGTGTCGGTGACGTTTGCGGCGGGGGTGGTGGCCACGGCCGGGGTGGTGAGGGCGAGCGTGGTGAAGGTGATCTCGGCGCCGTAGGCCGTGCCGAGCGCGTTGGTGGCGAAGGCGCGCGCGTGGTGGGTCGTGGCGGGGGCGAGGCCGCTGCACGCGGTGGGGAAGGAGCCGGCGCCGGCGCCGGATAGGAAGACGGTGTCGTGGAGGGTGGGGGTGGCCGCCGTGGAGACGACGACGCCGCGGGCGAAGATGATCTCGCCGCCGTCGTCCACCACCTCGCCGTTCACGGTGGCCTCGGTGTAGCGGACGCCGGTCGAGCCGACGGTGGTGACGGTGGGGAGCGTGGTGCCCGCCGGGGCGCCGTTGCAGACGTAGGAGGGCGTGCCGGTGCCGACCTGGAGCTTCACGCCGCCGAGCGCGCAGTTCACGCCGGGGGGCTCGGCGACCATCGTGACGCTCTCGCCGGCCGGGCCGGTGGGGCCGGTGGCTCCGGTGGAGCCGGTGGGGCCGGTTGCGCCGGTGGCTCCGGTGGGGCCGGTTGCTCCAGTTGCGCCGGTGGCTCCGGGGGCGCCGTTGCAGACGTAGGTCGGCGGGGCGGTGCCGACCTGGAGCTTCTGGCCGCCGTGGGGGCAGGCGATGCCCTCGGGTTCCGGGGTGACGACGACGCTGAGGCCGGCGGGGCCGGTGGGGCCGGTGGGGCCGGTGGGGCCGGTCGCGCCGGTCGGGCCGGTGGAGCCGGTGGGGCCGGTGGGGCCGGTGGAGCCGGTGGGGCCGGTGGCGCCGGTGGCGCCGGTGGCGCCGGTCGCGCCAGTGGAGCCGGTGGGGCCCGAGGCTCCGGTCGCGCCGTTGCAGACGTAGGTCGTGGCGCCCGCCCCCGTGGAGAGCTTCACGCCGCCGGTGGGGCAGTTCGCGCCGGGATTCTCCGCGATGGCCGCGACGCTCGAGCCGTCGGTCCCGTTGCAGACGTACACGGTCGCGGCGACCTCCGCCGCGTCGAGCGTGCCGTTGCCGTTCGCGTCGGGGCCGGCGTCGATGCGGGAACCGCCGGCGGCGCAGTGGGCGCCTTCGGGCTCGGCGGTGGCGACCAGGAGCTGGCTCGTGCCGTCGGTGCCGTCGGTGCCATCGGTTCCGGGGGCGCCCGAGGTGCCGGCGCAGGCGGTCAGGACCACGAGGAGCAGGGTTGCGAGGCGAGGTGTCTTCACGGTTGCGCTCCGGCGCACGAGGTGGTGGCTGATTCCCGCGGCGGGCGGACGCCACGGAAATACAAGAATAGCGTCAATACAGAGACATAGGAAGTTGACCCTGCTTCCTTGGAGGGAGGGGGCGCCGGGCGCGGGGGCGGGGCGGCGGAACTGTCAGGGGGGCGTGGCAACATCTGAACGCATGGGCAGGGACGACGCCAGAGAAGAGGGGGCCGCCCGGTGCGGTGATTCACTCACCGTCATGCTCGAGGATCTGGCGGCGCGGGCCTGGGAGATCGACGTCCCGTGGGATCGGCGCGGCGTGGGCGTCGGCGGCGCGGTCCGGGTCGACCGGTTGCTCGTCCGCGTGGCGCGGGGGCACGGCGCGGTCGACGTCGCCCTGGGTGAATGCCTGGCGGCGATGGGCTCGGGGGACAGGTCGCTGCGGCTGGGCTTCGCAGGCATGGTCGACTACGCGCGCGAGGTGCTGGGCATGGCGGGGCGCACGGCGCTGGGGCTCGCACGGCTGGCGAGGGAGCTGGCGGAGCGGCCGCTGCTGCGCGCGGCGGTGCGGCGCGGGGAGGTGAGCCCACGGCTCGCCCAGGAGCTGCTTCCGGTGGCCCGGAGGGAGGCCGAGGCGGAGTGGGTGGCGCGCGCGGCGGCGTTGACTGTTCGTGAAGCGAGGGATGCGGTGCGGACGGCGGCCGCGAGGCAGGGGCTGCCCGACGAGGACTGGGAGCGGGTCGAGTTCCCGGCCGACGCGGCGTGCCGGGGCAAGGTCGACGAGGCGTTCGGGCTGGCGGGGGAGTTGCTCGGCGCGACAGCGCCGCGGTGGCAGCGGCTCGAGGCCATCTGCCAGGAGTACCTGGGGGCGAATCCCGCGCCCGAAGGGGGAGAGGGCGGCTGCGGGGAGGGCGGGGACGGCGGCGAGGACGGTGGGGCCGGCGGCGGGGCGGGTGGCGGAGAGGGCGTCGAGGGCGGTGGACGGCCGGGCGGCGGGCCGGGGCTGGAGGAACTCGAGGCGGCGCTGGAGGCAGGAGACCGGGCGGTGGGAGCGGCTGCTCTGGCCGGAGCCGGTGGCGGCGCCGGATGGGGTGGATGGGCGCGACGTCGCGGCGATCGACGCGCGGGTTCGCGAGCTCGCCGCCATGCGCGACCGCTGGGACGACCTGGTGGGGCACCTGGGGCTCCTGGTGCAGGCGTTCGGGTTGTGGCGGCACCTGGGCTTCGCCTCCTTCTCCCATTACTGCGCGGAAAGGCTGGGCATGGCCGAGCGCACCGTGGCGCAGCGGGTCTGGCTGGAGCGGCGGCTGCACGAGCTGCCGGGGCTGCGGGAGGCCATGCGGCGGGGGCGGGTCAGCTACGAGAAGGCGCGGCTCGTCGCCGGGGTGGCGGTCCCGAGGGACGTCGAGGCCTGGGTGGCCGTGGCCGAGACGTGCACCTGCATCGAGCTGCGTCGGCGGGTCGAGGCGGGGGAGCAGGCGCAGATGTGTGCGAGGGAGCGGGTGTCGGTGGTGGCGCCGCGGCGGGTGGCGGGGCTCTTCGAGGAGGCCTGCGGGGCGGTCATGCTGCGGGAGGGGCAGTGGATGCGGCCCGCGGAGTGCCTCTCGCGCATGTGCGACCACTTCGTCGACGCCTGGGAGGGTATCCGCGAGCGGCGGATGACGCCGCAGCGGCGGGCCATCGAGCGCGACCAGGGGTTCTGCCAGGTGCCGGGCTGCAGCCGGGCGGCGGTGCACGCTCACCACGTGGTGTTCCGGTCGCGGGGCGGGAGCGACGAGCCGGAGAACCTCGTCTCGCTCTGCGCCGGACACCACCTCCACGGCATTCACCGCGGGTACATCCGGGTGTCGGGAACGGCGCCGGGCGGGCTGGTGTGGGAGTTCGGGGAGCGCGGGACGCCCGGGAAGGAGGCGCGGGCGGGGTAGCCCGCCTGGCTAGCCGGCGACCACCCTCTGCTCGATGCGGCCGAAGAGGCTGCGTCCCTGCACGTCGAACGCCTCCATGGCGATGCGGTCGCCGGCGCGCAGGAAGGGGGTCTTCGGCTGCCCATCGGGCGAGGAGAGGATCTCCAGCACGCGACGCTCGGCGAGGCAGGAGACGCCGCGCCTGGGGTCGGCGTTCGAGACGGTGCCGCTGCCCAGGATGGTGCCGGTGGTCAGGGCTCGGGTGTGGGTCACGTGCTCGAGGAGCTGGGCGAAGGAGAAGTGCATCTCGGGACCGGTCTCCAGGTCTCCGACGACGCGGCCGTTCAGCCAGATCTTGAGCTGCAAGTGGGCGCGGCCGTCGTGCCAGGCGGCGCCCAGCTCGTCGGGGGTGGCCACGAACGGCGCGAAGGCGGTGGCGGGCTTCGACTGGAAGAACCCGAAGCCCTTGGCGAGCTCGGCGGCGACCAGGTTTCGCAGCGTGAGGTCGTTCAGCATCGTCACGAGCCGGACGTGGGAGTTCACGCTCTCGGCGCGGGTCCCCATCGGGACGTCGCCCAGGATCACGGCCATCTCCCCCTCGAAATCGAGCCCCATGAGCGGGTCGGGGAGCCGGATGTCGTCGGCCGGACCGAGCAGCACGCCGCTGCCGCCCTGGTAGACGAGCGGGTCGGTCTCCATCTCCGGGGGCAGCTCGGCGCCGCGGGACTTCCGGACCAGGCGGGCGTGGTTCAGGTAGGCCGAGCCGTCTATCCACTCGTAGGCCCGCGGGAGGGGGGCCTGGAGCTGGCCCAGGACGATCGGGTCGGTGGCGACGCGGCCGTTCTCGAGGTCGGCGTCGAACTCGCGGAGCCGCGGCTCCACCTCGTCCCAGTCGTCGAGGGCGGCCTGGAGGGTCCGGGCGATGTGGGAGGCGTCGGCGATCCGGGTGCCGTCGGACCGGACGATGCACAGCTTGCCGTCGCGGGTGCTGTCGCGGAGGGTTGCGAATCGCATGGGCGGAAGAATGCCACGCGCCCCGGGAATCGCCAGCGCTCCGGAATCGCCAGGATGGGGAGGCCTTCCGGGGCTCTTGCGGACGGGCCGCAGAGGCGTAACTTGTGAGGGACACAGCCGGAGGGACCGATACCGCGACAGGAGGTGCATCATGGGCGAAGGTGAGGGACTGCTTCCGAAGGGGGATGCGCTGCGCCGCGCGCTGCAGTGGCTCGCCGAGCAGCGCCAGGTGGATCCCAAGGCGTCCCGCGTGAAGCTCATCTCCGAGGCAGGACAGCGCTTCGACCTCTCCCCGGCCGAGGAGGACTTCCTCATCGGCCAATGGAAGGACAGCTGATGCCCCTCGAATGGAAGAAGATCCTCTGCCCGGTCGACTTCTCCGACGCGTCGCGGAGCGCGCTCCAGGTGGCCTCGGAGCTGGCCCGCCGGTTCGACGGCGAGGTCACCGTCTTTCACGCCTACCCGCTCCCCGGGTACACGCTGCCCGAGGGAACGGTCCTGCCCGCCTCCGGAATGCTCCAGGAGCTGGCCGACCAGACCGACGCGCTCCTCGCGCGCTGGAAGGCCGAGGCCATCGCCGACGGCGCTCCCCGGGTCTCCACCGAGAAGGCGGTCGGTGAGCCGGCCTCGGAGATCGTCGCCGCCGCCGAGGACGGGAAGTTCGACGCCATCGTCGTGGGCACCCACGGGCGCACCGGGCTGGCCCACGTGCTCCTGGGCTCGGTCGCCGAGCGGGTGGTGCGCCGGGCGCCCATGCCCGTGATCACGGTGCGGCCGGCGAAGTGAAGTGAGGCTCAGTCCAGCGGCTCCACCGCCGGCACCGGCTCCCGCCGCCGTGCCTTACCGATGGCGTCGACCGTGTAGATGGCGAGCCCGACCCAGATGAAGGCGAAGGTCACCGCCTGGGTTGCGCCGAACGGCTCCCGGTAGGCCACCACCGCGAGCGTGAACTGCAGGCTCGGCGCCACGTACTGGAGCAGGCCGACCGTGCTGAGGCGCAGGCGGTGGACCCCCAGCGCGAACCAGACGAGAGGCAACGCCGTCACCGCGCCCGCCGAGAGGAGCAGCACCGACATGCCCGTGGAGGTCCCGAAGTGGGCCTCGCCCCGCCACCAGAGCCAGCCCAGCCAGGCCGCCGCCAGCGGCGCCAGGAACGAGGTCTCCACGAGCAATCCCGCCACGGCGTCGATGCGGGCCTGCTTGCGGAGCAGCGTGTAGAGCGCGAAGGAGAGGGCCAGCGTGAGCGAGATCCAGGGCAGCCGTCCGTGGGCGACCACCATCCAGGCGACCCCCACGGCGGCGAGCCCGACGGCGAAGGCCTGGAGCCGGTCGAGCCCCTCCTTCAGGAAGACCACCCCGAGCAGGATGGTCACCAGCGGGTTCATGAAGTAGCCCATGCTGGCTTCCAGCAGGTGGCCCGTGTTCACCGACCAGATGTAGAGCACCCAGTTGATCGAGATGAGGAGCGTCGTGGCCACGAAGGTGAGGGCCCGGCGCCGGTCGGAGAGGGACCGGGCCACCTCCGCCCCCCGTCCCATGGCGACGGTCATGGCTCCCAGGAGGGCGACGGACGCCACCACCCGCCAGGAGAGGATCTCGAGCGGCCCGGATGGCCGCAGCGCCTTGAAGTAAATGGGCGAAAGCCCCCAGGCCAGGTAGGCGGCGAGCGCGTAGGCGAGGCCCGCGGTGTGGGGGGAAGGGGAGATGGAGCCTCCGGGAGGCGGGATTCGTACCCCTTCCGGAACCCCTTCACAAGCCACCCCGATCGGGCGAGGATGTCGGTCCTATGAGCGATCTTTCGACGCGGTACATGGGCCTCGACCTCCCCAGCCCCCTGGTGGTCGCCAGTTCCTCCATCTCCAACAAGCCGGAGAACTTCCAGGCCGCCGAGGCGAGCGGAGCGGGCGCCATCGTGCTCCGGTCGCTCTTCGAGGAGCAGATCGAGGCCGCCGAGAGCGCGCTCGAGGAGGCGGTCAGCTTCCAGGCCGACGCCAACCCCGAGGCCCGCAGCTACCTTCCGCCCCAGCGCATCGGCCCGCGCGAGTACCTGCGCCTTCTCGACAAGGCGAAGAAGTCGGTGAAGATCCCGGTCATCGCCAGCCTCAACGCGGCCGCCGCCGGCAGCTGGAGCGAGTACGCGAAGCAGCTCGAGGACTCCGGCGCGAACGGCATCGAGGTGAACATCTACCAGGTGGGCGCCGACGCGTCGGTCACCGGCGAGCAGATCGAGAAGGAGTGCATCCAGATCGTCCGCTCGGTGCGCAAGGCGGTGAAGGTGCCCATCGCCCTCAAGCTCTCCCCGTACTTCACCTCCCTCGCCAACGTGGCGAAGAAGTTCGACGACGAGGGCGTGAACGCGCTCGTGCTCTTCAACCGGTTCCTCCAGCCCGACATCGACCTCGACCGCATGGCGCTCAACAGCTCGATGCAGCTCTCCCACCCCTGGGAGATGCTCGTGCCGCTGCGCTGGACCGCCATCCTGCACGGGCGCATCAAGGCCGACCTGGCCGCCTCCACCGGCGTCCACGACACGGCCGGCGTGGTGAAGATGATCCTGGCCGGCGCCACCGTCGTGCAGCTCGCCGCGTCGCTGCTCCGCAACGGCGTCACCCACCTGGCGGGCCTGAGGAGCGGCCTCGTCGAGTGGATGGAGCGCGGGCACTACTCCGCGCTGGCCGATTTCCGCGGCTCCCTGTCGCAGAAGGAGGCCCGCGACCCGCGCGCCTTCGAGCGCGCACAGTACGTGAACCTGATCCTGTCGCAGAACATGTAGACGGGCGAGGCATCCCCACATGAAAGCCGTAGCCGTCTTCCCCGAGGAGCGCGCGCTCCGTCTGGTCGACCACCGTGAACCCGCCATCCTCGCCCCCGGCGACGTGGTGGTGAAGGTCCTCGACGTGGGCTTCTGCGGCACCGACCGCGAGATCGCCTCGTTCCGCATGGGCTCCCCGCCTCCGGACTCGCCCTACCTGGTCATCGGCCACGAGGCCGTGGGCGAGGTGGTGGAGGTGGGCTCGTCGGTGCGCCGCCTCCGCGCCGGCGACCTGGTCGTCCCCACCGTGCGCCGCCCCTGCCGCCGCGAGTCCTGCCGGGCCTGCCGCATGGGGCGCCCCGACTTCTGCCTCTCCGGCGAGTACTCCCAGCGCGGGATCAAGGAGGCCCACGGCTTCCTGGCCGAGCGCTTCTCCGACGACGCCCGCTGGCTGCAGCCGGTGCCGCGCGAGCTGCGCGACGTGGCCGTGCTGACCCAGCCGCTCTCCATCGCCGAGACCGCCATCGCCGAGCTCGAGCAGGTGCAGAAGCGGCTCCCCTGGGCGGCGCTGGGCGAGACCGGCGGCGCGGGCAAGCGGGCGCTCGTGCTCGGGGCCGGGCCGGTGGCGCTCCTCGGCGCCATGGCGCTCGTGGTTCGCGGCTACAAGGTCACCGTCTACTCCCACGCCGGGCGCGGCGAGAAGGCCGAGTTCGCCGAGTCGATCGGGGCCCAGTTCGTCACCGCCGACGAGGAGAAGCTGCAGTCGCTGGCCGGGCACCTCGGTCGCATCGACGTGATGTTCGAGGCCACCGGCGCCACCCCCGACGCGCTCGCCGCCATGGAGCACCTGGGGCGGAACGGCGTCTACCTGCTCACCGGCGTCCCGGGCCGCCGCGGCGCCTTCACCCTCGACGCCGGGTACCTGCTGCACGGGATGGTGCAGCGGAACCAGGTCATCCTCGGCCCGGTCCACCCCAACGCCGAGGCCTACCGGGCCGCCATCCAGGACCTGGGGCTCTTCTCGCGACGCTGGCCGGGCGCTCTGCCGCGCCTCATCGCGAGCCGGGTGTCCATCGACGAGGCGGTCGAGGCCTTCAGGCAGCCCACCTCGGGCCTGAAGCGCGTCGTCAGCGTCGCCGAGTAGCCCGGCCGGTCACCGGGCTCGTCACCGGGCCTGCGCCGTCACGTCCTCGGCCTGCATCCCGGTGGGCATCGGGACGTGGCGGATGGCCTTGCCGGTCCAGTCGATCTTGCCCAGGTTCACCACGCGGATGGCCAGGTTCCCGTAGGTGCGGAAGTAGAGGAGCCGGTTCGTGAGGTCGTGCACCGTGGCCCACTGGGTCATCTCGTAGGCCAGCGTGGGGGCCGCGCCGTCCTTGCCCGGGACCCGCTGCGCCACCGCGCCGACGGGGATGTCGACGGCGTTCAGGACGTGGAATGCGGCGTTGGCGGCCTCGGCGGCCGTGGCCGGCGGAACGACCGACCAGGCGAGCGCGGTGGCCCGGACGAAGCGGGACGGCGGGGTGTAGTCGCCCGGGATCCCGAGCAGCCCGGAGCCCTGGCCGATCTGCTCGACCTCCACCGTGCCGAGCCGGAGCGGGTCGGCGTTCACGTTCCGGAGGTTCACGTACTGGCGGAGGTTGGTCAGGTGCCAGTCGAAGTTGGGCGAGTTCGTGAGCGTGCCGACCGGGTTGTCGTGGATTCGCAGCTCGCCGCCGACGTACTCGACGACGATGGCGCCGCCCCGGGCGTCGGAGACGGCCCAGTGGAGCGGCTGGCGGCCGGCGGGGGGGATGACGAGGTCGTGGACGGCGACCTTCGGGAGCGCGGCGCGCACCTCCTCCACCGTGGAGAACTGGCTCAGGATCCAGTTGCCCAGCTCGAGGTTGGAGATGGCCGGCGTCCCGGGCTGGGTCGGGAAGGGCTGGTACTCGACGAAGCCCGGGATGTAGAGGACCCCGACCGAGAGGCCGGCCTCGTTCATCCCGTCCGTCGAGATGTCGACGCCGAGCGTGTTCATCCCGGCGAAGCCGTACCGGGCCACCCAGGACGTCCCGGGCCGCTGGTCGGGCCGGGTCGAGTGGAGGGTGAGGCCGCGCGGCACGATCATGACGGCCGAGTCGAGCGGCATGCCGAGCTCCATCGAGCGGCCGATCAGGATCGCGCCGTCCGTGGACCGGATCCGGAAGGTGGTGCAGGGCGAGGCGTCGGAGGGGAGGAGCAGCCCGCCGGCGATGGCGGCGGCGAGGGCTGAGGCCGCGAAGGGGCGAATTCTGGACATGGCCCCATTCAACGGCGATCGCGGCCGGGGCCGCCAGGATTTCCCCGGAACCGGCCCTCCCGTGACGTTCCGGATGGGGCGTCGGCGGGTTGCCGCGGGTGGACTTCTACTTCGTTGCGGGCTTCTCCACGCCGAGCAGTTCCACGTCGAAGATGAGCGTGGACTTCGGCGGGATCGCGGGAGGCTTGCCGGTGTCGCCGTAGGCGATGTTCGCCGGGCAGACGATGCGCGCCTGGCCGCCCACCTTCATCTTCGTCAGCCCCTCCTTCCAGCACGGGATGCCGCTCGAGAGGGGAGCGACGACCGCGCCGCCCTGCTTGCGCGAGGAGTCGAAGACGGTTCCGTCGGCGAGCTTGCCCTCGTACTCGACCTTCACCGAGTCGCCGTCGCCGGGAGAGGCTCCGGTTCCCTCGCGGGCGGGGATGTAGATGAGGCCGGAGGCGGAGCGGACGGCTCCCTTCTCCTTCGCGAAGTGGGCGAGCGCGGCGCGGCTGCGGTCGCTGTACGACGTCGCGGCGAGATCGTTCACCTTGGGCCGGTAGACGTTCATGTCCACCTGGATCTTCTTGCCGAGCACGCCGTCCGACAGGCCGCGCTGGACCACCGCCAGCTCCTCCGGCTTCAGGTTGAAGACCTTGAAGCTGTCCGCGGCGGCGACGCCGAGGGCGTAGAGGGTCTTCTCGCGTTCCGTCTGCAACTGGGGGGCGGCCTTGGCCGGAGCCTTGGCGGCCGGTGCAGCCGGCGCGGCCGGAGTCGCGGAGAGAGCGAGGAGGAGCAGGGCGGTGGCGGTCGTCATGTCACTTCCCGGCGGGAGCGGGGGCGGGAGCGGGGGCGCCGGGCGTCACGCCCAGCAGCTCGACCTTGAAGACCAGGGTGGCGTTGGGCGGGATGGCGCCGGGGGCGCCGCGCTCGCCGTAGGCGATGGAGGGAGGGCACACCAGCGTGGCCTCGCCGCCGACCTTCATCTTCTGCACGCCCTCGGTCCAGCAGGGGATGACCTGGTTCAGGCCGAACTCGATGGGCTGGCCGCGCTTGTAGGAGCTGTCGAACACGGTGCCGTCCATCAGCTTGCCCTCGTAGTTCACCTTCACCTTGTCGGTGGCGGCGGGAGAGGCGCCCGTGCCGGCCTTGACCGGGATGTAGATGAGGCCGGAGGCGGTCTTCACGGCGCCGGGCTTGGTGGCGTACTCGGCGGCGGCGGCGCCCTCCTTGGTCTTGCGGGCCTCGCCGGCGGCGGCGACCTTGGCCTTCGCGAACTCCTGCACCTTGGGCTCGTAGGCGGTGACGTCGACCGCGGACTTCTTGCCCGCGAGCGTGTCGGCCATGCCCTTCTCCATCATGGTGACCTGCGCCGGGGAGAGGGAGAGGTCGGCCAGGTTCCTCGAGGCGAGGACCCCGAGCGCGTAGAGCGTGTTCTGGTCGGGCGTGGGCTTCGCCTTGGCGGCGGCCTTGGGGTCCTTCTCCGGCTGGCCCGGGTGGGCGGGCATGTAGGCCTTCAGGTACTCCTGGACCTTGGGGGTCTGCTTCTCCATGTCGACGGCGAGCTTCTTGCCGCCGAGGGAGTCGGTCATTCCCTTCTGGACCTGGGTGACCTGCTGGGCGGAGAGCTTGAAGTCCTTGAAGTTCCGGGAGACCAGGGCGCCGAGCGCGTACATGGTCTTGTCGTCCTCGGTCTTCGGCTCCGGCGCCGCGGCGAAGGCCGGGACCGAGAGGGCGAGCAGCGCTGCGGCGACGATGATTCTCATGGGTTCTCCTTCGGGGTTTCGGGGTGTTTACCCCGAAACCGCCGCGGCTGGAAGTGTGTGCGTCGGCCCCCCCCGGCCTGCCCCGGGCCTGGCCGCCCCGCTCGGTTCGCCCCCCGGCTCACTCCTCCAGGGTGGAGACGTCTCCCTCGGGGAGCCCCTGCGCGCGGGCCTTGAGAACGCGACGCATGATCTTCCCGGAACGGGTCTTCGGCAGCGAGTCGACGAAGGTGATCTTCTCCGGCCGGACGATGGGGCCCATGTGCTTGCCCACGTGGGCCTTCACCTCGTCGGCCAGCTCCTCGCTCTCCTTGAAGCCCTTGCGGAGGATGCAGTAGGCGTAGATGGCCTGCCCCTTCACCTCGTGGGAGATGCCGATGACCGCCGCCTCGGCCACGGCCGGGTGGCTGACCAGCGCGCTCTCCACCTCGGCGGTGCCGAGCCGGTATCCGGAGACCTTGATGACGTCGTCGGTCCGGCCGATGACCCAGAAGTAGCCGTCCTTGTCCCGCTTGGCCGAGTCGCCAGCCATGTACTTGCCCGGGTACTTGGACCAGTACTGGTTCACGTAGCGTTCGGGGTCCTTGTAGATGGTGATGGCGGCGGCGGGCCATGGGTTCTTGAGGGCCAGGAACCCTTCCTCGCCGTCGGCGACCGGTCCGCCGTTCTCGTCGAGGATCTCGGCGTCCTGCCCGAAGAAGGGGCGGGTGGCCGAGCCGGGCTTGAGCGGGACCACCGGCGTGGGGGTGAGCTGGAACATCCCGGTCTCGGTCTGCCACCAGGTGTCCATGATGGGGCAGCGGCCCTTGCCGATGACCCGGTGGTACCACTTCCAGGCCTCCGGGTTGATGGGCTCGCCCACCGAGCCGAGGATGCGCAGCGTGGAGAGGTCGTGGCGGTTGGGCCACGACTCGCCGAAGCGCATCAGGCCGCGGATGGCGGTGGGGGCGGTGTAGAGGATGGTGATGCCGTACTTCTCCACCAGGTGCCACCAGCGGTTCGGGTACGGGTAGGTCGGCGCCCCCTCGTACATGAAGGTGGTCGCGCCCATGAGCAGCGGCCCGTAGACGATGTACGAGTGGCCGGTCACCCAGCCCGGATCGGCGGCGCACCAGTAGCGGTCCTCGTCCTTCAGGTCGAAGACGTACTTGAGCGTGGAGTAGACCCCCACCATGTACCCGCCGTGGCAGTGGATGAGCCCCTTGGGCTTGCCGGTGGTGCCCGAGGTGTAGAGCATGTAGAGCGGGTCGTAGGCGTCCATCACCTCGGTGGCCGACACGCCGGTGGCGAGCGGCAGCTTCATGAGGTCGTGGTACCAGTAGTCGCGGCCCGGCTCCATGCGCACCTCGTGGCCGGTGCGCTGCACGACGATGACCGTCTCCACCGTGGGTGCGTGGCGGACGGCGTCGTCGACGATCTTCTTCAGCTCGACGACCTTGCCGTTCATGAAGCCGCCGTCGGCGGTGACGACGACCTTGGACTCGCTGTCCTCGATGCGCCCCTGCAGCGCGTCCACGCTGAAGCCGCCGTACACCACCGAGTGGATGGCGCCGATCTTGGCGCAGGCGAGCATGGCGATGACGATCTCGGGGATGCGCGGCATGTAGATGGTGACGCGGTCGCCCTTCTTCACGCCCATGGCCTTCAGGACGTTGGCGAACTTGCAGACGTCGCGGTTGAGCGCGAAGTACGAGTACGTGCGGACCTCGTTGCGCTCGCCCACCCACACCAGGGACAGCTTGTTCTTCTTGCCGGTCTTCTGGTGCCGGTCGAGGGCGTTGTGGATGATGTTGCACTGCGCCCCGGCGAACCACTTGTAGAAGGGCTTCTTCGAGTCGTCGAGGACCTTGTCCCAGCGGCGGTACCACTCGAGCTCCTCGGCCTCCCTGGCCCAGAAGGAGAGCGGGTCGGCCAGCGCGAACTTCGCGAGCGCGTCCCAGTCCTTCACGCGGGCCTGGGCCACCACCTCGGGAGTGGGGTAGTAGACTTCACCGTCGGGCGAGATCCTGTCGGTCATGGTCGGCGGTCCTCTCGGGGGTCAAGGTAGCAAACGGGCCGGGGCCCGAACAAACGGTCCCGGAATCGCGATCTTGACGCGGTGCGGCGATCTCGACCCGGGTTGGCCATGCAGTTATGCTCGGCCGGTGATCAAGCCGCCAGCCTTGAAGAGGGGGGACGTGGTCCGGATCGTGGCCCCGTCCGGGCCGTTCGACCCGGAGGCCTTCGAGAAGGGGCTGGGGGTGCTGCGGGAACGGTTCGGGCTCGTGCCCCGGATGAGGGACGACATCGTGGCGCGGCAGGGGTACCTGGCCGGGGACGACACGCGCCGGCTGGCCGAGTGGCACGAGGCGGCCAGCGACCCGGAGGCCCGGGCGGTCTGGTGCGCGCGGGGCGGCTACGGGGCGATGCGGCTCCTGCCGAGGCTCGAGGCGGCCCGCATCTTCCATCCGCCCAAGGTCTTCGTGGGGTTCAGCGACATCACCGCCCTGCACGTCCTGCTCAACCGGAACGGGCTCGTCACCGTGCACGGGCCGGTGGTGACCCAGCTCGGGCGGCTCGGGCCGGAGTCGCTCGACCACCTCGAGGGGTTGCTCTTCGGGGGGGCGCCACCGCTCCCCGACCGTCGCGCGCCGGTGCCGCCGCCGGGGCGAGGGGTCCTGGCGCGGGCCACGCTGCGGCCGGGGGTGGCGTCGGGGCCGCTCCTGGGCGGGTCGCTCACCGTGCTCTCCCACCTGTGCGGGACGCCCTGGCAGCCCCGCTTCGCCGGCGCGGTGCTCTTCCTCGAGGACGTGGGCGAGCGTCCCTACCGGATCGACCGGATGCTCCTGCAGCTGCGCCTCTCCGGCGCCCTCGACCGGCTGGCCGGGATGGCCATCGGCCAGTTCACCCAGTGTGACGACCCGGAGCTGGAGGGGATCGAGGTGGTGCGGCGGGTGGCCTGGGAGCTCGGCGTGCCCGCCGTGGAGGGGGTGCCGGCGGGGCACGAGGACGAGAACTTCGCCCTGCCGCTGGGGTCGATGGTGACCGTGGTGGCGCCACGCCAGCCCGAGGAGGGGCCGCCCAGGCTCGGCTTCGAGCAGGGCGCGACCACATGACGGTCGCGTTCGGGGTCCCGCCGGGCGTCGCCGCGGCCTGGGACGCGGTGGTGCTGCGGAACGGCGTGGTGGTCTTCGCGGGGCGGGGCGGGGACGCGCGGGCGGCCGCGGGAGGCGCGGGCGCTGCCGGGGGCGCCGCGGGCGCTGCCGCGGGAGGCCCTGCGCCGGGCCTGTTCGAGAAGCCGATGCTCTTCGACGTGTCGTCGCTGACCAAGGTGCTCTGCACCGGGACCCTCGCTGCACTCCTCGTGAAGGAAGGCCGGGTCGGGCTCGACGCGCCCGCAGCGGAGTGGCTGCCGCGCTTCCGGGGCGGCGGGAAGGAGCGGGTGACGGTGCGCCAGCTCCTCGCCCACGCGAGCGGGCTGCCCTGGTGGCGCCCCTGGTTCGAGCGGGCCATGGCCAATCCGGTGGCGGGCCGGGCGTTCCTGCCGCCGGCGGAGCGCCCCGCCGACCTCGCGGAGGCCTTCGCGCGCGGCCGGGAGATCGTGGCGGAGGGGCTCTGGGAGGAGCCGCTCGAGGCCGACCCGGGGACGCGGGCCGTGTACGGGGATCCGGGGTTCGTGGCGCTGGGGTTCTTGCTGGAGGCGGCGGGAGGGGCGCCGCTCGACCGGCTCTTCGCCGACCGGGTGGCCGCGCCGCTGGGGCTTCCGGACACGTTCTTCGTGGGGCCGGCGAGGCTCGCGGCCGGGCTGGGGCCGTGCACCGGGCGGCGTTTCGCCCCCACCGAGCAGTGCGCGCACCGGCACGAGGTGAACCAGGGAACGGTGAACGACGACAACGCCTGGGCCATGGGGGGCGTGGCCGGGCACGCCGGCCTCTTCTCCACGGCCGCCAACGTGGCGCGGCTCGGTCAGGAGTGGCTCCTCGCGCTCGAGGGGCGCGGGCGCATCCTCGAGCCCAGGGTGGCCCGCGAGTTCGCGCGGCGGGACGCGACGCCGGGGAGCGAGCGGGCGCTGGCCTGGGACACGCCGGGAGCGTCGGGATCGTCCATCGGGTCGAGGCTGGGGCGAGGAACCCTCGGCGCGATCGGGCACCTGGGCTACACGGGGTGCTCCCTGTGGATCGACCGGGACCGGAAGCTGGTGTGCGCGCTCCTCACGAACCACGTCTCCCCGGGGGGGCGGCGCCCGGCCGAGATCCTGGCGCTGCGGCAGGCCTTTCACGACGCGGTGGCGAAGGCGGCGGGGTGACCGGGATGGTCGACTGGAAGAAGGTCCGCAGGGTCCACCTCATCGGCGTGGCCGGAACCGGGATGGGCTCCTTCGCCGGGATGCTCGGGGCGGCGGGCTACGAGGTGACCGGGTCGGACGAGAACGTCTACCCGCCCATGTCCACGCAGCTCGAGCGCTGGGGCATCGAGGTCATGCAGGGCTACCGGCCGGAGAACCTCGACCGGGCCCGGCCCGACGTGGTGGTGGTGGGCAACGTCGTTCGGGCGGTGAATCCGGAGGCGGCGGCGATGCGGGAGCGCGGCCTGCCCCACGTGTCCTTCCCTCAGGCGCTGGGCGAGCTCTTCATCGGGCCGCGCCACGGGGTGGTGGTGGTGGGCACGCACGGGAAGACCACCACCAGCGCGATGATGGGCTTCCTGCTCCACCACGCCGGGAGGGATCCGTCGTTCCTGGTGGGCGGCGTCACCCGCGACTTCGACTCCAACTTCCGGCTGGGCGGGGGCGAGGCCTTCGTGGTCGAGGGGGACGAGTACGACACGGCCTACTTCGACAAGGGGCCCAAGTTCCTGCACTACCGGCCGCGCACGGCGATCTTCACCTCGTGCGAGCTGGACCACGCCGACATCTACCGGGACGAGGCGCACTACGAGAGCGCCTTCGAGCGCTTCGTGGACCTGGTGCCGGAGGACGGCTTCCTGGCCGCCTGCTCCACCTGGGAGAGCGTGGTGCGAATCTCCCGCCGGGCCCGGTGCCCGGTCGAGACCTACTCGGTGGAGCGGCCGGCCGACTGGGAGGCTCGCGGGCTCACGCTGGGCGCGGACGGGGCCAGGTTCCGGCTCGTGCGCGGCGGCCGGGACCTCGGGCCGGTGCGGCTCGCCGTGGGCGGGGCGCACAACGTGGAGAATGCGCTCGGGGTGGCCGCGGCGGCGACGCGGCTCGGCCTGTCCTTCGAGGAGATCGCGGCCGGGCTCGAGGCCTTCCGGGGAGTGAAGCGGCGCCAGGAGGTCCGCGGCGTCGAGGGCGGCGTGACGGTGATCGACGACTTCGCCCACCACCCCACCGCGGTGGACCGGACGCTGGCCGCCATCCAGGGGTCGTACCCGGGGGCGCGGCTGCTGGTGGCCTTCGAGCCCAGGTCGAACACGTCGCGCCGCAACCTGCACCAGGAGGAGTACGCACGCAGCTTCGGGGCCGCGGCGGAGGTGTGGCTGCTCCGGCCGGCGCCGACCGACCGGGTGCCGGAGGCGGAGCGGCTCGACGTGGACCGGCTCGCCGCCGAGGTCACCGCGCGCGGGGTGCCGGCCGCGGCGCGGGGGACGGTGGACGAGATCGTCGCCGACGTCGCGGTCCGGGCCAGGCCGGGGGACGTGGTGGTGGCGATGTCGAACGGGGCGTTCGGGGCGATCTGGACGAAGGTGCTGGGGGCGCTGCGGGCGCCCGGGGGGACTCGTCGCGGGGCACCTTCCGGGATGCCGGCGGTTCCGGGTAGCCCGCGTCGCTGGGGGGCGCCAGGTCCTCGCGGCGAGGGCGCACGCGGCTGGATGGCGCCGCAGAACGCCGTGGCCCGATTGACGCCAATGCGTCGCCCGCTGCGGAAGCGCCCCGCGCCGGGGCCACCCGGCCCGCCTGGCGAACTGGAGGGCCGCTCGACGAGGCCCCCCGGGCGCCTGGGACGAGGGCGTCGCGGCGAGGCCCCCCACCAGCGAACTCGACCGAGTCGGCTTCGACCCGTGCCGTCCAGCCGGCGCGGGCGTCCTTCGGAGCGAAGCCTCCGCAGCGGCCGCGAATTGCGCACAACGCAGCGAAACCGCCCTGCCGCGAGGACAGCGGAGCGGAGAGGGGCGTCCCCGCGCCCGGCGGCACCCACCCCCGGCCCGAAGCCGCCTCGCCTAGTTCGTGTGGCAGACCCTGCACATCTGGTTGCCACCGATCTGCGCCTGCGTCCCCTTCCACCCCGGCGGGTGCGGATTCACGCGACCCGTCGTGTGGCAGGCCACGCAGAGCGAGTTGGCGCCCTGGTTGTGGCAGGCCGCGCACGAGACGATGTTCTGCCGCGCCGCCTGGCCGTGGACGGAGATCCAGCCGGCCGGGTGCGGGTCGCGGATGGAGGCGCCGCCCGGGGCGATGCCCTGGAAGGAGTGGCAGCTCTGGCAGTACCCCGTGCCGTGGCACTTGGAGCAGCTGTCCGGGTCGGCCTGCTGCTCGATGGCGTGGCGCGCGAGCCAGTCGCCGCGGTGGATGAACTCGGCGGTCACCTTCTCCGGGAACTGGATCGACGGCGGCATGGGGCGCGTCGTGGCGGTGTGGCACTGCGCGCACATCGTCTGGTCGTGGCAGGAGGAGCAGGTGCTGACGGACGCCATGGCCCACTTGCCGTGGGTCTGGAGGAAGTTGGCCTCGTGCGAGTAGTCCTTCACCGGCTTCGCGTACTGCTTCAGGTCCACGTGACAGGGCGTGCAGCGGCCCACCGCGTAGTCCTGGGCGTGGTTGTGGCAGGCGGTGCAGGTCGCCATGGACGGGACCTCGACCTTGAAGGAGCCCGGCTCCGCGATCTTGGAGTGGCAGCCCTGGCACTCGTCCTTCACGCCCTTGAGACGGGGGATGTGGGCGGCGTGGTCGAAGCGGACCGCGGGCTCGAAGCGCTGCACCGGCTTGTACTCCGGGACGGGGTCGTGGCAGCCCGCGCAGGTCTCCGACTTGGTCGGGAGCTGCACGTGGATCACGTCGGTCCGGAGCGCCGAGGCCTTCAGGATTGGCGCGTGGCACTCGACGCAGGCCACGCCCGACTCGATGTGCATGCCGTGCGGGAACTTGTAGGGCGCGGGCGCGCTGGCCTCCGCCTTCGGGACCGTGTTCTTGCAGCCGAAGGCGAGCAGCGCGATCGGCAGGAGCAGGAGCCGGGGGTTCATTCGTACACCTCGCGGAACCGGTACGACGCGTTGTAGGTGAGCTTGACGAGCCCGTTCACGTAGCTCGTGTAGTAGGGCGTGGCGCCGCCCTGCAGGGCGCCGACCACCGCGAATCCGCCGCCCACGTCGTAGCCGAGCGTGGCCGAGCCGATCATCGAGGTCGTGACCGCGTTCACCGCCTGGTCGAACCAGTAGCCCTGGAAGTCGAGCGTCCCGGTGAAGCCGTACATCTTCATCGAGCCGAAGGCCCGGGCCTGCCAGTAGCCCTGGGTGGGCATGAAGAGCCGCGTGCCCTCCGCGCCCACGGTGGCGTTCCGGGTGGGGCGCCAGGTGGCGCGCAGGAAGTAGTTGTCGCCGGAGGCGTCGGTGGCCTGCTGGCCGTCCCAGAGGCCGAGGATCCGCTTGTACCCGACCTGGAACTCGAGCGGCACGTCCACCTTGAACTGGCCGAGGCCCACGCGCGCCGTGCCGCCCACGTACTGGCGGGTGTTGTCGCTGAAGACCCAGAGGATCGAGTTGTAGGGAAGCGAGAGCGCCGGGACCGTGTAGCTGTAGTCGGCCGTGAACTGGAGGAACTGGTTGACCGGGAAGACCAGGCTGACGTTGGCGTCGGCGATCTGCGATCCGAACCCTTCGAAGTAGTTGCTCGCGAAGAGGCTCCAGTCGGCGTATCCGAGCAGGTACATCCAGGAGACCGGCGAGAAGCGCAGGTCGAGGGCGATGTCCTCGCGGGTGGACGCCCCGCTGTCCCAGGCGAAGGCGGCCGAGACGCCGGTGTTGAGCCAGGTGGTCCAGGCGAAGCCGAGCCGGCCGCCCACCGCCAGGTTCCCGATGGTGGGGTTGGCCGAGAAGACGTTGCCCCAGGCGGTGAAGCGCTGCGTGGTCGGCAGGCCGACGTAACCGTCGAGCGTGACCATCTTGTGGATGGCCACCTGGAAGGACCCGCCGTCGAGCTGGAGCATCCGGGCATTGCCGTAGCCGACGGTCTGGCGTCCCAGCGTGAACCGGAGCTGGTTGTCGAGGAAGCGACCCTGGACCCAGGCCTGGTTGAGGTCCCCGCTCCAGGCGCCGGAGTTCGTGTAGCCGTTCCACCAGGGGTTCGAGCCGAGGTTGGCGGCTCCCCACCCGTCCACCTGGAAGTAGAGCTGGCCCCCGGGGATGGAGACCTCACGCCCGGTGAGGGTCAGGAACTCGTAGAGCGGAACGACGTTGGTCGTCGATCCGTCCCTCCACTGGGATTGGATGTTGAGTTGCGTGTTGGAGTAGACCTCCAGCTCGCTCCCGTGGACGGCCGCCGGCGCGAGGAGCGTCGCCGCGGCGAGTGCTGCGATGCCGAGCCTGAGTCTCATGGAGATTCCATCCCGGTTCGGGTCGTGTACGGCAGAAGCGCATCCCGCCTCCCGGACGGGGCGCGCCGAGCCGATCGAATACCGCAACGGGCCGGATTTTGACAGGTCGTTGTCGTGGGGCCGGGTGACAGACGTCGTTTACACGACCGTGAAGTGGGCCCGCTCCCGCTCCAGGGCCACCTCGCCGCGCTCCTCGGGGAACTCGCGGAGCCAGAGGACGAACTCGTCGGCCTCCCAGGCGTAGGGTTTCCCGTCGAGGAGGACGCGCCCCTCGTCGATGGCGCGGGTCGCCTCGAGGAGCGGCATGTCGCCCAGGTCCCGGATGAGGGCCTCGAACCGGCCGTGACGGGCCGCGTCGACGAAGGCGAAGTGGTGGCGACCGGCGAAGGCGGTGTGGAAGTGCGCCGGCCGGTAGACCACCCCGGTGAGCTGGAGGCGCAGCGCCATGAGGGCGAGCATCTCGCCCATCTCGCGGGCGAGCCCCAGCCCGGGCACCTCCTGGCCGGGAAGCCGGGGCCGGAGCAGGCTGAACTGGGCGCGCGGGTGGCGCAGCTGGAGCCAGTGGACGTAGAGCACCGGGTGTCCGGCCACGCGCTTGCGCTCCAGCACCAGCTCGACGAGCACCTCCTCCTTGCCGTCGGAGAAGCCGTAGACGCGGATGCGGTCGCCGGGGTCCTGGCGGCCGAACTCGACCCGGAAGTTCTCGTAGCCGAGGCGCCGGAGCTGGTCGAGGATCCCGAAGCGCTGCAGCGCGAACTCGATCCCGGCCTCGGTGTAGAAGCCGAGGAGGAGCCTCTGCCGGGTGGGGCGAATGCCGAGCGACTCGGCCATGTCGTCCTCGGTGAGCTCGTCGGTGACGGTGAGGCTCTGCCTCGACAGCTGCGCGGCGATCCGGGCGAAGTGCTTCCCGATGGGGTCGTAGTCCTCGGGGATGGGATCGAGCGACCCGGTGGAGAGGGCGATGCCGGCGCCGGCCAGCACCTTCCAGGCGTTCTTGCTGTAGCCGCCGCCCGGAAGCCAGACCGAGGGGACACCCTCCAGGTGGGCGGCCACCGCCAGGTCGCGCAGGCGCGTCCCGGTGAGCGTGACGTCGAGCTTCCCCAGGCGATCGCCGCGGAGCACGTCGCCGCCGGCGATGACGAAGGCGAGTCCGGGGGGGGGCATGCGTCCGAGGAGCGCCTGGAGGGCCTCCATGTACCGGACGTTGCCGGTCCCCTCGGGAAGGAGGGTCTCGTCGACTCCCGGGAGGGGGCCCCAGTCGGAGCCGGAGAGGGAGCCGATCCAGTGGTTCGGATCGCCGGCCAGGCAGGCCGCGACGCCGTCGGGGGGGTGGGCGTCGAGGTCGAGCACGACCACCTTGCCGGCGAACCCGTCGGCCCGGACCGAGGCGATGGCGACCGCGATGTCGTTCACCGGGCAGTTGCCGCCCGCGGAACCGGGGCCGGCGTGGTGGAAGCCGCCGAGCAGGTTGAGCTGGGGCCGGGCGCGGACCAGGGCCTCCCCGGCGGCCTGGATGGTCGCGCCGGTGGCGAGCCGGACGGTGCGCATCACCTCGTCGACGGGGACGTCGGAGGGGTCGACGCCGAAGACCGCGGCGAGCGTCTCGGGGCGACCCAGGGACTCGAGGAGCGCCGCGTCGTGCACGCGGGCCAGCTCCGCGTAGGAGGCGCGGCGGGGGGAACGCCACCAGGAGGGGGCGACGGCCTTGCTCTCGCGCAGCCACCAGGCGGCGAAGTCGGCGCGACGCAGGTCGATCCCGGAGAACTCGATGCCGGTGAAGGGGAGCCGGTAGGCCGGGTCGTACCAGACGTCGATCTCGCGCCGCTTGAGGAGGCAGCGGAGGCGGTAGAGGAGCGCCCGTGGACCGACGCCCATCATCGGGAGGGGCCGGCTACTTCGCCGCCTCCGGCTTCGGCGCCGGCTTCGGTGCCGCCTTCCCGGCCGCGGCCTGCCGCTGCCGCCGGAGCAGGGAGTAGCTCAGGTAGGCGTCCACGCCGATCCAGGCCACGCCGAGCCAGGTGGCCATGGCGAGCGCCCTCACGTCGGCGATGACGAGCGGCAGCGCCAGGCTCGTGCCTTCCTTGGGCAGGACGACGTAGGACCAGGGCATCGCGAAGAGCGCATAGCCGAGAAGGAGCGCGAACACGACGATGCGGACGACGGCGAGGGTTCTCATCCATTTCCTCCCTGCCGGGACCTTAGCACGCGACGTCGTGGGCGCTATGTTCGCGGACGCGACCCATGGAGGTGCAGGTGACGGAGATCGGCGAGCTGCGAGAGGCGTGCGCGGAGGCGGCCCGGCGAGGGGGCGCGGTGCTGCGCGAGAAATGGGGAACGCGCCGCACCATCGACTACAAGGGCGGCATCGACCTCGTCACCGACGCGGACCGGGCCAGCGAGGAGGCCGTGCTGGGGTTCCTCACGGCGCGGTTCCCGGGGAGCGCGGTGCTGGCGGAGGAGTCGGGGGTGCGCGCGGCCGAGGCGGGCGCGGCCGGGGAAGGGTTGCGGTGGTTCGTCGACCCGCTCGACGGGACCACGAACTACGCGCACGGGGTGCCGCACTTCGCGGTGAACGTGGCGGTGGCCGACGGCGCCGGCGTCGCCGGCATCGCCGCGGGGGCCACGCTCGACCCGATGCGGGACGAGCTGTACGTGGCGGGGCGGGGGGAGGGGGCGTGGCTCGGAGCGGAGCGGCTTCGAGTGTCCGGCACCGTGGAAATCAAGCGGGCACTCCTCTGCACCGGGTTCCCGTACGACATCCAGGAGAACCCCGACCCGCTGCTCCGCCTCTTCCGGGCCTACATCCAGCGGGCGCGGGCGGTCCGGAGGTTCGGGGCGGCGGCGCTCGACCTGGCGTACGTGGCGAGCGGGCGCTTCGACGGGTTCTGGGAGGCGCGGCTCAAGCCCTGGGACGTGGCGCCGGGGATCCTGCTGGTGCGGGAGGCGGGGGGCGACGTCGCCGATTTCACGGGGGGGGAGGACATGCTGCACGGGGGGACCATCTGCGCGGCGAACCCGGCGCTGCAGCGGGAGCTGCTCCAGGTTCTCGCGGAGGTGCGGGGGGATCAGGGGGCGGCGGCGGGGGAGGCCGGTGGCGAGGCCGGTGCCGGAGGTGGCGGTGCCGCGGCCGGTGCCGGAGGTGGGGCGGCCGGGGGGGCGGGTGCGAAGGCGAGCCGGTAGACGGAGTCGGGGTCGACGTACAGGTCGACCACCTTGATCCCGAAGTGCAGGTGCGGGCCGGTGACGCGTCCGGTGGCGCCGATTCTACCGATGGCCTGGCCGCGCCGGACGCGGTCGCCGTGCCGGACGTCGAAGTCGGAGAGGTGAAAGTAAACCGAGAAGAGGCCGCCGCCGTGGGCGATCGCGATGCTTTTCCCCGAGGCGAAGCAGTCGCGGACCAGGACCACGACCCCGTCGTTCGTGGCGAGGACCGGGTCGCCGACGACCCCGGCGAGGTCGGTTCCGTAGTGCTGGCTCTGCTTCTTGCCGTTGAAGGTGCGCCGCTCGCCGTACTGGCCGGTGACCCGCGCGTCCCGGGGGGGAGCGAACGGACCCGCGAAGAGGGGCGGCTCGAAGGGGCGGGCGAAGGCCTCGCGGAAGGCGGCTTGGTCCTCCGCCATCCGCTTCTTCTGCGCGGGAGTAGGGGCGACGAACTTGGGCTCGACCGAGAGCTGGGTTTCGGGGAACCCGGGGTCGACCACCTCGACCGACGCGACGAGCGGGTCGGCGCGGCCGGCGACGCGGACCTCGATGGTGAGTGTCCCAGTGTCGAGCTCGACGGGCAGGGCAGCAATGGCCTGGGCGCCCGAGGCGGTGGGGAAGAATCGAAGGCGGCGGGAGTTCGCGGTGCCGGACGTCGAGGCGACCGCAGAAGTCGGCACACCATCCACTGTCACGAGGACCGCGTCACCAGGGCGGGCGCGTTCGGGCGAGACGCGGACCGTTGGTGCGGGTGACGGACCCGAATCGACGGGAAGAGCCGGGCGTCCCAACGTGGCGACGGCGGCGATCACGAGGAATCTGAAGTAGTGTCGCACCATGGACGCCTTCAAGCCGCACCTCTCCGGACTGGGAGCCTACCCCTACAGGAAGGTCGAAGCGGCGATCAAGCTGGACCAGAACGAAAGCCCCTGGGACCTCCCGGACGACCTGAAGAATCTCGCGCTGGAGCGGATGCGGCACGCACCGTGGAACCGCTATCCCGACATGCACGCGGAGGGCGTTCGGGCACTCCTGGCTCGATTCCTCGACTGGCCGGCGGAGGGAATCGTCGTTGCGCCGGGGTCGAACTTCCTGCTGCTGGCTCTGGCCCAGGCGGCAAGGCGAGTCCTCGATACGTCACCGTCGTTCGCGTTCTACGAGGGTGCCGCACGAGTGACCGGCACACCGTATCGATCGGTGCCGCTGTTGCCTGACTTCGCGTTGCCCGTGGACGGGATGGTCCGCGAGATGGACCAGGGGGAGCCTGGAGTCGTGTTCGTGGCGACTCCGCATGCGCCCACAGGTGCGGTCTTCCCGGTGCCGGACGTCGTGCGTGTCGCCGAAAAGGCAAGGGAGCGGGGGTGGGTCCTCGCCATCGACGAGGCGTACTGCCAGTTCTCCGGCACCGATCTTCGGCCGCTGGCTCGAGGAAGTCCGCATGTCGTCATCCTGCGTACTTTCTCGAAGGCCTTCGGTCTTGGCGGGGTTCGCGCGGGCTTCCTCCTCGCGGTGCCGGACGTGGCCGTGAAGCTCCAGGCCATGCTCCCCCCCTTCGATGTCCCCGTGCACACCGCGGCCATCATCGAGACGGTCCTGGAATTCCCAACCCGGGCGGCAGAGGTCGGAGTCCGCCTCGCCGCCGAGAGAGACCGGGTGATCGCCAGCCTCAGCCGCCACCCGACCTGGCGCCCTTGCCCGAGCCGGGCAAACTTCTTCTTGGTACGAACCCCGGATGCGGAGGCCGCCTGGCGTTCACTCCTGGCGCGCGGAATCCTCGTCCGCCGGCAGGACCACCTGCCGGGGCTGGCTGGCTGCCTTCGCGTTTCGGTCGGAACGCCCGACGAGAACGACGCGTTCCTGCGGGCGGCCTTCGACGCGACGACCCGATAGTCCGGTGCCAGCCCGGTGCACGAGCACGGGAGCACGGTGCCGGACGTCGGCCTGGTTCGTCTGGCGATTCATGGCCGATACGGCCCGAATCAGGCCTGCGCCGGGGCATTCGCCTCGCTAGAGCCTTCAAGTCTGGCATCGGCGGGGGAACCCGCCGTTGCCGGACCCTGACGAATCTGGAGGGAGCAACCCCTATGGCCATTCCGTGGACCCCGGCACTCGCGATCGGTGTCCCGGAGATCGACCAGCAACACCAGGAGCTGTTCCTTCGAATAGAGCGACTCGTCCAGGGGGTCTCGCGTGGGAACGCCGCAGACGTCGAAAGGCTCCTGGAGTTTCTCAGCCAGTACGTGGTGAAGCACTTCGGGGCCGAGGAGCGCTGGATGCTTCGCAGCGCGTACCCCGACTATTCCCGGCACAAGGCTGAACACGAGCGATTCATCAGGGACTACGAGCACATGACTCGGGAGTTCCGGGAAAAGGGACCCAACGTGCTCGATGGGATCAGGATGAACAACTGGATCGCTGAATGGCTCAGGCAGCACATCAGCCGATCCGACATGGAGCTGGGGCGATTTCTCGCCACCAAGGTGGCGAGCGGCGACCTCGACGGTCCGTGACGCGCCGGGTCGCCGCGCTGCCCGACCGTCAGGTCAGCTCTCGACCTTGAAGCCGATCCGGACGGTCACCTGGAACTCGGAGACCTCTCCGCCTTTCACGGCACCGCGAATCTCGGCAACCTCGAACCAGCTCACGTTCCTGACAGACTTGCTCGCGCTGGAGACTGCGGACTTGATGGCATCCGCGACGCTCTTCGACGAAGTGCCGACGACCTCGATCTTCTTGAATGTGGCCAAGGCTCGTTTCCTTTCGTTCTACCTTTGAGGTGGGAGGCTGAACCGAACCCCGGGGATGTAACGTTTCCATCCACGTCCGGCACCACGTCCGGCTAGACGCAGCGCGCCACTTGACTCGCCGCGCCTGCGGCCGGTAGGTAAGCCTCGGGGGACCCGGACTTTCCCGAGGGACCACGAGGGCAAATGGCTGATCTCTTTGACAAGTGTGCCGCCTGGAAGGATGCGCAGGTCCTCAAGCTCGCGGGACACTACCCGTATTACCGGGTCATCCAGGAGACGGACGGCACCGAAGTGGTGGTCGACGGCAAGCGCCTCATCATGGCGTGCTCGAACAACTACCTGGGGCTCGCCAACGACCCTCGCGTCATGGAGGCGGCCGCCGACGCGGCGCGCAGGTGGGGTGCATCGACCTGCGGGTCCCGCGTCCTGAACGGTACGCTCACCCTCCATGACGAACTCGACCACCGGCTAGCGAAGTTCCTTGGAAAGGAAGCCGCGGTCGTCTTTTCCACGGGCTTCGGGACCAACCTGGGGACCATCTCGTCGCTCGTCCTCCGGCACGACATGATCTTCGCTGACCGCATGGTCCATGCGTCCCTCGTGGAGGGGATGCAGGCGGCCTATGGCGAAACGAAGCGCTTCCGGCACAACAACATGGAGGACCTGGAGCGGCTGCTCGCCAACTCGAGCCCGGATGCCGGCAAGCTCATCGTCGTCGACGGCGTCTACTCCATGGAGGGCGACCTCGCGAACCTCCCGGCCATCGCCGAGCTGAAGCGCAAGTACGGTGCCCGGCTGATGGTCGACGAAGCACACGGGTTCGGTGTCATGGGGCCAGGAGGGAAGGGTACGGGCGAGCATTTCGGGGTCCACGACGACGTCGACCTCATCATGACGACCTTCTCGAAGTCCCTCGCGTCGATCGGCGGCGTCATCGCCGGCCCTGCCGACGTCATCAACTGGATCAAGCACAAGGCACGGGCGCTCGTCTTCAGCGCGTCCATGACGCCACCCGCCGCGGCGGCGGCCCTGAAGGCCCTCGACATCATCGAGCAGGAGCCGGAGCGGCGCGAGCGGCTCTGGGACATCTCCGAGCGAGTCCACCGCGAACTGAGGGGGATGGGGTTCGACACCCAGCCGTCCGTTTCTCCCGTGGTGCCGGTGGTCGTCGGCGACCAGGCCTTGACGTTCAAGTTCTGGAGGAAACTCACCGACCTGGGGCTCTTCGCGAGCCCCGTCGTGAAGCCGGCGGTCGAGAAGGAACTGGTGCGGACCGTATTCATGGCCACCCACACCGACGACCACATCGACCGCGCCCTGGAGATGTTCCAGAAGGCGGGGCGCGATCTGGGCCTGATCCCGTCCGAACGGCCCCACACCCGCGTCGAGGTGAAGATGGCCAGGCCGGGCGTGACCGGCTTCTACTCGTCGCACGAGGGAGACACGACCGCGACCGGTTCCCAGGACGGCGGAGCCCGCCTGGAGATCCTGGACGTCCTGACCCAGGCGGACGAGCCCTGGTCGCGGCGCCTCTCGAACGCGGCGGAGATGATCACCTGGCGCGCGGTCAATGCGGGGCCGGACGATGTGAAGCAACTGAAGGAGCTTCCCGTGAGGCTGTGGGAGAAGCGGCGTCAACTCCCGACCATGCTGCTCTCGGCCGGCATGAACTTCATGACGCGACGACAGCAGAACGGCAACAACTCCCAGCGGGACGCCTGACGCGTTCCCCAATCGCCAGGATCCCGCCACCATGAACAGACCCGTCGTCGGCCCCGTCGTCGTGCCGGACATCGCGGATGTTGCGCATCCCGCAAAGGATGTCGAGGTTTCCCCGGTGATGTCCGGCCTCGAGAAGGATCGGTTCGTCCGGTTCCCGTTCGAGGTGTACCGGGACGACCCCTTCTGGGTACCCCCTCTCGTCATGGAGCGGCACGAGTTCCTCGACGCATCCAAGAACCCGTTCTTCCGGCACGCCGAGGTTGCACTGTTCCTGGCGCGACGCGAAGGGAAGATCGTCGGACGCATCGCGGCCGTCGAGGACCGAAACTACAACGCGTTCCACGGCTGCAAGGTGGCGTACTTCGGGCTCTTCGAGTGCATCGACGACCCTGGAGTGGCGGCTGCGCTGGTGGCGGCGGCGAAGAACTGGGCGCGGTGGCGCGGGCTCGTCCAGTTGATTGGCCCGATGAACCTGTCGACGAACCAGGAGTGCGGGCTCCTCGTGGACGGCTTCGATTCGTCGCCGTACGTGATGATGCCGTACAACCCGCCTTACTACGCCGACCTGATCGAGGCCTGCGGCTTCCGGAAGGCCAAGGACCTCTTTGCCTTCGAGCGGTCCGCCAAGGTGCCGGCACCGGAGCGGTTCATCCGCGTCGCCGACAAGATCCGGGCACATGAGGGAATCACCGTCCGGCCCCTCGACGTGGCCAACTTCGAGGCGGAGGTGGCCCGGATCAAGGCCGTCTACAACTCGGCCTGGGAGAAGAACTGGGGATTCGTCCCCATGACGGACGCCGAGTTCGACAAGCTGGCGAAGGACTTGAAGCAACTGGTGGTGCCGGAGTTGGCGCTCGTTGCCGAGGCGCACGGTGAGCCAATCGCCTTCTCCCTCACGGTGCCGGACATAAACCAGGCCTTCAAGAAGGTGGGCGGTCAGCTCACGACCTTCGGCCTCCCGATCGGACTGGCGAAGCTCCTGTGGTTCCAGAAGCGGATCACCAAGGTTCGCCTCATGGCGCTCGGCATCAAGGAGGGTTGGCGTCGTCGTGGAATCGACGCGGTTCTCATCGTCGAGACCATCCGCCGCGCGGACCAGGCCGGCTATGAGGGAGGCGAGGTCAGCTGGACCCTCGAGGACAACACGCTCATCAACAAGGCCATCGAGGCCGCTGGCGCGAGGCGTTCGAAGGTCTATCGCCTCTACGAAATGCCGGTCGATTAGGCCGTGCGCTGGCTCGTCACGGGGGCGACGGGATTCATCGGGACGACCCTCGTCGAGAGGCTGCTCGCCCGGGGCGATGAGGTCCGCGCATTGGTCAGGGACCCTGGTCGAGCGTCCGAGCTACGGGCGATGGGGGCGGACCTGGTACGCGGAGACGTGTCCCGGCCGGATTCGCTTTCGGACGCAGTGCCGGAGGTGGACGTGGTCGTCCACCTCGCCGGCCTCGTCAAGGCACTGACCCGCGAGGAACTGTTCGCGGTCAATGCGGAGGGGACTCGGTCGCTGGCCAGGGTCGCTGCTCGCTCGGGGCGGACGAAGTTGGTCCTGGTCTCCTCCCTCGCGGCTGCCGGGCCATCGACGCCCGGGCGGCGCAGGCTCGAGACCGATCGTCCGGCACCGGTGAGCTTGTACGGGCAGAGCAAGCTCGCAGCCGAAGAAGGCCTGCGGTCGTTTGCCCCCGCGCTCGAAGCCTCCATCATCCGCCCGCCGATCGTCTACGGACCTCGGGACAAGGAGTTCCTGCCGTCGCTTTTCCGACTGGCCAGGACTGGAGTAATCGCGAAGTCCGGCATGGGGGAGAAGCACTACAGCCTGATCCACGTGCACGACCTGGTCACGATGATCATCGGCGTCGCCGAGCGAGGGGCCAGGGTCGACGAGTCAGGATCGTCCGGGATCTACTTCTGCTCTGACGGGGTGGATTACACCTGGGAAGCCCTTGGGCGAGGCGCCATGGCGGCGCTGGGAAGGCGAGGGACCGTCGTCCCCGTGCCGGAAGTCATCACCTGGATCGCGGCCGGAGCATCGTCGGCGGCGGCACGGCTGACGGGGCGTCCGGCCATCCTCTCCCTCGACAAGATGATGGAGATTCGCGAGCCGGCATGGACCTGCTCGTCGGAGAAGGCACGACGGGAACTCGGGTGGAAACCGGCAGTCCCGTTCGTCGAGGGGATGCGGGATTCCGTGCGGTGGTTTCGGGAGCGCGGGCTCGTCTGAACGGCTGCCTCAGCCGGCTGGCAGGCCCGAGGTCCCCGCGAACGCCGCCGCCATCCACCTGGCCGATCCGAAGAAGGGCCGCCGGACCAGGTCGGGACGATGGCGGCTCACGCGTCTCGCGATTCCGTGGGCGAAGAGGCGAAGGTAGGCAAGCATTCGCTCCCGGGGGCTCCTTCCCAGGGCGATGTAGGCCGGAGAATCGGAGACGAGCGGGTCAGGCAGACCGAGCGCGTAGTGGCCATGACTCGACCACGGCCACTCTCGGGGGCGTCTCACCATGCCGGCTCGGACCGGATTCAGATCACCGTAGAGCATCACCTCGAGCTCGCGTCGCCCACCGTGCTGGATCCGAGGGGATCCGAGGCGCTCCATCACGACCTGGCCGCGGCCACCCGTCCGTCGGTTGGACCATCGAGCGAAGCACTGGTTGACCACCTTCCAGAAGGCGCTGAAGGCTACCTGGCCCTGGATCGACCTGCAGACGACGTGAGGATGTGTGCTCATGAGGCAGTAGCTGCGGATCTCGATGCCGTATCGTTCCTTGTACTTCGCAAGAAGTCCGAGGAATTTCCGTCGGGCATCGTCAGTGGCGAGAACGGGGGACCCGTTGTGGCTTCGCCAGAAGCAGTGATGCGTCGTTCCGGGGCCTACGAGGCGGGATCGCGGGAAGCGGGGCACGAACCCATCGGTAGCAAGCCCCGGGCCGGAACGTCAGGCCACGGAGAGTAGATGTCAGGGACTCAGGACTCCGTGCCCAGGATTCAGTGTCCAGGATTCAGTGTCGGATTCAGTGTCCGGCACCGGCGGAAGCGCGCTCCTCGCGAGGCATGGTTCCGAAGACATAGTCCCACAGAGGCGTGGAAACGCCGTACCTGGCTTCGGGCGTCTTGAAGTGATGCAAGTAGTGATGCTTTCGGAGCTTTGCCCCGGTCTCCGTTCGCGGTTTCACATGGTGGACGGCGTAATGCGTGAGGTCGTACCAGATGTATCCGGCCACGAGCCCGGCGAAGAACGGGAAAAAGAAGCGGGGCCCGACAGCGAGAAAGATCGGGTAGCCCAGGACGACCGCGAGGATGGCCGACATGACCGGCGGCATCACGAGTCGATCAGCATCGTGGGGCCAGTCGTGGTGGACGCCGTGGATGAGGAAGTGAACGTCCTGGGCGAGCTGCGAGTTGGGATTCGGCGTGAAGTGGAACACCCACCGGTGAAGGACGTATTCGAGCAGCGTCCAGAATGCGAGGCCACCCAGGAGCGCACCGGCGAAGGCGCCCCTCGAAACATCCGGGACCTGGAGTCCTCGATACACGAGATAGGCGACCACCGGCACCCAGACCACGAGCACCTGCCAGGGCTTGACGCGCGACAGGTACTTCTCGATCCAATCCACCCGGAACATCCGCGGGCTTCCATTCTGCGGTGCGTGGTGGCCCTGGGGCCGAGGCACGAGCCAGAACATGGGCGCTTCTCCTCGAGGCAGCTGGACTTGCTGGAAACCGAATGTCGAGACCGTGTGACAACCGCATTCCGGGGAACCGGGTGCCAACTAGGCAACCAGGTACCGGACATTCTAGGGCGACGCGCCCTCGTGTCGCGGAGAATCGCCGGCGTGTCAAGGTCTTGAAGGCGAGCCAGGAGCGTGGCAATAGGCTCGCCCCGTGATCAACCTGTCCCACCTCAATCAACCGCAGCGACAGGCCGTCACCTTCGGGCAGGGGCCGGCACTCGTCCTTGCCGGTGCAGGCTCCGGCAAGACCCGGGTGATCGCGCACCGGATGGCATGGCTGGTCGAGCAAGGCGCCGACCCGGCGGCAATCCTGGCGGTGACCTTCACGAACAAGGCCGCCATCGAGATGCGGGGCAGGGTGAAGGCGCTGTCGAGGGAGGCCGCAGCGAAGAGCCAGATAGCCACGTTTCACAGCTTTGGCCTCTGGCTGCTCCGGGAGGAGCACGTCGCGGCGGGCCTTCCGAAGTGGTTCTCGATCTGCGACGCCGGCGACCAGGTCAGCCTGGTCCGGCGGTGTCTCCGGGACCTGCAGATGGATTCACGTAGATTCGATGTCCGGAAGTTGCTCGGCATCGTCTCTCGCAGGAAGAGCTCGCTCCCCGGGTTGCGCGCAGAGTCCAGCCGGGTTCCGGTGCCGGACATGGACTACGAGGCCATCGCCGACTTGCTGGTGCCTCGCTACGAGCAGGCACTGCGGGCCCAGCGGTCGCTCGACTTCGATGACCTGATGGTCCGCCCGGTGGCCCTGCTCGACGCCAACCGAACTCTGCGGCGTGCATACCGCGAGAGATTCCGGCACGTGCTTGTCGACGAGTTCCAGGATACGAACCGGGTTCAGTTACGACTCCTCGAGTTGCTTTGCATGGACGAGGTTCCAACCGGTGCCGGACGTCGGGGAGCTCGTCCCGGACGTCGGGCCAGGCAACCCGGGAATCCCCTCCCTTCCCCCAACGTCGCCGACAGCCAGGTCGTCTCCTCGGCCTGGGCCGGACGCAGCCTTTGTGCGGTAGGAGACGACGACCAGGCGATCTACGGTTGGCGCGGCGCTGACGTAAGCAACATCCTGAGGTTTGAGAAGGACTTCCCCGGCGCGATGGTGGTGCGGCTGGAGCAGAACTACCGCTCCGTGGGCCACATCCTGGACTGCGCGAACGGGGTCATCGCCCGGTCAGCCGATCGAAGACCGAAGCGGCTCTGGACCGACGCGGGAGCTGGTGACCCGGTCCGTGTCGTGGCGCTCCCGGACGAGCAGGAGGAGGCACGCTTCGTTGCAGGGGAGATTGGTCGTGGCCTGGGGCTGGGCCGAAAGTCCTCGGAATTCGCCGTCCTCTACCGCCTGAATGCCCAGAGCCAGCCCCTTGAGGAAGCCTTCAGGGAGGTCGCCATTCCTCACAATGTGAAGGGTGGCCCAGCCTTCTTCGAGCGGGCCGAGGTGCGGGATGTCGTTGGATGGCTGAAGATCTGCGCCTTCCCGGATGACGACGTCGCCCTTGCGAGGGTAGTCAACGTGCCCCCTCGGGGAGTGGGCGATGTCGCCATGGAGCGGCTCGGTAATTGGGCGGCCCAGGAGCATGTCTCCCTCACCGCTGCGCTGCGCGTCGCCGAGCAGGTGCCGGACATTCCCCGGGGGGCGCCAGAAAAGATGGCGCAACTTGCCGAGGCTCTCGGCTCCTTCCGGGCCCGCTTCGGCCCGGGAAGGATCGCGGAGCCAGCCCGGGCGATGTTCGAGGAACTGGACCTGCGCACATGGTTTCGCCGGAGCGTCGTTTCGGCGGAGGCGGGTGCTCGAAGAGCCGAGGCCGTGGATGCAGTGCTGAGGTCGCTCGAATGGCATGAGCGTCGCGACCCGAAGGCGACTCTCGGGACCTATCTTCAGCGGCTTGCGCTCGACTCCCGGGATGAAGAACCCGAGGAGGTCGACGGAGTCACGCTCATGACGCTGCACTCCGCCAAAGGGCTGGAGTTTCCGGTCGTGTTTCTCATTGGGGTGGAAGAGGACCTGCTCCCCGTCTCGGGAATCCAGGGCGACGCCCGGGACCTCGAGGAGGAACGTCGACTCGCATACGTTGGAATCACTCGAGCCCGGGAGATGCTCTGGATCACCAGGGCGTCGGCGCGGACGCGGCGCGGACGTGTGGAGCCAAGGACGCCCAGCCGGTTCCTCGAGGACTTGCCGCCAGACGCCCACGTCCGGCACGACCCGACGTCCGGGGAGTCGCAGCAGGCCACCTCGGCTCGGTCCGCCGAGGTCCTCCAGGCGCTGCGTGCGCGACTCGGCGGGCGAGGTTGAAGCCAGAGTTGCCTTGACGCACGGAGTCGTTGGCCGCTAAAGGGTTGCGTCAACGACGCCGCCCCCCGGATCCAGTCCGAGGCAGACCGGCAACCCGAAGGAGGTCAGGAACCATGACGATCACAGCCCGAATCGCCGCCGCCACCCTCGCTGCTGCACTCGTCGCCTTCACCCCCTCCAAGGCCTCCGCCCAATCCGAGGCCGCTGTTGCCCCGCCCGGCCTCGCAGGGTGGAGCATCGTCGGTTCGGAGACGGTGTCCGGGCGCCCCGCCCTCGACGTCCAGGCCGGCTGGCCAAGCACCACGTTCGGTTACACGTTCGGGATGTCGCCGACCGCCGACGTCAGCCTCCGGCTCGGCCTGCTCTACGGGTACGAAGGCACCACCTCGAGCCAGTTCGGCCTTTCCTTCTACGCCCCGATGCGATTCCAGTTGCTCAAGAGCCGCGACTTCAAGCTCCTCTTCCACGTCGACCCGGGCCTCAAGCTCTACACGATGAGCAATGCCCAGTTCGGCTTCCAATTCCCGGTCGGCGTGGTGATGGGCTTTCCCATCCAGCCCAACCTCGAGATCGGAGTGGGCCTCGACTTCAACATGACCCTGCTCGTCACCGGCAACTTCGCCCCGCAGTTCATCTTCGGGCCGGCGGCCGGGCCGTACGTCGAGTATCACCCCACGCCCAACCTCGCTGTCGGCCTCAACACCCGCTTCGGGGCCGCCATCGACGCCTACTCGTCCTACCAGGGGATCCCCGGAGGGACGAGCACGGACTTCGCCTTCACGACGCAACTCTTCCTGGGCTACCGCCTGCCGTAGCTCGCAAACCTCCACGTCCGGCACCGGGCTGGCATCGGCCGCACTTCGGCCGATCCGACCTTCCTTGACAACGGGGGGGGGTTCCGCTAGGAACGCCCCTTCCGAATTGCTCGAAACACCAGGTTTTCCATGAACAAGGCTACTCACAGCACCACCCGGGCGGAAGCGCTCCGGGCGCGGAAGTGGTGGATCGTCGACGCGACGGACCTGACGGTCGGTCGTGCCGCGACCCGCATCGCCACCCTCCTCAAGGGCAAGCACAAGGCGTCGTACACGCCCTCCCTCGACACCGGGGACTTCGTCGTCGTCGTCAACGCCGAGAAGGTCCGATTCACCGGCAAGAAGGAGCAGGAGAAGCTCTACTTCTCGCACACCATGCACCCCGGTGGCGCGAAGCTGACGCCCGCGGACAAGGTCCGCGCCAAGCACCCCGAGGACATCCTCATCGCCGCCGTGAAGCGCATGCTTCCGCGCAACGCCCTCGGCCGGCAGATGATGACCAAGCTGAAGGTCTATGCCGGGGCGGAGCATCCGCACGCCGCGCAGAAGCCCGAAGCCCTGAAGATTTCCGCCTAGAGGAACATCGATGGCCACGACGCAGAAGATCACCACTGGTCGCCGCAAGGTCTCCGTTGCGCGCGTCCGGCTCGTCCCGGGAACCGGGAACATCACCGTCAACGGGCGCGCCCTCGACGCCTACTTCGGCCGCGAGACCTCCAAGATGATCCTGGTGGAGCCGCTCAAGCTCGTCGATCAGATGGGCAAGGTCGACGTGTTCGTGAACGCGAACGGCGGGGGCCTGTCCGGCCAGGCCGGCGCGATCCGCCACGGCATCTCCCGCGCACTCATCACCATGAATCCCGAGTGGCGCCCCGTTCTCAAGAAGGCCGGTTTCCTGACCCGCGACGCCCGCGCGGTCGAGCGCAAGAAGTACGGCCAGCCCGGCGCCCGCAAGCGCTTCCAGTTCTCGAAGCGCTAGCCGCCTTCCGGCCGCAGCACAGACGCCGTCCGCGCCTCCGGGCCCGGGCGGCGTTCGCTTCTCCGGAGCCGCTGTGGGCTGGCATCGCACAGCCTCCTCCCCCGGGAGCGCCGGGACTGCCTCCGGTATCGCCCAGGCTTTCCGGTTCGTGGAAACGGCGCTCCCCCGGTGGTACGCTCCCGTACCGTCATGGAGCTGAACGAGATCCTGCAGATCGCGCTGCGGTCCGGCGCCAGCGACATCCACCTGAAGGCCGGCCTACCGCCGATGTTCCGCATCGACGGGGCGCTGGTCCCGCTCAAGGATGCCCGTCGACTGCCGCCCGAGGAGATCGCGCGGATGGCGCTCGGCATCATGAACGAGTACCAGAAGGAGAAGTTCAAGCAGACCAACGAGGTCGACCTCGCCTACGGGGTCCCCGGCCTGGGCCGTTTCCGCGTCAACGTCTTCCAGCAGCGCGGGTCGATCGGCGTCGTGCTTCGAGTGATCCCGTTCCGCATCCAGACCATCGAGCAGCTGATGATGCCGAAGGTCCTGGAGAAGATCGCGGGGGAGTCGCGCGGCCTGATCCTCGTCACCGGGACCACCGGCTCGGGCAAGTCCACCACGCTGGCGGCGATGGTCGATCACATCAACGCCACAGAGACCTGCCACATCATGACGATCGAGGACCCCATCGAGTTCCTCATCCGCGACAAGCGGTCGATCGTGAACCAGCGCGAGGTGGGCGTCGACACGATGAGCTTCGGGCAGGCGCTGAAGAGCGCCCTGCGCCAGGACCCCGACGTCATCCTGGTGGGCGAGATGCGCGACCTCGAGACCATCGAGACCGCGCTCACCGCGGCCGAGACCGGTCACCTTGTCATGTCGACCCTTCACACCCTCGACGCCACCGAGACCATCAACCGCATCATCTCGGCCTTCCCGCCGTACCAGCAGAAGCAGGTCCGCCTGCAGCTGGGGTCCGTCCTCCGCGCGGTGATCAGCCAGCGTCTCGTCCCGCGGGCCGACGGCCACGGCCGCGTGCCGGCGGCCGAGGTCCTCCTCGCGACCGCCCGGGTCCGCGAACTGGTCGAGGACAAGGACCGAACCAAGGAGATTGCCGACGCCATCGCCCAGGGGCACGTCACCTACGGCATGCAGACCTTCGACCAGTCGCTCATGGGGCTCTACCGCTCCGGCCTGGTGAGCTACGAGGAGGCGCTGCGGCAGGCCACCAACCCGGACGACTTCGCCCTTCGCGTCTCCGGAATCTCCGGCACCAGCGATTCGAAGTGGGACAACTTCGAGTCGTCCGCGGAGGCCGGTGCGGCCCGTCCGCCTCCGGCCCGCCCCACCCCGGCGCGCCCCGCGGCGCCGCCGGCGGCGCCGGCAGCCCGGCCCGCGGGAGGCCCGGCGATGCCCATCGGACGGGTCGCTGGCAAGACTGCCACCGCGCCCGTGGCTCCCTCCGACGACGACTTCCAGATCGAGCGCTTCTAGGGCTCCCGCCGCCGACAGGACCCCGCTTGACCGACTCGCCGCAGTCCCGCGCCCGTGCCCGGGCGCTCCGGCTGCTCGCCGCACGCCCCCGAACCGAGGCCCAGATCCGCGAGCGGCTCGTCCGGGCCGGGTTCGCCGGGGAGGTGGAGGGGGTGGTGGCGTGGCTCCGGGACCTCCGGTACCTCGACGACGTCGCTTTCGCCCGGGACCGTGCGGCTGGGTTGGTCGCACCGGGGCGGCTGGGCCCGCGCCTGGCGGAGAAGCGGCTCGTCGCGGCGGGGATCCCGAGGGAGGCGGCGCGGCGCGCCGTCCGGGAAGCCCTGGGGGATGACGAGGTGGCCCGGTGCCGGACACTCGCCGAACGCCGAGCGCACGGGTCGCCCGGCGACCTCGACGATCGCGGAAAGGCCCGTCTTTCCCGCTACCTGCTGGGCCGGGGTTTCTCCGGTCGGGCCGTCTCATCCGCACTTGGAGTGTACGTGGACGACGCGGAGGACCGCTGATATGTTCCCCGGCCCGATGCGCTCCTGGAACCCGATCTGGCCGATCGCCGTCGTCGCCGCCCTGGCGCTCGGCGCCTGCGCGAAGAGCGTGCCGGCGGTGAAATACGACTCGCAGGCTGAGCAGGAGTACGCGGCCGGCGTGACAGCGCTCGATGACCGGGACTTCCCCGACGCACAGAAGATCCTGGAGCGGGTCCGCACCAAGTATCCCTATTCGAAGTACGGAGCCCTGGCGGAACTCCGGCTCGCCGACCTGCGCTACGAGCAGGGCAAGCTCATCGAGGCCGCCGACGCCTACCAGACCTTCGTGAAGATCCACCCCTCCAGCCCGCAGGTCGACTACGCGGCGTACCGAGCGGCCATGTCCCGCTGGGCCGACGCGCCCACCGACTTCTTCCTCTTTCCGCCCGTGCACGAGCGCGACCTGGCCCAGATCGCCAAGGCCGCGGACGGGCTGGCCTCGTTCGTCGAGAAGTTCCCGACTTCCAGGTATGCGCCGGACGCGCGCGACAAGCTGGCCAAGGCCCGGGACATCCTGGCCGAGCGCGACTGGTACGCCTTCGAGTTCTACAGGACGCGGGAGAAGTGGCAGGGTGCGGCGTTCCGGCTCGAGAAGCTCATGAAGGACTATCCGGGGAGCGCCCGCGAGCCCGAGGCGCTCTGGCAACTGGCCGACATGTACGTGAAGCTCTCCGAGCGCTTCAAGGCCCAGAAGACGCTCCAGACGCTCATCGTGAAGTACCCGACGAGCGCGCAGCGCGGGAATGCCGAGAAGCGCCTTGTCGACCTCCGGACCCAGCCCGAGCACCCCGAGCTCTGGAAGACGCCCTGGTAAGGGGCTGAGACGGCGGCGACGTTTTCGCTTCCGCACCGGTGCCCCCTACCTGGTTCCCTTCCTTGCGGCCTCGGCCGCGGCGTTCGCTGCATGGCATTGGCGCGCCGACCTGATGGAGGCCGGGTCTGCGGCGACCCTGCAAAGCCCCGAGACGCAGGTGCGCCAGGCCCTCGCCGCCCAGGGGCGCGCCCACCTGGAGGACATCTACGGGTGGAAGGCGGGGGGGACGCTGGAACTCGTTCCGGTTCGCTACGAGGATGTGGTGCCGGACGTGGAGGGGAATCGCGCCACCGTTGTCGCGGTCCTCGACGCCGAGGGGAAGGCGGTCTGGCGTGACCAATCGGCCACCGTCTCGTACATCGGCCGCGAGCAGTTCCACATGAAGCCCTGCAAGATTGCCCTGTGGTGCGCCGAGGGCGACCAGTTCGCGCGCCTTCGGGCCGTCCTGCGGACCCTCTTCAGGCGCCTCGACGGCGCGCGGGGAGGGGAGCCCGAGGCGGTGACCGCCCTTGCGGCCAGTGATTACCAGGACGGTGCCACCGACCGGGCTGCCCTCGAGGTCCGGCTGCGGCAGGAACTCGCATCGCCTCGCCCAGATCTTCGCGTGAAGGGTTGGCAGATTCGAGTGGAGCGTGACGCGGCGGAGGTCGGAGAGGACTACGAGGCCGCGGAAGGGGATGGCGACGTCCGGCACCGCAGGGCTCGCTATCGACTGGAGCGGCGCGGCGAGCGCTGGGTATTCACGGCAGGGCTCTGACACGGACCGCGGGACCGCGGCGCGTACGCCGCGGTCCCGCCGCTCGCGAACGTCCGGCACCGCCTGAGGGTCACCGCCTGTCGCCCCTCCGGTGCCCGGATGGTAGACTCCCCGCCGGCGGCGAGTCCCACCGGCGACGGGGAGGAACATGGACGAGATTCTCAAGGAGAAGCTGGCGCTCGGCCGCTTCCACTACGTCCGGCGCGAGTTCGCGCGCGCCGAGCAGTACTTCACCCAGGTGGTCGAGGGAAACCCGACCTTCGCCGACGTCTACAACATGCTGGGCGTCTGCTTCCACGACCAGGGGCATTACCAGAAGGCGCAGCGGGCCTTCGAGGCGGCGCTCCGGCTCAACCCCGCCTACACCGACGCCGCGCTCAACCTGGCCATCACCTACAACGACACCGGCCGGTACAAGGAGGCCCAGGAGGCCTACCAGCAGGCGCTCAGCACGGCCGGCGCGGCGCCCGGGCAGCTCGACCACTTCGTCCGCGGCAAGCTCGCCAACATGTACGCCGACATCGGCGAGGTGTACCTCTCCTCCGGCCTCTACCCGGAGGCCATCGCCGAGTTCCGCCGCGCTCTCGCCCTCTGCCCCAACTTCGTGGACATCCGCGCCCGACTCGCCGCAGCGCTCCGCGACTCCGGACGCCGCGACGAGGCCATCGTCGAGTACGAGGAAGTGGTCCGGCAGAACCCCACCTTCATCCCGGGCCGGCTCAACCTCGGCCTCTCCCTCTACGCCGCCGGCCGGAATGCCGACGCAGCCGACCAGTGGAACGAGGTCCTCCGCGTCTCCCCCGGGAACCACAGCGCCGAGCTGTACCTCAAGTTCGCCGGCATCGATCCCTCGGGCGTGCCGCCGGCCGCGCCGCCAGGATAGGAGAAGATGAGCGAGAGCACCCCGCGGCTCACCGCGCTGTCGCACGGCGCCGGTTGAGCCTGCAAGATCCGCCCGGCGGAACTGGCGCAGGTCCTGCGCCACCTACCGAAGGTGGAGGATGCACGCGCCCTCGTCGGTCACGAGACGCGCGACGACGCGGCCGTGTACCAGCTGTCGCCCACCGAGGCCATCGTCGAGACCGTCGACTTTTTCACGCCGGTGGTCGACGACCCCTACTGGTTCGGGCGCATCGCCGCCGCCAACGCCTTCTCCGACGTCTGGGCCATGGGCGGCCGCCCCATCTTCGCGCTCAACCTGGTTGCCTTCCCGGTGAACCTCCTGCCCATGGAGGTGCTCGCCGAGATCCTCCGCGGCGGCTCGGAGGCTGCCGCGCTCGCCGGAGCGCCGGTCCTGGGCGGGCACAGCATCGACGACCCCGAGCCCAAGTACGGAATGGCCGTCACCGGCCTGGTCCACCCCGATCGGATCCTCCGCAACGTCGGCGCCCGCCCGGGCGACCAGCTCCTCCTCACGAAGCCCCTCGGCTCCGGGATCCTCACCACCGCCATCAAGCGCGGGACGGCCACCCCGGAGCAGATCGCCGGGGTCACGGCGGTGATGGCCGAGCTGAACCGGGCCGCCGGGGAGGTGCTCGCGGCGAGCGGCGCCGTCTCCGCCCTCACCGACGTCACCGGCTTCGGCCTGCTCGGCCACGCCTGGGAGATGGCCGAGGGCTCGAAGGTCATGCTGCACCTCGACGCAGCGCGGGTTCCCGTGCAGCCGGGCGCCCTCCTCCTCGCCGAGCAGGACGTCGTCCCGGGCGGCAGCAAGGCGAACCTCAAGTGGGTCTCGCCTCACGTCCGCTTCGACGCGTCGTTGCCCCTCCCGCTGCGCACCGTGCTCGCCGACGCGCAGACGAACGGCGGCCTCCTCGCCGCCGTCCACCCCGACCGCTTCCCGGCGGTGATGCGCCTGCTCGCCGACCGGGGCGTCGCGGCCGTCCATGTCGGGGAGGCCCGTGCCGCACCGGACGGCGCCGCCCTGGTGGTCTCCCACGGTCACTCTCCGTGATTACCGCCCTCGCCACGGCCCTCGCCGGCGCGCTCCTCCTGGCCGCCCCGACCGCTCCCGCCCCGGCGCCCAAGGCCCCGAAGGCCCCGGCCAGGGCAACCGCTCCTCCCGCGCCTCCCGCCTACGTGATCGTGCTCGACCCCGGCCACGGCGGCGAGAAGGACGGCGCGCTCTCGGTGGAGGGGCGCCGCGAGAAGGACATCACCCTGCAGATCGCGCGGCAGCTGAAGAAGCGGCTGGAACGGCAGGGCGCCCGCGTGGTGCTCACGCGGGCAGGCGACGAGAGCGTGGACCTGCCGCGCCGCGCCGCCATCGCCAACGACGAGGAGGCCGACCTCTTCGTCTCCCTCCACCTCAACTCTGCGCCGGGCGGCCCCGGGTCGACGGCCCGCGGCATCGAGACCTACTTCCTCTCCGCCGACGCCACCGACGACTCGGCCAGCGCCGTGGCTGCCCGCGAGAACGCCGATCGGTTCCGCACCGCCGACGCCACCGACACGGTGGGCGGGATCCTCGACGACCTCGAGGACCAGGCCAACCTCGCCGAGAGCTCCCGCCTCGCCCACGCCCTGCACGGTGCGCTGGTGCGCGGCACGCGAGCGCCCGACCGGGGAGTGAAGCAGGCCCCCTTCCACGTGCTGGCCGGCGCGCGCATGGCCGCCGTGCTGCTCGAGCTGGGCTTCGTCTCGCACCCGGTGGAGGGCAAGGAACTGGCCCGGCCGGCCCGGCAGGAGGCCATCGCCGGGGCCATCGCCGCCGGGATCGCAGCCTGGCGCAAGGCCGGGAGCGCAGGAGGGGGCACGCCCGCGGCCGCCACCGCTGCGGGAGGCGCGGCCACCGCCTCGTCCCCGGTCCCTTCCACCGACGCCGCTCCCACCGCGGCTGCGCGGTAGCGCCGGCGAGGTTATGATGCGCGCCCCATGCGCGCCAACGGAAGGCAGGCCGGCCAGCTCCGGCCCATTTCTCTCGATGTGAACGTCTCGAAGCACGCCGAGGGCTCCTGCCTGGCGCGCTTCGGCGACACCCACGTGCTCTGCACCGCCAGCCTGGAGAACCGGGTCCCGCCCCACGTGATGGGCACCGGGGCCGGCTGGGTCACCGCCGAGTACGGCATGCTGCCCCGCTCCACCAACGAGCGCATGGCCCGCGAGGCGGCCCGCGGCAAGCAGGGCGGCCGGACCCTCGAGATCCAGCGGCTCATCGGCCGGGCCCTGCGCGCCTCCATCGACCTCTCGGCGCTGGGCCCCCGCACCCTCACCATCGACTGCGACGTGATCCAGGCCGACGGGGGCACCCGCACCGCCGCCATCACCGGTGGATTCGTGGCGCTCGCGCTGGCGGTGAAGAAGCTCCAGAAGGCCGGCGTGGTGAAGGGCGCCCCCATCCGCCGCCACGTGGCCGCGGTCAGCGTGGGGGTGGTGGACGGTGAGGTCCGGCTCGACCTCGAGTACGAGGAGGACTCCACCGCCGAGGTGGACATGAACGTGGTCGCCACCGGCGACCTCGACCTGGTGGAGGTGCAGGGCACGGCCGAGGGCAAGGCCTTCGGCCGCTCCCACCTCGACGCCATGCTCGACTCCGCCCTGGCCGGCATCGCCGAGCTCAAGGCCCTCCAGGAGCGCGCGCTCCAGGGCCCGTCCCTCCTCGCTCCGTGAACCTGCTCTTCGCCACCCGCAACCCGGGCAAGCTCCGCGAGCTGCGCCGGCTCGTCACCGGCCTCGACGTCCGGGTGGTCTCCCTCGACGACCTGGCCCTGGAGGCGGGACGGGAGCTCCCCGAGGTCGAGGAGGACCGCTCCACCTTCGCGGAGAACGCCGCCAAGAAGGCGTCGGAATACGCTCGCGCCGCCGGGATGCACGCCCTGGCCGACGACTCCGGGCTCTGCATCGACGCGCTCTGGGGCAAGCCCGGCATCCGCTCGGCGCGCTGGTCGGAGGACGAGCGCCCCGGCCTCGTCGGCAAGGAGCGCGACCAGGCCAACAACGAGAAGCTCCTCATGGTGATGCAGGGGGTCTGGCCCGAGCACCGCGGCGCCGAGTACCGGGCCGTGGTCGCGCTCTCCGGTCCCGACGGCGCCATCCTGGCCTCGGCCGAGGGGAGCTGCCGCGGGGTGATCGGCGAGGCGCCGCGCGGGGAGGGGGGCTTCGGCTACGACCCCCTCTTCCTCCCGGAGGGCGCTCCCGGGAAGACCATGGCCGAGCTCACGCCGGCCGAGAAGGATGCGCTCTCCCACAGGGGCGAGGCGCTGCGCCGGTTGCTGCCCGAACTGCGCCGGATCTCCTAGCGCCGCCGCGGCGCCTGCAGCCAACCTTTGACAAAACCCCGGAGGGACGCTAGACACGGCGCTCTCGGGCCCGGGCGGACGGGAAAAATGTCGTAAGATGCCGGGGCGTAGCGCAGCCTGGTAGCGCGCCTGCCTTGGGCGCAGGAGGTCGCCGGTCCGAATCCGGCCGCCCCGACTCTTTGAAAGCAGAATCGGATGGCCGGGGAAGCAGGATCCCGGAGCACGGAGGACGGGGCCGACTTGCGCCCGTAGCTCAGTTGGATAGAGCAGCGGCCTTCTAAGCCGCGGGTCGGGGGTTCGACTCCCTCCGGGCGCGCCAACATTTTTACGGTGAGTGTAGCTCAATCGGTAGAGCACTGGACTGTGGATCCGGGGGTCGTGGGTTCGAACCCCATCACTCACCCCATACCTTCACGGGCAGCGGGACCGTCCCGCCGCTCGCGCCCGTAGCTCAGTTGGATAGAGCGTCGGCCTTCGAAGCCGCAGGTCGGGGGTTCGATTCCCTCCGGGCGCGCCATTGACAACCCCCGGGGCGACTGGTAGATCGCCGCCCCTTGCCATAGCCATCCGAAGTTCCCCGATGTTTCCGGGCGCATAGCTCAACTGGCAGAGCAATGGACTCTTAATCCATAGGTTGAAGGTTCGATTCCTTCTGCGCTCACCATGCAGACCGAGAGGCCCCCTGGCTCCACCAGCGGGGCTTTTCTCGTTCCGGGGCGTCGCCGGGTCAGTCCTTCTTCCCGCCCTGGATGACCCCGAAGCGCGGCTTCTTCCGCTCGGGCGGGCGAAGCGTCCCGGCCACCACGGCGGCCCAGGGAAAGGCCACCTCCCGGCGCACCCCCTGGAAGGTCAGCTCGCAGCGGATGCCCCACTCGTCGAGCATCACCTCGGCCGTGTCCCGCCCGGCCACGAGGTTGAGCCGGACCAGCTGCTCGTCGCGCAGGTACTCCGGCAGGGCGACCCCGGCCACCCCTGGGGCCACCATCACCCATTCGATGGCGGCGGCCTCCCGGCAGGCGGCGAGCATCTCCGGCCAGCGCTGCTGCAGGAAGTAGAAGTGCAGCGCCCATTCGCTCCAGCGGGGACAGGCCGGCGTGCAGGAGGCGTCGGGAGGGTGCTCGTGGGGGGCGTCCACCGATGGAGGTTCTACAACGAAACGGGGCGCTCCGGCCCGGGCCGTGATCGGATAGTCTGCGTTCCATTCCGCGGGCGGGTGGCGGAACTGGCAGACGCGCCGGACTTAGGATCCGGTGCCGCGAGGCATGAGGGTTCGAGTCCCTCCCCGCCCATTTCCCTTGACCTGCCGGCTCCCCGGCCATAGGTCTATGCCCCCGTTCCGCCTGAAGGAATTCCCCGAATGAAGATCCAGGTCGAGAAGCTCTCCCCCGTGGAGAAGAAGGTCACCGTCGAGATCGAGCCCGCCGAGGTGGCGAAGGAGATCGACCGCGCGTACGCGAGCCTCGGTCGCCGCGTGAAGCTCCGTGGCTTCCGCCCCGGCAAGGCCCCGCGCACCGTGCTGGAGCGGAACTTCAAGGAGCAGGTCGAGGCCGACGTCGTCGAGAAGCTCGTCCAGAAGAGCTTCCAGGAGGCCACCCGGGAGCAGGCCCTCGAGGCCGTGGCCGCACCCCGCGTGGAGGTCGGCGAGGGCGGCATCGGCGCCGATCGCCCCTTCTCCTACACGGCCCGCGTCGAGGTGAAGCCGGTCATCGTGCCGAAGGACTACCGCGGCCTTTCCGTTACCCGGAAGCCGGTGGAGATCACCGACGCCACCGTCGACGCCGAGGTGGAGCGGCTGCGCCAGTCCTTCGGCGAGATGGTCCCGCTCGAGGGGCGCGACGTCGCCGAGGCCGGCGACTGGGCGGTCATCGACTACCAGGGCAGCGTCGAGGGCAAGCCCTTCGACGGGGGAACGGCCGAGGGAG
>CAWDHF010000001.1:0-151076 GCA_963802065.1 uncultured delta proteobacterium | reverse complement strand
TTGACTTCGCCCCCCTCTGCCGCTAAAAGACCCCCTCCAAACCCGCCGTCCTCTGTCCCCGTGGCGCAACGCCTTCGCCCTCGAGACGGGAACGGCTCTCACCAGGGAGCAATCGCTATGGCGCTCGTCACCGAGCAGAAGCAGGAAGTCGTCCAGAAGTACCGCCGGCACGACAAGGACACCGGGTCTCCCGAGGTCCAGGTGGCCCTCATCACCGAGCGGATCACCTATCTCACCGAGCACTTCAAGACCCACAAGAAGGACCACCACAGCCGCCGCGGCCTCCTCAAGCTGGTCGGGCAGCGGCGCCGACTCCTCGACTACCTCCGAACGGTCGACCTGAACCGTTACAAGGTCGTGATCGAGCAGCTCGGTCTCCGGAAGTAGCAGTTCCACAGGCCCGCCCGCGAGCGGGCCGGCGCACCGCCGACGGCGCTTCCGTTTCCGACTCGGGCCCCGCTCCAGCAGCGAGCGGCGCCCGCGTGAGAAACTGAGGCACCGCGGGCCAGGCGGCGGCAACTCGCACGGCGGGACCGGAGGGCAAGACGCCCCCCGGCTCACTTCGTGAAGGTGCCCAATGAAGGCCATCCAGGAGCGCGCGCAGGTCGGTGATCGCGAGATCACCCTCGAGACCGGAAAGATCGCCAAGCAGGCCGACGGATCCATCTGGATCCGCCACGGCGACAGCATCGTCCTCGTCACCGTGGTGTCGGCGAAGGAGCGGAAGGAGGGAATCGACTTCTTCCCCCTCACCGTCGACTACCAGGAGAAGCTCTTCGCCGCGGGCAAGATCCCCGGCAGCTTCTTCCGGCGCGAGGGGCGGCTCACCGAGAAGGAGACGCTCGTCTCCCGCATGGTCGACCGCTCCTGCCGCCCGCTCTTCCCGGACGGCTACGCGAACGAGACCCAGCTCATCTGCACGGTCATCTCCTTCGATCAGGAGAACGACACCGACGTGCTGGCGCTCACCGGCGCCTCGGCGGCGCTCGCCGTCTGCGACGTCCCCTTCAACGGCCACATCGCCGGCGTCCGCGTCGGCCGCGTGGACGGCAAGTTCATCGCCAACCCCACGCTGGCCCAGCGCGCCGAGGCCGACCTCGACGTGGTGCTGGCCGCCTCCCGCGACGCCGTCGTGATGGTCGAGGGCGGAGGCAAGGAGATCCCCGAGGACGTGATGGTCGACGCCCTGCTCTTCGGCCAGGCCGCCGTGCAGCCGCTGCTCGACGCCCAGGACAGGCTCGCCGACGCGGTCGGCAAGGCGCAAGCGCGCCTTCGAGGCCCCCAAGAACGACCTCGCGCTCCGCGAGAAGGTGAAGTCGCTCACCTGGGAGAAGGTCCGCCAGGCCTACGCCCGCAACGAGAAGCACGACCGCTACGGCCGGCTCTCCGAGATCAAGAAGGAGCTCCTCGAGGCGCTCCAGGCCGAGGCCGCCGGCGACCCCGCGCAGCTCGCCGCGCTCGCCGCCCGCGAGAAGGAGATCAAGGGCTACTACGAGGACGTGAAGTACGAGTACATGCGCAAGATGATCACCGACGAGGGGCGCCGCATCGGCGGCCGCGGTCCGGCCGACATCCGCTTCATCGCCTCCGAGGTGGGCATCCTCCCCCGCGTCCACGGCTCCGCCCTGTTCACGCGCGGTGAGACGCAGGCGCTCGTCGCCGCCACCCTCGGCACCTCCGAGGACGAGCAGCGGGTCGAGATGCTGACCGGCATGCACTTCAAGAAGTTCATGCTGCACTACAACTTCCCGCCCTTCTCGGTGGGCGAGGCCAAGTTCCTGCGCGGCCCCGGCCGCCGCGAGATCGGCCACGGCGCGCTGGCCGAGCGGGCCCTGCGGGCGGTGCTGCCCGCCGAGGACAAGTTCCCGTACACCATCCGCATCGTCTCCGACATCATGGAGTCGAACGGCTCCTCGTCGATGGCCTCGGTCTGCGGAGGCTGCCTGTCGCTCATGGACGCCGGCGTCCCGGTGAAGGCCCCGGTGGCGGGCATCGCCATGGGGCTCATCAAGGAGGGCGAGAAGATCGCCATCCTCTCCGACATCCTCGGCGACGAGGACCACCTCGGCGACATGGACTTCAAGGTCTGCGGCACCGACGCCGGCATCACCGCCATCCAGATGGACATCAAGATCGGCGGCGTGACCCGCAAGATCCTCCAGGACGCGCTCGACCAGGCCGCGGCCGGCCGCAAGCACATCCTCGGCGAGATGGCCAAGGCCCTGTCGACGCCCCGCACCGACATCAGCGCCTACGCGCCGCGCATCACCACCATCAAGATCCGCTCCGAGCGCATCAAGGACGTCATCGGGCCCGGCGGCAAGGTGATCAAGGACATCACCGCCCGCACCGGCTGCAGCATCAACATCGAGGACGACGGCACCATCAACATCGCCAGCCCGAACCAGACCAACGTCGACGCGGCGATCAAGATGATCAAGAACCTCACCCAGGAGGCCGACGTCGGCAAGACGTACCTGGGCACGGTCCGCAAGATCGCCGAGTTCGGCGCCTTCGTGGAGATCTTCCCCGGCACCGACGGGCTCATCCACATCTCCGAGCTCTCCGACAAGCGGGTGAAGAGCGTCTCCGACGTCCTGCAGGAGGGCGAGGAGGTCCTCGTCAAGGTCATCTCGGTCGACCGCGCCGGGAAGATCCGGCTCTCCCGCAAGGAGGCGCTGGCCGACGCGGCCGCGCAGAAGACCGAGGCCGTCAAGACCGACCCCGAGCCTGCCAAGGGCTAGGGAGGCGAGCGGTGACCCTGGCCGTCCCCCCGATCCCCGTCGTGGTGCTTCGGGTGGGCGGCCGCGGAGATCCGCTCGAGCTGCCGCAATACCAGTCCGCCGGCGCCGCCGGCATGGACCTTCGCGCCGACGAGCCGGTCGACCTCGCCCCCGGCGAGCGCCGGCTCGTCCCCACCGGCATCGCCCTGGCCATCCCGCCCGGCTTCGAGGGGCAGGTGCGCCCGCGCTCGGGCCTCGCGCTCAAGCACGGGCTCGGCATCCCCAACGCCCCCGGCACCATCGACAGCGACTACCGGGGCGAGGTGGGCGTCATCCTGGTCAACTGGGGGCAGGAGCGGGTGCGGCTCGCCCGCGGGGAGCGGATCGCCCAGCTGGTGGTGGCCCCGGTGACGCGGGCCGTGCTCCAGGAAGAGGCCGAGCTCCCCGGCAGCGAGCGGGGCGGCGCAGGATTCGGTTCCACCGGCCGCTAGGCCGGAAACGACAAGCCGGCCGCAAGGCGGCCGCGGAGGGTCGGATGATCCCGCGCTACACGCGTCCCGAGATGGCCCGCATCTGGTCGCCGGAGCGGCGATTCCGCATCTGGCTCGACGTCGAGCTCCTGGCCGCCGAGGCCATGGTGAAGCTCGGCGAGGTGCCGGCCGAGGACCTGGCCGCGCTCCGCCGCACCTTCGACGGCTTCGAGTTCTCGGCCGCCGACGTGGCCCGCATCGACGAGATCGAGAAGGTGACCAAGCACGACGTCATCGCCTTCCTGACCTTCGTCGAGGAGAAGGGCGGGCTGCCGGCCCGTCACCTGCACAAGGGGATGACCTCCTCCGACGTGCTCGACACCACGCTGGCGGTGCAACTCCGCGAGGCCACCGCGCTCCTCGTCGCCGACGTGGATCGGGTCCGGGCGGCGGTGAAGAAGCGCGCGCTCGAGCACAGGCGCACGCCCATGATCGGCCGGAGCCACGGCATCCACGCCGAGCCGGTCACCTTCGGGCTCAAGCTGGCCGGCTGGTACGACGCCTGGGGGCGACGGCGCGACGCGCTGGTGGCGGCCGGGAAGGTCGCGGCGGTCGGCAAGATCTCCGGCGCGGTCGGGACCTTCGCGAACGTCGATCCGGCCGTCGAGGCCTTCGTCATGGCCAGGCTCGGGCTCGAGGGAGCCGAGGGAGCGGCCACCCAGGTGGTGGCCCGCGACCGGCACGCCGACCTCTTCTGCGCCATCGCCGTGGCCGGGGCGGTCATGGAGCAGCAGGCCACCGAGGTCCGGCACCTGCAGCGCACCGAGGTGCGGGAGGCCGAGGAGCCGTTCACCGCGGGGCAGAAGGGCAGCTCGGCCATGCCGCACAAGCGCAACCCCATCCTGTCGGAGAACCTGACCGGCCTGGCGCGCCTGCTGCGCGGCTGGGCGGTCCCGGCGCTGGAGGACGTGGCGCTCTGGCACGAGCGGGACATCAGCCACTCCTCGGTGGAGCGGGTCATCGGCCCCGACGCCACCATCGCCCTCGACTTCGGCCTGAGCCGCTTCGCCCGGATGATCGACGACCTGCGCGTGTATCCCGAGCGGATGAAGGAGAACCTCGAGGCCACCGGCGGCCTCTTCGAGGCCCAGCGGGTGCTGCTCGCCCTGGTGGGGAAGGGCATCCCGCGCCAGGAGGGCTACGTCCTCGTCCAGCGCAACGCCATGAAGGTGTGGGAGGAGAAGGTGGACTTCCGGACGGCGCTGAAGGGGGACGCCGACGTGAGGAAGGCGCTCTCCGAGGCCGAGATCGACGCCTGCTTCGCGGTGGAGTACCACCTGAAGCACGTGGACACGATCTTCGAGCGGGTGTTCGGGGACGGGTTCCGGCCGCCGTAGAGATAACCCTTCGCCTGGAGATTCTCGCGGATGCGCGCATCGACGCTGCCCACCGGCGACTCGAACCGCTCGCCGGTGAGGAGCTCGAAGACCTCGATGTACTTCCGGGCCAGCATGATGCGCACCTCGTCGGTGAGCGCCGGCGGCGTGCCGTGTCCGGAGAACCCGTGCTCGGTGATGAGCCACTGCCGGATGTTCTCCTTGTCGAGCATCTGCTGGTCCTGGCCGGCGGCCAGCCGCTCCTCGTAGCCCTTGGCGATCCAGTAGCGGGAGCTGTCCGGGGTGTGGATCTCGTCGATGACCACCAGCTTCCCGTCGGCGATGCCCATCTCGTACTTGGTGTCGACGAGGATGAGGCCGCGCGAGGCCGCCCACTCCTGGCCGCGCTGGAAGAGCGCCCGGGCGACCTCGGTGGCCTCGGCCCAGACGTCGGCGGGGACGAGCCCCTCCTCGACGATGGCCTTCTCGCTGATGGGCTCGTCGTGCTTGCCGTACTGGGCCTTGGTGGAGGGCGTGATGATGGGCAGGTGGAAGCGCTGGTCCTTCCGGAGTGCCTGCGGCCACTCGATGCCATAGGCGCCAGCCTTGCCGGCCACGTAGTCGCGCCACAGGGATCCGGTGATGTACCCGCGGATGATGATCTCGACGGGGAACGGCTGGGCCCGCTTCACGACCATGACGCTCGGGTCGGGGTTGTCGAGGATGTGGGTGGGCGCGATGTCCTTCACCTGGTCGAACCAGAACCGGGTCAGGCGGGACAGCACCTCTCCCTTGAAGGGGATGGTCCCGAGCACGTGGTCGAAGGCACTGATGCGGTCGGTCGTGATCATCACGATCCGGTCGCCTCGCGAGTAGTTGTCGCGGACCTTCCCCCGGTAGAGCTCGCCGAGCGCGGGTGCGTCGAACTTCTGGAGGGTGTGGGCAAGCTGGGCGCGGAGCTTGTCGTCGGGAATCATGACCGCGAATGCTAGCATACGGGCGCCTTGGTCCGGGATGACGTCATCTTCGTGCTGCACCGCCCCTCGTCGGCCGAGAACATCGGGGCCGTGGCCCGGGTGCTCGCGAACTTCGAGGTCCCGCGGATGCGGGTGGTCGCGCCCCCATCCTGGTCGGGGGTTCCCCGGTCCGGGGGCGGGCGCAACGCCAAGGAGGACGTCTTCCAGAGGGCCCAGCGGACGGCCCGACGGGCGAGGCCGATCCTCGACGCGGCGGAGGTCTTCCCGGACCTGGCTTCGGCCCTCGCCGGGACGGTCTGGGCCTGCGGGACCACCTCCCGGGACGTGGAGGGGCGCCCCCGTCTGTCCCCCGGGAACTCGCGGCCGAGGTGGCCCGGCGGGCAGCGGGCGGGCCCGTGGCCATCGTCCTGGGGGAGGAGAAGCGGGGACTCTCCGACGCCGAGCTGACCGCCTGCGCGGCGGTCTGCACCATCCCGACGGGGCCTGCCTACGACTCGATGAATCTGGCCCAGGCCGCCGCGGTCCTGGCCTACGAGGTGGCGCTGGCGCGGGGCGCCGGGTTCGCCGGTCCGCCCGAGGCCGAGCCGGCGCGCCACGAGACGGTGGAGGCGTTCTGGGCACGCGCGCGGGCGCTCCTCGCCGACGCGGGCTACCTGAATCCGCAGAACCCCGACGCCATCCTCGCGGAGTGGCGCCGGTTGCTCGCGCGGGCCGAGCCCACGCAGCGGGAGGCCGAGCTGCTCGCCGCCGCGGCCCGGTCGCTCGAGCGCAAGCTCGGGACCCGGCCGGCGGGCGGCGAGGGAAACCGCTAGGCCGCGGGGGCCTCTGCGGCCACCTGCTTTGCGCCCTTGCGGCTCTTCTTCCAGGCGTCGAAGTGGTCCTTGCAGAGCCCGTGCTCCAGGACCTTCTTCTTGCACTCTTCCTTGGAGCAGGTCTTCCAGCGGCGCGGCACGGCCTCGAGCTCGCCACGGCGCCACTTGGAGTAATGGAAGAAGCAGAAGCCCTTGGCGCGGTACGAGCGCTTGCAGCCCTGGATCTTGCAGGTCTTCTTGCCGGCGCCCTTGGCCTTCGGGGCGGACTTCTTGGCCTTCGTCTTCGCGGTCGTGTCGGTCATTCGGGGGCGTTGATTACCCGACCCCCGCGAAGAACGCAACCCCGCGATTTGCCTGACGGGCCGGTCAACGCCGGGGGGCCGGCGGATCGGCCGCGTGCTCGGCCACGATCCGGTCGATTGCCCTGCGGTCCGACTCGGTGTGGTGCTCCTCGGGCTCCGGGGCGCGCTTCGGCGCCGGCCGGACCGGTCTCTGCGCGGTCCGGGCGGGGGAGGGGCCCTTCTGGCTCGCTCGGGACGCGGAGCTGGGTGCGCCGTTCCAGCGCTCGACGAGCGTCCTCCCGTCCCACGGGACGAAGGTGCCGACCAGGACGAGGATGGCCGCCACGGCGGCGGCGAGGAGCAGCCGGGACATGCCCGGAGGTTCCCACGCGGTCCGGCGTCCGTCGAGTTTCCGGCGCCCGGCGTGGACTACTCGATGAGCCCCTGCTCCAGGGCCAGCCGCCGGAGCTTCTCCTTCAGCCGCTCGAATCGCTTGCGCAGCGCGGCCGGCGTGACCGGCTCGCCGTCGGCCCGCATCACCTCGGCGATTTCCTCCCAGGACATCCCCTTGTCGACGCGCAGGATGAGCAGCGTCAGCTCGTCCGGCTCGAGGGACTCGCGCAGCTTCATCAGCTTCTCGGCCCGGCCGCCGGGAGCGTAGGTCGACATCGTGGAGCGGACCTCGTCGGCGATCTTGGAGGCCTCTGTGGTGAGCATGTGGCGTCCTCGCTTCCGGTAGGGGTCCCGGGCGAACCGGGAGGCGGCGTGCCAGGCGATGCGGAAGGCCCAGGTCCGGAGCGAGCTCTCCCTTCGAAAGCCGGGCAAGCCCTTCCAGAGGTCCTCGGCGAACTGGGAGAAGACGTCGTGGGCATCGTCCTCGTTCCGCAGCACCGCGGTCAGATACCCGAGGACCTGGGGCCCGAGGCCGCGCAAGGCCTCCGTGGCGGCGCCGGAAAGGTCGCCGGCGTCGAGCAGCGCCATCACCCGAGGTTCGAGGTCGGACACCCCTCCTGTGTACCCCGGGGAGAGGGGCGCTGTCAGGGGGTGGCGCCCACCAGGGGCAGGAGCCCCGCCGCGTCCTGCACGAATCCGGTGGCCCCCGCCGCGGCCAGGGTCTCCATGGGGACGAAGCCCCAGGCAACGGGCACGAAGCGCACGCCGGCAGCGACCGCCGTCGTGTGGTCGACGACGCTGTCGCCCACGAGGACCGTGTCCTCCGGGCTCACGCCGACCCGGGAGCAGATGCCGAGCAGGCCGGAAGGGTCGGGCTTGCGCACCGCCTCGTCGCCGCCCACCACCTCGGCGAAGCGGGAATGGACTCCCAGCCCGTCGAGGATCTTGCGCGCCATGGCGCCGGGCTTGTTGGTGTGGACGGCGAGGGGGATTCGGGCGCTGCCGAGCACGGCCGCGATGCCCGGATAGAGCCGCGTGTGGTCGAGGAGGTGACGCGAGTAGTGCTCGCGCCAGAGCGCCACCGCGGTCTCGAGGAGGTGCTCGCGCGGGGCGATGGAGCGGGAGACCAGGCTCACCGCCCCGTCCCCCACGAAGCTCACGACCTCCTCCCGCGAGCGGGGCGGCAGGCCCAGCTCGGAGAGGGCGTGGGCCACGGCCAGGTAGAGGTCCTCGCGGGAGTCCACCAGCGTTCCATCGAGGTCGAACACGCAGAGCTTCAAGGTCCCATCCCCACCCATTCCGATCCGTCCTCGTACACCTCGCGCTTCCAGATGGGAGCGTCCCTCTTGAGCCACTCGATCGCCGCCTCGCAGGCGCGGAAGGCCGGCGCCCGGTGCGGGGCCGCGGCCGCGATGATCACGGCGGCATCGCCGGGCGACAGGGCGCCCACCCGGTGGACGATGGAGAGAAGGGCTCCGTGCTCGTCGCCGACGGCCCGCCCGATCTCGGCGAGCTTCCGTTCGGCCATGGGCACGTAGGCCTCGTACTCGAGCCGGAGCACCCGCTTGCCGTGGCTCACCCCGCGGACGTCTCCGCGAAACGTCACCAGGCCTCCGAGCTCCGGACCGGCCACGGCGTCGACCGCCTCGGCCAGGTCGAGCGGCCGGTCCACCACCCGGAAGCGCCCCGAGCCACCCGACACGGGGGGGATGACCGCCACCTCCGCACCCTCCGGTACGGGGTCGTCGTCTCCGGCGAACTCCTGGTTCACCGCAAGGCGGCAGCGAGGAAGCACCCGGGCCAGCGCCGGATGGAGCTCTGCCAGGACGGAGCGAAGGGCGCCCACGGTGGCCGGAGCCCTGGCCACCGACTCGGAATCGGTGCCGGCGGCCTCGCGGGCCACGGCGAAGTAGAGGACCGAGACGGGCACGGGGGAATGGTAATGCGGGGACCGGGTCACTGCCGGAGGAGGCGCGGCAGGTCCCCGAAGAGCGTCACACCGATGAGCAGGCCGAAGAGGAGGATGAACCCGGCGGTGTGGATCACGGCCTCCACCCGCTGGTTGACCGGCCTGCGGGTCACGATCTCGTACACGAGGAAGGTGAGCCGGCCGCCGTCGAGCGCCGGGAGCGGCAGGAAGTTGAAGATGGCGAGCATGATGGAGATGAGCCAGACCATCATGAGGAAGGGTGCGACGCCGGCCCGGGCGCTCCGGGTCATCTCCTGGGCGATGCCCAGCGGCCCCTGCAGCTCGGCCTTCTGCTTGCGGGTCACGACCTGTCCGAGCCCGCCCAGGATCTCGGCGGCCTTGTCGTTGGTGCGCTGGAAGCCCTGGGAGACCGACTCGAGCAGGCCGGCGCGGACGGCCCGGAGGTTCGGGGCGATGCCCGCCTTGCCAATCCCCCCCGAGTCGTCGGGCCGCATCGTCAGGATCTCCGGCGCGGTGCCCGGGGCGGAGCCGGCGCGCGCGACGCCGAGGGAAAGGTCCTGGCCGGGGTGGGCCCGGATGGCCAGGACGAGCTCCTTCCAGCCTTCCACGGGCGCGCCGCCGGCCGAGACCACGCGGTCGCCGGCGCGAAGCCCGGCCCGCTGGGCTGCTCCCCCGGAGATGACGTCGCCGATGACCGAGCTCTGGTCGGGCTCGCGGAGGCCCAGGGTGGCGATGAGGCCGACCGCCATGACGATGGCGAGCAGGTAGTTCATGGCCGGCCCGGCCAGGATGACGAGGAAGCGCTTCCAGGCCGGCTTGCCGGAGTAGGCGCCGGTGTCCCCCTCGGCGATCTCCTCGCCGGGGGCCATGCCGACGATCTTCACGTACCCGCCCAGCGGGATGGCCGAGACCGCCCACTCGGTGTCGCCGTGCTTGCGGGACCAGACCACCGGGCCGAAGCCGACGCTGAAGCGCTCCACCCGCATGCCCGACCAGCGGGCGGCCAGGTAGTGGCCCAGCTCGTGGATGACGATGAGGAGCCCGAAGGCCAGCACCGTCACGGCGATCATCGGGAGGGACTGCAGGATGGAGGTCATGGAGATTCCCGGGCCGGGTCGCCGAATTCCTCGGCCTCGAAGGTCTCGAGCGTCGTGGAGGGGTCGCGCCAGGCGTCGGCCCGGAGGCCAGCCTTGAGGCACGCGTGCTTCAGGAAGGTGGGGGCATCCCACCCGTGCTCGACCGCGACCACCGGCAGCAGCACGCCCCGGTGCCACCCCTGCTTCACCGCGAGTCCATCCACGCCGACGCGCACCTGGGCCGGATCCGGAAGGGGGACGCGCGGGCCGAGCGCCGAGACGTGGATCTCGAGGTCGTCGAGCTCGCCGGCCGTGAGGGGCGGGAAGCGGGGATCGCCGAAGGCCGCCGCCACGGCCATGTCGGCCACGGTGCGGGACAGCGAACCCTCGGGCTCGAACCGGCCGATGCAGCCGCGCAGCTCGCCGCCGCGGTGAAGGGTGACGAAGGCGCCGCGCCGATCCCCCAGCCCGCCCGTCTCCGGGAGGGGAGGCGGCGACCCGAGACCGAGCCTGGACCGGATGGCGGCCCGGGCGATCCCGACGAGGGCGCCCCGCTCCAGCGGCGTGAGCGGAGCGGTCACGGTCGCCTCCGGGCGCCGGTGAGGAGGTAGCGCCGCACGTCGGCGAGGATCTCCCGGTGGTCGAAGACGATGGGGGAGGGCAGTGCGTCCCAGGCGAAGGCGCGGGCCTCGTCGGCGTCGTCACCGGCGCGCGGCTCCCCCGACGCGGAGGCGAGGAAGACCGTGCTGATGGTGTGCCGGCGCGGGTCCCGCGCCGGGTCGGAGTAGGAGTGGAACTGCTCGAGGAGGGTCACGCCGAGGCCGGTCTCCTCGGCGGCCTCGCGCTTCGCGGCCGCCTCGAGGGGCTCGCCCTCGTCGACGAAGCCGCCGGGGATGGCCCACCCGTGGGGCGGGTTCCTGCGGCGGATCAGCACCACCCGGTCGCCCGGGAGGAGGATCACGGCGTCCACCGTGGGGACTGGATTCCGGAAGGCTGTCATGGCCGGATCATCCGCGCGGAGCGGCGATGACCGGCCTCGCCGGGGAGGAAGGGGCTGGGGCGCCGCGGCTGGGAAACGCCTTCTCGACCATCTCGCGGGCGAAGGGGATGTCGCGACCCGGCGTCCCGGCCGCCAGGGCCCGGGCCGACGCCGCGGCCTGGGCCGCGCCATCCGTCGAGCCCATGGCGAGGAGGTGCACACCCACCGTGAAGAGCCTCCCCGACAGGAGCTGGCGGCATGGGGGGTCCAGCCAGGCTTCCAGGGCCTCGGCGATCGCGTCGGCGGTGCGGCGGGCCAGCTCGGCCTCGTCGCCCTTCCCGGTCTCGGCGGCCAGGGCGTCGAGCCGGGCCGCCAGCGCGCGCAGCGCCGCCTCGTCGGCCAGCCAGCCCCGCAGCATGGGAAGCCCGTGCAGCCCGGCCGACGCGGCGAGGGCGGCCCGCTCCTGCTCCTCCGGGAGGGGAGGCAGGGACGCGGCGGGGTCAGGAGCGGGCGTGCCAGGCCCGATGCGGGCGAGCCAGGCGTCGGCTCCCGCCGGGACCGGACGCCCCGATCCGTCGTTCCGCCGCCTCGCCTCGGCGACCACGGTCCGGGCGTGCCCCGGGTCGATCTCGGCGACTCCCATGGCCTCGCCCCGCTCCCCGATCTCCTTGCCGAACGAGCGGTATTCCTTGCGGCCGAGAACCCCGATCTGGAGCTCGACGAGGCCGAGCAGGTCCGAGACGACGGCCTGTCCGACCTCCACTCCCCGACCCGGGACGTTGCGGGCGATCCAGATGGCGCGCTCCCCCTGTCCGTCGAGGGACGAGGCGTAGCAGGGGAAGACCTCCTCGGCGACCGGCGTCGGCAGGGGAGGAGCCGCCCGGGCCGGCTCCGGGACGGAGACACCCCGGGTGCGGAGCAGGTGGAGGGCGCGCTTGGCCTCCTTGGAGAGCACCTTGTCGGTCGATGCGGCGAGGGCCGTGAGCACGTCCAGGCGGGCCCCGGTGACGGCCGCCTTGAGCAGGGCGGCGGCGAGGGGGGCGGGGAGGGTGGCGATCTCCTCGGGCTGGGCCCTGGCCAGGCCCACGAGGAGGCGCGCGGCGCGGGCGGCCTCGGCGCGGGGCAGGCCCGTCTGCTCGGCCACTTCCTGGCTGCCGACGTTGGGGTCCCGCAGGAGGGCCAGGATCCGGTCTGGGTCGTCGATGGGCATCGAGGGCGGAATCTATACGCCAGCCCTCTTGGGAACAATCTCACTTACACCCCTCTGGAGGTGATCCCCTTGACCCGGCGGGGGATTTTCTTAGATATTGCCGCGTCCACTGCTGCACGAACGCTTCCACCCGCAGGGGCGGACGTGGCCAGCCACAGAGCCAAGGGAGTTGAACCATGACCCGTCGACTGATCACGAACATCGCCCTGGGAATCGCCAGCGCGTTCGCCCTCGCCGTCGCCATGCCGGCCTTCGCCTGCGACTGCGACAAGAAGGCCAGCACCTCCGACAAGGCCGAGAAGAAGGCCGCCAAGCCGGCTGCCGCCCCGCAGCAGCAGGCCCCCGCGCAGGAGAAGAAGGCCGAGGCCTCCAAGGCCGGCACGCTCCTCCTCGCCGCCGCCTGCCAGTGCGGCGCGAAGACCGAGAAGGACTGCAAGTGCGAGAAGGGCTGCAAGTGCCACAACGCCCACCCGGGTGACAAGCAGGACAAGCCCAAGGCCAGCGCCGACACGTCGTCGCAGATCATGGTCGCGGCCGCCTGCGCCTGCGGCGCCAAGGAGGCCAAGGACTGCAAGTGCGGCGAGAAGTGCAAGTGCACCGAGAAGAAGGACGCCCCGAAGGCCAAGGCGGCGTAGGACCGGTTCAGAAGGTGATGGGGGCCTCGTCCGGTGAAGCCGGGCGGGGCTTCCGTGTTTTCGCGGCGTGATCGAGGGTGGCTCTCGCGCGCCCTGAAGGGCGCGCTGCTCAGCCCGCGCGCTCGGCGCCCCGCCGGGCCCCGTGGCGGGCCAGCATCAGTCCGAGGTAGTGGCCGGTGTGGCTGGCCCGGTTCCGGGCCACGTCCTCCGGGGTCCCCTCGGCGATGACGTATCCACCCTCCTCGCCACCCTCCGGCCCGAGGTCGACGACCCAGTCGGCCGACTTGATGACGTCGAGGTTGTGCTCGATGACCACCACCGAGTTGCCGCCGGCGACCAGCCGGTCGAGCACGACGAGGAGCTTCTTCACGTCCTCGAAGTGGAGCCCGGTGGTGGGCTCGTCGAGGATGTAGAGGGTCCGCCCCGTTCCCACCCGGGCCAGCTCGCGCGACAGCTTGATGCGCTGGGCCTCGCCTCCCGAGAGGGTGGGAGAGGGCTGCCCGAGCTTCACGTACCCGAGCCCCACGTCGTCGAGGGTGCGCAGGATGCGCTGGATCTCCCGGTGGTTCGCGAAGTGCTCGGTGGCCTCGCGCACCGAGAGGTCGAGCACCTCGGCGATGTTCTTGCCCTTGAACTGCACCTTGAGCGTGGCCTCGTTGAAGCGCCTGCCCTGGCAGACCTCGCACGGCACCAGCACGTCGGCGAGGAAGTGCATCTCCACCATCTTCATGCCGTCGCCCTGGCAGGCCTCGCATCGGCCGCCCTTGACGTTGAAGCTGAAGCGGCCGGGCAGGTAGCCCAGCGCCCGGGCCTCGGGCGTCTGCGCGAAGACGTCGCGGACCAGGTCGAACACCTTGGTGTAGGTGGCCGGGTTGGAGCGCGGCGTGCGCCCGATGGGCTGCTGGTTGATGTCGATGACCTTGTCGATCTGCTCGTGGCCGACGATCGACCTGTGCCTGCCGGGCACCTCGCGGGAGCCGTAGAGGAGCCGGGAGAGCGCCGGGTGGAGGATGCCGTTCACCAGCGTGGACTTGCCGGCGCCGGAGACGCCGGTGACGGCCACGAAGCAGCCGAGCGGGAAGGAGACGGTGACGTCCTTCAGGTTGTTCTCGGTGGCGCCGGCGATGGTGAGGCGGGCCTTGCCCACCGGCCGGCGGCGCTCCGGGACCGGGATCTCGGCCCTCCCGGACAGGTAGGCTCCGGTCAGCGAGGCGGGGTCGGCCATCACGTGGGCCGGGGTGCCCGCCGAGACCACCCTCCCGCCGTGCTCGCCGGCGCCGGGCCCGAAGTCGACGATCCAGTCGGCGGACTCCATGGTCTCCTCGTCGTGCTCGACGACGATGACCGAGTTGCCGATGTCGCGCAGCCGCTTCAGCGTGCCGAGCAGCTTGCCGTTGTCCCGCTGGTGCAGGCCGATGGAGGGCTCGTCGAGGATGTAGATGACCCCGGTGAGCTCGCTGCCCATCTGCGAGGCCAGCCGGATGCGCTGGCTCTCGCCGCCGGAGAGCGACGGACCGGGGCGGTCGAGCGTCAGGTAGGAGAGCCCCACGTCGACGAGGAATCGCAGCCGGTTCCGGATCTCCTTGAGGAGCTCCTCGGCGATGCGGGCCTCGGACCCCTTGAGGGACAGGGCCTCGAGCCAGGCGAGGGTCTCCCGGATGGTCATGCGCGAGAGCTCGACGATGCCCAGGCCGCGGACCTTCACGGCGCGGCTCTCGGCGCGAAGCCGCTCGCCCCCGCAGGCCGGGCAGGGCTTGTCGGAGAAGAAGCGCATGTAGTAGCGGCGCATGGCCTCCGAGCCGGTGGACTTGAACCGGCGGTAGAGCTGGTTCAGGACCCCTTCCCACTGGATCCGGTAGCCCTTCACGCCCGCGGCCTGGGTGCCGAGCAGGATCACGTCGCGGTGCTGCTTCGGGAGCGTGGACCAGGGCGTGTCGAGGTCGATCCCGAGGGAGCGGGAGAGGTGCTCGACGAACTCGAAGGTCCAGCCCTCGCCCCGGTCCATCCCGCTGGCCCAGGGCTCGACCGCCCCTTCACGGATGGTCAGCGACGGATCGGGGATGATCAGGTCGGCGTCCATCTCGGCGCGGGTGCCCAGCCCCTGGCACTCGGTGCAGGACCCCTGCGGGCTGTTGAACGAGAAGGCCTGGGGCGCCAGCTCGCCGAAGGAGATGCCGCAGGTCGGGCAGGCGTTCAGCTCGGAGAAGAACCGGTCGTGCTTCTTGTACTCCTCCGGGTCGATGCCCGGCCCGACCTTCTGCTCCTTGTCGGCGTCGGCGACGATCAGCGTCCCCTTGCCCTCCCGGAGGGCCGTCTCGACCGAGTCGGTGAGCCGGCCCCGGATGGTCTCCTTCACCACCAGTCGATCGACCACCAGCTCGATGTCGTGCTTGAGCTTCTTGTCGAGGGAGAGCCGCTCCTCGAGCGAGTGGACCGCGCCGTCGACGCGGACCCGCGAGAAGCCGCGCTTCTGGGCGTCGCCGAGCAGCTCGCGGTACTCGCCCTTGCGGTTCTGGACCAGCGGCGCCAGGACCAGGATGCGCGACCCTGCCGGCATCTCCAGGATGGCGTCCACGATCTGCTGCGGGGTCTGCTTTCCCACCTTGCGGCCGCAGGACGGGCAGTGCTGCTCCCCGATGGAGGCGTAGAGGACGCGCAGGTAGTCGTGGACCTCGGTGATGGTCCCCACCGTGGAGCGGGGGTTGTTGGAGGCCGCCTTCTGCTCGATGGAGATGGTGGGGGAGAGCCCGCGCAGCGTGTCGTAGCGGGGCTTCTCCATCTGCCCGAGGAACTGGCGGGCGTACGAGGAGAGCGACTCGACGTAGCGCCGTTGCCCCTCCGCGTAGAGGGTGTCGAAGGCCAGCGAGCTCTTTCCCGAGCCGGAGACGCCGGTGAAGACCACCAGCCTCTTCTTGGGGATCTCGACGTCGACCGACTTGAGGTTGTGCTCGCGGGCGCCCTTGACGCTGATGGTGTCCGGCTCGGTCATCCGGCCTTGCTTAATCCCGGGAAGCCGCGTTGGCTACCGCTCCGAAACCTGATACGGGAGCGGTTCCAATGGCCGAACTCCCCAACGATTCCGGCGCGATCCGGCTCCGCATCGACCCGGTGACCCGCGAGGCCGGGGGACGGATCCTGGCCTCGGCGGCGATCGAGTACCGGGACGCCCGCGACAGGGAGTGGTGGCCGCTGGTCCGGCTTCCGGTCGTCCACCTCCTTCCGGGGTCGTCGGAGACCCTGGTCGCGAGCCTCCAGGGCCTGCTGCAGGGCACCGTCCCGGGCTTCGCCTGGCAGTCGGGGGACGGGGCGCTGGGGCTCCAGGTCGGCGTGCCGGAGGGGCAGGGGGACCTGCTCGTCGCGGAGGTGGGCATGGACCTGGCCCTCTTCCTGGCCGAGTCGGCCGGGGCTCCGCGGCGGGAGGGGGCCGAGGCCGCGCTCTTCCGCTGGCCGGTGACCCGTGCCGCATCGGTGGCGTTCGCCGACGGGCTGCGTCGGGAGTCCGAGGGCCTCGGACGCGATGGGTAGCACGGCCCGCGCCCGCCTCCTCCTCTTCTTCGCGGCGGCGCTCTTCGGCCTGCTCGCGGTGCTGGCCCGCTTCGCCTCCCTGGAGGGGCTCACCGCGCCCCAGGTCGCCACGGTGCGCTTCGCGGTGGGCACCGCGGTGGCGCTGGCGATCTTCCGGCTGCGTCCGGGTACGTTCCGCCCGGTCCGTCGCGGGCTGCTCGTCACCCGCGGCCTGCTGGGCGGACTGGCCGCGCTCCTCTACTTCTACGCACTCTCGCTCATCCCGGCCGGGCAAGCCACGCTCCTCAACAACACCTTTCCGGTCATCGCCGTGGCCATCTCCTACTTCACGCTGGGCGAGCGCCCCACCTGGCACCTGCTGCTGGCGCTGGGGGTGACGAGCCTGGGCGTGTTCCTGGTCATCGGGGGCGGGCAGGTCCGCTTCACCATGGGATGGGGGCAATGGGTCGGCATCGCCTCGGCGGTCCTGGGCGCGGGTGCGGTGACGTCGATCCGGGCGCTGCGCGCCACCGACAACGCCGCCACCATCTTCTTCGCATTCACCCTGGGGGGACTGCTGGTCTCGGCGCCGCTCTCCGTCGGGACCTGGAGCTTCCACCACCACGCCTGGATGTTCGCCATGGCGGCGGGGGTGGTCTCCTTCGCGGCGCAGATCTTCATGACCGAGGCCTACGGCGCGCTCACCGTGGCCGAGGCGGCGGTCTGGCAGCAGCTCACGCCGGTGGCGAGCTACCTGTGGGCCGGGGCCGTGCTGGGCGAGAGCCTGTCGCCGGTGGGGATCGCCGGGGTGGCGCTGGGGATCGCCGGGGTGGTCTACGGCTCGGTGCTCGGGAGGAAGCCTCCCGAGCCGGAGGAGGCGTGAGCCCCGCGGCCGTGGCCCGCCGGCGCGCACTGGCCCGCCTGCAGCTCGTGGGCTGCGGTTGCTTCTTCGGCCTCATGGCGGTGCTGGGGAGGCTGCTCGCCACCGGGCCGGTCCGTTTCACCCCGGGTCAACTGTCGGTGGTGCGCTTCGGCGTCGGGGCGGCCGCCAGCCTGGCCGTCTTCGCGGTGTGGCCTGCCCTGTTCCGGCCGCGCAACGTCCGGTTGCTGGTGACCCGGGGGATCTCGGGCGGCCTGGTGGTGGTCCTCTACTTCGCCGCCCTGGCCCGCATCCCCGCCGGCGAGGCCGGCATGATCTACAACCTCTTCCCGGCCATCGCGACCGTCCTCGCCCTGGGACTGCTCGGGGAGCGTCCCCGCCTCCAGCTCTGGCTCGCCATCGGCATCGCCACCGTGGGCGTGGCGCTGGTCCTCGGGAACGGATCCCTCCGGCTGGGGGTGGGCTGGGGCGAGGGAGCGGCGCTCCTGGCGGCGGTCTTCGCGGCGGTGAGCGCGAACGTCATCCGGGCCATGCGCGGCACCGACAACGCTCCCACCATCTTCTTCTTCTTCTGCCTGGCCGGGCTCCCCGTGGTGCTTCCCTTCGCGCTCGACCCCTGGCCCGGTGGGCTCGTGCCCTGGGCCCTGGCCGTCGTCATGGCCCTGTCGGCCTTCGCGGCCCAGGTGCTCATGACGGAGGCCTACGGGGCGCTCGCGGTGGGGGAGGCCGCGGCATGGCTGCAGCTCACGCCCATTGCCCAGGTCCTCCTTGCGGCGCTCCTGCTCGGGGAGTCGATCACCGCGGTCGGGGTGGTGGGAATCGCAATCTCGGTGGCAGGGGTGGCCTGGGCCACCCGGCTGGGGCAGCGGGCCGCCGTGGTGCCTCCGCCTTGACCGCGGGGCTGCGCTAGACTCGGCGCGATGAACCCGCCCGCCATCGGCTTCGAGCCCTTCACCGAGGAGCACCAGGCCTTCCGTCGCGTGGTCCGCGACTTCGCGGAGAAGGAGCTCGCCCCGCACGCGCGGGAATGGGACGAGAAGGGGGAGTTCCCCCGGGAGCTGTTCCGGCGCTTCGGCGAGATGGGCTTCCTGGGCATCCGGCACGATCCGGCCTGGGGCGGCTCCGGTCTCGACTACTGGTACGTGGTGGCCTATGCGGAGGAGCTGGTCCGCTCCCGGAACGGGGGCCTGGGCACCGGCATGCTGGTCCAGGGAGAGATGGCCACGCCCATCCTGGGCGACCTCGGGACCGACGAGCAGAAGCGCGAGTTCCTGGCGCCCGCGCTGCGGGGCGAGAAGATCGCGGCGCTCGCCATCTCCGAGCCCGGCGCCGGGAGCGACGTGGCGGCCATCCGCACGCGGGCGCGGCGGGACGGCGGCGACCTCGTGATCTCCGGCTCCAAGAGCTGGATCTCGAACGGCACCCGCGCCGACTTCCTCACCCTGGCGGTTCGCACAGGCGAGGACGGGTACGGGGGCATCTCGCTCGTCACGTTCCCCACCGACGTCCCCGGCTTCCAGGTGTCCCGCAAGCTGGAGAAGGTGGGCAACCTCTCCTCGGACACCGCCGAGCTCTTCCTCGACGACTGCCGCATCCCGGCCCGCTACCTGCTCGGCGAGGAGAACCAGGGGTTCGGCTACATCATGACCGGCTTCCAGGGGGAGAGGCTCGTGGCCGCGGTCACGGCGGTGGCCGGCGCCCAGCTCCTCATCGACGAGGCGCTCCGCTACGGGCAGGAGCGAAAGGCCTTCGGCCGGCCCATCGGGACCTTCCAGGCCTGGCGTCACCGCTTCGCCGAGCACATGTCCCGACTCGAGGCGGCGCGCTGGTTGACCTACCGGGCCTGCGACCTCTTCGCCCGGAACCAGGTGGCGCTGCGGGAGATCTCGATGGCGAAGCTGGTGGCCTGCGACCTGGCCCAGGAGATCGCCTACGACGTCATGCAGTTCCATGGAGGCATGGGATACGTGCTGGAGAGCGACGTGGCCCGCGCCTGGCGCGACCTGCGCCTCCTTCCCATCGCCGGCGGGACCTCGGAGATCATGAAGGAGATCGTCTCCCGAAGCGCGGGGATGTAGCGGGCGGCGCTTCAGCGCCGCCAGGAGCGGGTTCTCGGAGACGGTCCCAGGAGATCCAAGATGCCCCCCGACACCGTCGTCGTCCTCGTCACCACTCCCTCCGCCGAATCCGCCGCCGCAATCGCCCGGACGCTCGTCGAGGAGGGGCTCTGCGCCTGCGGCAACGTGATCCCCGGAATCCGTTCCATCTACCGCTGGGAGGGGGAGGTCCAAGACGAGCCCGAGGCCCTTCTCGTGCTCAAGACCGTGCGGCGGCTCGTGCCGGAGCTGAAGGCGAGGCTGCCCACGATCCACCCCTACCAGGTGCCGGAACTCCTCGTGCTCCCGGTGGAGGACGGCCTCGGCCCGTATCTGGACTGGGTCGGTGCGAACGTTCGATCGGGGTGAGCCCCTACTTCTTCCGGAAGAGCGCCTCGAGCGCGTCCCGCGGGTTCTCGAGCGGCTTCGGGGCATCTCCGAAGAGCGCCCCCAGCCGGTCGCGCGCCGCCTGTGAGGACCCGCGCCGCCGCGACGCGCCGTCGCCCAGGCGGAAGAGATCGCAGGCGTTGGAGGCGATCTTGTCGACGTGGTGGTCCGCGTGCGGCTCCCGGCACTCGTGGGGCGCCGACTCCTCGTAGAAGCGGCAGTTGATGCAGGAGTGCAGGTCGGCGTCGCAGTGTGGGCAGACGCTGCGGCGCCCGATGGGGCCGTCGAGGTCGAGCACCGCCCCGCAAGCGTGGCAGGAGGTGGCCATGCCCGGTCAGGCCTGGGCGAGGGGAAGCGGCCCGGAGGCCGTTCCCGGCGGGCGCTCGGCCATCTCGGTGGAGAGGATGGCGAACTGCTCCACGTCGATGCTGATGCGGCGCCACTCGTCCTCGGAGATGTCGAGGAAGGCGTCGACGACCTTGGGGTCGAACTGGGCGCCGCGGCAGCGGGTGATCTCGTTGCGGGCCTCGGCGTAGCCACGCGCCTTGCGGTACGGGCGGTCGCTGGTGATGGCGTCGTACGCGTCCACCACGTGGAACACGCGGGCTCCGATGAGGATCCCGTCGCCCTTCAGGCCGGCGGGGTACCCCGTGCCGTCCCACTTCTCCTGGTGCTCGAGCACGATGACCGAGGCGGACTTGAGGTACTCGACCCGGCGGAGGAGCTCCCAACCGAGCTCGGGGTGGCGCTTCATCTCCTTCCACTCGGCGGCGTCGAGGGGGCCGGGCTTGAGCAGCACCCGGTCGCGGATGCCGATCTTGCCGATGTCGTGCAGGAGCGCGCCGTGCTCGATGACGGTGAGGTCGGGCTCGGAGACGCCAAGCTGCAGCGCCAGTCGCCGCGCGTAGAGCGAGACCCGGCGGGAGTGCCACTGGGTCTCGGCGTCGCGGTAGTCGAGCGCGGCGATGAGGCCGCCGAGCAGCGCCTCGGTGCGCTCGCGGACCCTCTCCTCGAGCCGGAGGTTCAGCTCCCGGAGCTTGTCGTTCTGCTGCTGCACCTGGATCGTGAGCCGCTCGTTCTCGCGGCGCAGCCGGGAGGCGTCGGCGGCCTGGGCCACCGTGGTCACGACCTCCTGGTTGTGCCAGGGCTTCGAGATGATCCGGTAGACCTCGCCCGAGTTCACCGCGTCGAGCGCGATGCGGAAGTCCTCGGCGGCCGTGCAGAGGACGCGGGCTGCGGAGGGAACCTTCTCCCGCGCCTTCTGGAGGAGCGCGATGCCGTCCATGCCCGGCATCATGTAGTCGGAGATGATGACGGTGGGACGGTCGGCCTCGACCCTCGCCAGGGCCTCCTCCGGAGCGGAGTAGGTGCGGACGTCGAATCCTGCGCCCTCGAGGATGCGCTTCAGGTTCCGGAGGATGAGGACGTCGTCGTCGATGACGACGACGCGGTCTGGGCTCGTTGCCGGGATACCGTACCTCCACGAGGGATCGAGAACCGCTGGATCATATCCCCTGGGTGGCGGAGCGCCAGCCTGCGCGGCCGGGGGCCTGCGTCGGCGGCCGGGACACCCCCCGCCCGGGCAGGGTCAGGCCCGGTTCAGAAGCTGTTCAGGAAGTCGTCGTTGGTCTCGAATTCCGTGAGCTTCTTGAGCAGGCGCTCCATGGCCTCGACGGCCTTCAGCGACGCCAGCGCCCCGCGGAGCTTGCGGATCTTCTCGATCTGCTTGCCGGAGAAGAGCTTCTCCTCCTTGCGGGTGCCCGACGCGCCGATGTCGATGGCCGGGAAGATGCGCCGCTCGGCCAGCTGCCGGGAGAGGACGACCTCCATGTTCCCGGTGCCCTTGAACTCCTCGAAGATCACCTCGTCCATCCGGCTGCCGGTGTCGATGAGGGCGGTGGCGATGATGGTCAGCGAGCCTCCCTCCTCGGCCTTGCGGGCCGCCCCGAAGAGCCGCTTGGGGCGCTCCAGCGCGCGGCTGTCGACGCCGCCGGTGAGGGTGCGCCCGGAGGACTCGATCTCGCGGTTGTAGGCGCGGGCGAGCCGGGTGATCGAGTCGAGGAGGATGACGACGTCCTTGCCGCCCTCGACGAGCCGCTTGGCGCGTTCCAGGGCCATCTCGGCGGCGTGGATGTGCTCCTCGGCCGGCCGGTCGTTGGACGAGCCACAGACCTCGCCCTTCACGTTCCGGCGCATGTCGGTGAGCTCCTCGGGCCGCTCGTCGACGAGCAGCACGATGAGGTGCACGTCGGGCCGGTTGGCGTGGATCGCCTGGGCGATCCGCTGGAGCATGATGGTCTTGCCGGCCTTCGGGGGCGAGGTGATGAGGGCGCGGGCGCCCAGGCCGATGGGGGAGACGAGGTCGAGGACGCGGCCGACCAGCTCGTCGGAGCGGGTCTCCATGACCAGCTTCTCGGTGGGATCGGTGGCGGTGAGGTTGGTGAAGGCGGTGCGCCGGACCACGGCCACCGGGTCGGTGCCCTCGACCAGGTCGACCTTCTGGAGCACCCGCTTCATCCCACGGACCGCGGCCTGCCCCTTCACGAGGTGGCCGGGCAGCAGGTGCATGCGGTCGACGAGCCAGCGCGGCACCTCGACGTCGAAGGCCTGGGGAACGTAGGACTTCCTGGGGTCGCGAAGCCAGCCTTGTCCCTTGCCCTCGAAGTCGAGGACCCCCTCGACCTCCTCCGTGACCTCGGGCTGTCCCTGCGGCTGGGGCGGCGGAGCCACGGCGGGTCCGTTCCCGCCCCCTCCCTGGGCGACGTTGCCTCCCTGGGCCGGCTGCCCGGGTGACCCGGGCTGGCCGGGCTGGCCCCCCCGGCCGCGGCGGCCGCGCCGACGGCGGCGGCGACGGCCCTGCCCGGGGGCGCCGGGCTGGCCGGAAGCGCCATTCCCCGGCTCGCCCGGGAACGCGGGCTGCTGTTCGTTCTGGGACGTCTGGGTGGGCGTGGCGCTGGGTGCGTCGCCGCCCTGGTTCGGGGTCTCTTCGTTGTCCATCATGCGGTCCCTGCGCGGCCGCGGGCTTTGCTTCACCGCGGGCGTCCTTCGCCGTGTGCTGGACCGATCGCCCGGATCGAAACGCTTTTTCGCTTCTTTTCGGGCTACCGGCTGCGGCCCGCTCACCCGCGCGCCGGACCCTTTGTCCGACGACCAGCGGGGAGCTGACCGGGTTTCCACCTCGCTGCGCCTAACGCGAACACGAGGAGGACGAAATCCCTTCTAACAGAATCCCATCTTGAGCGAAAGCAAAAGCGCCGGGTGAGCCTTGACCCACCCGTCACCCCTCGTTCCCGGCATCCTCCACCTCGCGGATGTCCTCCTCCGTGAGGGGGACCGCCGAACCGTGCCGGTGCTGCTCGAGGATCTCGAACAGCTGCTCCTTGTGGGGCCGGACCTTTCCGATCGGGCAGCGCTTCCACTCGTCGAGCGGCTCGTCGCAGTAGCCCATGCGCCGGTCGCCGCACTTGGGCTGGAGCTGGCCGCCGAGCTCCGGCACGGCCTTCACCACCTCGCGCCGCATGAGGGCCACCATGTGGCGGATCTCCCACTGGGCGCGCCAGCAGAGGCGCAGGTCGGCGATGTGGAGGAGCTCGGTGAAGTTGACCATCACCTGGAAGTTGGTGGGCGCGGCGTTGGGGAGCACGAAGCGCGCGTCCTCGGCGGGGATCCCCTTCTCGAGCGCCTGGAGGTAGACGCGCGTGACCTCCGCCATGAGCCGATCGTACTCGTCGGCCATCCCGGCCTTCTCCCAGGTCCTGGGGCGCACGAACTCGAGCCGCTCCTCCTTGAACTTCACGTAGCGCTGGGACTGCTGCTCGAAGCTGATGCCGATGCGATGGCGCACGAACTGGTGCGAGAGGGAGCGCGAGACGCCGCTGATCCCGAACCAGAAGACCACCTGCTCCAGCGGTGAGGCGTGGCCGGTCCTGAGCCGCTCGGAGATGAAGGCGCGGATCTTCTCCGGGGAGATGGTGCCGTCGCGGATCTCGCTCCAGACCTCGCCCGGGGTCTTGGGGCTGTAGCAGGTGCGGTAGGCCCCGTAGAGCTTCTGGAGCGGGTCGCGGGCCCAGTCGATGAGGATGACCTCGAGCGGCATGTGCCCCGATACCACCCCGGGCTGACGACGGGAAGGGGGCCGGTGCTCTACACTGCCGGCATGTCCGTGCCGCCCCCCAAGCCCTCCTCGGAGAGCCGCGTCGAGATGACCGAGCTCGCCATGCCCACCGACGCGAACAACCTCGGGACCGTGTTCGGCGGGCGCATCGTCCAGTGGATGGACCTGGCCGGCGCGATGTCGGCGCGCCGCCACGCCCGCACGCCGGTGGTCACGGCGGCCATGGACGAGCTCACCTTCCAGGCCCCGGTGCGGCTCGGCCACGTGGCCATCCTCCAGGCGAGGGTCAACGCCGCGTTCGGATCCTCGATGGAGGTCGAGGTGGAGGTCTTCGACGAGGATCCCGACACCGGGGTGAGACGCCGGTGCTGCGACGGATTCCTCACCTTCGTCTCGCTCGGGAAGGACAACCGGCCGGCGATCGTCCCGCAGATCCTCCCGGAGGGGGACGCGGAGATGCAGCGCCACGACGCGGCGCACGCCCGTCGCGCCCGGCGGCTCGCGTCCCGCCCTCCGCGTTGTTAGTGCCCTCACGGATGGGGCTCCCCAGCACGAGGGGCTCCCCGGGAGGGTCCCATCCCTGTATGGGTGGGGAGCATGCGCCCGCTTCCCGTTCCCCTCGCGTCTTCGATGGACCCCGAGCGCTCCTCCCGCGCGCGCGGCTCGGCCGTGGACCCGGAGGCCTTCGTCCACGAGCTCGAGCGGGAACTCCTGCGCACGCTGGCGCGGCTGGGCGAGCAGGCCCGTTCGGCGATCCCCGCGGCCGCCCAGGTGACCGAGCTCCTCGCCGCCGCGCTGCGGGAGAAGATCGAGACGGCCGAGATCGCGGCGCTCTGGCTGACCGACGAGCCCGACCTGGACCTGCGGCTGGGGCTGGCCCGGCAGGTGGGGGACGAGGCCCGTCACTACGAGCTGATCAGCGAGCGCATCCGCGCGCTGGGGAGCGACCCGGCCGCCGACCCCCGGACCCGCGCCCACAGTCCGCTCTTCCGCTACCTGCGCGGCCTCCAGACACCGGCCGAGCGGCTCGCGGCCGGGCTGGCCCGCGAGGGAGCGGCGCGGCTGCGGAACGCGCTGCTCGCCCAGATCTGCGAGGCGAGGGGAGACGCGGAGACGGCGCGTCTCTGCCGCGACGCCGTGGGGCCGGACGAGGTCCGGCACCTCGATTTCTGCCGGCGCGAGCTTCCCCGGTACGCACTCACGTTCGACGACCAGGAGGCCGCGCGCCGCGCCGTGGCGCGCACCCTGCAGCTGGCGGAGGAGGCGGCCGATCCGTCCCGCACCGCCAAGGCCGCGCCCGCACCGCCGTCCGAACCGCCCTCCAGCGGCCGTTGATCCCGATCCCGGGCCCGACACTCGAGCCCCTTGCCGAGGAGGCGTCCATGGTCCGTGTCTACGAGAAGGCTCCCGACTTCACCGCGCCGACGGCGACGGGGAAGGGCGAGATCGGGGAGGTGACCCTCTCGCAGCTCCGCGGCAGGTGGGTGGTCCTCTTCTTCTACCCGCTCGACTTCACCTTCGTGTGCCCCACCGAGATCCTCGAGTTCTCCAAGCGGGCCAGGGAGTTCGAGGCCCTGGACGCAAAGGTGCTGGGCTGCTCGGTGGACTCGGTGCACTCGCACCAGGCCTGGATCGAGCACGGCCTCGGCGAGATCGCCATTCCACTGGTGTCCGACATCACGAAGCGGATCGCCCGCGACTACGGTGCGCTCCTCGAGGACCGGGGGATCGCCACCCGCGCCACCTACGTCATCGACCGGGAGGGCGTCGTGCAGTACGCATGCTTCCACAACACGGCGATCGGCCGCTCGGTGTCCGAGACGCTGCGCGTGCTGGAGGCCCTGCAGACCGGCGAGAGCTGCCCGGTCGAGTGGCGCCCGGGCGTCGGGACCCTCGGGCGCTGAGCGCGACGACGGGCACGGATCCAGCCCTGCGGGACCCGGAGGGCCCCGCCCGGGCGCGACGTCCTCGCCCCGCCCCTACCTGCCGGCCAGCAGCGACGCGGCCGGCACGCCGAGCGCCTTGGCCATCTTCTCGATGGTCTCGAGCGGCGGCGAGCGCTGTCCGCGCTCGAGCATGGAGACGTAGGAGACGGAGATCCCCACCTTGTCGGCGAGGGCCTTCTGGGAGAACTTCTTCTTCTCGCGCAGCCGGCGGACGTTGGTCGCGAAGCGAGTCAGCAGGTCCATAGACTTTACGTGTATCAACTGACGGGAGAAGTGACAGGTTCCTTTTGGGGCCTCGCGACCCCTCCTGGGTGCTTCACCGAAAGGGTGACCCATCCACTTACCGGAGCGCAACGATCGACATCCACTCGTAGACCTCGTCGGGGTTGCGGTCGCGCCAGGAACGCCAGGCCCGGGCCTCGGGCAGGTAGGCCGGGATGCGGCGCCAGCGCGCCAGATTCACCAGGCGTTCCTTTACGTTGGGTGACAGCAGACCCAGCTGGGCCTCGGAGGCGAGGAGGGCGCCGCCGGCCCGCAGCGCCCCTTCGGCCTCGGCGACGTTCCAGGCGCGCCGCACCGGACGCCCCGAGGCCAGCGTGAAGAGCCCCGGGGTGGTCTCGTAGACCCACAGCGCCCGGCCAGACGTCGCCGGGACGGCCTCCGGCGGGAAGGCCGGCGGGTTCAGCCCCGGGACCACGAGGCCGACCACCAGCGCGAAGGCCAGCCCGGTCGCCGCAGCCGAAGGGGCGATCCGTCCGCGGACGGCCAGGACCGACGCGGAGCCGAAGGCGAGCGAAGCGCCGGCGAGCGCCATCACCGGGACCCAGGGCATGGGCCAGCGCAGCAGGAGGAGCGCGGCCAGGGCGAGAAGCCCCAGGACGGCCCCGGTGGAGGCGCGGGCCCAGCGAGGCGACGGAGCGCGCGCCACGAGCAGCATGGCCGCGGGGATGGCCGTGAGCCCGTAGTGCGGCCACTTGAGCGAGGGGACCGTGAACGTGACCAGGACCGCGGCCATCCAGGTCAGGGGGAGGAGCACCCCGGGGTCACGCCAGGCGCGGAGTGACCGGAGGCTTCCCAGGAGGAGGAAGGTCCAGGGAAGCGAGAAGACCAGGAATCCCACCAGCAGCGTGGCCTCGCCCCGCAGCGTCCAGGGGTGCATGAAGCGGTCGTAGTTCTGGGAGACGACGAAGAAGTCGTAGAAGGCCCGTCCGTGCACGGCGAAGGAGGCCACGTACCAGGGCAGTCCGATCATCGCCCCGAGAAGGAAGGCCCGGGCCGTCCAGCGGGAGAGGAGCAGTTTCCGGTCGTGGACGAGCAGGAAACCGCCCGAGAGCAGGAGGACCAGCACGGCCCCCACCGGCCCCTTGATGAGGAAGTCCATCGCGGCGGCGACGCCCACCCCGAGGAGCCAGGGGGGGTCGTCCTCCTCGGACGCGCGCCAGGTGGCGTAGGCCGCCAGGGCGAGCCCCAGGGCCATCGGCGCGTCCATCATGGCGAGGCGGGCGTACCTCACCCAGCCGAAGGCGGTCGCGGTGAGGACCGCCGCGACCATGCCGGCCTCCTCGCCGTACATGCGCCGCCCGAGCCCGAGGACGAGCAGCACGACGGCGATCCAGGCGAGCACCGAGGGGAGCCGCGCCGCGAAGAGGTGGGTGCCGAGCACCGAGTAGGCGACCCGCTCCGACCAGTAGAAGAGAGGCGGCTTGTGCCAGTTGGGGACGTCGTCGAGGGTGGGAGTGAACCACTCGCCCTTGGCCTGCATCTCGGCGCTCGTCCCCAGGTGCCAGGCCTCGTCGGGATGCGTGCCGGACGCGGAGTTGCCCAGCGCTGGCAGGTAGAGGACGAGGAGGAGGAGCAGGAGGGCTGCGCGGCGCATGGAGGGGGGAAGTGTAGTCCAGCGCCGGCGGGAGCGGGTGCGGACTGCGAGGCCGTGCGGCGGACCGGCCCGGCCCGGGAAGCGATGCCTGGACGGGCTGGGCCGGCGGCCCTCGGCGTGCATCCCGGAGGCCCATGCGCGTGGCGGCGAACGAGGCGAGGGCGGTCCCGTCCGGGAGGTCGGCGACGGCGGGGCAGGGCGGCTTTCCCGGATTGCTCGATCGTGCCGGGGAGGCCGCCCTCGACGCCGCGCTGGCCGAGCTGGTCTCGCCGGAGCCCTTCGACCCGTCCGACGGCCCCAGCCCATCCGCCGCCTCGCCGCTCCTGGCCCGGGCCGTGGAGCGCATCGCACTCCTCGTCAAGTCGGGAACCGTACCCTCGGTGACGGTCCAGCTCGGGCGGAGCCTGGACGTCCGCATCGACCAGGCCCGCGCCGGGGTGGAGGTCACGATCCAGGCCGTAAAGGGGCTCTCCCCGCTCGCCGAGGCGGAGCTCCCCCTGCTCCTGGCGGCCCTGCGATCCCGAGGCGTCCGGGTGGCGCGGGCCGGCGTGCTCTCGCGCCGGGGGCGCGGGAGCCGGTCGTTGACGGGATCCCGGTCGTCCGCTACAACCGCCGGCGACGACGGCACCGTCGCCAAGTGGTAAGGCAAGGGTCTGCAAAACCCTTATTCCCCGGTTCGAATCCGGGCGGTGCCTCCATCTCCCCGCCCGCCCCGCGCGCCGGGTCAGCTCCCCGCCTGGCGCAGCCACCGCGACCGGCGCCGGAGGAGGTCCACGGCCCACTGCGGGGTCGCCGCGGCCAGGACCGCCATCACCCGGCTCGAGAACCCCGGCACGCACTCCGCCTTGCCGGCGAGGAGGGCGCGGACACCGGATTCCGCCACCCGTTCCGGTTCCAGGAACAGCCCCAGCTGGCGCCCGCGCCGGACCTCGGCCGAGTCCTGGCCGTAGAGCCCGGTGGCAGTGGGACCCGGAGAGAGGCAGGTCACGGTGACGCCGTACACGCCGAGCTCGCTCCGGAGCGCACGCGAGAAGCCGCGCAGGTACTTCTTGCTGCTGCCGTAGTAGGCGATCCCGGGAAAGTCACGCCACGCGGAGATGCTCGAGACGAGCAGGATGCGGCCGCTCCGTCGGTCCCGCATCTCCCGGCCGAAGAGCGTGCAGAGCAGCGAGGGCGTGATCACGTGAAGCTGGAGGAGGGCGTTCGCCTGCTCCGGCCTCGCGTCGGCCACCTCGCCGAAGAAGAAGATGCCGGCGTTGCTGACGAGCACCTCCACGTCCAGGCCCAGCGCGCGGACCCGCCGGTGCACCTCCTCGGCGGCGCCGGGACGGGCCAGGTCCACGCTCAGGACCTCGACCGGGACGTCGTGGGCGGCGCGGATGGCGGTGGCGGCCTCCTCGAGAGGGCCGGGGCGTTCGCTCACGAGGACGATCGCGTGGCCACGCGCCGCCAGGCGACGGGCGATGGCATTCCCGATCCCGGAGCAGCCACCCGTCACCAGGGCGACCGGCCGTGACGCGTCGCCGCCCGTCGCGACTCCGAGCATGCCCGCACTCTACCCCATCCCGGCACCCGCCCAGGCGAGCGGGCCCCTCTCCTCCGGCCGGCCACCCCTTGCCCTTTTCGGGGCCTGTGGTGAAGGTATGCCCCGCTTCCGGCACGAAGGGATCGGAAGGGGAGGTGCCAATGACCCGTTGCGACGAGTTCGAGGTCCTCATCGAGAAGAGGTTGCACGGTGCGCTCGGCGATCCGGAGCGTGCGGCGCTCGAGGAGCACCTCGCCGGCTGCGAGACCTGCCGGGCCTACCAGTCTGCGGCGCGCGAGGCCGAGGCCGTCATGAACCTGCGGGCGAGGGCGGCGGTCGGCGAGGTCGACTGGGGCCGGGTGGAGCGGGGGATCCGCGGTGGGGTCTACGCGTCGGTCCGGATGCTGGGCGGCGCGGTCGTCACCGCGGCCTACATGGGCGGCCTGGTCTGGCTCTCCACCACGCCCGCTCTCCGGGAGGCTCGCCTCCTCCGGACGCTGCCCGCCATGGGAATCCTCGTCGTCCTCGTCGCCTTCGTGGCCGCCTACTCGGCGCGGCGCCTGGCCGCGCTCGCCGATCACGACGAGATGCTCGAGACCTACCGGGGCCTCGTATTCGCGAACGTCCAGTGGGCGAGGCGGATGCAGTGGGCCACCGCCGCCATCGTGGCCTTCCTCCTCTACAAGGCGCTCACCGGTGCGGCGTCCACCTTCGACCCCACGGTCTACTACGGCGGCCTGGCCCTCCCGGCGGCGGCGGCGTGGTACTACCTGCGCAGGGTGAAGCTGCCCAGGGCCGAGCGCGAGGCCCGGGACCTGGGCATCGACGGCGGGGCGGTTCGCAGATGAGCCTCACGGCCCGGCTCCCCGACCTCTCCTCCGCCGAGGAGGCGGAGATCCTCGCCGGGGTCCGTGCGGGCGGCGTCGCCCGTCGCGACGCGTCGGACAGGCTCTTCAGGGAACTCCGGGAGCCGCTTCACGCCCTGTGCATGCACCTCACCGGCCGGCGCGCCGACGCCGAGGACGCCGTGCAGGAGGTCTTCGTGGCACTGCACCGCGCCCTCCCCGGGTTCCAGGGCGCCTCCCGCCTCACCACCTGGGTCTACCGGATCGCCCTCCGCGCCGCCTTCCGCGCCCGGGCCCGCCGCCAGGATGGCGAGCAGCTCGATCCGGAGACGCCCGGGGGAGGCGGAGAGGCCGAGATGGCCACCCGCGACGCGGCCTTCCGTGCCATCGCCGCACTGGCTCGACTTCCCGCAGGCCCTCGCGCCGTACTCTCGCTCTTCGCCGTGGAGGGGCTCTCCCACCGGGAGATCGCGGACATTCTTGGGATTCCGGAGGGCACCGTCTGGTCCCGGCTCCACGCCGCGAGGCGCCTGCTCATCCAGTCACTTTCCATTTAGGCCCCGATTGGGTTCTTTGAAATGGTTTTCTCCCATCTACGTCAGGGGAACGTTGTCGAGGGGATGTCCAACCTACCTCACAGGGGGAAACCATGAACGTGAAGCAGGTCGGGGTCGCCGTGGCGGCCCTAGCACTCGTCACCGCGTCCGCGTCGGTCCCGGCCGGAGAGCCGGTGGGAAAGTCCAAGGGTTCGGTCGCGCGCGGGAAGTACATCGTGGAGCAGGTGGCCATGTGCGCCGATTGCCATTCGCCGCGTGGGCCGAAGGGCGAGTTCATCCGGGAGCGGTGGCTCCAGGGTGCGCCGCTCGACTTCAAGGCCACCGTGCCCATGCCGAGGTGGGCCGAGGCGGCCCCACCCCTCGCCGGTCTTCCCGGCTGGACCGAGAAGGAGATCGTCGCGCTGCTGACCACCGGCAAGGACCAGAAGGGCGAGTTGCCCGACCCGCCCATGCCGCAGTATCGGATGACCCGGGACGACGCCTCCGCCGTGGCGGCGTATCTGACGTCCCTCGCGCCCCCCGCGGGCAAGTAGCCGGAGGATCGTGGCCGACGAGTGCCAGTACTGCGGGGCGGACATCGACGCCTCCCCGCCGGTCCGCGAGACCGGGTTCCTCTACGGCATCGAGTGCCGCCGCTGCCCGCCCGGGCGGCGGCGGTCGCTCGTGCTCACCCGCCCGGGGCCGGTGGACGAGCTCGAGTGCCCGGACTGCGGCGCGGTGCTGGCGCCGGCCGGGTCTCACGAGGACGTGCTGGTGGTGAAGGAGATGACCTTCGTGGTGTGCCCGGCCTGCGGCGAGCGCTGCGACGTCTACGCGGTGCGCAAGCTGCGGGACATCTCGGGCGGCACGATGTAGGCGCCTTCAGATCCACCCCACCTCCCGGTACCACTCCGCCGACCGCTCGAGCGACTCGGCCAGCCCGACCCGGGCCTCGAACCCGAGCACGCGGCGGGCCTTCCCCGGATCGCACACCCAGCCCGGGGCCAGCACCTGCTCGGCCAGCTTGCGGTTGAGCGGGAGGTGGCGGCCCAGCACCCGGCTGGCCACGTCGGCGAGCGATCCAGCGCCGCGGAGGAGGGCCGGCGGGACGCGCACGACGCGAGCCTTCACTCCGAGAGCGCGGGCCACCTCCTGCTGCAGACCCTCGATGCTGGTGATCTCGGGAGAGGCCACGAAGAAGGCCTGCCCCACCGCTCCCGGATGGACGGCCAGGACCTCCATCCCCCGGGCGCAGTCCTCCACGTCCACGAAGGAGAGGGGACGCGGCGGACCGGCGAATCCCAGGACGAACCCGCGGGCGACGATCCGGAAGAACAGGAGGTTCTCCCTGTCGCCGGGGCCGGTGATGCGCGGGGGGCGCGCCACGGTGACCGGCAGCCTCCCGGCGAAGGAGAAGGTGACCCTCTCGGCCTCCACCTTCGACTCCCCGTATGCTTCACGGGGAGCGAATGGCTCCTCCTCCCGGCGGGGGGTTGCCGACGGTCCGGCCGCCGCCATCGACCCGGCCAGCACGAAGCGGGAGAGGCCGGGAGCGTGGGCGGCGCAGGCCTCGAGCAGGACGCGCGTGCCCTCCGCGTTCACCCGCAGGAAGTCCTCCCGCCTCGGGGCGCGCCGGATGCCGGCCAGGTGGAAGACCACGTCGCAGCCCCGTACGGCGGGGGGCAGGCTCCCGGGGTCGGTGACGTCCCCGCGGGCCAGCTCGACGGCCAGTCCCGAGAGCGCGCCCATCGGGCTCCCGGGGCGGACCAGGGCCCTGACCGCGTGCCCCCCGGCGAGCAGCCGGCGGGTGAGCCAGGTTCCCAGGAAACCGTTGGCACCCGTGACGAGCGCGCGCATGGGACAAGGTTTATCATGCCGCCCATGAGGACCGTCCGGGCCACCTGCCCATTCGACTGTCCCGATGCCTGCGGGCTCCTCGTCGACGTGGAAGGCGACCGGGTCCGGAAGGTCCGGGGCGATCCCGAGCACCCGTACAGCCAGGGCAGCCTCTGCCCCAAGGTGAACGGCTACGAGCGCAGCGTCCACGCGCCGGACCGGGTCACCAGGCCCTTCGTCCGCGACGGGGCGAAGGGGGACGGGAAGTTCCGGCCCGTCTCCTGGGAGGAGGCCATCGCGCTCGTCGCCCGTCGGCTCCGGGAGGTCGCGGCGGACCACGGCCCCGAGTCGATCCTCCCCTACTCCTACGCGGGGACGATGGGGCTCGTGCAGCGCAACGCCGGTCACGCCTTCTTCCACGCGCTCGGCTCCTCGCGGCTCGACCGCACCATCTGCTCGCCGGCCAAGGGCGCCGGGTGGAAGGCGGTCATGGGCGACACGCTCGCCCCGCACCCGGACGAGGTGCTCCGGAGCGACCTTGCCATCCTCTGGGGAATCAACGCCGTCGCCACCAGCATCCACTTCGCCCAGCGGACGAAGGAAGCGCGACGCCGAGGCGCCGAGGTCTGGGTGGTCGAGACCTACCGGACGCCCACCTCCGACCTGGCCGACCGGGCCTTCCTGGTCCGGCCGGGGAGCGATGGGGCGCTGGCCCTCGGGATCGCCCACGTGCTGTTCCGCGACGGGCTCGCCGACTCGACCTTCCTGGGCGAGCGGGTCCAGGGATGGGAGCGCTTCCGCGACGAGGTCCTCCCGGAGTGCACCCCCTCCTGGGCGGCGGGGAAGACCGGGCTCGATGCGGCCACCGTGGAGGAGATGGCGCGACGCTACGGGGCGGCCCGCGCCCCGTTCATCCGCCTGGGGAGCGGCCTGTCCCGCTACGGCAATGGTTCCATGAACGTGCGGTGCATCACCTGCCTCCCGGCGATCGTCGGGGCCTGGGCCAGGCCCGGTGGCGGGCTGCTCTCGTCCACGAGCGCCAGCCAGGCCTTCGACGCCACCCTGGTCACCCGCGAGGACCTCCAGCCGCGCCCCACCCGGCTCGTCAACATGAACCGGCTCGGCCACGCCCTCACCGAGCTCGACTCGCCGCGGGTGATGGCGATGGTGGTCTACGCCGCGAACCCGGCGGCGGTGACTCCCGACCAGGAGGCGGTGCTGCGCGGCCTCTCCCGGGAGGACCTCTTCACCGTGGTGCACGAGCGCTACCTCACCGACACCGCGCGCTACGCCGACGTCCTGCTCCCCGCAACCACGGCGCTGGAGCACGACGACCTCTACTGCTCCTACGGCCAGTACGTGATCCAGCGGGTCGAGCCGGCCATCGCCCCGGTGGGCCAGTCGTGGTCCAACTGGGACCTCTTCCGTCGCCTGGCCGCGGAGATGGGGATCGACCACCCGTTCTTCCGCCAATCCTCGCGCGACCTGGTGGAGGCGCTGCTCGCGAAGCCCGCCGCGCTGCGGGCCGGCATCGACGAGGAGACACTCGCCGCCGGTAAGGGGGTCGAGCTGGCCTTGCCGGCCGGCGCCGAGGCCGCCCTCCGCACGCCGTCGGGGAAGATCGAGTTCGAGAACCCCCGCCTGCGTCACCCGCTGCCCCGCTGGCTGCCCAGCCACGAGGAGGACGGGGAGTTGCCCTTCCGGCTGGTGACGGGTGCCTCGGTGTGGGGGCTCAACTCCTCCTTCCGCGAGAGGCCCGAGCTGCGCGAGCGGGAGGGGGAGCCAGCACTCATGGTCAACCCGGCCGACGCGGCGGCCCGGGGGCTGGCCGGTCCCCGGGTGGTGGCCTGGAACGCGCTCGGAGCCGCCACCTTCGCGCTCCGGGTCACCGACCGGACCCCGGCCGGGGTGGTCGTCGCCGAGGGAGTGCCCTGGATCTCCCACGTTCACGGCGGACGCACCGTGAACGCGCTCACCTCCCAGCGGCTCACCGACGAGGGGGCCGGAAGCACCTTCTACGACAACCGGGTGGACCTGCGCCCGGAGGAAGACACCCCCCTCCGTCGCGGCTGACAGCCGCGCCGGGGATGGGGTATAAGCGGACCCCCAATTCGCCAAGGAGACGACCTGTGGCCAACCCCGTGATCGACGCTTACCTGAAGCACGTGGACGAGCGGAAGGGGCAGGGAATTCCCCCCCGCCAGCTCGACCCGGAGCAGACCCGCGAGGTCGTGAAGCTGCTCCAGAAGCCGCCCAAGGGACAGGAGGCCTTCCTCCTCGAGCTCCTGCGCGACCGCGTCTCCCCCGGCGTCGACCCCGCCGCCGAGGTGAAGGCGGCCTTCCTGGCCGAGGTGGTCACCGGCAAGAAGAAGTCGCCGGTCCTCACCAAGAAGGACGCCGTCTTCATGCTCGGCACCATGGGCGGCGGCTACAACGTCCCCCCGCTCGTCGCCACGCTCAAGGTGAAGGGGCTGGCCGACGACGCCGCCAAGGCGCTCTCCGGGCTCACCTACGTCTACGACTCCTTCGACGACGTGGCAGCGCTGGCCAAGGCCAAGAACGCCGCCGCCAAGGCGGTGCTCGAGTCCTGGGCCGCGGCCGAGTGGTTCACCTCGAGGCCTGGCATCCCGGATTCCGTGAAGGTGAAGATTTACAAGGTGGACGGCGAGATCAACACCGACGACTTCTCTCCCGCCGGCGACGCCTCCACCCGCCCGGACATCCCGCTCCACGCGCTGGCCATGGGCAAGACCCGCTTCCCCACCGGGCTGAAGACCATCGCCGAGTTCCGCAAGGACGGCCACCAGGTGGCCTTCGTGGGCGACGTGGTCGGCACCGGGTCGTCCCGGAAGTCGGCCATCAACTCGGTGCTCTGGGCCATCGGCGAGGACATCCCACACGTGCCCAACAAGCGGCGCAACGGGATCATCATCGGCGGGGTCATCGCCCCCATCTTCTTCAACACCGCCGAGGACTCGGGCGCGCTGCCCATCAAGACCGACGTCTCCAGGCTCAAGACGGGCGACGTGGTCACCATCGACTTCAAGAAGGGCGAGATCCGCTCCGATTCCGGCGAGGTCCTCTCCACCTTCAAGCTCCAGCCCGACAACCTCGGCGACGAATACCGCGCTGGCGGCCGCATCCCGCTCATCATCGGCCGCGCCGTCACCGACCGGGCCCGCAAGCTCCTCAAGAAGGGCCCCTCCAGCACCTTCCTCGTGAAGAAGAACCCCGAGCCGAAGAAGGGGCAGGGCTACACGCTGGCCCAGAAGATGGTGGGCAAGGCCTGCGGCATCCCCGGCGCGCTGCCCGGCTGGTACGTCGAGCCGCGCATGACCACGGTGGGCAGCCAGGACACCACCGGGCCCATGACCGCCGACGAGCTGAAGGAGCTGGCCTGCCTGAAGTTCCAGGCCCCCATGGTCATGCAGTCCTTCTGCCACACCTCGGCCTATCCCAAGGCGGCCGACGTCAAGATGCACAAGACGCTGCCGGCCTTCGTGATCGAGCGTGGGGGCGTGTCGCTGCGGCCGGGAGACGGGGTCATCCACTCCTGGCTCAACCGCCTGCTGCTCCCCGACACGGTGGGCACCGGCGGCGACAGCCACACCCGGTTCCCCATCGGCATCAGCTTCCCGGCCGGTTCCGGCCTGGTGGCCTTCGCGGGCGCCATGGGCTTCATGCCGCTCGACATGCCGGAGAGCGTGCTGGTCCGGTTCAAGGGCAAGCTCAACCCCGGCATCACGCTGCGCGACGTGGTGAACGCCATCCCCTACTGGGCCATCCAGCAGGGGCTGCTCACCGTCCCCAAGAAGGGGAAGAAGAACGTCTTCAACGGCCGCATCCTCGAGATGGAGGGGCTCCCCGACCTGACCGTGGAGCAGGCCTTCGAGCTCACCGACGCCGCCGCCGAGCGGAGCGCCGCCGCCGCCGCCGTGAAGCTCTCCGAGAAGACGGTCGCGGCCTATCTCCGCTCCAACGTGGCGCTGATGAAGAAGATGATCGCCACCGGGTACCAGGATGCGAAGACGCTGCAGGGGCGCATCGCCGCCGCCGAGAAGTGGCTGAAGAAGCCCGAGCTGCTCTCCGCCGACAAGAACGCCGAGTACGCCGCGGTCATCGACATCGACCTGGCCCAGATCACCGAGCCGATCCTGGCCTGCCCGAACGACCCCGACGACGTGAAGCTCCTCTCCGACGTCGCCAACACCAAGATCGACGACGTGTTCCTCGGGTCGTGCATGACCAACATCGGCCACTTCCGCGCTGCCGGCGAGATCTGGAAGGGCCAGAAGTTCAACCCGGCCGTCCGCACCTGGATCTGCCCGCCCACCCGGATGGATCAGCAGGAGCTGCGCGACGAGGCCTACTTCACCGTGTTCAGCCAGATCGGCGCCCGCATCGAGACCGCGGGTTGCTCGCTCTGCATGGGCAACCAGGCCCGCGTCCCGGGAGCGACCACGGTCTTCTCCACCTCGACCCGCAACTTCGACGACCGCATGGGCGACGGGGCCAAGGTCTTCCTGGGCTCGGCCGAGCTCGGCGCGGTGGCCTCCAACCTGGGAAGGCTGCCCACGAAGGAGGAGTACTTCGCGGCCTACAACGAGAAGATCGCCCCGCGGTTCGAGAAGGTCTACCGGTACCTGCAGTTCGACGAGCTGCCGGACTACCAGCCGGCGGACAAGAAGCCGCTCCGCGTGGCCTGATCCGGCCAGGAGTCAGGAGCATCGACGGGCCGTTCCCGAGGAGGGGGCGGCCCGTCGTCCATTCGAGGCGGCGAGGAGCGCGATCAGGTGCGCGCGTGCCCCGCGACCCAGCGCTCCATCTCGGCGGCCGGCATGACGCCGCTGTGGCGGGCGATCTCCTGGCCGCCCAGGAAGAGGACGAAGGTGGGAATGGCCCGGATGCCGAGCCGCGCCGAGACCTCCTGCTCCTCGTCGCTGTTCACCTTCACGACGAGCAGCTCCCCGGCCTTCTTCCGGCCCAGGTCCGCGAAGATGGGGGCGGCGGTGCGGCAGGGGCCGCACCAGGGGGCCCAGAAGTCCGCCAGGACCGGAACGGGGGAGGTCCGGACCGCCGCGTCGAGCTGGGCGCCCGTGACGGCGCGGGGATCGCCGGAGACATCGAGGTCGGCCTTGCACCTGCCGCAGACCGGGGCCGAGCCGGGCGGGGTGCTTCCGATGCGATTCAGGGCGCCGCAACGGGCGCAGAGGTGGGCTCTCATCCCGGGAAAGGTAGATCCGCCCGGCGCAGAGGCAAGCGAGGCCGGGGGCCGCCCGCAGGGCTTGCCCGGACCCCTGCCGTCGCGTATCAGCCATGAATGCCCCGGGTGGACGCCATCGAGATCGTGGAAGACCGCACCGCCTCGTCCCGCTGCGACGAGGGGTTCCTGCACGTGCGTCGCTACCGCGCGCTCAATCGCCGCGTGGACGGGACCCGATCGGCCGTGTACCGCATCGACGTCCTCGACCGGCCCTCCCTCGACGCCGTGGCGGTCTGCCTCTGGTCGCGGACTCCCCGGGGCGTGGAGGTGCTGCTGCGGCGCCAGCTGCGGCCGGCCGTGCTCTTCCGGCGCGGCAAGGTCCGGGCGCTACCGGAGGCGGAGCCGCTGCTCTACGAGGAGATCGTGGCCGGGCTGGTCGAGCCCGGAGAGCAGGGGCTTCCCGCCCTGCAGCGGCGCGCGGCCGAGGAGGCCCGGGAGGAGGCCGGGGTGGAGGTGGAACCGGCGAGGATCGCGGCGCTGGGAGCGCCCTTCTACATGCTGCCGGGCATCGTCTCGGAGAAGATCCACCTGCTCGAGGCGGAGGTGCCGCGCGGGCCGCAGGCCGGGCCCTTCGACGCGCCGCAGGAGGGGGACGGCTCGCCGCTGGAAGAGGGGGCGACGCTGCTCTGGCGCGGCCTCGACGAGGCCATCGCCGCCTGCGACGCGGGCGAGATCGAGGACGCCAAGTCGGAGCTGGCCTTCCGCCGGCTCCGCGACCGGCTCCGCTGAGCCAAGGAGGAGACCCACATGGCCACCCCACGACGTTCCCGGAAGCCAGCGTCCCGCCCCGCCCGGACCCGCGTGGAGCGGGACACTCTCGGGGAGGTGAAGGTCCCCGCCAGCGCTCTCTGGGGAGCCCAGACCGCCCGGGCGGTGGAGAACTTCCCCATCTCCGGGCTGCGCGAGCCCCGGGCGCTGGTGGACGCGATGGTCCGGGTGAAGCTGGCTTCGGCGCGGGTGAACGCGCGGCTCGGCCTCCTCCCGCGACGGAAGGCGCGCGCCATCGAGGCGGCCTGCCGCGAGGTCCTGGCCGGGCGGTGGGACGACCAGTTCGTGGTGGACGCCTACCAGGCCGGGGCGGGCACGTCCTTCCACATGAACGTGAACGAGGTCCTCGCCAATCGCGCCGCCGAGCTCCTGGGCGGCCGGCGCGGCGACCGGTCGGTCGATCCCAACGATGACGTCAACATGGCGCAGTCGACGAACGACGTGGTCCCCACCGCCATGAGGCTCGCGGCCCTAGCGACGGCGCCGCAGGTGGTGGAGGCGCTCGAGGGGCTTTCGGCCACGTTCGCCCGGAAGGCGCGGGCCTGGGACGGGATCGTCAAGTCGGGGCGGACCCACCTGATGGACGCCACGCCCATCCGGCTCGGGCAGGAGGTCTCGGGCTGGGCCGCGGCGGTGGCGGCGTCGGCCGCGCGGGTGAACGACGCGCTACCCGAGCTGGCAGCGCTGGGCATCGGGGGCACCGCGGTCGGGACCGGGGTGAACGCCCACCCCCGCTTTCGCGCGCTCGTGGTGAAGGAGCTCTCGCGGCTCTGCGCCGTCCCGCTCTTCCCCGCCCCGAACCCCTTCTACGCCATGCAGTCCCTGGCTCCCTTCGCGGCGCTCTCCTCGGCGATGCGGCTGGCGGCGCTCGAGCTCACCCGGATCGGCGGCGACATCCGGCTCCTCGCCTCGGGGCCGGCCACGGGCCTGGGCGAGCTGCGGCTCCCGGCGGTGCAGCCGGGGTCGTCGATCATGCCCGGCAAGGTGAACCCGTCCATGGCCGAGATGCTGGCCATGGTGAGCCACCAGGTCATCGGCCTCGACGAGGCCATCGCCTGGGCCACCGCCTCCGGACAGCTGGAGCTCAACGTGACCATGCCGCTCGTGGCCTGGGACCTCCTGCACCAGATCGAGATCCTCGCCAGCGGCGTGCGAGCGTTCGACCTGCGGCTGGCGCGCGGTCTCGAGGCCGATGCCGGGCGTGGCCGGTACTACGCCGACCGGACCGTCAGCCTGGCCACGGCGCTGGCTCCGCGCATCGGCTACGCAGCCGCCGCGGCCATCGTGAAGGATTCGGTCCGGACAGGGCGGTCGATAGCCGAGCTTGCCGTGGATCGAGCCGGGATCCCCCCCCGGGAAGCCCGCAAGCTGCTCGATCCGGCTCGCATGACCCGGCCCGGCCGGGGGTGACGGGCCACGGGGCTCCGCGCCGGTATACGATGCGTCGCCCATGAACGCCGCCCGCCCAGCGCTCGTCGCCGTCCTCGCCGCGCTGGCCCTCCCGGCGCTGGCGGCGCCGAAGGGCTCGGTCACCGGCATCCTCCGATACAAGGGGTGCCTCACCGGGGTTCCAGGCGCGACGGTCTCGGTCATCGGCCGGGACCGGCAGGCGCGCAGCGACTCCGGCGGTCGCTTCCTGCTCGAGTTGCCTCCCGGGAAGTACTCGCTCGTGATCCGGGGCCCCGGGCTCGTTCCGGACCAGAGGGTCGACGAGGTCCCGGTGAACCCAGGCAAGCTCTCCGACCTGGGAATCGTGGAGGTCTGGGCCGACGAGCGGCCCGTGCTTTGCGTGCCCGATGCCGCCGCGGCCGCAATGACCGGTGGCGTCGAGCCGACCGTGGCCGCTGCTCCCGACCTCCCCGCGCTGGATCTGCCGGGCACCCACGCCTCGATCGGGGTGACCAGCAGCCCCGGACAGGTGCTGGTCCGCGGCTCCCCCGGGGCCGGCCCGGGCCAGTTCGGTCTCCAGGGAAACCCTTCACGGGAGGACGAGGACGCCCTGGGCCCCCCGAGCTTCGCGGTCGGACCCGCGGGAGGCCTGCTCGTCCTCGACGTCCTCAACGGGCGCATCCAGCGCTTCGACCCGCGCGGGCGCCACCTGGGGGGCTTCCCCGTCGGCCGCCCCGGCGCCGAGCCGGTCTTCGAGTCGGACCTGGCGGTCGCCGACGACGGGGCCATCTTCCTCGTGACGGAGAGCGACAACCCCACGCTCACCCAGTACGACCCCTCCGGCAAGGTCCTGCTCTCCGGGGCGCTCCCCCCGTCCTTCAAGGGAGTCGACCAGATCCTCTCGGTGCGGGGGCGACCCACGTTCCTCATGTTGAACGGCCAGTCCGTGCGGGCCGAGCTGGGGTGGGGCGGCATCCGGCCCGAGGGTCCGCGTCCCGGGCTGCCGGCCGGGGACCTCTTCGTCCAGGTCGAGCGGGTGGGGCGCTGGTCGGCGCTGGTGCGCTTCGCGGCGGCCGACGGGCGCGTCCGGCGGACCGTGAACCTGCGCTCCGCCGTCCCAATAGCCCGGGTCCGCCTGGTGGGCGTGAACCGGAGAGGCGACGTGGTCCTGGCCGTGGATCGGCAGGACAACGCCGACGGGGAGGCCACCCGGGCGGAGGTCCTGCTCCTGTCCCTGACGCCCCAGGGGAAGATCGCCGGCACGGCCGTGGCCCCGCCCGGCGACCGGCGCTGGCTCTTCCGGGAGTTCGCCCTGGCTCCCGACGGTTCGGTGATCCAGATGCAGTCCGACCTGGCCGAGGTCCGGCTGGTGCGGTGGCCGCTCGCGTCCTCGCCGAAGGACGCCGCGGCGGGTTCGGTGCTACCCGGCTCGCGGAGGAACGGCACGCCTCCGCACGAAGCCGCCCAGCAGATTCCATTGCCCTGAGGGGAGACCGTGGCCGCTACGCTCCAGTACTTCATGCTTCCCGAGGACGAACGCGCCCTGTTCCGGATGCTCGCGCGGAAGGAGCTCACGCTCTTCCCGGAGACCTTTCCGCCGGGGACGGTCGGCATTCCGGTCGACGACCGCACCGTGGAGCTCCTCGACCAGGAGGCCTACTACCTGGCCGCCGAACGGCTCGGACCGGTGATCGTCCGGACGCTCGCCCGCGGCAGGGACAAGGGGATGCTGGAGATCGAGGAGATCCCCTCGCCCGTCTACCACTACGAACGCTCGCTCCCGAACGAGAAGGGAGAGCTGGTCGGGGGGCGCCTCTGGGCCGAGCTCGACGTGGACGACTCCCCGGGTTCCCGGATCGGCAAGCCCGCTGCCCTGAAGGCTATCTTCGAGGAGGTGAACCAGTTCTTCCGGAAATCCTGGCGCCGCAGCGACCCCAAGGGTTGGTGGATCGGCCCGGTGGCCGGGGCGGCGGTGAAGGGGGGGCGGCTCGTGCTCCGGGAGCCCGGCCACAAGGGGCGTACCTACGGGATCTGGCGATGAGCCGCCCCGTTCGGTCCCGCTTGACCTCCGGCCCGCCAGCGGCTACAAACCGCCCCTCGCGGACCCTTCCAGCGACCAGGTGGGGGATCGTCTAACGGCAGGACGCATGCCTCTGGAGCATGCTATCTAGGTTCGAATCCTAGTCCCCCAACCAACTTTTCGACGGGTTGACTTCCAGGCAACCCGAGCAGAGCAGGGAAGCACCGTAGCAACAGGGGAGTTCTCTGGCCCCTTCGTCTAGCGGTTAGGACGTCGGCCTCTCACGCCGAAAACATGGGTTCAAGTCCCGTAGGGGTCACCAAGTGCCCCGTCACCGTCGTCCCGGTGGCGGGGTTTTTCTCTGCAACCACCCTTTCTCCCCACCGCTCTCCAGGCGTGTGTAGGAGTCGGCCGCCTTCCAGGGCTTCGGGTGCGTGATCAGGTTCTGCCGACCGGGGACCGGACTCCTGAGAATGCCGGAGGCCGCGCTGCGGGCCCGCGATCAGGGGCCAAAGACGACCGCCAGGCGCCGCCGGATCTCGTCCCGCACGGCGCGGAAGCTCTCGAGCCTGGCGGCCTCGTCGCCCGTGCCGCCCGGATCCGGGAGCCCCCAGTGGTACCGCCGGGCCTTGCCCAGGAACACCGGGCACTCCTCCTCGGCGCAGAGGGTGATGACCGCATCCACGCCGTCGGGCGGGATGTCGCTCACGCTCTTCGAATGCTGTCCCGTCGCGTCGATTCCGATCTCGGCGAGCACGCGGATGGCGAGGGGGTTGACCCTCGAGGGTGCGGATCCGGCCGAGGAGATCCTCACCCCGGCCGGGGCGAGCGAGCGCGCGATGCCTTCCGCCATCTGGCTGCGGGCCGAGTTCGCGACGCAGAGGAACAGGAGATGCCCGGGCTGGAGCGCCCGCAACTCGGCGGCTTCGGCTTCCCAGCCCTGGACGGTGCTCACGCGGGCCTCCGGTCCGACGGTGGAGCCGGGAAGTCGCCCACGCAGTTCTTGACCCCCTCGATCCGGGCCTCCTCCAGGGGGAAGTACCGCTTCCGCAGCCAGAGCGAGACGTTCACCAGGCCGATCAGGACCGGAACCTCGACGAGCGGCCCGATGACCGCGGCGAAGGCCGCCCCGCTCGACATGCCGAAGGTGGCGACGGCCACCGCGATGGCGAGCTCGAAGTTGTTGGACGCCGCCGTGAAGGAGAGCGTCGCCGTCTGCCCGTAGCCCGCGCCGACCCTCCGGCTCATGAAGAAGGACGCGAAGAACATGAGCACGAAGTAGACGAGCAGCGGGATGGCGATGCGCACCACGTCGAAGGGGACCTGCACGATGGTCTCGCCCTTCAGCGAGAACATGAGCACGATGGTGAAGAGCAGCGCCACCAGCGTCACGGGCGAGATGCGCGGGATGAAGACGTTGCGGTACCAATCCTCGCCCTTCCAGCGCCGCAGCAGGACCCAGCTCGCGAAGCCCGCCAGGAAGGGGATGCCCAGGTAGACGAATACGCTCGTCGCGATCTCGCCGATGGTGATGTTCACCTCGGCCCCGGAGAGCCCGAGCCAGCGGGGCAGCACGGTGATGAAGACCCAGGCGTAGACCGAGAAGAAGAGCACCTGGAAGATGGAGTTGAAGGCCACGAGACCGGCCGCGTACTGCCGGTCGCCGTCGGCGAGATCGTTCCAGACGATGACCATGGCGATGCAGCGCGCCAGGCCGATGAGGATGAGCCCCACCATGTACTCGGGCCTGTCGCGCAGGAAGATCACCGCGAGCGCGAACATGAGGATCGGGCCGACGAGCCAGTTCTGCACGAGCGAGAGGACGAGGACCTTGCCGTTCCGGAAGACCAGCGGCAGCTCGTCGTACCGGACCTTTGCGAGCGGCGGGTACATCATGAGGACGAGGCCGATGGCGATGGGGATGGAAGTGGTTCCCACGCTCATCCGGTCCAGCGCAGGGACGACCCCGGGTACGAGGTACCCGAGCGCCACCCCTGCGCCCATGGCGAGGAAGATCCAGAGGGTCAGGTACCGATCGAGGAAGGAGAGGCGGCGTGCGACGGAGGCGGCCATGGATCAGAGGCTCCCGACGAGCGCCTTGAGGCGGCGGAGGGCGCGGGGCTCGACGCAGTAGCAGACGCGGGGGCCGTCGATGTCGCCACGGATGAGCCCGGCATCCTTGAGGACCTTCAGGTGCTGGGAGACGGTCGACTGGGCCAGGGGAAGCTCGTCGACGATGTCTCCGCAGACGCAGGCCTCCCGGCGGACGAGGAGTCGCATGATCTGGACGCGGGCGGGGTGACCCAGGGCCTTGGCCAGGTTCGCCAGTTCCTCGTCCGCGTCGGGGCCCTCGACGGGGCGGACATCGGGAAGGTCGCGACGGGGGAGGGCCGGGGTCGGGGAGACGCTCTTCAGGGGGGCCGCCATGATTCGAACTTCTACGATGGAGGGACCGTCGGCGCAACCCGCGCCGGGGAGGTTCACCGAACCGTCACCAGGGGCGGGCGCAGCGGCGCGGTCCACCGTTTCGATTGCCCGTCCATCGGCATCATGCGATAAGGCGACCATGCGCAGGTCGTCCAGGGAGGTCGTGTTCGCGCTCCTGATCGGTATCGGAACGGGGCTCGCCGGCTGCGACGTCCCGCGCGCCGATACCCCGGTGGCAGGCTCGCCGGTGACGGCCTCGTCGCGAAAGCTCCCTCGGCTCCTGGATCTGGGGGCCGGCAAGTGCATTCCGTGCAAGGCCATGGCCCCGATCCTCGAGGAGTTGAAGGTCGAGTACGCCGGCCGGATGGAGGTCCAGTTCATCGACGTCTGGAAGGACCCGGACGCGGCGAAGGCCTTCGGCGTGCGCATCATCCCCACCCAGATCTTCTACGGACCGGACGGCACGGAAATGGCGCGCCACCAGGGCTTCATGGACAGGGACGCGATCCTCGCCCAGTGGAAGGCCCTCGGAGTGGGCCTGTAGCGGCTTAAGATGGTCGAGATCCTCACCGCATTCGGGAACGCCTTCGCGGCGTCGGCGGCGCTGGCCCTTCCGGCGGCGTTCCTGTGGGGCGTGCTCTCGGTCGTGCTGAGCCCGTGCCACCTGTCGAGCGTTCCCCTCGTGGTCGCCTACATGAACGGTGGCACCGACTTCCCCACCGGGCGTCGCGCCTTCGCCATCTCCGCCAGCTTCGCCGTCGGGATCCTGGGGAGCATCGCCGTCATCGGGGCCATCACGGTGGCGGCAGGCCGGATGGCGGGTGACGTGGGTCGCGCCGGGACGTATGCCCTGGCGGCGGTATTCTTCGCGGTGGGCCTCAACCTGATCGGGGTGCTCCCCCTGCCGACCTGGTCGACCCCGTCCGCCGGCGCGACGCGCCGGGGACCGTGGGGCGCGCTCGTCCTCGGTCTGGTGTTCGGGGTGGCGCTCGGGCCTTGCACCTTCGCGTTCATGGCGCCACTGCTCGGGCTGGCCTTCCGGTCGGGGGCCGGGGAGGCCGCGTACGGTGCCCTCCTCGTCACCGTCTACGGGTTCGGCCACGGTGTGGCCATCGTCGCGGCTGGCGTGTCCGTCGGGAGCGTCCAGCGCTGGCTCGCCTGGAAGAGCGGCGAGCGGGCAGCCCGTCTGCTGCGCGGAGCAGCCGGTCTCGCCGTCATCGCGGGCGGAATCTACTTCCTCTACACGGCGGCCTGATCATGAGCCCTTCCGTCATCGATGCCTCCGATCCCGCTCCGCCCTGCTGCGCCGGCCCGGAAGGAAGCACCCCTCCGGCGACGGCGCCGGATCGGGGCGCAGGCCGGACGGCGTTGCTCCTCCTCCTCGGTCTGGGCGCCTGGGTCGCCGCGTACGCGACGGTCCTGCCCTTGTCGGAGTGGATCACCTTCGGCGTCGTGGGCCTCGCCCCCACGTCCCACCTCGGCCAGAGCGTCGCCTTCTTCCTGTACGACACCCCGAAGGTCCTGCTGCTCCTCGTGCTCATCGTCTTCGCGGTCGGGATCGTCCGGTCCTTCTTCACCGCGGAGCGCACCCGCGCAATCCTGGCGGGGAAGCGCGAATCGGTGGGGAACGTGCTCGCCGCCCTGCTCGGAGTGGTGACGCCGTTCTGCTCCTGCTCCGCGGTGCCTCTCTTCATCGGATTCGTGGAGGTGGGAGTGCCGCTGGGGGTCACGCTCTCCTTCCTCATCTCGGCTCCGATGGTGAACGAGATCGCCCTCGTGCTGCTGTTCGGGCTCTTCGGGTGGAAGGTGGCGGCGCTCTACCTCGTCACCGGGCTCACCATCGCCATCGTGTCCGGTTTCGTCCTCGGGCGGATGAAGCTCGAGCGGTTCGTCGAGGGCTGGGTCTACGAGTCGATGAAGGTCGAGGCGACGTTCGAGCGCGAGCACCTGGGGTTCACCGGACGGGTGAAGAAGGGGCTGGAGGCGGTCCGGGAGATCGTCGGGAAGGTCTGGCCCTGGGTCGTGGCCGGCATCGCCGTCGGGGCGGGGATCCACGGATACGTGCCGGAGGGCCTGCTGGCCAGCTTCATGGGCAAGTCGGCCTGGTGGTCGGTTCCGGCGGCCGTGCTCATCGGCGTCCCGATGTACTCGAACGCGGCGGGGATCATCCCGGTCGTCGAGGCGCTCCTCGGCAAGGGCGCGGCGCTGGGAACGGTGCTCGCCTTCATGATGGCGGTCATCGGACTGTCCCTCCCCGAGATCATCATCCTGCGTAAGGTGCTTCGGCCGCCGCTCATCGCCGCGTTCGTCGGCGTCGTGGCAATCGGCATCCTGGCGGTGGGCTGGTTGTTCAACGCGGTGATCTAGGAAGGGCGCAGACCATGAAGATCCAGGTGCTCGGGACCGGATGCGCGAAGTGCAAGCAACTCACCGCGAACGCGGAGAAGGCGGTCGCCGAGCTCGGTCTCGGGGTGGCGGTGGAGAAGGTGGATGACGTGCGGGAGATCATGAAGTTCCGCGTCATGACCACGCCCGCGCTGGTCGTGGACGGAAAGGTCCACTCGCCCGGCAAGGTGCTGTCACCGGAAGCGGTGAAGGACCTGCTCCGGCAGTAGTAGCGTCACGGCGCGGCCGGCAGCTCCATGCGGAAGGTCGATCCCTTCCCGGGAGCGCTCTCGACCGTGAGCGTGCCGCCGTGGGCCGAGGCGATGGCGTGACACACGGAGAGGCCCAGCCCCGTTCCCTTCCCGGCGCCGGATGGGCGCGTCGTGAAGAAGGGCTCGAAGATCCTGCCCAGCACGGCCGGATCGATCCCCGTCCCCCGGTCGACGACCTCGAGCCGGGCCATGCCCGTCGCCCCCGGTCCGACCCGGATGGTGATGTTCCCGCGCTCGCCCGGCGGGGTGGCCCTGGCCGCGTTGGTGACCAGGTTCACCACCACCTGCTCGATCTGGCCGCCCGCGGCGACGATGTCGGGTGCGCCCAGGTCCTCCACCTCCACGGTGGCGGTCTTGCCGATGGCGGGGTTCAGCCAGCGTGTGGCCTGGGCGACGACGTCGAGCAACCTGACCCGCTTGCGGGCCTGGTCCGGATTGCCGAAGGTCGTCAGGTCCCGTACGATTCCCGCGACCCGCTGGCCACCCTTCGCCGCGTCCTCCAGCGCCTCGATGGCCTCGCCGAGGAGCCGTCCCTCGGCTTCGCGATCGATGGGCTCGCTCCCGGCGAGGCGCCGCTGGACTTCCCGGACGACCTCCAGCGCCAGGCCCTGGTTGGCCAGCTCGGCCGCCAGCGGGTTGTTGATCTCGTGGGCCACACCGGTCACGAGCGTACCCATGGCGGCGAGGCGCGAGGCCACCGCGAGCCTGGCCTGCAGGGCCACCCGCTCGGTGACCACCTCGGTGAACATCACCAGCCCACCGACCTCCCCGGAGGCGGTCCGCCAGGGGTGAATCTCCCAGCGGACCCAGTCCGTCCCCCCTTCGGCTCGAGGAAAGGGGTCCTCCTCGCACTTCTCGACCGCACCGCCCAGGCACCGCTGGTGAACGGCCCTCCAGCGCTCCGGGAGGTCCGGGAACACCTCGTAGTGGGAACGGCCGAGGATGTCCCCGTGGCCGAGCCGGTAGTCGGAGATCCAGCGCCGGCTGACGGCCAGGTACCGCATCTCGCGGTCGAACATGGCGATGGCGGCCGGGGCATGCTCGACGAAGAGGCCCAGGCGGGCCTGACTCTCGTTGAGCGCGGCCAGGGCCTGCTCCCGGCCGGTCACGTCCAGGACCAGCGAGAGGACCGAGAGGAGCCGCCCGTCCGGGCCGTTGATCGCCGAGTTGTACCACTCGCAGTGAATGGTCGAGCCGTCCTTCCGGACGTTCGCGTTGGCGTTGACGTTGGAGGGCCTGGCCCCGCTGGCCATGTCCTGCATGACCGCGCGTATGGAGGGCCAGGCCTCCTCGGGCACCCAGGGCACCTCGTCGATGCACTTCCCCACCATCTCGGACGCGCTCCAGCCGAACATCTCCTCGGCTCCACGGCTGAAGCTGGTGACCCGGTACTCCGAGTCCCATTCGATGGCCGCGAGTGGCGTGTGGGTGATGTGCTGGCGCAGCTGCGCGTGCGATTCGCGAAGTTCGTTCTCGAGTCGCTGGGATCCGGGGTCCTGGAGATCGTTCGCCACGGGCATGGACGATGAGTCATTCTAGCATCCAGGTCCGCCGGGATTGCCATCCACCCCGACGCAGGTTAACCCTTCGGAATGACCGACGAAGTCCACCTCGACCCCAACGTTCCCGGCAACCCCGCCTACCACTTCACGATCGTTCCAGCCGGCACCCCGGGCAGGGTCGGCTGGGCGGAGCGCGCCCCGCTCGTCCCCGGCGCGGCGCTCGCCACCCGGTGCGTGCACGCCGGCGTCCAGCCCGACCCGGCCTACGGGGCGGTCATGCCGCCCATCTACCAGAGCTCGACCTTCGCCTTCCGCGACGTCTGCGTGAACGCCGGGTACGACTACACCCGGAGCGGAAACCCGACCCGGGCCGCGCTGGAGGAGGCCATCGCGGTCCTCGAGGGCGGAATGGGCGCCACCTGCACCAGCACCGGGATGAGCGCCGTGATCGTGGCGCTCAACCTGCTCCCGGCCGGCAGCCACCTGATCTGCACGGTGGACTGCTACGGCGGGACCTTCCGCGCGCTCGAGCACGCCAGGGCGGCCTACGGGCTCCAGGTGTCCTACCTGGACCTGGCCGACGTGGGCGCCGTCGCCGCCGCCTTCCGCGCCAACACGCGGATGGTCTGGATCGAGACCCCCTCCAACCCGCTCCTCCGCCTCACCGACATCCGGGCCATCGCGGCGCTGGCGAGGGCGGGCGGGGCGCTCACCGTGGTGGACAACACCTTCCTCTCCCCCGTCCAGCAGCGTCCCTTCCGCCTGGGCGCCGACCTGGTCGTCCACTCGACCACCAAGTACCTGAACGGCCACAGCGACGTGGTGGGCGGGGCGGTGGTCTCCGCGCCGGGCCAGCAGGCGCTCCTGCAGCGAATCCAGGGCATGAACAACCTGCTCGGCACCTCCCAGAGCCCGCACGACGCCTTCATGGTCCTTCGGGGCCTGAAGACGCTCCTGCTCCGGATGAAGGCCCACGAGGCCGGAGCCCAGCTCGTCGCCCGCTTCCTGGCCGCGCACCCGGCGGTTGGGAAGGTGCACTACCCCGGGCTGCCCTCCCATCCGCAGCACGCGCTCGCCCGGGAACAGCAGGAGGGTTTCGGAGGCATGCTGAGCTTCGAGCTCCACGACGGCCGACGGGAGAGGGTGGACCACGTGCTCCGCTCGCTGCGCTGGTTCACCCTGGCCGAGAGCCTGGGCGGCGTGGAGAGCCTGGTGGCCCACCCGGCCTCGATGACCCATGCGTCGATGACGCCCGAGGCGCGACTGCGGGCCGGGATCACAGACGGCGTGATCCGCCTCTCCATCGGCATCGAGGCCCCCGAGGATCTGGTCGCCGACCTGGACCGGGCGCTCGCCACGCTTCCGGCCTGAGAGGGGACCCCATGCGCGAGGCCTTCACCTTCGACGACGTCCTGCTCATCCCGGCCTACAACCACTACGAGTCCCGGCAGCACGTGGACGTCTCGGTGACCGATCGTTCGGGGAAGCTCACGCTGAAGCTCCCGGTGATGACCGCCAACATGGACACCATCACCGAGTCAGCCATGGCGAACTTCATCGGCGGAAAGGGGGGCATCGGCGTCCTCCACCGGATGATGTCGATCGACCGGAACGTCGCCGAGTTCCGCAAGTGCCGGGGCCCGGTGTTCGTCTCGGTGGGCTGCGCGGAGGAGGAGCTCACGCGCGCCGAGGCCCTGCGGGACGCCGGCGCCACCCACTTCGTCGTCGACGTGGCCCACGGGCACGCCCGCTACGTGGGGAAGACGCTCAAGAACCTGCGGCAGCTGCTGCCCGACGCCTGCCTCATGGCGGGGAACGTGGCCACCTACGCCGGCGCCGACTACCTGGCCTCGGTCGGCGCCGACATCGTGAAGGTCGGCATCGGCCCGGGGAGCGTCTGCACGACGCGCCTCAAGACCGGCCACGGGGTCCCGCAGCTCACCGCCATCCAGGACTGCGCTCGCTGCGACCGCTCCATCGTGGCCGACGGGGGAATCCGCCACCCCGGCGACGTCGTGAAGGCCCTCGCCTTCGGCGCGGACTTCGTGATGCTCGGCGGGATGCTGGCCGGGACGCGCCCCACCCCGGGGAAGAGGATCAAGGGCTCGAGGGGCGGGTGGGTGAAGGCCTACCGTGGGATGGCCAGCCGCGAGGTGGCGGACGAGCACCACGGCGGGATCGCCGAGTGGAAGACGGCCGAGGGCGTCTCGGTGACCGTCCCGTACCGGGACGACGAGGACGCCATCATCGCCGACCTCGTCGGGGGGCTCCGGTCCGGCCTCACCTACGCGGGCAGCCGCACCATCCGCGAGCTGCAGCGGAAGCTGAACTACGTCGTCATCACGCCGAGCGGATGGCACGAGGGGACGCCGCACAAGGCGTCGCGCTAGGTTCAGGCCCCGGCGGCGCTCTCGGCGGTCGCAGCGGCGGCGGCCCGGGCCTTCTTCCCGTGATCGCGTGCGATGAGCAGGTAGATCGACGGCACGAAGAAGATGGTGAAGGCGGTGCCGACGGCCATGCCGGCCACCAGAACGAGGCCGATGCTGTTGCGGGCCGCCGCCCCCGGGCCGGAGACGAAGGTGAGCGGCAGGTGGCCGAATATGGTGGCGGCGCTGGTCATGAGGATGGGCCGGAGCCGGACGACCGAGGCGTTCTTCACCGCCTCGATCTTCGACTGGCCCTGGCGCTGCAACTCGTTCGCGAACTGCACGATGAGGATGCCGTTCTTGGAAACGAGACCGACCAGCGTGACGAGCCCCACCTGCGAGTAGACGTTCAGCGTTGTGGTCCAGCCGTCGGTCCAGAAGCTCATGTTGGGGTTCGGCATCTTGAGGAAGGTGAGGGCCAGCGAACCGAACATGGCCAGGGGCACCGACCCCATGAGGATGACGAAGGGGTCCCGGAAGCTGTTGAACTGCGCGGCCAGGATCAGGAAGATGAGAAGGATCGAGAGCAGGAAGGCCGGCCCGAACTTGTTTCCCTCCACGCGCAGCTGCCGCGACTCGCCGGTGTAGTCGACCACGTACCCCTTGGGCAGGAGGGTCGCCGCCTCGTTCTCCAGGAAGCGGAGCGACTCGTCGAGGGGGCGGACGGCCACGCCGGAGATCTTGACCGCGTTGAGCTGCTGGAACCGGTTGAGCGACCGGGGCGCCACCGAGTCCTGGATGGTGGCGATGGAGGACAGGGCGACCAGCTGGCCGTCCGGGCCGGTGACGTAGATGTCCTTCAGCTGCTCGGGGTTGAGCCGGTCGACCCGCGAGACCTGGGGGATCACCTTGTAGCTGCGCCCGTCCACGCTGAAGCGGTTCACGAAGTTGCCGCCCACCGCCGCGGAGAGGTCCTGGCCGACGGTCTGCAGGTTCAACCCCAGCTGGGCCACCTTCTCCCGGTCGATGACGATCTCCGACTCGGGCTGATCCACCTTCACGTCGATGAGGGGAGGAAAGGCGAACATGCCGCTCTTCGCGGCCTTCTCCTGGAGCTTGTTGGCGAAGTCGAGGATCTCGGACGTGTCGGCGGTGGAGGCGATCACGAACTCGACCGGGAAGTTGCCGCCGCCCGGGAGGGCAGGGGGGAGGATGGGAAAGGTCTGGATGCCGGGGATGGCCGACACCTTCTGCTGCACCTCGCCGAGGATCTCCCCGGCGGAGCGCTTGCGCTCCTTCCAGGGCTTGAGGCCGTCGCCCCAGAACCCGCCCGACGGGAAGGTGATCTGGAAGGTGAAGTTGGTCTCGGGGATGGCCATCAGCTCCCGGTTCACCTCCCTCGTGGACTGCGCCACCTGGTCGAGGGTGGAATTGGACGGCGTGTTCACGATGCCGAAGATGACCCCCTGGTCCTCCACCGGCGCGAGCTCGCGGGGCGACTGGAAGAACATGACGGCCGCGAGGAGCGAGATCACCGCCCAGGACGCGTAGATGACCGAGCGGACCTGGAAGGAGGCCTCCAGGTGGCGGGCGTAGGTGGCCTTGACCCGCTCGAAGGTCCGGTTGACGAGGCCGGTCAGCCCCTTCTCCTCGTGGCTCGGCTTGATGAGCCGCGCCGACATCATGGGGGAGAGGGTGAGGGCCACCACCCCGGAGATGGTGACCGCACCGGCGAGGGTGAGCGCGAACTCCCGGAAGAGCGATCCGGTGAGGCCGCCCTGGAAGGCGATGGGGGCGTAGACCGCGGCCAGCGTGATGGTCATGGCGATGATGGGGCCGACCAGCTCCCGGGCCCCGACGATGGCCGCGTCGAAGGGCTTCATCCCCTCGCGCACGTGCCGCTCGACGTTCTCGACCACCACGATGGCGTCGTCGACCACGAGCCCCACCGAGAGGACGATCGCGAGCAGCGTGAGCAGGTTGATGGTGAAGCCGAAGACCTGCATGAGGAAGACGGCGCCGATGAGGGACACCGGGATGGCCACCACCGGGACCAGCACCGAGCGCAGCGAGCCCAGGAACAGGAAGATCACCACCACCACGATGAGGATGGTCTCGAGGAGCGTCTCGACGACCTCGTCGATGGCGTTCTGGATGTAGGACGTGCCGTCGTAGGCGATGGTGGCCTTGATCTGCTCCGGGAGCTCGCGCTGGATCTCCTTCATCTCCACGCGCACGCGCTTGATCACGTCGAGCGAGTTGGCGTTGGGAAGCGCCCAGATGCCGACGAAGACCGCGGTGTCCCCGCTGAAGTTCACCATCACGTCGTAGTCCTCCGCGCCGAGGACCACGTCGCCCACGTCGCCGAGCCGGACCACCGAGCCGTCCTTCTCCCGGATCACCAGCTGCTGGAACTCCTTCACCGAGCGCAGGTCGGTGTTGGCCGTGAGGTTCACCTGGACCAGCGAGCCCTTGGTCTGGCCGATGGCGGAGAGGTAGTTGTTGGCCGCCAGCGCCTGGCGAACCTGGGCCGGGCTGACGTTGAGCGCGGCCATCCTGTCCGGCTTCAGCCAGATGCGCATGGCGAAGGTCCGGGCTCCCAGGATGTCGGCGCGCTGCACTCCCTCGACGGCGGAGAGGCGCGGCTGGACCACGCGGACCAGGTAGTCGGTGATCTCGTTCTGCTGGAGGAACTGGGACGAGAAGCTCAGGTAGGCCGAGGCGAACTGGCTGTCGGCGGACTCGATGTTGATGATGGGGATCTCGGCCGAGGGAGGAAGGTCGCCGCGGACCTGGTTCACCTTGGACGCGATCTCCGACAGGGCCCGGTTGGCGTCGTAGTTGAGGCGCAGCCGGGCGCGGATGGTCGAGACGTTCTGCTTGCTCTCCGACTCGATGTAGTCGATGCCGTCGGCGGCGGCGATGGCCCGCTCGAGCGGGGTGGTGATGAAGCCGCGAACCAGGGTTGCGTTCGCGCCCACGTAGACCGTGGTGACGGTCACGGCGGCGTTCTCGCTGCGGGGGTACTGGCGGACGTTCAGGCTGCGGATGGCCTGCACGCCGGCGATCACGATGATCAGGTTGACGACGATCGCGATGACCGGACGGCGGACGAAGAGGTCGGTGAACTTCATGGCGGTGGCCTCGGACCGATCTAGTTGTCGGCTGGCTTCGGGTCGGCCCGCACGTCGGGCGCCAGGTCGTTGCGCACCAGGACCGCGGTGCCGCTGCGGAGCTTGAAGGCTCCGCTCGAGACGACCGTCTCCCCCGCCTTCAGGCCGTTCTCGACGGCCACCAGGTCGCCGCGCCGCTCGCCGAGACGGACGAAGCGTTGCTGGGCCACGAGCTGCTCCTTGCCGTCGGGTCCCGGCTTCTGCTCGAGCACGTAGACCGAGTCGCCGTAGGGCGCATAGAGGGCGGCGGTCGCCGGGATGAGCAGCACCGGGACCCTCTCGGGCGAGAGGACCTCCACGTTGGCGAACATGCCGGGGCGGAGGCGCCCGTCTACGTTCGGCACGACCGCGCGTACGCGGACGTTCCGGGTGGCGATGTCGACCTCGGTGTTGATGGTGCTCACCTTGCCGTTCCAGGTGACGCCCGGGTAGGTGTCGGTGTGGACGTGCACGGGTTGCCCCACCTCGAGCCGCGCCAGGGCTTGCTGGGGCAGGGAGAACTCGACGTAGATGGGGGTGACCGACTGGAGCGACGCCACCGGCGCGCCGGCTGCGAGGACCTGCCCCACCTCGACCTGGCGGATGGCGATCCGGCCGTCGAACGGGGCCCGGATCGACTTCTTCTCGATGGTGGCCTTGAGGGTGTTCACGGCCGCCTGGGCCTGCTTGTACCGGGCCTCGGCCGCGTCGAGGTCCGCCGGTGTGTTGGCCTGCCCCTTGCGAACCTCCACCGCGCGCTCGAAGTTGAGGCGGGCCAGGTTCTCGTCGGCCCTCGCCGAGGCCAGCTGGGCCTCCTCGGTGGACGTGTCGAGCTTCACGAGGACTGCGCCCTTGCGGACGAAGGTGCCGGAATCGAAGGAGACCTCCCGGATGGCGCCGGGGAGCTCGGACCCCACCGTGACGCCCCGGAAGGCGACGAGCGTCCCGCTGGCCGACTGGATGGGCTGCCATTGCGCCGCCTCGACCTGGGCGGTGGTCACGGCCTCCGGAGGGGGGACGAAGGACTTCCCCGCGTTGATCATCGTGCCGATCTGGGCGCCCTTCACGCCGACCAGCGCGGCCACCACGGCCAGGAGGCCGAACGCGACGCCGATCCAGAGCTTTGTCCTGGTTTTCATACCCGCCCCTCTTAGCGAGTGACGCCCGGCGCCGCAGCGCAAAGGAGGGGTGCTCAGTCCAGTCGGCCCACGTGCAGCGCGAAGAGGTCGGCGTGCGGCGTCGAGAGGGCGGCCCGCGTGCCGAGCGGACGGATGTCCGGGCCCATCGCGTCGGCGAGGAGGTCCAGCCAGCGCTCGCGGCGCATGTGGTACTCGCTGCGTGCTCCCCGGGGCTGGGTGAGCAGGGACACCAGCTCCGGGGCCACGAACTGGTCGGCGCTCTCCCTGGCGACCGCGTCCGGCGTCTCCGGGCCGAGGATCTGGGCGAGCATCCAGCCATATGTCTGGTGGACTGAGGCGGCGAGTCGGGGGGAACCCACCTCCGGGGAATCGTGGTCGGCGTCCAGCTCGAGGAGGAGGAGGTGCTCGATCGAGGGCGCCAGGGCAGCCAGCGCCCGGTGCTTCACCTCGGCCGGCATGTGGTGGAGGGAGAGCGAACCCACCACCAGGTCGTACGGTCCCTGGAGCGCGCCGGCGACGTGCTCCAGCCGGGCGACGCGCCCCTCCACCCGCGCCTCGGGCCAGGCCGAAGCCAGGCGCGCCTTGGCCATGGAGATCATCGGTGGGGAGGGGTCGAGCAACGTGACCGCCGAGATCTCGTCCCACCGTCCCCCGGCGAGCAGGGCCGGGAGCAATTCGGCCAGGAGGCCGCCATCCCCGCAGCCCACGTCGAGCACGCGCAGTGAACCGGATTCGGGGGGAATCGAGTCCACCGCGAAGCTCACGAACTCTGCGCGGCAGGCCCGCATCGCAGGCAGCGTGGAGAAATGAGCGTATGAACGGGGGTCGTCGAAGGCGCCTGCCGGCGCCTCGAGGTGGCCGCTCCGATGGAGGAGTTCCGCCAGGTAGGAACTGGCCCGGAGATCGGAGCCGTCGACGGCCGCTCCGGCATCCAGCCATTCGGTGGCTCGTTGCTCGGAGGTCCCGGCCAGGGAGGTCCCCGCGAAGAAGCGGAAGGCCCCGACCTGCTCGGCCGGGAGGTGGCGTTCGACATGCCCCCCCGGCTCGGCACGTCCCGACAGGACGTCCGGGAGGAGGTGGTTCCAGCTGGCGACGTCTCGGGGTTCGAGGGTGAGCACGTGTGCACCGGTGTGCGCTGGTCCCCCTGGAGCGCGATGGGAGGTGGAGCACGGGACGTGCCATGCGCCACCTCGGCGCACGAACCGACCAAACCGCAAGAATCCGGGGAGCGGAGAGAGCGCAGGCCGGGATCCGGCGCGATGCGACGTCGACCCAGGGGGCGCGCCGGCGACCCCCGCAGGAGGGATGCGATCCCGCTGGCTCGGCTATCATGCGCCGCGATGAAGGTCCTCCTCCTGAATCTCCACGCCAGGCTTCCGGCCGATCGGTACGGCGGGATCGAGCGGGTCATGTGGTGGCTCGGGAAGGGGCTCGCGACCCAGGGCCACGAGGTCTCCTACCTGGTCCTCGACGGCAGGTGCCCCTTCGCCCGGGTGTTCCGCTACGACCGGCGCCGTCCCGTCGAGGACCAGATTCCCGCCGACACCGACCTGGTGCACCTGCAGCACGTGCTCCCCGAAGGGGAGTCGATCGGGCGCCCGCACCTCACCACGATGCACGGTTCCGGATCGCAAGCCGTGGAGCTGGACCGGAACACGGTCTTCGTCTCGAGGGAGCAGGCCGGGCGCTTCGGTTCGACGAGCTTCATCCACAACGGCGTCGACTGGGACGACTACGGCCCCCCACGGCTCGACGCGCCCCGGAGCGGGTTGCACTTCCTCGGGGACGGGGCGTGGAAGGTGAAGAACCTCACGGGAGCCATCCGGGTGGCCCGCCTGGCCGGGGAGGAGCTCCACGTCGCCGGGGGGTTCCGGCTCAACTTCCGGATGGGATTCCGCCTCACCCTGTCTCCGCGGGTCCGCTTTCACGGGTGGGTGGGGGACGGGGAGAAGCGGCGAATTCTCGCGGGGTCGAGGGGGCTGGTCTACCCGGTCCGCTGGCGGGAGCCCTTCGGGCTGGCCCTGGTCGAGAGCCTCTACTTCGGCTGTCCGGTCTTCGGCACGCCCTACGGGTCGCTGCAGGAGATCGTGACCCCCGAGGTCGGTTTCCTGTCCGCGGATTCCGCCGAGCTCGCCGAGGCCGTCCGCGGATCCGGTCGATTCGACCCGCGCCGCTGCCACGCGCACGCGGTGTCGCGCTTCGGTGCCCGGGTCATGACCGACGCCTACCTCGAGGCCTACGAGCGGGTTCTCGCCGGCGAGCCGCTCCACGCCGAGCCGCCGCGGCGCATCCAGGCTCCCGACGAGGGCCTCCTGCCCTTCAGCTGAGCCGTCGAGGACTGGCTGGACTACAGCATGGCCCGGCGCATGTCCCTCAAGAGCTCGGCCAGGTAGGTGGTGAAGCGGGCCCCGGCCGCCCCGTCGATGACCCGGTGATCGTAGGAGAGGGAGAGCGGGAGGACCTTGCGGGGCGCGAAACGCTCGCCGTCCCAGACCGGGCGGACCGACACGCGCGAGGCGCCCAGGATGGCCACCTCCGGTGCATTCACGATGGGTGTGAAGGCCGTGCCCCCGATGCCGCCCAGGCTGGAGATGGAGAATGTCCCTCCCTGGATGTCGGCGGCCGCGAGCTTGCCCTCGCGGGCCCTCGCCGAGAGCTCGCCGAGTTCCCGGGCGATGTCGAGCACGCCCTTCCGGTCGGCGTCCCGGACCACCGGGACGACGAGGCCGTTCGGCGTGTCGGCGGCGAAGCCGACGTGGAAGTAGCGCTTCAGGACCAGGCTGTCTCCGTCGAGCGAGGAGTTGAACTCGGGGAATCGCTGCAGGGCCGCGACGCAGGCCTTCACCAGGAAGGCGAGCAGCGTCACCTTGGGCCCCTTCTCCCCCAGCTCGGAGTTCAGCTTCACCCGGAAGTCCTCCAGTTCGGTCACGTCCGCCTCGTCGAACTGGGTGACGTGCGGGATCATCACCCAGTTGCGGGCCAGGTTCGCGCCGGCGATCTTGCGGATCCGGGCGAGCGGGCGGGTCTCCACCGGGCCGAAGCGGGCGAAGTCCACCCTGGGCCAGGGAAGGAGGTCGAGACCGGTTCCGCCCGGGACCTGGCCGGCCAGAGCGAGCTTGACGAACTTCTGCACGTCCTCCTGGAGGACCCGGCCGCGGGGGCCAGTTCCGGTGACCCGGGCGAGATCCACTCCCAGCTCGCGAGCGACCTTCCGGACGGCCGGGGACGCGTGGGCCAGGCCGGACGGGGCGGTGCCGGGCACGGGCACGGGCGCGGCCACGGGTGCGGGTTTGGGTGCGGGAGTGGGTGCGGCGACGGGTGCGGCGACGGGAGCGGGTTCGGCGACGGGCGCGGGTGCGGCAACGGCCCCCGCTTCGGGCGCCGCCGCCTCCGCGTCGAGCAGGAGCAGGAGGGAACCTTCGCCCACCCGGTCGCCGACCTTCACCCTCAACTCCCGGACCGTTCCCGCGAACGGGGAGGGAACGTCCATGGTGGCCTTGTCCGACTCCAGGGTGACGAGCGACGCGTCGGCGGCCACCGTGTCGCCGGGCTTCACCAGCACCTCGACCACGCCGACGTCCTTGAACCCGCCGATGTTCGGGACGCGCACCTCGAGCAGGCTCATGGTCACACCGTCCAGGGAGCGGGGCTGGAGCCGTCGATGCCGTACTTGCGCACGGCCTCGGCGGCCCGTGCCGCGGGAAGGGCGCCGTCGTCGGCCAGGGCCTTGAGGGCCGCGACGACGACGTGGAAGCGGTCCACCTCGAAGAAGCTCCTCAGCTTCTCGCGGGTGTCGGAACGCCCGAAGCCGTCGGTCCCGAGCACGACGTAACGCCGCGGGACGAAGGCGCGGATCTGTTCGGCGTAGGCGCGCATGTAGTCGGTTGCCGCCACCACCGGCCCCCTCGTGCCCGCGAGCCGCTCCTCCACGAAGGAGCGGCGCGGCTTCTCCTCGGGGTGAAGGAGGCTCTCGCGGGCCGCGGCGTTCCCCTCGCGGGCGAGCTCGGTGAAGCTGGGAGCGCTCCACAGGTCGGCCTCCACGCCCCAGTCGGCGCGCAGCAGGTCCGAAGCCGCCACGACCTCGTGGAAGATGGCCCCGGAGCCGAGCAACTGGACCCGCGGGGCCTTCGGGGCGTCGCTCCCCTTGCGGAAGAGGTATAGGCCGCGGCGGATGCCCTCCTCGGCGCCCTGGGGCATGGCCGGCTGCCGGTGGTTCTCGTTGAGGAGCGTGAGGTAGTAGTAGACGTCCTCCTGCGCCTCGTACATGCGCCGCAACCCGTCCTGCAGGATCACCGCCACCTCGTACCCGAAGGCCGGGTCGTAGGACACCGCGTTGGGGATGGTGGCCGAGATGAGGTGGGAGTGGCCATCCTGGTGCTGGAGCCCCTCGCCGTTGAGCGTGGTGCGCCCCGAGGTCCCGCCGAGCAGGAAGCCCCGCGATCGCATGTCTCCGGCGGCGTAGGCGAGATCGCCGACCCGCTGGAACCCGAACATCGAGTAGAAGATGTAGAAGGGCACCATGGGCACGCCGTGCACCGAGTAGGAGGTGGCGGCGGCGATCCAGTCGGCCATGGCGCCGGCCTCGTTGATGCCCTCCTGCAGGATCTGCCCCTTCTTGTCCTCCTTGTAGAAGGCCAGCTGGTCGGCGTCCTGGGGCGTGTAGAGCTGCCCGACGTGGCTCCAGATGCCGAGCTGGCGGAACATGCCCTCCATGCCGAAGGTGCGCGACTCGTCGGCGACGATGGGCACCACGTGCGGGCCGATGGCCTTGTCGCGGACCAGGATCTGGAGGAACTGCACGAAGGCCATGGTGGTGGAGATGTCGCGGTCGCCGCTGCCCTCCAGCACCCGGGCGAAGGCGGAGAGCGGGGGGACCGGCAGCACCCCCGACTTGGCGCTGCGCCGGGGCCGGTCGCCTCCCAGCTCGGTACGGCGCGACTTGAGGTACTCGAGCTCCTTCGAGCCCTCCTCGAACTTCACGTAGGGGAGATCGGCGAGGCGGTCGTCCGGCACCGGAATCTGGAAGCGGTCGCGGAAGCGGCGGATGGCCTCCACCGACATCTTCTTCTGCTGGTGGGTGATGTTCTGCGCCTCGCCCGACTCGCCCATCCCGTAGCCCTTCACGGTCTTGGCCAGGATGAGGGTCGGCTGCCCGCGGTGCTGCACGGCGGCCTGGTAGGCGGCGAAGACCTTGAACGGGTCGTGCCCGCCGCGGTTCAGGTTCCAGATGTCCTCGTCCGAGTAGTCGGCCACCATGGCCTGGAGCTCGGGCGTGTTGAAGAAGTGCTTGCGGACGTAGGCGCCGTCCTTCGCCTTGTAGGTCTGGTAGTCGCCGTCGACCGCCTCCATCATGCGGCGCTGCAGCGCACCGGTCCGGTCGCGGGCGAGCAGCGGGTCCCAGTGGCGCCCCCAGATCACCTTGATCACGTTCCAGCCGGCGCCGCGGAACTCGCTCTCCAGCTCCTGGATGATCTTGCCGTTGCCGCGGACCGGCCCGTCGAGCCGCTGGAGGTTGGCGTTGACGACGAAGATCAGGTTGTCGAGGTTCTCGCGCCCTGCCATCCCGATGGCGCCCATGGATTCCGGCTCGTCCATCTCCCCGTCGCCGGTCAGCGCCCAGACCTTGCGGCCCTGGGTCTTCGCGAGGCCGCGGTCGTCCAGGTACTTCATGAAGCGGGCCTGGTAGATGGCCATGAGGGGGCCGAGCCCCATCGACACGGTGGGGAAGTTCCAGAACCTCGGCATGAGCCAGGGGTGCGGGTACGACGAGAGGCCCTTGCCGTCGACCTCCTGACGGAAGCGGTCGAGCTGGGCCTCGGTGAGGAGCCCGAGGAGGAAGGCGCGGGCGTAGATCCCGGGCGCCGAGTGGCCCTGGATGAAGACCAGGTCGCCCCCCTGGTCCTTGGTGGGGGCGCGCCAGAAGTGGTTGTAGCCGATGTCGTAGAGCATCGCCGCCGAGGCGAAGCTGGCGATGTGGCCGCCCACGTTGGTGTTCCGGTTTGCGCGCAGCACGAGCGCCATGGCGTTCCACCGGATGAAGTGGCGGATGCGCTGCTCGAGCTCGAAGTCGCCCGGGAGCGGCGGCTGCCGCTCGACCGGGATGGTGTTCACGTAGGCCGTGTTGGCCGAGAAGGGGAGGTAGGCGCCGGAGCGGCGGGCCCGGTCGATGAGCTGCTCGATGAGCCAGTGGGCGCGGTCGGGCCCTTCCCGGGCGATGACGCCCTCGAGGGCGTCGATCCACTCACCGGTTTCCTGCGGGTCTAGATCGGGCGGGCGGTCCATCTACGCTCCTCGGCAGGGTGTCCCGGGTAGTTAACCGGGACACCCGCCTGGAGCATGGACCAACGTGGGGTGATATCGGACGTGGGCCATTCGCCCTTCATCGCCTAGTGGCAATTGAAGCAGTTGGCCTTCCAGGCCGGCTGTACCTCGACGATCCCGTTCACGTGAAGGGCCGGGCTCAGGATCGCCGTGCCCGTGGAGTTCACGTGAGGGTGGCAGAGGTTGCAACCGTTCCCGCCGCCGTGGAAGCCGCTGTGCCAGTTGCTGCCAGGCGGCGGGCTCCCGTGGCAGGAGGTGCAGGTCATCGGACCGTCGGTCCAACTTGGCGAGGCATTGGCGCCGGCGTAGGCGGCCGATGCGTCGCCCCAGAAGTAGTAGCTGTACGTCCCGCTGTACCCGCCGTGGCAGTAAGTGCTCGCGCAGGTCTGGGTGGTGCGATTCCATGCCGGGGTGGCGCCGCTCGCGGAAGCGACCCCGCTCCAGGTCACCGTCGCCGTCGATCCGTTCAGGTGGCCCGGGGAGAGAGCACTCGTCGGGGCCACGTGGCAGACGGCGCAGGCAACCGCTCCGGAGATCGCCCCGGCGGTCACGTGCTTCGTGTGCGCGCCGATGCGGGTCGCATCGGTGCGGAATCCCCAGGTCCCCTTGGGGGGGGCGCCGGTCTGGTTCGCCGTCCCGCCGTGGCAGAGCGTGCAGCTGGTTTTCCACGTCGAGCCGTGGCAGGTGGCGCAGGAGGTCGTGGCCGAGCCTCCCACACCGTCGAGGTTGGCTCCGTGGCAGCTCTGGCAGGACGATATTCCGGCGTTGGCCGAGTAGGCGTGGAAGCCGGCGCTCGCCGGGTCCATCCAGGAGGCGCCGTGGCCCCCGGTGCCGCCGGTCGCCTCGATGATGCCGTCCAGGTGCTTGCCTCCAGCGCTGGGAGCGATGATCGTCCCGGCCGCGTTCATGGTCTGGTTGTGGCATGCCGCGCAGCTGGTGAGGGCCGTGCCCACGGCGGGGTGCGTTCCTCCCGGGGGCAGGCCGTGACAGCTCCCGCAGGCTGCCTGGTTGGTGCCGGTCCAGACCGGCGCCGAGGTGGTGTTCCCGTTCGTGAAGCGGCCGTGGCAATAGGTGTTGGAGCAGGTCGCCGCGGAGCGGTTCCAGGTGGGCGCTGCCCCACCGGTGACGGCGAGTCCGCCCCACGTGATCTCCGCCGTGGTCGTGGCGTCGACGTGGCCGGCCGCCAGCACGTCCGCCGGCTTGACGTGGCAGACGTTGCAGGCGAACGCGGGGGAGCGGGCATTGCCCGTGACGTGGGTGGCGTGGGCGCCGACGCGCCGGGTGTCGGCGGAGTTGCCCCAGGTGGCCTTGGGCGGGGCGCCGGTCGAGTTGGAGGTTCCACCGTGGCACATCACGCAGTTCACCTTCCAGCTCGCCACGCCGGCTGGGAGCGCCGTGTCGTGGCACAGGGCGCAGGAGACCCCGGACGTGCCGCCGGTGAGATCGGTCCCGTGGCAGCCCTGGCAGGCGGCGAGACCCTTGTTGGCCTCGAAGGCGTGGAACCCGGGGCTGGTCCGGTCGGTCCAGGTCACCGGATGGCCGGCCAGCGTGACCGTGCCAGTGGTGTGGTCGTCGACGGAATCGACGTGGCAGGCCAGGCAATCGGCGCCGGTGGGATTCGGGTTCGCGATGGCCGGGTGGGTCGCGGGCAGGGTGGTCTTCAGGTGGCAGGCGGTGCAGTCCTGGGGCCCCGCGTTCCAGGCGACGGTCTTGAGCGGAGCACCCATCGGGCTGTGGCAGGCGACCGCGCAGGTCGTGACCGCGGGCGCCACCCCGCGGGTGAGCGTGCCGCCGGCCGTGGTGGTGCCGCGCGGGAATGTGTAGGGGGCATCGAAGCCGAACACGGCCCCGCACGGATGGCAGGTGGCGCACCCGACGTTGAGGTCGATGTGCTTCGTGTGCACGTCGACCCCGCCGCACTGCGGACCGCCGATGACGTGCGGCCTCACGACCACGTCGGGTCGTGCCTCCTCGGGCGGTGCCGCGGGCTGCGCACCGCACCCCGAGCCGACGAGGCCCAGGACGACTCCCAGTGCAACCCATGCCGGCAGGACGAGGAGCGCGCTCTTGCTTCGCTTCATGATCTTCCCCTGGGGAACCGGGTCCAGGGCGACCGTGTCGTTCTCGTAGTTCATGGCGGTCACCAGGAGAGGTTCGAGTGGTTCTTGCCGTGGCAAGAGCCGTTGCAGCGCTTCGTCGCCGCCGTGTAGGTGAAGGTCAGGGTCGGCGTGAAGACCACGTTGACCGCGCCGTTCACGTGCATCGTCGCCCCGGCGATGGCGGTGTTCGTGGCGGTCGTGCCGGTGGCGATGCCGTTGTGGCACTCGGAGCAGTTGAAGCTCGAGGTGAAGTGCTTCGAGTGCCGCCCGGTCCTCGTGTTCGGCATGTTGTGGCAGGCATTGCAGGCGAGCGTGCCGCCAGTCCAGAGGGGGACGGCCGTCGTCTTCCCGTTCGTGAAGTTGCCGTGGCAGTAAGTCGCCGAGCAGCCCAGGGTGGTGGCGTTGTAGGCGGGGGTCTTTCCGCCGGTCTTGGCGAGCGTGCCGAAGGCGATGTCCTTAACGCCGTTCGAGTGGGTGTTGCTGGTCGGGACGGCGTGGCACTCCGTGCAGGCGAAGTTGAGGGACCGGGTCGCCGTGGAGAGGTGCTTCATGTGGGCGCCGACGCCGCGTACCGTCGTCGCGGTGGCACCGGTGGTGTCGACCGGGGGCGCGGCGGCGAGCTGCGGATTGAGCGCGGTGGCCGTGCGGGTCGCCGTGCCGTGGCAGGAGGTGCAGGTCATGCCGGTCGCGTCGACCACGCCGTTCATGTGGGTGGCCTTGTTGACGGTGGTTGCCGTGTAGCCGGCGTGACAGCCCGCGCAGGCGGTGCTGGTGGAGTGCGGTGCCGGAGGCGGTGCGCCGTGGCAGGACGTGCAGGCGCTGGCCTGGGAGGCGCCTCCGGTCCAGTTCGGGCTCTTGGTGGTGCCGCCCGAGACGCCCGTGCCGTGGCAGTAGTTGGTGCAGGTAAGGGTCGTCCCGTTCCATGCCGCGGCGACGGTGCCCGACTTCGTGGCGAGGGTGCCGAAGGCGAGGTCGACCACCGCGTCGGAGTGTGCGGTCGCCGCCGGGACGACGTGGCACTCGGCGCAGGCGATGGCGGAGCTGCGGAGGCGCGTGTTCACGAGGTGGGCCTGGTGGGCGCCGACGGCGCGGGTGGTGGCCAGCGTTTCACCCTTCGTTCCCCTGGGCGGGGCGGAGAGGAGCGGCGCGGCCTGCGTCGCGGTCCCGCCGGTCGAGCCGTGGCAGGAGGTGCAGGTCATGCCGGTCACGTCGAGCACGCCATTCACGTGCGTGGCCGCGTTCACCGTGGTGGCGGTGTAGCCGGCGTGGCAGGACCCGCAGGCCGTGCTCGTCGAGTGCGGGGCCGGCGGTGGGGCGCCGTGACAGGCATTGCAGGCGCGCGGGGTCCCGTTGGTCGTGGTCCAGACCGGCGACTTCGTGGTGCCGCCAGAGAGCGTGGCGCCGTGACAGTAGGTGTTGGAGCAGGTGGCGGTGGCACGGGTCCAGGCAGCCGTCGTCGTGCCCTGGATGGCCCGGCCGGAGAAGACCACCTCGGCCGTGCCGCCGTCGACGTGGCCCGCGGCGAGCGCGCTGGCGGGCTGCGCGTGACAGGTGGCGCAGGTCACGGCGCTCGAGAGGCCGTGGGTGGCGGCGACGTGGGCGGTGTGGGTTCCGACGCGGACGGCGTCGCCGGTGTTGCCCCAGGTGGCCCTCGGCGGGGCGCCGCCCTGGTTGTCGGTGCCGCCGTGGCACATCACGCAGTTCGTCTTCCAGGTGGAGCCGTGGCACTGGGCGCAGGAGGTCTGGGCGGATCCACCCACGCCATCGAGAGCCGCGCCGTGGCACCCCTGGCAGTTCGATAGACCGGCGTTCGCCGGGTAGGCGTGGAAGCCAAGGCTCGTCCGGTCGGTCCAGGAGGCCGGGTGCCCGGTGGTCGCCTTCGCGCCGCAGGGGTGGCAGGACTCGCACGACTGCGTGCCGTAGGCGGCGTGACCGAGCAGGGGGGCGCAGGTGACGGCCGCGGCCGGGGCGCCCGTGAAGGGAACGACCGTCGGGGTCGGGGGAGCGGCTGGCTTCGAGGCCTCTGCGATCGGCTCGGCGGGAGCCGGTGCGTTCCCACAGCCGGTCATCCCCGTCCCTGAAACGAGGTACACGCCAAGCGCAAACGAGGCGACGCGAGCGAAGAGTTGCACTGTTCCCCTCCTGCGAGCGACGCCTGCATCGCTCCCTCCCAGGGGTCGATCCTGGGCGGCGAGGAAGCTAGAGGTTTCTCAGAGGGGTATCGTTGATCGGTGTCAATTACTGCAAAATATTGAAGTTGCTATAGATTACAGAATTGTAATCAACCGATGGTCCTACGCCGGAAATCGTGTCCCGTGAACATGGTAATACCTTGATAGGGTTGGCGAATACCCAAGACGGGGAACCGGTCGGGATACGCGAACTCACCGAACTGGGGCAGGTCCTTGGTTACCCATGCCCCATCGCCGCGTCGAGCCGCCTGAGCGACTCATCCCGCCCGAGCAGCAGGATCACGTCGTAGATGCCTGGCGAGGCCGTGCCGCCGGTGAGCGCCACCCGGACCGGCTGGGCCACCTTCCCGAGACCGAGCGAGCGCGACGCCGCCACGTCGTGGAACAGCTTCTCGAGGCCGGCCGCGTCGAGCGCCGCGCTCGCCGCGATGCCGTCGCGGATCCCCTGGAGCACCGGCGCGGAGTCGGGCCCGAGGAACTTCTCCCGGGCCTTCGGGTCCATCTCGACCGGCGCGAAGAAGTACCGGGACTGGGCGACGAGGTCGACGAGCGTCTTGGCCCGCTCCTGGAACGCCTTGGCCACGCCGGGGAGGCGCGGGTCGGCGGCCACCTCGAGCCCGGCCGCCTGGAAATAGGGAATGGCGCGCCGCGCCAGTTCGGCCGGAGTCAGGGACTTCATCCAGGTCTGGTTCACCCAGACCATCTTCTCCGGGTTGAAGACGCCGGCCGTGGCGCCCACGTGGTCGAACCCGAAGTGCTTCACCAGTTCTCCCATGGTGAATACCTCCTGGTCGCCGTGGGACCACCCGAGGCGGACCAGGTAGTTCACCACGGCCTCGGGCAGGTAGCCCAGGTCGCGGTAGGCGGTCACGCTCGTCGCGCCGTGCCGCTTGGAGAGGCGGGTCTTGTCGGCGCCCAGGATCATGGGCAGGTGGGCGAAGGTGGGGACGGGGTAGCCGAGGGCCTCGTAGAGGAGCACCTGGATGGCCGTGTTGTTCACGTGGTCGTCGCCGCGGGCGACCAGGTTGATCTGCATGGTGACGTCGTCCACCACCGCGCCGAAGTTGTAGAGCGGCACGCCGTCGGCCCGGACGATGACCTCGTCCTGCATGGTCGAGCCGGGGCGGGTGATGGCGCCCTTCACGAGGTCGGTGAAGGTCACCTCGAGGAGCTTGGGGAAGCGGAACCGGATGACGTGCCGGCGCGACGGGTCATAGGGCAGATCGCGGCAGGTTCCCGGGTAGATGAACTGCCGCTTCTCGGCCCTGGCCAGCTCGCGCTGGGAGTCGAGGTCCTCCTTGGAGCAGTAGCAGGCGTAGGCCTTGCCCGCCTTCACGAGCCGCTCGGCGTACTCGCGGTAGAGGTCGAGGCGCTGCATCTGGAAGTACGGGCCGAAGGGGCCGCCGACCTCGGGACCCTCGTCCCAGTCGAGGCCGAGCCAGCGCATCCCGTCGAGGATGGCGCGCACCGCCTCCGCGGTGGAGCGCTCCTGGTCGGTGTCCTCGATTCGAAGGACGAACTTGCCGCCGGTGTGGCGGGCCCACAGCCAGTTGAGGAGCGCCGTTCGGGCCCCGCCGATGTGGAGGTAGCCGGTGGGGGAGGGGGCGAAGCGGACGCGGACCGGTGCGCTCATGGCCGCGCAAGCTAGCACAACCGGGGGTCGCGATCAGGAGAGGACGACGCCCGCGTACCCGACAACGCTGGCGTCGTCCCCGGTCACGTCGCCGGAGTTCGCGTAGCGGACAAGCTCCGCCTCCCGGGATCCCGCGGCTACCGACGCGACCACCATGATGGTGGCCGGGACGAAGCCGCACATCGAGATCCTCTCCCGGGAGACCACCTCGTGGAGGCCGCGCGCGTCGAGCGCCAGGATCCGGTCGAGGGCCAGCCGATCCTTCTTCCGCGCCACCTCGGCGGGGACGTAGTGGCTCATGTCGCTCGACGCCACGACGAGCGCCCGGCGCCGGTGCGCCACCCTCGCGAGCCCCTCCCCGATCTCCTGGCAGCGTTCGAACGGGAGGCCCGCCACGCAGATCGCCGCGATGGAGACGTCGGGGCGGCGGAGCTGGAGGAATGGGAGCTGCACCTCGAGCGCGTGCTCGTACCGGTGGGCCTCGCGGTCGGGAACGGCGAGGCCGGCGTCGACGATCTCCCGCGTCATCTCCTCGTCCACCGGGACCCGGCCGAGCGGCGTGGCCCACGCCCCTCCCGGCCAGATCGCCACCCGCTGGCCCACGCCGGTGTGGTTCGGGCAGAGGATCACGACCCGGTCCGGGACGTCGACGCGAGCCCAGGTCGCTCCCGCCACCGCCCCCGAGTAGACGTACCCCGCGTGCGGGGAGAGCACGCCGAAGGCGGGGATGGGAGGAGCGGCGGTGGGGCGCCCGTCGGCTCGACCGGCGAGGAGGGAGGCCACCTCCTCGGCCAGATCCTCCGGGTCGGAAGGATAGAAACGGCCCGCGACCGCGGGTTCGCGCTCCATCACCGCGTGAGGCATGATGCCGAGGATAGCACCCGAAACCCCCATCCGGCGACGCCCCCCGACGGGCCGGGACCTCCTCGCGTCCTGGTTCCTCGTGATCGGCGGGATCGCGGCCGCCTCGGTTCTCGCATCCATCGAGCCCACGGGCCTCCTCCGGGCGAACCTGGCCGGGGTGGCCGCGCTGCTCTTCGTGCTCGTGCCCGACCGGATCCTCCGGCTCCGCGGGGAGGCGTGGCAGGAGTACGGCCTGCCCTGGTGGGGGATCCGGGATGCCCGCACCTGGCGCGCCTGGGGTCTCGGCGCCGCCTTCGGCGTGGCCGTCTCCCTCGTCGTGCTCCCCCCGTTCGCCGCGGCCCTGATCGAAGGAATCCGCCTCTGGGGCATCTCCGCCCGGTTCCAGCCCAGGGTCCCTCCGGGCTTCGCCCTCGCTGCGGCCGTCCAGCTCCTCGCCGTGGCCATCCCGGAGGAGCTCTTCTACCGGGGCTGGATGCAGACATCCTGGAGCCGGAGCGGACCTTCCCGTCGCATCCTGGGCGCGGAGATCGGGCCGGGGTTCCTGGCGACGCAGGCGCTCTTCGCGGCAGGCCACCTGGTGACGCTCCAGCCCTGGCGGGTTGCCACCTTCTTCCCCGGCCTCCTCTTCGGATGGCTCCGGGCGCGCACGGGCAACGTGGTCGCCCCGGCGGTGGCCCACGCCCTCTCCAACCTCCTCGTCCTCTTCCTCGAGGCGAGCCTCGTCCCGTACCGGTGAGGAACACGACAGGCGCGGGGCCCCGGGTTACATCCTCGTCCATGGCCCCCACGATCCGCGCGATGCTCGAGGAGCAGGAGGTCGCGAGCCTGCACCCCCGCGCCGCGCTCTCCCGGGACACCCGCGGCCGCGACCGCGCCGATCCCGAGGACGACATGCGACCCGCCTACCAGCGGGACCGCGACCGGATCCTCCACGCCAAGTCCTTCCGGCGCCTCATGGGAAAGACCCAGGTCTTCCTCGCGCCCCGCGGCGACCACTACCGGAACCGGCTCACCCACACGCTGGAGGTCGCGCAGGTGGGTCGCTCCATCGCCCGCGCGCTGCGGCTCAACGAGATGCTCGTCGAGGCCATGGTGATGGGGCACGACCTGGGCCACACGCCCTTCGGCCACGCCGGGGAGCGGGTGCTGAACGGCATGATGCCGGGCGGCTTCCACCACGTGCAGCAGTCGGTCCGGGTGGTGGAGGTGCTGGAGAAGGAGGGCGAGGGGCTCAACCTCACCGTCGAGGTCCGGGACGGGATCCTCCGCCACTCCAAGGGGCGCGGCAACGTCCTCATGGCCGGGGGAAGCGCCAAGGCCATGACCCTCGAGGCGGAGATCGTCCGGCTCGCCGACATCGTGGCCTACGTGAACCACGACCTCGACGACGCGGTGCGGGGCGGCCTCCTGCGCGAGGACGAGGTCCCCCGCGAGATCGCCGCGGTGCTCGGGGACCGTCACTCGGTGCGCCTGCACACCCTGGTCGGGGACGTGATCCGCTCGTCCGACATCGACGGGGGAGGCCACATCGCCATGTCCGCGGAGGTCCACCTGGCGCTGCTGGCCCTGCGCGACTTCCTCTACGCCCGCGTCTACGAGAACCCGGTCGTGCAGGAGGAGTTCAAGAAGGCCCAGCACATCCTCGAGGACCTCCACCGCTGGTGCCTGGAGGACGGGGAGCGGCTGCGCGCCCGGTTCGGGGTGGCTCCCCGCCCCGGGGAGGACCTGCCCCGGACGGTGGCGGACTTCCTCTCCGGCATGACCGACCGCTTCGCCATGGAGACGTGGGAGAAGGTGTTCGTCCCGCGCCCCTGGTCGATCGTTTGACAGTCCGCGCGGCGCGCGCCTACGATCCCGCCACCCCATTGACGGAAGGTCCATGAGCGACGACATCGCGGTCGGCATCGACCTCGGCACCAGCTACAGCGCCGTGGCCACGGTCATCGACGGGAAGCCCGAGGTCCTCACCAACGAGTGGGGGGAGCGCACCCACGCCTCCGTGGTGAGCTTCCTGGAGGACGGCACGGTCCTCGTCGGGAACAGCGCCAAGCGCAACATCATCACCAACGCCGAGAACACGGTCTACTCGGCCAAGCGGCTCATCGGCCGGTTCTTCTTCTCCGACGAGGTGAAGAAGGCGCAGGCGGTGATGCCCTACAAGATCGTCGAGGGGGCCAACAACTCGGTGCGGGTCCAGGTCGGCGAGCGGATCCTGGCCATCCCCGAGGTCTCGGCGCTGGTGCTCAAGGAGATGAAGGCCATCGCCGAGACGTCCCTGGGACGCGAGGTGCGCCGGGCGGTGGTCACCTGCCCCGCCTACTTCAACGACAACCAGCGCCAGGCCACGAAGGACGCAGGCCGGATCGCCGGGCTCGAGGTGCTGCGCATCATCAACGAGCCCACCGCGGCGGCGCTTGCCTACGGGTTCGGGAAGGACATCTCCCAGCGCATCTGCGTCTACGACCTGGGCGGCGGCACCTTCGACGTCTCCATCCTGGAGATCGGGCGGGACGTCTTCGAGGTCATCGCCACCGCCGGCGACACCTACCTGGGCGGCGACGACTTCGACGATCGGATCATGGCCTGGCTGGCCGACGACTTCCTGGCCAAGCACGGCGTCGACCTGCGCCAGAACAAGTTCTGCCTGCAGATGCTCAAGGAGGCGGGCGAGAAGGCCAAGATCGACGTGGGGCGCGACGGCCAGGCCACCATCAAGGTCGAGGGCATCTGCCAGACGCCGGAGGGCCAGGTCCTGGACCTCGAGCACGTCCTCGGTGTCGACCAGTTCAACCGGATGGTGATGGACCTCGTGCAGCGCACCTTCAAGGTGTGCGACGAGGCGCTCCAGTCGGCCCGGATGACCGCCAGCGACATCGACGCGGTGATCCTGGTGGGCGCGCCCACCAGGCTTCCCATCATCCGCCAGTCGGTCCGGCACTACTTCCAGAAGGAGCCGATGGCCGGCATCGACCCCGACGAGGTGGTGGCCCAGGGAGCGGCCATCCAGGCCGCCGCGCTGCTGAACCGGAGCGCCGCCACCGCCGGGCAGGCGAGCTACCTCCTCGACGTGACCCCGCTCACGTTGCGGGTGGGAACGGCGGGGGGATGGGCCGAGCCCATCATCGACAAGAACACCCCCATCCCCATCGAGAAGTCGAAGACCTTCACCACCAGCCGCGACGGCCAGGATCGCGTTCGCATCCGGGTCTACCAGGGCGAGTCCAAGCGGGCCGACGAGTGCGAGTTCCTGGGCGAGTTCGAGTTCGCGGGATTCCGCATCGGCTACCGCGGCGACGTCCAGATCCAGGTGACCTTCGAGATCGACTCGAACGGCATCGTGAACGTCTCGGCCACCGACACCGAGACCCGGCAGAAGGCCTCCACGACGATCCACCTCTCCTCGGGCCTCTCCGAGAAGGACATCCAGAGCGCCATCGACAAGAACGCCGAGGTGGTCCTGTCCGGTCACCCGGTGTCCTGATCGGCAGACCGTGATGGACGTCTCCTTCCGCATCGAGGTCGAGACGCTGGCCGGCGCGCTCGACCAGCTAGACTACTTCACGGTCCTGAAGCTCACGTCGGCGGCGACGCCCGCGGAGATCCGCGCCGCCTATCACCGCGAGTCGCGGGTCTACCACCCCGATCGCTACGCGGCGGTGGACGACCCGGGATTCCGCGAGCAGGTCGGCCGGGTCTACCGGCGCATCAACGAGGCCTACACGGTGCTGCGGGACGACGCGCGCCGGAAGAGGTACGCCGCCGAGGTGGCCGGTCCCGACCGGGCCCGCAAGCTCCGCTTCTCCGAGGACGACGAGGCCGCCATCAAGGATGCCCAGAAGCGGCGCGCCGTCGAGCAGCACGGGCTGACCCCCAACGGCCGCAAGTTCTACGCCGCGGCCCTGGCCGACGCGAAGGCGGGGCGATGGGAGGGGGCCGAGCGAAACCTGAAGCTGGCCCTGGCCTACGAGCCGGCCAACGAGCTCTTCAGGGATCTCCTCGCCCAGGCCGAGAAGAACCGCCCCAAGCAGGACTTCCGGATCAAGTAGGGGACCGGTGCTCCTCGACGCGGCCCTGCTCTTGTTTCTCGCCGTCGCGGCGTCCCTCGGGGCGCTCGCCGGGCTCCTCCGCCCGCTCTTCCTCTTCGCCGGCGCGGCGCTCGGGTGGCTTGCCGCGCGCCATCTCTCCGACCCGGTGGGGCGCCTGCTCACGCCCTTGGTGCACGCCCAGGGGGCGCGGCCGCTCGCGGCGGTCCTGCTCTTCGTCCTGGTTGCGGGAGGGGTCGCGTACCTGGGCCGGCGCCTGGCTCGCAACCGGGAGGGGGAGGGGCGGCCGCTCGATCGGGCAGCCGGTGCGCTGCTGGCCGGTCTGGCCGCCGTGTCGGCGGCCTGGGTCGGTCTCGCCGCGGCCGAGGCGGTGGCTCCCTCCCTTCCCGATCGGTGGCAGTCGGCCCTCGGGAAGAGCGACCTCGCCGGACTGGTGAGGGAGAACGACCTGCTGGGGGAATGGCGTCACCAGGCCGAGGCGGCGCTCGCAGCGCTTCTCAAGGCGGCCGAAGGGCCGGGATCGGTGGCCCGGTTCGCGAGCGACCCGGACCTCCGGGCGCTGGTCGACGACCCCCGCGTCCGCGCCCTGCTCGACGAGGCCAGGGTTGCGGGGCGAGCAGAGGCGTCCCGATCGCCGGAGGCGCTTCGCCTGCTCTCCGACCCGGATTTCCGGGCGCGCCTCGAGGCGGCGCAGGAGCGGCTGGACCGGCAGCTGACGCGGTGAGGAGCTACTTGCCCTTCCTCGACCCCTTGCCCACGTCGAGCATGGCGTCGGAGCCAGGGTGGCGCTTCTCGTGGGCCTTCCGGAGGTTGCCGTAGAGGGTGTCGAGCCGGTCGAGGAGACGCTTCGGCTTGCGGGGCTTCCGCGTGGACAGAGCGTAGGCGAAGACGATCGGGGCCGAGATGGTCGAGTCGGAGTAGACGACCACGTGGTTCTTCAGCATGTCGGCCTGCACCTTGCCCCAGCTGATGGCCTCGCTGGGCGTGGCTCCCGAGAGCCCTCCCCACTGCGGCGAGTCGGTGGAGATCTGCAGCACGAACTCGTGGCCGCCCCGGTTCAGGTCGAGGATCTGCCAGAGGGTGGGCTGGGTCTGGAGGTAGAAGTTCTTGGGCGACCCGCCGCCGAGGATCACCACGCCGTTCACGTCGGCGTCGAAGACGATGGCCGTCGACTCGAGGACGTCGAGGTCGGGATCGATGGTCGTCTCGCCCCCGCGCAGCTTCATCGCCGCCACGTTCATGCCGATGGAGGAGTCGCCCGGGGAGCTGGTGAAGACGGGGACCCCGTACTTCGCGGCCGTGGCGACCCAGGAGCGCTGTGGCTGTGGGGCGTGCTGCAGGACGAGGTTTCCGAGGTAGTCGTGGAGCCGGGGGGTCGAGATGCGGCCGCGCAGCTCGGGCGGAGCCTTCTCGAGCGCCTCGCGCACGAAGGCGTCGGTGTCGAGAAGCGAGTCCTCGGTGATGAAGACGTCGTAGATGCGCTCGATGCCGGCCCGATAGAGCTCCCGGTCGTCCACCTGGAAGTGCCCCTGGACCACGGGCAGCTCCAGGGCGAAGTGGAAGTCGTGGTACAGGTTGGCCCCGGTCGAGACCACGAGGTCGACGAAGCCCGCCTCGATCATGGCCTGGATGGCTCCCCCCAGGCCCGCCGGGGCCATCGCTCCCGTCACGGTGAGGGCGATGGTGGCGTTGGCGTCGATCATCCGCCCGAAGAGATCGCACCCCTCCGCCAGCCGCCCGCCGTTGAACGCGCCGGCGCGGCGGTACACCTCGACGAGATCCACGACCGACATCCCCTTGCGGAGCCGCATGGGCTCGACGGGAGGACGGGAGAGGTAGCGTTTCCGGAGCTGCCTGGGAGTGGGCTTCTTGGCCATGTGATGTCGCGGCCCCGGGGCCGGGTTGCCCCGGCTTCAGGGGGTGGCGGCGCTCACGGTGGGAGCAGGTCCCTGAGGGGAGGAGATGTGGATCGGGCGGTCCACGAGGGACGACAGGGCGGTGCGCCGAAAGACGTCGAGCATCCGTTCCTGCCCCTCCCGCCACACGGCGGACATGGAGCAGACGGGCTGGCGGCTGCACGCGTCGTCGTCGTCGAGGCAGACGTTGATCGCGACCGGACCCTCGGCCGCCTCGATGATCTCGAGGACGTTGATGGAGTCGGCGGGCCTCGCCAGCTTGTAGCCCCCGTGCGGCCCCCGCGTGGAGCGGACGATCCCCTGATCGACCAGTGTCTTCAGGATCTTGGCGAGGAAGTCCTCGGGGACGTTCATCTGCCGGCCAATTTCGCGGAAGGGCACCACGGTCCCCTCCGGGATGCTGGCCAGGTGGATCATCGCCCGGATGGCGTAATCGATCTTCCTGGAGATTCGGAGGACGTGCTGCATCGGGACTCCCTGGCACCCCGCTGCGCGGGGGTTATATGAACCTAACGAGATCAATGACATGCGACCTGAAGACCCTATCATCGACCTGCACACTCATTCTACTGCTTCCGACGGACAGTACGCCCCGACCGAAGTAGCCGCAAGGGCGGCGAGGGCCGGTACGGTCGCCTGGGCCCTCACCGACCACGACACCGTCGCTGGGCTCGGGGAGGGCGCTGCGGCGGCCCGACGGCTTGGAATCCGCTTCGTTCCCGGAATCGAGCTCTCGGCGCTCCTCGACGAGCGGGAGGTCCACGTCCTCGGGCACTTCATCGACCCCGTCCATCCGGAACTGCGCGCCTTCGAGGACAAGCTCGCCGACCACCGGCGTGGGCGCGTCCGCAGGATCGTGGACCTCCTGGCCCGGAATGGAGTCTCGGTCACGGAGGAGGCCATCCTGGCCTGCAGCGGGGGGAAGACCATCGGTCGGCCCCACGTCGCCCGGGCCATGGTGGAGGCCGGAGCGGTTTCCACCGTGAAGGAGGCGTTCGACCGATACCTCGGGGATGGCCGCCCGGCGTACGTCGGGCGGTTCCGGCTGACCGCGGAGGACGCCGCGGCGATGATCCGCCGATCCGGCGGGGTCGCCACCGTGGCCCACCCCGGCCCCTCGAAGGTCCACCCGAGGGAGCTGGCCCGGCTGGCCACCATGGGCTTCGACGGGGTCGAGGCCGACCATCCCGACCACCCGCGGGAGCAGGCGGAAAAGTACCGCGAGGCGGCGGCCGCCGCCGGCATGATCTGCACGGCTGGAAGCGACTACCACGGGGAGATCGTGGCCCCCGACCGCTTCCTGGGGACGTCGCGGATGGTGTCGGCGGAACTCGACCGCCTGGAGGCCCGGCGTCCAGGGGCCGCCAGCGCGGTGGGCTAGGCTAACCCCTGTAGAACTGCCCCAGAGAGAGCCGGGTCCAGTCCATGATCGGCGTGACCCAGATGCCGAACACCACCGTGGCGGTGGCGAAGCCGGCCAGCAGCCACTTGTAGGAGACCGGGTAGGTGAGCTCGGTGTGGGTGAGCGGCGCCTCGAAGAACATCGCCCGGAGCACTCGCGCGTAGTAGTAGAGCGCCACCGCCGTGTTGAGCGCGGCGATGATGGCGAGCACCGCGTACCAGGTGCCCGTCGGCCCCGAGACCCTGTCCAGCACGGCCACGAAGAGCCAGTACTTTCCCGTGAAGCCGATGGAGGGCGGGAGCCCGGTGAGGGCGAACAGGAAAACCGCCATCGACACGGCGGCCAGCGGCGCCCGGTGCCCCAGCCCCCGGAACTCGAAGATGGTGGGAGCGCCGGTGAAGCGCTCCACGACGATCACCGCCAGGAAGGCGCCCAGGTTCATGATCAGGTAGGCGAGCATGTAGACCATGACCGCCTGCGTGCCCACGAAGGAGTTGGCGGAGAGTCCCATGAGCGCGTAGCCGGCGTGGGCGATGGACGAGTAGGCGAGGAGCCTCTTGAGATTCGTCTGCGGGAGCGCCGTGAAGTTCCCGAGCGTCATGGTGACCGCCGAGAGCACGCCGATCACGGCCGGCCAGGGCACGTTCCCCACTGCCTCCGAGAGCCCCATCATGGAGCCGCGCACGTCGAGCGAGCCCCAGAGCAGGCGGGCGGCCAGCGCGAAGCCGGCCGCCTTGGGGCCGGTGGAGAGGAAGGCGGTGAACGGGGTGGGAGCGCCCTCGTAGACGTCGGGCGCCCACATGTGCCAGGGCACCGCGGCGATCTTGTAGCCCACGCCGGAGGAGACCAGCACCACCGCCAGGATGAGCCCGAGCCGGTAGGGCAGGGTGGCGGGAACGCGGGCGATGGCGTCGGCGAAGCGGGTGATGTCGGTCGTCCCGAGCATTCCGTACAGGTAGCTCATGCCGAAGACCATGGCCCCGGAGGCCACCCCGCCGAAGATGACGTACTTCAGCGCGGCCTCTGCGGCCTTGCGGTCACCCTTGGAGTAGCCGGCCAGCGCGTAGCTCACCATCGAGACCAGCTCGATGGCCATGTAGATCATGAGCAGGTCGGTGGCGCTGGCCATCAGGAAGAGGCCGAGCACGATCGACACCAGCAGCGCGTAGAAAGGGCCGATGCGGGAGGGCGGGTAGGCCCGGGAGGGCCCGGCGATGAGCACGGTGAGCGCGCCGCCGGCCAGGAAGATCCACTTGAAGAAGTTCGCGAAGGCGTCGTTCGCGATCATCCCGTTGAAGAGCGACTGGGGCGTGCCGGGCTGGAGCGCGAGCATCAGCGCCGCGAGGCCGAAGACGGCCAGCGTGGCGGTGGAGAGCAGGCGGGCCCGCGACTCGCTCCTGCGCCAGGCGAGGTCGAGCAGGAAGAGCGTCAGCGTGCCGAGGGTGAGCACCAGCTCGGGGCGGAACCACCCCGTGCTGCGCACGTTCTCGGCGACGAGGAAGGGCTGGATGTCCATCGTTCGGTCTCTTCCCTGCTACACCGGGCGCAGGTTCTGGATGAGCATCTGCAGCGCCGGGTTGATCGCGTGCAGGATGAACTGGGGGTAGAACCCGAGGAAGACCATGATGGCGGCCAGCGGGTAGAGCGTGAGCCGCTCGCGCCAGTTCACGTCGGGGAACCCGACGTACGCCGTGTTGAGCTTGCCCAGGAAGACGCGCTGCATGGACCACAGGTAGTAGGCGGCCGTGATGATGACGGCGGTGGCCGAGATCACCGTGAAGGTCAGGTAGACGGGGAAGCTGCCCGCCAGCACCATGAACTCCGGGATGAAGCCGGCCAGGCCGGGGAGCCCCAGGGAGGCGAAGAAGGCGAGCCCGGTGAGGCCGGCGTACTCGGGCAGCTCCTTGGCCAGGCCGCCGAAGCGCTCCATGTCGCGGTGGTGGGCGCGGTCGTAGATCACGCCCACGAGGAGGAAGAGTGCCGGGCTGATGATGCCGTGGGTGAACATGTTGTACACGGCGCCGGAGATGGCGAGCGGGGTCATGGCGGCCATGCCGAGCAGGGTGAAGCCCATGTGGGAGACGGAGGAGTAGGCCACCATCTTCTTGATGTCGCGCTGGGCCAGCGCCACGTAGGCTGCGTAGATGATGTTGATGACGCCGAACACGGCGATGGCGTTGGCCGCCCACTCGGTGGCGTCGGGCAGCAGCGGGTAGTTGAAGCGCAGGATGCCGTAGGGGCCCATCTTGAGGAGGATGCCGGCCAGGATGACCGAGATGGGAGTGGGGGCCTCGACGTGGGCGTCCGGCAACCAGGTGTGGAAGGGGAACATCGGGATCTTGATGGCGAACCCGATGAAGAAGGCCACGAAGACGATCTTGGTGAAGCCCACGCCCAGGATGGTGCCCGCCGACGCGAACTGCCCGGCGCGGCCCTGCGCGGCCAGTTCGAGCAGGTTGAAGGTATGCCTGGCCGACATCGTCCCGTCCGCGAGCGCCGCCGGGAGGCTGCGGTAGTAGACGGCGATGATGGCCAGCAGCATGAGGACCGAGCCCGCCAGCGTGTAGAGGAAGAACTTGATGGCCGCGTACTCGCGGCGCGGGCCGCCCCAGACGCCGATGAGGAAGTACATCGGGAGGAGCATGACCTCCCAGAAGACGTAGAAGAGGAACATGTCCAGCGCGACGAACGTGCCCATCATGCCGGTCATGAGGAGGAGCAGGAGGATCATGTAGCCGGGCACCATCCGCACCGAGAAGTGCTTGGGGTGGTGCTCGTCGTGGCCGTGACCGTGGTCGTCCTCGTCCATCCCGGCGAGGCCGATGGCCTTCGCGCCGCCCTGCCACCAGGGCATGGAGGCGATGGCGGCCACGAAGGAGATGAGGCCGGTGAGGAGCACCATCGAGATGGAGAGCCCGTCGACGCCGACGAACCACTCCACGTTGAAGGGGCGGATCCAGACGGCCCGGCTCACCATCTGCACGCCGGTGGCCTTGCCCTGGACGAGGAGCCCCTGGGCGCCGGGGTCGAACCAGTGCCAGGCCAGGAACGAGGTCAGCATCATGAGGGCGCTGGCCACCAGCGTGACCCAGCGGGAGGCCTGGTCGAGGAACCTCTTCGGGAGGTCGAGGAAGTGCCTCACCACCATCAGCGCCAGGATGACGGCGGCGCCGATGACCGGGAGGAATGTGGCCCAAACCAGCACGTTGTCGGGGCGGATCATGAAGCCGATCTCCTAGCGGAAGAGGAAGTTGAGAAGGACGACGAGCAGCGACCCGAAGGCCGCGCCGTAGAGGTAGGTCTGGATGCGGCCGGTCTCGATGCGGCGCAGGACGCGCCCACCCTCGCGGGTGAGCCCTCCCAGGCCGTTCACGGCGCCGTCGACGACGTACTTGTCGATGGCGTCGTCGATGGCGGCGAAGAGGCGAGCCACCCAGCCGACGAAGTTCACGAACCAGTCGATGACGTGCTGGTCGAACCAGGACAGGAAGGCCGCCAGGAAGAGGGCCGGCCGGACCACGAGCGCGTGGTAGGCCTCGTCGACGTAGTACTTGTTGTAGACCACCGTCCAGAAGCCGAAGTAGCGGGACTTCAGATCCTGAGGAACGCGGCTCTTCCCGTCCTTGAAGAGCTTCATGGCGAAGAACCAGCCGACGGTGGCCGCGGCGACGCCCATGGCCTGGAAGAGCCACTCGGTGGCGTGGCTGAAGTGGAGGAAGCTCACCTCGGCGGGGAGCGCCGGGGCCAGCCAGTGCTCCAGGATCGGCTCGTGGCCGGTCCAGAGGAGCGGGATGCCGAGGAAGGAGACGGCCACCGCGCCGAAGGCGAGCGTGGCCAGCACCCAGGTGATGGACCGCGGCGACTCGTGCGGCTGGCCGCCGTGGTGGCCGTGGTCGTCGTGGGCCGTGGCGGCGTGGGCCACGTGGGCTGCGGCGGGGGCGGCATGCCCGTGCACGCCGTGGTCGTCGTGGCCGTGGGCCGCGTGCGACCCGGTGTCCTCGTTGTCCTTTGGATGGCCGGCGGTGACGTGGTGCGGTGCCGCGTGGGCGGAGTGCGGATCCTCGTCGTGCTCCTCGGCGTGGCCCGCGCCGCCCCGGTAGTGGCCGGTGAAGGTCATGTAGTAGCTGCGGAACATGTAGAAGCTGGTCCCGGTGGCGGCCAGCAGGCCGACGACGAAGATGGCCGGCCCGAGCCAGGGGGTGGGGGTCCCGAAGAGCTCCATCCCACGCTGGGTGAAGGCCTTCCAGAGGATCTCGTCCTTGGAGTAGAAGCCGCTCGCCCAGGGGAAGCCGGCGATGGCCCAGGTGGCGATGAGGTAGGTCCAGGCCGTGACCGGCATGAGCTTCTTCAGGCCGCCCATCTTCCGCATGTCCTGCTCGTGGTGGCAGCCCAGGATCACCGAGCCCGACCCGAGGAAGAGCGTGGCCTTGAAGAAGGCGTGGGTGAGCAGGTGGTAGGTGCCGGCCCAGTAGGCTCCGACGCCCACGCCGACGAACATGAACCCGAGCTGCGAGACCGTGGAGTAGGCCAGCACCTTCTTGATGTCGTACTGGAAGAAGCCGATGGTCGCGGCGAAGAAGGCGGTGAGGACGCCGATGGTGGCCACCCAGCCCATGGCGGTGGGCGACATCGCGTAGATGAACGAGAGCCGGGCCACCATGTAGACGCCGGCCGTGACCATGGTGGCGGCGTGGATGAGGGCGGAGACCGGCGTCGGACCGGCCATGGCGTCGGGCAGCCAGACGTAGAGGGGGAGCTGGGCGCTCTTGCCCATGGCGCCGACGAACATCAGCATGCCCACCAGCGTGAGGAGCATCACGCCCCAGACCTTCTGGTGGCGCAGGTGCTCGCCGACGCCGGTGCCCTCGATCACGATCTGGTCGCGCAGCTCGCGGAAGTTGAGCGTGGGGCCGAGCGGGATGGCGTGCCCGTCGACGACGACGGCGCGGGGACCGGTGGACTCGAAGGGATTCGCGGCGGCCGGGTCGGCCTTGTAGCCGATCTCCGGGACGTAGCTGACCGAGCGCGCGTCGGCGCGCGGCTCCCAGATGCCCCCCAGCGACCAGAAGAGCAGGAAGAGGCCGACGAGGAAGCCGAAGTCGCCGAACCGGTTCACCACGAAGGCCTTCATGCCGGCCTTGGCCTTCTCGATGTCGGTGTACCAGAAGCTGATGAGCAGGTAGGAGGCGAGGCCGACGCCCTCCCAGCCGAAGAACATCACCGCGAAGTTGTCGCCCATGACGAGCAGCAGCATCGCGAAGACGAAGAGGTTCATGTACGCGAAGAACCGCCAGTAGGACGGCTCGTCGGCCATGTAGCCGATCGAGAAGACGTGGATGAGCGTCCCGATGAAGGTGATGATGAGCACCATCATCATCGAGAGCGGATCGAGGGCGAAGGCCAGGTCGAAGCGGAGGTGGCCGGCGCTGAGCATGTTCCAGAGCGTGTTCTGCAGGAACCGCTCGCCGCCCGGGAGCGCCAGCATCTGCGCGAAGGCCCGCACGGCGACCCCGAACGACAGCGTCATCATCGCGATGGCGATGCCGTGGTTCCACTTCTTGCCCAGGGTCCGCTGGATGCGGATCCCGAGGAGCGAGTTGATCAGCGCGCCGACGGCCGGGAAGAGCGGGATGAGCCAGAGGTAGCCCGCCGCGTGGACCACCGTGGGTCCGAGATGTTGGGTGGCGTGTTCCATCTCACTCTCGCATCAGGTCCGCAGCGCGGACGTCGATGGTCTTGAAGGTGTGGAAGATGCTGAGGACGATGGCCAGGCCGACCGCGGCCTCGGCCGCCGCCAGCACCACGACGAAGAGGGCGAAGGTCTGGCCGGTGAGTCCGCCCACCACGAACTTGTTGAAGGCGACCAGGTTGACGTTCGAGCCGTTCAGCATGAGCTCGACGCCCATCAGGACCGCGACCGCGTTGCGCCGGGTGAGGACCGTGAAGAGGCCGAGCGCGAAGAGGATCGCGGCGACCGCCAGGTAGTGGGACAGGGTGGGGATCATGGGCGTCCTCCGGCCTACTCGGCCCGGATCTCCTTGCGGGCGATGATGATGGCGCCGATGAGGGTGGCGAGCAGGATGAGCGAGGCGAGCTCGAAGGGGAGCAGCCACTGCTGGAGGAGCGCGTGACCGATGGGAGCCGTGGTCGGGGCGCCGGCCGAGGGCCGCACCGGCCAGGGCACCTCGAAGGCGACCACCAGGAGGAGCCCGAGCATCACCGCGGAGAGGAGGCCCCCGCTGGCCCAGCCCAGGGTGGCGTTGGAGATGTTCACCTCGCCGATGCGGTTGGTGAGCATCACCGCGAAGAGGATCAGGACGAGGACGCCGCCGATGTAGATGAACACCTGGGCGACGGCCACGAAGTCGGCCGAGAGGAAGACGTAGAGCCCGGCCACGCCGAGGAGCGAGGCGAGCAGTCCGAGCGCCGAGTAGAGGATGTTGCGCGAGAGGGCCACCGCGGCGGCGCCGCCCACGGTGAGCGCGGCCACGGCGTAGAAGACCCCGTCGGCCAGCGTGAACGGCCCAGCCAGCGGCCGGGCGGCGCCGGCGGCCAGCGCCGGGGAGAGACGCGCGGAGAGGACGCCGACGGCGCCGACGATCGCGGCGCTTCCGAGTGTCCAGGCGATGAGCTTCTTCGTGGTTCGCATGCGGAGCTCTCGGTCAGGGCTTGGGCTCGTCCGGCTTCGGGGCCGGAGCGGCGGCGGGAGCGGGGGCGGAGCGGCAGGAGCGGCCACCGGGGCGGGCGCTGCGGCAGCCGGAGCGCCCGCGGCGGCTGCGGCGGCGGGCAGCGGCGGCAGGCTTGGCCGCCGCCGGGGCGGCGGGCTTCGCGGCCGGGGCCGGCTTGGGAGGCGGAGGAGGCGGTGCCTTGAGCGGTTCGGGCGGCAGGTAGGTCAGGGCCGGTGCGTCCCAGCGGCGCTGGGCGACGAGCGCACGCACCAGCGAGCCGAGCGGCGCACGGGGGATGTACGGGGCTCCCTTCTCGACCTTGTAGACCGGGAAGGGCTTCAGGGGATTGGCCCAGCGGAAGACCAGGTTTCGGACCGACCGCTGGGTGGCCTCGAACTCGCGCGTGTGCTGGATGGCGCCGGTCGGGCAGGGCTCGACGCACAGGCCACAGAACATGCACTTGGCCTCGTCGATGTCGAACTGGGTGACCACGCGCTGCTTGGGGTTCGCGGCGTCCTTCTCCAGCTCGATCTGGATGCAGCTGATGGGACAGGCGCGCTCGCAGGCCTGGCAGCCGGTGCAGATGTCGACGTCCACCTCGAGGAAGCCGCGGTAGCGGGGAGGCAGGATGTCCTCGATGGGCAGCTCGAGCCGGTCCGGGTACTGCTGCGTGATGGGCCGGCGCAGCACCTGGGACAGCGTCACCGACATCCCGTGCCAGAAGGACTTCACGGTGTCGCGGATGTTGCCGACGTATTCGCTGGCGGTCGTGGGCATGGGGCGCGGTTCCTACCAGTTCGAGAGGTCGATGCGCTCGTGCGCGATGAGCGAGACGTTCTTGCGGGTCTGCACGAGGAAGCGCCAGGTCACGTAGAGGGTGGCGGCCAGCACCGCGAGCGCGGTGACCCGCTCCACCATCGGGACCCAGGTCGCGACCATCTGCCAGAGCAGGGTGAAGAGCATGGCCGCGAACCCGGCCGGGACCAGGTACTTCCAGCACAGGGTCATCATCTGGTCGATGCGGATGCGGGGCAGCGTCCAGCGGATCCAGATGATGACGGTGACGAGGAAGAGGGTCTTCAGGGCGAAGACGCCCAGCGAGACGTACTGGAGCGCCCACCAGCCGAAGGCCGGGAAGGAGCCGGAGCCGCGCACCGCGGCCCAGGTCTGCGTGCCGACGCCGGGGATCTGCCAGCCGCCCAGGAACAGCGTGGTGGCGACCGCGCCGATGATCCAGAGGTTGGCCCACTCGACCATGAAGTAGAGGGCGTACCGGAAGCCCGAGTACTCGGAGAAGTAGCCCGCCACCAGCTCCGACTCGGCCTCGGCCAGGTCGAACGGGGTGCGGTTTCCCTCGGCGAGCTGCGAGATGAAGAGGATGAAGAAGGCCACCGCGGCCGCCGGGTTGCGGAAGAAGAACCACTCCCAGGGCCAGCCGCCCTGGGCCTGGATGAGCCCCTGGGTGGAGAGGGTGCCGGCCATGAGCACCGGGACCATGATGGCGAGCCCGGCCGGGATCTCGTAGCTGATGATCTGCGCGGTGGCGCGGATGGCGCCGAAGAGCGACCACTTGGAGTTGGACGACCAGCCCGAGAGGATGATGCCCACCACGATGAACGCGGTGACCGCCAGGATGTAGAAGATGCCCACGTCGAGGTCGGCCACCACGATGGCCTGGCCGGCGGGGAGCGCCACCATCACCAGCACCATGCCGGCCACGAGGAAGTAGGGCGCCGCGCGGAAGATGAGCGCGTCGGCCTCGCCCGGGACGAGGTCCTCCTTGAAGAGGAGCTTCACCGCGTCGGCGATCCACTGGAGGAAGCCGCCGGCGCCCACGCGGTTCGGGCCGATGCGGCTCTGCATGCGGGCCGCGACCTTCCGCTCGTACCAGGAGAAGATGCCGCTCGCGATGGCGGCGAAGGTGAACATGACGATGCCGGCCACGAACAGGCCGGCGGCGTAGGTCCACTGCGTTCCGGCCCAGGTGGCGGGGTCGTGGCCGAGCTTCTCGCGGATGAAGGCGTCGAAGAGCGGCTTCTGCACCATCGGGATGACGAAGACGAGCAGGCTCGCCAGCAGCGCCGTGATGCCGAGCAGGGCGCCGAGCGACGCGCCGACGAGGAGCTTCTTCGTACCGGGCTTCGGGAAGGCGAAGGAGAACTGGGACATGGCTAGCGATCCGTCTCGGGTGCCACGACGTCGAGGGAGGCGATGAGGGCGACCAGGTCGGCGACCATGAGGCCCGGGGAGATGTCCTCGATGATGCCCATCGCCATGAAGGAGCCGGTGCGGGCGCGGACGCGGTAGGCGCGCTCGGTGCCGTCGGAGACCAGGTAGTAGGCCATCTCGCCGCGGGCCGACTCGACGCGCGACTGCACCTCGGCGGCCTCCGGCTTCAGCTTGCGGGGCACCTTGGCGGTGATCTCCCCCTCGGGCATCTTCTCGAGGGCCTGGCGGACGATGCGCGACGACTCGGCCATCTCGAGCACGCGGACGTAGTAGCGGTCGAAGCAGTCGCCCACCTCGCCGGCCCAGCCGCGCCCCACCGGGACGTCGAACTGGAAGTCCGGGTAGGCGCCGTACGGGGCGTCGCGGCGCAGGTCCCAGTCGACGCCGCTGCCGCGCAGGTTGGGGCCGGAGAGGCCGTAGTCGATGGCCTGCTCGCGGGAGATGACCGCCACCCCGCCGAGACGCTTCTTGTAGATCTCGTTGAAGGAGATGAGCCGGTCCCACTCCTGGATCGAGGAGTCGAGCCGGTCGAGGTAGGCGATCACCTTCTCCTGCCAGCCCATCGGCATGTCGAAGGCCACGCCGCCGATGCGGTGGTAGTTGTAGGTGAGCCGGGCGCCGCAGAGGGCCTCGAGCAGGTCGTTGATGATCTCCCGCTCGCGGAGCGCGTAGACGAGCGGCGTGACCGCGCCGATGTCGGTGGCCATGGTGCCGATCGACACGAGGTGGCTGGCGATGCGGTTCAGCTCGCAGGAGATGGCGCGCAGGTACTGGGCCCGCTTCGGAACCTCCACCTTGATGAGCTTCTCGACCGCGATCGCGTACCCCTCGTTCGCGAACATCGCGGCGAGGTAGTCGATGCGGTCGGTGTAGGGCATGTACCCGGGGTACCCGACCATCTCGCCGATCTTCTCCAGCGAGCGGTGCAGGTAGCCGATGTCCGGGATGGCCCGCCTCATCACCTCCCCGTCGGTCTCGACGAGGAAGTTGAGCACGCCGTGGGTGGACGGGTGCTGCGGGCCGAAGTTGATGAGCATCTCCTCGTTGTTCCGGTCCAGGCGGCGCAGGACGAGCTTCGACATGTCGGTGTCCTCTCAGGCCTTCGGAGCCGCGGGCGGGGTGGCCGGCGCGGGCGGCGTCCCGGTGGCGGGCGCGGCGCCGGGGGCGGCGCGGGAGGGGGAGGGGGAGGAGGCGGGTTGGCCTTGAGGTGCTCGGCGATGCGCACCAGGTCGAGGCGGCGCAGCTCGACGAGCGGGTTCTCGCGCAGGTTGGGGATGCCGTGGAAGCCGCCGGCCTCCTGGTAGTCCTTGCGGAGCGGGTGGCCGACCCAGTCGTCGGGGAGCATGACCCGGCGCAGGTCGGGGTGCCCGGTGAAGTTGACGCCGAAGAGGTCGAAGACCTCCCGCTCCAGCCAGTTGGCGGCCTTCCAGACCCCCTCGACCGTGTGGACCACCGGATTCGCCCGGTCGACCTCGACCTTGAGGACGATGCCGTGGCGGTGGGGGAAGGAGAAGAGGTGGTAGACGACCTCGATGACGTTCCGCTTCGGCCAGTCGATCGCGGTCAGGTCCTGGAGGAAGTCGATCTCGATGCCGGGGGCCTTCTTCAGCCAGGCGCAGATCTCGACGATCCGGTCGCCCTTCACCACGGCGAAGGCGTCGATCTTGGGCTCGCCGAGCGGGCCGACCGCGTCGCCGAAGGCTTCCTGGAGCTTCTGGTGGATCTCGATGGTGGTCATGCTGTTTCCCGGAACCTCTAGGCCTGGCCGCTGGTGGGAGCGGGCGGGCGGCGCTTGTCCTTCCAGCGCTCGCGCATGACGAGATCCTGGAGGCGGAGCAGACCCTCGGTGAGGGCCTCCGGCCGCGGGGGGCAGCCCGGGACGTAGACGTCGACCGGGACCACCTTGTCGACCCCCTTGCACACCGAGTAGGCGAGCTGGAAGAGGCCGCCGCAGTTGGCGCAGGAGCCCATGGAGATCACGTACTTGGGCTCGGCCATCTGGTCGTAGAGGAGCTTCAGCCGCTCGGCCATCTTGTAGGTGAGCGTGCCGGCCACGATCATGAAGTCGGCCTGGCGGGGCGTGGCCCGGAAGACGGCGCCGAACCGGTCGACGTCGGCCCGGGGGCCGCCGAACTGCATGAGCTCGATGCCGCAGCAGGCGAGGCCGAAGAGCAGGTAGTGGAGCGAGTTGGCGCGGGCCAGGTTGATGATCTTGTCGAGCTGGCTGGTGTGGGCGAAGACGACGTCGCCGCCCATCTCCGCGTCCATGGTGTCTCGGTGGGCCATGATCGGAATCCTCCGGGAAGGTCAGGCGGCCCTGGACGCCGGGCGCTCGTCGTCCGCGTCGGGGGCCTCGTCGACCATCGCGAGTTTCTTAACCCACTCGAGGTCGCCGTGTGCCCAGACCCAGATCAGGCCGACCATCAGGATCAGGATGAAGAGGAAGAGCTCGGCGAAGGCGACCCAGGCGAACTGGGGGCCGGCCGCCACCCAGTCCTTGTAGACGACCGCCACCGGGAAGGTCAGCGCCAGGTCGACCTCGAAGATCACGAAGACCAGCGCGACCAGGTAGAAGCGCGGGTTGAAGTTGAACCAGGCCCGTCCGATGGGCTTCTCGCCGCACTCGTAGATGAGCGACTTGTCCGCGGAGGGGAAGGACGGGCGGAGCGCCGCGAATCCGGCCAGCAACCCGAAGGGAAGCAGCACGGCGGCGACGGCGAAGGCGAGGACTGCGGCGAACTGATAGCCCATGGAAAAGACCCCGGTTGCTGAGGAGGTGGAGGGCTCCAAAGAGGGCGCGGAGTCTACAGTCCCGCGCCAGGGAGTCAAGCGTCGAATCCAGGCCGGGAAGCGGTGATTCCGCTTGACGAAACATGCGCATACAGGCAGTTAGGAGCACCTTGACCCCTCACCCGGTCGCCCCATGAATACAGCCCTGCAGAGCTACTTCCCGCTCGCGGTCGTCATCGTACTCGCAGTGATTCTGGGGCTCACGCTCCTGGGTCTCGCGAACCTCCTCGGGCCACGCCGGCCCAACGAGGCCAAGTCGAGTCCCTTCGAGTTCGGGTCGAAGCCGTCCGGCCTCGGACGAGACCGATTCGACGTGAAGTTTTACCTGCTTGCGCTGCTGTTCGTGGTCTTCGACGTCGAGGCGGTCTTCATGTACCCCTGGGCGGTGTCGCTCGGGGACCTGGGCTGGCCGTCCTTCGTCCTCATGGCCGTCTTCGGGGCCACCCTGGTGGTCGGCCTCGTCTACGTCTGGAAGAAGGGCGCCATCGACTGGAGCCGGGAGTGACCATGTCCGCGAACTCGGATCTCGACCTCGTCCCCGCCATCGCCACCCGGCGGGAGGACGCCCTCTCCGGCCTGGGCAAGATGGTCTCCCAGGGGCTCGGCTGGGCCCGCAAGTACAGCCTCTTCCAGTACCCCTTCGTCACCGCCTGCTGCGGCATGGAGTTCATGGCGGTGGCCGCCGCCCGCTACGACCTCGACCGCTTCGGCGCGGCGCTGCCCCGGTTCTCCCCGCGCCAGGCCGACCTGCTCATGGTGGTGGGCACCATCAACGTGAAGCAGGCGCCCATCCTCAAGCGGGTCTACGACTCCATGGCCGACCCGAAGTGGGTGGTGGCCTTCGGGGTCTGCGCCTCGTCGGGCGGCTTCTACGACAACTACGCCACCATGCAGGGCATCGACCGCATCATCCCGGTCGACGTCTACATCCCGGGCTGCCCGCCGCGCCCGGAGCAGGTGCTCGACGGGATCATCATGCTGCAGCAGAGGATCCAGGACCAGCGGCACCAGCTCATCGGAAACGAACCGCCGGCGCTCCCGGCGAAGGGGTAGACCGTGTCCCAGGCCGCACTCCAGAAGCTGAAGGAGCGCTTCCCCGACGCCGTGACCGAGACCTACACCGGCAAGGGCGGGGACGACGTGGCGCTGGTGAAGAAGGAGGCCATCGCCGAGGTCTGCCGGTTCCTCAAGGAGGATCCGGAGCTGCTCTTCGACATGGCGCCGTACATCACCGCCGCCGACTACATGGGCTCCGAGCCCCGCTTCGACCTCGTCTACCAGATGTACTCCACGAAGAAGAACCACCGCATCCGGCTGCGCGTGGGCGTCCCGGAGTCCGACCCGGTGGTGGAGAGCGTCACCCCCATCTGGAAGGGCGCCAACTGGTACGAGCGCTACTGCTGGGACATGTACGGAATCCGCTTCGAGGGGCACCCCGACCCCCGCCGCCTCTACATGTACGAGGAGTTCGTCGGTCACCCGCTGCGCAAGGACTACTCGCTGCGCGGGCGCCAGCCGCTCATGCCCGAGCGCACCGTCGACGAGCCCTTCCGCGGCCCGGGCCCGACGGGCGGATAGGACAGGAACGAACATGGCCAAGGAAAGCGACAACCTCCTCGTCGTCCCCCCCGCCCCGGCGGAGAGCCCCCTCGACGCGCCCTTCCCGGCGAAGCGGATGCTCGTCAACCTCGGGCCCAGCCACCCCGCCATGCACGGCACCGTGCGCGCCGTGGTCGAGCTCGACGGCGAGACCATCCACGGGATGAAGCTGGACATCGGCTTCCTCCACCGCGGCTTCGAGAAGACCTGCGAGAACGTCACCTGGACGCAGGTCTTCCCGTACACCGACCGGCTCAACTACGTGTCCTCGATCATGAACAACGTCGGGTACGCGATGGCCGTCGAGAAGCTCTGCGACCTGGAGATCCCCGAGCGGGCCAGTTACCTGCGCGTCCTCACCTCCGAGCTCCACCGGATGTGCGACCACCTGACGCTGGTCTCCGCCATGGGGCTCGAGCTGGGCGCCATGACCGTCCTCATCTACGGCATGGAGGCCCGCGACCTCATCTGGGACCGGCTCACCGAGCTCTGCGGCGCCCGCCTCACCTCCAACTACGCGCGCGTCGGCGGCGTCTCCCGCGACATGCCCGAGGGCTGGGCCGAGAAGGTGGAGCGCACCCTCGACCGCTGCCGCGGAGATGGTCGACGAGATCGACCGGCTGCTCACCCGCAACCGCATCGTCATCGACCGCACCCGCGGCACCGGCGTCATCTCCCGCGCCGACGCCATCGACTACGGGTTCACGGGGCCCTGCCTGCGCGCCTCCGGGGAGCCCTACGACGTGCGCAAGGCCTCGCCCTACCTGGTCTACGACCGGCTCGAGTTCGACGTCCCGGTGGGCACCAACGGCGACAACTTCGACCGCTACCTCATGCGCATGGAGGAGCTGAAGCAGTCGGACCGCATCGTGCGCCAGTGCCTCGCGCAGATGCAGCCCGGCGCCATCGCCTCCGACGACCCGCGCTTCGTCCTGCCGCCCAAGCCCGAGGTCTACGGGACGATCGAGGGGGCCATGGCCCACTTCAAGATCATCATGGAGGGGATCAAGGTCCCCGCCGGCGAGGCCTACTCCTACGTCGAGGCCGCCAACGGGGAGCTGGGCTTCTACGCCGTCTCCGACGGCGGCGGACGGCCCTACAAGCTGGGCGTGCGCGCACCGGGCTGGAACATGCTCATGGCGCTGCCGCAGATCATGGAGGGGCGCATGCTGGCCGACCTCATCCCCACCTTCGACACCGTCAACATGATCGGCGGCGAGGTCGAGCAGTAACGCCCCGCCCGACCCGCGAGACCGGAGCCCGAGATGGCCGAAGAGACCAAGCCCGCAGCAGCCGCCGCGCCCCCCAAGCCGGCGCCTCCCCCGGGGCCGCCGCCGCCCAAGAACCCCGGCATGGTGACCTTCACCATCGACGGGCGCGAGGCGGTGGTGAAGCCGGGCACCAACATCATCGAGGCGGCCGCCTCGGTGGGCGTCTCCATCCCCTACTACTGCTGGCACAAGCGGCTCTCCATCGCCGCCAACTGCCGCATGTGCCTGGTGGAGATGTCCAACGCGCCGGGCGGCAAGCTCATGCCGGCCTGCCAGATGACCGCGGCCGAGGGCGTGGCCGTCAAGACCGATTCGCCCAAGGTGAAGGACCAGCAGCGCGCCACCCTCGAGTTCCTGCTGGTGAACCACCCGGTCGACTGCCCCATCTGCGACCAGTCCGGCGAGTGCAAGCTCCAGGACTACTACTTCCAGTACGACACCACCGCCTCCCGCCTCGACATCCCCAAGGTGAAGCTGGGCAAGCGCGTCCCGCTGGGCAAGCTGGTGGTGCTCGACCAGGAGCGCTGCATCCTCTGCACCCGCTGCGTCCGCTTCATGAGCGAGGTCCGCAAGAACCCCCAGCTGGGCGTGGACGCCCGCGGCAACCACTCGGTCATCACCACCGCGCCCGGCCAGCCGCTCGACGACCGCTACTCGGGAAACGTGGTCGACCTGTGCCCGGTGGGCGCGCTCACCTCCACCGACTTCCGCTTCCGCGGCCGCGTCTGGTTCCTCTCCAGCGCCCGATCGATCTGCACCGGCTGCTCGCGCGGCTGCAACGTCTTCCTCGACTACATGCGCGACGGGACCTACCGCTACCGTCCCCGCGAGAACGACCAGGTCAACCAGGAGTGGATGTGCGACGAGGGGCGGCTCTCCTACAAGCCCTTCAACGACGGGCGCGTGCTCGAGGCCCGGGTCGGCAAGGCCAGGGCCTCGCGCGGCGCCGCGGTGGCCGAGGCGGCCGCCGTCCTGCGAACCCACGCCGGGCAGGGAACGCTGGCCTGGCTGGCCTCGCCCACGGCCTCGCTCGAGGACCTGCTGGCGGCCGCGCTGGTGGCCCGCGAGGGGCTCCAGCTCTCCGAGGTCTACGTCGGCGGCCGCGGCGACGGATGGCAGGACGACTTCCTCCGCCGGGCCGACCAGAACCCCAACCGGGCCGGCCTCGCGCTGGTGGCCCGGGCCTTCGGGCTCGCCGTGAAGCCGGCCGCCGACCTGGCGGCGGCGGTGGCCGGCGGCAAGGTCAAGGCGGTCTGGGCCGTGGGAGCGGAGGTCGCCACGCCGGAGCTCGCAGCGGGCATCGCACGCGCCGAGGCGCTGGTGGTCCAGGCGGTGAACGAGGGCGACCTGGCCGCGGCGGCCACCGTGCTCGTGCCTGCGTCGCCCGCGCCGGAGTCGGACGGCACCTTCGTGAACTTCGAGGGGCGGCCGCAACGCTTCGAGCTGGCCTACTGGCCGAGGGGCGAGTCGCTGCCGCACTGGGGCCTCTGCGCCGAGGTCGGCCGGGCGCTCGGCCTCTCCTCGCGATGGAGCAGCGCGCGGCAGGTCTTCGAGGACCTGGGGCGGCGGGTGGCCGGAGATCTGCCCGGCTTCCAGTGGAGCTCGCTTCCCTCGATCGACCGGCGCAAGGGGCTCGTCCCGCTCGCCGCCGGTACGGTGGACGGCCGGCTGCCCGGACACCGCGAGCGCATGCCCCTCGACGGGAGTGGAAACGTCGAGTGGAGCCGGCTGCCGAACCCCTGAGAGGAGACCGCCGTGAAGCGATTCGTGGGCATGTGGCTGGTCATCGGGGCGGTGCTCGTCGGCCTCGTCGGGCTCTTCGCCGCCTTCTACGCGCTGGCCGCGCTGGGCGCCCGGGGCGCGGAGGCGCTGGGACTCCCCGCCTCCTTCGGCAGCTCGGTCGTGAACGCCGTGACCCTCATGGCGGTGACGCTCATGACGCTGGCGGCGCTCCTCACCGTGGCCGAGCGCAAGTGGTCGGCGGCCATGCAGGACCGCATCGGCGCCAACCGCATCCTGGTGATGGGCAAGTTCCCCCTGGGAGGCGTGCCGTACCTGCTCGCCGACGCGCTCAAGATGCTCACCAAGGAGGCGATCTACCCGGCGGCGCGCTCCAAGTTCCTCTTCGAGCTGGCGCCCGTGCTGGCCTTCGCTCCGACCATCGCGCTCTTCGCCGTCGTCCCGGTGGGCCCGGAGGTCCGTGCCCTCGGCCAGACGGTCGGCATGTGGATCGCCAACCCCGACGCAGGGCTCCTCTGGATCTTCGCGCTGGCGGGACTCTCGGTCTACGGCACCACGCTGGCGGGGTGGGCCTCCAACAGCCGGGTGGCCATGCTCGGCGCGGTCCGCGCCAGCGCCCAGATGATCAGCTACGAGGTCTCGCTGGGGCTCTCGCTGGTGGGCGTGATGATCGCCTACCGGACGTTGAGCCTGCAGCAGATGGCCATCGCCCAGGGCGCCCAGGTCCTCGGTCCCGTCCCGGCCCTCGGCATCCTCCTCCAGCCGCTCGGATTCCTGGTCTTCTTCGCCAGCGCCTTCGCCGAGACCAAGCGCGCCCCGTTCGACCTGCCCGAGGGGGAGAGCGAGATCGTCGGATACTTCCTCGAGTACTCGGGGATGAAGTTCGGCCTCCTCTTCCTGGCCGAGTTCGCCGAGATCGTGATCCTCGGCGCGACCGTCACGGCCGTCTTCCTGGGCGGCTGGCACCCCATCTTCTTCGAGGGCTGGCTCAAGGCCAACCTGGACCCCATCCTCTTCGGGGCGGTCTGCGCCGCCGCCTTCCTCGGCAAGCTCATCCTGCTCACCTGGCTCCAGCTCATCATCCGCTGGCTCCTGCCCCGCTTCCGCTACGACCAGATCCAGGGGCTGTGCTGGAAGCTGCTCCTCCCCGCTGCGCTCGTGAACATCTTCGTGACCGGCGCCGCCGTGCTCGTCGATCCGACCCTCCAGCTCCTGGCCTGGATCGGGGTGGTCGAGATCGTCGCCATCTTCGGGATCATGCTGGCGGTCTCGAAGCCCAAGGCCGCCCACGGGGGGCACGGGCACGACCACGGCGACGCCCACGGACACGCCGCCCACGCCCCCGGACACTGACGCCATGCCCTACCAGATCGACAACCGCCCGGCCGACGCTCGCGAGAGCCTGTACTTCCCCGAGATCTTCCGGGCCATCGGGCTCGTCGTGAAGACCTTCTGGCGCAACGCCTTCTTCTCGCGCGACCCCAACACCGACATCCTCGAGCGCGACCGGTCGACGAACCGCGTCACCACGCTCCAGTACCCGGAGGAGAAGGCGCCGTACCCGGCCGGCTACCGTGGCCTGCACCGGCTGGTGCCGCGCCCCGACGGGAGCCCGCGCTGCGTGGCCTGCTACATGTGCGCCACGGCCTGCCCGGCCCAGTGCATCTACATCGAGGCCGCCGAGGTCGAGGGCGACCCCATCGAGAAGTACCCGAAGCAGTTCGTCATCGACGAGCTGCGCTGCGTGGTGTGTGGATTCTGCGTGGAGGCCTGCCCGAAGGACGCCATCCGCATGGACACCGGCGAGCACCCGCCGCCGACCTACGCTCGCGAGGGGCAGATCTACGACGTGAAGCGGCTGCTGCGCGGGCCGCCCGTCTCCTACGACAAGGACCCCTGGCTGGTGCGCCCGTCGAAGCTCACCGACGCCGCCCTGAAGGCCGACCGGGCCGCGGCCCGCCCGTACGGGACCCAGGGCACCGACGAGTACACCCAGACGCCCGGCTTCTCGGTGCGCGAGCTGGCCGCCGAGGCCCGGGCGCGAGGAGAGGCGGGGAAGTAGGCGAGGGGCGCGATCAGTCCAGCGGCATCTCCCCGTCGGGGAGATCCCGATGCTGTATCGGGGCCACCCGCTGGAGGAAGAGCATGCCCGGGACCGCCAGGACCGCGGCGGCCACGAAGAATCCCTCGTAGCCCAGCGTCTCCGCCATCCATCCGCTCGGGGGCCCGGAGAGCGTCCGCCCCAGGCCGAAGAGGCTGGACAGAAGCGCGTACTGCGCCGCGGCGTACCGCCTGTCGCAGAGCCGGGTCACGTAGGCGAGGAGCGCCGAGGTGGCCATCCCCTGGGAGGCGTACTCCCCGGCGACGGCCAGGTAGGTGGCCGCCCGGGTGGCGGTCGAGACCGTCGCCCCTGCGCACAGGGCCACGTCGGTCACCCCGGGGTGCGTGGCGGCGGCGAGCGCGTAGAGGAGGTTCCCTCCGGCCTGGGCGAAGCCGAAGACCCAGAGCGCGCGCCCGATCCCGATCCTCGTCATCAGGGCCGCCCCCGCACCGGCGCCGCCGATGGTGGCGGCGGTTCCGATGGTCTTCACCATGAGGCCGATCTCGGCGTTCCCGAAGCAGAGGTCCTTCAGGAACGGGTTCACCATCGACCCGCCCAGGTTGTCGCCGAACTTGTAGAAGACCAGGAAGAGGGCGACCTCGACCGCGCGGGACCGTCCGAAGAAGTTCCGGAAGGGCTCGACAACCGCCTCCTGGAAGGTCCGGGGGGCCCGGGCGACGACGCGGGGCTCCGGGGCCGCGACGGTGAGCAGGACCAGGATCGCGAAGACGGCGCCGAGCCCGGCGAAGACCCAGGGCCAGGGAACCCACTCCGAGGCGAAGATGGCGAGCGCCCCCGCCAGCAGCATGCCGATGCGGTACCACATGATCCGCAGGCCGCTGGCAGGTCCGACCTCGTCCTTCTCCAGGACCTCGACGGTGTACGCGTCGAGGGCGATGTCCTGTGTCGCCGAGAAGAAGGCGACGGCCAGCGCCAGGAGCGCCACCCCGGTGGCCGCCCCGGCGGTGAGCACGTCGTGCCCGGCCGGGCCCGGGATCAGGTGGCGGGCCACGTAGGCCGCGAGCGCCCCCAGCGTGGCCGTCATCGCGAGTTGCATGGCGGCGATCCAGCCCCGGCGACGTCCCAGCCAGGGGAGGGCGAAGCGGTCCACCAGCGGCGCCCAGAGGAACTTGAAGGACCAGGGGATCGACACCACCTGGAGGAGCCCGATGGTCTTCAGGCTGACGCCGGCGCCGCGCAGGAACACCTGGAGGGTGTTCATGACGAAGCCGAGCGGCATGCCCGAGGAGAGCATGAGCAGGCCCGCGAACTGGACGCGGCGGCTTCGCAGGGCGGACATCGCCGCGGACTCTACCGCGGGCGCACCTGGGCCGCGAACTCCGCGGCGGGGAGGGTGTTCAGCACCTCGCCCCGGGTCACCCAGCCCCGTCGCGCGGTCATGACGGCGTACGGGAGGTTCTGGAGCCCGGCCACCGAGTGGGCGTCGGTGGTGAGCACGAACGGGATCCCCCGCTCCCGGGCCATGCGCAGGTGACGGGGCTCCATGTCGAGCCGGTGGGGATCCCCGTTCACCTCGATGGCCGCGCGGGAGGCCGCCGCCGCGTCCAGCACCTTCTCCATGTCCAGGCCGTAGGGCTCCCGCTCGAGCAACAGCCGGCCGGTGGCGTGCCCCCAGATCTTGAAGACCGGGAGCTCGAGCATGTGCACCATCCGCCGGGTCATCTGCGCTGCGTCCATCTTCATCCGGGAGTGCACGCTGGCGATGATCACGTCGAGCTTCTCCAGGACCGCGTCCGGCCAGTCGAGCGCACCGCCCTCGAGGATGTCTGCCTCGGTTCCCCGCAGGAGCCGGATCCCCACCTTCTCCTGGACCCGCGCCAGCTCGTCCCACTGGGCCTCGATCCGGGCCACGTCGAGGCCGCCGGCGTAGGCGGCGCTCCGGCTGTGGTCGGTGATGGTGAGGTACTCCATGCCCATGTCCTCGGCGGCCCGGGCCATCTCCTCGACCGAGGCGCGCCCGTCCGACCAGGTGGTGTGGACGTGGACCATGCCCTTCACGTCCTCGAGCTCGACCAGGTCTTCCGGCAGCCGGCCCTCGAGCGCGGCCTCGATCTCGCCGGTGTCCTGTCGCAACTCGGGGGGGACGGGCTGGATCCCCAGGGCGCGGTAGACGTCCTCCTCGGAGCGGATGGGCACCTTGCCGGTCCCGTCGAGCCGCTCCATGCCCCATTCGCTGAGCGTGAACCCGCGCTCCCGGGCCAGCCCGCGCAGCCGGACGTTGTGCTCCTTCGAGCCGGTCATGTGGTGGAGAAGGCTCGCGTACTCCTCGGGCGGCACCACGCGGAGGTCCACCGACAGCCCGCCGGCCAGGTGCACGGTGGTCTTGGTCTCGCCCTTGGCGACCACGGATTCCACGCCGGGCGCGGCCGCGAGCGCGTCGGAGAGCCGGACCGGCTCCCGCGAGGAGGCCACGATGTCGAGATCGCCGACGGTCTCCTTCCAGCGCCGCGCCGAGCCGGCCAGCTCGATCCGGTCCGCGGCCCCGGTGGCCCTCAGGAGCCGGACGAGGTGGTGGCCGATCTCGCGGGCGTCGGAGAGGCGGACCCGCGTGGAGGCGGTCCGCATCCGGTGGATGCCCTCCAGGATCTTCTTCTCGGTCTTCTCGCCGAAGCCCTTCACCTCGCGGACGCGCCCGTCCCGGCAGGCCGCCTCCAGCTCGGCCACGCTGCCGATGGAGAGCGCCGCGTGGAGCGCGGCGATCTTCTTCGGCCCCAGGTCGGGAATGCGCAGCATGTCCCCGATCCCCGGCGGAAGCTCGGAGCGGACCCGGTCGAGGAGCGGGAGCCGTCCGGTCCGGGCCAGCTCCTCGATCTTCGCGGCCAGGGCCTTGCCGATGCCGGGCAGCTCGGTGAGGGTGCCGGCGGCGATGACCTCCTCGAGGCCGCCGGGGAGCTCCTCGAGGGCGCGTGCCCCGTTCTCGTAGGCGCGGACCTTGAACGGGTTCTCTCCCTGGACTTCGAGGAGCATCCCCAGCTCGCGCAGCGCCCGGGCCACCGCGATCTTGTCCGCCATCCCCGGGTGTATAACCCTGAAGGCCCACATGACGCCGGGATCCAACGCCCTCCTCGCGCTCACCATCCTCGTCGCCGGCTGCGCCTCTCCCCGGCAGGCGTCCTGGGCCGAGGTCCAGCCGCCCGTCGCCTACATCGAGACCCTCCCTCCGGGGGCGCTCGTCACCGTGGACGGCGCCGAGGTGGGGCTGGGGCCGCTCGCCTTCCCGGTTCCGGACGAGGCCCGCAGCTACGCGATCCGCGTCACGTCCGAGGGCTTCGAGCCCCTGGACGCCACTTTCGCCGGTTCGAAGCTGGCCGGGGCCCGGATCGAGCTGGTGCTTCGCCCGGTGGGCTTCGGCAGCCAGCGGCAGCTCGCCTCCGGGGAGCCGTCGGGGCTCCTCCAGGCGGCCGTGGCGCTCCTGCGGGCCAATCGGCCGAAGGACGCCATCACCTACGCGCGGGCGTCCCTGGCCGCGGGCGACTCGCCCCAGGGGCACAAGGTCTGCGGCCAGGCCTACCGACGCCTGGGCAACCGGGACATGGCCATCAAGGAATACAGCCTCTACCTCTCGCTGTCGCCCGACGCGCCGGATCGAAAGGCCATCGAGGAGGCCATCACGGCCACGGCCAGTGACATCGAGATGACCGCGCCGAGGGCGCCGCTGGACTGAAGGAGGTTCGACTGGGACACGAGGAGCACCGCCGATCTGGAGCCCGCCCGGTCCGGGTGTACGTGGTCACCGCCTCCGACTCGCGAGGGGAGGCCGAGGACACGAGCGGGGCCTATCTGAAGGGCGCGCTGGCGGCGGCGGGGCACGTGCTGGCCGGCTACAGGATCGTGCGCGACGAGCCTGACCAGGTGCGGAGCGCGCTCGACGCCGCGGCGGCCGCCGGGGCCGAGGCCGTCATCGTCAACGGCGGCACCGGAATCTCCGGGCGCGACCGGACCTTCGAGGCGGTGGCCGGGGTCCTCGAGAAGCGCATCGACGGGTTCGGCGAGCTCTTCCGCATGCTCTCCTTCCAGGAGATTGGCAGCGCGGCCATGCTCTCCCGGGCCGTGGCCGGCGCCTGGCAGGGGCGTGCCGTCTTCTCCGTGCCCGGCTCCACGGCCGCCGTGCGGCTCGCCTGGGAAAGGCTCATCGGTCCGGAGCTCGGGCACGTGGCCTTCGAGCTCTCGAAGCACGCCCCGGGTGCCGGGGGAAAATAGCCATGGCTCCCCGGAGACCGCGCCCTTCCGCACGCCGCGCCGCGCGCCTCGCCCCCGTGCTCGACCGTTTCCAGCGCGGCTTCGACACGGCCGCGCGCCTCTCCGCCGATCCGGTGGAGTTCCCGCGCAGGTATCCCGATCCGGGCGACGCCGAGGTGGCCGGGCTCGTCGCCGCCTGCCTGGCCTACGGCCGGGCCGACGTGTTCAAGGGCAAGGTGGAGCAGGTGCTCGGCGCGGGCGGCCCGTCGCCGGCTGCCTTCGCGGACCGCCTGGCGCGGGATCCGGACCCGAGCGTGCTCGCCGGGTTCCGATACCGGTTCAACACCGGCGAGGACCTGGCGGCGCTGCTCGCCGCGGCCGGATGGGTACGCGCCGCGAACGGCTCCCTCGGCGCCCGCTTCACCCGGTTGCTCGGCGAGGCCGGGGCCGGGGAGGCGCCCTTGCGCGTGGCGCTGTCCCGCTTCGCCGCCGAGCTCCGCGGCGCGCCGCCGGCGCTCGCGATCCTCCGGGAGCGGGGGGGCAAGGGGCTCCGGCACCTCTGCCCCGACCCGGGGGCGGGGGGAGCCGCCAAGCGCTGGAACCTCTACCTGCGCTGGATGGTTCGAGGCCCCGACGGGGTGGATCTGGGAATCTGGCGGGAAGTGTCCCCGGCGGTCCTCGTCGTCCCGCTCGACACCCACGTCGCCCGGGTGGCGCGCCGCCTCGGGATGACCCGGCGCAAGGACCTGTCCTGGCGCACCGCCGAGGAGGTCACCGCGGCCCTCCGGGTGGCCGACCCCGACGACCCGGTGCGCTTCGACTTCGCCCTCTGCCACCTGGGCATGAGTGGCCACTGCCCGCCGCGACGGGCGCCGGAGCGGTGCGCGATCTGCGAGCTCGCGGAGGGGTGCGAGGCCGGCCGGCCGCCGGGACCTACCGCCGGGCTGGCGCCTCCGGCGGGCCCAGGTAACCGCAGCGCCAGAGCCGGAAGGTCGTGACCCGCTTCCCCGCCCGCTTCACCTCGAGCGGGGCGAGAGGCACGAGCGGCGAGCAACGCTCGGCGCGCGAGAGGCACCAGCCCGCGTCGCGGTCGTCGAGGACCACGAGCACCTCGCGACCGGCCAGCGCCCGCGGATCGCTCCAGAAGTCGTAGGCGAGGCCGGGCTCCCCGAAGGCGTTCGAGGACCAGGTCTCCGGGCGGCCCGGAAGGTTGAAGGCCAGCGTGCTGGCGGTCCGGTAGAAGCACCCGATGACCGGAAGGGGCCCGGCGATCCGCTGCTCCTCCTCCACCCTGGCCGCCAGCTCCTTCCAGCCGGCGGTGGTGTCGTCCCGGGCCGGGAATGGGAGCGCCGGCACGATGGGCATGAGGGTCAGGAAGAGGGTGGAGAAGGCGGCCAGCGACACGGTGGCGATCATGAGCCCTCGCCACCTGCGGGGCTGGGCCACGTAGAGGGCCACCGCCGCGAGGAGCGCGGTCGGGTACACGGGCACGGCCCAGTTCATCTTCACCCAGTGGAAGGGGGAGATGACCGTCCAGAGCACCATCATGGGGATCGAGAAGAGGGCGAAGAGGCGCATGGCCTCCTCGCGCCACCGCCGCGCCGAGACGACCATGGCGGCGAGCAGCACCAGGAAGAGAAGTGGCGAGACCACCAGGGCCTGGAGCCCGAAGAACCGCCCCACCAGCACCGGCTCGAACTGCATGTCGTGTCCGCGCTTGCCGAACTGGAACCCGAAGCTGGCCCATCCGTGGCTGGCGTTCCAGATCACCACCGGGGAGAAGACCAGCAGCGAGAGCGCCGCCCCCATCCAGGGCCATGGGGTGGCCAGCATCCGGCGCCCCCGCGCGTCGAGGAGGAGCGCGAGCAGGATCTGGGGGAGCAGGAGGAACCCGGTGTACTTGCCGAGTGCCGCCACGCCGGTGGCCAGGCCGGCCGCCAGCAGCCACGCCGGACGCTCGTCCTGCAGGGCCCGGACGGTGAAGTAGAAGGCGGCGATCCACCCGGCCACGAGCGGGCCGTCGGGCGTGATGATGGTCTGCCCCAGGGAGAAGAAGGGGGTCACGAGCATCATCGCCAGTCCCGCCAGGGCGGCCCGGGAGCCCAGCAGGCGCCTGCCGGCCAGGAAGAAGAAGAGGCAGAAGACCGCCGACCAGGAGGCGGCGGCGAGCCGCACCACCCGCTCCGAGTCGCCGAGGAGCGACGTGAAGGCCCGGATGGTCCAGGCGGCCATGGGCGGATGGTCGAAGTAGGAGAGGGCGGGGTGGCGAGCGTACTGCCAGTAGTAGGCCTCCTGGGGCGAGAGCGGCAGCAACCCGGCATAGGCCACGTGCATCATCGTGGAGAAGGCGACCAGGAGGAAGGCGAGGGCCGAGTCGGACGGGGAGCTGCCCGGGGGAGCGGAGGAATTGTCCAATGGAGGTCCTCGGGATCAGAGCCGGCGGGCCGACTGGCGAAGCTCGAGGGCGATCTCGCCGTCGCGGAAGACGCGGACCGTGCCGGTGGTCTGCGAGACGGTGACCGCGATGGCGCCTGGGATGGCGGCGGTCATGGCCGCCGCGGAGCGGTGACGCGCCCCAAGCCCCATGGGGAGGCGGGCCTCGTTCTTGCCGGCCTGGAGGTAGCGCCCGGCCGCCAGCACGGTCCCGTCCTCCTGGACGACGAAGGCGCCGTCCAGGACGGCGAAGGTCTTGAGCGCGTCGCGGATGGTCGGGTCCATCACGTTGCGTTCGGACGCGCTCATGCCCTGGAACGGGTTCAGGGTGATCTGGCGGCTCTGCTCCATCACCGCGGGAGAGGCGCCCACGATGACGATGGTGCCGACCGCGTGCCCCTCGTAGCCCTGGGCGCCCACCTCCAGCGCCACGTGGATGACCTGCTCCATCACCTGGGCGCTGTGGGCCTCGGGGAGGTCGAGGGCGTTCACCTGCACCCGGTCCTCCTCGTCGTCGGCGCCGATGCGGATGCGCACCAGGGTGTCGATGCTCCGGTCGTGCCCGGCCAGCGCCAGCACCGTGTCGCCCTCCCTGACGAGCCCCTCGCTCTGGCAGGCCACGATGGCGACCCGGACCTTCTCCACACGGGAGTACCCGAATGGAGGTATGGTCACCGCCGAGTACTTCTTCGTGGTGAGGTGCTGGGCGAGCGCCTCGGTGGTGACGGCGTACACCAGCTTTCTCTTGATGGGGCGGCCGCGCAGGTCGCTCACGGCGAGCGGCGTGTCCGAAACGTAGATCAGGCGATCCACCTCGGGGCGAGCCGCCAGGGCCAGCGCCGTCTTGACGAAAGCCCGGTCGATCCGTCCCTCGGCCATGCACCCGGTCTAGACGAGGTCGGAGCCGAAGTCCACGTCGTTCCGACCGTCCTTGACAGCCCGGTGGGGCGCGACTAGCCTCCCCGTTCCTTTTTCCATGCAGTGCCCGGCGGCAGCAGCCCGCCGAGAGGGGTGGTCGCTTGAACAAGAAGGATCTGAAGCGGTTCAAGACGATGCTCGAGGAGTCGAAGCGGCAGCTTCTCGCCTCGGCCAAGAAGACGCTGTCGGAGGAGTCCAGCTTCGACACCAACGAGCTGCCCGACGAGATCGACCAGGCCTCCAGCGAGTACCAGCAGTCCATGATCTTCCGCCTGCGCGACAGGGAGAAGTTCCTGCTGGCCAAGATCGACAAGGCGCTGGCCCGCATCGAGAGCGGGGCCTTCGGGATCTGCGAGCGGTGCGAGGAGGAGATCTCCCCCAAGCGGCTCGAGGCCCGGCCGGTGACCACGCTCTGCATCCGCTGCAAGGAAGAGCAGGAGCAGGCCGAGAAGAGCTTCGGGTAGCCCGGGCCCGTCGCGGCGCTATCAGGCCTCGACGCGCAGCAACTGCATCCCCAGGAGCACCTGATCGCCCGGGCCGATCTCGGTCGGGCCGTTCACGCGCAGGAACGTGCCGTTCGAGCTGCCCAGGTCGGTGAGGGTGACGGCCGCCTCGCCCACGTCCACGCGGGCGTGCCGCCCGGAGACGTAGCGGTCCGCCGGGAAGGACACCTCACCGCTCTCCCGCCCGATGGTGTTGGCCCCGGCGCGCAACGGGACGACCTCGCCCAGGCCGCCCCCCTCCAGGATCTGGACCAGCCGGGCGCGATAGCCGGGATCGGTCGATCCCCATGGGGTTCCCGCCGTGGCGGTCACCGAGGGACGGGGCATGGGCTCGAGCCGGAGGAGCTGCCGCCCCAGCCGGATCTCGTCCCCGAAGGTCAGCGAGCGCGGGGTGCGCAACCGCAGGAAGGTCCCGGAGGTCGATCCCAGGTCCTCGACGCGGATGCGACCCTCACGGAAGGTGATCGCGGCGTGGCGCGGGGAGACCGACCCGTCCTCGGGAAGGAGGAGGTCGCCGTCCCGCCGGCCGCAGATGGTCACCTCGCGGTCGAGGGCGTGGGAGGCCCCGGGCAGGCCGTCGTGGCGGACCAGCACCAGGCGGGGAGGCGCAGCGGGAGCGGGGGCCGGACCCGGTCCGGGGCTGGCCGGCAGCCTGGGAGAGGAAGGCGAGGTGGAACGGCTCGAAGCAGCCACATCGGCGGCCTGGCCGCAATGCCCGCAGAAGCGGAAGGAGCCCGGGAGCTTCGCGCCGCAGCGCGTGCACGTCCGCTCGGCGTCCGGACGCATCGGCTGGCCGCAGCCGTTGCAGTACGCGAAGGAACTTTCGTTTTCGCGGCCGCAGCGCGTGCAGGTCAGCGCGGATTCCATGAAATCCAGATTAGACGGCCCCCATCATCGCGGTCAAACGCCCGGAGTTCGATGTTACGATGCGCGACCGATCGACGAAGAGCGAGGGGACTGCGGAATGGCGAGAGAGGCCCGACCCGACCACCTGAGTCTCCCCGAGCCCCATAGGCGGTTCTGGGACGAGGCCTCGTCGTTCCTGCCCGCGGATCGCCTGATGTGCGATCCCTTCCGGACGCTCGCCTTCGGGACCGACGCCAGCTTCTACCGGCTCGTGCCCAAGATCGTGGTGAAGGCCTTCTCGCAGGAGGAGGTTGCCCGCCTGGTCGCCCTGGCGTCGCGGCTGGGGGTGCACCTCACCTTCCGGGCGGCGGGAACGAGCCTCTCCGGACAGTCCATCTCCGACTCCGTGCTGGTCGTGCTCGCCGGCGGCTGGCGCGGCTGGAGGATCGAGGAAGGTGGCGGGCGCATCGTGCTCGAGCCCGGCGTCATCGGCGCCGAGGCCAACGCCTTCCTTGCGCCGCTGGGGCGCAAGATCGGGCCGGATCCGGCCTCCATCAACGCCTGCATGATCGGCGGGATCGTCGCCAACAACGCCGCCGGCATGTGCTGCGGCACGGCCCAGAACAGCTACCAGACCGTCCGGGGCATGCGGGTCGTGCTGGCCGACGGCACCGTGGTCGACACCCGCGACCCGGCCTCCCGGCAACGCCTCCGCGAGACCCACGGCGCGCTCCTCGACGGACTGGCCGCCATCCGCGACGAGATCGCCGCCGACGAGCCCCTCTCCCGGCGCATCCGCGAGAAGTACCGGATCAAGAACACCACGGGCTACGCCATCAACTCCTTCGTCGACCACCAGGACCCCGTCGACATCCTGCTGCATCTCATGGTGGGGTCGGAGGGCACGCTCGCCTTCATCTCCGAGGTGACGCTGGAGACCGTCCCAGAGCACCCCCACAAGGCCAGCGCCCTCGTGCTCTTCCCCGACATCGAGCAGGCCGCCGTCGCCACCCAGCGCCTGCGAGGCGGGCCGGTGTCCGCGGTGGAGCTCATGGACCGGGCCTCGATCCGTTCGGTGCAGGAGAAGCCGGGGATGCCGCCCGGCCTGGCCGAGCTCGGGCCATCCGTCTGTGCGCTCCTGGTGGAGACGCGCGCCGCCGACCGGGGAGACCTCGCCCGGCAGGCCGAGGAGGCCACGCGCCTCGTCCAGGAGGTGAAGAAGCTCCACCCCGTGAAGTTCACCGACGTGAAGGCCGAGTTCGAGAAGCTCTGGGACGTGCGCAAGGGGCTCTTCCCGGCGGTGGGCGGCGCGCGCAAGATCGGCACCACCGTGGTCATCGAGGACGTGGCCTTCCCCATCGAGCACCTGGCCGCGGGCACGGTGTTCCTCGAGAAGGCCATGCGGCAGCACGGCTACGCCGAGGGGATCATCTTCGGCCACGCCCTCGACGGGAACCTCCACTTCACCTTCACCCAGGACTTCGCCGCTCCCGCCGAGGTGGCCCGCTACCAGGCCCTGATGGAGGAGGTCTGCGACGTGGTGGTGCGCCGCTTCGACGGCTCCCTCAAGGGCGAGCACGGCACCGGCCGCAACATGGCCCCGTTCGTCGAGATGGAGTGGGGCGCCAAGGCCTACTCGCTCATGCGGCGGGTGAAGGAGCTCTTCGACCCGAAGGGCATCCTGAACCCCGGCGTCATCCTCAACGACGACCCGAAGGCGTACCTCAAGGACCTGAAGCCGCTCCCCCAGGTCGACCCGCTGGTCGACAAGTGCATCGAGTGCGGCTTCTGCGAGCCCAAGTGCCCTTCACGCCCCGTGACGACCACCCCGCGCCAGCGCATCACCATCCAGCGGGAGATCGCCCGGCTGGGGCGGACCGGGGAGGACCCGGCCCGGCAGGCCCGCCTGGCCGCGGACTTCGTCTACCTGGGCGAGCAGACCTGCGCCACCGACGGCCTCTGCGCCACCGCCTGCCCGGTCTCCATCGACACCGGCGAGTACGTGAAGGAACTGCGCAAGGCCGGCTGGTCGGAGAAGGCCCGGGCCCGGGCGCGGCGACTCGCCGACGACTTCGCCGGCACCGAGGCCTGGGCGCGGCGCGGCCTGGCGGCGGCCGACGCCGCCCACGCCGTGCTGGGCACGCGCCTCATGGGCGCGCTCTCCCGGGCCGCGCGCGGGGTGGCGGGCGAGTGGCTGCCCCTCTGGAACGCGGCCATGCCGCGGGCGGCCCCGGCGACGAAGCTCGTGAACGTCCAGCGGGGGAAGGGGAGGCAGGTGGTCTACTTCCCATCGTGCATCGCCCGGACCATGGGCGCTCCGCGAGGCGACAGCGACGGGCGCGCCGTGTTCGAGGCCACGCTGTCGCTCCTCGGCAAGGCCGACTACGACGTGATCTTCCCGGAGGCGCTCGAGTCGCTCTGCTGCGGCCTGGCGTTCGACTCGAAGGGGTTCCGGGAGGTGGCCGACGCCAAGTCCGAGGAGCTCGAGCGAGCCCTCGACGCCGCCAGCGAGGGCGGACGCATCCCCATCCTCTGCGACACCAGCCCGTGCCTCCAGCGCATGCGCAAGAAGATGGACGCGAAGCTCCTCCTGCTCGAGCCGGCCGAGTTCATCCACGACCACCTGCTCGACAAGGTGGCCATCCGGAAGCTCCCGGAGAAGGTGGCGGTCCACGTCACCTGCAGCAGCACCAAGATGGGGGTGGGAGCCAAGCTGGAGGCGGTGGCGAAAGCCTGCGCCACCGAGGTTGTGATCCCGCCGAGGGTCGGCTGCTGCGGCTTCGCCGGGGATCGGGGCTTCTCCTTCCCGGAGCTGAACGCCGGAGCGCTCTCCGAGCTGGCCGCCGGGGTGAAGGGCTGCACCGAGGGGGTCTCCAACAGCCGCACCTGCGAGATTGGCCTCATGCTCCACGCGGGGATCCCCTACCGCTCCATCGTGTTCCTGGCCGACCGGGCCGCCACGCGCAAGGATTGACCGGAGGCTCCATGGGCAAGGTCGGGCTCTTCATTCCCTGCTACGTCGACCAGTTCTTCCCCCGGGTGGGGCTGGCGACGCTGCGGGTGCTGCGGGGCCTCGGCCTCGACGTCGAGTACCCGCGGGACCAGACCTGCTGCGGGCAGCCCATGTACAACACCGGATGCTCGCAGGAGGCCCGGCCGCTGGCCGAGCGGTTCGTGAGGCTCTTCTCGGGCTACGAGGCGGTCGTGGCGCCGTCGGCCAGCTGCGTCTCGATGGTGAAGCTCCACTACCCCGATCTGCTCGGCGAGACCGCCGAGGTGAAGCGGCTGGCCGGCCGCACCTTCGACCTCTCCGAGTACCTGGTCGACGTGGTCAAGGTGACCCGGGTCGACGGGGACTTCCCGAGGAAGGTGGGGCTCCACCGCAGCTGCCACGGCATCCGCGAGCTGCGCGAGTCGCGGTCGAGCGAGCGCATGGACGCGCCGTTCGACAAGACGCGGCAGCTCGTCTCGCAGCTCCGGGGCATCGAGCTCGTGGAGCTGGAGCGGCCCGACGAGTGCTGCGGCTTCGGCGGGACCTTCGCCGTCACCGAGGAGGCGGTCTCCTGCATGATGGGGCGCGACCGCATCGCAGATCACGTCCGGGCCGGCGCCGAGGTCATCGCCGGGTACGACATGTCCTGCCTCATGCACCTCGACGGGCTGGCCAGGCGCGACGGGACGAAGCTCCCCATCGTGCACGTGGCCGAGATGCTCGAGAAGGCGAGGCTCTCCCGGTGATCCACTTCCATCCCGACAAGGCGCGGGCCTTCGTGAAGGACGACGAGCGGGCCCACTGGCACGACAAGGCCCTCTGGTTCGTCCGGGTGAAGCGCGATCGCGGCGCGGCCACCGTCCCGGAGTGGGAGGCGCTGCGAAGCGCCGCCGAGGGCATCAAGGTCCACACCCTCTCCCGGCTGGCCGACTACCTGGAGGAGTTCGAGCGGAAGGCCACGCAGAACGGCATCCAGGTCCACTGGGCCCGGGACGGGGAGGAGCACAACCGGATCGTGCACGGGATCCTGGAGAGGCGTGGCGTCACGCGGATGGTGAAGTCGAAGTCGATGCTCACCGAGGAGTGCCACCTGAACCCGTACCTCGAGGCCCGGGGCATCGAGGTGGTGGACACCGACCTGGGAGAGCGCATCGTCCAGCTGGCCGGCGAGCCGCCCTCGCACATCGTCATGCCGGCCATCCACCGGAAGAAGGAGGAGATCGGCGACCTCTTCCACGAGAAGCTGGGCACGCCGGCTGGCCTCTCCGACCCGACGCTCCTGACCGAGCGGGCGCGCCAGCACCTGCGCGAGAAGTTCCTGCGCGCAGAGGCCGGCCTCACCGGCGTGAACTTCGGCATCGCCGAGACCGGCGGCTTCGTGGTGGTCACCAACGAGGGCAACGCCGACATGGGCACAACGCTGCCCCCGGTGCACATCGCCTCGATGGGAATCGAGAAGGTCATCCCGCGCCTGGCCGACCTGGGGATCTTCCTGCGGCTGCTCGCGCGCAGCGCCACCGGCCAGCCGGTCTCGTCCTACACCACCCACTTTCACGCGCCGCTCCCCGGGGGGGAGCTGCACCTGGTGATCGTGGACGGCGGCCGGTCCCGGATGCTCTCCGAGGCTCACCGGAGAAAGGCGCTCTGCTGCATCCGCTGCGGGGCCTGCCTCAACACCTGCCCGGTCTACCGGCGGAGCGGCGGCTACAGCTACAGCTACCTCATCCCCGGCCCCATCGGCTCGGTGCTCGGGCCCCACCGCGATCTGAAGGGGCACGCCAGCCTTCCCTTCGCCTCCAGCCTCTGCGGCTCCTGCACCGACGTCTGCCCGGTCAAGGTGGACCTGCACCACCAACTCCTCGCGCTCCGCCAGGAGGCCGGGGAGGAGAGGCTCATCCCCCTCGGCAAGCGCATGGGGATGAAGGCCGCCTCGTTCGCCATGGCGCGGCCCGGCCTGTTCCGGGCTGGCGGGCGGTTCGCCCGCTTCCTCCTGCGGGTCGCCCCAGGCCTGGCGAGGATCGGCCCGGGCGCGGTGTGGCTGCGAGGGCGGGAGCTGCCCGAGCCACCCAGGGAGACCTTCGCCGAACTCTACGACCGCGAGATGGCCGGCAAGCCGGAGGAGCGCTCGTGACCGCCCGCGATGCCATCCTCTCGGCGATCCGCGCGTCCGGAGCCGATCCGGTCGCGGCGCCCGCGCACCCTGCACCGGTGAGGCAGGGCGACCCGGTCGCCCGGTTCCTCGAGTCGGTGAAGGCGGTGGGAGGTCAGTCGTACCGGGTGCCCGACGCCGCGGCGCTGGCCGCGGCCGTCGCGGCGCTCCCGGTCTGGTCCGCGCCCCGGCGGGTCTCGCTGGTGCCGGGGCTTCCCGGGAGCACGGTCGACCTCGACGCCGTGCTCGATCCGCACGAGCTCTCCGACCTCGACGTGGCCGCCATCCCCGGGGAGGTCGGCGTCGCCGAGAACGGCGCCGTCTGGGTCAAGGGGGAGAGCCTGGGTCCGCACCGCGCCGTCTTCGTCATCCCGGAGCACCTGGTGCTCGTGGTGAGGTCCGCCGACGTGGTGAACGACATGCAGGAGGCCTACGGGCGCATCACGCTGCCGCGCCCCGGCTACGGGGTCTTCATCTCCGGACCGTCCAAGACCGCCGACATCGAGCAGTCGCTGGTCATCGGCGCTCACGGCGCCCGCTCCTGCGCCGTGTTCGTGGTGGGGTGAGCGCGCCCGGGCCGGCTACTTCCCGAGCTTGTCCTCCACCGAGCGCATCTTGCGCGCGATGGTGTGCTCCTTGTCCCGCCGGTCGTCGATCTTGACGAGCGTGGACACCCGGACCGCCCCCTCGTGGAACGGGGCCTCGTGCATCTCGCGGACGACCGCCAGGATCGCGTCGAGATCGCCCTCGATGATGGTCCCCATGGCGGTGAGCTGGTGGACGAGCCCGCTCCGCTGGAGGATCCGCTGCACCCCGGCCACGTAGCGGGAGACGCTCGGGGTTCCGGTGCCGATGGGGGTGATGGTGAGGAAGACGACGGCCACGGGGCTCCTCCCTTCAGCTCTCCGAGATCCGCAGGACCTGGCGGCCGACCCGGACCAGGTCGCCGTCGCGGAGTTCCCGCTCGGCGCGCGGCGGGAGCCGGACGAAGGTCCCGTTGGCGGAGCCCAGGTCGCGTAGCCTGGCCGTCCCGTCGCCCTCGAGGAGGACCTCGGCGTGGGCCTGGGAGAGGAACGGATCTTCGCCGAGGTTCACGGCACAGCCGGCCCGCCCCAGCGTGACCGAGGGACCGCTCCGCAGCCAGACTCGCCCGGTGACGCCTCCGGCGAGCCGCTCCTCGAGGAGCATGGCCTGGCCCGCCGGGCGCGGGGAGCCTAGCCGCCGGGTCCCGTCGGGCGCCGGCGGGGAAGCCGACGGCAGCGGTCCCCCGAAGCGGAGGAGGCGGTCGCCGACGGCGAAGGCGTCGCCGGGGCGGAGCGGGACGGACAGGCCGCGCAGGCGAAGGAAGGTGCCGCCGGCCGAGCCCTCGTCGCGGACGAAGAGCCGTCCGTCCCGGAGGCAGAACGTTGCGTGCACGGGCGCGATCCAGGGATCGCCGGGGAAGGAGGGGCTGGCCGCGTCTGCGCTCCCCACCGTCATCTCGGCCGCCGTCACCGGGAGGCGCATCCCTTCCCGCCCGTCGCCACGCTCCAGGACGATGTGGAACGGGGTTGCCCCGCTCGAGGGAGGCGAAACTCCGATGCCCGCCGCGGCGGGCTCGAGGGTCACCGACTCGAAGGGGAGGGGCGGAGGCGCTGCGCGACCGGAGGGGTCGATGCGCGCAGGCGGAGCCGACCCTGGCACCGGGTCGAGGAGTTCGATGGGATCCGGGGTGGCCGTGGGCTCGAAGTCGGGGTCCTCGAGGAGGACCGCCTCGAAGTCGATGGGGGGCAACTCGCGCGGGGGATCCTCGCCGGGAAGGTCCGGGTGCGTGCCTGCCGCAAGAACCGGGGCGGGGGAGCGGAGGCCGAGCGCCTCGCCGCAGGACACGCAGGCCGTCGTCCCCGGCTCGTTGAAGGCGTCGCAGTTCCGGCAGACGCTCCCGAGGATTCCGGTGAGGCGCGACATCTCGACCTCGGCACCGCAGGCCGGGCACTCCGACATGGCGGGGTCGAGGGGCGAGTTGCAGTGGAAGCAATGGACCAACGGATATCCTCCAGGAGGTTTCTACCCCGGGGCGACCTCGGTGCTCAACGCCCCGACGTCGGCCGGACGTCCGAGCACGATGAGCACCGAGCCCCCGGCCACGACCGAGTCGTCCGGCGGGCTGTAGGTGAAGCGCCCACCCTGAGCGGCCGGGTCGCGGGATGCGAGCAGGAGGATCCCCCTGCCACCCAGGCCGAGGTCGGCGACGGAACGACCCACCCATGGGGACGAGGCGGAGACCGGGATCTCGGCGATGCGGAGGGGCTGCTCCTTGTTGCGCAGCATGGTGTCGAGGAAGGTGGTCACCTCCGGACGCAGCATCTCCGAGACCATGCGCAGCCCGCCCATGGCATTGGGCGAGACCACGCTGTCCGCTCCGGCGCGCCGGAGCTTGGCCTCCGCCTTGAGGTCGATGGCCTTGGCCACGATGCGCAGCGACGGGTTGAGCGCGCGCGCGGTCACCGTGACGTAGAGGTTGTCCTTGTCGTCGGTGAGCGCCGAGATGATGCCGCGCGCCCGGGCGATGCCGGCCTGCTCGAGGACCTCGTCGTGGGTCGCGTCGCCGACCACCGCCGCGCCACCGTGGTGGCGGGCGGCCTCGTGGGCCACGGCCTCGTTCGCGTCGACCACCACGAACGGGGTGCCGAGCTGGGAGAGCTCGCGGATGGCGTGGATGCCTGTGGAACCCGCTCCGCACACCACCACGTGGTCCCGGATCTTCGCGAGCTGCGATGTCATGCGACGCCTCCAGCCCAGGCCGAGCACCTCCCCCTCCACGAGGAACGCGGTCACCGAGCCCAGGAACCACCATAGGATCACCATTCCGGTGACCACGAGCAGCAACGTGAACGGGCGACCCAGCGGCACCTCGCTCACCGGGATGAGCTCCCCGAAGCCCACCGTGGAGACGGTGGTGACCGTCATGTAGGCGCAGTCGAAGAGCGACCACCGGCCGCCTCCGAGCAGCCAGTAGCCGGTCGTGCCGACCGCGACCGTTGCGGTCATCGCGGCCAGGGGGGCGAGCAGGCGCCGGAAGGGCATGTCGCGTCCAGTGTATCGCCCGGGGAGGGGACGGCCCGCTGCAATTCGGGCCGTCCCTGGCGTGGCGCGTCACGGTCGATTACGCTGTACCTCTCGATTGCTGCGGCTCAACGACATCCTCGACAAGGTCGCCGCCTACCACCCCGCCGCGGACCTGGACCTCATCAAGAAGGCCTACGTCTATTCGGCCAAGGTCCACCAGGGGCAGATCCGCAAGTCGGGAGAGCCCTACCTGGTCCACCCCCTCGAGGTGGCGGGGATCCTCGCCGATCTCCGGCTCGACGACGCCTCGATCGTCACCGGGCTCCTGCATGACACCATCGAGGACACCCTGGCGACGCGCGAGGAGATCGCCGAGCTCTTCGGCGAGGAGGTGGCCGACCTGGTGGACGGGGTCACCAAGCTCTCCCAGTTCTCTGCCGGGAACACCAAGGAGGAGAAGCAGGCGGAGAACTTCCGCAAGATGGTCGTGGCCATGGCCAAGGACATCCGGGTCCTCCTGGTCAAGCTCGCCGACCGCATCCACAACATGCGGACCCTCGAGCACATGAAGCCGGACAAGCAGGACCGCATCGCCCAGGAGACCCTCGACATCTACGCGCCGCTCGCCAACCGGCTGGGGATGCAGTCGGTGAAGGGGGAACTGGAGGAGCTCTCCTTCAAGTACCTGAAGCCCACCGAGTACGGCGACCTGCAGGGGAGGCTGGCCAGCAAGGCCAAGGAGCGGGACCTCTTCGTCGAGGAGGTGGTCCGGCTCATCCAGGGGCGCCTCGCCGAGAACGGGATACAGGCCAAGACCTACGGCCGGGTGAAGCACCTCTACTCGATCTGGCGCAAGATGCACGTGGGGGACCTGCCCTTCGAGCAGATCCACGACCTGGTGGCCTTCCGGGTCATCGTGGGCACGGTGGCCCAGTGCTACGAGGCGCTCGGGCTGATCCACTCCCTGTGGAAGCCGGTGCCGGGGCGCTTCAAGGACTACATCGCCATCCCCAAGCCCAACCTCTACCAGTCGCTCCACACCACCGTGGTGGGGCCGCGGGCCGAACGCATCGAGATCCAGATCCGCACCGAGGACATGCACCGGGTGGCGGAGCAGGGGGTCGCCGCGCACTGGAAGTACAAGGAGACGCCGCGCGACGGGAAGGGAAAGCCGGGCGTGCGCGCCAGCGACGCCGACCAGTACGGCTGGCTGCGCCAGCTTCTGGAGTGGCAGAAGGAGCTCTCCGACCCCACCGAGTTCCTGGAGACGGTCAAGGTCGACCTCTTCGCCGACGAGGTCTTCGTCTTCACGCCCAAGGGGGACGTGAAGAGCCTTCCCCGCGGGGCCACGCCTCTCGATTTCGCCTACTCGGTGCATTCCGAGATCGGCCACAGCTGCGTGGGCGCCAAGGTGAACGGGAAGATCGTCCCGCTGCGCTACCGGCTGAAGAACGGCGACACCATCGAGATCCTGACCTCCCCGCACGCCCAGCCGTCCAAGGACTGGCTCACCTTCGTCCGCACCAGCCGCGCCCAGGCCCGCATCCGCCAGTACATCCGGCAGGCCGAGCACCGCCGCTCGCTGGAGATCGGCAAGGAGGTGGCCGAGAGGGAGCTGCGCCGCTACGGCGTGTCGCTCTCCCGCTCCCAGAAGGACGGCTCGCTCGACAAGGCCGCGGCCACGCTCGGCTATCGCATCGGCGACGACGTCCTGGTGGCCATCGGCTACGGGAAGGTGGCCCCCGACCAGCTGGTCCGGCTGCTGGTCTCGGAGGACAAGCTGGCCTCGCCGGCCACTCCAGGGGTCACCAGCCGCCTCACCGAGATCTTCCGCAAGGTGGCGCGCCGGCCCGCGGAGGGCGTGCGCATCAGCGGCATCGAGGACGTGCTGGTCCGCTACGGCAAGTGCTGCAACCCCGTTCCCGGCGACCCCATCGTGGGCTTCATCACCCGCGGACGCGGCGTCACCGTGCACACCGCCCGCTGCGACAAGGGGCTCGCGATGGACCCGCTCCGGCGCGTCGACGTGTCCTGGGACGTGAAGGGCGACCTGAAGCGGCTCGTCTCGATCCGGGTGGTCAGCGACGACCGGCCGGGCATGCTGGCGCGCGTCTCCCAGATCTTCAGCGAGGCCGGGGTGAACATCGCCCAGGCCGACGTGCGTGCCGGCACCGAGCGCGCCGTGCTCTCCTTCGAGGTCTCGGTGCAGGATCTGAAGCAGCTCACCGCCGTCATTCGCAGCCTCGAGAAGCTCGAGGGAGTCCACTCCGTGGAACGCGTCTAGAGGAGGAACCCATGAGAAGGACCATCGCCAGCCCCAGGGCCCCCAGGGCCATCGGCCCCTACAGCCAGGCGGTCGTGACCCACCACGCCGACGACATCCGGATGCTCCACGCGGCCGGCCAGATCCCCATCGACCCGGCCACGGGCGAGCTGGTCGCCGGCGACGTCGTGGCCCAGGCCGAGCGGGTGATGGAGAACATCGCCGCGGTCCTGGAGCAGGCCGGGATGGACTTCTCGGACGTCGTGAAGACCACGGTCTTCCTCGTCGACCTGGCCGACTTCGCCGCCATGAACGAGGTCTACGGGCGGCGGTTCCAGGGCGAGTTCCCGGCCCGTTCCACCATCCAGGTGGCGGGCCTGCCCAAGGGCTCCCGCATCGAGGTCGAGGTGCACGCGGTGAGGCATCCTCCCGCGGCGCGGCGCCCTGCGCCGCGCAAGGCTCGCGTCTCGGCAGCCAAGGCCACGAGGCCGAAGGCGGCCGCCAAGGCGAAGACGATCAAGAAGGCGAAGAAGTCCCCGCCGCGCAAGCGGCGGTGATCGCCGCTCCGTCCGCCGTCAGTGGGTGAGCCGCCAGAGCATGGCGAGCACGCGGTCGCACAGCTCGAGCGACCTCGCGGTCGCAGCGGCCTGTACGTACCCGAACGCCTCGGCGACTCGCAGCGCGGCCACGACCTCGTCCGCACTTCCCGCCGCCACCCGCCACAGGTGGATGCGGTCCTTCCCGCGCCGCCGGTTACCCTCGCTCACGTTCAAGGGAACCGACGCGGCGGCGCGGCGCAACTGTCTCGCCAGATCCGGGTCCCGGCGGTCGAGGACCGCCAGGGACTGCTCCAGCGAACGAACGATCTCGAGCGCGACCTCGAATGCCTGAAACGTCATGTGCGGCTCCTCCTCGGGTGGGGTTCGCCCCCGTCCCAGGCGCAGGCTCCGTGACAGCCCGGCGCGGGGTTCATCGGTAAGCAACCGCGGGCTGGCGCGGAGCGTGCGCCACAGAAGGCAACCCCACCCGGAGGAGCCGGATCGGAGTCGGGACCGGAGTCGGGATCGGACTCGGAGTCGGGATCGGATTCGGAGTCGGAGTCGGATTCGGAGTCGGAGTCGGATTCGGAGTCGGAGTCGGATTCGGAGTCGGAGTCGGGATCGACTCTGACCCGGAGCGCTCGTCCCCTCGTCGGCTGGGGCCTGCCTGGCCGCGCACGCCCCGCGCCAGCCCGCGGTTCTTCGCGCGTGCCTCCCGCGCCGGGCTGTCACGGAGCCTGCGCTGGAATGGGCAAACCCCACCCGCCAAGGAGCCTCGCATGCCCTTCGTAGCCTTCGATGTCTCCCTCGAACTCATCCGGTCGCTGGCCGGGCCCCTGGTGATCCTCGACCGGCGCGATCCGGACCTCGCCAGGCAGCTGCGCCGCGCGGCTGCGTCCGCCTCCTTGAACCTGAGCGAGGGCAACCGGCGGCGCGGGAAGGACCGCATCCACTTGTTCCGCGTCGCGGCGGGGAGCGCGGACGAGGTCGCCGCCGGTCTCCGCGTGGCGGAGGCGTTCGGTTACCTGGAGGCGGGCGTCATCGCGACGCCGCTCGCCCGCTGCGACCGCCTCCTCGCCCTGTCGTGGGGGCTGACGCACTGAGGGTGGGTGAATCCGGCAGGCGCACGCGTCCGTGAAACCGAGCGACTCGGGATCGGACTCGGGATCGGACTCGGGATCGGACTCGGGATCGGACTCGGGATCGGATTCGGACTCCCCGTCACCGCATCAGTCCGTGCCGGTTCAGCTTGTAGTAGAGATTCCTCACGGTGATCCCCAGGCCGCGGGCGGTCGCGGCCCGGTTGCCGCGGTGGCGAGCCAGGGCGCCCTCGAGGAGCTGCCGTTCCCAGTCGTTCCTCAGGTCCGCGAAGCGGCGCGGGGGATCGCCCGGCCCCGCGGCCGGAGGCGGGGCGCCTGCCCCCTCCGCGAGATCGAAGTGGGCCCGCGCCACGACCTCCTCGCCGGGCTGCATGTGGATCACCGCACGGCCCAGGAGGTTCTCCATCTCGCGGACGTTTCCCTTCCACGGGTGCTCGACGAGGAGGTCCACCGCGTCCTGGGAGAGGCGCAGCGGGACCAGACGGTACTCGGCGCAGATGCGGGCGAGCAGCGACCGGGCCAGTTCGGGGATGTCCTCCCGGCGCTCCCGCAGCGCGGGGATGCGGATGGGCATGACCGAGAGCCTGTAGAAGAGGTCCTGCCGGAACGCCCCGCTCGCCACCAGCGCGTCCAGGTCGGCGTGGGTGGCGGCGACCACGCGGACGTCCACGGGCAAGGGAGTGGAGGACCCGACGCGAACGATCTCCTTCTCCTGGAGGGCGCGCAGGAGCTTGGCCTGGGCCGCCAGCGGCGCGTCGGCGACCTCGTCGAGGAACAGGGTCCCTCCGTCGGCCTCCTCGAAGTGGCCCCGCTGGCCCTGTGGCCGGGCTCCGGTGAAGGCGCCTCCCTCGTAGCCGAAGAGCGCGCTCTCGAGGAGCGAGTCGGGGATGGCGGCGCAGTTGACCCGGATGAGCGGACCCTCCCGGCGATCGCTGGCGTGGTGGATGGCGTGGGCGAACATCTCCTTGCCGGTTCCGCTCTCGCCGAGGAGCAGGACCGTCGCCGGAGTGTGCGCCGCGCGCAGGGCGAGCTCCTTGGCCCGGGCCATGGGCGCGCAGCCCCCGATGATGTCCTCGAAGGTGTGCCTGGACTCGAGCCGCCGCAGCTGCTCCTTCGCCGAGGCGAGCTCGGCGGAGAGGCGCCGGATCTCCGAGACGTCGTGGATGACCCCGACGCTGCCTCGAAGCTCCCCGGCCACGAGGAGGGGCGCGGCGTTCACCACGACCTCCTTCTGGTGCGGCCCGACCTGGAGCCTTGCGCCGCGGATGGGCTTGCGGGTGCGCAGGACGCGGAGGTGGACGCTCTCACCGTGCCGGATGTCGACCGTGACCGGCCGGTGGAGCACCGCCTCCTCGGAGAGCCCCATGAGCTTCGAGTAGGCCGGGTTCACGAGGACGGTGTTGCCGTGCTCGTCGGCCACCGAGATGGCCTCCTGGGAGCATCGGATGATGGCCTCGGAGAGCTCACGCAGGTCCTGCAGCGTGCGGACCCGCGCAGCCAGCTCCTGCACCTCGCCGACGTCCCGGAAGATGGCGACCGCGCCTTCCACCGCGCCGTCCGGATCCCGGACCACCATCCGGCTCGTGAGGATGGTGGTGGCGCCCACCTCCTGGCGCTGGTTCAGCTCGTCCTGTCCGGAGGAGAGGACGTCCGGCAACCGGGTGTTCGGTACGACTTCGCGGACCGGGCGCCCCAGCGCCTCCCTCACGGGGCAGCCCACGATGGCTGCCGCCTGCTGGTTGAAGAGGACGATCCGCCCGGACGTGTCGACGGCGATGAGCCCCTCGACGATGGAATCGAGGATGGCGGCGACTTGCCGCATCGACATCGAAGAGGCGATCGCCATGGGACCTCCAGGTGCTGACCATGAAATTAATAGCATGAAAGATGCTTCATGCATGCCATGAATCTTTCACGACCGATGGCGACGCTCTTGAGCCAGGACAACCGAAGCATCGTGGCCCGGTCGTTGCTCTAGAATGGCTTGCGGGGAGCATTTCGACCGAAGGAAAGGGAGGAGGCGGTGGGCGTGACGGAGCCGAGTCGCGAGGCCTTGCCGGCCGGGATCCCCCTCCCGCTCGAGGTGCGCGTCCACGGTCGGGGCGGCCAGGGTGGCGTCACCTGCGCCAAGCTCGTCGCCACCATCTACGCGGAGCAGGGGCTCCACGTTCAGACCTTCGGCGACTACGGCTCGGAGCGGACGGGCGCGCCCATCCGCGCATTCGCCCGGGTCGACACCGTCCCCATCCGGAACCGCAACAAGGTCTACCGCCCGAACCACCTCATCGTCCTCGACACGGCGCTGCTCGGCGACGACGTGCTGGAGGGCGCCGAGCCGGGTGCCGTGGTCCTTCTCAACACGGCTCGAGGGCTCGCCCCCTTCGCCGACAAGCACGGCCACTTCCGCTTCGCCGCGGTCGACGCGACCGCCATCGCCCGCCGCCACGGGATCGGGACGAGCGCGGTCGTCATCATCAACACCACGCTGGCCGGCGCCTACGCCCGGGCCATGGGGCTCCCCTGGGAGGCCGTGGAGCGCGCCTTCGCCGTCCAGGGGCTCGAGCGGGACCTGCCCGCCGCGCGGGAGGCCTGGGACGCCGTCCTGGTGCGCGAGGCGGACGACGCGGACGAGACACCTGCCAGGCGCGCGAGCGCTCCGCCGGAGGTGATCGGGCTCACCGAGCAGGTCCGTGACATCCCCACGCCGCTCCAGACCGGCTCCTGGCGCACCCAGATGCCCGTCTACCGGGCGCACGCAGCGCCCTGCAACGCGGGCTGCCCGGCGGGCAATGACGTGGTGGGCTTCGTCCAGGCCCTCGGGGCGGGCGGGGTCGAGGCGGCGGCCCGGGTGCTCTTCCGCACCCAGCCGCTCCCGTCGGTCTGCGGCCGGGTCTGCCCCGCACCCTGCATGTCGGCGTGCAACCGGGGAGCGTACGACGGCGCCGTCAACATCCGTGGACTCGAGCGCTGGATCGGCGACCACGTCGCCTCCCGGACCGAGCGCCCCGCCCCGGCCCGGAATCCGCGGCGCATCGCCGTCGTGGGAAGCGGTCCGGCCGGGATGGCCGCGGCCTTCGCCCTGGCCAACGCCGGTCACCAGGTCGAGCTCCACGAGGGAGAGAGCTGCCTGGGGGGCGTGCTTCGCACCGGGATCCCGGCATACCGCCTTCCCGAGGAGATCCTCGACCGGGACATCGCGCGCATCCTCGCGCTCGGAGTCACGGCCCGGACCGGTACCTTCCTCGACGCGGCCGCCGTGGCCGGCCTCGCGGCCTCGCACGACGCCGTCATCCTCGCCGCAGGGCTTCCTCGCCTCGGAGGGCTCGACGTCCCGGGCGTCGACCTCCCCGGAGTCCTCCAGGGTATCCGCTTCCTGGACGACGTGAAGCGGGGCGCGGCGCCGCGACTCTCCGGGGCGGTGGTCGTGGTGGGGGGAGGCAACACCGCCGTCGACTGCGCCCGGACCGCGCTCCGGCTGGGCGCGACGTCGGTGACCATCGCCTACCGGCGGGGGCGCAGGGAGATGCCGGCCATCGCGCCCGAGATCGACGAGGCGGTGGCCGAGGGGGTGAAGCTGCTCCTCCACCGGCAGCCGGTTCGCGTAGGCGGCGAGGGGAGGGTGCAGTCGATCGAGATCGCGGAGGTGGAGCTTGGCGAGCCCGACGCCAGCGGCCGGCGGCGTCCGGTGGTGACCGGCAGAACGGGGAGCATCCCCTGCGACGCGCTGCTGCTCGCGCTCGGCCAGTCGGCCGATCTCTCGATCGTGCCCGGGCTCCCCAACGTGTTCACGGCAGGGGACATGGCAACCGGCGACGGTACGGTGACCCACGCGATCGGAAGCGGACGGCGCGTGGCCGGGCGGGTGCTCGCGGCGCTGGCCGGGGAGCCCGACCCGGTCGAGGCCCAGCCGTCGCCGGGGGAACTGGTCGCCCCCGCCCACGTGCGCTTCAGCCACTTCGAGGTGGAGCCGCCGCACCCCGAGCGGCACCGCGGCATCCCGGGCCAGGCGCTGGGGTTCGACGAGGTGAACCTGGGCCTCGACGGCCCCTCGGAGGCATCTCGCTGCTTCTCCTGCGGCTCCTGCACCGGGTGCGACACCTGCCTGCTCTACTGTCCGGAGGGCGTCATCCGCCGGATGGGGGCCGGGTACGGCGTGGACGAGGCCTTCTGCAAGGGGTGCGGCATGTGCGTCGCCGAGTGCCCGCGGCGCGCCATGGAGATGGTATGAGCGGACAGCTCCTCAGCGCCAACCACGCCGCCGCTCTCGGGGCCACCCTGGCCGGCCGTGCCAACCGGAGCGGTCGCGGCTTCGTGTCCGGCGTCTACCCCATCACCCCGTCCACGGAGTGCATGGAGTTCCTCTGCAACCAGGAGTTCACGAAGGGCCAGGTGGTCCGGGTGGAGAGCGAGCACAGCGCCATGGCGGTGTGCATCGGGGGGGCGGCCAGCGGCGCGCGCACCTTCACCACCTCGTCCTCGAACGGCATCGCCTACATGGCCGAGAACGTGGTGGCCGCCGCGCTGCTCCGGCTCCCGGTGGTGATGGTGGCCGCCAACCGCACGCTCGGTCCGCCCTGGAACGTCTGGGCCGACCACGGCGACACCCTCATGCTGCGGGACTCCGGGTGGATCCAGATGTACTGCGCGGACAACCAGGAGGTCCTCGACACGGTGCTCTGCGCCTTCCGCCTGGCCGAGGACCGGCGCATCCTGCTCCCGGCACTGGTCTGCCAGGAGGCCTTCGTCCTCTCGCACACCATGGTGCGCACGATCGTGCCCACGCAGGACCAGGTGGACCGGTTCCTCCCGCCTCTCGACCTGCCGGCCCGGCTCGACCGGACGGCGAGGGTGATGGGCGGGATCTCCGTGCCCCACGTCACCGAGGTCCACCGCGCCCGGCACCAGGAGGCCATGGACAGGGTCTGGGAGGTCTATCGCGAGGTCCAGGACGAGTTCGAGGCCGTCTTCGGCCGGCGGCCCGCCGACCCGGTGGTTCCGTACCGCTCCGACGACGCCGACGTCCTCCTGGTCTCGATGGGAACCATCGCCTCCACCGCCGAGCGGGCGGTCGACGAGGCGCGCGCGAAGGGCATCCGCCTGGGCAGCCTGCGGGTGCGCACCTTCCGTCCGTTCCCGTCGGCGCTCCTCGCCGCGGCGTTCCGGGGCCGGCGGAGGATCGCGGTCGTCGATAGGAACATCAGCCTGGGCTTCGGCGGGGTGCTCTGGGGCGAATGCCGCGGGCTGGCCGACGCGGGAGCGGTGGTGCAGGGCTGCATGGTGGGCGTCGGCGGCGGCGACGTCCGGCCCGAGCACCTGCTGGCCATCGCCGAGGACGCGGCGTCTCGACAGGTCGCCGGGGCCCCCGTGATCATGGAGGCCGGGGCATGAGCGAATCCGTCCTGGCGTCGATCGAGGGGCTCCACTGTCCCACCGGGGAGCCGCTGCTCCGGCCTGGCAACGGCAACTGCGGCGGCTGCGGAATGTCGTCCGCGCTCCAGTTCCTGGGGCGGGCCATGGAGCACCGGCGGCTCCAGGTGGTCATCCCGGCCAGCTGCGCCGCGGTGGCCGTCGGACCGTTCCCGTACTCGGCCATGGGCGTTCCCACCATCCTCACCACCTTCGGATCCGCGTCGGCGGTGGCGACCGGGATGAGCATCGCCGCGCGGCTGAACGGCGAGGACACGCGGGTGGTGTGCTGGGCCGGGGACGGCGGGACCTACGACATCGGGATGGCGAGCCTCTCCGGCGCGGCCGAGCGGAACGAGGACATCCTCTACGTCTGCTACGACAACGAGATCTACGGGAACACCGGAGGCCAGCGCTCCTCGGCCACGCCACACGGTGCCGCCACGTCCAACACGCCGCGCGGCAAGCTCGAGCAGAAGAAAGACGTGCTGGGGATCATGGCGGCCCACCGCATCCCCTACGCCGCCACCGTGTCGCTCGCCCACCCGGCGGACGCCATCCGCAAGATGCGCCGCGCCCTGGACCTGCAGGGGTTCCGGTTCCTCCACGTCCTGGCGCCCTGCCCGACAGGCTGGAAGTCGGAGCCGGCTCTGGGGATCGAGCTGGTCCGGCTGGCCGTCCGCTCGGGGCTGTTCCCGGTGGTGGAGGTGGTCGATGGGCGCCGGACCACCATCAACGTCGAGCCCGACTTCTCCGAGGAGTCGCTCGAGCTCTACCTCTCGCTGCAGCGGCGGTTCCAGAAGTCGGAGATCGGCGCCGCCGACCTCCGCCCCGACATCGAGCGCCAGTGGCGCGACCTGCGGGCCCGAAGCGGCCGCATCGTCCCGGCCGATCGCGAGGGGTAGGGAGGACGCCATGCAGACCGACATCGGAGTGCGGATCCGCAAGATGCGCGAGGCCCAGGACCTGAGCCGCGACGACGTCTGCCGGATGGCAGGGATCTCGCTCGACCGCCTGGCCGCGTTCGAGGAGGGCACCGAGGTCCCCTCCATCGGCGTGGTCATCAAGCTCTCGCGGGTGCTCGGCTCCAAGGTGGGCGGGCTGCTCCACGGTGGCGGCTTCGCCTCCGAGGAGTTGACGGTGAGTCGCTCCTCCGAGACGAGACCGGGGCTCGAGCAGGGCGACACGGACCAGGGCTACACCTACCGGAGCCTGACGCGTCCCGGGACCCCGGGGCACGACATGGAGCCCTTCCTCCTCACCTTCGACCCGTCCGTCTCCGACGCGCGGCCGCTGGCCCACGATGGCCAGGAGTTCGTCTTCGTCCTGGAGGGATCGATCGAGCTCACCTACGAGGGCAAGCGGTGCGTTCTCCAGCCCGGGGACTCCGCCTACCTCGACGCCCGCCGTCCCCACCTCTTCCGGGGACTGGGCGCGACGCCGTCGCGGATGGTGGCGGTGGTCACCTCGGGCGCGTAGCCGGCCCGTCCGGTCAGGGCTCGAAGTAGGTGTATTCCTTGCCCTGGAAGTTCCGGAAGACCCACTTCTTCCCCTCGTGCCTCACCACGTAGTCGGGGTTCACGGGGATCTTCCCGCCCCCGTCCGGCGCGTCGACGACGAAGTGGGGGACGGCGAGGCCGCTCGTGAAGCCGCGCAGCGAGCGGATGATCTTCCGCCCGGCCTCCACGGTGGTGCGGAAATGGCTGATGCCCTTCGCCAGGTCGCACTGGTAGATGTAGTAGGGGCGGATCCGCATGAGGAGAAGCTTGTGGTTCAGCTCCATCACGACCTTCGGATCGTCGTTCACGCCCTTCAGGAGGACCATCTGGTTGCCGAGGACGCAGCCCGCGTCGGCCAGGCGCCGGGCCGCCTCGAAGGCCTCGGCCGTGCACTCCTTGGGATGGTTGAAGTGGGTGTTCACGTACACCGGCTGGTGCCGGCGCAGCATGTGGACGAAGTCGTCGGTCACGCGCTGGGGCAGGGTGACGAGGTTGCGGGTTCCCAGGCGGAAGATCTCCACGTGGGGAATGGCGCGCAGCCGCCCGAGGATGTAGTCGAGCCGGTCGTCGGACAGCGAGAGGGGATCACCGCCCGAGATGACCACGTCGCGGATCTCGGAGTGGAGGGTGATGTAGTCGAGCCCGTCCTCCAGCTGCTTCTTGGCCGCCGCCGAGGAGGGATCGGCCACCTTGCGCTTTCGCGTGCAGTGCCTGCAGTACACCGGGCAGTTGTGGGTGATGTAGAAGAGGACGCGGTCGGGGTAGCGGTGGGTGAGGCCCGGCACCGGCATGTCCCGCTCCTCGGCCAGCGGGTCCTCCAGGTCGGCCGCGGCCGTGATGGTCTCGCCCATGGTCGGCACCGACTGGAGCCGGACCGGGCAACGCGGGTCCTCCGGGTCCATGAGCGCCGCGTAGTAGGGCGTGATGCCCATGTGGAAGTCCTTCTCGGTCTCCACGGCGGCGCGACGCTCGTCCTCGGTGAGGCGGATCACCTTCTCCAGCTGGTCGACCCGGGTGATGCGCTCGCGCTGCTGCCAGTGCCAGTCGCTCCACTGGGAGTCGGGGACGTCCTTCCAGGCGGCACGGGGGCCGGCCGGGAATCGTCGCGTGATTCCGGGAACGGGGCGCGGGTCGGCGGCCGGAGTCTCGTCCTGCATCATGGGAAGGGTCGCCATTCGTCGCTCCTCGATCGGATGATAAGCGGGGATCGTCGGCTTCGCCGGTTTGACTTCGCTCGGCCACGCCGGTTAGCTTCCGCCCGCCTCGAGACCGGCCCTCCATGAACGAATCCCGCCATGCCTCCATCCGATCCGCCGACGCGGACTGGGGCGACTGGCGCTGGCAGCAGCGGAACATGCTGCGGAGCGTCGCCGACCTGGAGGCCGTGATCCACCTCACGCCGGACGAGCGGCGCGGCATGGCCGGCGCCGCAGGGCGCTTCCGCGTGGGAGTGACTCCTTACTATGCCTCGCTGATGGACCCCGACCACCCCGCCTGCCCGGTCCGGATGCAGGTGGTCCCGGTGGCGGCCGAGACCGACGAGGCCGAGGGCGACCTGCGGGATCCACTTGGGGAGGACGGTCGCCGCCCCGTCCGGTCCATCGTCCACAAGTACCCGGATCGGGCGCTCTTCCTCGCCGCCGATCACTGCGCCGTCTACTGCCGCCACTGCACGCGGCGGCGCATCACCGGGGGAGAGGAAGGGGCCTTCGACCGGGATTCGGCCGCCCAGGGGATCGCCTGGGTGCGCTCCCACCCCGAGGTACGGGACGTCATCGTCTCCGGCGGCGATCCGCTCGCCCTGTCCGACGACCGCGTCGTCTGGATCCTCGAGGAGCTTCGCGCCATCCCCCACGTCGAGATCCTCCGGCTCGCCACCCGGGCACCCGTGGTGAATCCGATGCGTATCACCGAGGCGCTGGCCGCCCACCTCCGCCGGCTCGCCCCGCTCTTCGTCGTCACCCACTTCAACCACCCCAAGGAGTGCACCGCCGAGGCCCGTGGCGCCTGCGAGCGGCTGGTCGACCACGGCGTCCCGGTCGAGAACCAGACCGTCCTCCTGCGCCGGGTGAACTCCTCGGCGCGCACCATCGCCGACCTGAACCACCGGCTGCTCTCCTGGCGCGTGCGCCCGTATTACCTGCACCAGGGCGACCTGGCCGAGGGGACGGGCCACCTGCGAACGCCGCTCGCGGTGGGGCTCGGGATCCTCGAGGAACTGCGCGGACGCACCAGCGGCCTCGCCGTTCCCCACCTGGCCGTCGACCTGCCCGGCGGCGCGGGCAAGGTGACGCTCCAGCCGGGTTGGTTGCTCGGGCCCGGCGATCCCGGCGTGCCTCCCGCGGGAACGGGCGGGACGGTGGCGCCGCCCGGGCGGGCCCGCGGTCACTGGCTGCGGAGCTGGAGGGGACGTCCGGTCTTCTACCCGGAGCCCCGCGAGATCGATTGCGCCTGCCCGTACGACGAGGTCTTCTACGGGGATCGTGAGGCGCGCAGGCAGGGAGGGAACGGGTGATAGCCAGGATCATCGAGGTGCTCGCCGTCTTCACCACGTCGGTGATCTCGGCCATGGGCTACGGCGGCGTGGTGCTCCTCATGGCCATCGAGAGCGCGTGCATCCCGCTCCCGTCCGAGATCATCATGCCCTTCGCCGGGTACCTGGTTCACCTGGGGCAGTTCACGCTCCTCGGCGCCGGGTTCTGGGGAGCGGTGGGTTGCGTGGTCGGGTCCATCCCGGCCTACTACCTCGGCATGTACGGCGGGCGCCCCATCATCGAGAAGTACGGGAAGTACGTGCTCATCTCCCACCACGAGCTCGACCTGGCCGACCGGCTCTTCCAGAAGCACGGGTCGGCGGTGGTCTTCTGGGCACGGCTCCTTCCCGTCATCCGGACCTTCATCGCCTTCCCGGCCGGCGTGGCGCGCATGAACATGACGAAGTTCATCGTCTACACCTTCGTCGGCTCCTTCCCCTGGTGCCTGGGGCTGGCCTGGGTGGGGATGAAGCTCGGCGAGAAGTGGAACAGCGACCCCGAGCTCAAGGCCTGGTTCCACAGCTTCGACCTCGCCATCGGGATCGCCATCGTCCTCGCGGTGACGGCCTTCGTCTGGCACAAGATCCGATCGTCCCGGCGCCCCGGCGCCGGCGCCATCCCGTAGGGCGGATCATGGGCGCCTCCAGGACGGGAAGCATCGCCCTCCTGCTGCTCGGCGTCGTGCTCGCCGCCGCCCCGGCGCAGGCCGTGGAGGTGGTTCGCATCTCCCTGGGCCCGGGCGCGGCCGAGGTGGAGCTCTCGGGGGCCGGCCTCACCGCCGAGTCCCTTCGCGAGGGCGCCGAGCGCCAGAGGGTCGCGGGGGGCCGGGCTCGCCTGCGGCTCGACGGCGAGCAACTGCTCCTCGACGGCGAGCCGGTGGACGGGGCCGGGCTCCTGTTCACGGCGAGTGGATCGATCCGGTGCCGTGGCCGGGACCTCTCCGGCGAGGTGGAGGTGCGGCGGGCTCCGGACGGGCTGTCGGTCATCGACGTGCTCCCCATGGAGTCGTACGTGGCGGCGGTCATCGGAGGCGAGATGCCACCGTCCTTTCCCGCGGAGGCGCTCAAGGCCCAGGCGGTCGCGGCACGGACCTTCGCGGTGGGGAAGAAGATCGAGGCCCGGGAACTCGGGCTCGACTTCGACCTCGGCTCCACGGTCCTCGACCAGGTCTACCCGGGGGCCGGGAAGGCCGATCCGCGCGCCCGTGCGGCGGCCGAGGCCACGGCCGGGGAGGTGCTGGTGAAAGGCCACCGGCCCATCGAGGCCTACTTCCACTCCGCGTGTGGTGGACGCACCGAGCGCGGCTCCGATGCGCTGGGGCGGGACCTGCCGTACCTGCCCTCGGTACCCTGCGACCGCTGCCAGGCCTCGGCTTCCTGGCGCTGGACGGTGCGCATCCCGGCGTCGGAGATGGGGCGGGCAGCCGGGCTCCCGGGGGAGGCCACGCGGGTCGCCGTGGTCCAGGCCACCTCCACCGGACGGGCGGCCCGGGTATCCGTCGAGGGCGGCGGGGGAAAGGTGATCCTCGAGGGGAACGAGTTCCGGCGCCGGCTCGGCTACGATCGGCTTCCCTCGCTCGCCTTCTCGGTGGCCGCCACGAAGGGGGTCTTCGTGCTCTCGGGCCGGGGACGAGGGCACGGCGCGGGCATGTGCCAGTGGGGGGCGGCGGGGTGGGCGAAGGCGGGCGAGAACCATCGGGCCATCCTCTCCCGTTATTACCCCGGCGCGGAGCTCACCCGGATGTACTGACCCGGCCACCCGATGGACGTCACCGACCTCGACTACGTCCTGCCCGAGGAGCTGATCGCCCAGGCTCCGGTGGAGCCGCGGGACGCCTCGCGCCTGCTCCTGCTCCCCCGGGCCGGAGCGGAGACGCGTCACCTGCAGTTCACCGACCTCCCGGACCTGCTCTCCCCGGGCGACCTGCTCGTCCTGAACGACAGCCGTGTCATCCCGGCCCGGCTGGTGGGCCACAAGGCGAGCGGCGGCCGGATGGAGGCTCTGCTGGTCGAGCCGGTACCGGACGCGCCGTCCGGGGGACCTGCTCGCTGGATCGCCATGGCCCAGGCATCGAAGGCCATTCGCGAAGGTACCCGGGTGGACTTCGGCGAACTCGGCGCGGAGGTGACGCGGGTCGAAGGGGAGGGGTTCTACGAGCTCCGCTTCGACCGAGACGAGGCGGGCCTGGCCGAGGCTCTCGAGAGGGTCGGTCGAGTTCCACTCCCGCCGTACATCCGGCGCGAACCGGGCTCCGACGACCGGCATCGGTACCAGACGGTGGTCGCCCGGGAACCCGGGAGCGTTGCCGCGCCGACCGCCGGTCTCCACTTCACGGCGAATCTGCTGGCCCGCCTGGCGGCCAGGGGCGTCGAGCGGGCCACCGTGACCCTCCACGTCGGCCCTGGGACCTTCCTTCCGGTGCGGGCGGCCCGGCTGGAAGAGCACCGGATGCACGCCGAGCGCTACGAGGTGCCGGAGGTGACCGCACGGGCCTTCGACGCGGTGCGCCGGAGGGGTGGGAGGGTGGTGGCGGTGGGCACCACGGCAGTCCGGACGCTGGAGAGCGCCCACCATTCCGGGGCGCTGCGCGCCGGCCCGGGCCGAACCGACATCTTCATCCGTCCTGGCCACGAGTTCCGGGCGGTCGACGGCCTGCTGACGAATTTTCACCTCCCCCGCTCGACCCTTCTGGCCCTCGTCTGCGCATTCGCCGGTACCGGGAGGGTGCTCCCCGCCTATCGCGAGGCGGTCGCGGCGAGGTATCGTTTCTTCAGCTATGGCGACGCCATGGCAATCTTCTGAGAAGATCCCATTCCGACGGGTGGGCTGTCCCCTGTCCCGTTAAGTGCAGCGGGGTCGACGACCAGACCGATGAACAGCATCGCCCTCAACATCGAGCCGCAGCAGTTCCTCGCCGGATGGCGAGCGGATGCCGGTTCCCTGTTCCTCCCCGCCCTCTCCGAGACCCGGGTCGGCGAGCAGGTGGTGGCGCGCATCGGCCTTTTCGGGCAGCCGGTCCGGGCCACGATCTACGGCAAGGTGGCCATGGTTCGCCGCATCGGCCGCCCGTCCCTCCCGCCCGGCGTCGAGATCCACCTCGACCCTGCCAGCGTCCCCGCGGCCCGCTACCTCGCCGCGGTGGCCGGCGGGGAGCCGGTGACCTTCAAGGTCCGGGCTCCACGCTTCGCCACCGAGCGGACGGTGCTCGTTTCGGTTCGTGGTTCCCAGCTGGAGACGCGCACCCTCACGCTCTCCGAGGGCGGCTGCTCCATCGCCTGGCCCGCCGGCGATCCCCCGACGCCGGGTGAGCTGCTGGCGCTCCGGTTCGCAAACGGCTTCCTCGCTCCCACCACCGACGCCGTGGTCTGCTGGGCGTCCGTCGATTCGCCCGAGAAGGTCCTCGGCGTCCGCATCGTCGCCGAGGGGCGGGGCGGCCGGGCCTGGCGCAGCCTCGTCGAGGAGACCTCGCGGGGACAGGTCCGCCAGGTCTAGCCAGGGGCCGGCCTTGATCCGCTTCCAGCTCCTGGCCGAGGACGGAGCCGCCCGCCGCGGACGTCTCGAGACCTCCCGCGGGGCCATCGAGACTCCCGTGTTCATGCCGGTGGGAACCGCGGGCAGCGTGAAGACGCTCTCCCCGCGCGACCTGGTCGAGCTGGGGGCGGGAATGATCCTCGGCAACACCTACCACCTGTACCTGCGGCCCGGGCACGAGCGGGTGCGGCGTCTGGGTGGCCTGCACCGCTTCATGTCCTGGGGCGGGTCGGTGCTCACCGACTCGGGAGGATTCCAGGTCTACAGCCTGCAGGGAGCGAACCGGGACGGCGGCGAATCCCTGGTGCGGATCGCCGAGGAAGGAGTCACCTTCCGCAGCCACCTGGACGGCTCGCGCCATTTCCTCTCGCCCGAGACCTCCATCCGCGTCCAGCTCGACCTCGGGGCCGACGTGATCATGGCCTTCGACGAGTGCCCGCCCGCGAAGGCCGAGCGGGCTTACCACGAGCAGTCGCTCGCGCGGACCCAGCGCTGGCTCGTCCGGTGCCGGGACGCCTGGCTCGCCGCCGATCCCCCCACGGCGAGCTTCCTGCGCTCTTCGGAATCGCCCAGGGAGGCCTCTTTCCGGATCTGCGTCGTCGGGCCGTGGAGGAGGCCTCGGCGCTCGACCTTCCCGGGTACGCGCTCGGAGGCTACGCGGTGGGGGAGGAGACCGCCGAGATGTGGGACGGAGTGGCGCGCCACGCCCCGGAGCTGCCGCGGGAGAAGCCCCGCTACCTCATGGGCGTGGGCACTCCGGAGGACCTGCTCGCCGGCATCGCCGCTGGCGTGGACATGTTCGACTGCGTGCTACCGACCCGGACCGCCCGGAACGGGCTCCTCTTCACCAGCCGCGGCCGGCTCAACGTGAAGAACGCCCGGTTCGCGGACGACGAGGGGCCGCTCGACCCCGGGTGCACCTGCTACACCTGCAGCACCTTCTCCCGGGCCTACCTGCGCCACCTCTTCCGCTCGGGCGAGATCCTGGCCCTACGCCTGAATACGCTCCACAACCTGCACCACTACCTCCGGCTCATGGAGGGGGCGCGGGAGGCCATCCAGGACGGGCAGTTCGGGCCTTTCCGGCGTGCCCGGCTCGAGGGGTACGCCCGGGGGCTGGACGGGTAGAGCCGGACGGGCCGGCCCGAGGCGGCCCGGCACTCGTTTCGGGGTTGCTTGCCGGGGCAAAGTATGGCTAAAACACGACGCTTTTTCCCACGACCGGAGCATTCATGCATTCGATCCTCACGGCCTTCCTGGCGCAGACCGCGCCCGAAGCGCCGAACCCCCTGATGCAGCTCGTCCCCTTCGTCCTCATCGCGGTGGTGTTCTACCTGGTGTTCTTCCGCCCCCAGCAGAAGCAGGTGAAGAAGCACCAGGCGTTCGTGGCCGAGTTGCAGAAGGGCCAGGACGTCGTCACCCAGGGCGGCATCATCGGAAAGGTCTTCCAGGTGGAGGACAAGACCGTGACCCTCGACCTCGGGGGCGGCAACAAGGTGCGGATCGTGAAGGCGCAGGTCGCGGGCTCCTGGTCGGACGTGACGGGTTCCTCCGAGAAGGACGCCAAGGAGAAGAAGTAGATGGAGCGCACCTGGTACTGGCGGCTGGGGCTCGTCCTCGCCGTCCTCTTCTGGTCCATCTGGCAGCTCGTGCCGACCTGGTCCTACTTCGCCCTCCCACCGGCGGAGCGGAACGGCCCGGCGTACGAGCAGTCGGTCCCCGGCTGGGCGCCCGATGCGAAGAAGCACCTCAACCTCGGCCTCGACCTCCAGGGGGGCATCCTGCTCGCGATGGGTGTCGACGTCGACCGCGCGGTCAAGGCCAAGGTGGTCCGCCGCGGCGACGAGATCGTCGACTTCCTGAAGGGGAAGAACGTGCCCGTCACGTCGGCCGGCCCGTCGGCCGACGGGTACCGCGTGGAGGTCCGCACCAGCGACCCGAAGCAGGTCGAGCAGGTGGTCCAGGACTTCTACGGGGCCGAGATGTCGGCACCGGGCGGCGCGCCGGAGGGCACCGTGTGGTTCGCCTTCCGCCCCGACGTCATCAAGAATTTCAAGGAGAAGGCCGTCGAGCAGGCGGAGAAGACCATCCGCAACCGCGTCGACAAGTGGGGTGTCTCCGAGCCGGACATCAAGCGCAAGCAGAACGCCCAGATCCAGATCCAGCTCCCCGGCTTCAAGGACCCCAGCAAGGCAAAGGACCTCCTCGGCCGCACCGCCCAGCTCGAGTTCAAGATCGCCGACGACGACTCGCCGGTCCTCGACGTCCTTCGCACCCAGATGCCGCCCTGCCCGCAAGGGCCCGATGGCGGCATCGCGCTCCCGCTCCCGGTCACCGGGTGCTACTTCGTCGAGCAGGTCGACCTGCCCTCGGGGATTCGCCGCCAGTCGACCTACGTGGCCGCGGCCAAGCGCACCGACCTCGACGCCATCATCGAGACCTCGCTGAAGCCCCTCATCTCCCGGGACCAGGAGATCGGCATCGGCGAGGTGGTCATCGTGCAAGGTCTGGTGAGAGAGCGCTTCTACCGGACCTACCTGCTCCGCGCCAAGACCGAGCTGACCGGCGACTACATCTCCGACGCTCGTCCCTCGGTGGACAACTCCAAGGGGGTCGGCGAGCCGGTGGTGGCCTTCTCGATGTCGCCCGAGGGCTCCCGCCTCATGGAGCGGCTCACCACCGACAACCTGGGTCGTCGCATGGCCATCGTGCTCGATTCCAAGGTGGAGAGCGCCCCGTACATCCAGGGAAAGATCTCCAGCAACGGGCAGATCACCCTGGGATCCGGGCGCAACTACCAGGAGAAGTTCCAGGAGGCGAACGACATCTCCATCGTCCTGAAGGCGGGCGCGCTCCCGGCGCCGGTCACCATCTTCGAGGAGCGGACCGTGGGCGCCACGCTCGGACCGGAGCTGGTGCGCAAGGGCGCCATCGCCGCGCTCGTCGGACTGGCCGCCGTCATGATCTTCATGCTGCTCTATTACAGGATGAGCGGCCTGATCGCCGACGTCGCGCTGATCGAGAACGGGCTGCTGGTCCTCGCCATCATGTCGCTGCTCGGGTCCACACTCACGCTGCCGGGCATCGCCGGCTTCGTGCTCACCCTCGGCATGGCGGTCGACGCCAACGTCCTCATCAACGAGCGCATCCGCGAGGAGCTCCGCGCCGGACGAACGGTCCGCCAGGCCGTCAACCAGGGTTACGACAAGGTCTTCTGGACCATCGTCGACAGCCACGTCACGGCGCTGGTCGCGGCGGTGGTGCTCATGCAGTACGGTTCCGGACCGGTCCGTGGTTTCGCCGTCACCCTGATCATCGGCCTCGTCGCGTCGATGTTCACCTCCATCGTGGTCACCCGCGTGATCGTGGATTGGTTCACGCGCCACGACACCGCCCGGCTGAGCGTCTGATGCAATTCAAGACCTTCGACATCATCCCCCACGGGACCAAGTTCGACTTCGTCGGGAAGCGGAAGATCGCGCTCATCCTGTCGACCCTCTTCAACCTGGCGGTCATCCTCTGGTCGCTCCCCCAGGTCCACGGCCTCGACTACGGCGTGGACTTCGCGGGCGGCACCGAGATGCAGGTGAGGTTCGACAAGGCCGTCGACCCCGGCGAGATCCGCAGGCAGATCGAGGCCCTCGGGTTCAAGGACGCAATGGTCCAGACCTACGGCCCGGAGAGCGAGCACAGCTACCTCGTCCGCGTCGGGCGTGTGGCGCTGCTCACGACCGAGGACGCGGATCGAATCGTCTCCGCCGTGAAGGCCAGGTTCCCGGTCATCGGCACCCCGGCCTTCAGTCCGGAAGTGGGCGACAAGATCGACTTCGAGTTCCAGGTCCTCCCGTCCCAGGCCGAGCTCCAGGCCGTCGTGGAATCGACCGGGGTCAAGGTCCGGGAGATCCGCGAGGAGGCGGGGCTCACGGCCGGAACCCGGTCGCTGGCCGTGCTCACCCAGGGCATCCAGGACCGGGTGGAGAAGGAGCTGGGAGCGAGGTTCGCCGACGCGAAGCCGCAGGTGCTCCGCGTGGAGTACGTCGGGCCGGCCGTGGGGCGCGAGCTCCGCAACCAGGGCTTCAAGGCCATCCTCTACGCCATCGCGCTCATCGTCGTGTACGTGGGCCTGCGCTTCGACTTCCGGTTCTCCCCCGGGGTGGTCATCGCGATCCTCCACGACGCCATCATCACGCTGGGCTACTTCGCCTTCACCGGGCGGGAATTCAACCTGACGTCGGTGGCCGTGATCCTCACCGTGGTCGGCTACTCGGTGAACGACACGGTCGTGATCTACGACCGCATCCGCGAGAACCAGGGCAAGCTCAAGGGCAAGAGCCTCGCCGACATCGTCAACATCTCCATCAACGAGGTGCTGGGACGCACCATCCTGACCTCGTTCGCGACGGCCCTCTCCCTCATCGGCCTCCTCATCTTCGGCGTCGGCACCATCTTCGACTTCGCGATGGCGATGCTCATCGGCATCATCTCCGGCACCTACTCGACGTGGTTCATCGCCGCTCCGATGACCATCTGGCTCGAGGAGAGGGCGGAGGCCGCGAAGGCCAAGAAGGCCGGTGCGCGCGCCGCTTGATCACGAGGTAAATGAGAGAACGCTCAATGATGCGGGGGACCCGACGAAACCGGGCCCCCCGCGTGCATTTCGGGGTACACGGTATGGGGTCTCGGGCGAGGGCGCCTGCCATGACATGATGCGGGCCCCGTCCGGGAAGCCGCGGAAAGGTCAGGAGATTCAAGCGTGGACCTGATGTCGAGCGCCATCGCAGCCGTCTCCGTGCTGCTGGCTGTCGTCATCGCAACCTCCCACCTCGTCAAGCGACGCCGGAGGATGGCGCACGACGCGGTGGTCCTCCAGGAAAAGGAGGAGAAGAACCTCCACATCCCGAGATCGCTCCACCCGGTCATCGACACCAACATCTGCATCGGCTCCCTCTCGTGCCTGAAGGCGTGCCCGGAAGGGGACATCCTCGGAATCAAGAAGGGCACCGCCATCCTGGTCCACGCCGACCACTGCATCGGCCACGGACGCTGCGCAGCCGAGTGCCCGGTCCAGGCCATCAAGCTGGTGATGGGGACGTCCGAGCGAGGCGTGGACCTCCCCGAGGTGGACGAGGCCTTCGAGTCGAGCCGGCCAGGCGTCTATGTCGTGGGAGAGCTGGCTGGCATGGGCCTGCTCCGCAACGCCATCCGCCAGGGGCTCCATGCGGCCAAGCGGCTCGACGCCATCCTTCCCAAGCGCGGGGGCGGGGGCGACACCGTCGACGTGGTCGTCGTGGGTGCTGGCGCGGCGGGCCTGGCCACGGCCTGCGCGCTGAAGGAGGCCGGCCGCAGCTACCGGCTCCTCGAGCAGGGGACGTGGGGCGGCACGATGTACCACTACCCGCGGCGGAAGATCGTCATGACCGAGCCGGCCACGGTGCCGGGCTTCGGCAAGATCGGGAAGAGCATCATCTCGAAGGAGGAACTGCTCGAGACCTGGGCGAAGGCCCTCGAGAAGACGCAGGTCAAGGTCGACGAGGGTGTCCAGGTGAAGGGCATCAGCGGGGAGGACGGCGCCTTCGAGGTCCACACCACGAAGGGAGTCATACCCGCCCGCAAGGTCGTGCTCGCCATCGGACGGCGCGGCACGCCCCGCCGGATGGGCGTCCCCGGCGAGGAGCTCAAGAAGGTCACCTACGGCTTCACCGACGCCGAGCAGTACGACCGGCGCAACGTGCTCGTGGTGGGGGGCGGCGATTCGGCGCTGGAGGCGGCCATCGCCATCGCCGAGCTGGGCACGGCAACGGTCACGCTGTCCTACCGTGGCGCGGAGCTGGGGCGTGCCCGGGAGGCCAACCGGAGCAAGCTGAAGGCCCTCGCCGACGCCGGGCGGCTGACCATGCTCCTCCCGTCGCAGGTGAAGTTCGTCTCCGAGACCGAGGTTCGCCTGGAGAGCGACGGCAAGGAGATGCGCATCCCCAACGACGACGTCATCGTCAGCATCGGCGGCGACCCTCCCAACGAGTTCCTCCAGAAGGCCGGCGTGGAGATGCGCCGCTACCACGGGGAGCAGCTCGGGGCCAAGACCGGCCAGGTCGACTACGTCAGCGAGGAGGAGCTGAAGAAGCGCAAGCGCCTGCGGCGTACCCTGGCGCTCTACGGGTGCCTGGGAGCGGTGATCGTGGCCTTCCTGGCCTCCCGTGGCTGGGACTACTACCGGCTCGGGGAGCTGGAGCGGTTGCGGTCGCCCATGCACAAGGCATTCAAGTCGGCCGGGCACTGGGGACACGGCATCGGCATCGTCGCCACCGCCTTCATGCTCTCGAACTTCCTCTACCCCGTTCGCAAGCGGACCCGGGCCATGACCGGGCTCGGCGACATCCGCGACTGGCTGAACTTCCACGTCTTCGTGGGGTTCATGAGCCCTCTCGTCATCGCGTTCCACGCTGCGTTCCAGTCCAACAACCTGCTCGCCACCGCGACCACGTCCGCCCTGGGCATCGTGGTCGGGACCGGCCTCATCGGGCGCTTCATCTACGGCCTCGTCCCGTCAGTCGACGGGCATGCCGAGGAGCTCGAGCTCATCGCCGGCCGCTTCGAGCGGCTCCGGGCCCAGCTCGAGCCCATCCTCACCGGTGCTCGGGAGCGGGCCCGCCTGCAGCGGCTCATCGACTCGGCCTCGGCCCCCCTTCCGCGCAGCTCCCTCGTGGTCGCGATCCTGCGGGAGCCCCTGGCCGGCGCCCGGCTCCGGATCCGCCTCTGGAGGGTCCGGAACCTCTTCGCGGCCGGCGGAAGGTACGCGCGATTCAAGGTCGCCGTGCTCCGCCTCCGGCGGCTTCGCTTCCAGATCGCGTTCTACGGCGGCCTGCGCATGCTGCTCCGGGGCTGGCGCGTGATGCATGCCTCCCTCGCCGTATTCCTGGTATTCGTCATCGCGGTGCACATCGGCGTCTCGCTCTACCTGGGGTACGGACTGCTATGAGATCTCCTCCCGTCCACCCGCGCATCGTCTCGCTCCTCGTCCCCCTGGCGCTGGCGGCGGCGTACGCGGCTCCCGTCCGGGCCGACCTGATCTCCCCGGGCGAGCTCACGCAGGCGCACGAGAAGCTGGAGGGCCTGCAGAACTGCACGAAGTGCCACCCGGCCGGGAAGCAGTTCTCGGTGGAGAAGTGCCTGGAGTGCCACAAGGAGCTGCGGGCCAGCATCGGTGCCGGCAAGGGCTTCCACGGCACCTCCTCCGAGAAGAGGTGCGAGGCCTGCCACCGCGAGCACCACGGCAGGGCCTTCCCGCTCGTCGACTGGGGCGCCGGGGGGCGCGACTCCTTCGACCACGCCCGGTCCGGCTGGAAGCTCGAGGGCAAGCACGCCAAGGTGAAGTGCGAGACCTGCCACGACGCCCGCCGGGTCGCCGATCCGCTCGTGAAGGAGGTCCTCCAGAAGGGGCGCAAGAGCATGCTCGGGCAGCCGACCACCTGCGCCGGGTGCCACTTCGACGAGCACCGCGCCCAGCTCGGGAACGACTGCCAGAAGTGCCACGCCCCGGCGGGCTGGAAGCCGGCCACGAAGGGCTTCGACCACGCCAGGACGAAGTACCCGCTGGCCGGGGCGCACGTGAAGGTCCCCTGCGCCAAGTGTCACGTCCCGCTCACCGACCCGGAGGGCAAGCACGACTTCCCGAAGGCGGTCTCGGGTACCTACGCGAAGTACAAGCCGCTGCCGTTCGCGCTCTGCACCGACTGCCACAAGGACCCGCACCAGAACCGCTTCGGCGCGCTGTGCGTGACCTGCCACGTCGTGGAGGGGTGGAAGATCATGAAGGTGGGGCAGGGAGCCAAGGTCGCCTTCCACGACAAGACCCGTTACCCGCTGCGCGGCGCCCATGCCCAGGTCGACTGCAAGGCCTGTCACGGTCCGTACGAGGGGCAGGCCAAGGGCAAGTTCAAGGACATGGCCTTCGCGGCCTGCACGGACTGTCACCAGGACGCCCACCTGGGGCGGCTGGGGAAGAAGGGAACCCCGCAGGCGGCCTGCGACCGTTGCCACACGGTGCAGGGATGGGTGCCGGTCCGCTTCGAGCTTCCCGAGCACCAGAAGACCCGCTATCCGCTCGAGGGCGCCCACGTGGCCGTGGCCTGCGACCGCTGCCACGTGAAGGACCCGAAGATGGTGGAGAAGGCCCCGGCGGCCATGCGGGCCGAGGCCAGGCGCCAGCGCCGGCCGCTCAAGGTGAGCGAGTTCACCATGGAGAAGAAGGTGGACGGGAAGAAGTGCACCTCCTGCCACCGCGACGTCCACCAGGGGCAGTTCGAGAAGCGCATGGCCGTGGACGGGTGCACCGCCTGCCACGACCAGGTGACCTTCGTGAAGACGAAGTTCGACCACTCCCGCGACACGAAGTTCCGGCTCGACGGCAAGCACGGGAAGACCGCCTGCGGATCGTGCCACGCCTCCGCGGCAGGGAAGGACGGCAAGCCCTACGTGAAGTACGCGGGCGCCCCCGTCGCATGCGCGAAGTGCCACGCCGACCCTCACGCCGCCCAGTTCGCCGTGAAGAAGGTCACCGAGTGCGCCGCCTGCCACGGCGTGGACGAGTGGAAGAAGCTCAAGTTCGTCCACGGGGAACCCTTCACGACCTACACGCTGACCGGCAAGCACGCCAAGGTGTCGTGCGAGAAGTGCCACCCCGTGGCCAGGATCGGGAAGCTGGAGATCAAGCGCTTCAAGCCGGTCCCGCGCGATTGCCAGGCCTGCCACGCCGACTTCCACAAGGGCGCCTTCCGGGGGTACGAGCCGTGATCCACCTCGCCGCCGCAGCCGCGCTGCTCCTCGCCGCCGGTCCCCGGGTGCAGGCGCCCTCCGCCCCGCCGGACCTCGCCCTGAAGGCGCCCGGTGGGCACGTCGCGGGCGACACCAAGTGCGTCGCCTGCCACACGCCCGAGGGTTGGGGCGACGTGAAGTTCGTCCACGAGCGCACCGGCTTCCCGCTCACCGGCCAGCACGCGCAGGTGGCCTGCCGCAAGTGCCACGTGAGGGACTTCAAGGAGCCCCTGGCCCGCAGTTGCTCGGCCTGCCACCGCGACGTCCACGGCGGCTACGCGGGAATCCAGTGCGCATCCTGCCACGACACCGAGGGGTGGAAGTCCCACTTCGACGTCGACGCGCACCGGCGCACCAACTTCCCCCTCCAGGGGAGGCACGCGCTCCTGCCCTGCGAGCAGTGCCACGGCGACCGGCGCGACCGGTCCTTCGCCCGCCCGACCGTTCCCTGCTGGGAGTGCCACCAGGCCGACCTGACGTCCGCGTCGGCCCGCGGAGTCGACCACTCCTCGTTCCCGGGCTATCCGCAGCTCGCCTGCCTGGGCTGCCACGGGTTCTGGCGCTGGAGCCCCGCCAGCTTCTCGGGGCACGGAGCCTGCTTCCCGATCGATTCGGGCAACCACGCGGGCATCCCCTGCATGCAGTGCCACGTCACCCTTCCCGTGCCGCTCGTCATCGGGTCCTGCACGAGCCAGCCGTACCCGTCCTGCATCCGCTGCCACGCCTGCGCGACGCACCCCCAGGTGCAGAGCTTCGTCTGCGCCGACCAGAACTGCTACGGGTGCCACTACACGGGGACCGCAGAGGGCGGCGAGAACCTGAGGGGCGGCCTCCTCCGGAGCGGTCCCGCGCAGAGGAGGATCAGGCCATGAACGCCCTTCCGCTCCTGGCCCTGCTCCTCGCCTCACCGGCCGCGGCACAGGCGCCGGTCCCCCAGGCTCCGGTGCCGGTCCCCGCCGCGCCACAGGCGGCCCCTCCGGCCTCGCCGGTGTCGCCGGTGGCGCGCCGGGTCGACGGGAAGGTCACCTTCGCCACCGCCAGCACCGCGTACATCGACGCGGGGGCCCTCGAGGGAGTGGCCATCGGACAGGTCATCCAGCTCACGCGCGCCGCCCAGCCCTCCGGGACCTGCACCGTCCGGGAGGTCGCGGACCACTCGTCCACCTGCACGGGGGAAGGCATCCGTGCCGGGGACCGCTTCGCGTTCGAGACCACGGTGCCGGGAGCGCCGGCGGTCGCGAAGATGGCTCCCATCCCCACGGAGGAGGAGCTGGACACCCGGCACGCGGCCGTCACCGGGACCCCGGTGGCGCTCGTGGAAGCGAAGGCGCAGCCTCGGGACGTGGTCCTGGGCCAGTTGCCCACCGTCCGGGGCGACCTGGGTTACGCGGTGTGGCTCGCCAGCCCTACCGGCCCGGGCGACTCGCAGCGGCTCCAGCTGGACATCCAGGTGAACGGCCTCGACGCGTTCGCTGGATTCCGGTTCTTCGCCGACGCCCGGCTCATGCAGTGGACCCAGCGGAGCGACACCTACGTCCCGGGATCGGCCACCCAGCTGCTCGTGTACGACCTGGAGCTGGCCCAGCGCGATCCCAGGAAGAGCTGGAGCGCCTCGTTCGGGCGCGTCATGCCCTGGTTCGCCCCCGGCGCGACGACCTTCGACGGCGCACAGGGTGGGCTGAGGTTCGGCCGCACCGAGGTCGGCATCTTCGGCGGCACGGTCCCGGACCCGTACACCACCGAGCCCACCCTCGACCGGTACACCGGGGGTGTCTACGCGAACTTCGAGGCCCCGCTGGGATCGACCCTGCTTTCCGGCAGCGCCCGCGCCGCGGTGGTCCAGAACCCGGCCGTGCAGCGTCACTACGAGGGAGAGATCCTGCTCAACTACTGGGCCGGGGGCGTCTTCAGCGCCAGCGGCGACCTGCGCATGGGGTTCGGTGACGTCCACGCTCCGTCCTACATCGACTCGGCCCGCCTGGCGCTCACCGTCCGTCCGGTTCCCATCTTCTGGATCTCGGGAGGGTTCTCCTACTGGGGCCTGGCGATGCCGAACGACGAGCCAGTCGCCACCTATCCCGGCCCCTCGCGCCGTGCCGACGGGTCGGTCGGGGTCGACGCGACTCCCTGGTTGCGCGTCGCCGCGCTGGGCGGGTGGGTCGACGACCTGACCTCCAGCCTTTCCCACACCTACGTGGGGCCGGAGCTCACCTTCACGAGGGTGCTGGCCGGGCTCTCCTTCGGCTACCTCAAGGATCTCGGGTGGGTGGAGGGGCAGAGCGCCTGGGGGCAGATCGGCTGGGCTCCGGTGGTGGGCACGAGGCTCACCGGGAGGGTCTCCTGGTTCCAGACCACCATGACGGTCGACGGGGTCGCGAACCCGACGCCGGAGAACGACGTTGGACTCACGGTGAATGGGACCGTCGGCCTGAACCGCTGGCTCTCGCTGCGGGCGATGGTGCTGGTCCGGGCGGGCGTCGACAACTTGGAGGCGTCCGTTCCGTTCGGGACGGCGACGAACGTGTTCCTCGTGGGGACCTACTAGGCGCAGATCGCCTTCGGCCAGGCGGGTGGGTGCCGCCGGCGGGCGGGTCGCTCCGCTCCGAGCTGCGAGTCCTCGGGCGAAGGGCGCTCCCCGGCCGGATGGCGTCGAGGTTCGCCGGGGTCTTCGCCCCGGCGCCTCGACTTGCCCTGCGGGCAGCTCGTCGCGGAGCGACCCCCGCCGGCTGGCGGATGCCGGGGCCGAAGGCGACTCGGGGTCAGTGCGCCCCCCGCGAGGGAATCACGTCGCGTCGCCTCGGGGAGGTGCACGCAATTCATCCCCTATCGAGTTCCCCGCCCGGGAGTCGCCGCCCGGAAGTTCCCCGCGAACGCCGCACGCTCGGGTCGCCTTCGGCCCGTGCCGTCCCAGCCGGCTTCCGGTGCCTCCATACGAACCGCCTCCGGACCGGGCGCCGGCACGGTGGCCACCCGGGCGCGGTGTTCTCCGGCGCCATCCGGCCGAAGTCCACCCGCGCCGGGAGGACCAGCGGTGAGGAGGGAGGCCGCCGGAAGACCGGCGGCACCCGCCTGGAACGAAGGCGATCCTCCGACCTGCGGCCTCTCACGGGAGCCGCCCGGGCGGCGTCACTTCCCGCGCGAGAACTCCTCCATGAACCCGGCGAGCGCGTCGACCCACTCGAACGGCACGGCGTTGTACGTGGAGACGCGGATGCCGCCGACGGAGCGATGGCCCTTCAGGCCCACCATCCCTCGCTTCTTGGCCTCGGCGACGAATTGCTCCTCCAGGGCCTCGGTGGGGAGGCGGAAGACCACGTTCATCACCGAACGGCTCTCCCGCTCCACGGGCGAGCGGTAGAACGCCGGGTTCGCGTCGATGGCGCCGTAGAGCCGGGCGGCCTTCTTGCGGTTCAGGGCCTCCATGGCCGGGAGGCCACCGAGCCCCTTCAGCCAGGCGAGCACGTTCCGGACCATGTACACGCCGAAGGTGGGGGGCGTGTTGTAGAGCGACCTGTTCTCGGCATGGGTCCGGAACTGGAAGATCTTCGGGATGTCCTTGCGCCCCTTCTCGACCAGCTCCTTCGCGACGATGGCCACCACGATGCCCGACGGGCCGATGTTCTTCTGGGCGCCGGCGTACACGATGCCGAAGCGGGACACGTCGAAGGGCCGCCAGAGGAAGTCGCTCGACATGTCCCCGACGAGCGGCACGGCGCCCGTGTCCGGGAAGGCGCGCGAGGGTTCCACGTTGAACTCCGCTCCGTGGATGGTCTCGTTGGACGTGAGGTGCAGGTAGGACGCGGCCGGGTCGACCTTCACCTCGGACGTGGCGGGGACGCGGACGTAGCTCTTCTCCTTGCCGTCGCCGGTTCCGGTGGTCTGGGTGGCGACCGACGCGCCGAGCATGGTCGCGACCACCTTGGCCTCGCCGACCGCCTTCTCGCCCCACGCACCGGTGACCAGGTACTGCGCCGCCTTGCCCTTCTCCATGAGGTTCAAGGGGATCTGGGCGAAGAGGGCCGAGGCCCCGCCCTGGAGGAAGAGGATCTCGTGGGTGGCCGGGACCGAGAGCAGCTCGCGGAGCAGCGACAGGGCCTCGTCGTGAACCGCCTCGTACTCCTTGCCGCGGTGGCTGTGCTCCATGACCGACATGCCGCTGCCGGCCAGGTCGAGGAGCTCCTCGCGGGCCCTCTCGAGGGCGGGGAGCGGCAGGGCTGCGGGACCGGCGTTGAAATTCATCTTGCGGGCCATGGCGTGCCTCCGTGAGGCGGGAAGGGTGCTTGAAACGGGCTAGCGGGGCGGCGGCGCGGCGGGAACCCCAGGAGGCGCGCCGCGCTGGCGCATCTCGGCGATGGCCGCCCCGGCCTGGCCGGCGAACCGCCCCGACTTGTCGTTGGCGATGACCTTGAGCCAGGCCTCCTCGGCTCGCTTCTGGTCCTTCAGGTCGTACGCGTAGACCACCCCGGCGTTCATCAGGCTCTGCATGTGCATGGGATTGATCTGGTTCGCCTTGAGGAAGTTGGCGAGAGCCTTGTCGTACTGCCCGAGGTCCCGGTACATGACGCCCTGGTCGGTGAGGACGTCGGGGTTCTTCGGGTCGAGCTCCAGCGCCTTGGCGTAGGCGTCGACGGCGGCCTGGAGCTGGCGGCTGTCGAAATAGTCGTTGCCCAGCGAGATCCAGGCCTGGACGTCCTTCGGATTCTGGGCGACGAGCTGCTTGGCGATGGCGATGCGCTGCTCTACCCCGGCGCCGCCTCCCGGGACGTTGGGGGCACCGACCATCCCTCCCGGGGGCATCCCGGATCCGGGAGGCATCCCCTGCGGCGGTGGCATCGTTGGGACCCCACCCGCAGGGGGGGCGATGGGAGCGGCGGTCACCGGCTCGTTCTTCTTGCATCCGAGGATGGTGAGGGCGGCGGCGATGGCGACGAGAGTGCGGGTCAAGGTGGTGTTTCCTCCTGGGCTCAGGGCGTTCCTCGCCGGGAGCACGCGGCGCAGTCTAGCCCGATGGCCGCCGGATTCAAGGAGGGCCGGCTGCGCCGTGCGCCTCGCGCGGCCGGGCCCTCGATGCTGCGTCCCGGGTCGAATCCGGATAGAGCGTGCAGGGAGGCTCGACATGGCCGAAATCAAGACCCGACCGACCGGGGCCAGCGTGACCGCCTTTCTCGCCGCCGTCCCCGATCCGCAGCGCCGCAAGGACTCCCGGGCCGTGGTGGCGCTCCTGCGCCGGGTCACGGGCGCGCGGCCGGCGATGTGGGGAGGGGGCATCGTTGGGTTCGGCCGGGAGCGCCTGAAGTACGCATCTGGCCGGGAGCTCGACTGGCCGATCGCCGGGTTCGCGCCGCGTGCCGACCGGATCACGCTCTACCTCACGTGCGATCTCTCCCGTCACCGCGAGATGCTCGCCCGCCTCGGGAGGCATTCGCGGGGGAAGGGGTGCTTGCACCTGCGCAGGCTGTCCGACGTGGACCTCGACGTCCTCGAGGAACTGGCCCGAAGCGCCACCGCCAGGTTCGAGTCCGGTGCGCGAAGGTGAGGCGCCCGGGAATCGAACCCGGAACCACCGGCTTAAAAGGCCGATGCTCTGCCAGTTGAGCTAGCGCCTCGTCGGCCCTGTTCTACCAACTCCGCGACTTGTTTTCCCCTTCGCCGGCGTCCGTCGCACGCGCCGGCGGGGCCGCGGGGAGGACCGCTTCGTCGACCCGACCCTGGATCCAGGCGGCAACTCCCCGGCACGTGACTGGCAATCGGGCCTCCCGCCCCGTTCCTGGAGGTCCGCATGTCGCCGAAGCCCGTGTCCGCCCCCGCCACTCGAGGAGTCGAGTGGTACACCGAAGCGCCCTCGGCCGGCGTGCCGCACGCCGAGCCGTTCGCCGGAAGCACCCGGACCGGAACGGCCGGGGGTGCCACTTCGGCCGCCGCCGTCGCAGCGCGCTCCGCCTCGGACCCCGTCACCCTGGCGGGTCTCGCCGCCTGCGTCGAGGACGCCCGCTCGGCGGCCGGTTCCCAGCGGACCAGCCCGCCGGACCCCACCTTCTTCTCCTCCCTCCGGGCCCGGCTCGAGAAGGCCATCGAACGGTTGCCGGCGGCCTACCGCGCCGCGGCCGGTGAGCCCCTCCTGCGGGCACTCGACGGCATGGGTGCGGGTGGGTTCGCCCGGATCCTCGCGATGGACCCGGGACGGGATGGAGCGGCGCGACTCCTCCTGGACCTCGCACAGGCCGTCCTGCAGCGGGGGGAGGGTTACCAGGCGCGGGCGACCGCCGCGTTCCAGGAGGTCGTGAGCGACCTCTACGAAGGCTTCCTCTCCGCCGAGGACCGGCGAGGGGTGAAGCCGCCGGACCACGGCGTCACTCCACCGCTGATCCGATGGGGACCCGCCGAGACCGGTCCGTACACCTGGCCCGCGAACGCCACGGCGACGTTCGACGTGACGGCCGCGGTGGTGAGCCTGCCCGCGGCGAACGCGGGGGGTGGCCTGCTGGCGTGGCCAGCCCTGGCGCACGAGACCGCCGGACACGACATCCTCGATGCCGACGACGGGCTCCGCGAGGAGCTGGCGGGCGCCGTGAAGAAGCAACTGCTGGCAGCGAAGATGGACCCGGCCGTGGCGGGCTACTGGTCGGAGCGCATCGACGAGGCGGCGGCCGACGTCCTCGGCGTCCTGAACATGGGGCCCTCGGCGGCGGTCGGGCTCGTCGGCTACTTTCGTGCGCTCAACGGTGTCTGGAGGGGGACGCCGGAGCTGCGAAGCGTCGGCCGGGAAGAGGACCCGCACCCTGCGGACATCGCGCGCGCCTACCTGGCAGCGGAGACGGTTCGCCTGCTCTCCTTCGCCGGGGCCGAGCGCTGGGCGGATCGCCTGATCGCGGAGACCGACCGGGACCTCGAACGGATCAGGTTCGGGGACGTCGCGGTGTCCGCCGGCGTGGCCAAGGCGTCGGCGGCGGTGGTCGCGCGGGCAATCGTCAAGACCCGCATGACCTCCCTGGAAGGGAAGGCGCTCGGCGAGATCCAGGACTGGCGCGACCGGGACGAGACCATCGTCGCGGCCCTGCGCGGGCAGATGAAGGACCGGGTCGTGGGGGATGGGGACGCGTCCTCCGGGAAGTACACGAAAGGGGCGTACGCGGCCCACGCCGTGGCGGCCGCGGTCTACGAGGCCGTGGCGGGAAGCTCCAGCCCCTCGCAGGTGATGGGGCGGATGGTCGGAGTCCTGGCAGGCATGCACGAGCGGAACCCGGAGTGGAAGGACCATCCGGTCTCTCCCCCTGCGCCCAAGCGGGGAGGCCCACGCGCGGCATGAAGGCGCCACCTGGCTCGTGCTTCCAGGCCCCACGGTCGACCGACACCGGCACGCTCGACACGGAGCCGTGGTGCAGTAGCGGCCGCGCCCATGAGGTAGACCGGACCTGGGGGGAAGGTCCGTGTTCTCGCGCCCAGGTCCGGCACGCCGGTCGCATTCGACCTCGAGTGCAATGTCCCAAAGGTCCGCCTTCACCGCCGTCGTCCTCCTCGCCCTGGCGGGTTGTGGCGGAGGATCCACCCCCTGCGCCGGGGTGGAGGTGGGCGGAATGTGCTGGGTGGCCCGTGCCGGCGTCACCCTGACCGAGGCCCGTGCGGAACGGATCTACGGGATCGCCAAGCGCTTCTGGGAAGAGTCGAGGGACCCGCGGGGATGGACGGTCGAGTTCGCCGTCACCCCGATCGTCCACGTCGACCGGGATGCCTCCGGCGCCGAGGTCAGGCACTCCGTCGACGGCGTCGACCACTTCGGCTGGGCCTGCCGGGAGCACCGGGTCATCGTCGTCCAGCCGTTCGGCGCCGCCGACTGCGTCGAACGCTCGGTGATCTTCCACGAGCTGGGACACGCCTGGGGCGTCCCCGAGGGCGATCCCAGGCTATACGGAGAGTACGAGTTGATGCGCGAGGCCATGGAAGGTTCGGGCTGGCGGGGCTGCCTCGGCGCGGACGACGAAGACGGCGAAGACGGCGAAGACGAAGAGGGCGACGACGGCCACGACGACGACGACTAGGCGCGGGCGCGGCCAGCCACGGCCATCGCGGGAACGGCGGAGTGCGGGGCGTGGCGAACGCCGTCGGCCTCTACCCGCGCGAACCAGCGCGCGGCACGCCCCTTGAGCTCCCGCCAGCGCTGGTCGTCGGACGTCGGCTCGGGAGCGGCGCCACCGGGAGGGCGCGCGGCGGGCGGGACCCTGCGTCCGAGCGCCCCGCGCTCGAAGACCTCGTCGTACGCCGAGCAGAGCGTCCGCTTGCAGAACGGACACTGGTAGTAACGGGTGGGGGAACCAGCGGCGCACCAGCTCGTCATGAGGACGCCGCACTGCGTGCACTCGACAGGCGATTCCATTTGCCATCCGTTGATATCGGCTCATGATCGACCCGTCAAGAAACCGGCCATGAACGCGACGGTGAGCATCGACGGCGTACTCGTCCCGGCCGGGGAGGCCCGGATCTCGGTCTTCGACCGGGGGTTCCTCTACGGGGACAGCGTCTACGAGGTGGTGCGAACGTACGGTGGCGAGCCGTTCGAGGTCGACCGCCACCTCGCCCGGCTGGCCGCCTCGGCGGACCGGATCGCGCTGCAACTCCCCTGGGCCGGCGAGAGGATCGAGCGGGAGATCCGTCGCGTCGTCGATCGTTCGGGGAGCGAGCCCGCTCCCGACCCGGCAGCGGCGCCGTGGAACGTCGGTGAGCGATCCGTCCGGGTCGTGGTCACCCGCGGCAGCGGCGAGATGGGGCTCGACCCCGGGCTGGCCACCGAGCCGTCGGTGGTGGTCATCGCGATCCCGCTGATCGGCCCCCCGCTCTCGGCGTACCGGATCGGAGTCTCGGGCTGGCCGTTCGGAGGGCCCGACGGCCCCGGCCGGGGCGTCGATCCAGCGGCGAAGACCGGGGAGCACCTCTTCCACGTCCTGGCGATGCGGGAGGCGCGAGCCCACGACGCGCACGAGGCGCTCCTGGTGGACCGGAGCGGGTGCGTCACCGAGGGAGCCAGCTCGAACGTCTTCGCCGTCCGGGAAGGCGTGCTCGAGACCCCGCCGCTCCAGGCCGGAATCCTGGCCGGCGTGACCCGTGCGCTGGTCGTCGAGCTGGCCCGCGAGCTCGGAATTCCCGTCCAGGAGCGCCCCCTGCCGCTGGGAAGTCTCCAGGCGGCCGACGAGGCGTTCCTCACCTCCACGGTCCGGGAGGTTCTCCCCCTGGTCCGGGTCGGAGGCCACCGCGTCGGGTCCGGCGCTCCGGGGCCGGTCACGGTCCGGGTCCACGCCGCCTTCCGGAAGCAGGCGGGCGGGGGTCACAAACCTGGAAAGCCGGCCGTCCCGGGGTAGATTCGGCGTCGGAGGTGGGGATGATTGGCGACGGCGACGACTCGGGCATGAGCAAGCGGCGGCTGCGGAACTTCCTCGTCCACCCGGGCATCCAGCTCCGCCTCGTCAGCCAGATGCTGCTGGTGGCCACCGCCATCGGCAGCGGGCTCTCGGTGATGGTATGGACCGCCGGACAGGAGGCCGGCCCCGGGCTCGCGATCGGCGCGGCCCTGGCGGGCGCGGTGCCCGGGCTCCTCGTGCTCGCCGTCATCCTCACCCACCGCGTGGCGGGCCCCGCGGTCGCCCTCGCGCACACCTGCCGCCGCGTCGGCGCGGGTGACTTCTCGCTGCCCCGCCCGCTGCGCCGTCGCGACCTCCTCGTCGACCTCGCAGACGAGGTGGCGCTCATGGTCGAGGGGCTCAGGGAGCAGGAGGCGGAGGAGCGAGCGCTCCTCGCCGACGCGGCCAACCGCCTCCGTCGCGCGGGGGAGTTCGCCGGTGGGACCGAGATCGCCACCCGCCTCGAGGTGCTGGCCACCCGCAAGAGCCAGCGACTCGGCCTCTTCGCGTGATCCCTGGGGTCATCGCCGCCCTCGCGGGCGTCGTCCTCGCAACGGCAGGGGAGGCCCCTGGAAGCCTGCCGCCGCCCTTGCCACCCCCGCTGCTCGCCGACACGCCCCTGCCCGGGGACGCACCCGCTCCTGGAGATCCCCTCGAGCTCCTCTGGAGCCATCGCCTCGAGTTCGCGGACGGCGAGCCGGTGATCGCCATCCGCATCGCGGAGCGGCGCGACGAGGTGGCGCTCCTGACGCGCGGTCCCACCACGCTCCACCCCCGCGGGGGAGCACCGGTGAGGCTGCCCGCGGGGACGCGGCTACGCGCACGCGTGAGGGACGGGGTCGCCGCGCGCGTCTCCACCCGGCCCCTGCTCGCCCAGTTCGAGGCCGGGGACCGGGCCGGGGTGCAGCGATCACGGGAACTCTGGTCATCCCGGGGGGTGCCCACGCGCACGCGCGCCACCGGCGGGGTCTACGGGATCGCCGGCCACGTGATCGACAACCGGCGGACGCTGGTCCTCGCCGACGGGCCCTCCACGGAAGCCGGCACGGCGGCGTTCGCCGCCGAGGCATGGCGGCGGTGGGGGGAGCAGCCGGAGCCGAGCCCGGAGGTGGAGTCGCGCCCGTCCGGAGCAGTCGAGATCCTGGGGGTCCGAGGCCAGCCCCTGGGGAGCGGCGACCGCCTGGTCGTGGTCGACGGGGCAGGGGCTGGGGTCTCCGTCGAAGGTCGGGACTACCGGGGCAGGGTCTTCCTCACGGTCGACGCCGGGGGCCGGCTCGCCGCGGTCCTCCTGATCCCGCTCGAGGAACTCCTGCGGGGGCTCGTGCCGAGCGAGATGCCCGCCCGGTCCCCGGCCGAGGCGCTGCGGGCCCAGGCGGTGACCGCGCGGTCGAACGTCCTCGCACAGATCGGCACCCGCCACCTGGCGGACCCGTGGTCGATCTGCAGCGACGTCCACTGCCAGGCCTACCGGGGCGAGGGCGCGCAGGTCGCCTCCACCGACTCCGCCGTCCGCTCCACGCGCGGGGAGGCGCTCTTCGGCCTCGCGGGGGGCCGGCTCGTCGACGGCGTGTACTCGGCCATGTGCGGTGGCCACGGGGAGGACAACGAGAAGGTCTGGGGCGGGACGCCCAGCCCGAGCCTGCGGGGTCGCCCGGATCTCGGCGCTGCCGACTCCGCGGAATGGGCCGGAGGCCTCGCCTCGGACGGCAGGGTATCCGCCTTCATCGCCGCAGCGCCCTCCGCATGGTGCGCCAGGGCGCCCGGCGCGAAGGCCGACCGCTACCGATGGGTGCGCAGCCTCCCGCACGCGGAGGTCGATCGCCTTCTCGGCCCTCTCGGGATCGGGTCGGTCGACCACCTCGAGGTGGTGCGGCGGGGGTCTTCCGGTCGCGCGCTCTCCCTGCGGGTGGACGGGGAGCGGGGCAGCGCCACCGTCCACGGGGAACTCCGCATCCGCCGCCTGCTCGGAGATCTTCCCTCGGCGATGTTCATCGTGGGGGTCGCTCAGGAGGGCTGGACGTTCCGGGGTGGCGGCTGGGGCCACGGAGCGGGAATGTGCCAGTGGGGCGCCATCGGGCGCGCCGCGGCCGGTCAGGACTACCGTCGGATCCTCGGCGCCTACTTCTCCGGCGCCGAAGTTGCGCGCATCTACTAGACTGACTCCTCGACCCGTCGCCCCTGGAGGCAACCTTGCGCGGATTGATGATGGACTACGAGCTGACGCTGCTGCCGATCTTCGACCGCGCCGGAAAGTACTTCCCCGACGTCGAGATCGTCTCCCGGTGGCCCGACAAGTCGGTCCAGCGCACGACCTACGGGGAGTTCCACAAGCGGGTGCAGAAGCTCGCCAACGCGCTGGTGCGGCTGGGCCTCAAGCCCGGGGACCGCGTGGCCACGCTGGGCTGGAACCACGCCCGCCACCTGGAGGCGTACTTCGCGATCCCGCTGGCCGGTGGCGTGCTGCACACGCTGAACCCCCGCCTATCCGGACAGGACCTCGCCTACATCATGAATCACGCCGAGGACCGGTTCCTGCTGGTGGACGACGTGCTCCTCCCCGTCTACGAGCGCTTCCACAAGGACGTGAACCTGCGCGCGGTGGTGGTCTGGACCCACGGGCACGCCGCTCCCGACTTCGCGCTCGACTACGAGCAGATGATCGAGCCGGAGATGAACACCTTCGCCTTCCCGAACCTCGAGGAGGGCCAGGCGGCGGGGCTCTGCTACACATCGGGCACGACAGGGCGTCCCAAGGGCGTCGTCTACTCCCACCGCGCGCTGGTCCTGCACTCGATGGTCTCGGCCCTGCCCGACGCGCTCGGCCTCTCCTTCGGCGACGCCATGCTCCCCGTCGTCCCCATGTTCCACGTGAACGCGTGGGGCCTTCCCTTCACGGCCACCATGGCGGGCTCGAAGCAGGTCTTCCCCGGGCCCCACCTCGACGCCAGGAGCCTGCTCGAGCTGTTCCAGAGCGAGAAGGTGACGCTCACCGCCGGGGTTCCCACCGTCTGGCTGGGCATCCTCGACGAGCTCGATCGAAACCCAGGGGTCTGGGACACCTCGTCGATCAAGGCCATGATCGTCGGCGGTGCGGCCGCGCCGAAGGCGATGATCGAGGGGTTCGACAAGCGGCACGGGCTGCGCGTGATCCACGCCTGGGGCATGACGGAGACCACCCCGCTCGGAACCGTGGCCCGGCTCAAGCCACACCTCGAGAAGGCCGCGGACGAGGAGCGGCTGCGCATGCGGTCGGCCCAGGGTCTCGCCGTCCCCTTCGTCGAGACGCGGGTCGTGGGGGAGAACGGCCCGGTCCCGCCGGACGGCAAGTCGATGGGCGAGCTGCACGTTCGCGGCCCCTGGGTCGCGAAGAGCTACTACCAGAACCCCGCCGAGGCCGACAAGTTCACCATGGACGGGTGGTTCCGCACGGGCGACATCGTCACCGTCGACGGCGAGGGCTACGTCCGCATCACCGACCGCTCCAAGGACCTCATCAAGTCGGGCGGCGAGTGGATCAGCTCGGTCGACCTGGAGAACGCCCTCATGGGGCACCCGGCGGTGAAGGAGGCCGCGGTGGTTGCGGTGGCCCACCCGCGCTGGGGCGAGCGCCCGGTGGCTGCTGTCGTGCTGAAGGAGGGGGCGAAGGCCACGCCCCACGAGCTGACCGAGTACCTGACGCCGCTCTTCGCCCGATACTGGCTCCCCGACGCCTACGTCTACATGGAGGCCATCCCGCGCAACGCCACCGGCAAGTTCCTCAAGTCGGCGCTGCGCGAACAGCTCAAGGACCACCGCTGGGAGGATGCCCCGGCCCCCGGTCGCTGACCCCCGGATCACCGAGGTGGAGGCTGTGTCGTCGCTCGCGACGCCGCAGCTGCCACGCCACCACGCCGGCGGTGAGGAGCGCGAGCAGGCTCACGAGCGCCATCACCAATGCCAGCCGCTCGCCCAGGACGCGGTCGGCGCCCGTGAGCGCGATCGACGCGCGCCGGGTCTCCCAGGCGCGCCACGCCATGAACCCTCCTCCCAGGAGGAGGAGGGCCACCCGCAAAAGAAGACGCCCGCGCGAGATCCGCACGGGCGTCTCCTACAACAGGCTGGCTTCCGGGTCTAGCCTGCGCCGCCGCCCGCTGCCTCCTCGCGGAACGACAGGGTCCCGGCGAGGTAGTCCTTGTTCATGCGGGCGATGAAGTCGAGCTTCAGCCCCTTCGGGCAGGCCTCGGCGCAGGCGCCGATGACCGTGCACCCTCCAAATCCCTCTTCGTTGTGGCGTTCCACCATGTTGAGGGCGCGGGTCTTCCGCTCCAGCTCGCCCTGGGGCAGGAGCCCGAGGTGCGAGATCTTCCCGCCGGTGAAGAGCGAGGCCGAGGCGTTGGGGCAGGCGGCCACGCAGGCTCCGCAGCCGATGCAGGACGCGGCGTCCATCGACAGGTCGGATTCCTTCTTGCCGACCAGGATGCTGTTGGCGTCGCGGGGCCCGCCGGCGTTGATGGAGACGTACCCGCCCGCCATGATGATGCGGTCGAGCGCGCTGCGATCGATGGCCAGGTCCTTGATGACCGGGAAGGCCTTGGCCCGGAAGGGCTCCAGGCGCAGGGTCTCCCCGTCGTGGAAGTGGCGCATGTGCAGCTGGCACACCGTGGTGAGGGGCTGCGGGCCGTGCGGGTAGCCGTTGACGACGAACCCGCACATGCCGCAGATGCCCTCGCGGCAGTCGCTGTCGAAGGCCACCGGCTCCTCGCCCTTGGCGATGAGCTCCTGGTTGAGCACGTCCAGCATCTCCAGGAACGACATGTGCTCGCTCACGTCGGGAAGGTCGTAGCGAGCGAAGCGGCCAGCGTCCTGGGCGTCCTTCTGGCGCCAGATCTCGAGCGTCAGTCTCACTTGTAGCTCCGGGTCTGGAGGTGGATGTTCTCGAAGACGAGCGGCTCCTTGTTGAGCGTCCAGGGCTTGTTCT